>NZ_JBICSV010000005.1:0-483290 GCF_043197215.1 Micromonospora sp. NPDC049203 | reverse complement strand
TGTGCTTCCTCCATCCCTCTGCTCTGTTTTCTGGGCGGCCTGTTAAAACACACCCCCCCCCACCCCCCCCGCCGCCCCCCCCCCGGCCCGGGGGGGGGCCGCCCCCCCCCCCCCCCCCCCCGCTCGTTTGTGACTACTAACTGGCGTACGTCTCGAACTCGCCGACTCTCGGCGTACCGCTGGAGCTGTTGATCTTGAAGTTGATCTTCTTCAGCGAGGTCGCGCCGAAGGTGATCTGGCCGGCCCCGCTGCCGGAGGCGAGCACCGCGCCGTTGTCGTTGTTGACGAGCTGCCACGACCCGATCGAACCCGAGGTGCCGGACGGCTCACGGATGACCACGCGGGACACGGTGGTGGCCGAGCCCCACTTGATCGAGATCGTGCCGGTCGACCCGGACGGCGACCAGTACGTGCTCAGGTTGCCGTCGCGCACGTTGCCGTAGCTGGTGCCGTCGGCCTTGCTGGAACCGTCCGCGCCGGCACCGGAGACGAGGCTCAGGTTGGTCCCGCCGGACGGGGGCGGCGTGGTCGTTCCCGGCGGCGGCGTGGTCGGCGCCGGGGTGGTCGGCCCCGGCGTGGTCGGGGCCGGGGACTGCGGCGTGCAGTTGCCGTCGGAGACGCGCAGGCCGGTGTTGGCGCCGGCGGTCTGCCGCACGATGTCCGGCACGCAGCTCGCCCCGTCGAGCCGGTACGAGTACGGGACGCTCACAGTGGTCGTGGACGTCACGTTCGGACCCGCCGGGTAGTTGTCACTGCCGGGCGAGGACCAGGTCACGTTGTCGAAGATGTTGCCGCTGACCTGCCAGGTGCCGCGCTCGCTGGTGTAGAACGTGCCGAGCACGTCCTTGGAGTTGCGGAAGTAGTTGTTGTCCACCTTGGCCCGCGCGCCGGCCCGGGAGTTGATGCCCGACTCGTGCAGCCCGTTGTAGTGGTTGTTGTACATGTGGGCGATGCCGCCGCGCAGCAACGGCGTACGGGAGTCGATGTTCTCGTACAGGTTGTGCTCGAACGTGATGTAGCCGTTGCCGCGGTCGCTCTCACTGGATCCGATCAGGCCACCCCGGCCGGAGTTGCGCAGGATGCTGTACGACAGCGTCACGTACTGGGTGTCGTCCTTCATGTCGAACAGGCCGTCGTAGCCCTCCGACTCGCCACCGGACGCCTCCAGCGTGACGTGGTCGACCCACACGTTGCGGACGGTGCTCTCCATGCCGATCGCGTCGCCGCCGTTGGAGGTCGGCGAGCCCGACTTCTTGACGTTGCGCACCGTGACGTTGCGGATGATGATGTTGCGCGAGTCGCGGATGTGGATGCCGAGCTGGTCGAAGACGGCACCGCTGCCCACCCCGATGAGGGTGACGTTGCTGATCTGCTTCAGCTCGATCACGCCGTCGGCGGTGTTGCAGCTCGATCCGGAGACCTTGCTGGTGTTGCCGTGGTTGATGGTCCCGGTCACCTCGATGGTGATCGGGGTGCTGCTGCTGGCCCGGTTGCACAGCGCCGCGTGGATCGCGGTGCCGGTGGTGGCGCGTACGGTCTGGCCGCCCGCGCCGCCGGTGGTGCCGCCGTTCTGGGTGGCGTAGCCGGTGGCGCTGCCCGCCGCCGCCGACGCCTGCGGGGACGGCATCACCACGGCGACGGCGATACCGACGACCGCCGTTGCCAGTGCCGCGTGGAGTCGCAGCGTGACTGTTCTTCTCATGTCGCCTCATTCCTTTTTCGAGCATGCGGGAATCGCCGCCGAGCAGCGGCAGCCACCGAATGGGAATAATGAGGAGCCGCGACGCGATCAGGCGCGCCGCCAGCGAATGTGGTTCATCTGCGATGCCCGGCCCGCACATGAAACATCGATGTAACGCAATCGTATGAAAGCGCTTTCCAGGAAGGCAAGAGCTGGCGTTTGCAGGTTTTTTGCACCGCCCGGCCGCGCCGCCTTCTTGACGGGACGCGCGATCGGTGGTTGCCTGCACCTCACTCTGGAGATCGACACTCGTCTACTTACTGCCCTCACGAGGAGCGCCATGCCCCATCCCCGCAGGACCCCGCTGGCCGCGGCCGCCGGCGCGCTCGCCGCCGTCCTGGCCGTCTCCCCGGCGCCCGCCGCACCCCCGGCGGAACCCACGGCCACCGGCAGCGCGTGGACCGCCGACCTCACCGTCGTCGACGCCGACGACGTCGGCGTCCGCTGGACCGACGCCGGACTGCGCCTCGCCGACACGGCGAGCCGGCCGGCAGCCCAGCGCCGGCCGACGGCCGGGGGCATGCTCGTCACCGCGCCCCACCCACTCGCCGCGCCGGCCAACCGGGTCCGGGCCGACGTCGAGGCGACCCCCGGCGGCGCCGTCGAGGTGGCGGCACGCGGCTGGCGATCGGGCGCGTGGACCGAGTGGCGGTCCCTCTCCGGCGCCGCCGTCTTCGACCAGCCGGTCACCCGGGTGCAGATCCGGGTGGCCCTCACCGCCGAGCGGCCGACCGCCGCGCCCACCGTGCGCGCGGTCCGGCTCGTCGCCGACTCGGTCGCCGCCGTCACGGCCGCCACCCCGGGCCTCACCTACCGGGTGTACGCCACGCGGGAGGGGCTGGTCGGCGGCACCACCGCCAACGGGCACGTGATCGTCTCGCGGGACCACTTCGTCGCGCTGCCGTCGGCCCGTGGCCTGGCGCCGAGGAACACCGGCGACTACACCGTCCGGGTCTGCACCACGACCCGCAGCCGCTGCGAGTACGCGCCGGTCTGGGACATGGGGCCGTGGAACACGAAGGACGACTACTGGAACCCGAGCAGTGTCCGCGAGTCGTGGAAGGACCTGCCGCAGGGCCGGCCCGAGGCGCAGGCGGCGTACCAGAGCGGCTACAACGGAGGCCGGGACCAGTTCGGGCGCGTGGTGGGCAGCCCGGCCGGCATCGACCTCGCCGACGGCACGTTCTGGGACGGACTGCTGCTCACCGACAACGCCTGGGTCGACGTCGCCTACCTCTGGACCGGCAGCGGCACCCGGGGCCGGATCGGCAGCGGCCCGCTCAACATCCGCTCCGGCCCGGCCACGAGCAACCCCGTCGTCGGGCTGGCCGCCACCTACGCCAACGTGCCGATCGAGTGCTCGGTCACCGGCCAGTCGGTGAGCGGGCCGTACCGGACGACCAGCCAGTGGAACCGACTCGCGTCAGGTCACTTCGTCAGCCACGCGTACGTCTCCAGCGTGACCGGCGCCATCCCGGCCTGCTGAGGCGGGGTCCGGGCTGGGAGTCGGTCCGCGACGGCGTCGCTCACGACGGGGCTGGCGGCTGCACCTGAACCGCTACGCCGCCTTGTTCACCGACGCCTGATGACCCGCTGTCACGCCCGGCGCCGCGCCGCCCCGGGTGCGCTGGATGAGCACGACGCAGGCGAGCACCGCACCCGCCACCACCAGCGCGCCGGGCGTGACCGCCTCACCCAGCAGCACTGCCGACCACACCAGCGTGAGCACCGGCTGGACGAGCTGGATCTGGCCGACCTTGGCAATCCCGCCCCGGGCCAGCCCGGCGTACCAGGCGAAGAAGCCGAGGAACATCGACACGACTGTGAGGTAGCCGAATCCGGTCCAGGCGGCGACGCCGCCCTGCGGGCGGTGCAGGAACGCGGCAATCCCGGTGACCGGCACGGTGACCGGGAGCGACAGCAGCAACGCCCAGCAGATCGTCCGGGCGCCGCCGAGTTCGCGGGCCAGCCTGCCGCCCTCGGCGTACCCGAGACCGCAGAGCACCACGGCGGCGAGCAGGAACGCGTCGGCCGGTGACAGCGCGCCGCGGATCGAGCCGCCGGCGGTGAGGAACGCGAGCACCAGCGCCAGACCGGCCGCGCCGGCGAGCCAGAACAGCGGCGGCGGCCTCTCCCCGGCCCGCAGCACCGCGAACACCGCGGTCATGGCGGGCAGCACGGTGACGACCACCGCGCCGTGCGCGGAGGTCTGCGTGGTGAGCGCGAGCGACGTGAACAGCGGGAAGCCGACGACGACGCCGAGCGCGACGATCGACAGCCGTCGCCACTGGTCCCGGGTGGGGCGCGGCGCACCGGTCAGGCGCAGGTAGGCCCACGCCAGCAGCGCCGCGCCGACCGCGCGTCCGAACGCGACGAACCAGGGGTCGAGTGTGTGCACCGCGACGCGGGTGGCCGGCAGCGACATGCTGAAGGCCAGCACCCCCAGCGTGCCGGGGGCGACCCCGCCGCCCGGCCTGACCGTTACCGTCATCACGGCAGTAGCGCTACTCTGTTCCTTCATGAATGATGGTAGCGCTATCGACCACCTCGTCCGGCACCTGGGTGCGCTGGCGGCATCCGCCGCCCCGGGCACGCGGCTGCCGTCCGTGCGGGAGCTGACCGCGCGCCATCACGTCTCCCCCGTGACAGTCGCCGAGGCGACCCGGCGGCTCGTCGCGGACGGGTTGATCGAGACGCGGCCGGGGCGTGGCGCGTTCGTGGCCGCCCGGCGCACCGGGCCGCAGCGGGCGGACCTGTCGTGGCAGACGGTCGCGCTGGGCCCGAGGCGGGGCGGCGAGGAGGAGATGCAGGCGCTGCTGGCCCTACCTCCGGCGGGCGCGATCCCGCTGACCGGTGGCTACCTGGACCCGGATCTCCAGCCCGCCGCCGCACTCGGCGCGGCGCTCGCCCGTGCCGCCCGCCAGCCCGCCACGTGGCAGCGCGGCCCGGTGGAGGGGCGGGCGGACCTGCGAGCCTGGTTCGCCCGCGAATCCGGTGGCGGCCTGCGCGCCGAGGACATGGTGATCTGCCCGGGCGGGCAGGCCGCGCTCTCGTCGACCCTGCGGGCACTCACCACGCCCGGCGACACGCTTCTGGTCGAGTCCCCCACCTACCTCGGCGCGCTCGCCGCCGCCCGCGCGGCCGGGCTGCGGGTGGTGCCCGTACCCGCCGACTCCGACGGGGTACGGCCCGACCAGCTCGCCGCCGCGTTCGCCCGCACCGGCGCGCGGGTGTTCTACTGCCAGCCGCTGCACGCCAACCCGCACGGCGCGACGCTCGCACCGGCCCGCCGCGACCAGGTCGCCGAGGCGGTACGCGAGGCCGGCGCGTTCCTGATCGAGGACGACTACGCCCGCGACCTCACCGTCGACGGCGAGGCCCCGCCGCCGCTCGCCGCCGACGACCCGGACGGGCACGTCGTCTACCTGCGGTCGCTGACCAAGCCGGCCGCGCCCGGCCTGCGGATCGCCGCGCTCGGCGCGCGCGGGCCGGCCGGGGCGCGGCTGCGCGCCGCCCGCCTGCTCGACGACCTCTTCGTCGCCGGGCCGCTGCAACAGGCCGCGCTGGAGTTCCTCACCGCGCCGGCGTGGGACCGGCACCGCCGTACCCTGCGCCGGGAGTTGCGGGCCCGGCGGGAGGCGCTGCTCGCCGCGCTGGACCGGCACCTGCCGGCACTGGCGCCGCGCGACGTCCCCCGCGGTGGCCTGCACCTGTGGGTACGCCTGCCCGACGGCGTCGACGACGTCGCGGTGACGGCGGCGGCCGCCGCGGCCGGGGTCACCGTCTTCCCGGGGCGCCCCTGGTACGCGGCCGAACCCCCCGCCCCGCACCTGCGCCTCACCTACGCCGCCGCCCCACCCGAACAGATGGACGAAGCCGTCCGCCGTCTGTCCACAGCCCTCCCCCACTGACCCTCGCCCCCGCGAGCTTGCACTTTCGGCCCCGGCAGAGGGAACAATCCCGACAAGAATAGGGCCGAAAGTGCAAGATCAACGCAGAGTCCGCCGGCCGGGGTCAGGACTGCGCGGATCTTGGTACGGGCCCGCCCTCATGGGGGCGCTTCCGTACCAAGATCTACAGAGGGTCCGGAGTGGGTGCACACGACTCGACCCCCGCCGGGTGGCCGGCGGGGGTCGTGGTCGGGGTGGATCAGGCCTCGGTGAGCTGGCCACGCAGCTTGGTCAGCGCGCGGGCGAGCAGCCGGGACACGTGCATCTGGGAGACACCGACCCGGGCGGCGATCTCGCTCTGGGTCAGGTTGCCGTAGAAGCGCAGCGTGAGGATCTTCTGCTCGCGCTCGTCGAGGGTGGCGAGCGCCGGGCCCAGCGAGGCGCGCAGCTCGGCCAGCTCGTACTCGTTGTCCTCGGCGCCGAGGGTGTCGCCCAGCTCGGTGGCGCTGTCGCCGTCGCCGATCGGGGTGGACAGCGAGACCGCGTTGTACGCGCGGGCGCCCTCCAGGCCCTCGAGGACCTCTTCCTCGGTGACGTCGAGGTGGGCGGCGATGTCGGCGACGGTCGGGGCCCGGTTGAGCGTCTGGGTCAGCGTGCTGTTGGCCTCGGAGATGCGCAGCCGCAGCTCCTGGAGGCGGCGCGGGACCCGGATGTTCCAGGTGCGGTCGCGGAAGTGCCGCTTGATCTCGCCCAGGATCGTCGGGATGGCGAAGCCGGCGAAGTCGACACCGCGCGAGGCGTCGAACCGGTCGACCGCCTTGATCAGGCCGAGCGCCGCGGTCTGCGCCAGATCGCCGGCGGGCTCGCCGCGACCGCTGTAGCGGGCGGCGAGGTGGTTGGCCAGCGGCAGCCACGCCTCGATGACCTGGTTGCGCAGGGCGGCCCGCTGCGGGTGGTCGGCGGGCAGTGCGGCGAGCGCCGTGATCAGCTCGCTGGCACGGGACTCCTCACCGGTCTGCGGCGCGCGGTGCACCTCGGTCGCGGTCGATGCCATGGTCATCGTGGTCATGCTGCCCTTCCTGTCCTCGGAGAACGGGTGGCCTCCCACACCGGTCGTGCCAGCCACACTAGACCAAAGGCCACGGCCAAATCAACCGAACGGACGATGGAGATTTCGTGTCAATGCGGACATAGGGTCGATCAGGGTGCGTCAGCGGGGCATCAGCGGCCGGTAGTCGGCGGCGGTGAGCGGCAGCGCGGAGAGGCTTCCGTCCGCGCGCGGCACCTCCAGCGGCTGCCCGTCCCGGCGGAACACGACGCTGTACACGTCGGGCCGTTGAGTGAGGCTGCACACGATCTGCCCGAAGGCGAGCACCTCGTCGTTGCGGCCGGTCTCCTCCCCCGCCTGGCGCACGTCGACGGTGGCCAGCGTGCCGACGAGCGTCGCCCCGGCCACCGCCACGGTGCCCGGAAGCGCCGTGCTCAGCCCTTGCCGGCGCTCGCCGCCGTCCGGCCCGGCCAGCAGGTGCTGAAGGTGCGCGTCCACCCCCGGCAGCCCGTCGACCCGGCGCTTGACCACGACCAGGCCGTCGTCCCGGACGAAACAGAACGGCTCGTCCACCCGCCCGTCCGCGTCGACGGTCGAGGAAACGGCCGGGGTCGGGAACGCACCGGGCGGCGTCTGCACCAGCCGGGGCTCGTCGTCCACCGGCACCCCGCAGCCGGCCAGCAGCACGGCCACGAGCAGGCCGGGCAGGAGCCGCCGCCGGCTCATCGCATCGCTCCGGGCAGCTCCACGCGGAAGCGCGCGCCGGGCTCGCGGTCCAGCACGGCGGCCGTTCCCCCGTGCGCGGCGGCGTGCTGCGCCACCAGGGCGAGCCCGAGGCCGGTGCCGTCGGTGCCGGCCCGGTCGTGCGCCGCCCGGCCCCTGACGAACCGGTCGAAGATGATCTCGCGGTCGGCGGGTGGCACGCCCGGACCGGCGTCGTCGACCTCCAGCACGCCCACGCCGTCGCGCCCGCCCAGGCGTACGGCGACCGGCCCGCCGCCGTACCGCTCGGCGTTCTCGACGAGGTTCAGCAGTGTCTGGGCGAACCTGCGCCGGTCGACCCACCACAGGTGCGGGGCGTCGCCGTCGACAGTCACCAGGCTCTCCGGCAGCGACCGCTCCCGGCAGCAGGCCCGGGCCAGCTCCACCACGTCGACCGTCTCGCGGTGGGCCGGCTGCTCGGTGCGGGCCAGCTGGATCAGGTCGTCGACCAGGCGCTGGAACCGGGTCACCTCGTCGGCCACCAGGCCCGCCGCGGTCGCGGTGCGTTCGTCCTGGTGCTCCCGGCGACGGTTGAGCACGCTCGCGGCGGCGGACAGGGTCTGCAACGGCGAGCGCAGCTCGTGGCTCACGTCGGCGGCGAAGCGCCGGTCCCGCTCGATGCGGTGCACCAGCTTGTCGACCATCTCGTTGAACGAGCTGGACAGGCGGGTGAGGTCGGGATCGGTGGTCGGGTCGAGCCGGGTGGCGAAATCGCCGCCCGCGATCCGCTCCGCCGCGTCGGCCACCGCGGTGAGCGGCCGCAGGCTGTGCCGGGTGGCGTACCAGCCGAGCGCCGCGCCCGCCCCGGCGACCATGATCGCCACGGCGATCAGCGCCAGCCCCACCACCTGGAAGGTCTCCTCGACCTCCCGCAGCGAGGTCAGCTCGTAGTAGCCGAGCGCGCCGGGCAGCGGTACGCCGACCAGCAGCGCGGGCTGACCGTCGAGCCGGATGCGCTGCACCGCGGGCTTGCCGTCGGCCACCATGCGCTGCAACTCCGGCGGCACCGAGCTGGCGCCCACGTCGGCGGTCCGGGCGTACCAGCCGTCGGGCAGGTGCAGCAGCGGCCGGCGGGCGCTGCCGGTGTCGAGCGAGCGCAGCACCGCCACCACGTCCGGGGTGCCGGTGTCCAGGCCGGAGCGGACCACGGCGGCGTCGTAGTAGGCGGCCCGCACCGCCGCGCGCTCCCGCTCGTCGAGCAGCGAGCGCCGGGTCAGGTCGTACGAGAAGAGGGCCATCAGCGCCGACAGCAGCAACGCGCCGACGGCGAACGCCGCGGTGACCCGGGCGCGGAGTCCGGGACGGGTCATCGCTGCAGCTTGTAGCCGAGACCGCGCAGGGTGACCAGGTGGCGCGGATTGGCCGGGTCGGGTTCGATCTTCTGCCGCAGCCGGCCCACGTGCACGTCGACCAGCCGCTCGTCGCCGGTCTCGTAGCCCCAGACCCGGCTGAGCAACTGCTGGCGCGACAGCACCCGCCCGGCGTGCTCGGCCAGCTCGCAGAGCAGCCGGAACTCGGTCCGGGTGACCGGCACCGGCTGGCCCGAGCGCCGCACCTCGCCGGCCTCCGCGCTGATCTCCAGGTCGCCGAAGAACTGGGCGGGGACGGGTCCGGACACCGTGCGTACGCGCCGCCGCAGCGCCCGCAGCCGGGCGGACAGCTCCTTGATCGCGACCGGCTTCACCACGTAGTCGTCGGCGCCGGCCTCCAGCGCGGCGACGATGTCGTGGGTGTCGTCGCGGGCGCTGATCACCACGACCGGCACGTCGTCGTCGCGGCGCAGTTGCCGGATGCAGTCGAAGCCGTTCATGCCGGGCAGCATCAGGTCGACGAGCACGTAGTCCGCCGGCTTCTCCCGCTGCCGGCGCAGGCCGTCCTCGGCGGTCGGCTCGCCGTACGCCTCGTAGCCCTCCTCCTCCAGGGCGAGCTGCAGCGCGAGCCGGATGCGGTCGTCGTCCTCGATCACCAGTACGGCCGTCATATGGGCATCATGACCGGCCCCGCACGGGTCGCCCAATCGCGTAGGCCGTTCGTGGTTTTTGTCATCGAACCGTCATACAACCGTCCGGGGACCTCCAAGATCCGCGCGCAGAGTGAGGTCTGCCCCGATCCGACCACGGAAGCGACGCGATGCCCGCCACCCTGCCGTCCCCGCCGGAGTCCGCCGTGCCGCACGTGCGCGTGGACATCACCGACGAGCTGGACCTCGCCGGGCTGCCCGAGGTCGCCCACGTGCTGGACCGCATCCTCGCGCTGCGGCCCCGCGAGCTGACGATCGACCTCGCCGGATGCCGGCATGTGGACCCGGCCGCCGTCGCGCTGCTGCTGGACGTGCACCGCCGGCTGGCGCGGCAGGACGGCCGGCTCACGCTGAGCAATCCACACCCGCGGATCCGGCGCATCCTGGAGACCTCCGGGCTCGGTGCGGTACCCGTCGTCGACACGCCCCGTCCGGCCGCGCGCGGCCGGGCCCGGGTCGCGTCCGCAGCACGCTGAGGAGGATAGGTGACCGGCAGCACGCTCGTCGGAGCGCTCGTGGTGGGCCTGGCCGTCGGCGGGTTGGGACGCCTCGTCCTGCCCGGGCGCAAGGCCGTCCCGGTCTGGCTGACGCTCGCGCTCGGCGTGGCGGCCGCACTGCTCGGCGCGATCGTGGTCGGGCTGGTTGATCACCGCACCGGCGGCTCGACGCTGCTGCCGCTGATGGTCGAGATCGGCTTCGCCGCCGTGGCGGTCGTGCTCGCGGTGGTGGCCGCCGGCCGGTCGGAGGCCGAGGGGCAGACGCCGCCCGCGCCGGGTGGCCGGCGAAAGGAGGAGGTGTGACTGTCGTACCCGCGGACCACCTGATGATGCTCATCTGCGACGGCTGCGGCGACAGCGTCACCGGCACGGGCGCCACACTGCCCGACGCCGAGGTGGTGTGGACGCTGGTGTTCGAGCACGACTGGGTCGGCTCCCCGTTCGCGTCCGGACCGCACCACTGCCCCCGGTGCAGCACCCGGGCGGCCATCGCCGACGACGGCCTGGGCCTGGACGAGCTGGAACAGGTCGCCGGCACACCGGCCGCCCACGACGTCGACCCGGCCGCGACGGTACGCCGTGCCCTCGCCGAGCGCTCCGTCCGCGGCGACCTGGAGCTGGTCGACCTGTCCGGGCTGGAGGTGATCGACTCCGCCGGGCTCAGCCTGCTGGTGCGCGCGCACCAGGACGCCCGGCGCGACGGCCGGCGGCTGGGCCTGCTGTCGCCGTCGCGGTTCGTGCTCACCGTGCTGCACACCATGCGGCTCGACGGCGTCTTCACAGTCGTCGACGGCCGCGTCCCGGCACCGGGGCCCGCGTCCCGCCGGCCGGTCCTGACCGAACAGAAGGAGCCCTCCCCGTGGTGATGCCCTGGCCGTACCCCGAGTTCCCGTTCACCGGCGGCGGGCCGGATCCCGACGACGCGGACACCCGGCTCGCGTCGCTCGTCGCGCAGCGGCTCAGCGCCGACTGGACCACCCGGCGGCAGCAGATCACCGTGACCGTGCAGAACCGGGTGGTCATCCTCGCCGGCCTGGTGGCCGACCCGGCGACGCGTCTGGTCGCCGCCGAGCTGGCCTGGGACGTGCCGGGCGTGTTCGACGTCTGCAACGCGCTGCGGCTCTACGGCGGGCGGCGCGGCGGCCGCTGAGCCGCGGTGGTTGCACGCATCGGCGTCCACCTCTACGCTCTGCCGTGGGAGCGCTCCCCCAGGCCGCCACGTCGAGCTTTCCGGGCAGGTTCACGACGGGCACCGTCCGATCACCATCCAGACGATGGGACCTTCCCGTATGTTCTCGATTCCCCGCCCGTCCCGGCGGCACCTGCTCGTCGGCGGCGCGGTAGGCGCGCTCGCCCTGGCGGCGACCGCCGTGCTGCCGTCGACGAACGCGATGGCGGCGACCGGCTGCGCCGTCACCTACACCACCAACTCGTGGCCCGGCGGCTTCACCGCCGGCGTCACGGTGCGCAACCTCGGCGACCCGGTGAGCAACTGGACGCTGGGCTTCACCTTCCCCGACGGCGGCCAGCGGGTCGTGCAGGGCTGGTCGGCCACCTGGCAGCAGAGCGGCCCGGCGGTCACCGCGCGCAGCCTGGACTACAACGGCGCGCTCGGCACCGGCGCGAGCACCACAGTCGGCTTCAACGGCTCGTGGACCGGGTCGAACCCGAGCCCCACGTCGTTCACGCTCAACGGCACGGCCTGCACCGGCGGCACGAGCACGCCGCCACCGGCGACCACTCCCCCGCCCACGACCCCGCCGCCCACGACGCCACCCCCGCCGACCGGCACCACGCCGGTCGCGATCAACGGCCAGTTGCGGGTCTGCGGCGTCAACCTCTGCAACCAGTACGGACGGCCGATCCAGCTGCGCGGCATGAGCACCCACGGCCTCCAGTGGTTCGCCAACTGCTACACCGACGCCTCGCTCGACGTGCTGGCGAACGACTGGCGTGCCGACCTGCTGCGCATCTCGATGTACGTGCAGGAGCAGGGCTACGAGACCAACCCGGCCGGCTTCACCAACCAGGTGAACTCGCTCGTGGACAAGGCCGAGGCCCGGGGCATGTACGCGCTTATCGACTTCCACACGCTGACGCCCGGCGACCCGACGTACAACCTGGACCGGGCCAAGACGTTCTTCGCCAACGTGTCGGCGCGCAACGCCGCGAAGAAGAACGTGATCTACGAGATCACCAACGAACCGAACGGGGTCAGCTGGTCGACCATCCGCAACTACGCCGAGCAGGTCATCCCGGTGATCCGGGCGAACGACCCGGACGCGGTGGTCATCGTCGGCACGCGCGGCTGGTCCTCGCTCGGCGTCTCCGACGGCGCCAACTCCGACGAGATCGTCGACAACCCGGTGCGGGCGCAGAACATCATGTACACGTTCCACTTCTACGCCGCGTCGCACAAGGACAACTACCGCAACGAGGTGCAGCGGGCGGCGAGCCGGCTCCCGCTGTTCGTCACCGAGTTCGGCACCGTCACCTACACCGGTGACGGCGCCGTCGACACCGCCAGCAGCAACGCCTGGCTCGACCTGCTCGACCGGTTGAAGATCAGCTACGCCAACTGGACGTTCTCGGACGCCCCCGAGGGCTCGGCGGCGCTGCGGCCGGGCACCTGCGCGTCCGGCTCGTTCGGCGGGACGTCGGTGCTCACCGAGTCCGGCGCGTACATGCGCGACCGGATCCGTACCCCGGACAACTTCCCCACCTCCTGACCGGGCGGCCGGCGGCGGTCCTTCCCCTTCGGGTCGCCGCCGGTCAGCCCTCCACCAGCCCGGCCCGGCGCCACAGCACCCGGCCCGGCCCGGCGACGAGTCCCAGCTCGGTCAGGTGGTCGGCGATTCGCTGCGCGGACCAGCGCAGCGTGGCCCGCCAGTGCGGGTTGGCCCGCGCCGCGGCCCGGCCGGCCGCCGGGTCGATCCCGACCGCCGCGTACGCCCGCGGGTGCACCAGCCGCCGCGTGATCGAGTACGCGGCCCGGCCGATCACCAGACGCGCGTACGCGAGCGCCACCGGCCCGGCGGCCTCGACCTGCCGGGTCAGCTCGTCACGGGCGAATCGCACGTGCCGCGCCTCCTCCACCACGTGGATGCGTGACACCATGCGGATCAGCGGCTGCAACGACTCGTCGGCCATGATCTCGCGCTGGAACGAGTCGAGGATCTCCTCGGCGATCAGGATGGCCGCGTACATCTGCGGGCCCGCGGCTGTGGACTTGAGCCAGCGTCCGAGCAGGTGGTCGAACGGCTCGGCGCGGTAGACCGGGGCGCCGGTCGCCTCGATGAGCCGGCCGAACATGATGGAGTGCCGGCACTCGTCGGCGACCTCGGTGAGCGCGTACTGGGCGTGCCGGCTGGTCGGGTCGGCGTCGTAGTACTGCCGGATCAGCATCTGCATGAGGATCGTCTCGAACCAGATCCCGGCGCTGGCCGCGCTGGCGACCTCGTGCTTGGTCAGCTCGACCCGCTGGCCCTCGGTGAGGCCGTCCCACAGCGCGGTGCCGTAGAGGCTGCTGCGCGACGGCGGCAGCCAGTACGCGCCGGGCACCGGCGGCGCCGACCAGTCGATGTCGACCACGGGGTCGTAGCTGGTGCGCACCGAGGCGGAGAGCAGTCGATCGGCGACCGCCTCGCGGGGGAATCCGGCCGTCGTCCGCTCCATGACCCCTCCATATTGACGTAACTTCGAGTAACTGTTACGAGTGGTAGCATGCGACGCACCACCACCGATGTCAATGGCCCCGACTCCGCCGGGGAGCCGGCCGCGCCCCGCCCCGGCGGGCGGCGCGACCGCTGGGCCGACCACCGCGAACAGCGGCGGCAGGAACTGATCGCGGCCGCCGTGCAGGCGCTGCTGCGGCACGGCCCGACCGTCGACATGGACCAGGTCGCCGCCACCGCCGGGGTCAGCAAACCGGTGCTCTACCGCTACTTCGCCGACAAGGCCCAGCTCTGGCTCGCGGTCAGCGAGGTGGTCGCGGAACGCGTGGTGGCCGCCATCGCGCCCGCCGTGGAGCAGGTACGCGAGGAGCGGGCGCTGGTCGAGGCGACAATCGACGCGTACCTGAGCGTGGTGGAGTTCGAGCCCTCGCTCTACCGGTTCCTCGTGCACGAGTCCGGGCACCCCGGCATCCAGCAGGTGGTCACCGGCACCAGCCGGCAGGTCGCGACCGGGCTGGCCCGGGTCATCGGCGACCGGCTGCGCGCGCTCGGCCTCGACGCCGGCCCGGCCGAGCCGTGGGCGTACGGGCTGGTCGGGTTCGTCCAGGCGGTCGGCGACTGGTGGACCACGCACGGGCAGCCGATCCACCGGGCCGCGCTCACCGAATACCTGACCACGCTGCTGTGGAGCGGCATCGAGGGGGTCCGGCGCGGCGCGGACCTGCCGCCGGAGCTGACCCGCGCGCACGAGCGGATCGACAGATGACGTGGGAGGGCACGGCCGAGATCGCCGGCACCACGGTACGGCTGCACGCCGGTGGACGGTTCGAGCCGGTCGACGGTCGCTACCACTGGGCCGGGCGGGTGGAGCCGGAGCCGCGCCTGGTCCGGCTGCTGCGCTCCGGCCGCCGCGACGTGGAGGTCCGGATCGGCGAACGGGCCACCCGGGCCCGGCTGACCGAGGTGGACCCGTGGGGCGGCGTCCGCATCACCGGCGTCGGCACGCCGCCCTGGCCGCCGGACGACGAGTGATCCGCGCCGTACCGTGAAGGGATGACGCCTCCCGCCACAGTGCTGCTGGTCTTCGGCCGCGGAGTGGTGGCCGGCGACGGCGGCTACCGGCTCACCGCGGAGAGCGTCGCGCGCACCGAGGCCGCGGTGGCCTACGTCCGGGCACACGCCGAGGCGTTCCGGCGCGCGCCGGACGCGCGGGTGGTGTTCACCGGCGGCTGGCCGCACGGCCCGGCCGGCGCGCCGGGCCCGCCGCCCGGCTTCCGCGAGGCCGAGCTGATGCGGGCGCTGGCGCGCGAGGCCGGGCTCGACGCGTACGCCCGGTCGGCCGCCGAGACCCGCTCCCGCACCACAGTGCAGAACCTGGCGCACACCGTCCAGGACGGCTTGCTGGGCGGGGCGGAGTTCACCGGGCGGCGCCCGCTCGGGCTGGTCTCCCACCCGTGGCACCTGCCGCGCGTCCGGCTGCTCGCCGCGCGCGTGCTCGGCCTGTCCGGCCCGGCGCTGGCCGACGTGCCGGTGACCGCGCCCGATCCGGTGCCCGTGCGGCGGGAGCGGGCCGCCCGGGCGTTCAGCCGGATCGGCTTCCTGGGTGTGCGTACCCCGGAGGCGTCGCTGCGCCGCGAGCGGACGCTGACCCGCGCCGCCGACCGGATCGGACGCCTCACGCCCCGACGGTGATTCACGCGAGCGCGCCGGGGGTACGACCGTCCTCGATCGACCCGGCGGGCCGTGCCGGCGGGCGAGACCACCCCGGGAGGCCCCGTGATCGTGCTCGTGCCGGTGTACCGACCGGGCGACCGGCTGCCACCGCTGGTCGGCGACCTGAAGGACGCGCTGCCCGGCGCGGACGTGCTCGTCGTCGACGACGGCAGCGGCCCGGCCGCCGACGCCGTGTTGCGCGCGGCCCGCGCCCGGGGCGCGACGGTGCTGCGCCGCCGGGTCAACCGGGGCAAGGGCGTGGTGCTGCGCACCGGCTTCCGGTACGCCGCGACGCGTCACCCGGGACGCGACGTGGTGTGTGTGGACGCCGACGGCCAGCACAGCGTGCCCGACGTGTGCCGGGTGGCGGAGCGGATGCGCGTCACCGGAGCGCCGACGCTTGGCGTACGCGAATTCGAGGGTGAGGTCCCGGCGCGCAGCCGGTTCGGCAACGCGGCGACGCGGGTGGCGTTCCGGCTGGCGACCGGCCGGGACGTGCGCGACACCCAGACCGGCCTGCGTGCCTACCCGGCGGCCCTGCTCGGCTGGCTCGGCACGCTCCCCGGCGACCGGTTCGAGTACGAGATGACGGTGCTGCTGCGGCTGGCGCGCGCCGGGCTGCCGGTCGAGCAGGTGGAGATCGCCACCCACTACCACGGCGACAACGCGGGTTCGCACTTCTCCGCGCTCGCCGACTCGGTACGGATCTACCGGCCGCTGGTCGCCTCCGCCCTCGCCCGGCTGACCGGGCGCTCCGCTGTGGACGGCGTCCCGGCCGCCGCCGTCACGACGTCGTCGCGCACGTCCGCGGCCCGGACCCGCTGAGCGGGCCGGCGCCCGGGTTCGCCGGGACGGCGGGCATCACTCGGGGATGCCGCCGTCCCGGCGTACCGGCGCTGATGGTCAGGCGCTCGTGCAGGGGTTGCCGTTGAGCGTGAACGATCCGGGTCTACCGGTGTTGCCGGTGTGGGTGGCCTGGAAGCCGATGTCCACCGAGCCGCCCGGCGGGATCGACGCGTTGTAGGACACGTTGCGGGCGGTCACCGCGCCACTGGACGGGCTGTACGTGGCGTTCCAGCCGCCGGTGATCGTCTGGCCGCCCGGCAGCGTGAACGCGAGGGTCCAGCCGTTGAGCGCGGTGGTGGACGTGTTGGTGATGGTCACCGCGGCGGTCAGCCCGTTGTTCCAGGCGTTCACCACGTACCCGATCCGGCAGGCGCCCGACGGCGGCGGCGTGGTCGGTGGCGCGGTGGTGGGCGGCGCGGTGGTCGGCGGCGCCGTGGTCGGGGGCGCGGTCGTCGGGGGCGCGCTCGTCGGGGGCGCGGTCGTCGGGGGCGCCGTGGTCGGGGGCGCGGTGGAGTCCAGGCCGAAGAAGCGGATGGCCTGGGCCGCGTCGACCGGCAGGTTGTGCGTGACGCCCTGCATGCTGATCGCCTCGACAGTCGCGGTGCCGCCGGTGCCGCCGTAGCGGGTGCGGGTGTAGCCGGGCTGCGGACTGTCCGTGTACGCGGGCGTCTGGCTCAGCCCGTTCACGTTGGTCCACTGGTCGATCTCCTCGCCGAAGTTCGGGTAGCGCAGCGTCTCGTCGTTCGTGCCGTGCCAGAGCTGCATCCGCGGGCGCGGGCCGGTGTAGCCGGGGTAGGCGTTGCGCACCAGGTCACCCCACTGCTGCGGGGTCTTCAGCACCTGGCCGTTGGCGCACTCGCTGTTCCACTCGGAGCCGTTCGTGGTGGCGAAGCAGCCGAACGGCACACCGGCAAACGCGGCACCGGCCCGGAACACGTCCGGGTAGTCGCCGAGCAGCACGTTCGTCATCATCGCGCCGGACGACGTGCCCGTGGTGAAGATCCGCTGCGAGTCGACCGGGTAGCGCTGCCGCACGTAGTCCACCATCGACTTGACGCCCACCGGGTCGCTGCCGCCGTCGCGGCGCAGCGCCTGCGGCGAGGAGACGTCGAAGCACTTGCTGCTGCGGGTCACCGACGGGTAGACCACGATGTAGCCGTACCGGTCGGCGAGCGCCGCGAACTGGGTGCCGGAGTACATGGCCGGGCCGCTGCCGGTGCAGTAGTGGTTCACCACGAGCAGCCCGGGGCGGGCCGCGACGGTGTCCGGTACGTACAGGTACATGCGCAGGTTGCTCGGGTTGGTGCCGAAGTTCGTCACCTCGGTCAGCGCGGCGGCCGAGGCCGGCCCCGGTAGGGCGAGCGCCGCCCCGACGGCGAGCCCGGCGGCGGCCAGCGCCGCGCCGAGCAGCCGGAGTCTGCTCATTCTGGACAGCATGTGTTCTCCTCGGTGGTGGGAACGCCGCAGGTGGCAGCGTTCTCGCCGGCGAGGCGCCTGCGACGGGCGGCCCGGACCCTCGGAGACGAGATAGACAGTCGCGGATCGATGCGACCCGAATCGGAGTCTAGGCCCCGACCGGCGGGCGGACAACCGCAGCGGCCACCCGGCGCGCCCGGTCCGGGCGGGTGAGCACGTCCACGTTGTCCACGTACTGGTCCACCGCCCCCACCGGCGGCCGGTCGCGCAGCTGCGGGTCGGTGATCGCGGCGCGCAGCGCCTCGACGAACCGGCCGGCGTGCAGCACCAGGAACGGCCGGTCGTGGAACGGCCGGGCGGCCGGGTCCACCGGCGGCGCCAGCGCGGCGTCGTTGGTCCAGCCGGCCACCGTCTCCAGCGCCCCCACCAGGCCGGGCTCCCGGGCCGCCCAGTCACCCGGGCCGAGCGCGGCGCCGAGCCCGTCCACCACCGGCGTCGCGGCCGGCAGCGTCGCGAACACCGTGCCGAGCCATTTCGCGTACGGCGGCCAGCGCCGGTGCAACAGCAGGCCGAGGCGCATCAGATCCCGGGCCAGTCCGGCGACCACGACCCGGCTGCCCAGGTCGTCGCCGACCTCGGCACACCGGCCGGCCAGGTGCTCGGCCTGCGCGACCCGCTGCCAGCCGGACGCCAGCACGTGCCGCCACACGTCGTCCGGATACCAGGCGAGCCGGGCCCGGACGGCGGTGAGCGCGCCGTCGAGCCCGTCGTGGAACACCGCTCCCCCGGTCAGCTCCGCCAGCCGCTGCGTCGGTGTCGCCAGCCAGTCGGCGGTCGTCAGCCCGGAGCGCGGGTCGGTGCCCAGCCGCTCCCGCAGCCATCCGCCCAGCTCGTCCACGCTCACGCCGTGCCGGGCGCCGTCGGCGTGGACCGTGCCGAGCCGCGCTTCCGGCCCGCCGGCGTACCGGGTCGGCCAGCCGAGGAACCGCGCCGGCAACTCCGCGTCGAGCACCGCCCGTACCGGTGCCACGTCGTGCGCGTCCGCCACGAAGACCTGGGTACGCGGGCCCCAGTCGTGGTCGGTGGAGCGCGGCGTGTCGAGGCCGAGCAGCTCGGAACCGCCGTCGAGCAGGCCGGCGGAGTACGGCAGGCCGGGCAGCCGCCGCGCCAGCAGCGGACCCACCACCTCGTCGTGGAACCGGCGGGCCAGGGTCAGGCCGGGTACGAAGCTCACCCCGCCAGTCTGCGCAGCGCGGGCCCCGCGCGCCCCCGGGTTTCCCCGCCCGGCGGTCGCCTCCCCCATCTCGTCACAGGGCTGTGGAAGGCTTGCCGGCGTGGCACACCGACAGCCGATCCTCCTGATCGACTCCCCCAGCCTCTACTTCCGCGCCTACTTCGGCATCCCCGAGTCGGCCGCCAGGACCGGCGACGGCCAGCCGGTGAACGCCGTACGCGGCTTCCTCGACATGCTCGCCCAGCTCGTGCGCACCCGCCGGCCCGACCGGATGATCTGCGCGATGGACCACGACTGGCGCCCGGCGTGGCGGGTGGAGCTGCTGCCGTCGTACAAGGCGCACCGGGTCGCGCCCGAGGGCGGCGAGGTCGTGCCGGACACGCTGTCCCCGCAGGTGCCGATGATCCTGGAGGTGCTGGACGCGCTCGGCATCCCGGTCGTGGGCGCGACCGGCTACGAGGCCGACGACGTGCTCGGCACGCTCGCGGTGACCCAGCCGGGCCCGGTCGAGGTGGTCTCCGGCGATCGCGACCTGTTCCAGCTCGTCGACGACGCGCATCCGGTGCGCCTGCTCTACGTGGGCCGGGGCGTGGCCAAGCTGGACGACTGCGACGACGCGGCGGTCCGCACCCGCTACGGCGTGCCGGCCGACCGGTACGCCGACTTCGCGGCGCTGCGCGGCGACCCCAGCGACGGGCTGCCGGGTGTGGCCGGGGTCGGCGAGAAGACCGCGGCCCGGCTGATCGACCGCTACGGCGGGCTGGACGGCATCCTGGCCGCGCTCGACGACCCGCGCTCCGGTTTCGCCCCCGGCCTGCGGGCCAAGCTCGACGCCGCCCGTGACTACCTGGCCGTGGCGCCGAAGGTGGTCCGGGTCGCCACCGACGTGCCGCTGCCCGAGCTGGACCCGACGCTGCCGACGGCCCCCGCCGACCCGGACCGGCTGCTGGAGCTGGCCCAGCGCTGGAACCTGGCCGGCTCGTGCCGCCGCCTGGTGGACGCACTAGCGGGCGACCGACAGTGATCAGTTGATCACGAAGGGCGGTCGGTGTTCCGGCGGGTCGGGAACTGGGCGCCGGGCTGCGCCAGCGTCGAGCGGGCGCGCAGGCCGACCGGGTCCGGCGCCGGTTCGGCCGGGGCGGTCCGCGGCTCCTCGCCGAGCCGCGAGCTGACGTACGCCAGACCGGCGCGGTCGTCGTCCGACGGCGCGGCGAGCAGCGCGTAGACCAGCCCGACCACACCGAAGACCACCGCCAGCACGATCGGCACCAGCAGGCCGCTCACCTCGGTGCCGGAGGCCGGGCCGCGGCTCTCGTGCAGGTGCACCGACAGGGCGCTCATGCCGGTGAAGTGCATGCCGTTGACAGCGATGCCCATGACCAGCGCCGAGGCGCCGATGGCGAGCGCCCGCCGCACGGTCATCGCCAGCCAGAGCGCCACGGTGGCGGCCACGATCGCGATGACCACGGACAACGTCACCCGCAGCGGGTCGTAGCCGAACGAGCCGTCCAGGCGCATCGCGGCCATGCCGGTGTAGTGCATGGCGGCCACCCCGGTGCCGGTGAAGAAGCCGCCGGCCAGCAGCCGGGGCGCGGCGAGCCGGCCAGTGCCCACGATCCACAGCCCGATGCCGACCGCGCCCACCGCGATCGCCGTGCTGGCAGCCGTCAGCGGCACGTCGTAGCGGATCCGGGTGCCGCCGACGGCGAACCCGAGCATCGCCATGAAGTGCATGGCCCAGATGGCGGTGCCACCCAGCGCCCACGCGGCGAGCAGGCCCCACCAGACGCGCTGGCCGCCGCTGGTGGCGGTCCGGATCCGCCCGGCGCAGACCAGCCCGAGCGCCGAACCGAGCACCGACAACGCGTAGCTGAGCGCGGGTGTGATCCACCCGTACTCGAAGTGATTGATCTCGCCCACGAGCCCTTCCCTCACATCCGCCCACGAGCGCGAAGCCACGGCGCTCCCGGGCAATGATCGGGCAGTACCTGGTCAGGGCGCACATCGACCCCCCGACAATTCGCGGGGTGGTGCCGCCGTGACACAGCGATGCGTCGATTTCCGGCAATCGCTGACCGAAAGTGACCGTCAGGCGGAGGCGTGGTAGGCCAGCACGCCACGGTTGACCGCCGCGATGGCCTGCCGGGCGGTAGAACGCAGCTCGGCCGAGGCGCCGCCCGAGTCGGCGACCTGCCCGAGCAGGTCGACCACCTGACGCGCCCAGCGGACGAAGTCGCCGGCCGGCATCTCCCCGTCGATCTGGTGGCCGCTGGCCAGCACCTTCGCCAGCGCCTCGCCGCGCGCCCACCGGTAGATCGGCCAGGCGAAGCCGAGATCCGGTTCCCGGGTCACGGCCAGGCCGCGCGCCGCCTCGTCCGCCTCGATGTCGCCCCACAGCTTCAGCGTCTCGTCGACCGCGTCGGCCACCGCGCCGCGCGGCAGCGACGCCCGCTCGTCGACGTCCCGCCGGGCCTCGAACACCACCACCGACACGGCGGCGGCCAGCTCGGCCGGGGACAGGCCGTCCCACACCCGGCGGCGCAGGCACTCGGCCACCAGCAGGTCCGCCTCGGTCCAGATCCGGGCCAGCATCCGTCCGGCGTCGGTGACCTCGCCGTCGGCGGCCAGGTAGCCGCGCGCCGTCAGCAACGCCACGATCCGGTCGAAGGTACGGGCCAGCGAGCCGGTCCGCCCGGACACCCGCTCACGCAGCTCCTCGGTGTCGCGTTCCAGCCGGCGCCGCCGCTCCGCCCAGCGGGCGTGCTCCTCCCGGTCCGGGCAGGCGTGACACGGGTGGGCGCGCAGCTCGACGCGGAGCTGGCTGAGCCGGTGGTCCTCCCCCGCCGCCTGACGGGACCGGCCGCCCCGCCGGCCGCCGTGCCGGTCCAGGCCGGTGCCGCTGACCGCGGCGGCCAGATCCCGCCGGGCCGCGGGCGATCGGTGGTTGAAGTGCTTCGGCACCCGGATGCGGGTGAGTACCTCGGCCGGGGTGGTGAAGTCGCCGGGGGTGACCCGTCCGGCCCAGCGGTCCTGGGTGAGGACCAGCGGCCGGGGCTCGCCGAACCCGCCGGTGGCCGGGTCCAGCACCACCGCCAGTCCGGCCCGCCGACCGGACGGCACCCGGATCACGTCACCGACCCGCAGCCGCTCCAGCGAGGCGACGGCCGCCGCCTTGCGCTGGGTCTGCCCCTGCCGGGCGATGGCGCGTTCCCGGTCGGCGATGGCCACCCGCAGCGCGAAGTACTCGTCGAAGTCGCCGTGGTGGCAGGCGGCCTCCGCGCCGTACGCGTCGATGGTCTCGGTGTTGCGCTGCACCTGGCGGGCCAGGCCGACCACCGACCGGTCGGCCTGGAACTGCGCGAACGAGGACTCCAGCAGTTCCCGGGCCGGCGCCGCGCCGACGCTGCCGACCAGGTTGACGGCCATGTTGTACGACGGCCGGAAGCTGGAACGCAGCGGGTAGGTGCGGGTGGAGGCGAGCCCGGCGACGTGCCGGGGGTCGGTCTCCGGTGACCAGACCACCACGGCGTGGCCCTCCACGTCGATGCCCCGGCGCCCGGCCCGGCCGGTGAGCTGCGTGTACTCCCCGGGGGTGAGGTCGACGTGTGCCTCGCCGTTGAACTTGACCAGGCGTTCCAGCACCACGCAGCGGGCCGGCATGTTGATGCCCAGCGCGAGCGTCTCGGTGGCGAAGACGGCCTTGACCAGTCCGCGCACGAACAGCTCCTCGACGACCTCCTTGAAGGCGGGGAGCATGCCGGCGTGGTGGGCGGCCAGGCCGCGCTCCAGCCCGTCCAGCCACTCCCAGTAGCCGAGCACGGACAGGTCCTCGCCCGGGATGGCGGTGACCCGGGACTCCACCACGCGGCGGATCTCGGCGCGCTCCTCCGGGGAGGTCAGGCGCAGCCCGGCCGCGAGGCACTGCTGCACGGCGGCGTCGCAGCCGGCCCGGCTGAAGATGAACAGGATGGCCGGCAGCAGCCCCTCCCGGTCGAGCCGGTCGACGATGTCCGGGCGCATCGGGCCGCGCCAGCGCGGGCCGCGCCGCCCGCCGCCGGGGCCGGCGCTGCGGCCCTCGCCCAGCTCCAGGCGGCGCATCGTGTCGCGGGTGTAGCGCAGCAGCTCGGGGTGCACGTCGTGCTTGCGGGCCGCGTCGGCGTCGTGGAACAGGTCGAACATCCGCTTGCCGACGAGCATGTGCTGCCACAGCGGCACCGGGCGGTGCTCGGAGACCACCACCGCGGTCTCGCCGCGCACGGTGACCAGCCAGTCGGCGAACTCCTCGGCGTTGGACACGGTGGCCGACAGCGACACGAGCGTGACCGACTCGGGCAGGTGGATGATCACCTCTTCCCAGACCCCGCCGCGGAACCGGTCGGCCAGGTAGTGGACCTCGTCCATCACCACGTACGCCAGGCCCTCCAGCGTGGCCGAGCCGGCGTAGAGCATGTTGCGCAGCACCTCGGTGGTCATCACCACCACCGGCGCGTCGCCGTTGATCGCGTTGTCGCCGGTGAGCAGGCCGACGTGCTCGGCGCCGTAGCGGTCCACCAGGTCGTGGTACTTCTGGTTGGACAGCGCCTTGATCGGCGTGGTGTAGAAGCACTTGCGCCGGGTCGCGGACGCGTCGCCGCCGGGCCGGCCGCGCAGCGCCAGGTGCACCGCGAACTCACCCACCACGGTCTTGCCGGCGCCGGTGGGAGCGCAGACCAGCACGCCGCTGCCCCGCTCCAGCGCCTCGCACGCCTCGCGCTGGAAGTCGTCGAGATCGAACCCGAGATCCAGCGAGAATTCGTCCAGGGCCGGGAAGGCGGAGGCCTGCGCGGCCCGGCGGCGCGCCGCGGCGTACCGCTCGGCGGGGCTCGACATGGATCCAAGATTAATCGGTGCCGCCGAGGAGTACCGGTCAAGGCCATCCGGCAGGACGGTCGGAGCGGTCGGTAGGGTGCACGACGTGCCGGACCGTACCGAACTGCCCCACGTCTCGAGCGGCGCCGACGACGCCGTCCGCCCGGGCCCGTCCCGCCGGCCGGTGGAGGCGGTGCTCTTCGACTTCCACGGCACCCTCGCCCAGGTGGAGGAGCCGCTGGCCTGGGTGCTCGCCGCCGCGTCCGCCTGCGGCGTCGAGCTGGACCGGATCCGGGCCACCTCGCTGGCCGACCGGCTGCTCACCGCCGGGCGTGCCGGCGGCCCGCTGCCGGCACGGGTGCCGCCCCGGCTGGCCGAGCTGTGGGCCGACCGTGATCTCTACCCGCACGCGCACCGGGGCGCGTACACCGGGCTGGCCGAGACGGTGGACACCGGCATCGACGGGTTCGCCGACGCGCTCTACGAGCGGGTGCTGGTGCCCGAGGGCTGGGTGCCGTACCCGGACACCGCCCCCGTGCTGGGAGCGCTGCGCTCCGCCGGGGTGAAGGTGGCGGTGGTCAGCAACATCGGCTTCGACCTGCGGCCGCTGTTCGCCGCCTGGGACTTCGACGCGCTCGTCGACGCGTACGCGCTGTCGTACGAGGTGGGGCGCTGCAAGCCGGACCCGGGCATCTTCCTGCGGGCCTGCGGGATGCTCGGCGTCGACCCGGAGCGCACGCTCATGGTGGGCGACACGCCGGCCGACGCGGGTGCCGTGGCGGCCGGGTGCGGGGTGCTGGTGCTGCCCTGCGCCGACGCCGGCCGCCCGAACGGGCTCGGCGCGGTGCTCGACCTGGCCGGGGCCGCCTGAGCGCACACCCCCAGCGGCGCGAACCCGTCGCGGCGCACCGGATACCGTCAGGGGCATGACCGGTGCCCACCCCTTGCCGCCGCGTGCGCCGGGACGGCTCGGCGGGGTCGCGCTGGTGCTCGGCGGGGCGCTGTCGGTGCAGTTCGGCTCCGCGCTGGCCGCGCTGCTGTTCCCGCGTACCGGGGTGGCCGGGGCGGTGACGCTGCGACTGACCATCGGCGCGCTGCTGATGCTCGTGTTCTGCCGGCCGCGGGTACGCGGGTACGGGCGCCGCGACTGGGCGGCGGTACTGGCGTTCGGGCTGGCCCTGGCCGGCATGAACTCGATCTTCTACCAGGCGATCGAGCGGATCCCGCTCGGCCCGGCCGTCACCCTGGAGGTGCTCGGCCCGCTGGCGCTGTCGGTGATCGCCGCGCGCCGGGTGGCCGCCTGGTGCTGGGCCGCGCTGGCGCTGGCCGGTGTGGTCCTGCTCGGGCAGGGCGGGTTCGACCGGCTCGACCCGGCCGGCGCCGCGCTGGCGCTGACGGCGGGCGCCATGTGGGCCGCGTACATCGTCTGCTCGGCGCGGATCGGCGCACGGTTCCCCGGCGCCGACGGGCTGGCCCTCGCCCTGACCGTCGCGGCGCTGCTCACCCTGCCGTTCGGGCTGGCCGACGGCGGCGGTCGCCTCGCCGACCCGGTGGTGCTGGGGCTCGGTACCGGGCTGGCGCTGCTCGCCTCGGTGCTGCCGTACAGCCTGGAACTGGCGGCGCTGCGGCGGCTGCCCACGGCGACGTTCGCGGTCATGATGAGCCTCGGACCGGCGATCGCCGCGGTGGCCGGCTGGCTGGTGCTCGGCCAGGCGCTGCACCCGGTCGAGGTGCTCGCCATCGCGCTCGTGGTCGCCGCGAGCGCCGGCGCGGTCCGCGCCGCCGCCCCACCACCAGCCGCGCCGCCGGACCCGGTCACCTCGCCGGACCCGGCGGTCAGCGCAGCAGCCGCAGCGCGGCCGGCACGGCGCTGACGGTCACCGGCAGGTCGAAGGCGCGCTCCCCGTCGGCGTACGTGGTGATGCCGTCGGCGGCCAGCTCCACCGTCCGCGCCCGGTAGACGCGCGCCAGCGGATGCGTGACATGGGTGCCCCGGTAGATCTGCGGCTTGACCCGCATCAGCGTGCGCCTGTCGAAGCGGCCGCCGACCACCACGTCCAGCAGGCCGTCGTGCGGGTCGGCGTCCGGGCAGATCCGCATTCCGCCGCCGTAGCTGGCCGTGTTGCCCACAGCGACCAGCACCGCGTCCACCTCCTGCGCCACCCCGTCGAGGACCAGCCGGTAGCGGCGTGGCCGCAGCCGGGCCAGCTCCACCACTATCGCCAGGTCGTACCGGCGGGGGCCGCGCGGCCAGCGCATCCGGTTGGCGCGTTCGTTGACGATCGCGTCGAAGCCGGCCGCGAGCACCGCGCCGAACCAGCGGTCGGCCTCCCCGGGCCGGGACAGCCGCGCCAGGTCGACCGGCCGGGCGCGGCCGGCGGCGAGCGCCGCGGTGATCACCTCGACGGCGGCCGTCGGGTCGGCCGGGAAGCCGGTGTCCACCGCGAAGTCGTTGCCGGTGCCCGCCGGTACCGGCCCGAACGGCACGTCGGTGCCGGCGACCGCCTGCAACGCGCGGTGCATCGTGCCGTCGCCGCCCACCGCCACGAGTGCCCCGGCGCCGCCGGTGACCGCGGCGTGGCACGCCGCCTCCGCCTCCTCGGGGGTACGCGCGCGCAGCAGCTCCACCGGGCGGCCCGCCGAGGCGAGGCGCTCCAGGATCCCGGGCAGCAGTCCGCGGTGCCGCCCCCGGCCCGCTGTCGGGTTGGCGAGCACGGCGACGGGGCCGGACGGGACATGATCGTGCGCGGTCACGGCGAGCACCGTACGGCACGGCTCGCGCCGCCCACCAGAGGCAGGTCAGGCGGCGAATGTCCGGCGCACGCCGACGGCGCCCGGCAGGGGGTGCCGGGCGCCGTGGCGGGGGTGGGTCAGGGCAGGTCGATCGGGCGCAGCACCCGGTCCACCGCGTGCGCGATCTGCTTGTTGCCCTTGTTGATGTCGTACCGAACCACCCGCGCGTTGCGGTCGCTGGTGTCGGCGTCGACCAGGCGCACATCGCGGCCGTACCAGCAGCGCTTCACGTCCACCTCGACGGTGGCGCCGAGCGCGGTGGTCAGGTCCGCGCCGTCGGCCTTCAGCGCCGCCTTCCGGTCGATCGTCGCGCCGGGCACGACGTGGTAGAGCAGGACGTCCTCCACGGTGTCCACGCCCAGGCCGGCGACCGCGTCGAACGCGGCCTTCTCGCCGGGCAGCTTCCTCGCGGCGGTGATGTCCCGCACCAGCTCGCGGAACGCGTAGTCGTTCGGCACGAACGCGGTCAGCGCGACGGTGCCGTCGGTGAGCACCTTCACCGGCGAGTCCGGCTTGGCCTGCAACACCGTCAGGACCGCCTTCGTGAGGACGTCGAAGTCCCGCGAGTTGCGGTCGAAGCCGCTCTTGTCGGCGGTGAGCACTGCCGCCAGCGACCGCGTACCCGGCTGCTTGGCGCCGGCCTGGGCGGGCACGGCGACGGCGGTGGTGGCCACCGCCGCGGCGGTGGTGGCCACGGCCAGCCGGGCGGCGAGACGAGCGATGTTCATCGGGGAGCCTTTCGTCGAAGCGACCAGGTCCGTGACTGTCGTCACGACCATTGCTTCGCCCCGACCGTCCCCGGTGGATGCACCCGGATCGACCGACTTCGGATCGACGCTGCTGCGCCTCAGCGGACCACCAGCGGCTTGCTCACCGACGGCACGCCGTCGCCCTTGACCTTCAGCGACCAGTCCCCCGCCGCGCCCAGCGTCACCACGGTCTCGGCGGTGCCGTTGGCCTCGGCCTTCATCTCGGCGACCCGCTTGCCCTCGGGGTTGAGCACGTACAGCGTCCGGGCCCCGGCGGTCTTGTTCGTCACCTTGAACGCGAGCTTCTCGCCGGGCTCGGCGATCAGCGCGTCCACGCCGTTCATCGCGTCGTCGGTCAGCTCGATCGTCACCGACCGGTCGTAGGCCACCTCGGCCGCGGCGCTGGCGAGATTGCCGTCGTCGGAGACGGTGATCCGGGTCCGCACGCCGTCGCCCTGCCGGCCCGGCTTGCAGGCCACCTCGTACGTGCCGGTCTGCAGCGACGCGCGCAGGTCGCCGGTGCGGCCCGCCGGCACGTCCGCGACCTCGGCGATCACCTTGGTGAAGGCGTCACCCTCCCGGCCGTAGACGTAGACCCCGGTGGCCTGCTGACCCCGGTTGGTCACTGTGAACGTGACGGTGCCCGGCGTGAACAGCGTGGTGGTGACCTCGCAGCTGGTGTCGGTGGCGGTCACCGGCACCTGCTGGCCTTTCGGCGCGGGCTCGTCGTCACCGCAGGCGGTGAGCGCGGTGGCCGCGCAGAGGACGGTCAGGACGGCGGCGGTACGGCTCTTCATCGGGTTCTCCGGAGCGCAGGTCAGACGGGCTGACCGGAACGGGGCGCCGACGCACCCCGGCACACCGCCCGGGGGGCTCGGCGGAGTCAGCAGAGTCTAAGCGGGTACGGCGTCCCGGCAAGGCCCGAGGGCGGCCCGATGTCCGCACCGGACCGGCCCCGGGCCGGGGCGGTCCGTCCGCGGGGCATGATGGCGGGCATGCGGCTGGTCTCCCTGCTCCCCTCCGCCACCGAGATCGTGTACGCGCTCGGCCTCGGTGACGACCTGGTCGGCGTCACGTTCGAGTGCGAGGTGCCCGCGTCGTACCGGTCCGGCACCACTGTGGTCGTCGGCGGCCGGGACACCCGGGGCATGAGTCCCGGCGACATCGACGCGTACGTCCGGGCGCAGGTAGCGGCCGGTGCCGACCTCTACACGCTGCACGCCGGCGCGCTCGCCGGGCTGGACCCGGACCTGATCCTCACCCAGGACCTGTGCCGCGTCTGCGCGCTCCCCTCGGGCCGGGTCGCCGACGCCGTGGAGCACCTGGGGTGCCGGGCCGACGTGCTGTCGCTCGACCCGTACACCCTCGACGACGTGCTGGAGTCGATCCGCGCGGTGGGCGCGGCGGCCCGGGTGCCGGATCGCGCGGAGGCCCTGGTCGACGGCCTGCGTGCCCGGCTCGCGGCGGTCGGCGCGGCGGTGGCGGGCCGGCCCCGGCGGCGGGTCGCGGTGGTCGAATGGGTGGACCCGCCGTTCGGCGCCGGGCACTGGATCCCGGACCTGGTCGACGTCGCCGGCGGCGAGCCGGTCGCCACCCACCGGGGCGCCCGGTCCGCGCCGACCACCTGGGAGGCCCTGCGGGCCGCCCGCCCCGAGGTGGTGCTGGTCGCGCCGTGCGGGTTCCGCCTCGACGGCGCGGCCGAGCAGGCCGCCGCGGTGGCCGGGCACTTCCCGGACGCGCAGGTGTGGGCGCTGGACGCGGACGGTCTGATCGTGCGCGCCGGCCCGCGCCTGGTCGACGGCGCCGAGACGATAGCCGCGATCCTGCACCCCGACGCCGTCCCCCCACCCCGCCCCGAAACAGCCCACCGCCTAACCTGACCGGCCCCGGCCCGCGCCCCCGGCCCGCGCCCCGGCGATCTTGCAGTTTCGGCCCGGGCAAAGTGCGGATTTCCGGCATCCGAGGGGCGCCATGTCCAAGATCGGCGCGGGGCGGGGTGTCGGCGTCCTCGGAAGGGCGGCGAGGGGCGGAGACGCGGACGCCGTCCCCGTGGAGCGGGGACGGCGTCCGGAGGTGAGCAGGATCGGTCAGGTCATGTCGTCGTAGCGGCGTTCGATCGGCTTCGGGGCGACGATCGGCTCGGGTACGCCGATCGGCTCGGACGCCTCGATCCGGCCACCGGCGGGCACCGGCTCGTCCGACAGGTCCAGCGGTGACACCTCGTCGTCGGCGATGCCGGCGTAGGCCTCACGCCCGCGACCGCGCCGCCTGTCGTTGAGGAACGCCACCCCCACCGCGGCGAAGTAGAGCGCGCAGAGGCAGATCGCCAGCGCGGTCATGCCGAACGGGTCGGGCGTCGGCGTGACCACCGCGGAGAACGCGAAGAACACGAACACCGCCACCCGCCACCAGCTCAGCAGCCGCTTGGCGCTGGCCATGCCGACGAAGTTGAGCATCAGCACGATCAACGGGAACTCGAAGGCCACCCCGAACAGCAGAATCAGGTTCGTGACGAACCCGACGTAGCGGGTGATGTCGAGCGTGGTGGTGACGTCGCCGCCGCCGGAGACGTTGAGCAGGAACTCCAGCCCTTTGGACGTGACGAAGTACGCCAGGACCGCGCCGGCGGCGAACAGCGGGGCCGCCAGCGCGGTGAAGAAGTACGCGTACCGCCGCTCGTGCCGGTGCAGGCCCGGCGCGATGAACGCCCAGAGCTGGTAGAGCCAGATCGGCGCGGCGATGATCAGGCCGACCCAGAGGGCCACCTTCATCTGCAGCAGGAACAGGTCGGCGGGACCGAGCTGGACGAAGTTGCAGTTGCCGTCGATCAACCGCGCCTTGGGCAGGTCGCAGTAGGGCTTCTGCAGGATGTGCAGCACCGGCCCGGACAGCCACACGCCGAAGCCGAAGCCGACCAGGATCGCCAGCGACGCCCGGAACAGCCGGTTGCGCAGCTCACGGATGTGCTCCATGAGCGTCATCGAGCCGTCGGCGGCCCGCGCGAAGTTGCTCGGGCCGCGCTTCTTCAACCCGAAGGCCACGGTGATTGAGGCCCTCTCGGATCAGTTCTCGCGGACGCGCTGCACCGGGTCGGCCGGCGGGGCCACGGGCTGCTGCGGCTGCGGCGCGTACGGCTGCTGGGCGTACTGCTGCTGGCCCTGGACGTACGGCTGCCCCTGCACCGGCTGCTGCGGCTGGAGCGGCTGGTAGCCGGCCTGCGCGTCGGCCTTCTCGGCGAGATCGCGGTCGTCGTCGTGCAGGCTCTTGGTCTCGGCCTTGATGATCCGCAGCGAGCGGCCCAGCGAGCGGGCCGCGTCGGGGAGCCGCTTCGCGCCGAACAGCAGGATCAGCACGACCACGAGTACGGCGATGTGCCACGGCTTGAGGGCACCCATGGGAAGCTCCAGTCGCTCTGTAGTAGTGAGGGGTGGGTCGTCGCCCATCGTACGTGCGTAGCAGCGCCTTGCCACCCCCGCGGGCCTGCTCGTGCGGGCCCGATCGGTGAAGTTTCGGCCAACCCGGAGTGTCCCGTCAACCATCCGGCACCGCGCATTTCTGCGCGGAACCGCCCAGGAGCGCGCAAACGGCGCTCAACTGGCCGACGATCGTCGATCAGTTGCCGCGTTTGGCCTTGATCAGCTCGATCCGCTCCTGCGCGAGCACCGCCCGCTCCTGGAGCGACTCGGCCCGCGCCTGCAACTGCTCGGCGGCGTCGCGCAGCGACTCCGCCTCGGCTGCCCGGCGCTGCAGGGCCAGCGCGGAACGGCGCAGCCCCGGCAGCCGGCTCACCACCGGACGGATCGCCAGGGCCAGTACGACCAGCGCGAACACCACGACCCCGAGCACGATCCACATCACCACGGCGGTCAGCCTATCGGGTGCCGCCGACCGCCGCCGGGTCGGCGCTGCCGGCCGGGGTGGCGTACGCGTCGAGCGCGGCCACGGCCTGGGCGCGTACCTGGTCGGCCAGCTCCGCCGGGGCCACCACAGTGACCTCCGGGCCCAGCCCGAGCACGAACCGCCGGGCCCACCCGAGGTCGGTGACGCGCAACGACACCAGCCACTGCTCGCCGTCGGCCTCGACCCGCTCGCACGGATAGTATTCGGTGATCCACCGCTCGCCCCGCCCGATCCGCAGCGTGATCAGCGGCAGGTCGGCCGACGGGCGGAACACCCCGTCGCTGAGGTCGTGCGGGCGGGCCTGCGGCGGCACGACCGCCTGCTCCGGCAGCTCGGTCACCGCGTCGATCCGGTCGGCCCGGAACAGCCGCACCGCCTCGGCCCGGCGGCACCACGCCTCCACGTACGCCCGGCCGCCGACCATCAGCATCCGCAGCGGGTCGATGGTGCGCTCGGTGGTCTCGTCCCGGGCCGCCGTGTAGTAGGTGATCCGCAGCGCCCGGCCGCGCTCGACGGCGGCGCGCAGCTCGCGTACCCGGGCGGTGTCGCCGGGCAGGCGGACCTCGACCGGCGCTCCGGCCAGGTCACCGGCGGCGCTCTCGATCTTGGCGAGTGCCCGCTCGACCGCCTCCCGGTTGGCCACGCCGGGCGTCTCGGCGATCATCCGCAGCGCCACCACCAGGGCCAGGGCCTCGTCCGGGGTGAGCCGCAGCGGGCGGTCGATGCCGGCGTCGTAGGTGATCGTCACCCGGTCGCCGTCGAACGCCATGTCGATCAGGTCACCGGGGCCGTAGCCGGGCAGCCCGCACACCCAGAGCAGTTCCAGGTCCTCCCGGAGCTGCTTCTCGGTCACCCCGAGGTCGTGCGCCGCCTCGGCGATCTCGATGCCGGGACGGGCCAGCAGGTAGGGCACCAGGTTGAGCAGCCGGGCCAGCCGGTCGGCCGAGGCACGGCCCGCGCGGGCCGCCGGGCGGGTCACCGGGCACCTCCGGCGACCGCCAGCTCGTCGTGGCGGGCGGCCACCTCCTTGAGCCGCTGGATGACCGACTCCCGCACCTCCGGTGGCTCCAGCACGCGCACGTCCGGGCCGTACCCGACGATCTGGCCGGCCAGGTAGTCGGCGTCGGCGTACGGCAGCACCAGCCGGTCGCCGTCCGGACCGGCGTGGCACTCCACCGCCCAGCGGCGCAGCCCGGCGGCACGCCCCGGCGTGGCCAGCACGGTGGCCCGGCCGGTGCGCTCCACCGGCCCGGACCAGCGGGCCACGTGGCTGATCAGGTCGACCCCGGCGGGCGGCTCGTAGGCGCCCGGCTCGCCGGTCGCCCGGACGGTGCCGACCACCCGGGACAGCCGGAAGCAGCGGGTCGCCGCGCGGTCCAGGTCGTGGCCCACGACATACCACCGGCCGCGCCAGCAGACCACGCCCCACGGCTGGACCCGGCGGCGGCTGGACGCGTCCCGGTCCGGCACGCGGTAGTCGAAGCTGACCTCGCGCCGGTCCCGCGCGGCGGCGGTGAGCGGCGCGAACGCCGGGTCGACCGTGACCATCGGCTCCAGGCCCAGGGTGGCCTGCGGGTCCACGTCGATGCCGGCGGCACGCAGCTTCGCCAGCCCGGACGACGCGGCGGCGGCCAGCCCGGCGTGCTGCCACAGCCGGGCCGCGATGCCCACCGCCGCGGCCTCGTCCGGTTCGAGCGGAATGTCGGGCAACGCGTACGCGCGCGGCGCGATCCGGTAGCCCGGCTCGGCGTCGAAGACGCTCGCCGTGCCGGTCTCCAGCGGCACCCCCAGCTCACGCAGCTCGGCCTTGTCCCGCTCGAACTTGCGCTGGAACGCCTCGTGGTCCTTGGCGTCGTCCGGGTCGTGCTCGTAGCCGGGCACGGTCGCGGCGATCTGCGCGGCGGTCAGGAAGCGTCGCGTCGACAGCAGGCAGATCACCAGGTTGACCAGGCGTTCGGTACGGGTCCGGGACACGTGCAAACGCTAGCAGCCCGCGCGTCCGGCGCGGGCACCCGCGCGGCGCGGCGCGGGGGTCTTCCCACCCGGCGTCGGACATCGACCGGTCATAGGGTGAGCGCATGGCGGAGCCGGAGGTCAAGACCGAGAGCGTCGGCACGGTCGTGGTGGCCGGCGCGGCGAACCTCGCCATCGCGGTCGCGAAGCTGGTAGCGGGCCTGATCTCCGGCTCCGCGGCGATGCTCTCCGAGGCCGCCCACTCGCTCGCCGACACCACCACCGAGGTGCTGCTCTACCTGGCGCTGCGGTCTTCCTGGAGGACGCGCCGCGCTGATCGGCCTGCTGATCGCCGCCGGCGGGCTCACCCTGTCGCACCTGACCGGCGACGAGCTGTACGACGGGATCGCCTCGATCCTCATCGGCGTGCTGCTGCTGGTCGTCGCCGCCGTGCTGGCGCGCAGCAACATCTCGCTGCTGGTCGGCCGCTCCGTCTCCGACCGGCTGCACCGGCGCATCGAGCGGGAACTGGCGGAGGTGCCGACGGTGGACCGGATCGACACGCTGATGACCATGTTCCTCGGCCCCGACGACATCCTCGTCGCCGCCAAGGTCGACTTCCGCGACGACGCCACCGGCGCCGACATCGAGGCCGCCGCCGACGAGGCCGAACGCCGGCTCACCGGGCGCTTCCCGGAGATCGCGTACGTCTTCCTCGACCCCACCCGGTCCCGCTCCCCCGGCCGGCCCGCCCGCACCACGCAGGACGAGGCGGGCCGCCCGGTCGACGACCGGAACCCCTGACCCGCCCGGGGGCCGTACCGGCGGCGGCCGATAGCGTGCACCGCATGGTGCGATGGCGGTCCGGCACGGTCACGGCGGTACGGCGACGGTGGGCCGGCGCTGCCGAACTGGACGTCGACCTGCCCGACGGCACGCGGATGCGCGCCCTGGCCTACCCGGCCCTGGTCGGCGAGCCGGAGCCCGGCGACCGGGTGCTGCTCAACGCCGGCGCGCTGCTGATGGGCCTCGGCACCGGCGGGTACGCGCTGGTCGTGGCGCTGCCCGACCGGCTGCCGCCGGACCCGCCGCAGGCCGGCGACAGCCGCGACGCCGGGCACCTGGTCAAGGCCCGGTACACGCCGCTGCAACCGATCCTGCTCGGCGTGGACGAGGAGGCGTCGCCGCACCACGACCGGCTGGCCGCCGCCGACACCGTGGACGGCATGCCGGTGGTCACCGCCGACCTGCACTCCGCGCTGCCCGCGATCCTGGCCGGCGTACGCGCCGACGCGCCCGACGCCCGGGTGGCGTACGTGCTGACCGACGGCGGGGCGCTGCCGGCCTGGTTCTCCCGCACGCTGGCCGGGCTGTCCGGGCACCTCGTGGGCACGGTGAGCGTGGGCCAGGCGTTCGGCGGCGACCTGGAGGCGAGCACGCTGCACAGCGGTCTGCTCGCCGCGCGGCACGTGCTCGACGCGGACCTGACGATCGTCGCCCAGGGCCCCGGCAACCTCGGCACCGGCACCCGCTGGGGCTTCTCCGGCGTCGCCGTCGGCGAGGCGGTGAACGCCGTCGCCACGCTGGGCGGGCGCCCGGTCGGCTCGCTGCGCGTCTCCGACGCCGACGCCCGGTCCCGGCACCGTGGCGTCTCCCACCACAGCCTGACCGCGTACGGCCGGGTCGCGCTGGCCCGCGCGGAGCTGGTGGTGCCGGACGGCCTCGACCCCGCCCTGGCGGCGGAGGTCGCCGCGGCGCTGGCGCCGCTGGCCGGCCGGCACACGATCGTCACCGTGCCCGCCGACGGCCTCGACGCGGCGCTGCGGGCCAGCCCGGTCGGCCTGTCCACGATGGGCCGGGGCCTGGACGCCGACCACGCCTACTTCCTGGCCGCGGCCGCCGCCGGCCGCCACGCGGCCCGCCTGCTCGGCTGAAACCCGCCGTCCTCAGCTCGCCCGGTAGCCGTTCGCGACGAGATGGCCGGCGGCCCGCGCGTGCGGCGGCTTCGCCGCGTGCTGTCAACCCCGGGGCCGGGCAGGCCGCCGAAAACAGTCAGCACGTTGGAAGAAGCAGGGCCCGAACGGCCTCCACATACTGTCCGGGAACTCGACTCCGGCCACCCGTCAACGCCGCCCGTGCCAGGCAGCCGGGCGGGAAACGCGGCTGGCCGCCGTTAGGAGGCGACCCCATGGCCCTGCGACAGCTCCCGGACGCGACCCCCGACGCCGGGATCTCCACCCACCGCCCGCCGCATCCCCTCCGACTCGCCCTGATCAGCGCGGCAGCCGGCCTGCTGCTGGCCGTCCTGTGGTCCTTCGAGCTGGTCGACAAGGTCATCGGCGACAACGTCGCGAACACCGTGCTCGGCCACGACGCCAAGGAGACCGCCCTCACCGGCACCGCCGCCGGGCTGCTCTTCGCGTTCGTCTCCGGCTTCGCCGGCACCTTCACCGCCTGCAACATCGCGGTGGCGGCCTCGATCGGGCCGATGAGCCAGGTCTCGGGTGCCGACCCCGCCGGCGGCACCCGGACCGCGCTGCGCGCCCTGCTGCGCCCGGTCGGCTGGCTCGCCCTCGGCATGGTCGTCGTCTCGGCCGGCTACGGAATCATCGGCGTGCTGCTCGGCGACCGGCTGCCCCAGCTGTCCACCGAGACGGTCGACGGCGTTCCGGTACGCCTCATCCAGTCGTCGGTCGTCTTCGGCGTCATCGGACTCGCCCTCACCTACCTCGGGGTCGCCGCGCTCAAGCTCGTGCCGGACGTCTTCGCGCACCGGCCCATCGCCCGGGTGATCACCATCGGCGCGCTCGTCGGCGGGTTCCTCGTCGGCCGGCCCTACCCGCTGTTCAACAAGCTGTTCCACTGGGCCGTCGACTCCGGCAACCCGCTCTACGGGGCGCTGGCGTTCACGTTGCAGTCCCTCGGGAACATCCTGCTCGTCACGGCCATCTTCGTCATCGTCGTGGCGATCAGCCGGGGACGCTTCCTCTCCTGGATGGCCAACCCCCGCCGCGCCGCCGCCGTCACCGGAGCGCTGCTCGTCGCGCTCGGCGTCTTCACCGTCATCTACTGGGACATCCGGGTCCCGGCGATGTTCGGCTTCGGCTGGTTCCCCCGGATGCCGTACAACTGAGCCGCCCCCGAACTCAGCCGAGCAGCAGGATCAACGCCAGCCAGCCACCGACGATCAGCACCAGCGCCGCCGCCAGCACCCACGTCGGGACCGTGTAGTCGCCACGACGGTTGCGTTCGATCTCGGCGCGGATCTTCTCCCGGCGGCGGTCGATCCAGTTGAGCTTCTCGGCGCCGTCACGGTCCGAGGACGTCTCGCGGCCGGACCCGCCGGCGGATTCGGAAGTGTTCATCGCGACGCCAGCGTACCTGTGGACGGGCGGCCGGTGCCGGGCACCGGCCGCCCGTGACGATCACATGCTCGCGATCAGGCGCTCCACCCGCTCGTCGTACGCCCGGAACGGGTCCTTGCACAGCACCGTGCGCTGCGCCTGGTCGTTCAGCTTCAGGTGCACCCAGTCCACGGTGAAGTCCCGCCGCTTCTCCTGGGCGTGCCGGATGAACTCGCCGCGCAGCCGCGCCCGGGTGGTCTGCGGCGGCGTCTCCTTCGCCTCGAAGATCTCCGGATCGGTCGCCACCCGGTCCACCTCGCGACGGCGCTCCAGCAGCCCGTACAGGCCGCGGCCGCGTCGCAGGTCGTGGTAGGCCAGATCCATCTGTGCCACCCGCGGGTGCGACAGCGGCAGGTCGTGCTTGCGCTGGTAACGCTCGATCAGCTTCAGCTTGGTGACCCAGTCGATCTCCCGCGCCACCGGGTCCAGGTCGCCGGTCTCGACCGCGCGCAGCACCCGGCCCCACAGGTCGACCACCCGCTTCGCGGTCTGGTCGCCGCCCCGGCGCTCCACGAACTCCGTCGCCTTGGCCAGGTATTCCTGCTGGATCTCCAGCGCCGAGACCTCCTTGCCGGAGGCCAGCCGGACCTTGCGACGGCCGGTGATGTCGTGCGACACCTCGCGGATCGCCCGGATCGGGTTCTCCAGCGTGAGGTCGCGCATCACCACGCCGGCCTCGATCATCCGCAGCACGATGTCGGCCGTGCCGACCTTCAGCAGCGTGGTGACCTCGTTCATGTTCGAGTCGCCGACGATGACGTGCAGCCGCCGGTAGCGCTCGGCGTCCGCGTGCGGCTCGTCCCGGGTGTTGATGATCGGCCGGCTGCGGGTGGTTGCCGACGAGACACCCTCCCAGATGTGCTCGGCCCGCTGCGACAGGCAGTAGACCGCACCGCGCGGCGTCTGCAGCACCTTGCCCGCGCCGCAGATCAACTGCCGGGTGACCAGGAACGGGATGAGCACGTCGGCCAGCCGGCCGAACTCGCCGTGCCGGGACACCAGGTAGTTCTCGTGGCAGCCGTACGAGTTGCCGGCCGAGTCGGTGTTGTTCTTGAACAGGTAGATCTCGCCCGCGATGCCCTCGTCGTGCAGCCGCTTCTCCGCGTCGACGAGCAGCCCTTCCAGGATCCGTTCACCGGCCCGGTCGTGCGCCACCAGGTCGGTCACCGAGTCGCACTCCGGGGTCGCGTACTCCGGGTGCGAGCCGACGTCGAGATAGAGGCGGGCGCCGTTGCGGAGGAACACGTTGCTCGACCGGCCCCACGACACCACCCGCCGGAACAGGTACCGCGCGACCTCGTCGGGGGACAGTCGGCGTTGCCCGCGATAGGTGCAGGTGACGCCGTACTCGGTTTCGAGGCCGAAGATTCGCCGCTCCATGATGAGACATTAGCCGCCCGGAGCCCTCGATGGGCACCGCCGACGTTCGCCGCTTGCGATCTGCCCCGCACGGATCGGCGCGGTGGCGCCCCTCGTACGCGAAAGACCCCGCCACCTCGGCGAGGTGGCGGGGTCCGCAAGCGGACGTCACTCGGCGGGCTTGTCCTCCGCGTTGCCCTCCAGATCGGCCGAACCCGCCGACGTGGTCGGCTTCTTCGCCTCCTCCGTCGGCGCGGCCGGCGTCTTCGCCCGGCCCGGCGCCGGCGCGGTGTCGGCCTCGGCGTCGCCCTCCAGCAGCGCGGTGAGCGCCGCACCGGTGATCCGCCGGAACGTACGGCCCACCCGGCGCCGGTCCAGGACCGCCACCTCCAGCTGGTTCGCGGCGATCGTGCGGGCCGCCCCGCCCTCGCCGCCGACGCTGCTCAGCGCCTTCATCGCGGCGCGGACCGCCTCCGACAGCGACATCTCCGGCCGGTGCTCGTTCTTCAGCACCCCGCTGATCGCCTCGGCCTGGCCGCCCATCGCCATCCGGCCCGGCTCGTCGTTCACCGAACCGTCGTAGGTCACCCGGTAGAGGGAGTCGTCCTCCGGCGTGGCGCCCACCTCGGCCACGCAGATCTCCACCTCGAACGGCTTGGACTGCTCGGTGAAGATCGCGCCCAGCGTCTGCGCGTACGCGTTCGCCAGCGCCAGGCCGGTCACGTCCCGGCGGTCGTAGCTGAGCCCGTTGAGGTCGGCCATCCGCACGCCCGCGCGGCGCAGGTTCTCGAACTCGTTGTACCGGCCGACCGCGGCGAAGCCGATCCGGTCGTAGATCTCGCTGACCTTGTGCAGCGTGCTGGACAGGTTCTCGGCGACGAAGAGCACCCCGCCCGCGTAGCTCAGGACCACCGCGCTGCGGCCCCGGGCGATGCCCTTACGGGCCAGCTCGGAGCGGTCGCGCATGATCTGCTCGGGCGAGGCGTAGAACTGCATGGCCACGGCGGCGGTTCTCCTTCTGCGGGACTGCTGACTCGGTGGACGGTGCGGAGCGGACTCAGCCGCCGGGGTTCTCCATCCGGCCGGACACCACGGCCTCCGCGATCGCCGCCGTCTCGGCGTCGGTGAGCCGGTGGGTGCCCTCGGCGGTAGCGGTCATCACCACCGGGTAGATCCGCCGGGTCAGGTCGGGGCCGCCGGTGGCGGTGTCGTCGTCCGCCGCGTCGTAGAGCGCCTCGACCGCCAGCCGCGTCGCGTCCTCGACCGACAGGCCGGTCCGGAACCGCTTCTTCAGCGCGGACTTGGCGAACAGCGAGCCGGAGCCGATGGCGTCGTAGCCGGTCTCCTCGTACGGGCCGCCGGTCACGTCGAAGCTGAAGATCCGCCCGGCCCGGGCCGGGTCGCTCGCGGCCAGGTCGAACCCGGCGAACAGCGGGATCACGGCGAGGCCCTGCATGGCCGCGCCCAGGTTGCCGCGGATCATCGAGGCGAGCCGGTTGGCCTTGCCGTCGAGCGAGAGCATCGCGCCCTCGATCTTCTCGTAGTGCTCCAGCTCCACCTGGAACAGTCGCATCAGCTCGATGCCGATGCCGGCGGTGCCCGCGATGCCCACAAGCGAGTACGCGTCGGCCGGGTGCACCTTCTCGATGTCGCGCTGGGCGATCAGGTTGCCCATCGTGGCCCGCCGGTCGCCGGCCATGACCACACCACCGGCGGCCGCGATGGCCACGATGGTGGTCGCGTGCGGCGCCATGTCGGCGGCCATGCCGGGCGGCAGCGGCCGACGGCCGGGCAGCATCTCGGGGGCCACCTTGCTCAGGAACGCTGTGAAGGAGGACGTCCCCGCGTTGGTGAACACATCTGGAAGACGCCCGGATGGATCAAAACCCGCTGCCACGTGGTTCCTCTCAGGTACGTGATCGCCCTGGCCAGGACGTCGGGGTTGTCCTTGAACTGACCAAGACCACCGTTGCAGTTGAAGCAGAGTATCCCGCGCACCCATCCGGTGCGATGATCGTGGTCCAGATGTTCCGGATCGGGGCGCCGGCAGACCGCGCAGACACCGCCCTGCTCGGCCAGGAGCTCCTGGTACTCCTTCTCCCCGGCCCCGTAACGGCGACGCAGGTGGTACCCGCGATTGCCGCCGTAGAGCCGCTGCTTGCTCCCGTTGCCGCGGGCCATGTGGCACGGCTTGCAGTAGCTGTGCCGGCCGCTGGCGTTGGTCGTCCGCGGGAAGTCGTCGACGGGCTTGATCTGTTCGCAGTCGGGGCACCACTTGAGGCCGTCCGCCACCGGCACGGCAGCCCTTCGCTGCGGGGCGATCCCCCGCTTGCGGCGACTCGCCTCCGAGCGGGCAGCGGCACACGTCGTGCAGTAGAACGCCAGCCCGTCCGGGCGACGGCGATTACGGTGAAACGCCGACGTCGGCAGCGTTCGGCGGCACCGGGGGCAAAGCTTGTCCGACGCCTCCGGCAAATCGGACATAAAGCCTCATTGACCCCCTTTCTGCACATATCCCCTCACGAACTCCTCTGCGTTCTCCTCCAGGACGGAGTCGATCTCGTCGAGCAGGTCGTCGACGTCCTCGGTGATCTCGGCGTGCCGCTCGGCCACCTCGGGGTTGGCCTCCGCGGTGACCTCCTCGACCTCCTCGCGGGACTTGCCGGACTGGGTCTGCCCACCCTCTTGCGTCGCCATGGTGGTGCCTCCTCCACGATCGCCTGCGATCAACTTACCTCGCGGGAGCGACGAAAGACCCGCCGCGTGCCCGTTTCCGGCACCCGGCGGGCCTTCCGGCATCATGGTCACCCGCCGGTGAGCGTCTCCAGCAGATCCTTGGCGCTCTCGCAGCGGTCGAACAGCTCCCCGACGTGCGCGCGCGTGCCCCGCTCCGGCTCCATCATCGGCACCCGGACCAGCGACTCCCGGCCCACGTCGAAGATGACCGAGTCCCAGCTCGCGGCGACCACCTCGGAGGCGTACCGGTCCAGGCAGCGGCCCCGGAAGTAGGCCCGGGTGTCCTCCGGCGGCTCGGTCATCGCGGTGCGCGTCTGCTCGTCGGTGAGCAGCGTCTTCATCGAGCCGCGCTGCACCAGGCGGTGGTAGAGGCCCTTCTCCGGCCGCACGTCGGAGTACTGGAGGTCGACCAGTTGCAGCTTGTGCGAGCCCCAGGCGAGCTTCTCCCGCTCCCGGTAGCCCTCCAGCAGCCGCAGCTTGGCCACCCAGTCCAGTTCGTCGGCGCACTCGAAGGCGTCCCGGCCGAGCCGGTCCAGCACGCTCTCCCAGCGGCGCAGCACGTCGGCGGTCTGCGCGTCGACGTCCTTGCCGTAGCGATCGTCCACGAAGGAGGTCACCCGCTCCAGGTACGCCCACTGCACGTCAAGCGCGGTGAGCCTGCGGCCGTCGCGCATCCGCATCAGGTGCTTGAGCGACGGGTCGTGGCTGACCGCCCGCAGCTCGGCCACCGGGTCGGCGATGCCCAGGTCCGCGCCGAGCGCCTTCTCCTCGATCATGGCGAGGATCAGCGAGGTGGTGCCGACCTTGAGGAACGTGGAGATCTCGGAGAGGTTGGCGTCGCCGATGATGACGTGCAGCCGGCGGTACTTGTCGGCGTCGGCGTGCGGCTCGTCCCGGGTGTTGATGATGGGCCGCTTGAGCGTCGTCTCCAGGCCCACCTCGACCTCGAAGAAGTCGGCCCGCTGGGAGATCTGGAAACCGCTCTGGCCGCCGTCCTGGCCGATGCCGACCCGCCCGGCGCCGCAGACGATCTGCCGGGTGACGAAGAACGGCGTCAGGTACGCCACGATGTCGGCGAACGGCGTCTGCCGGCGCATCAGGTAGTTCTCGTGGGCGCCGTAGCTGGCGCCCTTGTTGTCGGTGTTGTTCTTGTAGAGGTGGATCGGCTGGGTGCCCGGTATGGTCGCGGCCCGCCGGGCCGCCTCGGCCATCACCCGCTCCCCCGCCTTGTCCCACCGCACCACGTCCAGTGGGTTCGTCACCTCGGGTGTGGAGTACTCCGGGTGGGCGTGGTCGACGTAGAGCCGGGCGCCGTTCGTGAGTATGACGTTGGCGAGCCCGAGGTCCTCGTCGGCGAGCGCCTCGGCCGGGTCGTACGCGGCGCCGGAGTAGGTGAATCCGCGGGCGTCGCGCAGTGGCGACTCCTCCTCGTAGTCCCAACGGGCCCGGCCGCCCCGATTGAGTTCCGGCCGTGCCCCGTAGGCGTTCACCACCTGCGAGGAGGTGACCATCGGGTTGGCTCCGGCCTGACCGGGCACGGAGATGCCGTACTCGACCTCGGTGCCCATGATCCTTCTGACGCTCATCGACCTACCCGCTCCGCTCGCCGTCGGGGTCCCCGTCATGTCGAGCGTAGTCGGCGTGACGCGCCGAGGGGGCGTCGCGGCAGCGCCGGTCCGTTGTGGCGGCTCACCCGGACACGCGCGGAGGCCCGCGGCGCGTACGCCGCGGGCCTCCGTCGAAGGGCCGGACTACAGGTATTGGCCGGTGTTGCTGGCGGTCTCGATGGACCGTCCGGCCTCGGTGCCCTTGCCGCCGGAGACGAGCGTGCGGATGTAGACGATCCGCTCGCCCTTCTTGCCGGAGATGCGGGCCCAGTCGTCGGGGTTCGTGGTGTTGGGCAGGTCCTCGTTCTCGCGGAACTCGTCGACGCAGGCGTCGAGCAGGTGCTGCAGGCGCAGTCCCTTGCGTCCGGAGGTGAGGAACTCCTTGATGGCCATCTTCTTGCCCCGGTCGACGATGTTCTGGATCATCGCGCCGGAGTTGAAGTCCTTGAAGTAGAGGACTTCCTTGTCCCCGTTGGCGTAGGTGACCTCGAGGAAGCGGTTCTCCTCGGTCTCGGAGTACATCCGCAGGACCACCGCGTCGATCATCGCCGCGACGGTGGCCTGGGCGTCGCCGCCGTGTTCGGCCAGGTCGTCGGCGTGCAGCGGCAGGCCGGCGAGGATGTACTTGGAGAAGATGTCCTTCGCCGCCTCGGCGTCCGGCCGCTCGATCTTGATCTTCACGTCGAGCCGGCCGGGGCGCAGGATCGCCGGGTCGATCATGTCTTCCCGGTTGGAGGCGCCGATGACGATGACGTTCTCCAGGCCCTCGACGCCGTCGATCTCGCTGAGCAGCTGCGGGACGATGGTGTTCTCCACGTCGGAGGAGACGCCGGAGCCGCGGGTGCGGAACACGGAGTCCATCTCGTCGAAGAACACGATCACCGGAGTGCCCTCGCCGGCCTTCTCCCGCGCCCGCTGGAAGATCAGCCGGATGTGCCGCTCGGTCTCACCGACGTACTTGTTGAGCAGCTCGGGACCCTTGATGTTGAGGAAGAAGCTGGTGTGCCGGTCCTTGCCCTCCCGCTCGGCGATCTTCTTGGCCAGCGAGTTGGCCACCGCCTTGGCGATCAGCGTCTTGCCGCAGCCTGGCGGGCCGTAGAGCAGGATGCCCTTCGGCGGCCGGAGCTGGTGCTCGCGGAACAGGTCCGAGTGCAGGAAGGGCAGCTCCACCGCGTCGCGGATCTGCTCGATCTGCGCCTGGAGGCCACCGATGTCCTCGTAGTTGACGTCGGGCACCTCCTCCAGGACCAGTTCCTCGACCTCGCTCTTCGGGATCCGCTCGTACGCGTACGCCGAGCGGGGCTCGATCATGAGCGAGTCGCCGGCCCGGATCGCGCTGCCGATCAGCGTCTCGGCGAGGTGCACGATCCGCTCCTCGTCGGAGTGCGAGACCACGAGCGCCCGGTCACCCGGCGCGCCCTCGGGACCCGCCAGGATCTCCTTGAGCATCACCACCTCGCCGACCCGCTCGTAGCCGAACGCGTCGACGATGTTGAGCGCGTCGTTGAGCAGGACCTCCTGGCCGCGGCTCAGCTCGTCGACCTCCAGCGAGGGCGAGACGGCCACCCGGAGCTTGCGCCCGCCGGTGAACACGTCCACCGTGCCGTCGTCGTGCTTGGCCAGGAAGACGCCGTAGCCACTCGGCGGCTGGGCCAGACGGTCGATCTCCTCCTTGAGCGTCACGATCTGCGCGCGAGCCTCCTTGAGGGTGCTCACGAGCCGTTCGTTGTTCTCGGTCAGCCGCGCCAACTGTGCCTGGGTGGCCGCCAGCCGCTCTTCGAGCTGCCGGACGTGTCGGGGGCTTTCGGTCAACTTGCGCCGCACCAGAGCGAGTTCCTCTTGCAGGAACGCGACCTGCGTGGAGAGATCGTGGGCTTCCTTTTCCCACCGTGCGGCGCGCGAGTCCGCGTCGTCGCTGCGTGCCACGTCCCACCTCCCCGGGGGGCTTGAACGTTCTGAGCTAACACTAGCCGCTATGAGCCCGATTCGGTCCACAGCAACGCGCTCGTCACCGAAGCTTGATCGCGAAGGGCTGGTCGCGGGGCGGGTACGGGCGTTCGGGTACCGTCGGAGTGTGGGACGGGAGAACATGGGGGGTGCTTCGTGACCGACGTCGCGACCGACCAGTTACAGGTCTGGGTTGATCAGGACCTCTGCACCGGCGACGGGCTCTGCGTGCAGTACGCGCCGGAGGTCTTCGAGTTCGACGTCGACGGCCTGGCGTACGTCAAGGGGCCCGACGGCGAGCTGCGGCAGGCCCCGGGCGCCCGAGTGGACGTGCCGGAGCACCTGCGCCTCGAGGTGATCGACTCGGCGAAGGAGTGCCCGGGCGAGTGCATCCACGTCGTGCGTGGCAGCGACGGCGTCGAGGTGGCCGGCCCGGAGGCCGAGGACTGAGACGGATGCGACGGGCCGGGGACGTGGTCCCCGGCCCGTCGTGTGTCCGCCTGTCGTGTGTCCGCCTTCAGAGCAACGGCCGGCCGACGACCGAGGCGACCAGCCGGGCGAACTCCTCCAGCCGGGCGATCTGCCCCGCGCCGCCGTCGTCGAGGGTCTTGCCGAAACGCAGCGCGTCGTGCCGGGGCGCGCCCACCACCTCGTCGCTGGGCGGCGCCTCGTCCAGCGAGCTGAGCAGCAGGTACACGTCGATGCTGTCGACCCGTACGGTGCCGTTGTCGGCGCGCATGAGCCGCCGCCGGCAGCCGACCTCGGTGACGGTGGACAGCGGTACCACCCGCAGCGACGAGGTCATCGCGCCGGGCGGCCCCTCCCCCGGCGGGACGTCCTCGCCGTGCCAGAGCACCAGCCGGCTGCCGTCGCAGACGACGACCTCCTGCCACACCCCGTTGACCTCGTTGACGAAGCGCTCCAGCGTGAAGCCGAGCACGGACGCGCCGCGCAGCACGCCGTCGAGCGCCTCCAGCGCGATGTCCGGGTCGCGCAGGTACGCCCGCGCGGCCGATTCCAGGTCCTTGTAGGGGGACCAGTCCGGGAAGACGGCGGGCAGGTCACCGTTGCCGTAGCCGGGATCGCTCACGCCGCCTCCCGCCCGGCCGCGCCGTCGTACTGCCACCGGTCCCGGTCACCGGCACGGGCGCGCCGCCCGACGCGCGCCCCGATCCGCTCGCTCATGCCACCGTCTCCACCCGCTTCGGTGTCGTCCCCACCGGCACACATGATCCGCCCGTGCGCGCGCGCCCGCGCGGCGGGGGTCAGGACTGCTCCGGCTCCTGCGCCGCGCGGGCCGCCGCCGCGGCGCGCAGGGCGTCGCGGCGCTGCGCGTACGCCTCGGCGCCCTTGCTGGGCTTGCGCCGGCGCGGCGGCGCGGTGACGCCGGGGGCGAGCTTGCGCGCGGAGACCAGGAACGCGGTGTGGGCGATCATCCGGTGGTCCGGGCGGACCGCCAGGCCCTCGGCGTGCCAGTCCCGCACGAGTGACTCCCAGGCGCGCGGCTCGGTCCAGCCGCCGCGCTCGCGCAGCGCCTCGACCAGCTCGGACAGCTGCGGCGTGGTGGCCACGTAGCCGATCAGCACGCCGCCGGGCACGAGCGCCCGCTCGACCATGTCGAGCATCTCCCACGGGGTGAGCATGTCCAGGATGATCCGGTCGAATCCGGTCTCGGCGCAGTCGGCGACGTCGCCGACGTGCAGGTTCCAGGCCGGGTGCGGGCCGTTGAAGAACGCCTCGACGTTGCGCCGGGCGATCTGGGCGAAGTCGTCGCGCACCTCGAACGAGTGCAGCTCGCCCTCGGTGCCGACGGCCCGCAGCAGCGAGCAGGACAGCGCGCCGGACCCGGCGCCGGCCTCCAGCACCTTGGCGCCGGGGAAGATGTCGCCCATGGCGACGATCTGCGCCGAGTCCTTCGGGTAGATCACCTGGGCGCCGCGCGGCATGGACAGCACGTAGTCCGACAGCAGCGGCCGCAGGGCCAGGAACGCGGTGCCGCCGCCGGCGGTGGTGACCACGCTGCCGTCGGGCAGGCCGATCAGGGTGTCGTGCTTGAGGATCCCGCGGTGGGTGTGGAACTCCTTGCCGGGCTCCAGCGTCACGGTGTGCATCCGGCCCTTCGGGTCGGTCAGCTGGACCCGGTCGCCCGGCCGGAACGGCCCTCGGTGGACCGGGGGCAGCGCCGGGACGGTGGAGATCTCTGCGGTCACGTGTTCGTCTTCCGTTCGGGTTCCAGGAGCTGGGCGAGATCCGCGATGTGCAGCACGCCGACCACATCTTCGCCTGCCGTCACGACGTACTGCGCGCCCGGGTGGGTGCGCACGGTCTCCAGCACCCGCTCGCCGTCGGTCCCGAGCGGCAGGACCGGCACGGCGGACAGGTCGCGGGCCACCTCGTCCACCGCGACCCACGGCCTGCGTTCCGGGGGTACGCGGGCGACGCGCGCCGGGTCGACCAGGGCGACGGTGCGGCCGGCCGAGTCGACCACGCCGAGCGCCGCGTCGGGGCTGCCCGCCTCGTCACGGCGGCGCTGCGCCTCGGCCAGCGGCGTGCCGGCGGGCACCGGCAGCACCGGGCGGGCGAGCCGGGCCAGGTCGACCAGGTGCAGCCGGCGGCCGATGCGGGCCAGCCGGATCGACTGGCCGGCGCCGCGCCACAGCGTCAGCGCTACGAGCAGCAACAGCGGCAGGGCCAGCGGGGCGAGCGCCCGGCGCATGGTGAGCACCACGACCAGCGCGAGTGTGCCCAGCGCGACGGCCCGGCCCACCCAGCCGGCCACCTCGGTGCCGCGGTGCCGGTCGCGGGTGAGCGCCCACACCGCGGCGCGCAGCGCCCGGCCGCCGTCCAGCGGCAGCCCGGGCAGGCTGTTGAAGATCGCCACCACCACGTTGCTGACCGCGAGCTGGAAGGCGAGCTGGTGGCCGAGCGTGCCGGCGGGCAGGGCGAGGGTGGCGGCGACCGCGCCCGCGCCGAGCACCGCGGAGACGGCCGGCCCGGCCAGGGAGATCAGCAGCTCGACCCGGGGGCTGGGGGCGTCGCGGTCCATCTCGGTGTAGCCGCCGAGCAGTTCCAGCGTGATCCCCCGCACACCGATGCCGTACCGGCGTGCGGTCAGCGCGTGGCCCAGCTCGTGCAGCAGCACGGAGCCGAGCAGCGAGATCACGAAGCCGAGACCGACCAGGTAGCCGCCGAGCGGGCCGAGGTCGAGCTGTCGGCGGGCCAGCGCGGCGTACAGCACCGTGACCACGACGGTGAGCAGCAGCATCGAGGCGTCGACGCGCAACGGCACCCCGAGCACCCGGCCGAGGCTGAGCCCCGGCCGGCGGGGTCCTCGGCTCCGCTGCTGCACCGGCCCGATGCTACGTGAGCGCGCGGAGCGGGCCGTCGCGGTGCGCACCGCCGCACCGGAACCCGATCATGTTCCGGTGCGGCGGCCACTCCCCTGTCACACGCGTGGCCTAACCTTCCGGGCATGACGGCGGAACCGATGATCGACAGTCACGGCGACCAGACGGCGGCACCGGCGCCGGTCACCGTGCGGGCCTCGTTGTCGCCGTCGCGGGCGGCCGACTTCAAGACCTGCCCGCTGCTCTACCGGTTCCGCAGCATCGACAGGCTGCCCGAGCGGCCGACCGTCGAGCAGGCCCGGGGCACACTCGTGCACGCCGTGCTGGAGCGCCTGTTCGACCTGCCGGCCGCCGCGCGCACCCCGGAGTCGGCCGGTGACCTGGTCGCCCCGCAGTGGGACCGCCTGGTCACCGAGGAGCCGGAGCTGGCGACGCTGTTCGCCGACGGCGACCCCGTCGGGCCGCAGGAGTTCCTCCGGTCGGCGACGGCCCTGCTGGACGGCTACTTCGCGGTGGAGGACCCGCGCCGGCTGGAGCCGGCCGAGCGCGAGGCGCTGATCTCCGCGGTGGTCGACGACGAGCTGCTCATCCGGGGCTACCTCGACCGGCTCGACGTCGCGCCGGACGGCGCGCTGCGGGTGGTCGACTACAAGACCGGCGGGGCGCCACGGGAGGCGTTCGAGGCGCGGGCGTTGTTCCAGCTCAAGTTCTACGCCCTGGTGCTGTGGCGCACCCGGGGCGTGGTGCCGCGGGTGCTGCGCCTGCTCTACCTCAAGGACGCCGAGGTCTGCGACTACGCGCCGGACGCCGACGAGCTGGTGCGCTTCGAGCGCACTGTGGTGGCGCTGTGGCGGGCGATCGAGCAGGCCACCGCCCGGCAGGACTTCCGTCCCCGGCCGAGCCGCCTGTGCGACTGGTGCAACCACCAGGCGCTGTGCCCGAGCTACGGCGGCACGCCGCCGCCGTTCCCGGTGGCCGTCGCCGTGCCCGACCCGCTCGTGGACGCCCGCTCCCGCCCGGTGGCGCCCGGCGCCGACGAGTGAGCGCCGCCGCGCCGGACGAGGAGGGGGACGCATGACCGAGGGCGCCCTGTCCCGGCCGGTGCGGGTGCTGCTCGCCGACGACCAGCCGCTGCTGCGTACCGGCTTCCGGATGGTGCTCGGCGCGGAGGACGACCTCGACGTGGTGGGTGAGGCCGGCGACGGCGCGGAGGCGGTGGAGCTGTCCCGGCGGCTTCTGCCCGACGTGGTGCTGATGGACGTCCGGATGCCCCGCCTGGACGGGGTGGCCGCCACCCGGGCGATCGTGTCGGCCCGCCTGCCGGTGCGGGTGCTCGTGCTCACCACGTTCGAGCAGGACGACCACGTCGTCGGGGCGCTGCGGGCCGGGGCGACCGGCTTCCTGACCAAGGACGTGCCGGCCGGGGACCTGGTCGCCGCGATCCGCACGGTGGCCGCCGGTGGCGCGGTGATCTCCCCGCGCGTCCTGCGCCGGCTGCTGGACCGCTTCGCCCGGGTGCTGCCGGACCCGGCCGCCGCGCCGGTGCGGGCGCTGGCGCCGCTGACCGACCGGGAGCGCGAGGTGCTCACCCACATGGCGCGCGGGCTGTCGAACGCGGAGATCGCCCGGGTGCTGTCGGTCAGTGAGACCACTGTGAAAACCCATGTCGGGCACGTGCTGACGAAGCTACGGTTGCGCGACCGGGTCCAGGCGGTCGTGCTCGCGTACGAGACGGGCCTGGTCCGTCCCGGCGGGTGAGGTGGCGCGGGTCACCTACCGTGACCAGCGGCGGGGCCGATGTGTTGACCATCACGCCAGGTCAGGTCCTAACGTCGGCGACACCGCCGGTCAGGGGTCACCCTGAGCCCGGATGGGGGGCGACCCTCACCCGAAGTTCGGCGCGGATTCCACCCCAGGTCGGAGGGTTTTCGGCCGTGCGGCCCCGAGGATGGATTCCGCCGCACCGACCAGCGGGGGCGGTGCGGCATGAGAACGACATACGGAAGAGGTAGATGACGTGACCGCGACGGTAGGCCGAGAGCAGGCCGCGGCCCGGGCGAACGACGTGTGGAAGGTGTACGGCAGCGGTGAGGCGCAGGTCGCCGCGCTGCGGGGGGTGACCGCCGAGTTCGAACGCGGCCGGTTCACCGCGATCATGGGGCCGTCCGGCTCCGGCAAGTCCACACTGATGCACTGCCTCGCCGGTCTGGACACGGTGACCAAGGGCACCGTGTCCATCGGCGACACCACGGTGACCGGCCTCAACGACGCGGGCCTGACGAAGCTGCGCCGGGACAAGGTGGGCTTCATCTTCCAGCAGTTCAACCTGCTGCCCACGCTCACCGCGCAGGAGAACATCCTGCTGCCGCTGTCGATCGCCGGGCGCAAGCCGGACCCGGCCTGGTACGACACGGTGATCGACACAGTCGGCCTGCGGGAGCGGCTCGGGCACCGCCCGGCGCAGCTCTCCGGCGGCCAGCAGCAGCGCGTCGCCTGCGCCCGGGCGCTCGTCGCCCGCCCCGAGGTGATCTTCGCGGACGAGCCGACCGGCAACCTGGACTCCCGCTCCGGCGCCGACGTGCTGCAGTTCCTGCGCAACTCGGTCCGCGAGCACGGCCAGACCATCGTCATGGTCACGCACGACCCGACCGCCGCCGCGTACGCCGACCGGGTGGTCTTCCTCGCCGACGGGCAGATCGTCTCGGAGCTGATCGAGCCGACCGCCGAGACGGTGCTGGACACGATGAAGAAGCTGGACGCCCCGGTCGAGGTGGGCAACTGATGCTGCGGGCGACACTCAAGAGCCTGCTGGCGCGCAAGCTGCGCCTGCTGCTGTCCGGGCTGGCGGTGGTGCTCGGCGTCATGTTCGTCTCCGGCGCGTTCGTGCTCACCGACACGCTCGGGCGGTCCTTCGACGCGGTCTTCGCCGACGCGTACGCCGAGGTCGACGTCAGCGTCGAGGCGAAACCGAAGATCGACGTCTCCACCGCGGAGGGCATGCCGCTGAGCACCCCGATGCCGGCGTCGGTGCTCGACCGGATCAAGGCGGTGCCCGGCGTCGCCGACGCCGAGGGCGTGGTCGCCGCCGACGGCGCCCGCATGATCGGCAGCAACGGCAAGGTGGTCACCTCGTTCGGCCCGCCGCAGCTGGGCCAGAACTGGCTCGGCGAGAGCGACCTGGTGGAGATCCGCGAGGGCCGCGCGCCGCAGGCCGACGACGAGATCGTGATCAACACCGCGCTGGCCGAGGCGGGCAAGGTCAAGGTCGGCGATCGGGTCGGCGTGCTGACGCTGGCCCCGAAGAAGGAGTTCACGCTCGTCGGCGTGTTCGGCTACAGCGGCGGCCGGGACTCGATCGGTGGCGCCAACGAGGTCTACTTCACCACCCCGGTGGCGCAGCAGCTGATGCTGGGCAAGCCGGACGTGTTCAGCAACGTCAGCGTCCAGGCCGCCGACGGCACCACGCCGGCCGCGCTGCGCGACGAGCTGGCCCGCACGCTGGGCGCCGACTACCAGGTCAAGACCGGCGAGCAACTTGCCGCCGACGCCTCGGCCGGCCTCAAGGAGGGGCTGTCGTTCTTCAACAAGATCCTCCTCGGGTTCGCCGCGGTGGCGCTGCTGGTCGGCACGTTCCTGATCCTCAACACGTTCTCGATCATCGTGGCCCAGCGCACCCGTGAGCTGGCCCTGATGCGGGCCATCGGGGCCAGCGGCAAGCAGGTCATCGGCTCGGTGGTGCTGGAGGCCCTCGCGGTCGGCCTGATCGCCTCGGTGCTGGGGCTCGCCGCCGGCATCGGCGTGGGCGCGCTGCTGGCGTACCTGTTCGGTCAGCTCGCCGGAGGTCTGACCCTGGCCGGCCTGGGTGTGCCGGCCTCGGCGGTGATCGGCGCGTTCGCGGTCGGCATGCTGATCACGGTGATCGCCGCGCTGCTGCCGGCGGTACGCGCCTCGCGCATCCCGCCGATCGCCGCGATGCAGGACGTCGCCACGCCGGACCGGCCGCTCACCAAGGTCACCGTCGGCGGCGCGGTGGTCACCGGCATCGGCGCGGTGCTGCTGTTCCTCGGCCTCGGCGGGCACGCCGGCGACAGCACCCTGGCGACCATCCTCGGCGGCGTGCTGTTCGCGTTCATCGGGGTGGCACTGCTGACGCCGATCATCAGCCGGCCGGTGGTCGCGCTGCTCGGCGCGATGTTCTCCTGGTCGGTGCCGGGCAAGCTGGGCCGGCTCAACTCGGGCCGCAACCCGCGCCGTACCGCGATCACCGCCGCCGCGCTGATGGTGGGCATCGCCCTGGTCACCGGCGTGACGGTGATCCTGGACTCGGCAAAGGGCAGCATCGGCGCCCTCGCGGAGGACACCATCAAGGCGGAGCTGGTGATCTCCGGCGCGTCGTCCGGGCCGCGTCCGGCGAGCTTCGACCCGGCGGTGCTGGAGAAGGCCGCCGCGATCCCGGGTGTGCGGATGGTCGACGGCGAGTACGGCGACATGGCGGTGGTCGGCGGCGAGCGGACCTGGGTGGCCGTGTCGAGCAACGTGGCCGCCCTGCAGCAGATCTTCGGGGCGAAGGCCACCGCGGGTGACATCAGCACGCTGGCGCCGGACCAGATGCTGGTCAGCTCCGACACCGCGAAGGCACGCAACCTCACCGTCGGCTCGACGGTGCCGGTGCAGCTGTCCCGCGGCGACGCCCGCACCTACACGGTCAGCGGCATCTACGAGAGTTCGCAGCTGACCAACCCGGTGACGCTGCCGCCGCAGGCCGCCGCGGACTTCTCCATCCCGCAGCCGATCCAGGGCTTCCTGCAACTCGCCCCCGGCACGTCGGTGGACGCGGTGCAGCCGCAGATCGAGCGGCTGCTGGCGGACAGCCCCGAGGTGTCGGTGGCCGACCGGGCCGGGTTCATCGAGCAGCAGACCGGTCAGCTGGACTCCCTGCTCCAGATGATCCAGATCCTGCTGGCGCTGGCCATCGTGATCGCGGTGCTGGGCATCATCAACACGCTCGCGCTGTCGGTGCTGGAGCGGACCCGGGAGCTGGGCCTGCTGCGGGCCATCGGCCTGCGCCGCGCCCAGACCATGCGGATGATCACGGTCGAGGCGGTGGTGATCTCCATCTTCGGCGCGCTGCTCGGCGTGGTGGTCGGCACCGGTCTCGGCGCGGCGGTGGTCGAGGCGCTCAAGGACGAGGGCATCACCGACCTGGTCCTGCCCTGGGGTCAGATGGTGACGTTCCTGATCCTGGCCGCGATCATCGGCGTGGTCGCGGCGGTGCTGCCGGCGATCCGCGCCGCGCGGATCAACGTCCTGGGCGCCATCGCCCACGACTGACGTGAAAGGAAGGGCCCCTTCTTAACGCCTCGTGCATAAGAAGGGGCCCTTCCTAACGGCTCAGCAGGGCCGCGAGCAGCTCCAGGTCCGCCCCGAGCAGGCTCTCCACCTGGTGTACGCCGTCGGCGGGCGCCAGCGGCACCTCGGCCGGTACGGCCAGCACCGCCGCGCCGGCGGCGAGCGCGCTCGCCACACCGGTCGGTGAGTCCTCGATCGCCACGCACCGCTCGACCGGCACGCCCAGCAGACGCGCGGCGGTCAGGTACGGCTCCGGGTGCGGCTTGGCCGCGCCGACCTCGTCGCCGCAGACCACCGCGTCGAAGCTGTCCCGGCCCAGCGTGTCCAGGGCCACCTCGACCAGGGACCGGCCGCTGGAGGTGACCAGCGCGGTGGGGATGCCGGCGTCGCGTACCGCCCGCAGCAGCGCCAGCGCGCCCGGCCGCCAGCGCAGCCCGGTGCGGAACAGCTCCAGGATCCGGGCGCTGATCCAGTCGGCGCTTTCCCGCACGTCCCGCTCCGGCTGGCCCAGGTCGTCGTGCACGATCCGCATCGCGTCGGCCATCCCGGTGCCGACGATCGCGCGGCGGGCGTCGTCGGACAGGACACCGCCGTAAACGGCGGCCAGCTCCTGCAACGCGACGTCCCACAGTTTCTCGCTGTCGACCAGGGTGCCGTCCATGTCGAAGAGCACGGCGGCGGGGTGCTTGCTGCTCAGCGGGGGCCTCCTTCGGTACGCGTACCCGCCGATCCTGCCAGCCGCGTCCGGCGCGCCCGTCACCGTCCCCGATCTCCGGTGATCCGGGCGTCACCCGAGGCCGCAGGCGCCCAGCGACTTCTCGTACCCCCGGAAGAACGACTCGCTGCGCTGTTCGGCGGTGCCGTGCGAGCCCTCGGCGAACCAGGGCTGGTCGGGGTCGTCGCCGACCGCCAGCAGCCCTTCCTTGAACTCCTCCAGGTCACCGTCCTCCAGCTCCAGCGCCCCGGAACGCACGCTGTCCCCGAGGTACGCCCCGGCCATGCAGTCGGCCTGCAGCTCCTGCTGGATGGTGAAGTTGTAGCGGATGCCCAGCCGCACCTGCATGCCGTGGGCGTACTCGTGGCCGAGCAGGTAGAACAGGAACGCGTCGCCGATCTGCCGGAAGGCCGCCACCGACCAGTTCACGTCGTAGGCGATGAAGTCGCCCGCCGAGCAGTAGACCGCGTTGTTGCGCGGCAGCCCCTGCCCGGCACAGGCCACCTCGCCCTCCCGGGTGTAGGGCACCACCCGCCGGATCGGGGTGAACCGCTCGCCGGAGGCGCGGAACTGTTCCGCCCAGTAGCGCTCGGCCAGCCGGACGGCGTCCTGGATGTCCTGCTTGAACTCGGCCACGCTCGTGGTGCCGTCCGCCCGGGTGGTCTGCGACTCGGGCTGCGCGCCGCGCGGGGGCGCGGGCTGCCGCGGCTCGCCCTCGTCGAAGCCGCCGGCCATGCAGCCGGCCGCCACCAGCGCGGCCACCACCAGTCCGGCGATCGGCCCGCGCCTCTGACGTCGCGCCCTGTCCCCCACCATGACCTCCCGGCTGTCGCACCCGTGTTCCCCAGCAGTACCCCCGGCAGCCGCCGGTGATGCTCACCGGCTCTCACGCACCGCCGCCGGGAAACGTTCACCAGGGCCGGTGACGGTACGGTTGGCGCCGTGGGCCGACCGTACGCGGGAATCGTCTACTGGCGACGCAGCCTCTGGAACGGCACGCGTTGCGTACCGGTGCTGCTGACGCTCGACGAGGGCCGGCTGCGCGCCCGGGACCGGCGCGACGCGGAGGTGTTCGCCGCCCCCGCCGAGCGGGCCGAGGCCCGGGGAACGATCTTCGGCACGATGCTGCTCACCGTCGGTGGCAGCCGGTACGCCCTGGTCGCCGTGGGCGCCACCGTCTCACCCGCACCGAGCGCCGGACAGCTGCGGCAGCTGGACGAGTACGCGGTCCGCGCCGAGCCGGTCCCCGACCTCGCGTCCTGGTGGGAGGTGCTGGCGCGGGCCGGTGTGGCGGTGCGCTGACCGGACGGCGGTCAGTCCAGGCCGCGCATGATGTGCGGCTCGCCGTCGTCGTCGCCGAAGCAGCGGTGCAGCACCTGGGCACGGGCCCACAGGTCCAGGCTGCTCGGCGGCCCGGCCGGCGCGGCACCGGCGGGCGTGCTCAGCACGGGCGCCGGTTCCGGCGGGACCTGCGACGTCACCTCGTCGGTCATGTCCGCCCCTTTCGTCGTACCCATGCTCGCCCTCGGGCGTTTCCGCCACGTCAACGGGACGGCTCGGGCGTGGACGCGGCGCCTGGCCCGGCGTCGGCCCGTACTTTCGTGACGGTAGCCCTCCGGGCCGGCGAGCACAGCCGTATTCCAGACGTCGCCGCAGGCCGAGGCCGGGAAAGGGGTGGACCGGCACTTGCATCCGGTACCCCGGTACGGGCTTACCGTCGAGGCATGACCGATGACTCCTGGGTGCCCGACGCCTGCACCCTGCCCACCGACGACCGGCCGCTGCGGCTGGCCGAGTTCGACGGGCTGTTCCACGACGCGCTGCGCGGCGTCGACCGGCTCTCCGCCGGGCATCTGCGACTGCGCCTCGACGGCCGCGCCGAACCGGTCGCCCGCGATCTGATCGCCCGCGAGTCGGACTGCTGCTCCTTCTTCACATTCGACCTCGCCCGCCCGGACACAGACGCGCTGACGCTCGACATCCGGGTCCCGGCGGGCCGTGTCGCCGTACTCGATGCCCTGGCCCGGCGGGCCACGGCCGCGCGGGGCCGGTGATGGGCGAGCCGGAGCTGCGCAGCGGCCGGCTCGCCGACGCGGCCGGGGTGAACGTGCAGACTCTGCGCTACTACGAACGGCGCGGGCTGCTCCCCGCGCCCCGGCGGTCGCCGGGCGGGCATCGCCTCTACCCGGCCGAGACGGTCACCCTGCTGCGGGTGGTGAAGGCCGCGCAACGTCTCGGCTTCACGCTCGCCGAGGTCACCGACCTGCTCGCGGCCGGACGGCGCGACACCGGCCTGCGGGCCCGGGCCCGGGACAAGCTCGACGAGGTGGAGCGGCGGCTGGCGGACCTCGCCGTCGTCCGCGACACGCTCCGGGCCGCCGTCTCGGCCGGCTGCGACGACCTGGTCACCTGCGCCGGAAGCCCGCACTGCCCCCTGCCCTTCACCGGTCGCGACCACGGCCCCGCTACGGTCTGACGCATGACGGTCGCTCGTTCCATCCTGCTGTTCCTGCTGGCCGCGCTCGCCGAGATCGGCGGCGCCTGGCTGGTGTGGCAGGGCTGGCGGGAGAACCGCGGGCTGCTCTGGATCGCCGCCGGGGTGGTCGCGCTCGGCGCCTACGGATTCGTGGCCACGTTCCAGCCCGACCCGAACTTCGGCCGCATCCTCGCCGCCTACGGCGGCGTGTTCGTCGCCGGGTCGCTCGCCTGGGGCATGCTGGTCGACAAGTTCCGGCCCGACCGCTACGACCTCGTCGGCGCGGCCATCTGCCTGGTCGGCGTCGCCGTCATCATGTACGCCCCGCGCACGGGCTGACGTACCAACGCCCTCAGGCGTATCTCGATCGAGAACCGCATGGGCGAATCGTAGTACCGCCTGTCACCTCCGCCGGAGCGCCCGCCGGCCGACCGCTATTCGGCAGTGGCTCCGGAACGCCGGCCGGCCACCTTGGCGCCGCCGAACGCGACGAGCCAGGGCATCACCAGGAAGGCGCCGCAACCGATCACGATCAGCCACAGAGTCTCACCCGGTTCGCCCTGGTGCTCCGGTCCGGGCCACGTGAAGGCACTGCCGAGCAGCGACAACGCGTAGAACAGGACGATCACGATCGCGGCAGCCGCGCTGATCCGGCGGCTGCGTCGGCTGCCTCTGGCGCAGAACGCTCCGAGGACGAACATGACGATCGGGGCTAGGTACATACCGGACATGACGAGGATCGTGAAGTACGTCGCCCGGGGGCCGAGATCCGAGTCCGCCAACGGCGGCAGGCCGCCTCCGATCGTGCGGACGACACAGGAAAGGCCGGAGTTCGCCACTTTGGACTCCTCGCGCCGGGACGCTCACACGCCCTCGTTCCGTCAGTCTGACTGCCCCGGCCGAGCCGGCGACTGAACGGGCACCACAGCCGGACACAGATTATTGCGATCTGCGGGGTTCGATCGAAAACGTTCGGGAACTTCGATACGGACCATACGCCGGTCGCCGCCAGTCGGCGCCCGGCGCCACGTACGACCGAGAGGTGACACCCATGACGTTCCCCGCCCGGCTCGTCGGAGCCGCACTCGTCGGGACGCTCGCCGCCGGCGCGTCGGCGCTGGCCGCGGCCTCCACGGCAAGCGCGCAGGCCGAACCCTGCGTGCAGCGCATCGCCGTGGTGAACAACGCAGCCTTCGTGATGTCCTTCAGTGTCGCGGCGAGCAACGGTCTGGAGACGGCGAACACCGACAACTACCCGATCAACCAGTCGCGGACGATCGATCTCACCACCACCGCGCTGCCGGTCGGCGCCGACGTCCGGCCGGTGGTCGACGCGGTGGCCGGAGCGCAACGCACCCCGAGCAGCTTCGTGTCGTACTGCGAGAACGGGCAGACCGCGACGTACTCGGTGACCGGGACGACGTACGACTACTCGGTCACGCTGATCGGCTGATCGACGCGTCGATCCTTCGGGGCGTCCGCCATCCCGGCGGGCGCCCCGCGCTCGTACGCTACGTTGACCGAGTGCCCGTACCCCGGCTGATTCCCATCGCGCACGAGCCCGGCCACCGGACGGACACCATCGGCCGCTACGACGACGGGCTGTTCCTCGCCTCGGCGTGGGACCACCACGCGTACGTGCACCTGTTCGACCACGACGGGACGTACCGGCGGTCGAGGATCACCCGGGTCCAGGATCGAGGCGCGCCGGCCGCGGCGCTCGGCGAACTGCTCGCGAGCCTGCCCGGCACGTCGTACGGCGACATCGCCGTACGACCGTTCCAGACCCGTCACGACGGCGTCGTCTTCGGTCTGATCGACGAGTCCGGCGACCGGGCGGGCGACGGCAGCCACGTCGACTGGGTCGAGCTGTATCCGGATCGCCTCGGATTCCACGAGCCGTGGGACGGGCTCTACGACACGTGACGGCCGGCGTTGTGGTCCGCACAGGCCGGAGCTCCGCCGACCGCTCGTCGACGGAGCCCGATCCGTTCGTACTGGTCAGGACGCGAGGGAGAAGTCCGCCACGACACCCTTGTGGTCGGAGTTGGTGTCCCCGACGATGCGGTAGTCGGTCATCCACATGACCTGGGAGCTCTCGATCCGCTTCCAGAAGTAGATGTAGTCGATGTGCCGGTTCCCGTGCGTGCCGGTCCCCTTCTCGCCGTAGAGGTTGTAGCCTGCCCCTCGGCCTTCTTCTCGCGGGCCAGCTCCTTGACCTCCGCGAACTGCTGCTCCGCGCACCGGGTACGCGGAAGGTCTTCCGGCCAGCCGTTGTTGTCGATACCGGCGACGGCGTGGAAGTTGATGTGGAACACGAACCGCCCGGTCGCCTTGTGCCGGTACTTGACCCAGTTGTTGTAGCGCGGCGGCGGTGGCTCGTCGGGGTTGGTGTCGCACACGAACTTCGACCCCTTGTCGACCACTTCGAACATGCTCTTCTTCGCCAGCAGGGCTTCACCGGCCGCGTGCACCGAAGTAGTAGGGGCGTAGAACGTCCAGCCGTTGTTGGCGGCCCAGTCCACCAGGAGGGCCCTGCGGGGACCCACCTCGTTGAGCGCGACCATGTCGGCCTTCGAGGTGATCAGGTTCAGGTCGTGGAGGAACTTCTCGTGGGTGAGGCCGTTGTAGATGTTCAGGTGGCCGGCCTGGAAGGTGGACGCCGCCGCGGCCGGTGAGACCGGCAGGAGGAGCGTCGCCACCGTGAGCGTGCTGATCAGGGCGACGGCACGGCGGACGTTTCGGTAGGTTCTCTTCATCAATGGTCCTTCCTGTTGGAGGGCACACTGGACCGGCGCCGCCACTGTGGTGGCGATCGCAGTCCGGTGACAATCGTCAGAGCTCCACCTTGAAGTCGGCATTGGAGCCGGAGCCGGTGATGACGAGACGCCCGGTCCGGCTCTTACGCCCCGAGCCGCCGTCGGCGAGGTAGTTCCACGTCACCCACGGCTTGCCGTCGCGGGCCCGGTAGACGTCCATCGCGCCCGGCCCGCGCTTGTTCCCCGGCAACGAGTACTTGCGCATGGTGTCGGGCAGGTGCGCGGCCGGACCCGAGTAGGAGAACCAGGCCCGATTCGGTCCGGGCATCGGCGCGCACAGGCCGTCGTCGATCCGGTCGCCGCAGAAGGCGATGCCGGTCGAGTAGTAGTTCTCCCGCCAGGCGTTGCCGGAGTAGAACAGGTACCAGGAACCGTTGTGGTTGAACGCACTCGGGTTCTCGATCACGGCGACGCCGCTCGTGTCGCGGTACGTGACCCAGCTCAGATTGTCGCTGCGGAAGATGACGACCGGATCGCTGTCGCGGTCGACGGTGCCGTTCGTGTTGAACTTCAACCTCATGACGGAGAGCGCCGACTCCTGCCCTTCGGCACGCTGAAGAAACATGACGCAAGGTGTCAGGTTTTGGGTGAAGCATGGGTGCATCGGTCGGCGCCGGTGAGAGGCGCCGACCACAGCGCAGACAGATGCGGAGAGACAAGGACCACCATGCGCGAAACCCCACAAGATCTCGAAGAGCTCCAAGCCCTCCTTGACGCCTCCCTCGCCGGCTCCACCTCCCACCTCCGCTCGATCATCAACACCGCGAGCACGCTGGACGCGGAGCAGCTCACCCAGGTCCTCACCGGCATGTGCACCCTCGCTCTGTCCAGCGTGACGGCGAAGGGTGAGCCGCGGATCAGCGGTGTCGACGGGCACTTCCTGCGAGGCAAGTGGTACTTCGGCACGGCGCCCGACGCCGCCAAGGCGCGCCACCTCGCGGCGCGGCCCGCCGTCAGCGCCGCGCACATGCGCGGTGAGGACCTCGGCGTCTTCACGCACGGCAAGGTGGAGATCCTCAACCCCCGCAACGGCGACCAGGCCACGGACTGGCCGGACGTGCTCGCGTACTTGAAGGACTTCTACGGCGACGACCTCTTCGACTGGGACAACGAGGTGGTCTACTACCGGCTGCATCCGCACTGGATGACCGTCTATGCCCCGGACGTCGCAAAGCTCACCGTGGCGTCCCAGCCCTGATCCACGGCACGGGCCTACCGATGCGGCGGCCTGTTCGCTTCGGACAGGTCGACAGCATCCGGCGTCACTTGGCGTTGAAGTAGTTCGCCTCCGGGTGGTGCACCACGATCGCGTCGGTGGCCTGCTCCGGCACGAGCTGGAACTCCTCCGACAACTGCACGCCGATCCGCTCGGCGCCCAGCAGCTCCACGATCTTCGCCCGGTCCTCAAGGTCCGGGCAGGCCGGGTAGCCGAACGCGTACCGGCAGCCCCGGTAGTCGGTGCGCAGCAGACCGGCCAGGTCGGCCGGGTCGTCGTCGGCCACGGTGCCGCCACCGGGCAGCACCAGCTCGGCCCGGATCCGCCGGTGCCAGTACTCGGCCAGGGCCTCGGTGAGCTGCACGGACAGGCCGTGCACCTCCAGGTAGTCGCGGTACTCGTTGCCGGCGAACATCTTCGCGGTGTATTCGCTGATCGGCTGCCCGACGGTGACCAGCTGCAACGCCACCACGTCGAGCTGGTCGCCCTTGGGCCGGAAGAAGTCGGCCAGGCACAGCCGCCGCTCCTGCCGCTGCCGGGGGAAGGCGAACCGGGCCCGCTCGCTGTGGCCGTTCTCGTCCAGCACCACCAGGTCGTTGCCCTCGGAGTACGCGGGGAAGTAGCCGTACACCACTGCCGCCTCCAGCACCTGGTCGGAGATCAGGCGGTCCAGCCAGTACCGCAGCCGGGGCCGGCCCTCGGTCTCCACCAGTTCCTCGTACGACGGTCCCTTGCCGCCGCGGGCGCCGCGCAACCCCCACTGGCCCAGGAACGTGGCGCGCTCGTCGAGCAGCGCCGCGTAGTCGGCCAGCGGCACGCCCTTGACGACACGGGTGCCGAAGAACGGCGGCTTCGGCACGGCCACGTCCGTCGCCACGTCCGAGCGGACCGAGGAGTCGTCCAGTTCGGGCAGCGCCTCGCGGACCTGCGCCCGCTGCCGCTCGCGGCGCTCCCGGCGGGCCGCCAGTGCCGCCTCGCGCTCCGGGTCGATCACCGGCGCGCCGCCGCGCTTGGCCGCCATCACGCGGTCCATCAGGGACAGCCCCTCGAACGCGTCGCGGGCGTAGTGCACCTGGCCCGGGTAGATCGACCGGAGGTCGTCCTCGACGTACGCGCGGGTCAGCGCCGCGCCGCCGAGCAGCACCGGCCACCGCTCGGCCACGCCGCGGGAGGCCATCTCGGCCAGGTTCTCCTTCATGATCACGGTGCTCTTCACGAGCAGGCCGGACATGCCGATCGCGTCGGCCCGGTGCTCCTCGGCGGCGTCGATGATCGCGTTGATCGGCTGCTTGATGCCGATGTTCACCACGTCGTAGCCGTTGTTGGACAGGATGATGTCGACCAGGTTCTTGCCGATGTCGTGCACGTCGCCCTTGACGGTGGCGAGCACGATGCGGCCCTTGCCGTCGTCATCGGTCTTCTCCATGTGCGGCTCCAGATAGGCCACCGCGGTCTTCATCACCTCGGCGGACTGGAGCACGAACGGCAACTGCATCTGGCCCGAGCCGAACAGCTCGCCGACCACCTTCATGCCGTCCAGCAGCAGGTCGTTGATGATGGACAGCGGCGTACGCCCCTGCGCCATCGCGGTGTCCAGGTCGGCCTCCAGGCCGTTGCGCTCCCCGTCGATGATCCGCCGCTTGAGCCGCTCGTCGAGTGGCAGAGCGGCCAGCTCCTCGGCCCGGGTGGCGCGCGCCGACGCCGCGTCCACGCCCTCGAACGCCTCGATGAACCGCTGCACCGGGTCGTAGCCTTCGCGACGGCGGTCGTACACCAGGTCGAGCGCCACCTCACGCTGCTCGTCCGGGATCCGCGCCATCGGCAGGATCTTGCTGGCGTGCACGATGGCCGAGGTCAGCCCGGCCTGGGCGCACTCGTGCAGGAACACCGAGTTGAGCACCTGCCGGGCCGCCGGGTTGAGGCCGAACGAGACGTTCGAGATGCCGGCGGTGAAGTTGACGCCCGGGTAGCGCGCGGCGATCTCCCGGATCGCCTCGATCGTCTCGATGCCGTCGCGGCGGGTCTCCTCCTGCCCGGTGGCGATCGGGAACGTCAGCGCGTCGATGAGGATGTCCTCCCGGCGCATCCCCCACCGGCCGGTCAGGTCGTCGATCAGCCGGCTGGCCACCCGTACCTTCCACTCGCGGGTGCGGGCCTGGCCCTCCTCGTCGATGAGCAGCGCCACGACGGCGGCGCCGTGCTCCCTGACCACCGGCATGACTCGCGCGTACCGGGAGTCGGGGCCGTCGCCGTCCTCGAAGTTCACTGAGTTGACCACGCACCGGCCGCCGAGCATCTCCAGCCCCGCCTCGATCACCGCCGGCTCGGTGGAGTCCAGCACGATCGGCAGCGTCGAGGCCGTGGCGAACCGGCCGGCCAGCTCCCGCATGTCCTGCGTGCCGTCGCGGCCCACGTAGTCGACGCAGAGGTCGAGCAGGTGCGAGCCGTCCCGGGCCTGGCTGCGGGCGACCTCCACGCAGGCCTGCCAGTCCCCGGCGAGCATCGACTCGCGGAACGCCTTCGAGCCGTTGGCGTTCGTCCGCTCCCCCACCATCAGGACGCTGGCGTCCTGGGCGAACGGCACGTGGTGGTAGATCGAGGAGACCCCGGCCTCCGGCTCCGGCTCGCGCGCCACCGGCGCCCGCCCGCCCAGCCGCTCCACCAGCACCCGGATGTGCTCCGGGGTCGTGCCGCAGCAGCCGCCGATCAGGCCCACGCCGTAGTCGGTGACGAACTGCTCCAGCGCGTCGGCCATCTCGCCGGGGCTGAGCGGGAAGTACGCCCCGTCGGCGGTCAGCACCGGCAGGCCGGCGTTCGGCATCACCGAGATCGGGATACGCGAGTGCTGCGCCAGGTAACGCAGGTGCTCGCCCATCTCCGCCGGGCCGGTGGAGCAGTTCAGCCCGATCAGGTCGACGCCGAGCGGCTCGATCGCGGTCAGCGCGGCGCCGATCTCACTGCCCAGCAGCATGGTGCCGGTGGTCTCCACCGCGACCTGGCAGATGATCGGCACGTCCCGGCCGGCCTCGGCGCGGGCCCGCTTCGACCCCACCACCGCCGCCTTGACCTGGAGCAGGTCCTGGCAGGTCTCGATGATCAGCGCGTCCGCCCCGCCGGCGATCAGGCCGGCCGCGTTCTCCTGGTACGCGTCGCGCAGCGAGGCGTAGGTCGCGTGGCCCAGCGTGGGCAGCTTGGTGCCCGGGCCCATCGAGCCGAGCACGAACCGGGGGTGCTCCTCCGTCGCGTACGCGTCGGCCGCCTCCCGCGCGATCCGCGCGCCCGCCTCGGACAGCTCCCGGATCCGGCCGGAGATGCCGTACTCGGCGAGGTTGGGCAGGTTGGCGCCGAACGTGTTGGTCTCCACGCAGTCCGCGCCCGCCGCCAGGTAGGCGTCGTGCACGCCGCGGACCACGTCCGGCCGGGTCACGTTGAGGATCTCGTTGCAGCCTTCGAGGCCGTCGAAGTCGTCGAGGGTCAGATCGGCGGCCTGGAGCATTGTCCCCATCGCGCCGTCCGCGATCAGGATCCGATCGGCCAGCAGGTCACGCAACGAGATAGACACATGCTCCAGGGTAGTGCTCCCGACTGCGGCACAGTTATCCGAACCGGCCCTTCCCACATACTGCCCATCGGGCCCGCGTACCCCTTTCCGCCGGTTCGCCCGGGTGGTCCGGCCCGGCGACCGGCGCGGCCGACGGGCCGGCCCCGGCGGCGGCACGTAGGCTGACGGACGTGAAGGACAACAGGGGTGCGACAGTGCGACGGGGCGACGCCGCGCCCGACGAGCAGGGTGAGGTGACGGCGTGACCGAGTTCGACGGGCTGCCGGTACTGCGCTCGCCGGTCGCCATCGCGGCCTTCGAGGGCTGGAACGACGCCGCCGACGCCTCCACCGCCGCCGTGGAACACCTGGAGCAGGTCTGGCAGGCCCGGCAGGTGACCGAGCTGGACCCGGAGGACTTCTACGACTTCCAGGTGAGCCGCCCGACGATCACCATGGCCGACGGCGAGACCCGGCGCGTCGAGTGGCCGACCACGCGCTTCATGGTGGCCAGCCCGGAGGGCACCGAGCGGGACGTGGTGCTGATCCGGGGCATCGAGCCGAGCATGCGCTGGCGGACGTTCTGCGAGCAGGTGCTGGAGATCTGCCACAGCCTGGAGGTCGAGCGGGTGGTGCTGCTCGGCGCGTTGCTGGCCGACGTGCCGTACACCCGGCCGCTGCCGATCAGCGGCAGCGCGTCGGACGCCGACGCGGCCAAGCGCTACCAGCTCACCCCCACCCGGTACGACGGGCCGACCGGCATCGTCGGCGTGCTGCACGACGCCTGCACCCGGGCCGAGGTCGACGCGGTGTCGTTCTGGGTGCACGTGCCGCACTACGCCAACAACCCGCCCTGCCCGAAGGCCACCCTCGCGCTGCTCCACCGGGTCGAGGAGGTGCTCGACCTGCCGGTGCCGATGGCCGACCTGGCCGAGGAGGCCGCCGAGTGGGAACAGCGGGTGCGCAGCGCCGCCGAGCAGGACGCCGAACTCGGTGAGTACGTGCGTGAGCTGGAGGAACGGGTCGGCGACGCCGGCATCACCCCGCTGACCGGGGACGAGATCGCCCAGGAGTTCGAGAAGTACCTGCGTCGCCGCGGCGGTTCCGCCGGGCCGACAGCGGGTTCCTGGTAGCTCTTTCCGTCGAAGCCGGGCTTCCCTTGTCGGGGCCCGGCTTCTTCGTGTCCGGGGTGGCGCCGTCACACCCTCTAGGGCATCCTAGGAACCTAGCTGTTCTGAGGAGGCCTGCATGCAGATCAACCCGGGCGCGGCCGAGTTCCCGCACCGGCAGATCGCCGCGCAGCTCAAGGCCCAGGTGCGCCGCGGCGACTGGGGGCCGGGCGAGCGGCTGCCCTCCATCCCGGCCATCGCCGAGATGTTCGGCGTGGCGAAGCAGACCGTGCAGCGCGCCGTCGACCAGCTGCGGGTCGAGGGCATCCTGATCACCAAACCCGGCTCCGGTACGTACGTCCGGGGCACCCGGCGTCGCCTCAACCGCCTGTCCCGGGGCCGGTACGGCGGCTTCCGCGGCTACCACACCGACCTGGCCGCCCGGTACCGCCAGCAGCTCGTCTCCGTCGGCCGCTCCCCCGCCCCGGCCGAGGTGGCCGACGCGTTCGGCGTCACCGACGGCACCGAACTGCTCTGCCGGCGGCACCTGGTACGCACCGACGACTCCCCGGTCGAGGTCGGCGCGTCGTGGTTCCTCCCCGCAGACACCGCCGGCACGTCACTGGAGCGGGCCGAGGCGTTCGGCCGACCGCTCTACCAGGAGGCGGAGGAGGTCACCGGCCGGCGGTACGTCACCGCCACCGACACGATCAGCGCGCGCCAGCCCAGCCGGGAGGAGGCGGAGATCCTCCAGATCCGCCCGGACACCCCGGTGCTGCACCTGCTGCACGTCGCCTACGACGAGCGGCACAAGCCGATCGAGGTCGCCCAGGCCACCTGGCCGGGCCCGATGACCACGCTCACCGAGGAGTACAAGATCCCCGCCCCCGCTCCCGACCAGGACCCCGACCCCGGCCTGGTCCTGGGCTGACGCTCCCGGCTCCCGGCTCCCGGCGCCAAACCGCCCTCGACACACCCACCACGTTCCACCCGCCCTTCGAAGAGCGCGATCTTGCAGTTGCGGACCCCGCGAACCGGCACAAGAGGGCGGGAACGGGGGCCGCAAGTGCAAGATCGGCGCGGCGGGAGGGAGGCGGGAGGGCGAAGAGGGCGCGGGCGCGGTGGGTGGGCTAGAGGGCGATGCCGAGGAGGGCGTCCACCGTGTCGCGGAACAGTGCCGGGGCGGCCGCGTCCTCCGTGACGCCGTTCAACGCGCCGTCGGCCCAACGGTCGGCCGCCGCCAGGGCACCCGGCGTGTCCAGGTCGTCGGCCAGGCGCTCGCGTACCTCGGCCAGCAACGCCGCCCCCGACGGGCCCGCGGGCGCGGCAGCGGCCCGCCGCCAGCGGCCCAGCCGCTCCCGCGCCTCGGTGAGCAGTTCGTCGGTCCAGGAGCGGTCGCTGCGGTAGTGGCCGTTCATCAGCGCCAGCCGGACCGCCATCGGGTCGACCTTGTCGGCCCGCAGCCGGGACACGAAGACCAGGTTGCCCTGGGACTTCGACATCTTCTCGCCGTCCAGGCCGATCATGCCGGCATGCACGTAGTGGTCGGCGAACGGCGCCTCGCCGGTGAGCCGCTCGGCGTGCGCGGCGGAGCACTCGTGGTGCGGGAAGATCAGGTCGTTGCCGCCGCCCTGCACGTCGATCCGGTCGCCGAGCAGGTTCAACGCGATGACCGTGCACTCGATGTGCCAGCCGGGACGGCCCGCGCCCAGGTCGCCGCCGGGCCACGACGGCTCGCCCTCGCGGGCGCCGCGCCACAGCAGCGGGTCGAGCGGGTCACGCTTGCCGGCGCGCTCCGGGTCGCCGCCGCGCTCGGCGAACAGCTCGATCATCTGCTCGCGGGACAGGTTGGACTCGTAGCCGAACCGGGGCGCGGCGGAGACGTCGAAGTAGACGTCGCCGGTGCCGTCGTCGAGGCGGTACGCCGCGCCGTCCTTGAGCAGCACCAGCACCTTCTCGGCGATGTCCGGGATCGACTCGACGGCGCCGACGTAGTGCGCCGGCGGGATCATCCGCAGCGATTCCATGTCCTCACGGAACAGCGCGGTCTCCCGCATGGCCAGGACCTTCCAGTCCTCACCGTCGCGCTCGGCGCGCTCCAGCAGCGGGTCGTCGATGTCCGTGACGTTCTGCACGTACCGCACGTCGAGGCCGGCGTCACGCCACATCCGCTGCACCAGATCGAAGGCGATCATGGTGGCGGCGTGCCCGAGGTGCGTCGCGTCGTACGGGGTGATGCCGCAGACGTACATCGAAGCGCTGCCCTCGGGCCGGCTGGGATGGGCGCCCTGCCGCGCCGAGTCGTACAACCTCAGCGGCACGCCCTCGCCGGGCAGCCGTGGCACCTCGTGTCCCGCCCAAGACTCCATGACCGCCAGCCTAACGATCCGTCAGACGCTCGGGTGCCGCCCTACGGGTGATCAACACGACAACGGCTCACATCGGCGGCCATGGCATCGCCGGCCACTCCTGCGGCGGCAGCGGGAACCGGCCGGACTCGCGCAGCCGCTCGACCCGTGCCGCCAGCGCGGCCAGCTCACCGATGGTCAGGTGCTCGGCCAAGTCGTCGCCCAGTGGCCCGCGCAGCTGCGCGGTCAGGCCGTCGAGCATCTCCACCGCGTCCGGCGGCAGCTCACGGCCGGCCCAGCCCCACAGCACCGTACGCAGCTTCTCCTCGACGTGGAAGCTCACGCCGTGGTCGACGCCGTAGATCCGGTCGTCCTGGCCGACGAGGACGTGCCCGCCCTTGCGGTCGGCGTTGTTGATGACCGCGTCGAGCACGGCTAGCCGGGCCAGGCGGGGGTCGTCGGCGTGCGCCAGCGCGTACGCCGCCCCGTCGTCGTCGCGGGCCGCGGCCACCGGGAACCAGCGCGGCGGGATCTCCCGGGCCGGCACGAAACCGACGAGCGGTTCGGCGTCGTCCGGCTCGTCGATCCAGAGCTGGCACGAGCCGGGCCCGAACGGGCCGTCCCGCAGCACCGTCGGCGGCACCAGATCCCAGCCGGTGGCCCGGGACACCAGGTAGGCGGACACCTCCCGGCCGGCGAGCGTGCCGTCCGGGAAGTCCCAGAGCGGGCGCTCACCTCGTACCGGCTTGTAGACACAGTGCGCGGTCACCTCGCCGAGGGCGATGACGCCGCGCAGCGTGGCGTTTGAAGCGTCGACGAGCCGCCCCTCCAGGGTCAGCTCACCGTCGGCGAGCAGCCGCAGCGCCTCGGCGCCGTCCTGTCGGGGCTGCAGTTCCGACGAGGTCACCGGTGATAGCCGTTGTGCCGGGGGCAGAGGTGACCGGCCGGGTCGAGCGGCTGGCCGCAGAGCGGGCAGGGGGGCCGGCCGGCGTTCACGACGCGCTTGGCCCGCTCGATGAACTCGCGGGTCGCCTCCGGGGTCAGCCGCACCCGTAGGCGGTCGAGGTCGTCGTCCGGCTCGTCCGGGTCCTCGTCGGCGTCGTCGTCCGCGTCGCCCAGCTCGACCTCGACCTCCGCCTCACCGACGGCGATCGCCTCGATCACCACGGTCGCGGTGTCCACGTCGAAGGCCAGGCCCAGCGTGCCGACCCGGAACTCCTCGTCGACAGGCGTGTCGAGCGGCTCGTTGTCACCGGTCACCGTGGTGACCGGCTCCGGCAGCTTCACGCCGAAGCGGCGCTGCGCCTCGGCGAGCAGCTCCTCGAGCTTCTCGGCGAGCAACGACATCTGGACCTTCTCCAGCGACACGCTGACCAGCCGGCCGCCGCCGCGCGCCTGGAGGAAGAACGTGCGCTCCCCCGGCGGGCCGACCGTACCGGCGACGAACCGCTCCGGCGGCTCGAAGGCGTGCACCTGGTGCGTCATACCCACGACCCTATCCGGCGTGTGGAAGCACCGTGCAGCCCACCGATGCCGAATCCGCCCAGAGCGAACGCGCCGTGTCCGCCGGTCTCACCCGGCCGCGCCCGCGCCCCCGCCGACCGCCGCGTCGGACTCCGCCGCCCGCGCCGCGCGCCGGCGCCGCTTGCGCGGCGGCGGGACCAGCGCCGACAGGTCGCCGCCGGTGTCGTTGAGCCGGACCAGGAACGGCCGCAACGGGGTGTAGCGGATCGCCGTCACCGACGCCGGGTCGGCCACGATCCGCTGAAAAAGATCAAGGTGTACGCCGAGCGCGTCCGCCACGATCGCCTTGATCACATCGCCGTGGCTGCACGCCAGCCAGACCGCCTCCGGCCCGTGCTCGGCGGTGACGCGCGCGTCCCACGCCCGTACCGTCGCGACTGCGCGCGCGGACATGGCCGCCATCGACTCCCCCTGCGGAAACGCGGCGGCGCTCGGGTGCTGCTGCACCACCGGCCAGAGCGGCTCCTTAGCCAGCTTCTTCAGCGACTGGCCCTCCCAGTCGCCGTACCCGCACTCGATCAACCCCTCGTCGGCCACCGGCTCGGCGCCCGGCAGGGCCAGCTCCAGGGTCTGCCGGCAGCGGATGAGTGGGCTGGTCACCACCGCCGCCAGCGGCAGTCCGGCGAGGCGCGCGCCGACCGCCGTCGCCTGCGCCCGGCCGGTGTCGTCCAGCTCGACCGGTTGCCGTCCGGCGAGGCCGCCGTCGGCGTTCGCGGTGGTACGGCCGTGTCGCAGAAGCAGAAGGGTCGCCACGCTGACCACCCTAGGCGGTACGTCCCGCGATGATCGTCCCGCCACGGCAGCCCGCCCCGTCCGCCGCCGCCCGCCGGTCACGAAGTCGGCCGGGACGTAACAGCCGCTTGGCGCCGCACTCGCGATCTTGGTACGAAACCGCCCTCATGGCGGCCGTCCCGTACCAAGATCGCGCGCCAGGCGGGGCCGCGCCGGAACGGATGGCCGGCGGGATCCGCGCCTCGCATCGGTCGCCGCCACCCGGCGTGGGTCGATCATGAAGTTGCCGGCCACAAACCGGACAATGGATGCCGCTAGGTTCATGATCGGCGTGAGCCCTGCCGAGGGCAGTCGGGTTTGGCGGGAGCCGGCGGGCGGGTCGGGAGAGTCGAGGCCTGCGCGGTGGCTGAGCCCGCCGTCGGCTCCTCTTGAGCGCTGCGGCGGTCCAATGCGGGAGATCTTGGAAGATTTCGGCCCCCATAAGGGCCGTTTCCTTCCAAGATCTCCCGCCGGGCCGGATCGGGGCGGGATGCGCCGCGCTCTTCGTGCGGGCAGGCTCGACGGACTGGTTGCGCCATACCGGTCCCGCCCGTGTTGTTGACCATGAGGTTGGTGGTGACAAACCGGACACCGGACGCCGCCAACTTCATGATCGACGCGTGGAGGACGGGCGGCGGGTGGGCGAGGTGAGTGGGGTGGGCGGGGGTGTCGGGTTTGGGGGTGGTCGGGGACACCCCGGTGGCGGAATCGGGGACCGGGCCGGGGCGTTATACCTGGTGCACGACCGCAGCAGCGCGCCTCCCGCACCCCAGCCGGGGTGGGCGGCACGGCCCCGGGAATGACGGGTGGGCCGGTGGTCGTTGCACATACCTCCGGCCACGACCTCAGCCCCGCGCCGTCCGGCGTGAGCGGGCGCGGCGTGAACCGGACCGACCCCCCTTTTTTGAAGAGCGCCTGACGGTGCTCGCACCCGCACCGCATCCCCCCTTCACGGCGCGGGCGTCGACCCCCGAATGGAGCCCCCCATGAACAGCATCCTGCGTAAGAGCGTCCTCGGTATCGCCGGTCTGACCGTCGCCGGTGGCCTCGCCGCCGGCCCCCTCAACCACACCGACAGCACCCCCACCACCCGGGACGCCGCCGTCACCACGACGCAGGCGGCCACGCTCGACACCGCCACGCTCATCCCGCACGGCGTCCAGGGCACCCAGTCCCACATCGACCTGACCGACGAGCAGACCGCCAACGTCAAGGCGATCATCGCGGCGACGAAGAAGGCCGGTATGGACGAACGCGCCGCCGTCGTGTCGATCGCCACCGCCCTGCAGGAGTCGAAGCTGGAGAACCTCGGCCACCTCGGTGACCGTAACGACCACGACTCGCAGGGCCTGTTCCAGCAGCGTCCCTCCAGCGGGTGGGGCACGGTGGAGCAGATCACCGACCCCGAGTACTCCACGACCGCGTTCCTGAAGGGTCTCAAGCAGGTCGACGGCTGGCGCGACATGCCGCTGACCAAGGCCGCCCAGACCGTGCAGGTGTCGGCCTACCCGGACCACTACGCCCAGTGGGAACAGCAGGCCGCCGACCTCGTCGCCCAGCACTGGAACAGCTAAGACGAACAAACAGCGAAAGGCCGGCGCCCCGAACCAACGGGGTGCCGGCCTCTTCGCGTACCGGGAAACAGCGTCAGGTGGCGCTGATCGTGCCGGTGGCCAGCAGGCAGATCACCAGGCTGCCCAGCGCCACCCGGTAGAGCACGAAGACGTACAGCGTGTGGTGGGCGACGTAGCGCAGCAGCCAGGCGATGGCCGCGTACCCGACGGCGAACGCGATGAGCGTCGCGATCACCATCTGCGCCACGCTCGGCGCGGCGGTGCCCGGCGCGGACGGCTCGAAGACGTCCGGCAGGCTGAACACGCCGGAGATCACGACTGCGGGGATGGCCAGCAGGAACGAGTAGCGGGCCGCGGTCTCCCGGGTGAGGTTGAGCAGCAGGCCCGCGGTCAGGGTGCCGCCCGAGCGGGAGACGCCGGGCACGAGCGCCGCCGCCTGGGCGAAGCCCATCACGACGCCGTCGCGCATCCGGAAGTTCTCCAGCGTACGGGTCTGCCGGCCCCAGTACTCCGCGAAGGCCAGCAGCATCGCGCCGATGATCAGGGTGCAGGAGATCAGCCAGAGGTTCCGGCCGGCGGTGCGGATCTGGTCCTTGAAGATCAGCCCGAAGATGCCGATCGGGATGGTGCCGACGATGACGTACCAGCCCATCCGGTAGTCGAGGCTGGACCGCACCGAGCGGTCGACAAGGCCGACGAACCAGGTCCGGACGATCCGCCAGATGTCCTTGGCGAAGTAGATCAGGACGGCGGCCTCGGTGCCGAGCTGGGTCACCGCGGTGAACGACGCGCCCGCGTCCCGGCCGAAGAACAGCGCCGAGGTGATCCGCAGGTGCCCCGAGGAGGACACCGGAAGGAACTCGGTCAGTCCCTGGACCAGGCCCAGGACGACGGCCTCGATCCAGGTCACTCGCCGACTCCGGACAGCTCCAGCGCCTCGGCGACGGTACGCAGGGTCTGCACCCCGCTCTCCCGGTCGGCCACGAACAGCGACACCGACAGCGTGGTCACGCCCGCGGCGGCGTACTCCCGCATCCGCTCGGCGATACGCTCCTTCGGGCCGAGCAGGGAGGTGCGGTCGATGAACTCCATCGGTACGGCGGCGGCCGCGTCGCGCTGCCGCTTGGCCAGGTAGAGGTCCTGCACCTCGCGGGCCGCGTCGCCGTAGCCCATCCGGGTGGCGAGCTGGTTGTAGAAGTTCTGCTTGCGGCTGCCCATGCCGCCGACGTACAGCGCGGCGTACCAGCGCACCAGCTCGGCGCAGGTGGCGATGTCGTCGCCGACCACGACCGGCACGGACGGCACCACGTCGAAGCCGGCCAGCTCCTTGCCCGCCGCCGCACGGCCGGTCCGCACCGAGGCGAGGTGCTCATCGGCGAACTCCGGGGAGTAGAACACGGCCAGCCAGCCGTCGGCGATCTCGCCGGCCAGCTCCAGGTTCTTCGGACCGACGGCGGCCAGGTAGATCGGGATGTGCTCGCGCGGCGGGTGGAAGCCCAGCCGCAGCGCCTTGCCGGGGCCGTCGGGCAGCGGCAGCGTGTAGTGCTCGCCGTCGTACGCGACCTCCTTGCGGGCCATCGCGAGCTTGACGATGTCGACGTACTCCCGGGTGCGGGCCAGCGGCTTGGCGAACCGCACGCCGTGCCAGCCCTCGGAGACCTGCGGGCCGGACACGCCCAGGCCGAGCCGGAACCGGCCGCCGGAGAGCGTGTCGATGGTCGCGGCGGTCATCGCGGTCATGGCCGGGGTACGGGCCGGGATCTGCATCACCGCGGAGCCCACGTCGATGCGCTCCGTCTGCCCGGCGATCCAGGCCAGCATGCTCGGCGAGTCCGAGCCGTACGCCTCCGCGGCCCAGACCACCGAGTAGCCGAGCCGGTCCGCCTCCTGGGCCAGCGCCAGGTGATCAAACGGTGTGCTCCACGCCGTCTGGTATCCGAGGTTGAGCCCGAGTCGCACTGATCCTCCCACCGTCCGCACCACAGGTCGCATCAGGTTACGCAATGAGCGTGGCGCCCTCGACGTCCGGCTCGCCCCGAACATGTCACACCGGGTGGAGGTCGCGCGGGAAGTTGACTGCGGCGAGGATATCCGTGACGCCGGGTTCGAAATAAGGTTCACCCATGCAACAGCGACCGCTCGGCCGAAGCGGGCTGGCGGTATCGCGGCTCGCGCTCGGCACCATGACCTGGGGACGGGACACCGATGCCGACGACGCGGCCGCCCAGCTGAAGAGTTTCCTCGACGCGGGCGGCAACCTCGTCGACACCGCCGACGTGTACGCCGACGGCGACGCCGAGTCGGTGATCGGCTCACTGCTGGGCAGCCTGGTGGACCGCGACGAGCTGCTGATCGCCACCAAGGCGGGCCTGCGGCCGGGCGCCCGCCGGCGGGACGGCTCGCGGGGGCACCTGCTGCGTACGCTCGACGCCTCGCTGCGCCGGCTCGGCACCGACCACGTCGACCTGTGGCAGGTGCACGGCTACGACCCGGACACCCCGCTGGAGGAGACGCTCTCGGCTCTGGACCACGCCGTGTCCAGCGGCAAGGCCCGCTACGTGGGCGTGTCGAACTTCTCCGGCTGGCAGACGGCCCGGGCCGCCGCCTGGCAGGCCGCCTGGCCGGGGCGTGCCCCGGTGGTCGCCGCGCAGGTGGAGTACTCGCTGCTGGAGCGCGGTGTGGAACGGGAGGTGCTGCCCGCCTGCGCCGGGATGGGGCTGGGCGTGCTGCCCTGGTCGCCGCTGGGCCGGGGCGTGCTCACCGGCAAGTACCGCAACGGCCGCCCGGCCGACTCACGGGCGGTGTCGCCGCACTTCGAGCGGTTCGTCGCGACGTACCTGGAACCGCGCTGCTCCAGCATCGTGGAGGCGGTCGCCATCGCGGCCGGTGGGCTCGGCGTGTCGCCGCTGGAGGTGGCGCTGGCCTGGGTGCGGGACCGGCCGGGCGTGACCGCGCCGATCCTTGGCGCCCGGACCGTCGGGCAGCTGCTCGGCGCGTTGCAGGTGGAGCGGATGACGCTGCCGGAGGAGATCGTCACGGCGCTGGACGACGTGTCGGCGGTGCCGGTGGGCTACCCGGAGCGCGACGGCTGAGCCGCGGGGGCGACCGGGGTCACCCGCAAGGGGTGGCGGAGGGTCCGCGAGCTGGGCAGCATAGGGGCATGGACTACGAATACGCGCCGCTGCGGTTGCCCTCGAACGTCGATCGGCTGACCGCCGCGGCGCAGCTGGCGATCCAGGCCGAGTTCTCCGGCTGGGAGCTGGCCCGGGTGCGGCTCTACCGGGACGGCACGCGGCAGGTGGTGCTGCGGCGCCGCCTGGTCAACCAGTCGCAGCCGGGCCTGTCGTACTGAGCAGGCCCGTCCCCGGGGCACGCGTGGCGCGGCCCCGGGGACGCGCACGGCCTAGTGGGCGTGGTCGTGCTCCTCGTCGAGCTCCATGAACGGGTGCTCGTCGAGCCGGCCGACCAGCCGGTCGTCGGCAGCAGGCTGGAACGGGCCGACCGGGTCGTCGTCGTCGAACGACTCCAGGTCGACGGGGGTGCCGACCTCGCTGACCATCACCACCCCGTCCAGCGGTTCCAGCTCCGGCACGTCGAGCGCGGACAGCGAACCGTCGCCGCTCTGCAGCAGCTCCAGCACCGCCTCGCCGACCCCCTCGACCGGCGCCGGCTCGTCGTCCTCCGGGGTGCCCTCGCGGCGGGCCGCCTCGGCCGCGCGCAGCAGCGCGGCGACGCTCGGCACCCGGTAGTCGCGCCGCTGCCGCACCGAGATCACCCGCGGGTGCGGGTCGGTGGGCTCGCCGCCCTCCACGGAGCCGAAGCGCTCGTCGGCCTCGTCCGGGTCGATCGACTCCACGTCCCAGGGCGTCACCTCGCCGAACGCGTCGAGCAGCTGCTCGTCGTAGGCGAACGAGGCGTTGTTCAACGCGACGTACGCCTGCCAGACGGCGTCGTCGTCGATCCGGCCCTGGGCGGCCCGGACGGCGGCCAGGTGGGCGCGGGCCGCGTCGATCACCCGCTCGAGGGCGGCGTCCAGCTCACCGTGCTGGTCGGTCATGTGTGGCAGTCCCTTCGCGATGGGGGGAGGTTCCGCGCCGGCGGCGCCGCGGCGGGCGCGGTCAGCAGGTACGGAGGAAGCGGTCCAGAACCCGCACGCCGAACTGTAGTCCGTCCAGCGGAACCCGCTCGTCGATGCCGTGGAACAGGCCGGAGAAATTGAGGTCGGCGGGCAGCCGCAGCGGCGCGAAACCGAAGCAGCGGATGCCGAGCTGGGAGAACGCCTTGGCGTCGGTGCCGCCGGAGAGCATGTACGGCACCGGGTGCGCGCCCGGGTCCTCGGCGCGCAGCGCCTCCGACATCCGTGCCACCAGGTCACCGTCGAACGTGGTCTCCAGGGCCGGCTGGCGCTGGACGTACTCGATGGCGATGTCCGGCCCGACCAGCTCGCGCAGCTGCCGTTCCAGTTCCTCGCTCTGCCCGGGCAGGCTGCGGCAGTCGATGGTGGCGGTGGCCCGGCCGGGGATGACGTTGTCCTTGTAGCCGGCGGCCAGCCGGGTCGGGTTGGCGGTGTTGCGGATGGTCGCGCCGATGATGTTGGCGATCGGGCCCAGCTTGGCGATCGCGGTCTCCGGGTCGTCCGGGTCGATCTCGATGCCGAGCACGTCGGAGACCTCGGCCAGGAACGCCCGTACGGTGTCGGTCATCACCACCGGGAAGCGGTGCCGGCCGATCCGGGCGACCGCCTCGGCCAGGGCGGTGACGGCGTTGTCGTCGTGCACCATCGAGCCGTGGCCGGGCCGCCCCTTGGCGTGCAGGCGCAGCCAGTCGATGCCCTTCTCGGCGGTCTCGATCAGGTAGAGGCGGCGCTGCTCGTCGACCGAGTAGGAGAAGCCGCCGACCTCGCCGATCGCCTCGGTGCAGCCGTCGAACAGGTCGCGGTGGCGCTGGGTGAGGAAGTGCGCGCCGTAGTCGCTGCCGGCCTCCTCGTCGGCGGTGAACGCGAGCACGACGTCGCGCCGCGGGCGTACGCCGGTGCGCTGCCAGTCGCGGACCACCGCCAGCACCATCGCGTCGAAGTCCTTCATGTCGATCGCGCCGCGGCCCCACAGGTAGCCGTCGCGGATCTCGCCGGAGAACGGGTGCACCGACCACTCGTCCGGGTCGGCGGGCACCACGTCGAGGTGGCCGTGCACCAGCAGCGCGTCGCGGCCGGGCTCGGTGCCGGGGATCCGGGCGACCAGGTTGGCCCGGCCGGGCGCGGACTCGTGGATCTCGGCGTCGACGCCGACCTCGGCGAGCTTCTCCGCGACGTACTCGGCGGCACGCCGCTCTCCCGCGCTGGTGTCGTTGTCGCCGGTGTTCGTGGTGTCGATGCGCAGCAGGTCACGGCAGAGGTCCACGACCTCGTCGGTGGCGTCGGGCCGGGCGGGGAGGGCGTCGCTCGTCATCGCTTCCTTATACCAGCAGGTGGGGTGGGCGCGGGCCGCCGGTGCTCCGGCGACGGTTTCGCGGACCGCCCGGCCGGGTACCGCCGGACCGCCCGGACATCGACTCCGGCCGTCACGAGGAGGGCACCATGACCGTCCCCCTGCCGCCGCTGCCGCCCGCCGCCGACGACGCGTACCGGCCGGGTGGGCGCAGCGTCGCCGACCTCGTGGACACCGAGCACCGGGCGCTGCTGGGGCTGGCCGACCGGGTGACCGACCCGGCACTGGACGCCGCCGCCCGGCGCGAGGTGCTCGACGTGCTGACCGCCGCGGTGTCCCGGCACCTGTCCGCCGAGGAGCAGTACCTGTTCCCGGCGGCCCGGGCCGCCATGCCGGACGCCACCGAGCTGGTCGAGCGGGAGATCGAGGCCGACGCGGGACTGCTGACCGCCCTCAAGCAGCTGTCCGGCGCCGACGACCCGGCGGTCGACGACGTGGCCGAGCGGGTACGCCGGCACGTCAGCCGCGTCGCCGCGCTGGTCACGCCGCTGCGCGAGGTGGCGAGCGACGCCGAGCTGATCCGGCTGGGCAACCGGTGGGAGATCGCCGAGGAGGCGGCACCGACCCGCCCGCACCCCGGCACGCCCGCCACCCCACCCTGGAACAAGATCGTCGAACCGGCCGTCGGGGTGCTCGACAAGGTGCGCGACGCGGTCACCGGACGGCGTACCCGGCTGAGTGACCTGGAGCACCGCCGCCAGGCGTGAGCCGATCGCCCCTTCCGCGCATCGGTTCGTGGTCCTACCGTCACGGTATGGATCTGGAGCTGCGACACCTGCGTGTGGTCTGCGCGATCGCGGAGACGGGAAGCGTCACCAAGGCCGCCTCGGCGCTCGGCCTGGCCCAGCCGGCGCTGACCGCCCAGCTTCAGCGGATCGAACGGGCGCTGGGCGGGCCGCTGTTCGAGCGGGACCGCCGCGGTGCCCGTCCCACCGCCCTGGGTGAGCTGGTGCTGGACCGGGCACGGGTGCTGCTGCCGGCGATGAAGGGCCTGCGGGACGAGGCGGCCCGGATGGCCGGTGCCGGTGATCCGCTGCGCCGCTACCGCTTCGGCGGGGTGAACAGCCCGATCCTCGGGCGGCTGGTGCACCGGCTCGCCGCCGACCGGCCGGACGCGCAGATCACCACGTACGGCTCCTGGTCGGTGGACGAGCTGGCGCAGATGGTGGCCGGTGGGCGGCTCGACTTCGCCCTGACCGGCGTGTGCGGCGACTCGACGCCGTCGGCGGGGTTCGGGCTGAGCTGGCGGGAGGTGGCGGTCGAGCCGGTCTGCGTGCTGCTGCCGCAGACCCACCCGCTGGCCGGCCGCGACGAGGTCGACCTGGTCGACCTGCGGCGGGAGCGGTGGGTGGCCGCGCCGGGCGACGGCTGCTTCGGCGACTGCTTCGCCGCCGCCTGCGCCCGTTCCGGCTTCACCCCGAAGAAGGTGTACGAGGCGGACGTGCGGGCCGCGCTGGACCTGGTGGACGCCGGTGAGGCGGTGGCGTTGTGCCAGGCCACGTTCCGTCCGGTGGCCGGGCTGGTCACCCGCCGGCTCGCCGGCACGCCGCTGCGCTGGCGGCTGCTGCTGGGCTGGCACCCGGACGTGCCGGCCGCCGCGGTGGCCGAGCCGGTGCTGGTGGCGGCGGTCGCGGCGTACACCGACGCGCTGGCGAACCATCCGGAGTACCTGGGCTGGTTGCTGGCGCACCCGGAGTTCGGCGTGCAGCCCAACGGCTCGGGCGGGGTGCGAATCGCCTGAACCCGGGTATCACCGGCGACATGACTGATCTGTATCCGGCCGCCGACCAGCGGGAGTTGCTGCGCCAGGCGGCCACCGCGCACACCACCGCCTCCGCCGAGGTGGAGGCGTTCCTGCGCCGGTTGCCGGAGGTGCCGGGCCCGGCCGACGTGACCGAGTACGCCAACCTGCTCAGCCGCGAGGAACGCGCCCACGCCGACCGGCAGGCCGCGGCGGACGCGGCCGGGCTGCGGCTGCCCAGCCTGGAGTCGGAGTAGCCGGTGACGCCCGGGCGGGTGGTCCGCCCGGGCGCCGCCGTACCGGCTCAGCGTTCGGCGAGCACGTCGTGTCCGAGGTCGAGCAGGGCGTGACGCCACTCGTCGTCGGCGTTGCCCCGGCGGGGCCGCTGCGCGGTCAGCTCCCGGATCCGGGTGATCGCCTCCCGCATCACCTCGATGTCCTCCGGCGTGAGGTCCACCTTGCGCTTGCGCAGCACGGCGAGGATCTGCCGGCCGGGCTCGGGCAGGTCGAGGTCAGGGTTCGGGCCGAACGCCTCCTCCCCCGAGCCCCGGGTGAGCAGCCACTGCCGCAGCGTCTCGGAGGACACGTTCACCTCGGCGTGGAAGTCGTCCCAGATCACCTCGGCCTCGGGGTCGAGTCGCGCCTCGCGTACCATCACGCCTCCTCTGCCGGCGGCGGCCCGGGTGCCGTCTCGCCCTCGTCCGGTGTGTGCTGCCTCAGGCCCTCCGGCGGCACCCGCACCCGGGACGGGTTCGCCGTCGGGGTCGCCTCGATCGGTTCGCCGGCCCCGGTGTCGTCGTCGGTGACTTCCTCGGGTTCGGTCATGTCCGCCCTCCGGTCCTTCGGTGACGGCCCGTCCCGGCCCGGCCGGGACGGGCCCCGCCCGGTCATCGGGGATGGGACGTGGTGGCCGGCCTGTAGCCCCGCTCACCTGCGGTGACGTCGAAGACCAGCTGGTCGTCGCGGGTGTCCACGGTGACCTTCTGCCCCGGGGAGACCTCGTTCTCCAGCAGCATCCGGGACAGCCGGTTGTCGACCTCGCGCTGGATCACCCGGCGCAGCGGGCGGGCGCCGAACTCGGGCTGGTAGCCGTGCTCGGCGAGCCAGTCGACGCCGGCGGTGCTGAAGTCGACCTGGATGTCCTGGGCGTGCATGCGGCGGCGGGTCTCCTCCAGCAGCAGCCCGGTGATCTGGCGCAGCTGCTCGGCCTCCAGCCGCTGGAAGACGATCACCTCGTCGATGCGGTTGAGGAACTCCGGGCGGAAGTTCTCCTGGAGCCGGCGCATCAGCCGCTCCCGCAGCTCGTCGCCCTCCCGCTCCCCGGGCGCGCCGGTGGCGAAGCCGACAGTGCGCTGGGTGCCGGTGATCAGCTCCGAGCCGAGGTTGCTGGTCATGATCAGCACGGTGTTCTTGAAGTTCACCGTACGACCCTGGCTGTCGGTGAGCCGGCCGTCGTCGAGCACCTGGAGCAGGATGTTGAACACGTCCGGGTGCGCCTTCTCGATCTCGTCCAGCAGCACCACCGCGTACGGGCGGCGCCGTACCGCCTCGGTGAGCTGGCCGGCCTCCTCGTAGCCGACGTAGCCGGGCGGGGCGCCGACCAGCCGGCTGACCGTGTGCCGCTCCTGGAACTCGCTCATGTCGACCCGGACCATCCGGTCCGCCTCGCCGAACAGCGCCTCGGCCAGCGCGCGGGCCAGCTCGGTCTTCCCGACGCCGGTCGGGCCGAGGAACAGGAAGCTGCCCATCGGCCGGTCCGGGTCGGCCAGCCCGGTACGGGACCGGCGTACCGCCTCGGCGACGGCGCTGACCGCGTCGTCCTGGCCGATCACCTTCTCGTGCAGGTGGCCCTCCAGGCGCAGCAGCCGATCGCGTTCCTCCTCGGTGAGCTGGGTGACCGGGATGCCGGTGGCGCGGGAGACCACCTCGGCTATCTCCGTCGGACCGACCTCGGGCACGTGGTTGGGTCCCTCGTCGCCGCGGGCCCGGCGGACCTGGTCCTCCAACTCGGCGAGCCGGTCGCGCAGCGCGGAGGCGCGCTCGTACTGCTCGTCGGAGACCGCCTGCTCCTTGTCCCGGCGGGTCTCGTCGAGCTGCTGCTCCAGCTCACGCACGTCCTCGGCGGGCGTACGCGTGCGCAGCCGCACCCGTGCGCCGGCCTGGTCGATCAGGTCGATCGCCTTGTCCGGCAGGAACCGGTCGGTGATGTACCGGTCGGACAGCTCACCGGCGGCGACCAGCGCCTCGTCGGTGAACCGGACCTGGTGGTACGCCTCGTACCTGTCGCGCAGGCCGCGCAGGATCGCGACGGTGTCCTCCACGCCCGGCTCGGGCACCAGCACCGGCTGGAACCGGCGGGCCAGCGCGGCGTCCTTCTCGATGCTGCGCCGGTACTCGTCGAGCGTGGTCGCGCCGATCACCCGCAGCTCGCCGCGCGCCAGGGCCGGCTTGAGCATGTTCGAGGCGTCCATGCCGCCCTCGCTGCCGGCGCCGCCCGCGCCGACCAGCGTGTGGATCTCGTCCAGGAAGATGATCAGCTCCTCACGGTGGGCGCGGATCTCGTCGATCACCTTCTTCAGCCGCTCCTCGAAGTCACCCCGGTAGCGGGTGCCGGCGACCAGGCCGGCCAGGTCGAGCTGGATCACCCGCTTGCCGATCAGCGTCTGCGGCACGTCGCCGTCGCAGATCCGCTCCGCCAGGCCCTCCACGATCGCGGTCTTGCCGACGCCGGCCTCACCGATCAGCACCGGGTTGTTCTTGGTCCGCCGGGACAGGATCTCCACGGCCTGCTCGATCTCGTCGGCCCGGCCGATCACCGGGTCGATCTGGTCCATCCGGGCCAGCTCGGTGAGGTCCTGGCCGTACTGGTCGAGGGTGGGGGTGCCGTGATCGGGGCGCGGGGCGGTCGCCGCGCCGCGCTCGGCGCTGGCCGCCTGCAACGACTCGGGCTGGATCCGGCCCGCGGCGAGCATCCGGCCGGCCGGCGACTCGGGGTTCAGCGGCAGCGCCATCAGGATGTGCTCGGGTCCGATGTAGTTGGCGCCCATCGCGCGGGACAGCTGGTGGGCGTCGAGCAGTGCCCGCTTCGCCGCCGGGGTCAGCGACAGGTTCGGCGGCACCTCGCCGCGCGGCGCGCCCTCGCCGCGGCCGCCCAGCGCGCCGAGCAGCGCGTCCGGGTCGGCGCCGGCCCGGCGGACCAGGTCGCGCAGCGGCTCCCGCTGCAACGCCGCCCAGAGCAGGTGGTCGGTGTCCAGGTCGTTGCTGTGCTTCTGGGCGGCGCGGCGGGCCGCGTCGGCGAGCATCTCCCGGGCGTCGGCGGTCATCAGGCGGGTGATGTCGACCCGGTGCGCCGGCCGGCGTCCCCCCTCGCCCCGGCCGAAGTATCGGGCCAGGAACTCGTCCCAGGGGTCGTTGCCGAAGTCGCCCGGTCCCATCATCATCGTCCTCCGCAGTCAGTCGGCACGACCGGCGCCCGGCACGCGCGGCACGGTCGGCGGTGGCTACCCGGCGGTCGGCGCGACAAACGCGACCGGATGGCAGGCTGGGGGGCATGGAGAGCAGAGCGCTGCTGGTGGTGGACGGCGCGAACGTGGTGGGTTCGCGCCCGGACGGCTGGTGGCGGGACCGGGCCGGCGCGGCGGCCCGGCTGCGCGACGCGCTGGCGCCGGTCGGCGAGGCGGGCGTGCCGCCGGAGCTGCCGCCGCCGGTGCAGGTGGTGCTGGTGGTGGAGGGCGCGGCCCGGCGCACACCGCCCGCGCCCGGCGTGGAGGTGGTGTCCGCGCCCGGCTCCGGCGACGACACGGTGGTCGAGCTGGTCGCCGCCGCGCCGGACCGGCGGCGGGTGGTGGTCACGGCCGACCGCGAACTGCGCGAGCGGGTCACCGCGCTCGGCGCGGAGGTGCGCGGCCCGCGCTGGCTGGGCCGTTAGTCCCGCCGATGGGACCGGCGACGGGACCGCGGGATGCCGCCCGGCGGGATCTTCACGCACGTCAGGGCGGCAACCGGACACGCGGGTCATCACGCCGCGAGGGTGGATGTTCGTCCACCCGTTCCGATGGGTTGTAATGGAGATCTCTTTCGCCCCCAGGAGGTCCCCGTGGCGAGCGTTGCCGAGCTGAAGGCAGCCATCGATGTCGCTCTCCAGCAGATCGGTGACGGCCAGACAGCGGTGCAGGCAGCCGGCGAGAAGCTGGCCGAGGCGCAGCAGACGCTGGCCGGCGCGCTGGAGGGCAGCGGGCACGAGACGGTCGAGGCGGCGCAGGCCTCGCTGACACAGGCCGGTCAGGAGCTGGAGGAGTGCCTGGCCGCGACACTCGTCGCGGTGGAGCAGGCACAGCTCTACGTCGCGACGCTCTGAGGCCCGGCCGTGTCCATCGTCGAGGACATCGGCGCGCAGGTCCGTGCCGCCGCCGAGGAACTGCCGCTGGCGCAGCTCGCCGTCGCGCTGGAGAAGCTCGGTCAGGCGCAGGAGCGGCTGCGCTGGGTGCGCCAGGAGTCGTCCGACCCGATGGGGGTGCCGGAGCTGTCCTCGGCCACCGAGCACGCCGAGACCGCCGGTTACGCGCTGCGCGTGGCACAGGAGCAGCTCACCGCGTACCTGGCCGCGATCGGGCTGGCCCCCGACGGCGCGCGCCCGGCGCCGCCGGGCGAGGCGCGGCCGAAGCACGACACGCCGCGCGGCCAGGAACCGCCCGCGCCCGGCCCGGCCGCCGAGCCGGGTGAGCAACCGGCGGTACGGCGCTGGTGGGCGGTGCGGGTGGCGGAGCTGACCGGCGGCCGGGATCCGGCGGCGGACGAGCCGGACGAGCGCGTCGGGGACGCCCACGAGTTGCTGCGCCGGGTGGCCGCCGGGGTCCGCTCCGGCGACCGGGACCGGCTGCACCGCGAGCTGCGCCGGGCACACGCCGACGTGGGGCTGGGGCTGGCCGCGATCACCCCGCCGCTGCTGCGCGAGCTGGCCGGTGAGCTGCTCGGCCATCCGCCTCGCGCGGACGACCTGCCCCGGCTGCGCGGCGCGCTGGACTCGCGGGTCCGTGACCTGCTGCCCGGGCTGCCGCCGCCGGTGCTGGACACGCTGCTGACCCGGGTCTGCCGGATGCCCCCGCCGCGCCGCGCCGACGACGCGGAGCAGCCGCACGCGGCCGACCCGGCGGTCACCGCCGGCGTGCTCACCGGCGTGCTGCTCGACCGGCTCGGCCGGGACCTGCCCAAGGACACCGACGAACCGGAGCCGCCCCGTGCCTGACGTCCGCGCTCAACTGGTGACGCGGGTCCGGGGGATGCTCTCCGAGGCCCTGGGCGCCACCCGTACCCGCCTCACCGCCGCCGAGGCCGAGCTGGCCGCCGGGCGGGAGCGGCTGGCCCGTACCCGCCGGGCCGCGGCGGCGGTGCCCGACCGGGTGGGCGCCGCGCGCGACCGGCGCCTGGCCGAGATCGACGCCCGGCACACCGCCCGCCTGGCCGAGCTGGCCCGGCGGGCCGCCGCCGCGGCGCAGCGGGAGGCGCCCGGCGCGGCCTCCGCGCCCTGGGACCGCTGGCAGGCCACGCCCGCCGGACGGTCCGAGCCGCCGGGCGCGTCGCGCATCGGCACGGTACGCCTCGACGGCGCCGAACCGGTGCCGGCGCTGGTTCCGCTGCTGGACGCCGGGCACGCGCACCTGGCCGGCGGCGATCGGGACGGCCTCGCGGCGGTGGTGCCGGCGCTGCTGCTGCGCTCGGTCGGGCGGGCCGACCCGGGCGCGGTACGGCTGTACGGATACGACCCGGAACACCTGGGCGGCGGCCTGGCCGGGTTCGCGCCGCTGGGCACTGCCGGGCTGCTCACGTTCGTCGGGCCGGGCGGGCTGGGCCGGCTGCTTGACGACCTGGTGGAGCAGATCCGCCGGATCAACGCCACGGTGCTCGCCGGTGAGTACGGCTCGCTGCGTGAGCTGGCCGCCGCCACCGGACGCCGCCCGGAGCCGTGGCGGGTGGCGGTGCTGCTCGGCGGCGACGAGCTGTCCCGGCACGAGCGCGGCCAGCTCGACCGGGTGGTACGCACCGGCGCGGCGTGCGGCGTGCACCTGGTGGTCCGCGGCATCGAACTGCCCGGCGACCCGACGGTCACCCGGATCACGGTGGAGCCGGACGACGCCCGTATCGGCGGGCTGCCGGTGGTGCTCGACGCGCCGCCGCCGCCCGCCCTGGTCACCGAGACGTGCCGCACCGTGGCGTCCCGGGTGGCCGCCGGCCCGCCGCCGACACCGTTCACCGACCTGCTCCCGCCGCCGGAGGAGTACTGGCGGGAGGACTCGGCGCACGGGCTCACCGCGCCGGTCGGCGAGGGCCCGCACGGGCGGCAGGTGCTGCTCACCCTCGGCGACTACCCGCCGCACGCGTTGATCGGCGGCCCGTCGGGCACCGGCAAGACCAACCTGATCTTCGCCTGGATCGGCGCGCTCGCCGCCCGCTACTCCCCCGCCGAGCTGGAGTTCTATCTGCTGGACTTCAAGGAGGGCGTGTCCTTCGCCCGGTTCGCGCAGGGCCGGCGGGATCCGAGCTGGCTGCCGCACATGCGGCTGGTCGGCATCAACGTCAACACCGACCGGGAGTTCGGCCTGGCGCTGCTGCGCTTCCTCGCCGAGGAGCTGCGCCGCCGCGCCGACGCGGCGAAGAAGCACGAGGTCACCAAGCTGGCCGAGTTGCGCGCGGTGGACCCGGACGGGCACTGGCCGCGCATCGTGGCGGTGGTCGACGAGTTCCAGGCGCTGCTGGCCGGCCGGGACGTGGTCGCCCGGGAGGCCGCCGACCTGCTGGAGGACCTGGCCCGGCGAGGCCGGTCGCAGGGCATCCACCTGGTGCTCGCGTCGCAGGACGTGCGCGGCATCGAGGCGCTGTGGGGACGGCCCGCGCTCGTCGCCCAGTTCACGCTGCGGATCGCGCTGCCCAAGGCGCTGCGCATCCTGGCCGAACGCAACGACGCCGCGCAGTCGCTGCCCCGCCACCACGCGGTGATCAACGCCGAGTCGGGCCTGGCCGAGGGGAACGAGGTGGCCCGGATCCCGTCGGCCAGCGACTGGGAGACGTGGAGCGAGCTTCAGCACCGGCTGTGGCGGATGCGCCCGCAGGACGCGGCGCCGGCCCGGCTGTTCGACGGCGACGCGATCCCGAAGCTCGCCGACGCGCCGGACTTCCGCGCGCTGACCGCGCCGGAGCAGGGCGTGCCGCGCAGCCCGGTGGCGCTGCTCGGCGAGATCATCGACGTGCAGTCCCGCTCGGCGGCGCTGCGGCTGCCCCGCGCGCCGGGCCGCAACCTGGCCGTGCTGGGCACCCGGGTGGACGAGGCGTGCGCGGTGCTCGACGCCGCCGCCCGCTCACTGGCCCGGCAGTACCGGCCCGGCACCGCCCGGTTCTCCATCGCCTGCCTCGACCCGGACGCCGACCCGGCCGCCCGTGCCCTGTACGAGGACCTGGAAGGCGACGCCTCCTGGTACGACGAGGAGACCGTGCCGGAGCTGATGGCCGAGGTGGGCGACGGACTGGGCGCGCCGGGTGCGGCGCGTACCCCGCACTTCCTGCTGCTGTACGCGGTGGACGCGGCGGCCGCGGCGCTGGCCGGCAAGGCCGGTACGCGCACCGGGCTGGAGCAGCTGCGCCGGATCCTGCACGACGGGCCGGAACGGCGTACGCACGTGCTGGCGTGGTGGCGTGGCGTGGCCCGGATGCGCGTCGACCTGGGCGGCGCGGGCGCGCGCACGGACCAGATCGGCGCCTGGGTGGCGCTGGACGTGCAGGGCGGCGAGCTGGGCTCCTCGCTCTATCCGGGCAGCGGCGGCCCGGACTGGTATCCCCGGCCGTGGCGCGGTCTCTACTTCGACCGGGCGGTGCACCGCACCGGACAGGTGATCATCCCTTATGGTCCCTCCCGATGAACGAACCGGTTGCCAGTGAGACGTACAGCGCGCAGATCCGCCGGCTCGCCGAGCTGACCGCCCGGGTGACCGCACAGCGGGCCGAGGCGCACACCTGGTTCGCCCAGCAGGTGGCCGCCGCCGACCTGGCGGTGGCGCGGGCCGACGAGCAGGTCCGGCAGGCCGAGGAGGAGGTGGCCGAGGCGGCCCGGCTGGTGGAGCGCGTCGACGGCGAGGTCGCTCACCTGTGGACGCAGCTGCGGGCCCGGCTCGGCGTGAGCGCCCGGCGGCTGGGTGACCCGCCCGGCCCGGTCCGCGGCGCCGCCGGTGATCCGGTGCCGCTGCTGCGCGCGGTCCGGGAGTTGCTGGAGCGCACCGGGGCGCCGGGCGAACTGCCCGGCTCGGTGAACCCGCTGCTGATCGCGTGCGGAATCGGCGGCGCGCTGGTGGCGTACGCGCTGGGGGTGGGTGCGCGGGCGCTGGGCGCCGGGTCCAGCGGCGACCTGGCGGTGGGCCTGCCGGTGCTGGCGCTGGTGGTGACGCTGCTCGGCCCGGTGATCGGGCTGGCGCCGGCCCGGCTGCTGGCCGACCGGCGGCACGCGGTGCTGACCCCGCGCCCGATGATCCTGGTGGCCGCCTCGGGTCTGGTGACGACCCTGCTCCTGCTGACGGCGACATACGCCCGCTGACCCCCGGCCGGCTCCGCCGCGTCGATCATGAGGTTGGCGGCGCGACACGCCGTCGCGCCGCCGGTCAACCTCATGATCGCGCCCGTCAGGCGGGGACCAGGACCGCTTCCTTGAGCAGGCGGCGGGCCAGCACCAGGCGATCGGCGTCGTCGTCCAGGCCGGGCAGGTCGCCGACCCGCGTCACCTCGCCGGTGAGCAGCGCGCGCAGCGCCGCCTCGCAGGTGCCGGGCAGGGTGAGCGTCCGGTCCGGCACCCGCAGCGTGATCCGGCCGTCGGCGGCCGGGGCGAGCTGCCAGCGCAGGCCGCCGCGCGCCGTGACCTCGCTGTCCGGCGTCAGCCGGGCCAGCGCCCGCGCCTGCGCCAGCGGCCGGATCGGCGCCGGTCGGGACGCCGGCCAGACCCGGGCCCGCAGCCGGCCGGCCACCGCCGCCGGGTCGGCCCGCAGCAGCCAGTCGCGCAGCGCCTCGACGGTCTCGGTCAGCTCCGGCTCGACCGCGTCCGGGTCGGCCAGGTCGAGCCCGAACGGCAGGCTCGCGCGCAGCCGCGCGTCCTCGGCGGCGAGCGCGAGCAGTTCCTCGACCACCGCGTACCGGGTCAGCGCCCTGATGCCCACTGTCAGGTGCAGCGAGCTGGACTCCTGCGCCTGGGCGCTGTGCAGCCAGCCGCGCGGCAGGTAGAGCGCGTCGCCCGGCTCGAGCACCACGTCCAGCTCGGGGCGTCCTTCGGCGGTGGCGGAGACCTCGTCGGCCCGGCCGCCCCAGGGCTGACGCTCCAGCGGGTCGGCCAGCACCGGGGGGTGGATCCGCCAGTGCTTGCGCCCGTCCACCTGGAGCACGAACACGTCGTGGGTGTCGTAGTGGGTGGCGAAGCCCTGACTGCCGGCCGGGGTCAGGTAGGCGTTCACCTGCAACGGCTGGGCCAGCGCGGTGCCCAGGTCGCGGGTGAAGTCGACGATCGCCGGCCAGGTGCGGTGCAGGCCCTGCAGCACCAGCGTCGCGCCGTCGGCGTACAGCGCCAGCACCTTCTCGTCGAGGACCTGGTCGCCGATCTCGGCGCCCGCGCCACCGCCGCCGGTGAACCGCGCCGCCGGCACGAGCTGGCCGTCCTTGGCGACCCGCAGGAACGGGGTACGCAGGCCGCGGCGGCTGAGCAGCTCGTCGGCGTCGGCGGGGCTGAGCAGGTCGGCGAAGCCGTGCGGGTTGGGCAGGTCGGCGGCGCGGGACAGCAGCGGGCTGCGCCCCCAGTGGTCGGCGGCGAACTTCGCCGGATCCACCGCCACGCACCGGGCCAGCGCCTCGGACGCGGAGAACGCAACCGCCGGGCGGCCGTGGCCACCCGGCGGGTCGGCGTGCGTGGTGCTCATGTGTCAGGCGCTGCCGTCGGCGCCGCCGTCGTGCTGACCGGGGGTCGCTCCACCGTCGGCCGGGCCCTCGGCGCTGCCGTCCGCGCCACCGTCGTGCTGACCCGGCGTCGCGCCACCGTCAGCGGGGCCCTCGGCGCCACCGTCCGCGCCACCGTCGTGCTGACCCGGCGTCGCGCCACCGTCAGCGGGGCCCTCCGCGCCGCCGTCCGCGCCACCGTCGTGCTGACCCGGGGTCGCACCGCCGTCGGCCGGGCCCTCCAGGCCGCTGCCGCCGCTGCTCTGGATGTCGTCGTCGTTCAATGCCATGGGTGCTCCCTCGGTGTGCCGCCCCGCGTCGTGCCGGGGTCCGTGTGCAGCGGGTGGTACCCCACGCCCGATCTTCTCTAACCACACCGTAGACGCCCGGACGCCGTCGTACGGACGGTTCGCGGGGCAAGCGGCCGGGAGGGCCGGATGCCAGGATGGCGGGAGGACGACAGGCGAGGAGACGCACGTGACGCAGCCGGAACCGCTCACCCCGCTGACCGAGGACTGGCAGCGGGCGCTGGCAGTGGTGGCCCACCCCGACGACCTGGAGTTCGGCGCCGCAGCCGCTGTGGCGCGCTGGACCGGGCAGGGCAAGGAGGTCGTGTACTGCCTGCTCACCAGCGGTGAGGCGGGCATCGACGGGATGACGCCGGAGCGCGCCCGGGTGGTGCGCGAGGAGGAGCAGCGCGCCTCCGCCGCGGTGGTCGGGGTGCCCGTCGTCGAGTTCCTCGGCCTGCCCGACGGGCTGCTGGAGTACGGCGTGCCGCTGCGCCGGGCCATCGCCGCCGTGGTGCGCCGGCACCGGCCGGACGTGGTGCTGACGAACAACTTCCGGGAGACCTGGGACGGGGCGTACGCGCTGAACCAGGCCGACCACATCGCCTGCGGCCGGGCCACGCTGGACGCGGTCCGCGACGCCGGCAACCGGTGGATCTTCCCGGAGCAGCTCACCGACGGCGTCCAGCCGTGGTCGCGGGTCCGCGAGGTGTGGGCGGCCGGGTCGCCGGTGGCCCGGCACGGGGTGGACGTGACCGACACGTTCGACAAGGGTGTCGCCTCGCTGCGGGCGCACGGGGCGTACCTGAGCGGGCTCGGCGACGGCGGCTTCGACGCCGAGGAGTTCCTGGAGGGCATGGCCCGGCCGGCCGGCAGCCGGCTCGGCGCGCGGTTCGGCGCCACGTTCGAGGTCTTCCCGATCAACCTCCAGTAGAGCGCGGTGATCGTCGACGCTGTCGCATTCGCCGGGCTGCCGGTCTCGCGCACGCCGGCGGCCCGCCCCGCCGAGGGGGCGGGACGGGCCGGTCCGGGTGCCGGTCAGGGAATGAGCTGACGCAGGTCCTGCGGCAGGGTGGCCTTCACGTCCTGCCACTCCCCCTGCGTGACGTGCCGGCGCAACGTGTCCAGCACGACCTGCGCCACCCGCTGCGCGCCGCCCTCGACGTCGTACGGGAAGCCCTGGCGCACCTCGTACAGGAAGTCGTCGCGGTTGAGCTTGATCGGCACGTTCTCCGGCTGCCAGCCGTCGAAGTAGATCCCGCGCACCAGCACCGGCAACTGCTGGGCGAACTCGGCGCTCTCCCGCACCGGCAGCCGGTCGCGCAGCAGGTGCAGCACGGTACGCAACGCGGCGTAGGACTGGTTGCGCCGTTCCTTCGGCCAGCCGTACGCGGACTCGATCTCCTTGAGGATCACGTTCGTCTTGTCCAGCGAGGACTCGAACGCGGACAACAACTGCTCGGCCATCGGGCTCACCCCCGTGCGTCGGTCTCCCAGCGTCGGTCGTCGGCGCGGCGCGGCGGGCCGCTGGGGCCCCGCCACAGCCGGGTCGGACTGAACCGGCCGGGCCGCTCGCCCCGCCGGGGTGCCTCGGAGCCGCCGATCACGTGCAGTACGCCACCGCGGCGCCGGTCCGCCACCACCCGTACCGTCATGACCCACCTCCTCGTCGCGGCGCCTTTGGCGGCGCCACTGTCCATGCTGCGGCGGGGACGGGTGAGCGGGCCTCACCCGGATCGGGTGAGACGCTCAGGCGTCCAGCAGGCCGGCGAGCGTGGCGGCGTTGCGCTGCGCGTAGTCCCGGTAGCAGTTGTTCATCAGGACGTGCGTCTGCTCGGCGTCGCCGGCCAGCTCGCGCAGTTTCGGCGCCCAGTCGCGCAGTTCCCGCTTCGAGTAGTCGTAGCCGAACTTCTCGTGGATGTCCTTGCTGGTCCACTTGTCGCTGTGGCCGTGGAAGCGGACCACCGCGAGGTCGGCGGTGGCCGCGAGCACCGGCGGGACGGACGACTTGTGCCCCTGCGGCATGTCCACGCAGACGAACGGCAGGTCGTGCTCGCGCAGGAAACCGAGCGTCTCCTCGGCGTTGTCGCCGTCGAACCAGGAGGCGTGGCGGAACTCGAAGACCGGGCGCAGCGGCGCGCACCGCCGGGCCACCTCCAGCAGGTACTGCTTGTTGTCCCGCTTGATGGTGAACCAGGGCGGGAACTGGAACAGCAACGCGCCCAGCTTGCCCGCGTCGACCAGCGGGTCGAGGGCGGACAGGAACCGGGTCCAGACCTCCTCGTACGCCTGCGCGGGCAGGTCGCCGGGGTAGACGTTGCGCTTGCCGGTCTCCGGGCGCAGGTCCTTGTAGAGTGCGGAGACGCGGGTGGGGTGGCCGGTCAGCAGGCTGAACGCCTTGACGTTGAAGGTGAACCCGGCCGGTGTGCGTTCGGCCCACAGCCGGGCGGTCCGCTCGGCGGGCGGCGAGTAGTAGGTGGCGTCCACCTCGACCAGCGGGAACTGCCGGGCGTAGTAGGCCAGTCGTTTCTCCGGCGTGTCGGCGCTCGCCGGGTACCAGCCGGAGTCGAGCAGTGTCCGGTCGGTCCACGAGGCGGTGCCCACCCTGATCTCACCCATCGCGGGAGTTCACCGCGCAGCAGGACCGACCGGCAACCGGAACGGCGTTCAGGCCGCCCGCCGCTCCCGGGTCTGCTTGCAGGCCACGCAGGAGGTGGCGGACGGGAAGATCTCCAGCCGTTCCACCGGGATCGGGGCGGTGCAGCCCTCGCAGAAGCCGTAGGTGCCCTCGTCCAGGCGGGTCAGCGCGTGCTCGAACTGGGCCCGCCGGTCCAGGATGGTGCGCAGCAGCGACTGCGCGGTGTCCCGCTCGGCGGTCTTGGTGCCGCTGTCGGCCTGGTCGTCGCCGGCGGTGTCGCCGACCTCCACCAGCCGCAGCACCTGGCTCTGCGCCATGGTGTGCTCGTACTCGGCGGTCAGCTCGTCGTACCGCGACCGCAGGGACTGCCGGATCTGGTCGACCTCCGCCTGGGAGCGGCCGGTGGCTGTCGTGTCGTGGACGAGCATCGCTGCCTGCCTTTCCTACGTCCTCATACCGGACCGGGGCGGCCAGCGCCCCGGATCCGGTCCGACTGTGGATGCGCGGGCGACGAGATCACCCGTGCTCTGTGAGCCGGGCGATTACCCGTCCCCTCAGCGGACCAAACCGCCTGTTTCCTGAGTGTTTCCCGTGAGTCGGTAGGGGCTGGTCAGGCGGGTTCGACCAGGGCCGGGCGGCGCGGGTCGTCGGCCCGGACCACCACGTCGGCGAAGGACGCCGGGTCGACCTCGCCGGCGTAGCGGGCGAACGCGGGCAGGGTCCAGCGCAGCGCGGCGTCGGTACGCCTTTCCAGCGCCGCCGGGGAGAGCACGAGGTGGACGGTGAGGTCGAACGGCAGCGTGCCGCCGAGCAGCAGCGCGCCGCTGACCAGGACCACCCCGCCGGGCGGCAGTTCGACGTACGCGGCGCGGCTGGCCCGGTCGGCGGCGGTGTCCCACAGCGACGGCAGCAGCCGGCCCGAGCCGTCCGGACCGGCCGGGTCGAGCACCTCGCGGCGCAGTCCCGGTTCGTCGAGCCAGCTCTCGTAGTACGCGTCCGGGTTGGTGCGGCCGTGTTCCAGGCGTACCGAGGCCGGGCGCAGGAAGTCGCCGGCGCGGACGTGCAGCACGGGCCGGCCGGCGGCGCGCAGCGGGTCGACGAGCGCTCCGGCGAGCGCGTCCGGCCCGGCGGCGGGCGGGCCGTCCACGGCGACCCGCAGCCGGCCGGGTGTCCCGGTGCGGGCGAGACGCTCGGCCAGCTCGCTGACGAGCCGGTCGGGGCTGATCGGGCGGACGCGCATCGGACCATCGTGCCGCGCGGGCGGGCGGGTCACCACATGATCTGCTCCGGGCGGTCGGGGCTCCGTCCGGCGGCGATCGGCGGGTGGTGTCCCCGGTGTCAGCCGGTGCGGTCGATGGTGACGCGGGCGTCGTCGGCGAGCCGGTAGCCGACGCCGTAGACGGTGGTGACGAGCGGGACGTCCACACCGACCTTGCCGCGCAGCCGGCGCACGTGCACGTCGACGGTGCGGACGCCGGCGTGCTCGTACCCCCAGACCGCGTTGAGGAGTTGCAGCCGGGTGAACACCCGGCGCGGGTGGGCGACCAGGTGCAGCAGCAGGTCGAACTCCAGGCGGGTCAGCGGCAGCGGCTCGCCGTCGCGCAGCACCGACCGGGACGACGCGAGGATGTGCAGGGCCGGGATGGTCGGGGCGAGCGGACGCGCGGGGGCGCGGCCGGCCGGGACGCCGTCGGGCCGGCGCTCGGCCGGAACCGTGGCCGCGCTGACCACCGCGTCACCGTGTTCGAGCATCTCGCGGGCGGCGTCGAGCAGCCGGCGGGCGGCTGGGGTCAGCGACTCCTCGCACGCCAGGGGGATGGAGAGGGTGACGGTGAGCATGGGCGCAGCGGTGTTCGCGGGACGACGCTGGCCGCCGGGGGGCCGACCGGGGACCGCGGGTTGGGACGTATGCCATCCGGCGCGCGACGAGGCGGGGCTGACCGACATGGTCCTCCTTGGGCTGGTCCGGGTATCTCCCCACGGCCCGGGACGCCGCTGCATCGATGCTTCCCGGCGTCTCCGCGAGGGTCAAGGGGCGGCTGCGTTGCGTGAATGTGACATTTGACGAACACATCGGAGCCGCGTGCTCGCTCTGCGTGCGAGGCCCGTTGATTACAGCAGAGCGCCGGATCGCCTCTGGTAGGGGGGTCTGCCCCGGGGTTCACAATGCCGGATGCGTCGGCGAGGTCAACGCGGCGCACCCGGGATCCGGGTGCGCCGCGTGCCGGCCGGGCCGGGCTCAGGCGTCGCGGTCCACCGTGATCGCGGCGTCGTCGGCGAGGCGGTAGCCCACGCCGTACACGGTGGTCACCAGCGGCGTGTCCGGCCCGAACTTGGCCCGCAGCCGGCGGACGTGCACGTCCACCGTGCGCGCCACCGCGTGCTCGTAGCCCCAGACGTTGGCGAGGAGTTGCAGGCGGGTGAACACCCGGCGCGGGTGTTCGGCGAGGAACAGCAGCAGGTCGTACTCGATGCGGGTGAGCATGACCTCGGCGCCGCCGTGCCGGACCCGCCGGGTGCCGGTGAGGATGCGCACGCCGCCGGGGGCGAGCGCCGGCGCCTCGCCGCGGCGCAGGTCGAGCACGGTACGGCCGGCCGGGCCGTCGGGAGCGGCCAGTCCCTCGCCGGTGGCGGCGAGTTCGTCGAGCAGGTCGACCAGGCGCGCGAGCCCCGGCGTCAGCGGCCCGGCGCCGAGGTCGAGCGTGATGGTGAGCGTCGGTGCGGTACGCGGCCGGGGCGGCCCGGCCCGGTCGGGGCGGCCCGAGCGGGCCGGACGGGTGGTGAGGGCGACGACGGACATGGGAGCCTCCTGTGCGGGCGGTCGCCCCGCCCCGCCGGTCGTGGCGGGACGGTCAGCGGAGCGCCCCGCCGGCGGTGACCGGGGGCGCGGCGGACGAGGGTCGGGTCGGCGGGGTGGGACCGAGGGTGGGCAGGCCGGCGATCTGCCAGGCGGCGAAGCCGCCGACGACGTCGGTGGCCCGGCGCAGGCCGATGTCCTGGAGCGCGGCGGCGGCCAGCGACGAGGTGTAGCCCTCCTGGCAGAGCACGATCACCGGGACGTCGTAGCCGGTCGCCTGCGGCAGCCGGGCCGCGCAGCGCGGGTCGAAGCGCCACTCCAGCACGTTGCGTTCGACGACGAGCGCGCCGGGCACGGTGCCCTGCGCGGCACGCTGGGCGGCGGGGCGGATGTCCACCAGCAGCGCGCCGCCCCGGCACGCCAGGTGGGCCCGCTCCGGGTCGAGGCGGCGCAGGCGGGCCCGGGCGGCGGCGAGGATCTCGTCGATGCCGCGCGAGCCGGGCGGTGGGACCGGACAGCGCTCGGTGCGGGTGGGGGTCTGCGCCATCGGGGCGTCCTTCCGTTCGTCGGGGTTGCGGGGTGTCACCAGGCCACGCCGGCGTGGGCCACCTCGGCGACCCGGAGCCGGCCGGCGACGAGGTGGTAGCGGGTCATCCGGGTCAGCGCCGGCCGGTACACGTGCACGCTGACGGCGGGCGCGTCGCCGTGATTGGTGACCTGGTGCACGTGCCGTACGCCGAAGCGCCGGCCGGCTCCGGCGGCGAGCCGGTGCGGGCGCAGCCGGCCGCCGCCGACCGTCTCCTCGGTGAGCACGCCGGCCACGACCAGGAACGCGCCCGCGCAGCCGCCGTGGTCGTGCAGGTCGGTGCCCTGCCCGGGCAGCCAGCTCAACGCCCACACCTCGTGCTCGTCGTCGGCGTCCAGCCGGGCGTACCAGCGGTCGGACGCCTCGAACCGCAGCGGCACCGGCCAGGCGTGGGGGTCGGCCCAGCGGGCGGCGACGGCGAGCAGGTCGGCGGGAGCGGTGCTGGTCATCGGCGGTGCGTCCTCACGGTGCGGAGCGGATGTACCCGCACAGCTTAGACGGTAAAGCCTATCGGTTTAGTAGGTAATACCAGATGTTGGGACGCCGGTCGCGCTCAGCGGAGGACCGGCGGATCCACCTTGTAACCCGGCACCGACGGCCAGCGGACGGTGAGCACCGTGGACTCCCGCTCGGCGTACCAGGAGTGGTCCACGCCTCGCCCCCACACCACGTAGTCACCGGGCGCGCGCAGCACCACCGTCCGGTCCGGCAACTCGATCCGGAACGCGCCGCTGATCAGCACCAGCAGGGCGGTACGCCGCTCACCGGTGGCCCACCGGGACCGGGTCTCCCCCGCCGGGTGCAGGCCCCACTTCACCTCGACGTCGGTGCTGTGCCGCACGTCCCCGGCCGGCTTGAAGTGGCCCAGCAGCCAGCCCGCGTCGGTCGCGCCGTCCACCGCCGCGTTGCCCACGTACACCCGATCGTCCATGCCCGCGCCTCCCGTGCCCGGCTGGCGAAGCTACCAGGCGCGTCCGGCCGCGACGCCATAGCCTGGGCGGATGCCCGACGAACTCGACGACGAGACCATCGCCTTCGCCCACCGGATGTTCGACCTGGCCCGGGCCGGCGCCACCGAGGAGCTGGCCGCCAACGTGGACGCCGGGCTGCCGGTCAACCTCACCAACGCCAAGGGCGACACGCTGCTGATCCTCGCCGCGTACCACGCCCACCCGGAGACGGTGGCCGCGCTGCTGGCCCGGGGTGCCGACCCGGCCCGGGTCAACGACAGGGGACAGACCGCGCTCGCCGCGGCCGTGTTCCGGCGCCAGGAGGCGGCGGTCCGCGCGCTGCTCGACGCCGGCGCCGACCCGGACCACGGCGGCCCGTCCGCCGTCGAGACCGCGCGGTTCTTCGAGCTGCCCGACATGCTGGCGCTGCTCGGCCGCGCGTGACCGGCGAGCGGTATACAGGGACCGTGGACGATCCCGTACCCGAGCAGATGCGCACCGCCGCGACGGCGTTCCTGGCCGCGCTGGACGAACCGGCCCGCCATGCCGCCCGGCACGCCCTCGACGACGAGCCGGCCCGCCGGTGGCTGGAGTACCGGCCCCGGCCACGGCCCGGCGTCACGCTCGCCGGCCTGGACGTCACCGCCCGCAAGGCGGCGCACCGGCTGCTCGCCACCGCGCTCAGCCCGGCCGCGTACGCGCAGGCCATGAGCGTGATGGCCCTCGAAGAGGTGCTGGACCGGGCGGAGGACTGGCGGCGCGGCCGGCACAGCGGCGACTACTGGGTGGCCGTCTTCGGCGACCCGGCCCGCGACGACAGCTGGGGCTGGCGGTTCGAGGGACACCACCTGTCGGTGAGCATGACGGTCGCCGACGACCGCGTCTCCCCCGCGCCGATCTTCCTGGGCGCCAACCCGGCCACCGTCCGGCACGCCGGCCGCCCGGTCACCCGGCCGCTGGGCCCGGAGGAGGACCTGGCCCGCGAGCTGCTCGACGCGCTCGGTCCCGGCGGCCGGTCCGCCGCGATCATCGCCGCGGAGGCGCCCGCCGACATCATCAGCGCCACCCGGGCCACCGCGCCCGGCCGGCTCGACCCGCTCGGCGTACCCCGGGGGCGGCTGCGGCCGACCGGCCGGGCGCTGCTCGACCGGCTGGTCGCGCTCTACCTGGACCGGCTGCCGCCCGAGCTGGCGGCCCGGGAGGCCGACCGGCTCGACGGCGGCGAGCTGCACTTCGCCTGGGCCGGCCCGGTCGAGCCGGGCCGGCGGCACTACTACCGGGTGCAGGGCGAGGACCTGCTGATCGAGTACGACAACACCACAGACGACGGCAACCACGCGCACACCGTCCTGCGCCGCCCGGCCGGTGACTTCGGCGCCGACGTGCTGGCCGCGCACCACGCCGTTGCCCACCGGCCCGGCGGGCCTCGATGAGAGAGACGCGACGAACGCTCCCCCGGCGCTGATCCGCCCGTCCGGGCGACTCAGCTCGTCGGTGCCGGCCGGGTCAGAACGGGCGCGGGCGGGCGATCTCGACGGTGGACCCGGCCGGCACGTCGCCGAACGTCTCGAAGCCGCTCGGCTCGGTGACCCGCTCGAACTGCTGCATCAACCGCGCGCCCAGGCCCACGCCGACCGCGCCGACGGCGAGCGCGACGAGTTCGGCGGCGAGCAGGGCGCCGTTCGCGCCCCGCTGCGGCGCGTTCGCCCGGATCAGGCAGGACAGCAGGAACAGCCCCGCCATGACGGCGTTCACCAGGTTGAACGTCAACACGGTCCGGCTGGTCCGCCCGGCGCGGACGTCCCACAGGTCGACCAGGCCGGCGACGGTGGCGAGCCCGGCGGCGACGAGCGCGGCCACGGCGGTCCAGTAGCCCACCTCGCCGAGGAACGCCGGACCACCGGCCACATCCGCCAGGTCGAAGACCACGGCGCAGACGAACAGGCCGAACGGGAACGTGACAAGCATCGGTTGGATGGGATGCCCCTGCACCCGCAGCCGGCTCTGCATCGCTTCCTCCCCAGGTCGGCGCAGCTCACCAGTCCAGAGTGCTACCCGAGGCGCCGCGAGGCGAAACGACTGTCGCTCAGTTGTCCCGGGGCCGGGAGACGGTGAGCACGAGCCGCTCGGCCACCTCGCGGAGCGGGATGTCCAGCGAGGACGCGGCGCTGCGCAGCACCTGAAGGGCCTCCGGTGCCGGACAGCCCCGCTGCGTCATGATCACGCCCACGGCCTGCCCGACCACCCCCTCGGCCAGCAGCGCGTCGTCGAGCTGGCCGGCCCGGGTGGCGGCCCGCTCGCGGTCCCGCGCGGCGGCGAGCAGCAGCCCGGCGTGCTCGGCGAGCAGCATGGCGGTGAGCTGATGCCGGGGGGTGAGCGCGCCGGGCGACTCGGCGTACAGGTTGATCGCGCCGATCACCTGCTCGTCCACGTCGACCGGGGCGGAGATCACCCCGTGCACCCCGAGCGCCCGGGCCCGCTCGCTCCAGGCCGGCCAGCGCGTCTCGCCGGGCGGCCCGGCCGAGATGATCATCTCCCGGCGGCGGATCGCGGCCATCGCCGGCGTGTCCGGACCGTGCCGCAGGTCGTCCAGCTCGGCGCGGTCCGGGTCGGAGGCGGCCACCCCGGCCGGCTCACCGGCGCGCAGCACGGTGAAGCCACAGCAGTCCACGCCCGGCACGGCGTCGTGGGCGATCCGGACCAGGCGGTCCAGCGCCTCGTCGAACCCGGCCGCACCGATCAGGCCGGCGGTCAGCTCACGCAGCAGCGCGGCCGTCTCCAGCACGTTGAGGTTGTCGATCATGGGTTGGCGCGTGTCGAGGTTCATCGGGGTGTGGCACCCACCGTCCACGCGGTCTCCCCGTTCGGCACCGTTGCCTGTCCCATGTCCGTCCCTCCTGTGGCCGGGCCCCGGCCTACTACCCTCGCAGACCGCGTGCGAAACCGCGCAAAAAGGGCCCCTTCCCGGGACCGGGAAGGGGCCCTTCGCGACGGTCAGCGCGACCCGGAGATGAGCCGGCGGCCCACCGAGGCGATCAGCCGGTCCAGCTCCGAGCCGAACGGGTTGTCGTGCACGAGGTACGTCCAGGTGGCGCTCGGCCGTACCAGCTTCGACGAGTCCGGCTCCCAGCCCTCGTCGAACTCGGTCTCCTCGAACGTGGCCACGGTCCGCGTCTCGATCTCGGGCACCAGCGCGTTGAACGCCGGCACCGCGCTGCGGTGGAACTCGTCGAGCGGGTCGAGCCGGCCCAGCGCCCGCAGGTGCACGCCCTCGCGTACCTCGGACAGCTCGGCCAGGTGGTCGGCCCAGAGCCGGTCCAGGTGGTAGAGGGCGATCTTGCGGGCCACGTCGGCGAGCAGGTCCTCGTCCATCTCGCCGGCCTTCTCCGGCACCCGCTCCAGCAGCATCAGCGCGGCGATGTCGCTGGTCAGGAGCCGCTCGCGGCGCTCGGCGAGCGCCTTGCGCTGCTGCTCGATCACCTGGCTGTAGCGCCACGTGTTGCGGTGGATCTCGTGGTTGACGCCCTCGGCGACCCGCTGGGCGTGCTCGACCGCGTAGTCGACCTGCGGGTCGGTGACCAGGCCGTCGGCGTTCATCCGGGGTGAGGGCGGCACGGTGTCGCCGGCGTGCCGGACCACCAGGTCGTCCTCCAGGCTGACGAAGAACACCGACCCGCCCGGGTCGCCCTGCCGGCCGGCCCGGCCGCGGAGCTGGTCGTCGACCCGACGGCTGTCGTGCCGGCCGCTGCCGATCACGTAGAGGCCGCCCAGCTCCGCCACCCGGTCCCGGTCGGCCTGGTCGCTGCCGCCCAGCCGGATGTCCACGCCCCGGCCGGCCATCTGGGTGGAGACCGTCACCGCGCCGTACGCGCCGGCCTCGGCGATGATGCCGGCCTCCTCGTCGTCGTTCTTCGCGTTCAGCACCACGCAGGACACCCCTGCGGCCTCGAGCGCGGCGGCCAGCCCCTCGGACTCCTTGACGTCGAGCGTGCCGACCAGCACCGGCCGCCCCGCCTGGTGGCAGCGCGTGATCTCGTCGACCAGCGCCTCCTCCTTCTCGGCGCGGGTGGCGTAGATCCGGTCCGGCTCGTCCTCGCGGACGCAGGGGGTGTTCGGCGGGATCACCGCGACCTCGAGGCCGAAGAACTCGCGGAGCTGGTCACCGACGAGCACAGCGGTGGCGGTCATGCCGCAGACAGTGGGGTAGAGCGCGATGTACGCCTGCACGGTGATCGTGCCCAGCACCTCGCCCTCGGCGGTGGCGTCCAGGCCCTCCTTCGCCTCGACCGCGGCCTGGAGCCCGTCCGGCCAGCGGCGGCGCTGGGCGACCCGGCCGCGCATCTCGTCGATCAGCTCGACCGAGTCGTCCCGGACGATGTAGTCCACGTCGCGGTGCAGCAGGGCGTGCGCGTGCAGCGCCACGTTCACCGCGGAGAGCTGCCCGACGTGCTCCTCGTCGTACAGGTCGATGCCGCCGAGCTTGGCCTCGACGGTGGCGAGGCCGACCGAGGTGAAGGCGACGCTGCGGCCGTCGTCGGCGACCGTGTAGTGCTTGCCCTTGCGCAGCCCGCGCACCAGCGCGGCGGCGGCGTGCACCGGGTCCTGCTCGCCGCCGACGGCGCCCGCGAGCACCATCGGCACCCGGGCCTCGTCGATCAGGATCGAGTCGGCCTCGTCCACGATCGCGGTCTTCAGCGGCGGCTGCACCCGGTCGGCCAGGTCGGTGACGAGCTGGTCGCGCAGGAAGTCGAAGCCGGCCTCGCTGACCGAGACGTAGGTGACGTCGCAGGCGTACGCGGCACGCCGCTCGTCGGGCGTGGACGCCTCGTTCACCCAGCCGACGGTGAGCCCGAGCAGGTCGTAGACAGGAGTCATCCACTCGGCGTCCCGGCGGGCCAGGTAGTCGTTGACGGTGAGCACGTGCACCGGGCCGTTGCCCAGCCGCACGTGCCCGTACGCGGCGACGGTGGCGGTGAGCGTCTTGCCCTCACCGGTGGCCATCTCGGCGACCTTGCCGGACAGCAGCGCCATCGCGCCGAGCAGCTGCACGTCGTAGGGGCGCTGGTCGAGCCCGCGCCGGGCCGCCTCGCGCCCGATCGCGCAGATCTCCTCGTAACCCGACGCCTGGCCGGCGGCCTCGGTCAGCTCGGCGTCGGACAGCTGCTCCAGCTCCGCCTCGCGCGCCTCGATCGCCGGCAGCAGCTTCTCCAGCGGAGCCAGGTCGACTGTCGTCCCCGGGCGCTGGAGGAATCGACGGAACCTGGTCTTCAACCGTTGCGACACACCCATGAGCCGCAACGGTACGCGAACCGGAGCCGATTGTGACCCCCGCCCGCCGCGCGCCGGATCCACCCCTTCCGGTCCGCTTCCGTCGATCATGAGGTTGACGGCGTTTCGTGTCCGTTTTGTCGCCGTCAACCTCATGATCGACGCGTTCGGGCGAGGGCCCGTCAGGGGGTGAGGATCACCTGGAGTTCGGTGCGGCGGCGTTCGGCCAGGTCGGTCAGCAGGGCCGGGGCCTCGTCCAGCGGGACCACGGCCGAGATCAGGTGCTTGCGGATCACGTCGCCGTACTGGCGCAGCAGCTCCACCGTCTCCGCGGACAGCCGCTCCCGGTCCCAGGTGGGGGCCAGCCCGCGCGGCACCCGGCCGATCTGCGCGCAGCGCAGCGACAGCCCGTTGTGGTGGAACTCCTCGCCGAGCCGCACCGCGTCCGCGCCCGCCTGGTAGAACGCCAGGTCGATCACCGTGCCCTGCGGGCGCAGCAGGCGCAGCGCGAGCTGCAACGCCCAGTCCTGGCCACGGCACTGGAAGACCACGTCGGCGCCCCGGTCCCCGGCGGCGTGGTTCCACCGTGTCTTGAGCACCACTGCCGGGTCGTCGGCGTCCGGGTCGAGCGTGTCCAGGCCGAGCGCCTCGGCGACCTGCCGCCGGGCCGGCGTCGGGTCGACCACCACCACCGAGGCCGCGCCGTGCCGGCGGGCGAACAGCGCGGTCAGCAGCGCGACCACGCCGCCCCCGACCACAGCGACCCGGCGGCCGCGTACGCCGTCGCCGAGCGTGCGCACGTCCGTGCCGCACAGGTCGGCGGCGGCGTGCAGCAGCCCGTTGGCGCAGATCGGGCCCATGTGCGCCACGTACACGCCGAGCAGCGGGTCGAGGTCGTCGGGCAGCGGCACGAACCGCTCGGCGAGCGGGTCGGCGACCCAGCCGCTGCGGTGCCCGTACGTCATGGCGCCGACCTCGCCCACCGCGACGGCCGGGGTCCGGCTCTCCACCACGCGCCCCACCTGCATGTAGCCGAGCCGGGTCACCGGGTACGGCGTGGCCGCCTCGCCGGGCCGGAACAGCCCGAGCGCGGCGTCCCAGGTGACGTGCAGGTACGGGTTGGTGCCCTTGACGAAGCTCAGTTCGGTGCCGGCGGACACGCCGCTGTAGAGCGTCTCCACCCGGAACGTGCCGTCGCGCAGCTCCGGGGCGTCCAGTTCGGCCAGCTCGACCCGGCCGGGGCCGGGGACCACCACCACCCGGTCACGCATCGACGCTCACCCCCGCGTCCGCGACCGCCGCGGTGAGCCGGGCCGCCGGGCCGGTCGGCAGCGCCACCGGCCGCCCGGTACGCGCCGACTCGGCCACCGCGAGCGCGAGCCGGTGGGTGCGCAGCGCCTCGGCGTACGGCACCCGGACGTCGTCGCCGAGGCCGCACACGGCGTCGACGAACGCCCGGTCGACTGCCACCCGCGCGGCGTCCGGATCGGCGGGCAGGTGCCGTTCGCCGTCGCCGTCGCGCACTGTCAGGCCGTCCTCGGACAGCCACAGCGCCAGCCCGTCGGCGAGGACCTCCACGCCGGCCCGGTGCTTCCAGCCGAGCACGCAGGACGCGGCGAGCGTGCCGACCGCGCCGGAACCGAGGCGCAGCGTGGCAGCGGTCACCGAGTCGATGTCGGCGCCGTCGACCGGCGGCGGGGCGCCGTCGCCGTACGCGGTCACCTCGACCGCCTCGCCGGCCAGCAGCCGGATCAGGTCCAGCACGTGCGCGGCCTGCTCGACCACCGGGCCGCCGGAGCGGTCCCGCCGCGTCCACCAGGCCACCGGAGGCACCTTGTCCAGCCAGGCGCCGTTCACCATCCGGACCGGACGGCCGGCGAGCAGCCGCCGGGCCTCCTCGACCACGTGCAGGTAGCGCCAGTGGTGCCCGACGCCGGTGAGCAGTCCCCCCTGCTCCACCAGGGCCGCGATCCGCTCGGCGGTGTCCAGGTCGAGCGCCACCGGCTTCTCCACGAACATCGGCACCCCGGCGGCGACCACCGCCTCCTCGGCCGGTCCGTGCGCGAACGGCGGCACGCACACGTACACCGCGTCCGGGCCGGCCGCGAGCAGCTCGTCCACGTCGCGGAACACCCGGCCGCCGTACGTGCCGGCGAGCGACCGCGCCGCGTCCGGCGCGACGTCGGTCACGCCGAGCAGTTCCACGTCCTCGAAGCCGGTGAGCACCCGGGCGTGGCGTTGCGCCACCCCGCCGGCTCCGACAAGTCCCACCCGGCAGGCACGCATCGACCACAACCTCTCGCCACGACTCCAGAGACTGGGGTCACCACTCCCCCCGACGGCGTCGCGCCAAACGCCGCCGGGGGGCGCAACGTAACGTTCATCCGCCCGGAACCTCCCGGTACGCGCCAGGTGATCAGGTTGTTGGGCAAGATCCGGTTAGCGCGGATGCGGGATTGGGAAAACCAGGTCAGCGATTCCACCATCGATGGGGGTGCCCGTGCGGGAGTCAGATTCGACAGTCTCACCAGTGGTGGAGGCGTGGGCCACGTACCGCACCAGCACCGCCGCCGACTGGCCGGCGCAACTACTGGTGCGGGCCAAGGGGAACAGCCGGGTCAGCGTCGTGCTGCCAGCACGCAACGAGGAGGCGACGGTCGGCGCGATCGTGTCGACGGTCCGGGAACACCTGATGGACCGCGTACCGCTTGTCGACGAGCTGATCGTGGTCGACTCCCGGTCCACGGACCGGACCGCCCGGGTCGCGCGCGCGGCCGGCGCCGAGGTGGTCAGCCAGGACGCGATGACCAGCGGGCTGCCCCGGCTGACCGGCAAGGGCGACGCGCTCTGGGCCGGCCTGGCCGCGGCCGAGGGGGACGTGGTCGCGTTCGTCGACGCCGACCTGCGCGAGTTCCGGCCGCACTTCGTGACCGGGCTGCTCGGCCCGCTGCTCACCGACCCGAGCGTGGAGTTCGTGAAGGGCTTCTACCACCGGCCGCTGGTCGGCGCGGCGGGTGTGGAGCCCGACGGCGGCGGGCGGGTGACGGAGCTGATGGCCCGGCCGCTGCTGAACCTGTTCTGGCCGGAGCTGGCCGGTTTCGTGCAGCCGCTGGCGGGTGAGTACGCCGGCCGCCGGGAGGTGCTGGAGCGGGTGCCGTTCGTCACCGGCTACGGCGTCGAGACGGCCATGCTGATCGACCTGCTGGAACTGGTCGGGCTCGACGCGCTGGCCCAGGTCGACCTGGGTGAGCGCAAGCACCGCCACCAGGACACCGCCGCGCTGGGCCGGATGTCGGCGCAGATCATGCTGACCGCCTGGTCCCGGCTGCAACGACGCGGGTGGGCCGCGCCCGGGACGGCGCCGACCGCGCTGCTGACCCAGTTCCGCCGGGGCGGCTCGGAGGCGCTGCCCAACCTGGACCGCGAGATCGTGGTGAACGACGTGTCAGTGCAGGAACGCCCGCCGCTGGCGCAGTTGCGGCACCGTCTCCCCCGTCGCCGGGTCGCCGCGTGAGCGGGACGAGCCCGGGAGAGGAAAGCACATGACGCTCACCGTGCTGATGAACGCCGGGCCGTGGCTGTCCGTGCCGCCACCCGGCTACGGCGGCATCGAGAACGTGATCGCCACCCTGGTGCCGGAGTTGCGCAGGCTGGGCGTACGGGTGGTGCTGGCCTCGGTGGAGAGCAGCACGCTGCCGGTCGACGAGAAGATCGCCGTCTTCCCGGACGGCCAGTTCCACGCCTTGCAGCGGCCGTACAACCAGGTCTGCGGCGTCTCCCAGGCGCACCTGTCCGGCGTGGTGCGCACGCTGCACGCCCGCGACGACATCGACCTAGTGCACGACCACGTGGAGGCGGTCGGGCTGGCCACCCTCGCCGCGATGGGCCCGGACGCCCCGCCGGTGCTGCACACGCTGCACTGGGACCTCGCCAAGCACCCCGAGCTGTACGGCAACCTCGACGGCGGCGACCGGGTACGGGTGAACGGCGTCTCCGCGTCGCAGCTGGCGCGCGCCCCCGAGGCCCTGCGCGCGCACTCGGTGGGGCACGTGCACCTGTCCACCCCCCTCGCCGTGGACGCGGACCGGCAGCCGCCGGCGCCCAAGGGCGACCACGTGGTCATCCTCGGCCGGATCAACCCCGGCAAGGGGCAGGACCTGGGCGCCCGGCTGGCCCACGAGGCGGGCTTCCGGCTGGTGCTGGCCGGGCCGGTCGGCCCGTACCACCGGCCGGAGGATCTGGCCGCGGCCGGCGACGAGGCGCGGCAGAACCCGGACGTGCGCTTCTTCTACGACCACGTCGCGCCGCACGTCGACGGCGACCGGGTGCGCTGGGTCGGCACGGTGGCCGGGCGGGAGCGCGACGACCTGGTCGCCTCCGCGCGCGCGTCGCTGTTCCCGCTGCGCTGGGAGGAACCGGGCGGCACCGCCGTGGTCGAGTCGCTGTCGCTCGGCACGCCGGTGGTCGCCACCGCCCGCGGCTGCCTGCCCGAGCTGATCGAGCACAGCCGTACCGGCCTGCTCACCGGCGACGAGCAGGAGCTGGGTGACCTGGTGCTCGCCGCCGCCGGGCTGGATCCGGCCGAGTGCCGGCGAGAAGCGGCCCGGCGGTTCACCCCGGCCCGGATGGCGCAGCGGTACGTCGAGCTGTACGACCGGGTCCGGGCGGGCGTGGCGCTGCCGTTGCAGCCCGCCTGACCCGGTCGACCACGTCCACCGGCCCGCCCCGCGTGGCCGGGCCGGCGTTTGCCCCCGCCGGGCGCGGGAAACCGGCGCATCCCGCGGTGGCGAGGAGGCCGGCGTGACGAACTCGATGGCGCACTCCCGGGCGCGGCGCAACCCGGCCGACGGGCGGGCGCCGGTACGCCGGATCGCCTCCGGGTTCGCCGTGCTCCTGCTGCTGCTCGGCGCGCTGGGCTTCGTGCCGGGCATCACCGGCGACTTCGCGGATCTGCGCTTCGCCGGGCCGGGTTCCGGCGCCCGGCTGTTCGGGGTGTTCCAGGTCTCGGCCGTGCACAACCTGGTGCACCTGGTGCTCGGCGCGGCCGGGCTGGTGCTGGCCCGCACGGTGGCCGGGGCCCGCGCGTTCCTGGTCGGCGCCGGGGCGGTCTATCTGGCGCTGTGGCTCTACGGGCTGGCCGTCGACCGCCGCGACGCGGCGAACGCGCTCGCGGTCAACCGCGCCGACTCGTGGCTGCACCTGCTGCTGGGCGCCGCCATGCTGGCGCTGGGGCTGTTCGCGGCACGCCGTGGGGACCGTCACTGACCTGCCCACCGGCGGCCCCGGACGCCCGGTTTCGCCGGTCCGGGGCCCGGGTACGTCCGTAGTCCTCCGGCTGCGGGACGGCGGCGACCGACCCCGACCGGGCGGCCCTCCCCGGCGAGGGCGACCCTCCCCGACGAGATGGAAACGAGGCGGCGATGGTGACCCGGATCAGGTGCGAGGTCCGCGACGAGTCGCCGGTCACTGTCGTACGGCTGGCCGGAGCGCTCGACCTGACCACGATGCGCGCGGTCCACGAGGTGCTGGACCGCTGCCTCGCGGCGCAGCCGGACGCCCTCGTGGTCGACCTGGAGGAGATCGAGGTCGGCGAACCGCTGGCGCTGTCCGTCTTCGCCGCCGCGGCGCGGCGGGCCGCGGACTGGCCGGCGGTGCCGATGGTGCTCGCCGCTCCCTGCGCCGAGACGGCGGCCTGGCTGGCTGAGACCACCGCCTGCCGGGTCGTGCCGGTCCGCCGGGACTGCGCCGAGGCGACCGCGCTGGCCGGCGCGGCGGCGGCGCCCCGGCTGCGGGTCCGGCTGGAGCCGGTCACCGGCGCCTGCCGGCGCGCCCGGGAACTGGTCACCGAGGCGTGCGGCAGGTGGAACGTGCCCGAGCTGGCCGGTCCGGCCTCGCTGGTGCTCAGCGAGCTGGTCGGCAACGTGGTGCGACACGCCGGCACGCCGATGCAGGTGACGCTGACGCTGCGCCGGCCGTACCTGCGGGTCGCGGTGATGGACGGCAACCCCGCCGACGCCCGCGCGGCGACCAGCCGTGACCCGCGCGCCGAGGGGGGCCGCGGGCTGATGCTGGTGCGGGAGCTGACCCAGCGCTGGGGCAGCACCCCGGTCGGCGCCGGCAAGGTCGTCTGGGCCATGCTCCCGGCTAATTGACCGAATTCTCCGCTCTCGCCTGGTTACATGGGCAAAGGGCCGGGTACGCCCGCCCGTCCTGTCTGTCGTCACCACGGGGTGAGATGCCATGCCCAAGCGGGTAGTCACGGAACCGGCACGAGACCGAGGGCCCGCGATCCTGGCGCCGGCCCGGTTCGGGGGGTTCCCCGGACCGACGCGGGAGGCGGTGAAGGGCAACGCGCTGTGGCGTCTGCTGCGCACCACCGACGCCAAGCAGATCGGCATGCTCTACCTGATGACGTCGTTCGCCTACTTCATCGTCGGCGGCGTCCTGGCGTTGATCATCCGGGCGGAGCTGGCCCGGCCGGGGATGCAGATCGTCTCCCCCGAGCAGTACAACCAGATGTTCACCATGCACGGCACGGTGATGCTGCTGCTGTTCGCCACCCCGCTGTTCTTCGGGTTCGCCAACTACCTGGTGCCGCTGCAGATCGGCGCCGCCGACGTGGCGTTCCCCCGGCTGAACGCGTTCGCGTACTGGCTCTACTTCCTCGGCGCGCTGATGGTCGTGGGCGGGTTCGCCACCCCGGCCGGCGCGGCGGACTTCGGCTGGACCGCGTACACGCCGCTGAGCACCGCGCAGCACTCCCCCGGCGTCGGCGCCAACCTGTGGGTGGTCGGCCTGGCCGTGTCCGGTCTGGGCACGATCCTCGGCGCGGTCAACCTGATCACCACGATCGTGACGCTGCGCGCCCCCGGCATGACCATGTTCCGGATGCCGATCTTCACCTGGAACGCGCTGCTCACCAGCGTCCTGGTGATCTTCGTCTTCCCGCTGCTGGCCGCCGCGCTGATGGCGCTGGCCTCGGACCGGCTGCTGCACTCGCACGTGTTCGACTCGACGACCGGCGGGCCGATGCTCTGGCAGCACCTGTTCTGGTTCTTCGGCCACCCCGAGGTCTACATCATCGCGCTGCCGTTCTTCGGCATCATCACCGAGATCATCCCGGTGTTCTCCCGCAAGCCGATCTTCGGCTACACCGGCCTGGTGCTGGCGACCGTCGCCATCACCGTGCTGTCGATGACGGTCTGGGCGCACCACATGTTCGCCACCGGGCAGGTGCTGCTGCCGTTCTTCAGCATCCTGAGCTTCCTGATCGCGGTGCCCACGGGGGTGAAGTTCTTCAACTGGATCGGCACCATGTGGAAGGGCCAGATCACCTTCGAGACACCGATGCTGTTCGCCGTCGGCTTCCTGGTGACGTTCCTGCTCGGCGGCCTGACCGGGGTGCTGCTGGCCAGCCCGCCGGTGGACTGGCAGGTCACCGACAGCTACTTCGTGGTGGCGCACTTCCACTACGTGATGTTCGGGACCATCGTCTTCGCCGCGTTCGGTGGCCTCTATTTCTGGTTCCCGAAGATGACCGGGCGGCTGCTCGACGAGCGGCTGGGCAAGATGCACTTCTGGACCATGTTCATCGGCTTCCACGCCACCTTCCTGGTGCAGCACTGGCTGGGCAACGAGGGCATGCCCCGCCGCTACGCCGACTACCTGCCCGGCGACGGCTTCACCACGCTGAACACGATCTCCAGCATCGGCTCGTTCGTCCTCGGCGCGTCCACCCTGTTCGTGATCTGGAACATCTGGAAGTCGTGGCGGTACGGCGCGGTGGTCACCGTTGACGACCCGTGGGGCTTCGGCAACTCGCTGGAGTGGGCCACCAGCTGCCCGCCGCCGTTGCGCAACTTCGACCGGATGCCGCGCATCCGCTCCGAGCGGCCGGCGTTCGACCTCAAGTACGGCCCGCTCGTCTCCGACCTGGGCCGGGACCTGCCGCAGCGCACCACCAAGCCGCCGCAGACGTTCCGCGAGGAGCTGCACCACGAGCGGGACGTGCCGCAGGCGCCGTCGCTCGGCGGCGCGTACGGGGCGCCCGAGGCGGTGGACTACCAGCCGGCGCCGCAGTCCGGGGCCCGGCCGGTGGAGGTGCCGGAGCCGGAGGAGGTGCGCCGGCCCAGCTTCGAGGAGACCGACGAACCGGAGGGCAGCGCGCTCAACGCCGAACGCGGCGACCAGCCGGACGACAGGTGGCGGCACCCGCGCGGGCACGGGGACACGCCGGACAACTGAGGACACCGCCAGAGGGCCGGCGCCGCACGGCGCCGGCCCTCTGGTCGTACGCCTCGCGCCGGCTCCCGAGGCGGGAGGCCGGCGCGGTACGCGCGTGCGGCGGGTCAGTCGGCGGGCGGCAGTCCGGCCGCGACCAGGGAGCGGCGCACCGCCGGCTGCACCCGGGTCAGCCGCAGCGGCACACCGGTACGCGCGGCGGCGTCCCGGCCGGCCATCAGCGCGGCGATTCCACCGGCGTCGAAGCCACCGGCCCCGACCAGGTCGACCACCACCTCGCGCGGCTGCCCGGTGACCGCCTGGAGCACGGCCCGGCGCAACTGGTCCGCGCCGGCCCGGTCCACCTCGCCGCCGACCTCGACGACCACCCGGTCGCCGTTCTGCCTCACCGAGATCCGGGCCTTCGCCGGTTCGGCCTCGGCCGTGCCGTTCTGCCAGGGCGGCGGCGCGTCGGCGAGCATCGCCTGGCGCAGCCAGGTCAGCGCCCGCGACAGCAGCCGGGACACGTGCATCTGCGAGATGCCGAACCGGGCGGCGATCTCCGCCTGGGTCTGGTTGCCGTAGAAGCGCATCGCCAGGATGCGGCGCTCCCGCCAGGGCAGCCGGTGCAGCAGGCCGCTGACGGTGACCCGGTCGTCCACCGACTCCAGCGCGTGGTCGGACTCGCCGACCAGGTCGCCGAACTCGGCCGAGCTCTCCCCGCCCACCGGCGCGTTCAGCGACGCCGGGCTGTAGCCGGCGGCCGACTCCAGCGCGGCCAGGATCTCCTCCTCCGGCGTCTCCAGCCGGGCGGACAGCTCGGCCACCGTGGGAGCGCGGGACAGCTCGCTGGTCAGCGTCGCCGTCGCCTGTCCCACCTCGAGGATCAGGTCCCGCAGCCGGCGCGGCACGTGCACGCCCCAGGTGCGGTCGCGGAAGTGCCGTTTGATCTCGCCGACGATCGTGATGGCCGCGTACGCGGTGAACGAGCCGCGTTCCGGGTCGTACCTGTCGACGGCGTTGACGAGGCCGAGACGCGCCACCTGCTCCAGGTCCTCCAGCGGCTCGCCGCGTCCCCGGTAGCGGCGGGCGAGCCGGCCGGCGAACGGCAACGCGAACCGGACCAGGTCGTCCCGCGCCTCCTGCCGCCGCTCCGGTGGCAGCCCTTCGATCCGGGCCGCGTACGCGAGCGCCGCGGCGTCCAGGTCCTCCAGACCCCGGTCGGTGGTCGGTGGTGTGGGTGTGGTGGTCTGTCCGAACATCCGCGCCCCCTCGCCAAAGAGCCCCCGCCCGGTCGGAACCGGTCGTGCGCGTGGTCGGACCACGCTCCGGGTGAGGAAGTTGGGTTACGTGACGGATTACGTCGAGAGCGGCGGCTACCCGCCGCACGGCGTCGTGGGCCGTTTCGCGGCGAGCGGTCTTCCCGCTCCGTAGGTACTCAATCACGGACCGCAGGATCGCGAGGATGTTTCGCCAGGTTGGCCGGGCAGCCGCGCCCGGCGGTGGTCAGCAGACCAGCAGGCCCTGGTGGGCGCCCGCGTCACGCAGCACGGTGAGCGCCTCGGCCATCCGCAGCGGCGGCGGCACGGGCAGGTCGCAGGGCTGGTTGCGCAACACCTCCGTGGCACGTCGGGTGGGTACCGAGGCGACCGGGTAGCCCCGGGCGGCACCCCGGTCCACTGCCCGCCGACGCCGCCCGAAGCCGGCCACGGCCAGCCACTGGGGCAGTCCCGCGTACGCGGGCGAGCGCAGACCGGGCGGCTCGGGCAGCACGTCCACCGAGCTGAACGGCTCGCTGCCGGCCAGCCACCACTCGACGCCGGCGACCCGGCGCGCGGTGGCGTTCTCGCACCAGTAGGGCACCAGCCCGGCCCGCAGCACCTGCCCCGGGTCGAGCAGCCGGCCGCACTCCACCACCAGCCGGTCCCCGGTCTTGCCGGCCCGGCGCAGCCAGCGCCGGTACAGGTCGGCGGTCACCGCGCTGAGCGCGTCGGGCTGGGGCACGACCACCCGGTGCAGCGGATGCCCGTGCCGGTCGCCGAAGGAGCGGGCGTCGTTCTCGAAACCGGGCTCCACGCCGTGTTCGGCGAACGCGCCCGCCACCGTGACCTCCGGCGCGGTCCAGCGCGTCTCGTCCCCGCCGGCCGCGCGCAGCACCGCGCCGAGGGCGTGGGCGTCCGGGTGGAAGTCGACCGGGTCCAGGCCGCCGGCCGGGCAGCCGGACTGGAAGCTGTGCCCGTCGCCGCCGTCACGGACCGGCCAGGTCCGGGCGTCGTGCAGCAGCAGCACCGGAGCGGCCGGTTCCAGCCGGTCGGCCAGGAAGCGCGCGTACGCCTTCGGCAGCGTGCGCCAGCGCACCGCGAACGTGACCGCCGCGCCGGCCGCCGCGCCCCGGCTGGCCGGGCAGTGCACCTGGCGGACGTGCACGCGCGGGTTGCCGTCGAGCAGCCGGGCGGCGAGCGTGGCCCCGTGCGCGAGCGCGGCGTCCGGGCGGTCCACCGCCCCCCTGCTCCACTGCCCGGCCAGTTCGAATCCGGCCGGCAGCCAGGGCACGCCGAGCGCCACCGCGAGGTGGGCGGCGGCGCCGTGCGGCGAGCCGAGGACCACGCCGGGCCAGCGCCGGTCCGGGTACTGACCGGTGAACCACCCGGCCACCCGTTCGGCGTCCACGGCGGCGATCTGACCGGCGGTGAGCGCCGCCCGCCCGGCGGACCGGACGGCGGCGGCGCGGCGTACCGGCTCGGGCGCGCCGGTGAGGCGGGACAGCGCGCCCGGGTGGCCGAGGTCGGCGCAGTCGTCGCCGCGCAGCGCCCGGACGGTCGCGGCGACCAGGATCCGGGCGGCGCTACCGGCGGCCACCACCCGCTCCGCGGGCAGGCCGGCGCCGCTGACCCGTTCGACTCGTTCGCTCACCACGCGGCCCGGCTTCCCGTCCCTCTGGGGTCTAAACGGGGCATCTCCCCACGGGTCAGGACCAAGGCCCGCCCGGTAACGGCAGCGCCCGCCACACCCAGGTACGCCGTCGCGCCGCGTGCCCGCCGTCGCGGGCGCAACGGCGCTCGGGTGCGGGTTTGGGCCGGACGGGGACGGGCACTGCACCGCGCATGCCCGACGACGAGAGCACCCCGGCGGCGACCATCACCCCGTACCGGGACGGACCGCTGCTGGTACGCGGCGACTTCGCGCTGGTCACGCCCGAGGGCACGCCGATCGAGACGCGCCGGGGCACCGTGGCGCTGTGTCGATGTGGCAAGAGCGCGATCAAGCCGTTCTGCGACGGCACGCACAAGGTGACCGGTTTCCGGGCGGGCAGCGACCGCGAGCCCTGACCCCCACCCTCGCCGATCTTGCGCTTCGGGCCCCGGCAAATCTCCCGAACCGGGCACGCAGAGGGCCCGAAGTGCAAGATCGCGTCAGGCGGCGGCCACGGCGCGCTGGGGCGGGCGCAGGGACGACCCGCCGGCCGACCAGGCGGTCAGCGGGTGCGCGGCGAACAGGCCGTCCAGCGCCAGCGCGGCGGCGGCGCCGAACAGCACGTCGGACGCGAGCGCCGGCTCGGCCCGGACCAGCCCGCCGCACATGTCGTACGCGGCGATCTGCTCGTGCACGGCGTCGGCCTCGACGTGCTCGTCGTAGAAGCGCGTGGCGACCGCGTCGAAGCCGAGCCGGCGCAGTCCGTTGCCGTACCGGCGGTTCGGCAACGACGAGGTCATCTCGTACGCGGCCAGGTGCCCGAGCAGCGCCCCGCGCAGCCGCCGGTGCAGGCCGAACAGCGACATCAGGTTGTTCGTCGCCAGCGTCACCGCCGGTACCCGGTCCAGGTGGGCGGCGTAGCCGGTGTCCAGGCCGAGCCGGTCCATCGTGGTGCGGAACAGCTCGGCGTGCATCAGGTCCAGCCGGCCGTTGCCGTACTCGTCGGTCTGGATCTCCACCAGCGCCGCCTTCGCCGGCCCGCCGAGCCGGGGCAGCGCCCAGCTGTGCGGGTCGGCCTCGCGCAGGTGGTAGATCGAGCGGTGGACGACGAACTCGCGGAACCGGCCGAGGTCGGCCCGCCGTTGCAGCGTCGCGGCCAGCGGCGGCCCGTCGTCGGCGGCCACCAGGTCGGCCAGCGCGCCGGGCACGGCGGCCGGCAGCACCGCGGGCAGCGGGCCGGCCAGCTCGCGCAGCGCCGCCTCGAACGGCCGCTCGGCACGGGCGCGCAGCGCCAGCAGCGACGGCTCCCACTCCCACTCCTCGTCGACGCCGCAGAGCCCCCGGTAGTGCAGTTCGTAGCAGAGGAACAGGGTGAGCTGGAGATCCTCGTCGGTCAGCGGCGCGGCCACCGCCTCGAACCCGGCACCCAGCCCGGCCGGCAGCTCCCCCGGCGCCCCGCGCAGCGCGGTCAGCAGCGCGGCGGAGACCGGCCCGCGCGCCGCGGGCAGCGGCGCGGGGCCGTATCGGCTGACGGCGGCGACTGACATGTGACCTCCCGGGACGGTTGCGCCCGGTCGCAGTGCCCCGCCCCGATGCCGCTAAACGACTTCGTCGGCCGCGATGGCCTCGGTCTGGATCACCCGCTCCCGTACCCGGCGGGCGGCGTCCCCGTCGGCCACCAGGCCGCGCAGGTCGGCCAGCGCCGGTTCGGGCGCGTCCAGCGGCACGGCCGGATCCACCACCGCCTCCAGGACGGCGGGCCGGTCGGCCGCCAGCACCTCGTCCCAGGCGGCGCCGACCAGGTCGGGCCGGTCCACCCGTACGCCGTGCAGCCCGAGCAGGCGGGCCCACCCGGCGTACGGCACCTCGGGTCGCCGCTCTCCCGTTGACCGGCCGCCACCGACGCCGGACCGGTCCCTGTTGTTCAGCACCAGCACGATCAGCCGGGGGTCGCGCCACTGCGGCCAGTGGTGCGCCACCGTGATCAGCTCGGCCAGGCCGTTGAGCTGCATCGCGCCGTCGCCGAGCAGGGCGAACACCGGCTCGTCCGGGCGGGCCAGCTTGGCCGCTACCGCGTACGGCAGCGCGCAGCCCATCGAGCCGAGCGTGCCGCACAGCCGGGCCTGCACCCCCGGTGGCAGTTCCAGGTGCCGGGCGTACCAGTAGACGACCGAGCCGACGTCGACCGCGACACCGGCGCGCCGGGGCAGCCGGGCGGACAGCTCGCGGAGCACGAGCCGCGGGTCGACCGGGTCGGCGGGCGAGGCGGCGCGTTCGGCGGCGGCTCCCCGCCACCGGTCCACCATCTTCTCCACCGTGCCGCGCCACTCGCGGCCGGGATGCTCCGGCACCCGGGCCAGCAGCGCCCGCAGCGTCTCGGCGGCGTCGCCGACCAGCGGCACGTCCACCGGGTAGCGGGTGCCGATGCGCCGGCCGTCGATGTCGATCTGGATGGTGCGTACCTGGCCGGGCATCGGGAACCAGTCGGTCCACGGATCGTTGGTGCCGATCATCAGCAGTGTGTCGCAGGCGCCCATGAGCTGCGCGGCGGCGGTGGTGCCGACCTCGCCCAGCACGCCGGTGTGGAACGGCAGCCGCTCGTCGAGCACCGGCTTGCCCAGCAGCGACGTGGCCACGCCCGCGCCGAGCCGGTCGGCGAGCGCGACGATCTCCCCGGCCGCGCCGTGCGCGCCCTGCCCGACCAGCATCGCCACCCGCTGCCCGTTGCCGAGCAGCGAGGCGGCGGCGTCCAGGTCGGCGTCGTGCGGCATGACCCGGGCCAGCGGCTCGCCGGGCGTCGCGGTGACCACCCCGGCGGCCTGCGGCAGCAGGTCCGGCACGGCGGTGACCTGCAACGCCCGCGGCAGCACCACGCAGGTCGGGCTGCGGGTCGCCACTGCGGTACGGAACGCCTGGTCCAGCAGCGCCGGCACCTGTTCGGGCCGGCGGCCGTAGCGGACGAACTGGTTGCACACGTCGCCGAAGAGCCGGCTCAGCCCGATCTCCTCGTGCGCGCCGCCGAGCGGACCGGTGACGTCCTCGCCGACGATCGCGACCACCGGCTTGCTGTCGAGCTTCGCGTCGTAGAGGCCGTTGAGCAGGTGCACCGCGCTGGGCCCCTGGGTGGCCAGGCAGACCCCGACGCCGCCGGTGAACTTCGCGTGCCCGGTGGCCATGTACGAGGCGGTCTCCTCGTGCCGGGCGGGGACGAACGCCGGATCCCCGCCCGCGTCGTCGAGCGCGCCCACGAGCGGGGCGACCGCCGCGCCCGGACAGCCGAACACCCGCGGTACCCGCCAGGCCCGCAGGCGTTCGACCACCAGGTCGGCGACGATCCGCTCAGCCATTGCCGCGCCCCGGCGTGCCCGCGTCGACGTAGCGCAGCACCGCGCCGACCCCGTCGGTCAGGTCCGGCGCCTCCTCCGGCGCGAGCACTGTCAGGTCCGCGTCGGTGCCGATCAGCGCGCGCAGCAGCGCCGCGTCGGCGCGTACCCGCTGGGGGTCGGCCACCGACATGTCGGCCAGCTGCGCCCGGTCGGTGGCGATCTCGGTCGGCTCGGGGCCCACCCACAGCTCGCCGTCGGCCGACGCGTCGTCCACGATGAGCATGGTGTCGACCTGGTTGCGTTGCAGCGCGGAGACCACGGCGTCCAGGCCGGCGCCGACGTCCTCCTGAACGCCGAAACGGTCCAGCGCGGCGGTGACGCGCCGGTCGGCGACCTCGGCGACGGTCTGCACCGTGATGTCGTCCATCAGCGTGTCGTCAGCGCCCACGTCGCGGGCGCCGGCGTCGGTGCGGACCAGCACGTCCTGCCACCGCGCGGGCAGCTGGGCGGCGATCATGCCGGTGGCCCGGACGTCCCCGGCCACCACGACGACGTCGGCACCGACCCGCTCGGCCAGGTCGGCGGTGGCCGCGGCGGCGTCACCGGCGTTCTGGTGCCACGCCTCCATGGCGGCACGCTGGTAGCGGGACTGCGACCAGCCGCCCGGCTGCACCCGGCGCAGCTGGCGGCTCTGCCCGCCCCGCACCTGGGCCCGCCGGGGCACCCCGCCGGCGCTGACCGCCATCGCGTCCGCGCCGGTACGGTCGGCCAGCACCCGCACCCAGGCCACCTGCTCGCCGCGCTGGGCCACCAGCGGCATGGTGTGCGGCAGCGCCGACCAGCTGGCCAGGTCGCGCAGCGGTGGCGCGGACAGGTACTCGGTGAGCACCACGCGACCCCGGCTGGCGAACACGGCTATGCCGTAGTCGCCGGGCATCGGCTGGTGCCGGCGGACGACCTCCTCCACCGCCTCGACGGTGAGCGGGTCGGCGCCCTGCCCCAGCAGGTCGCCCTTGAGGGCCCGCCAGCGCAGGTCGACCTGCGCTCGCGCGTCCTGGGTGTCGCGGGAGGCGTCCATGTAGACCGAGCACCACGGCCCGGGACGGTCGTAGAGCGGGCGCAGGAAGGACAGCTGCATGCTCGACCCCTTTCCGGCTCGGCCGCACGCATACCCGCGCCCCGGCGGAGTTCACCTGCCGGCGGCCCGGGCGTGACCGCTGTTCATTCACGTCGTTCAACCCGAAGGATCGATACCATCTGTGCACGCAACGGGACTCTCGGTGGTGAACATGGGCACGGAGCTGTACGACCGACGCGTCGTCCACCCGACGGAACGCGTCGTCACCGGGCGTCTGGTCCGGTTGCTGGAGGGCTATGCCCGGGAGGTCCGGGTCGGGCAGCCCGTGCTGGTCGCGGTACTCACCGCCGCGGGAGTGGTGGGGCTGCTGCTGAAGGTGGTGCGCGCGTTGCTCAGCAGTGGCGGCGGCGGGGCCCGGCGCAGCTTCAAGGACCTGAAGAAGGGGCCGGAGTTCCTGGTCACCCCGGTCCGGGTACGCGACACCACCGGCCGGCTCGTCGAGGTCGAGCTGCACGGCCACCTGCCGCAGAGCGCGCTGCACCCGGGCGACCACGTCCAGCTCACGCTGCGGGGGCAGCGCGACGAGGACCTGCCGCCGCGGATCGAGCGGATCGTCAACCTGACCACCGGGCAACTGCTGACCCCGCGTACGGCCACGCTCTGGTCGCACCTGGGGCCGGCGCTGCTGCTGCAGGCGACGCTGGGTGCCGTGCTGCTGTTCGGCGTGGCCGCCTGCTCGGCGCTCACGTAGGGCGTGTCGCGGCACACGGTGATCCGCCCGGAGCTCGCCGCCTCCCTCACCGAGGAGCCTGTCGCGCGCAGCGACCGGCGCGGGTGAGCGGCCGCGCTCAGCGACCGGCGGGAGTGAGCGGCCGCTCGGCCGCGGCGGGCGTGTCGAGCAGACCCCGGCGCTGCGCCCAGCGCTCGAACAGCACTGTGGCGAACGGCGGCACGGCGGCGGCCAGGGCCAGCCCGGTCTGCACAAGGGTCCAGCGGCGCCGGCGGGCCACCAGGAGCGTCAGCAGCCCGTAGAGCACGAACAGCCCGCCGTGGATCGGCCCGAAGATCTTGACGCCGATCTCGTTTCCGGGCGGGCCGTACTTGACCGCCATGCCGGCCAGCAGCGCCGCCCAGGAGCACGCCTCGGCGAACGCCACCACCACGAACGCCCGGGTCCACCCGTCGCGCATCAGCCACTCCCCTTCGCCGTCGGCCGCCCATGCTAGCCGCCCGGACCGGTCCGTCCGGACGCAACCCGGGCCGCCGCGACGGGGGTCACCGGGGCCGACACGGGGTACAGAAAGGCCCCCGGGCCTTTCCTGACCCGCCGCTCCGTGCGAGGTTGGGAAGAACCAACTGTGACAGGGTGGTGACCATGGGCGAGGACGTCGGCGTGCGGACCTTCAGCCGGGAGGATCGGGCCCGCTACCGCGAGAAGGTCCGGCGGTGCCTGGACGTGTTCGCCGAGATGTTGCGCGAGTCCCGGTTCGACGTGGAGCGGCCGATGACCGGCGTGGAGATCGAGCTGAATCTGGTCGACGACGGCTTCGACCCGGCCATGCGCAACGCCGACGTGCTGGAGGCGATCGCCGACCCGGCGTTCCAGACCGAGCTGGGCCAGTTCAACGTGGAGATCAACGTCGAGCCGCGACGGCTGGCCGGCACCGGCACCGCCGCGTTCGAGGAGCACGTGCGGGCCAGCCTGAACGCCGCCGAGTCCAAGGCCCGCACGGTCGGCGCGCACATGGTGATGATCGGGATCCTGCCGACGTTGCGTCCCGAGCACCTGACCGCCGAGACGCTGTCGGCGAACCCCCGGTACGCGCTGCTCAACGAGCAGATCTTCGCCGCCCGCGGGGAGGACCTGCCGATCGCGATCAGCGGGGTCGAGCGGCTGGCCACCACCGCCGACACGATCACGCCGGAGGCGGCGTGCACCAGCACCCAGTTCCACCTCCAGGTCAGCCCGGCGCAGTTCGCCGACTACTGGAACTCGGCCCAGGCGATAGCCGGCATCCAGGTGGCGCTCGGCGCGAACTCCCCGCTGTTCTTCGGCCGGGAGCTGTGGCGCGAGACCCGGGTGCCGTTGTTCCAGCAGGCCACCGACACCCGGGCGGAGGAGATCAAGGCCCAGGGCGTACGCCCGCGGGTGTGGTTCGGCGAGCGCTGGATCACCTCGGTGTTCGACCTGTTCGAGGAGAACGTGCGCTACTTCCCGGCGCTGCTGCCGGTCTGCGACCCGGAGGACCCGGCGGCCACGCTGCACAGCGGCGGGGTGCCGAAGCTGGCCGAGCTGCGCCTGCACAACGGCACCGTCTACCGGTGGAACCGCCCGGTGTACGACGCGCCCAAGGGCCGGCCGCACCTGCGGGTGGAGAACCGCGTGCTGCCGGCCGGGCCGACCGTGCTGGACACGGTCGCCAACGGCGCGTTCTACTTCGGCCTGGTACGGGCGCTCGCCGAGGCCGACCGTCCGCTGTGGTCGCAGATGTCCTTCAGCGCGGCCGAGGAGAACTTCCACGCCTGCGCCCGGCACGGCATCGACGCGCAGGTGTTCTGGCCCGGGCTGGGCTACCTGCCGGTGACCGAGCTGGTGCTGCGCCGGCTGCTGCCGCTGGCCCATCTGGGACTGGACCGGTGGGGCCTGGACCCGGCGGAACGGGACCGGCTGCTCGGCATCGTCGAGCAGCGCTGCCTGACCGGCCGCAACGGCGCGACGTGGCAGGTGGAGACGCTGCACCGGCTGGAGTCGGCCGACCACATGGACCGGCCGGCGGCCCTGCGCGAGGTGGTCCGCCACTACGTCGACCTGATGCACAGCAACCGGCCGGTGCACGAGTGGCCGATCCCCTGACCGGGCGGGAGGTCAGCGCAGCGCCGTCACTGCCGCCTTCGCGGCCTCGGCGACCACTGCGTCGTCGGGCTTCGCGTCGCGGCCGTCCCGGCTCGACAGGACGGCCAGCACGATCGGCGCCCGGCCGGGCGGCCAGATCACGGCGATGTCGTTGCGGGTGCCGTACCCGCCGGTGCCGGACTTGTCCGCCACCTGCCAGCCGTCCGGCACGCCGGCCCGGACCAGGCCACTCCCGGTGGTGCTGGCCCGCATCCAGCCCAGCAGCAGGTCGCGGTCCGCGGGCCGCAGGGCGTCACCCAGCGTGTACGCGCGCAGCGAACCGGCCAGCGCGCGGGGCGTGCTGGTGTCGCGCTCGTCGCCCGGTGTGGCCGCGTTCAGCTCCGGCTCGGTGCGGGCGGGCCGGGTGACCCGGTCGCCCACGTCGCGGAGCGCCCGCGCGAAGCCGTCCGGACCGCCGAGCGCGTCGAACAGCAGGTTGCCGGCGGTGTTGTCGCTGTACCGCACCGCCGCCTCGGCGGCGTCCCGCAGCGTGATCCCGGTGTCCACGTGCCGTTCGGTCACCGGCGAGTGCGCCACCAGGTCGGCGCGCCGGTAGCGGACCACCCGGTCCCGCTCGGCGTCGGACGTGGCGGCGAGCATCGCACCCGCCGCGAGCGCCTTGCAGGTCGACGCGTACGCGAACCGCTCGTCGGCGCGGTGCGCCAGGGTGCGGCCGGTGCCGGTGTCGACGGCGTAGACGCCGATCCGGGCGCCGGAGCGCCGTTCCAGGGCCGCCAGTTCCGGCGGCGCGGGCACCGGCGAGGGGCTCTGCGTCGCCGAGGTGGTCGATGCGGCCGACGCGGTGGTCCGGGGCGCGGGGGCGGGCCGGTCCGTCGTGCAGCCGGCCGCCAGAGCCGTCGTGAGCACCGCCGCGATCGCCTGCCGTCGCCTCATCGGCCTCTCCCCCGGCCGGGCGTCGTCGTCACCGGTCGCGGCCGATGGCGAGCTGACGGCGACGGACTCCGGTGGGTCAGCACGCGCGGCGGTAGTGCATGGCCACCACGCCGCTGCGGAACGGCTGCGCCGAGAGCAGTTCGAGCCGGCGTGTGCCGGGCAGCCCGTCCTCGTACAGCGTCGGGCCGTGACCGGCGATCCGGGGATGGATGAGCAGCCTGTACTCGTCGATCAGGTCCAGCCGGTCGAGCTCGGCCGCGAGCCCGCCGCTTCCGAGAAGGACGCCGGCCGGGGTCGCGTCCTTCAGCTTCCGCACCCCTTCGCGCAGGTCGCCGGCGATGTGGTGGCTGTTGGCCCACGGGAAGTCCGTGCGCGTCGCCGACACCACGACTTTGGGTTTGGCCTCCAGCTTGGCCGCCCACTCACGCATCGCCGGCGCCGCCTCCCGGTCGCCGCGGGCGACGGCCGGCCAGTAGGCCTCCATCAACTCGTAGGTGACGCGACCCCACAGCACCGCCCCGCACTCGTCCATGAGGCGGGTGAAATAGGCGTGCGACTCGTCGTCGACGACCCCCTCCCGGTGGTCGACGCAACCGTCCAGTGTGAGGTTGAGGCTGAAGACGAGCGATCCCATGGCCTGCGAGTCTAGTCAGCCGGCGACGACGGTGAACGTGAGCGCGCCGAGCGCGGCCAGCGGGAGCGCCGTGGCGGCGGCCAGCAGCCGCACCCGGGCGGACCGGCCGATCAGCACCACCAGCAACGCGGCGAGTCCGAGGTCGATCGCCACGTTCCACCAGGCTCCGGGATAGGACCCGGACTTCAGCGCGAACCGCAGCGCCTCCTCGACGAACACTGCCACCGGCAGCGCGACACCCACGACGCGCCGCCACCCGTCGGTCCGCGCCCAGATCCCGGCGACACCGAACACCACGCCCGCCACCACGCCGAAAGCCATCCAGACGAACGAGGTGAGCGCCCAGATCATCGCGAGGTCGTCGCCCTGGAGCAGCGTCGCCGCCAGGTAGTAGCTGGGCACCGCGACGATCAGCAGGATGCTGGCGGCGACGGCGGCGCGTACCGCGCCCGACCGGATCCACCAGCCCAGCGCGAACGCGGCCACGGCCCAGGTGGCTGTGGAGTTGCCGAGTTCGGCGAACGGGTACGGCACCCACTTGATCCAGACGAAGTCCAGGAAGCCGAGCAGGAATCCGGCGACGGGGACGACGAGGGTGACGGCGCGACGCGAGGGTGGCATGCCGGGAGCATACATACTCGGTATGCTCCCCCGTCGACGGGGCGGCCCTACGAGGCCAGCCGCCGCTCGGACGGCGCGAGACGCACCGCGGCGTCGGATCGGTTGATCTCGGACCACACCTCGTCGAGGGAGAGACCGAGGACGTCGGCGATGGCCGCGATGGTGGGGAACGCGGGCGTGGCGACCCGGCCGGACTCGATCTTCCGGAGCGTCTCCGGCGACACGCCGGCGTCGAGCGCGGTGAGCAGCATCGAGCGCTCCCCACGGGCACGGCGCAGGAGCGCGCCCAGACGCTGCCCGCGCTCGACCTCGGCGGGGGTGAGGGGCAACCGGACCATGCCAGGATTCTAATACCGGGATAACATGACCGGGATACTTATTGGTCGCGCGAGGAAGGCGCCCGCATGATCGAGATCCTGAGCCCCACCGACGTACGGCGGGCGCGGGACACCGGCGCCCTGGTCGCCCACATCCTGCGGACGCTGCGTAGCCGCACCACCGTCGGCACGAACCTGCTCGACATCGACAGGCAGGCACAGCGCATGATCACCGAGGCCGGGGCGCAGTCCTGCTACGTCGACTACGAGCCGTCGTTCGGGCGCGGACCGTTCGGCCACTACATCTGCACCTCGGTGAACGACGCGGTGCTGCACGGGCTGCCGCACGACTACGCGCTCGCCGACGGCGACCTGCTCAGCCTCGACCTGGCCGTCTCGCTGGGCGGGGTGGTGGCCGACTCCGCGATCAGCTTCCTCGTCGGCGAGGCCCGGCCCGCGGAGAGCGTCGCGCTGATCGACGCCACCGAGCGGGCGCTGCGCGCCGGGATCGCCGCGGCCCGTCCCGGCGCGCGCGTCGGCGACCTCTCGTACGCCATCGGCTCGGTCCTCACCGAAGCCGGCTACTCGGTCAACACCGAGTTCGGCGGTCACGGTGTCGGCTCGACCATGCACCAGGACCCGCACGTGTCGAACACCGGCCGGCCCGGGCGCGGCTACCCGCTGCGCCCCGGGCTGCTGCTGGCGCTGGAACCGTGGGTGATGGCGGACACCGCCACGCTGGTCACCGACGCCGACGGGTGGACGCTGCGCAGCGCGACCGGCTGCCGCACCGCGCACAGCGAGCACACCATCGCCATCACCGACGACGGCGCGGAGATCCTGACACTGCCGAGGTCGTGACCCGGGCCGCCGACGCCCTGGCACCCTGCCCGCGCCGATCGGTCTCGCCCGCGGTGATCGGGATCCGCCGCGCCGACCGGACCCGCCGCAAGCACCCGACCGGCGGCTCTCCCGCGTTCCCGACGCCGCCGGCCGTCGTCAGGCAGGCGTGCAGCGTTCCCGCAGCGTCTGCACGCCCGGCCCGGTGAGGTCGTCGCAATAGGCGGCCCGCCCGGCCATCGCCATCGTCAGCGCGAGGGTGGTGCCGCTGACCAACGGACCGGTGCCGGCGGTGAACGGCCCGTCGGTCGCCTCCACCCGCAGGCCGTCGATGGCGCTGCGACCGTTCACTGTGAAGTCCCGCCCGGCGTAGAACCGGGCGACCGGCGTGACCGCCTCGACCGAGGGCGTCCCTGCCAGGCCGAGCGGACGCCGGATGTCCTGGGCGTGCACGACCACCTCACCGAGCCACGCCTCGGTCGGGCCGAACGTCGACGTGGTGCTGCCGATGATCCGGCGGAACCGGTCGAGCGTCTCCCCCGGGCCGGCGCCCCGGTGCTCGGCCAGCCGGCGGTCGTTGTGCAGGTCGAAGTCGAACCGGGCGCCGACCACGCTGGCGACCCAGCGGGCGCGGCCGACACTCGCCGCCGCGGTCAGGTGCGCGACCACCTCCTGCACCGTCCACCGGCCGCACAGCGAGCGCCGCGCCCACTGAGCCGCGTCGAGTCCGGCGAGGTCGTCGGCGAGTGCGGCGCGCTCGGCGTGCGCGAGCGCCCACAGCTCACGGCGGGTCAGCGTGTCGGACATGAAGCCTCCAGGGTCGGGTCGTCAGAGATGGAACCACGCCCCCCGGACGAACTCACCGCTCCCCGCCCCGGTTGCACGTTTGCTGCACGTCCGCTGAACGCTCGCCGGTGACGCTTCTCGTACACAACAACCGCAAGGAGAAGCGTCATGTCACACAATCACCTCTTCACCCCGCGTACCGTCGCTTCGGTGATCGGGGCGCTCGGCCTGGCCGCCGCGGGCCTGGCCGGCGGCGCCACCCCGGCGTCGGCGGCCTATGTGGTCCCCGCCGACTGCGGCCCGTACTCCGGGGCGCCCGTGCCGGCCGGGTACACCACGGTGTACGTCGTCGCCGGAGGGCGCTACGTCAGCCCCAACACCAACGGCCCGGAGTTCATCATCGGCACGACCCTTCGCGACGTCATCGTCGGAAGCGTCTACGACGACATCATCTGCGGCCTCGCCGGCAACGACGACATCAAGGCCAACACCGGCGACGACATCGTCTACGGCGGGCTGAACGGCGACGACATCTGGGGCGACCTGGGTGACGACAACCTCCACGGCGACGGCGGCGCCGACACCATCCACGGGGACCGGTTCATCGGGCCCAGCGCCCTGGACGGCAACGACCGCGTGGACGGCGGCAGCAACGACGACCACCTCTTCGGCGACAAGGGCGGGGACACCCTGGTCGGCGGTCCCGGCGTGGACGACGGTGACGGCGGCCCGGACGTGGTGTTCGACGACTGCCGGCCCAGTGTGGAAATCGTGGTCAACTGCCCGTGATCCCGTCGGCACGGCGGTGCGCGGGGCTCGGAGAACGGGCCCCGCGCACCGTCGCGCCCCCGCCTGTCGGATCGTCGTCAAGCCCGGTCCGACCATGACCGCACGCGGCTACCGTGACAGCCCGTGGCGGTGGAGTTCCGGGTGCTCGGCGACCTGGACGTCCGGGTCGACGGCCGGACGGTCCGGATCGGTCACGCCCGTCAGCAGTGCGTCCTCGCCGCTCTTCTGGTCGAGCCCAACCGTGTCGTCCCGACCGGACAGCTCATCAACCGGGTCTGGGGCGACGAGGTGCCGGACGGGGCCGCCGCCACGCTGCGTGGTTACCTGTCCCGGCTGCGGCAGGCGCTGGCCGGCGCCGACGAGGTCCGTATCGTCCGGCGCCATCCCGGCTACCTGCTCGCCGTCGATCCGGACCGCGTCGATCTGCACCGCTTCCGCGCGCTGACCGAGCGGGCCCGGCGCGCCGCGGACGACGCCACGGCGATCGGCTGCCTGGAGCGGGCGCTGGGGCTCTGGCGCGGCGACGCGTTCGACGGGCTGACCACGCCGTGGCTGACGGCCTACCGGCAGACCCTCGACCGGCAGCGGCTCGCGGCCGCGCTGGACCGCAACGACATCGCGCTGCGCCGGGGCGCGCACGCCCGCCTTCTCCCCGACCTGCTGGATCTGAGCGGCCGGCACCCGTGGGACGAGCGCCTCGCGGCGCAGGCGATGCTCGCGTTGTACCGGTGCGGGCGGCAGGCGGACGCCCTCGAACACTTCCACCGGCTGCGCCGCCGGCTGGCCGCCGAGATCGGCGCCGACCCCAGCCCGCCGCTGGCACAGCTCTACCAGCAGATCCTCACCGCCGACACGGCGGTCGCACCGCCGGAGCCGGCGGGCGGCGAAGAACCGAGCGCGACGGCCACCGGCCCGACCGGCACGGCACGGGGTGGGGGCACCGTGCCCCGGCAGCTACCCGCGTCACCAGGCGTCTTCGCCGGCCGGACCGCCCAGCTCGCGCGCCTCGACGAACAACTCGGCGACGCGGGACGCCCGGACGGCGCCGCGCCCCCGGTGGTGATCTCGTCCATCGGTGGCGGCGGTGGTGTCGGCAAGACCTGGCTCGCCCTGCGGTGGGCGCACGCCAACGCCGATCGCTTCCCCGACGGGCAGCTCTACGTCAACCTGCGCGGCTTCGACCCGACCTCGGACCCGGTGGGGTGGCCGGTCGCGGTGCGCGGCTTCCTCGAGGCGCTCGGCGTCGAGCCGGCGCGTGTCCCGGCCGATCCGGAGGCCCGGGCGTCGCTGTACCGCACGCTCGTCGCCGGCCGCCGGCTGCTGGTGGTCCTCGACGACGCCCGCGACGCCGCCACGGTGATCCCGCTGCTGCCCGGCACCCCCACGAGCGCGGTCCTGGTGACCAGCCGACGGCAGCTGGCCGGTCTCGTCACCACCCACGGCGCGCGACCGCTGCCGCTGGACGTGCTGCCCGACGACGAGGCCCGCGAGCTGATCGTCCGGCAGGTGGGCGCCACGCGGGTGGCGGGACAGCCGGACGCCGTCGCGGACATCCTGCGGTTCTGCGGGGGTCTGCCCCTGGCGCTCGGGATCGTGGCGGCCCGCGCCGCACTCAACCCCGAACTGGCCCTGTCGTCCGTCGCGGCCGAGCTGACCACAGCGGTCAGCCCGCTGGACGTGCTGGCCGGCGACGAGGTGACGACGAACCTGCGGGTGGTGCTGTCCCGATCGCTGGCGGCGCTCACCCCGGCTGCGGCCGAGGTGTTCGCGCTGCTCGGCCTCGCCCCGGGCCCGGACATCGGCCGGGCCGCGGCGGCCAGCCTGACCGCCCGTACGCCCGACGAGCTGCGCCGGCCGCTGCGCGAACTGCTCGACGCGCACCTGGTGCAGGAACACGTCGCCGGCCGGTACCGCATGCACGACCTGGTCCGGAGCTTCGCGGTCGAGCGGGCGAGAGGCGACCCGGCCGGTTCCCGGTCCGCGTTGCGCCGGCTGGTCGACCACCACCTGCACACCGCGCACGCGGCCGCGCTGTTGCTGTCCCCGCAGCGCGATCCGCTGACCCTGGCCCCCGCCGCGCCGGGGGTGACCGCCGAACGGCTCGACGACCTGGCGGCGGCGCTGGCCTGGTTCACCGGCGAACATCAGGTGCTCCTCGCGACCATCGAGTACGCCGCCGGCGCCGGCCTCGACGTCGCCACCGGTCAGCTCTCGTGGACCCTGGCGACCTACTTCGACAGGCAGGGCCACTGGCACGACTGGGCCGCGGTGGCCCGCCGGGCGGTCGAGTCGACCCGGCGGTCCGGCGACCGCCCGGCCCAGGCCCAGGCGCACCGGCTCCTGGCCGGGGCCTGCTCCAACCTCGGCCGGTACGCCGAGGCGCAGCGCAACCTGCTCGCCGCGCTGGATCTGTTCGCCGCGCTGGGCGACGACGAGGGGCGGGCGCACACCCACTTCGACCTCAGCATGCTGCACGACCGGCAGCGGCAGCCCCGGGAGGCCCTGCCGCACGCGCGGCGAAGTCTCGCCCTCTACGAACGGGTCGGCAGCCCGCTCAAGCAGGCGGTCGCGCTCAACGCGATCGGCTGGTACCACTCGCAGCTCGGCGAGCACCACGACGCGATCACCTTCTGCCGCCGCGCGCTCGCCCTGTCCGAGCAGGCAGGGAGCGCGTACGGGCAGGCGAACACGTGGGACAGCATCGGCTTCGCCCACCACCACCTGGGCGAGTACGAGCACGCCGTGGACTGCTACCAGCAGGCCCTCGCCCTGTTCGCCGAGATCGGTGACCGGCACGCCGAAGGCATCGTGCTGGACCACCTCGGCGACACATGGGCCGCGGCCGGGCGGGCGGACGCGGCCCGGGACGCCTGGCGGCGGTCACTCGCGCTGTACGAGGAGCTCGGTCACGCCGACGCCGAGGCGGTACGGCGCAAACTTCACCGGTGAGCGGTCAGAGCGCCGCGATGGCTGCCGACTCGGGCGGCAGCTCGATGCCGTCGCGCATCACCGTGACGCCCTCGGAGGTGGTGAGCAGCACGCGGCGTACCACACCGGGCAGGTTGATCCGCTGCGCCCGGTCGGCCAGGTTCGCCACCACGAGCGTGTCGCCGCGCCGCATCACCAGGAACCGGTCGCCGTGACGGACGTCGACCCGGTCCAGCCGGGGGTCGGACAGGTCGGCCCGGGAGCGGCGCAGCGCGATCAGCCGCCGGTAGAGGTCGTACGTCTCGCGGTGTTCGGGCTTGTCCAGCTCGGCCCAGTCCAGCCGGGACCGCAGGAACGTCTGCGGGTCCTGCGGGTCGGGCACGTCGTCGGTGGCCCAGCCGTGGTCGGCGAACTCCCGCCGGCGGCCGGTGGCGACCGCCGCGGCCAGTTCCGGCTCGGGATGGCTGGTGAAGAACTGCCACGGCGTGGCGGCGGCCCACTCCTCCCCCATGAACAGCATCGGCGTGAACGGCGCGGTCATCAGCAGCGTCGCGCCGACGCGCAGCAGGCCGGGCGAGAGCGTGGCGGAGATCCGGTCGCCGGTGGCCCGGTTGCCGATCTGGTCGTGGTTCTGCAGGTACGCCACGAAGCGGTGGCCGGGCGTGCGCTGCCTGTCGACCGGGCGGCCGTGACTGCGGCCCCGGAAGCTGGACCAGGTGCCGGCGTGGAAGAACCCGCCGGTCAGCACGTCGGTGAGGCATTCCAGGGAGCCGAAGTCGCCGTAGTAGCCCTGCCGCTCGCCGGTGAGCAGCGTGTGCAGCGCGTGGTGGGCGTCGTCGTTCCACTGGGCGTGCAGGCCGTACCCACCCGCCTCGCGGGGCGTGATCAGGCGCGGGTCGTTGAGGTCGCTCTCGGCGATCAGCGACAGCGGCCGGCCCAGGTGCGCCGACAGCGCCTCGACCTCGGCGGCGACCTCCTCCAGCCAGTGCACGGCCCGGCCGTCCGGCATGGCGTGCACGGCGTCCAGCCGCAGCCCGTCGACGTGGTAGTCGCGCAGCCAGCCCAGCACGCTGTCGGCGATGTAGCGGCGTACCCCGTCGGAGTGCGGGCCGTCCAGGTTGACGGTGCGGCCCCAGGTGTTGCTCTGCTCGGTGAGGTACGGCGCGAATCGCGGCGCGTAGGCCCCGGAGGGCCCGAAATGGTTGTAGACGACGTCGAGGATCACCCCCAGGCCCTTGGCGTGGGCGGCGTCGACGAACCGTTTCAGGCCGTCCGGGCCGCCGTACGGCTCGTGCGGGGCGTACCAGCAGACGCCGTCGTAACCCCAGTTGTACTCGCCGTTGAACGCGTTGACGGGCAGCAGCTCGACCATGTCCACGCCGAGGTCGACCAGGTGGTCGAGCTTCGCGATCGCCCCGTCGAACGTGCCCTGGAGGGTGAACGTGCCGATGTGCAGCTCGTACAGCACGCTGCCGGGCAGTTGCCGGCCGGTCCAGCCGGCGTCGGTCCAGGCGAACGCGGCGTGGTCGTAGAGCCGGCTGGGCCCGTGCACCCCGGCCGGCTGCCAGGCCGAGCGGGGGTCGGGCAGGGCCTGCTCGTCGTCGTCGAGCAGGAACGCGTAGTCGGTGCCCGGCCCGGCGTCGGGCACCTCGGCCCGCCACCAGCCGTCCGGCCCCTGACGCATCTCGTGGTCGGCGACGCCGGGCAGGCGCAGCCGCATCCGGGTGGCCTCGGGCGCCCATACCGTGAACTCGGTCATGCGGCGGCCTCCACAGAGTCGGTGGGTGCGAGGAGGGCGACGGGGTAGGTGCTCAGCAGATCATCCAGGAGCAGCTCAGAACCACTGTAGACCCGTCCGGTGAACAAGTCGGTGCACTCGTGAACGGGAAGTGACACCGCCGTGTCCCGCCAGCCGCCGGAGCGGGCCAGCCGCAGCGGCAGCCGGGTCGCCACCGCCACCGCGCCGCCCCTGTCGAAGGCCACCGCGTGCGCGGCGGCCGGGCCGCGCGCCGGCACCGGCCGGTAGCCGCCGAACAGGTCCGGGCGGTCTCGGCGCAACCGCAGCGTCCGGGACACCACGAGCAGCTTGGCCGCGCCGTCGGCGGCCACCGCGGGCCGCCAGCCGGCGTCGAGCCGGGCCAGCAGGTCCCGGCGTACGGCGAAGTCGACCGGCCGCCTGTTGTCCGGATCGACGAGCGAGTTCTCCCACAGTTCGGTGCCCTGGTAGACGTCCGGCACGCCGGGCATGGCGAGCTGCACCAGCTTCTGCCCGAGCGCGTTCGACCAGCCGGGCGGGGTGATCTCGGCGGCGAACGCGGTGATCTGCGCGTGCAGTTCCGGGTCGTCGTACATCCGGTCGACCAGGGCGTGCAGCTCGTGCTCGAAGGTCGGGTCCGGATCGGCCCAGCTCGTGGCGACCGACGCCTCCCGGGCGGCCTTCTCGGCGTACCCGTGCAGCCGGTCCCGTTCGATCGGCCACGCCCCGACGGCGGTCTGCCAGAGCAGGTGGGCCAGCGCGGGGTCGGCCAGCGGCGCCCGGGACATCCAGTCGGCGACCCGCTCGGCCCAGCGGCCGGGCAGCTCGGACAGCACCGCGAGGCGGGCGCGGACGTCCTCGCCGCGTTTGGTGTCGTGGGTGGAGAGCGCGGTCATGCTCGCCGGCCAGCGCACGTGCCGGGCGGCGGCGAAGCGGTGCAGCTCGGTCGCTGGCACGCCGAAGTGGGCCGGGCTGCCGCCGACCTCGTTGAGGGCGACGAACCGGCTCCACCTGTAGTAGGCGGTGTCCTCCACGCCCTTGGCCATCACCGCGCCGGTGAGCTGCGGGAACCGGGCGGCCAGCTCGTGTCCGGGGTCGCGTAGCCGGGCGGTGACCGCGTCCAGCACGCCGGTCAGGTCGGGACGGCGGCGGCCTGCCTCGCTGCGGGCGGCGGCCAGGTGCCGGGCGCCGGAGGGCGGGTAGCCGCGGTAGACCGGGAAGCACGCGGCCAGTTCGGCCAGGGCGGCGCGGACCTGCTCGCCGGGCACCTCGGGCACGAGCGCGGCCAGCCGGGTCAGCTCGGCGGCGAGCAGCCGGGTGACGGCCTCCAGCTTGGTGGCGTGCGTCAGGTCCTCCCACGAGGTGTGCCGCCCGGTGAGGCGGCCGTCCAGCGCGGTGAAGTCGGCCTCGGCGTCCGGGTCGACGAACAACCCGGACACGGCGGCCAGCGCGTCGTAGCCGGTGGTGCCGTCGACCGGCCAGTCCGGGAGGTCCTCGCCGTACTCCAGGATCTTCTCCACCACCAGCCAGCTCCCGGGCGCGGCGGCGCGCAACCGGGCGAGGTAGCCGGCCGGGTCGCGCAGCCCGTCCGGGTGGTCGACGCGGATGCCGTCGACCTCCCCGGCGTCGACCCAGCGCAGGATCTCCGCGTGGGTGGCGTCGAACACCTCCGGGTCCTCCACCCGCAGGCCGGCCAGGTCGGACACGGCGAAGAACCGGCGGTACGTCAGTTCGGCGTCGCCGCGCCGCCAGTTCACCAGCTCGTAGTGCTGCCGGTCGTGCACCTGGCGGGGCGTGCCGTCGCCGGTGCCGTCGGCGACCGGGAAGCGGTGCTCGTGGTAGCGCAGCTCCCCGCCGACGAGTTTGAGGTCGTCGAGCGCGTCGGCGGTGTCGGCGAGCACCGGCAGCAGCAGCCGCCCGCGGTCCCAGTCGATGTCGAACCAGCGCGCGTACGCCGAGTCGCGTCCCCGCCGCAGCACGTCCCACCAGGCCGGGTTGGCCTCCGGCCGGGCCACCCCGGCGTGGTTGGGCACGATGTCCACGACCAGGCCCAGCCCGGCCGCGCGCAGCGCCCGGACCAGCCGCGCCCGCGCGGCCTCGCCGCCCAGCTGCGGGTTGACCGCGCGGTGGTCGACCACGTCGTAGCCGTGCGTGGAGCCAGGGGTGGCGGTGAGCAGGGGCGCGGTGTAGAGGTGGGTGACGCCGAGCGCGGCGAGGTAGCCCGTCAGCTCGGCGGTGGTGTCCAGGTCGAAGCCGGGCCGCACCTGGACCCGGTAGGTCGAGCGAGGGGTGTCGGGCATCGGTCAGGCCGTCCTCTCCAGGACCAGCAGCGAGCGGTCCGGCACGCAGACCGTGCCGCCCGCCTCGACGAGCGTCGTCTTCTCCGGGTCGGGTTCCGCGGTGCTGATCACCAGTTCCCACCCGCTGCCGAACTCCTCGCCCGGCAGCGTGAAGTCCAGCGGCGCGTCGTGCGCGTTGAACAGCAGCAGAAACGAGTCGTCCCGGTGGCGCTGGCCGTACTGGCCGCGCTCGCCGATGCCGTCGCCGTTGACGAACAGGGCCACCGAACGCCCGAAGTCGTTGCCCCAGTCCTCGCCGGTCATCTCCCGGCCGTCCGGGGTGTACCAGGCCAGGTCCGGCAGCCCGGAACCGGTGGCCCGGCCGCCCACCGGCAGGCCGGTGAAGAACCGGCGGCGGCGGAACACCTGGTGCCGGTTGCGGAAGTCGGTGAGCCGGCGGACGAAGTCCAGCAGCTCGTCGTCGGCCCGGTCCCAGTCGACCCAGGCGATCTCGCTGTCCTGGCAGTAGGCGTTGTTGTTGCCGCGCTGGGTGCGGCCCAGCTCGTCGCCGTGGCCGAGCATCGGCACGCCCTGGGACAGCATCAGCGTGGCCAGGAAGTTGCGCCGCTGCCGGGCACGCAGCGCGCGTACGCCCGGGTCGTCGGTCTCCCCCTCGACGCCGCAGTTCCAGGACCGGTTGTGGCTCTCGCCGTCCCGGTTGTCCTCGCCGTTGGCCTCGTTGTGCTTGTCGTTGTAGGAGACCAGGTCGGTGAGCGTGAACCCGTCGTGGCAGGTGACGAAGTTGATGCTGTGGAACGGGCGTCGGCCGTCGTCCTGGTAGAGGTCGGCCGAGCCGGAGATGCGGGAGGCGAACTCGGCGAGCGTGGCCGGCTCGCCGCGCCAGAAGTCACGGACCGTGTCGCGGTATTTTCCGTTCCACTCGGTCCACTGCGGCGGGAAGTTGCCGACCTGGTAGCCGCCGGGGCCGACGTCCCACGGCTCGGCGATGAGCTTGACCCGGCCGACCACCGGGTCCTGCTGCACCACCTCGAAGAACGTGGACAGCCGGTCCACCTCGTAGAACTCGCGGGCCAGCGTGGCCGCCAGGTCGAACCGGAAGCCGTCGACGTGCATCTCGGTCACCCAGTAGCGCAGCGAATCCATGATCAGTTGCAGCGAGTGCGGGCTGCGCACGTTGAGGCTGTTGCCGGTGCCGGTGTAGTCGACGAAGTAGCGCCGGTCGGACTCGGAGAGCCGGTAGTAGCTGGGTGTGTCGATGCCCTTGAAGCTCAGCGACGGCCCGAGGTGGTTGCCCTCGGCGGTGTGGTTGTAGACCACGTCGAGGATGACCTCGATGCCGGCGGCGTGCAGCGCCTTGACCATGCCCCGGAACTCCTGCACCTGCTGGCCGAGGCGGCCCAGCGCGGAGTAGCCGTGGTGCGGGGCGAAGAAGCCGATGGTGTTGTAGCCCCAGTAGTTGCGCAGCCCCAGGTCGGCCAGGCGGTGGTCGTGCACGAACTCGTGCACCGGCATCAGCTCCACAGCCGTCACGCCGAGCCGCTTGAAGTGCTCGATCATCACCGGTGAGGCGATCGCCGCGTACGTGCCGCGCAGCTCCTCCGGGATGCCCGGGTGGCGCATGGTCAGCCCGCGCACGTGCGCCTCGTAGATCACCGAGTGGTGGTACGGGGTGCGCGGCGGCCGGTCGTTGCCCCAGTCGAAGTACGGGTTCACCACCACCGACTTCGGCATGTACGGCGCCGAGTCGACGGTGTTCATCCGGTCCGGGTCGCCGCCGACCTCGTAGTCGTAGACCGACGGGTGCCAGGTGACCTCCCCGTCGACCGCCTTCGCGTACGGGTCGAGCAGCAGCTTGTGCGGGTTGCAGCGCAGCCCTTCGGCCGGGTTCCACGGCCCGTGCACGCGGTAGCCGTAGCGCTGGCCGGGCTCGACGCCGGGGATGTAGGCGTGCCAGACGTACGCGTCGACCTCGCGCAGCTCCACCCGGCGCTCGGTGCCGATGTCCCACTCGTCGAACAGGCAGAGCTCGATCTTCTCCGCCACCTCGGAGAAGATCGCGAAGTTGGTGCCCATCCCGTCGTACGTGGCGCCGAGGGGGTAGCTCTCGCCCGGCCAGACCTGCATGTCGCTCCTTCGGCCCATGATCGTGAGCGCACCGGACAGGGGAGACCGCCGATGCGCACGCCGGTGATGCCCAGTCGTCGCCACGACCAATCCATCCGTTCGGACCGTAACCGAATCCACCCTCCTGAGAACGGATAGACGTTCGGGTGTCATCCGTCACGATCGCCCCTTTCGAGATGCGCGCCGGCCGCGGATGGACTTTCCTGGATCCGGACCTGCGCCCGCGGGCCCGCCCGGCCGTTCGGCCACCCCTCACCATCGCTCGACGCCGCCACCGAAGCCGGCGTGCCTCACCATGCATGGACGGAGATCCACGTGACCACTCTGCGGGTCGGCGCGCAGCCCGCCACCGCGACGGACCGGCTCCACCGGCCCACCCTCACCTCCCGCCCGGCGCCCCCGTCGCCGGTCGGGTCCGCGCCCCGGTCCCGGCGCATCCTGATGCTGTCGTGGGAGTACCCGCCGGTGCTCGTCGGCGGGCTCGGCCGCCACGTGCACGCGCTGTCAGTGGCGCTGGCCGCCGCCGGACACGAGGTCACAGTCGTCACCCGCCACGCCGAGGGCGCTCCCCTGGAGGAGTACGCCGACGGCGTACGCGTCGTCCGCGCCGCCGAGGACCCGGTCCGGTTCCCGCTCGCCACAGGCTCGCTGCTGGCCTGGACCATGGCCTTCAACCACACGCTCACCCGGGCCGCCCTGCGTGCCACCGAGTCCGGCTCGTACGACGTCATCCACGCCCACGACTGGCTCGTCGCACACACCGCGATGACGCTGCGCGAGCACCTGGACGTGCCGCTGGTCAGCACCATCCACGCCACCGAGGCGGGCCGGCACCAGGGGTGGCTGCCGGAGGAGATGAACCGCACCATCCACGGTGTCGAGCACTGGCTGGCCGGCGAGTCCGGCCGGGTGATCGTCTGCTCCGGCTACATGCGCGACGAGGTGGGCGCGCTGTTCGGGGTGGACGCGGCCCGGGTGGACGTGGTGCCCAACGGCGTCGAGCCGCACCGCTGGCGGGTGCCCGCCTCGGCGGTCGCCGCCGCGCGGGCCCGGTTCGCCGCCGACTGCCCGCTTGTGACGTTCGCCGGCCGCCTGGTGTACGAGAAGGGCGTGCAACACCTGCTGGCCGGGCTGCCCCGGCTGCGCGACCGGCACCCCGGCCTGCGCGCGGTGATCGTCGGCGACGGGCCGTACAAGGCCGACCTGGAGCGCGAGGTGCACCGCCTCGGGCTCGGCGGCACTGTGAGCATGCCCGGGTTCCTCGGCGGCACCGAGCTGCCCGCCGTGATGGCCGCCTCGGACTGCTTCGCGGTGCCGAGCATCTACGAGCCGTTCGGCATGGTCGCGCTGGAGGGGGCCGCCGCGGGCGCGCCGCTCGCCGTCGCCCGTACCGGCGGGCTGGCCGAGATCGTCGAGCCGGGCGTCACCGGGATGACGTTCGCCCCGCACGACCCGGACGGGCTGGCCGAGGCGGTACACACGCTGCTGTCCGACCGGGACCACGCCCGCGCGCTCGCCCGTCGGGCCCGCGCCATGGTGCACGAGCAGTACGGCTGGGCGGCCATCGCGTCCCGCACGGCCGCCGCGTACGCCGCCGCCATCGCCGGCGACCCGGCGTTCACCGCCGCCCGCGCCCAGCACCGCATGGCCCACGGCCACCCAGTGCCGGCCCTCCCCGAGGGCAACCTCCTCACCGCCGCCGGCCTGCGGTAAGGAAGGGCCCCCTCTTAACGCCCCGGGTAGAGGAAGGGCACCTTGTTAACGCCCCGCACCCCGGTGCACAGGACGAAGGCCGCCGACCCGAGCAGGGTCGGCGGCCTTCGTCGTCCGCGTGTTAAAAAGGGGCCCCTCCTCTACCGGAGGCGTTAAGAAGGGGCCCTTCCTTGCACCTCAGCGCTGGGCGGCGGGGACGTAGTCCCGCTCGGCGGCGCCGGTGTAGATCTGCCGCGGGCGGCCGATCTTCGTCTCCGGGTCGTTGATCATCTCGCGCCACTGCGCGATCCAGCCGGGCAGCCGGCCGAGCGCGAACAGCACGGTGAACATCTTCGTCGGGAAGCCCATGGCCTTGTAGATCAGGCCGGTGTAGAAGTCCACGTTCGGGTAGAGCCGCCGGGACACGAAGAAGTCGTCGGCGAGCGCGATCTCCTCCAGCTGCACCGCGAGGTCCAGCAGTGGGTCCGGCTTGGCCATCCGGCCGAGCACGTCCTGGGCGGCCTTCTTCACGATGGCGGCGCGCGGGTCGTAGTTCTTGTAGACCCGGTGCCCGAAGCCCATCAGCTTCACGCCGTCCTGCTTGTCCTTCACCTTCTGCACGAAGGAGCGGACGTCGCCGCCGTCGGCCTGGATCTTCTGGAGCATCTCCAGCACGGCCTGGTTGGCGCCGCCGTGCAGCGGCCCGAACAGCGCGTTCACGCCGGCCGAGACCGAGGCGAACAGGTTGGCGTTGCTGGAGCCGACCAGCCGCACGGTCGAGGTGGAGCAGTTCTGCTCGTGGTCGGCGTGCAGGATGAACAGCATGTCCAGCACCCGGGCGACCACCGGGTCGACCTCGTACGGCTCGGCCGGTACGCCGAACGTCATGCGCAGGAAGTTCTCGACGTAGCCCAGCGAGTTGTCCGGGTACAGCAGCGGCTGCCCGATCGACTTCTTGTACGCGTACGAGGCGATGGTGGGAACCTTCGCCATCAGGCGCACCGTGGACATCTCCACGTGCTCGGAGTCGAACGGGTCCAGGCTGTCCTGGTAGAAGGTGGAGATGGCGCTGACGGCCGAGGAGAGCACGGCCATCGGGTGCGCGTCGCGGGGGAAGCCGTCGAAGAAGCGGCGCATCTCCTCGTGCAGCAGCGAGTGCCGCCGGATCCGCTCGCTGAAGTCGGTGAGCTGCGTCTGGGACGGCAGCTCGCCGTAGATCAGCAGGTAGGAGACCTCCAGGAAGGAGGACTTCTCGGCCAGCTGGTCGATCGGGTAACCCCGGTACCGCAGGATGCCGGCATCACCGTCGATGTAGGTGATGGCGGACGAGCAGGACGCGGTGTTCACGAAACCGGGGTCGTACGTGGTCATCCCGGTTTCCTTGAGCAGCTTGCTCACCCCGATCCCGGCGGGGCCCTCAACCGCGGACTGCACCGGCATCGACAGCTGCCCACCGGGGTGGTCGAGCTTGACTTCCGTCATCTGTTCCTCGCTTCGCCGGCAAGATCTTCGTTGAATTGCCTTCGCTTCTACCGTAATCACGGCGCGGAGAACACCGCTCGTCATGGTTTGAGGGTGAGGTGTGCGTCACCTGTTTCCCGGCCAGGCGCTGTGGAAACCGGATGGGAGCGCGGCCATGGGCACGTTCGGGAGATCCGTCACGACAGCGTGAGCCGCCGTAGCGCCCCGCCGTCACCGACCCGGTAGAGGTCGAGCCGGTTGGCTCCGGCGGCGAAGAGACGGTCGTCGGCGAGCAGTGCCGCGAACCGCCGCCCACCGGCGTCCGGCGGCACCACGGGCACCACCGCGCCGACCGTCCCGTTGACCGCCACGGCGAGCCGGGTGCCGTCGGGTACGCCCTCCGGCACGGTGCCCCAGACCAGCGCGGGCAGCCCGCCACGGGCCGGGTCGACAGCGTCGAACGCGTGCCGGTTCGCCACCGTGGCGGTCCCGCCGACCGGCACGTCACCGACCCGGGTGCCGACGAGCGGGTCGACGGGAAGCGGCGGAAGCGGGGCGGGCACACCGCCGGTGACGGTGACCGGCTGGCCGGGGCGGTCGTAGAAGCGCTTGTCGGCCCGCTCGCGCGGGGCCGCCTTGGCCGACCGGCCGTCCATCCGCCAGGGCACCCGCATGTGCGTCTCGTCGGCGATGGTGGGCAGCAGGTCGACGTGCTCCCAGTTGCGGTCGTCCACGCGTCCGGCGCGCTGGCCGGGCTCCTTGACGAACATCGGCACCCAGGCCACCTCGTTCGCCGCGTGGTCGATGGCGTCCATCCCCCGCCCCTGCCAGTCCCGGCGGAAGCTCACCCCGTGGTCGGCGGTGACCACCACCAGCGCCTTGTCGTAGAGGCCGGAGGCGCGCAGCGTCCGCAGCGTCTCGCCGATCAGCCGGTCGGTGTAGCCGAGCTGGGCCAGGTGCCGGGCACGGGCCAGGTCGACCCAGCCGGCCCCGTCGTTCGGCAGGTCCTCCGGCGCCGTGTAGTGCGCCCCGGACGGCAGGTACGCCCACGGCGAGTGCGGCATCAGCAGGTGCAGGAAGTGCAGCGTGGGCCGGCTGTCGGGGCGCAGCCCGGCCAGGAACGAGGTGAACCGGGCCGGCTGGTTGTCGTCGAGCGTGTCCCAGCGGAACTTCGGGTCGTCAGGCACCGGCTCGGCGGCGTCCAGCCCGGCCTCGGCGGCGGTCCGCTCGCGGTAGGAGTCCTCCGGGTCGACGCGGCTGTCCACCGGCGCGGCGATCCGGCCCAGCAGCCTGCCGCTCTCCCGGACCAGCACGCCGAGCCCCTGTTCCGGGGTGGTGGCCTGCTCGCAGCGGCTCGGCGGGCAGAGCCGGGTGATGCTCTCCTCGGCCTTGATCCGGTAGAGGCCGCCCAGCGCGGTGAACAGGTTGTCCGGGTACTGCGAGTAGTGCGGCGCCACGCCCCGCTCCGGGTAGCGTCCGGTGAGCATCGCGGGCAGCGCGTAGGGCGTCCAGCCGCTGACGCCGGTGGCGTTGCGGTACCACGTCGACCCGCCGGCCAGCGCCGCGAAGTTCGGGTAGCGGGCGGCGTCGATCCGTCCGTCCGGGCCGAGCAGGGACACCAGCGGCAGCTCGTCCAGCACGATCATGACCACCGGCGGGTGCGCGCCCGCGCCGGCCACACCGGCCGCGCCGCCCTCGCCGCGCGGCAGCACCACCGCCGAGGCGGGCGAGGCGAACAGGAACAACCCGACGAACACCAGCGGCCCGGCGGCGGCCACCCGCAGCACCCGCCGGAGGGCCCGCCACCGCCGGTGCGCGGCCACCCCGGCGGCACCGGCCACACCGGCGACGACGAGCAGGGGTACGCCCCGCAGCGGCGTGACGTGCCGGCCGACCTGGACCGCCAGCGCGGCGAGCAGCAGGCCCACGAACGCGGAGTGCACGGCGGCCCGGATGAGACGCCCGGCGGGCAGCGCGAGCGTGCCGAGCAGCGCCAGCGCGCCCAGCAGCGCGAGCACCATCGTCGGCGCGAGCGTGATCAGGGCGACAAGCAGCAGCACGTCGGTCCGGGAGGCGCGGTGGAACAGGAAGAAGTCGGGGCTGCGGCCGAGCACGTCGAGCAGCGGCTGGGTGACCACCAGCCCGGCCAGCGCCACCACCTCGGCCAGCCGGGCCGCCTCGGCCCGCCACCACTGCCGGCGTTCCCGCCGGACCGGGACGGCGGCGTGGTCCCGGGGTGGTGCGAGGGTGTCCTCAGCCACCCACCACCACCTGGTAGAGCGTGCGGGTGCCGGAGGGCAGCTCGGTGCGGGCGACCACCCGGCCCCGGCGGGCGAGCAGCGTCTCGAAGGCGTCGCGCCGGTAGTCCGGGAACAGGCCGTCGGGCTTGTTGGCCAGCAGCCGGCGGGCCATCGGGTCGTCCGGGTGGACGAACTCCACCACCAGGCTGCCGCCGGTGGCGGTGAGCGCGGTGAGCTGGTCGAGCACCTCGGGCAGCGGCACGTTGCGCCCGATCGCGAGGTGGTGCACGACGGCCAGGGCCAGGACGGTGTCCGCGCGGGCCCGGTCGGCGAACGCGGCCCGCTCGACGCCGCGCCAGCCGCCGCCCGGCGACGGGTCGGCCAGGTCCATCACCAGCGGCAGGATCCGTGTCTCGCCCTCGTCGCGCAGCGCGCGGTAGAGCGTGTCGACGACCGCGGGGTCCTGCTCGACGGCGACGACGTGCGCGGCGTGCCGGGCGGCGATACGGGCGTACCGGCCGTCGTTGGCGCCCAGATCCAGCGCCGAGCCGCCACCGACGGCGGCCAGCGCCCGGTCGACGAACTCCTCCTTGGCCTGGCGGTCCGGCACCGAGTACGCGCAGGTGCGCTGGTAGTCCGACCAGTGGCTGCCGCCGGGCCGGTGGTCGAGGCGGCGGACCAGCTTCGTCAGTCCGCGTACCGTGGTCAGGGCCAGCTCGCGGGAGAACCCGGCGGCGCGCAGCTGGGCGCGGACGTCGGTGGTGCTCGCGGCGGAGTTGCGGGCCTGCATGGCGCCGTGCAGGTGCACGTGGGTGGGAACGCCGGCCCGCCAGCGCCGGGCGCCGCCGAACAGCCGGCGCATCTGGTCCGGTTCGACGCCGTCGACGCGGGCGCGCAGGAACGGCTGGAAGTCCAGCCCGAGGTGGGCCTGGATGAGCAGCGGGTAGAGCAGCGTCTGGCAGAACTGCCGGTAGCCGGCCCAGGGTTCGCCGTCACGCAGCGCCTCGAACGAGCCGACGTCGATGAAGACCGGCCGGGCGCCGCGCCACTGCACGTTGTAGGCGGAACCGTCCTTCGTGGTGAAGCCGGCTTCCAGGGCGGCCCGCAGCACGTCCAGGTGCAGCAGCGCGGCGTCGCGCAGCATCGCTGACGACCACTCGTACGGGTGCGAGACGAACGGGATCCGCTCGTGCCGCAGCACCGTGGTCCAGGGCGCGTCGACAGGGGTCGGGGTCAGCTCCTCGGTGCCGACGATCTGTCCCCGGGCAGTGGCCTGCCGGAAGAAGTCGGTGACCGACAGCGCCCGCCAGTCGCGGGTGGAGCGCTCGTCGAGCCCGCGCAGCACCTCCTCGCCCCGGTGGAACACCCGGTTGCCGGGGTCGCGGAAGGAACCGGGTTCGACGCGGACGCCGGTGTCGGGAATCGTCACGCCGCCGGGCCCTGGTCGGTGGGCTGACGCCGGAACCGGGACGTCAGGCGACGCCAGTAGAGCTTGGCGGCCACGGCCACCCCGGCCACCCCGCCGACCACCGCCTGCACGATGAGACTGCCGGATCCCGCGTCCAGGTAGGCCAGATGCGTCACGGCTGCTTTCCTTCCGTCGCCGGTCATCATGTGCACGCCCGGAATGGGAGCTTTATTGCTCTGAGCCGGACTTGTCCCCCACCGTAACGTCTCGGCGAGCGGCCGCGCGGCCACACCGGCCACTCGTCCCCCGTCCGATCCGTTCAAGACGGGCCGGGCCGGTCGTGTCTACCGTGGCCGGCATGACACCGCAGTTCGATCTGATCGGGGCCGTGGTCACCGACATGGCCCGCACGCTCGACTTCTACCGGCGGCTGGGGCTGCCGATCCCGGCCGGCGCCGAGACGGAAGGGCACGTCGAGGTCACCCTGCCGAACGGCGTACGGCTGGCCTGGGACACGGTCGAGGTGATCCGCAGCTTCCACCCCGACTTCGACCCGTCCGGCGGCAACAACCGGATGAGCCTGGCCTTCCGCTGCGCCGACCCGGCCGAGGTGGACCGCTGGTACGCCGAGCTGACCGGCGCGGGGCATCACGGTGAGCTGCCGCCGTGGGACGCGTTCTGGGGCCAGCGGTACGCGGTCCTGCACGACCCGGACGGCAACGGGGTGGACCTGTTCGCCCCGCTGCCCGCCGCCGGCTGACCGGCGCTCAGTCGCGGCCGAGCAGCCGGGTGGGCGGCACCCCGGCCAGCTCCCGTACCTCGCGGGTCAGGTGGGCCTGGTCGGCGTACCCGCTGCGCACCGCCACCTCGGCGAGCGGCGCACCGGCGCGGGCCAGGTCCAGCGCGCGGCGCATCCGCAGGATGCGGGCCAGCGTCTTCGGGCCGTACCCGAACAGGGCCCGGCTGCGCCGGTGCAGGGCGCGCGGGCCGAGGCCGACCTCGGCGGCGGTCGCGGCCACAGTGGCCCCGGCGGCCAGGCGGGCGGCGACCCGCGCGCCGAGCGGGTCGGGGCCGCCGGCCGCGCGCAGCCGGTCGCGGGCGACCCGGGTCAGCACCCCGGCGGCCTCGCCGCCCGGCGCGGCCAGCGCCGCCTCGACCCGCTCGGTCACCTCGGCGGCGGCACGGCCCCACAGGTCGGCCAGCGGTACACGGCGGTCCCGCAGCTCCTCGGCCGGCACCCCGAACACGGCCGGGCCGGTGCCCGGCGGCAGGCGCAGCCCGATCCACAGGTCCCCCGGCGCCGACCGCGACAGGTGCGCGGTGCGGTCCGGACCGGCGACCAGCAGCCCGGACCGGCTGGACCAGAGCAGGTCGACGCACCCGTCCGGCAGCACCCGCGTCTCGCTGCCGCTGGACACGCTGCTCCACAGCACCCCGCCCGGAACCCCCACTGCCGCCCACTCCCGGTACACGCTCCCCACCCTGCCACCCGCCCGTCGATCATGAAGTTGACCGTGTCGGCGCCCGGCGTGTCGCGCCGTCAACCTCATGATCGACCGGGTGGGAGGGGTTACCGGCGGTGGTGCATGGCCAGGCGGAGCAGGAGGAAGCGCAGGGCTGTCGCGGCCAGGTTGGCCGTTGTCAGGACGGTCAGCTCCAGTGCGCGGTTCGGGGTGGTGATGGCGGCGTGCAGCGCGGCCAGGGAGCCGCTGGTCAGGGCCAGGCCCAGCGCGAACGCCAGCAGGCCCTGGAGGTGGTGGCGGCCGGCGTGCCGCCGCCCGCTGACCCCGAACGTGAGTCGCCGGTTGGCCGCCGTGTTCGCCACCGCCGTGAGCAGCAACGCCAGCAGGTTCGCCGGCTGCGCCCCGAGCGGTCCGCGGGCCAGCAGGAACAACAGCAGGTACGCGAGCGTGCTCGCCACGCCCACCGCGGCGAACCGCACGAGCTGGCGCGGCAGACCGGCCGGCATGCGCGCGGGCGGCGCCGACAACGGTCCCCGGCCGAGCTGGGCGCGTAGCTGCGCCAGCGGCAGCGCCCCGGTGGCCAGCGCCCGGCCCAGCCGGCCGATGCCCCGCAGGTCGGCCAGCGCGGTGGCGACGATGTCGACGCGGCTGTCCGGGTCGTCCACCCAGTCCACCGGCACCTCGTGGATGCGCAGCCCGGCCCGCTGCGCCAGCACCAGCAACTCGGTGTCGAAGAACCAGCCGGTGTCCCGTACCAGCGGCAGCAGCCCGGCGGCCACGTCGGCGCGGATCGCCTTGAACCCGCACTGCGCGTCGGAGAACCGCGCCGCGAGCGCACCCCGCAGCAGCAGGTTGTAGCCGCGCGAGATCACCTCCCGCTTCGCGCCCCGGACCACCCGGCTGGTCCGGGCCAGCCGGGTGCCGATGGCCAGGTCCGAGTGCCCCGAGATGAGCGGCGCCACCAGCGGCAGCAACGCGGCCAGGTCGGTGGACAGGTCCACGTCCATGTACGCGAGCACCGGCGCGGGCGACGCCGACCACGCGGCGCGCAGCGCCCGCCCGCGTCCCTTCTCGTCCAGGCGCAGCACCCCCACCCCGGGCAGCTCGTCGGCGAGCGCCCGCGCCACCGCCGGGGTGCCGTCCACGCTGGCGTTGTCGGCCACCGTGATCCGGAACGGGTACGGGAAGTGCGCGGTCAGGTGCGCGTGCAACCGCCGGACACAGGGCCCGAGGTCGGCCTCCTCGTTGTAGACCGGAACCACCACGTCGAGCACCGCGCTGCCGGCGGCGGGCCGGGCCTGCACAGCCGCCCGGGGCGCGTACGTCTCCGCCACCGCTCAGCCCTGCCTTCCGCTGCTCAGGTCGTACACGGTCACGCCGTCGACGGTCGTCGCGGTGAAGGTCTCGGCGACCCAGGCGGCGATCTCGGCCGAGGCGTTGCTGCCGCCGTTGGCGCGGAACCCGCCGCCGCCGAGGAAGTAGTGGATCCGCCCGTCGGCGACGTACCGCTGGAACTGGGCCAGCGTCGGCGACGGGTCGCTGCCGTTGAAGCCGCCGATCGGCATGACCGGCCGGCCGGTGGCCAGTTGGTAGCCGGAGGCGTTGTTCGAGCCGACCGTGGCGGCGACCCAGGTGTAGCGGTCCGCGTCGGCGGTGAGCAGCGCGGTCATCTCGGCGCTCGGCTCGCGGGCGTCGAGCAGCCCGCCCATGCCCCCGCCGCGCTGGCCCCGGCCGTCCGGGCCCGTGCCACGCTCCGGACCGGTGCCGCCGGTGCCGGTGCCGCTGCCGCCGGGCGCGCCCGGAGCCGAACCACCGCCCGGGAATCCGGGGAATCCACCGGCGTTCGCCCCGCCGTCCGGGACCGTGCCGCTGGAGCCGGTGCCGTTCGGGCCGCCAGGGAAGCCCGGGAACTGCCCGTTCCCGCCGCCCGGACCACCGGGGAACTGCCCGTTCCCGCCGCCCGGCATCCGCCCGCCCGGGCCACCCGGGCCACCGAGGCCACCCGCTCCGGCCGGCCCCGCGCTCGGAATGGAGCCGCTGTGCGGGGTGGCGGCGGTCTGCATCGCGTACGCGGCCGGCCCGGCCAGCGCCACCGCGATCCCGGCGACGGACACCACCGGCGCCACCCACCGCACAACCCGCCCGGCAAACCCTCCCCGAGGCCCCGCCGCCCCCTTCCCTGCCCCCGAGTCGACCAAGGAGTTCGCGTCATCGTGATCGCCGCTCCCGGACACAAACTCCTTGATCAACGACGAGGGCGGGGAACCGGGCGAGGGCGGGGAGGTGGGAGACGGCGGGGAGGTGGGAGAAGGCGGAACGGGCCGGTGGGGGCGGGTGAGGAACGCCGGCGCGGCCAGGAGGACGGCTGCGGTCAGGCCCACGGCCAGCACCGTGGGGCGCAGCCAGGAATGCCAGTCGGGGGTGCGGCCGAGCAGGCGCCAGGACCACCAGGCGGTGACCGCGAGCGTGGCGGCCAGGACCAGCGTGGCGGCGAACCCACGCCACCGGGCCGGCGCGGCCGGGCCGAGCGCAGCCGAAGCCGCACCGGAACGGGCCCGCCACAGCCCGGTGACGCCGATGCCGGCCAGCGCGCCGACCGCCGGAGCCAGGGCGACCGTGTAGTAGGCGTGGAAGATGCCGGACATGAAGCTGAAGATCAGCCCGGTAACCAGCAGCCAGCCGCCCCAGAGCAGCAGACCGGCCCGGGTCCGGTCGGTACGTGGCGCCCGCCCGGCCAGCCACAGCCCGGCGACCAGCAGGATCAGCGCGGCGGGCAGCAGCCAGGAGATCTGCCCGCCGACCTCGGTGTCGAACATCCGCAGCAGCCCGGCCTGACCGGAGAACGGTCCACCGCCGCCGGGCCGTGCACCACCGCCGCCGACGCTGCCCACCTCGTCGCCGGTGATACGGCCCAGGCCGTTGTAGCCGAGCGTCAGCTCCAGGATGCTGTTGTTCTGCGAGCCGCCGATGTAGGGGCGGGCGCTCGCCGGCACCAGCTCGACGATCGCCACCCACCAGCCGGCGGAGACGACCACGGCGAGCCCGGCCAGCAGGAGCTGGCGGATGCGCCGTCCGAGGCCGGTCGGCGCGGCCAGCAGGTAGACCCCGGCGAAGACCGGGATCACCAGGAACGCCTGGAGCATCTTGGTGAGGAAGCCGAAGCCGACGAGCACGCCGGTCAGCGCTATCCACCGGGTGCTCGCCGTCTCGACCGCGCGCACCGTGGCGTACGCGGCGGCGACCAGCAGGAACACCAGTAGCGCGTCCGGGTTGTTGAACCGGAACATCAGCGTCGCCACCGGGGTGAGCGCGAGCACCGCCCCGGCGAGCAGTCCGGCGGCCGGGCCGTGCCAGCGGCGGACCGTCGCGTACAGCACGCCGACCGACGCGACGCCGAGCAGCGCCTGCGGCACCAGGACCGACCAGCTGCTCAGGCCGAAGATGCGCACCGAGAGCGCCATCAGCCAGAGCGAGGCCGGGGTCTTGTCCACGGTGATCGAGTTGGCGGCGTCGGACGAACCGTAGAAGAACGCGGTCCAGTTCTGCGACCCGGCCTGCACGGCGGCGGAGTAGAACGCGTTGGCCCAGCCGGAGGCGCCCAGTCCCCACAGGTAGAGCAGCGTGGTCACGACCAGCAGGCCGAGCAGGGCCGGCCGGGCCCAGCGCGGGTCGCGGCCGGCGCGGGTCTCCAGGGGTACGGGCGCGGGGGCCGGCTCGACGCCGGGTGGATCGGCCGTGGGCGCGGTCGGCAGGCTCTCGGTTCTGTCCATGCCGGCAAGCCTCGGAGCGCCCGCTGACCCGCTGCCATGCGTGGCCTATGCGTCTGCTGTGGATCCGGGGAGCCAGACGGTGAACGCGGTGTGGCCGGGCCGGCTGACCACGTCGACGCGCCCGTGGTGCGCCTCCACCACGGCGGCGACGATGGCCAGCCCCAGGCCGGTGCTGCCCTGGGCGCGGGAGCGGGAGCTGTCGCCGCGCGCGAACCGCTCGAAGACCTCCGGCTGTAGCTGCTCCGGGATGCCCGGCCCGTCGTCGGTGACGCGCAGCTCGACGCCGCCGGGCGCGGGCGCGAGCCGGACGGTGACAGTGGTTCCGGCCGGGGTGTGCACCCGCGCGTTCGCCAGCAGGTTCGCCAGCACCTGGTGCAGCCGGTGGGCGTCGCCGGTGACGGTGAGCGGTTCGTCGGGCAGGTCGAGCTGCCAGCGGTGGTCGGGTCCGGCGACGTGCGCGTCGCTGACCGCGTTCACCGCCGTGGCGGTCAGGTCGACCGGCTCGGCGGCCAGCGGACGGCCGGAGTCCAGCCGGGCCAGCAGCAGCAGGTCGTCGACGAGGCTGGTCATCCGGGTGCTCTCCGACTCGACGCGGCGCAGCGCGTGCGCCACGTCGGGCGGCACCTCCTGGCGGCCCCGGCGGGCCACCTCGGCGTACCCGCGGATGGCCGCGAGGGGGGTGCGCAGCTCGTGGCTGGCGTCGGCGACGAACTGGCGTACCCGGGTCTCGCTGGCCTGCCGGGCGGCGAGCGCGGCGGCCACGTGGCCGAGCATCCGGTTAAGCGCGCCGCCGACCTGCCCGACCTCGGTGCGGGGGTCGGTGTCGGCGGCCGGCACCCGCACGGACAGGGCGACCTCGCCGCGGTCGAGCGGCAGTTCGGTGACCCGGGCGGCGGTGGCGGCGACGCGGTTGAGCGGGCGCAGCGTGACCCGGACGATGAGCATGCCGAGGGCCCCGGCGATGACCAGTCCGGCGCCGATGACCCCGGCCTGCGCGACGAGCATCCACATGACCGTGTCGTCCACCTGGGCCAGCGGGATCGCGAGGGCCAGCACGTCGCCGTCGCCGCGCGGCGACCGCAGCGCGACCGCCCGGTACTCGCCCCGGTCGCCGCCGACGACGACCGTGCGCGGGCGTTCACCGACGGGTACGCGGGCCAGCGCGGCCAGGTCGGCGCTGGGCACCTCCTCGCTGTCGCCGTTCTCCGACCGGACCCGGCCGACGGGTTCGCCGGTGACCGGCACCCGGACCGCGATCGAGCCCGGCGGGAAGCCGCCCGGGGGGTCCGGCGCCACCTCGTCGGAGTCCGGTTGGCCGGGCCGCTGGCCCGGGCGCGGCTGGTCCATGCCCCGCCGGGCCCAGCGTTCGAGGTCGTCGGGCCGGCGGTCGCCGAAGCTGAGCTGGTTGTCGATCTGGTCGATCAGGAAGTGCCGCAGCGCGACTGTGGTCAGGCCGCCGATGCCGACGCTGACCAGCGCGAGCAGCGCCACCACGGACAGCACCAGGCGGCGGCGCAGCGACCAGCCGGCCAGGCGGCGGCGCAGCCGGCCGCGCCCGTCACTCGGCGGGCTTGAGGACATAACCCGCCCCGCGCAATGTGTGGATCATGGGCGCGCGGCCCGCGTCGATCTTCTTGCGCAGGTACGAGATGTACAGCTCGACCACGTTGGCCTGGCCGCCGAAGTCGTAGTTCCAGACCCGGTCGAGGATCTGCGCCTTGCTGAGCACCCGGCGCGGGTTGCGCATGAGGTAGCGCAGCAGCTCGAACTCGGTGGCGGTGAGCGTGATCAGGTCGTCGCCGCGGCGCACCTCGTGGCTGTCCTCGTCCAGCGTGAGGTCGCCGACGGTGAGCACCGCCTCCTCGCGGGCGGCGACCGCGAAGCCGGAGCGGCGCAGCAGCGCGCGCAGCCGGGCGATCACCTCCTCCAGGCTGAACGGCTTGGTGACGTAGTCGTCGCCGCCGACGGTGAGCCCGGCGACGCGCTCCTCCACGGCGTCGCGGGCGGTCAGGAACAGCACCGGCACGCTCGGGAACTGCTCGCGCAGGCGGCGCAGCACCTGGAAGCCGTCCAGGTCGGGCAGCATCACGTCGAGCACCACCGCGTCCGGGCGGAACTGGCGGGCGGTGGTGACCGCGGCCATGCCGCTGCCGGCGGTGGCGACCTGCCAGCCCTCGTAGCGCAGGGCCATCGAGAGCAGGTCGGTGAGTGTCGGCTCGTCGTCGACGACAAGCACCCGCACCGGTTCGCCGTCCGGTCGGCGCAGCTCGATGCGACCCTGCGCGGACTGCGCGTTCATGACCATGCCCCCATCGTGGGCGGACCCGCTGTCGCCGGGCTGTCCCGATCCTGTGTACCAGCTGTGCGCGCCGCGCGGCGGCGTTCCGGCCAGGTCCGGCGAGGTCTTCCGCACCCGGGCTACCCGGTGGTAACTTCCCGGCATGTCCATCGACGGTCGTTTGTCCGGCCGGCTGGCCGGCAAGGTGGTGCTGGTGACCGGGGCGGCCCGGGGCATCGGCGAGCACACCGCCCGCCTCGCCGCCGCACGCGGCGCCCGGTTGGCACTGGTCGGGCTGGAACCCGACCGGCTCGCCGCGCTCGCCGCCGAGCTGGGCCCGGGACACGCCTGGTTCGCCGCCGACGTCACCGACCAGCAGGCGCTGGCCGAGGCGGTCGACGGCACCGTGGCGGCACTGGGCGGGATCGACGCGGTGGTCGCCAACGCCGGGGTCGCCAACCGGGGCACGATCGCCGTCGGCGACGTCGAGGCGCTGGTGCGTACCGTCGAGGTCAACCTGATCGGGGTGATGCGCACCGCCGCGGCGACCGTGCCGGCGCTCGTCGACCGGGGCGGCTACCTGCTGATCGTCTCCTCGGCGGCGGCGTTCGCCGCGCTGCCCGGCATGGCCGCGTACTGCGCCTCCAAGGCGGGCGTCGAGCAGTTCGGCAACGCGGTCCGGCTGGAGCTGGCGCACCGGGGGGTGGCGGTCGGCACCGCCCATCCGTCGTGGGTGGACACCGACCTGGTCCGCGAGGCGCGCGCCGATCTGCCGGCCTTCTCCACGGCCCTGGCGAAGCTGCCGTGGCCGCTGCGCCGCACCACCACCGTGACCGAGTGCGCCGAGGCGTTCGTCCGGGCGATCGAGCGCCGCAGCCGCCGGGTGTACGTGCCGCGCGCCGTAGCGGGCGTGCAGGCCGTGCGGTCGGTGCTGGTCAGCCCGCTGGCCGACCGGCTGGTGGGCCGGACCGCCCGGGCCACCGTACCGCTGATCGAGGAACAGTCCCGGGCGCTGGGCCGGGGCTTCGGCGCCAGCACCCCGCGGGCGCGGTCGTGACCACGCCGGTGGACGTCGTCTACGAGCGGCGGGGCGCCGGACCGCCGCTGGTGCTGCTGCACGGCATCGGTCACCACTGTGGCGCCTGGCGGCCGGTGCTGGACCGCCTCGCCGAGGCGCACGACGTCATCGCCGTCGACCTGCCGGGCTTCGGCCGCTCCCCGGTGCCCGCCGCCGGGCTGCCCGCCGACATGTCCGGCCTGGCCGCCGCCATGGCCGAGCTGTTCGCCGCGTTCGGGCTGGAACGCCCGCACGTCGCGGGCAACAGCCTCGGCGGCGCGATCGCGTTGGAGCTGGCCGCGCTCGGCGCGGTCACCTCCGCGACCGCCCTGTCACCGGCCGGCTTCTGCACCGCACGCGAACTGCGCTGGGCGCTGACCGTGCTGTCCCTGCACCGCAACGCGGCCCGGCTGCCCGAGCCGGTGCTGCGCCGCCTGTTCGCCGCGCCCGCGCTGCGGATGCTGGCGATGGGCATGATCCTGGCCCGGCCGAACCGGATGGCGCTCGACGACGCGCTCGCCGACGCCCGCGCGCTGCGCCAGGCACGGGCGTTCCGCGCCGTCGCCCGCGCGGGCCGGGGGTACGCCTACGCGGGCGCGCCCACGGTGCCGGTCACTGTGGCCTGGGGTACGCGGGACCGGATCCTGCCCTACCGGCAGGCGGCGCTGGCGCGTACCCGGCTGCCCGCCGCGCGGCACCTGGACCTGCCCGGCTGCGGGCACGTGCCGATGCACGACGATCCGGAACTGGTCGCCTCGGTCATCCTCGGCACCACAGGTGTCCGGCCGGCCTGACGTCCCGGGCGGCGCCGCCGTGCCGCCTCACTCGGTCGCGCCGAACGGGAACGTGTGCACGTACCGCATCGTCCAGCCACCGGGCGACGCGTGGTCGTCGCGCTCGTAGAGATGGTCGGCCACGCCCTCGGCCGGTTCCTCCGGATGCCGCAGCACCCACCGGGGCGGCGGCGCACCGCCCGGACCGGCTGGCAGATCCCGGGTCAGCTCGTCGGCCGGTCCGCCGACGAACCGTACGCGCACCAGAGCCACCGCCGCCCTCCGTCCGTCGAGTCCCCCGCCGCGAAGCTACCCCGCCGGGGCGGCGGCCCCCGGCGGTTTGCACAGCTCCGGGGCCGGGTAGCGGGACCGGAGGGCACACCGGACGAGGCGAGGAGTGGGCGATGAGGACGCTGGGCGGGCGGTACGAGCTCGAACAGCGAGCCGGCCTGGGTGGCATGTCGGAGGTGTGGCGCGCACACGACCGCGTGCTGGACCGTACCGTCGCGGTGAAGCTCATCTCGCCCGCGCTGGACGGCGACGCCGGCTCGGTGGACCGGATCCGGGCCGAGGCGCGTTCGGCGGCGCGGCTGGTGCACCCGAACGTGGCCAGCGTGCACGACTTCGGCACCGCGACGCTGCCGGACGGGCGGCCGGTGCCGTACATCGTGATGGAGCTGGCCGAGGGCGAGACCCTCGCCGCGCACCTGCGTGGCGGGCCGCTGGACTGGCGCATCGCGGTACGGGTCTGCGCCGAGGTGTGCGCCGCGCTGGCCGCCGCGCACGCCCACGGCATCGTGCACCGGGACGTGAAGCCCGCGAACGTGATCCTCACCCCGTGCGGGGTGAAGGTGCTCGACTTCGGCATCGCCACCCCGGCCGGCGCACCGGACCACACCCCGGACGGCGTCGTGGTGGGCACCCCCGCGTACCTGGCTCCGGAGCAGCTCGACCGGCAGCCGGCCACCCCGGCCGCGGACATGTACGCCCTCGGCGTGCTGCTGTACTACTGCCTCACCGGCGAGCTGCCGTACGAGGCCGGCAGCACCACCCAGCTGCTCGGGTCGCGCCGCCGCCGGCCGCCCCGCCCGCTGCCCGACGTGCCCGGCCTGCCGGGCGAGGTGGCCGAGCTGTGCCGGAGCTGCCTCGACGCCGACCCGGGTGCCCGGCCGACCAGCCCGATGGCCGCGTTGCTGCTGGCCGAGGCCGTGGACGCCCGGGTCTACGTGCCGATGACGGCGATCCTGCCCCGGCAGCGCGTCCCGCAGGTGTCGCCGTGGACCAGCCGGGCCGCCGCCGAGGCCACCGAGGCGATGGCCGTCGACGCCGCGACCAGCGGCCGGGTGGGCTGAGCGCTCCTACTGCCGGCCCGGGCACGGTTTCGCCGCCGCGGGTCCGGGAACGCGGGCCGGTGAGTGACGGGAGGAACGCGATGCCGGATCCGAGTTCCTGGCTGGCCGAGACGGCCACGGCGACCGCGGCGGGCGGTCACGTACGCACCGACGACGGCGGGCTCTCCTCCGCCCTGGCGTCCCCGCTGGCGCCGCACTGCACCGGCCTGACGCCGGAGCAGCTCCTGGCCGCGGCGTTCGCCTCCTGCCTGCACCACGCGGCGGTGGAGGCGGCCGGGGAGATCACCGACGAGGCGCACACCGTGCAGGTGACCGCCGAGGCGAAGCTGGGCCGCGACGACGACGGCCGCTACCGGGCCGACGTGCACGCCGAGATCTCCTCGGCGGGACTGACCCGCGAACAGCTGGCCGACCTGGTCGCGTACGCCGACCGGCTCTGGCCCTTCTCCAGCGGCGACCCGAGCCGGCACCGGCTCACCGTGACCCCGGCGGAGAACGGCCGGCACTGAGCGCTCACCAGCGGAAGCCGGCGGTCACCGCGCGGTGGTCGCTGGCCGGGGTGTGCAGCACCCCGGCGGTGGCCGGGGTCAGCCCCCGGTAGAGGACGTGGTCCGGCCGGGTGACAGGTAGTTCCGCCGGCCAGGTGAAGCCGAATCCCTGCCCGGCCTCGGCCTGCGCGTCGCGCAGCAGCCGGGTCAGCGGGTCGAAGACCCGGTCGGTGGTGGCGGTGTTCAGGTCGCCGAGCACTACCAGCCGGTCGGACCGGTCGGCGCGCACCGCGTCGGCGAGCGCGGCGACGGTCTGGTCCCGGGTGGCGGTGTGCCCGGCCCGCGCGGACCCGAGGTGGACCACGTACACGGTCAGGTCGCCCCGGGGCCCGGCGACCACGGCCCGCAGCGCGCGGTCCCAGCCCAGCCCGGTGTCCACGCCGTGCGCCTCACGGATCGGCCACCGGCTCCACAGCGCGACAGTCGACACCACCGCCCGGTGCGGGTAGCGCCCGGCCAGCGCCGACGCCACCCGGTCGCCGTCGGCGACCTCCTGGAGCCCGATCAGGTCCGGGGCGTCGCCGGTGAGCGCGCCCAGCGTGGCGGCCGGGTCGGGGTTGCCCGCACGCAGGTTCTGGCTGGCCACCCGGACCGTGACGCCGTCCGCGGCGGCCGCCGGGGGCAGCCACGCGCGCCCGTAGAGCGCCGCCCACACCAGGGCCGGCAGCAGCACCGCCAGCAACGCCGCCCGGGAGCGGCGCAGCAGCGCCACGAGCGCGAGCAGCGGTACGGCGACGCCGAGCAGCGGGGTGACGCTGTCCACCAGGCTGCCCAGGCCGTGTACGTTCGGCACCGCCCGGTGCCCGGCCAGCAGCAGCGCGAGCAGCACGGCGCAGGCGATGACGAGGGCGCCGCGCCGGCTGCGGGGGCCGGGCGGGCGCTCGTCGGCCATTCGCTGCGTCACCGTCGGAATCGTAGCGAGCGCCCGGGACGCCGCGCGGCGGCGTGCCATGATCCACGAGGCTCCGGTGCGGGCGCCGCCGGATCGCCGGGGGTCGATCCGGCGGGTCGGCGGACCGCCGGCGGGCGCGGGCCGGCCGACCACGGCACCGTCGGCCGAACGGTGGAGGTGCGCGTCAGTCGCCACCGGCGCCGCCGAACGCCCGTTTCGCACTGCCGAAACCGACATAGGCATTCTTTCGGGTACGCACCATTAGCGCTTCTCATGATCGGCAGTACCTAATGTCGCCCGCCAATGCGGCGGATTGTGGCGCATGCCACCAATCACCCCGATGGCAACGGCCCGCAGGCTTTCTAGCCTCGGCGGGTGCATCCCGACGAGTCCGATCATCAGCCGCTGCCCGCCAACCGCCCGGTTCGCCGAACGATTGACCCGGCATCAGCCGAACGGCGGGTGGGACGTCACCGTGCCCCGGAACCGCCCCGGCGCGGCCCGTCCCGGACCGTGTCCGGCCGGGTCGCGGTGGCCACCGGCGTCACCTGCTGCCTCGGCCTGATCGGCGTGGCGGGCGTCGGCGAGAGCGGCCCGGCGCACCTGGAGGTACGCGAGGCGGTCGCCGACCGGGCCGCCGCCGAGCAGCGGGCCTCCCGCGACTTCACCCGGGTCGCGCCACCGGCCGCCGCGGCCCTGCCGCCGCCGGCTCCCACACCCAGCACGGCCCCGGCGACGAAGAAGCCGCCGCAGAAGCCGGTACGCGCGCAGCGCCCCCGCCCGGTCGCCGGCCTGGACCAGCGGCAGATGGACAACGCCAAGGCCATCGTCGACGTGGGACGGGACATGAGGATGCCCCGCCGGGCCATGGTCGTGGCGGTGGCCACCGCCATGCAGGAGAGCGACCTCTACAACCTGGCCAGCGACGCGCTGCCGCAGTCCTTCGACCACCCGCACCAGGGCAGCGGCTCCGACCACGACTCGGTCGGGCTGTTCCAGCAGCGGCCCAGCAGCGGCTGGGGCACCGTCGCCCAGCTCATGCGACCGGCGTACGCCGCCCGCGCCTTCTACGCCGCGCTTCGCGAGGTGCCGGGCTGGGAGGACATGAGCGTCACCGCCGCCGCCCAGGCGGTGCAGGTGTCCGCCTACCCGGACGCGTACGCCCGGCACGAGAAGCGCGCCTCGACGGTGGTGGCGGCGCTGGTCTGACCCGGGTCAGGCGGCGCTGCGCCCGGTGCCGGCGGGCCGCACGCTCGCCGCGGCGGCCGGGGTGTCCACCGGCACCCGCTCGCCCCGCGCACCGGCCAGGATCTCGTCGATCCGGGACTCCCGGCGGCGGCGGGCCAGCAGGGCCGCCTCGAACTCGCGGCGCGCGCGCACCGCCTCGGCGTACGCCTCCTCCCGCAACCGGCGGGCCTCCTCGCGGGCGGCCTCCAACTCGGCGCGGGCCGCCGCCAGCAGCTCGGCGGCCTCCCGTTCGGCCGGCGAGGGGCGCGACGCGCCCTCCTCGACCGGGGCGGTACGACGGTGCAGGAAGTCGCACAGGTGCAGGGCGTCCGACCGGATCTGGTCCCACTCCCGGCCGGCCCCGGCGGCGCCCTCCGCTCGCGCCGCCAGCCGACCCAGCCGCAGGCTCAGCTCGTCCAGGCAGGCGTCGACCTGCCGCCGGTCGTAGCCGGCCTCCACCACCGAGAACCTCATGCGTCGCCCCCCAGGCAGCCGGTACGTCCCCCACCTGCCGATCCTGCGGGTCGGTACGCGCCCGGCGCGGCCGTTCCCGCAAAATGTTCAGGATGCGGGGGCCCGGACTCCGCGCCCCTACTGGTGCTTCGGGAGCACGACCACCCGGCCGAAGAACTCGTCGATCCGGCGCACCACGTCGTTGAAGTCGTCCAGGTCGATCGGCTTCGTCACGTACGCGTTCGCCTGCAACGTGTAGCTGCTGACCACGTCGGTGTCGGCGTTGGAGGTGGTCAGCACGACGATCGGGATGGTCCGCAGGCTCTCGTCACCCTTGACCTCGCCGAGCACCTGCCGCCCGTCCATCCGGGGCATGTTCAGGTCGAGCAGGATCACGTCCGGGCGCTGCGCCTCGGCGTGCCGGCCCTCGCGGCGGAGGAACTCCATCGCCTCCTGGCCGTCGGCGACCACGTCGATGACCTTGTCGACGTCCGAGTCGGCGAGCGCCTCCTCGATCATCAGGACGTCACCCGGGTCGTCGTCCACCACGAGGATGCGAACGGGGCTGGGGCTGGTCTGACCCATCGGGTTACCTGCTTCGTGGTGAGGAGGGCGCCCGGCACACGGCCGGCTGCTGGCGGGGAAATGTACCGGATCAGGAGGCGGCCGACGCGGTCGGGTCGACCGTGTCGCGGTCGTGGTGGAGCACCTCGGCCAGCCCGGTCACCTGGAGCACCCGGGCGACCCGGCCGGTCGCCCCGGTGAGCCGCAGCCAGCCGCCGTCGGCGGCGACGAGGTTGTCCCCGCGGACGAACGCCGCGATGCCGGTGGAGTCGCAGAACGTCAGGCCGGTGAGATCGAGCAGCAGCTCGCGCCGCCCCTCGGCGACCAGCCGGTCGATCGTCGAGTTCAGCTCGCCGGCCGTGCTGAGATCGAGTTCGCCGGCCAGCAGGAGGCGGGCGCCGCCCCCGTCCCGCTGGGCGTACGTGACGGTGAACGTCACAGTGGCCCCTCTCGCTCCCACCGCAGGCGAACCCTTGCAGTGGTGCAAGTATATGCGACGGCCAGCCGCGGGCCCGTCAGCGGCCCGCCGCCGACAACCCGCCCACCAGGGCCCGGCCCCGGTCGAGGAAGGCGGCCGCGCGCGGGAAGTCGCGAAGCTGGTGTCCATAGTGCTCCAGCGTCAACCCCACCGCGCCGGCCGGCACCCCGCGGCTGACCAGGATCTCCACCAGCCACTCGACGAAGCCGGTGAACAGCGTCGCGTCGTCCACGTAGAGCGCCGCGGCCAGGAAGTCCACGATGTAGCCGAGGTCGCTGATCGTGGAGTCGAGCTGCGCGGGGGTGTAGTCGGCGGTCGACGGCACCCGCTCCCGCAGATCGGCCAGGGCGCTGTCGATCAGCTCGCCGCGCCGCTTGACCAGGCTGGCGTACTCGTCGTCGGCCAGGTGGTCCAGCCGCGCGGGCGGTGTCTCGCGCAGCGCCCGCTCGTCGGCCACCAGATCCGCCGCGGCCGGCGCGTCGGGCGCCCAGGGCACACCGAGCACGCGCGCCCAGCGGCCGTCGTCGCCGAAGCCCCGGCCACCGACCACCACCGGCACGTCGGAGCGGCGGCACGCCTCCACCATCCGGTGGGCGTGCGGCAGCCGCATCGGCAGGGCGCAGGCCAGCGCGACCGCCTCCGCGTCGTAGCGGTGCAGGTAGGACACCAGGTGCGCGGCCGGGACGCTGGCGCCCAGGAAGATCACCTGCCAGCCGCGCAGCCGCAGCACCTCGGCCACCAGCCGGGCCGGCAACGCGTGCCACTCCCCGTCCATGCAGGCCATCACGATCCGCCCCCGGGTCGGGCGCGGATCGGCGTACGCGGCCACCGCGGCCACCACCCGCTCGCTGATGTGGGTCGCGGCGTGCTCCTGGGCGACGCTCCACTCGTTGCGGGCCCAGCGTTCACCCACCTCGGCCTGGGCCGGGGCGACCAGGTCCAGCAGCACCCGCTCGGCCGGCACGCCCGCCTCCAGCAGCCCACGCGCCACCGCCACGGCGGCGGCCTCGTCGGCGTCGGCCAGGCACTCCAGGTAGCTGGCGAAGGCGTGACCCGGGTCGGCCTCCACGGTCGGCACTGTCACGCGGACAACTCCCTCGGTCGTTCGGTCCCGGCCGGATCCGGCACAGCGTGCAGGTGTCGCGGCGCGCGACCGGCCGGACCGGTGGCCCGCAGCGCCAGCACCGCGATGTCGTCGTGGTCGCCGTGCGCGAGCCAGTCGCAGGTCACCTGCTCGATCCGCTCGGCGAGCGCCGGCGCGGGCATCCGGTGGCAACCGGTCACGGCGTTGAGCAGCCGCTCGGCGCCGAACTGCTCGTCACCGCGCCGGCCGCCGCGCGCCTCGGTCACCCCGTCGCTGTAGAACAGGCAGGTCTCCCCCGGCGCCAGGTGCACCGTCACCTCGCCGATGCGGGGATCGGGCACCACGCCGATCAGCATGCCGCGCAGCGGCACCACCTCGACGTCGCCGGACTCCCGCAGCACCAGCGGCGGCAGGTGCCCGCCGCCGGCCAGGGTGAGCGTCAGGCCGCCGTCGCGTTGCGGCCGGGCCACGCCGAGCACCATGGTGGCGAACCGGCCCTGCCCGTGCGCCTGCGTGGTCTCCAGCAGCGCGTCGTTGAGCAGCTTCAGCAGCCGCCCCGGCTGGGTCTCGACCCGGTGCAGCGCCTGCAGGCACTGACGCAGCTGGCCGGTGAACACGGCCGCCTCCACGCCCTTGCCGGACACGTCGCCGAGGAAGAAGACCGAGCCGCCGTCGGCGAGCCGGTGCGAGCCGTAGAAGTCGCCGCCGATGCGCAGACCCGCCTGCGCCGGCCGGTACGCGGTGCCCCACTGCACGCCGGTCGCGGCGGCCGGCTCGACCGGCAGCAGGCTGGCCTGCAACGTGTCGGCGACCTCGGCCTGGTCGCGGTAGAGCATGGCGGTGGTCAGCGCCGCGCCGGCCCGGGCCGCGAACGCGCGGACCAGGTCCACGTCGGCCTCGTCGTACCAGCGGTCGGCACGCCGGACCACCAGCAGCGCACCGGCCGGCGCCTCCCGGCCGGGCAGCGGCACCACCCGCGCGGTGGCGCCGGAGGCGTCCAGGCCGGGCAGCCAGCCCGCCTCGGCGGCCTGCTCGACCAGCCAGTCCAGCTCGTGCGGCTCGGTGCCGGCCAGGCCCGCCTCGATGGCCGCGGGAAGCGCCGGGGCGGCCAGCATCCCGCTGTCCACGACCGGCGCCCGGTCGTCCGCGCGTACCGCCCGCCACCAGCGTGCCCGGCCGGAGCGCGGGGCGAGCACGAGGACCGCCACGTCGGCAGCGGTGGGCACCGCCAGGCGCACCACGGCGGCGGCGGCGCGATCCGGGTGCAGCGGATTGCCGAGCTTCTCGCCGACCACGGCGAGGAAGGCGGATCGGGCCCGCTCGGCGAGCAGCGCGTCGGCCCGGCTGACGATCTCGGTGACGTCGTCGACGTACCAGCAGCGGCGGCGGTGGGACAGCGCGACCGGCCGTACGCGCAGCCGGCGCCCGTGGTGGGTGAACTCGGCCGGGCTGTCGCCGCGCAGCGGGGCCGGCCCGGCTGCGGCCAGCAGCTCGCCGGGGGTCACCTCGGGGATCAGCCGCTCCGCGACCGGGCTCACGTGCTGGACGACGCCGTCGGCGTCGCACACGACAAGGCCCTCGCGGAAGTGCTCGACCACCTCGGACCAGTTCGGCACGGTGAGGTCGCGGTCGGCTGCCAGCGGCGGCAGGGCGGACGGCACCGGCGCGGCGGAGGACCACGCCGGGGCCCGTGCGGCGCTCGGCGTGGAGATCCGTCCGTCGCCCGGGTCGGCACCCCTGACGTCGGCAGCAGTCACCAGCTGAGCCCCACTCTCCTCGTCGACACCCGGGGGCGCCGGACCTGGCGCCTGTGGTCACGTCTCACCGACCACCCTACGCCGGTGTGCCGGGACCGCCACCCCGCGGCGCTGCCGGCCGGCTCGCGCGTCCAGCGAGGTGAGGCCGCTGTTGTTACGATCCTGTCAATCCCGGCCCGGCCGGCAGCCCGCGGAAAGGCGTGACGTGGTTCCTCAACGGAGAAGGCCCGAGGCGAGCCCGCTGAGCGTCTCCGTGGACCGCTCCGACCCGGCCGTCCCGGTCGTCGTCGTCGGCGGCGACCTGGCGTACGCCACGGCGGCCCCGCTGCGCGCCGAGATCGACCGGCTGCTCGCCGGGTGCCCCGCGACGCTGGTGTTCGACTTCGGCGACCTGCAGTTCATGGACAGCACCGGCCTGTCCGTGATCGTGCACGCCTGGCGGGAGGGCCAGCAGGCGGGCACCGCCATCGAGCTGCGTGCGGTCCCGCGCTTCCTGGAGACCATCCTCGACCTGACCGGCGTCACCGGCCTGCTCGAGCGTTCGCCGGTCGACGACGCGCCCGGCCGTCCCGCGCCGGGATCGACCGCGTCCGCGTGACCCCGGGGGTTTCCCGGCCGGGCCCGGCTGGGAACATGGACATGTGCCCTCCCAGATGTTGACCATCGAGGTGGACCGGCTCGGCGCCGGTTCCGCCCGGGTGCGGCTGGCCGGGGAACTGGACTTCGACACCGCGCCCGAGCTCGTCGACGCCGTGGCCCACCTGCGCCGCGAGGGTCACCAGGAGTTGGAACTCGACTTCGCCGGGGTGGACCTCTGCGACTCCTCCGGCCTGAGCGCGCTCGTGGTGATCCACCGCGCCGGCACCGGGGCGATCCGCCTGCTGCACCTGAACCCGCAGATCAAGCACCTGCTGGACCGCACCGGCCTGGCCGAGTTGCTGGCCGCCCCGCCGCGCGACCTGACCCGCGGCGCCCGCGAGGTCGGCTGACCCCCGCGAAGCGGGCTGACCAGCCGGTGGACAGGGGTGGCCCCCGACCCTGGGACCAGGGGCCGGGGGCCGGGAGGAAGGCTCAGGCGGCGGGCGCGGCCTGCCGGTGCGGCGTGACCGGCGCCTCGACGTCCTCCGGAGCACCGGAATCGGGCGTCTGGAACAGATAACGGACGAAGTCCCCGCTCATGTCGTCGTCGTCCGCTCCGGGCCACTGCCCGACACAGTCGACGCCGACGACCTCGCGTCCGCTGCCGTCGTGCTGCTCCAGCAGCGCCCACAGGGTCACCGGGTACGAGCGGGTGGCGTCCGGGCCGATCCGCCAGCGGGCGTACCAGCCGGGACGGGCGGGGACGATCTCCACGATCCGTTTCATGTCGACCTGCCCTTCCGCGTGCGTCGGAAGTTGTCCGGTCCGTCCGAGCCTGCCGCCCGCCAGGGTGAGCACTCCTCACCCGCAGCGAGTGAAGCGTCCGCCGGGCGGTCCGCCGTTACCTTCCCGCCAGCGCCGGGAACGCGATCGGCGCAAGCGCAACCGACCCAGGAACGAGGTGCGACGATGCGCAAGCAGATGGAGGGCGACAACCAGCGCCGCCGGACCCTGGCCCGCGAGGCCCGCGAGCGAGGGCGGCGGCCGAGCCAGACCGGCGCCAGCCTGAGCGCGTCCAAGCAGGTCACCTCGCTGGACCAGCACGACCGGTCCGGCCCGCCGCCGGCCGGACGGCACAAGCCGGACAGCACCCGGGGTGGTCCCGCGCCGCCGCCGGTCGCCGTCGCGGAGCGTCCGCGCCCGCTGCCGGACCCGGTGCCGTCACCCGGAGTCTCGATGGGCTACCGGGATCTCGTCGACGACGTGAGCCGGCGCGCCGGGGTGGACTTCCGCGAAGCCAAGGTAGCGGCGGAGGCCACCGTGCTGGCCCTGGCGCGGGCGCTGGACGAGGCGGAACGGGAGCGGCTGCTGGAGGCGGTGCCGCTGACCCTGCACGACGTGGTGCCGGTGCACGGCATGGAACGCCGCCGCGACCTGCCCGGCTTCCTGGCCGAGGTCGGCCGGTACAGCCGCCTCACCCCGGAGCAGGCGCGCTACCAGGCCGAGGCGACGCTCGCCGCGCTCGCCGAGGCCGACGCGGAACTGGTCGAGTCGCTGCGCGTACCCGACGGGTTGCGCGACCTGCTCGGGCCGACCGACTTCGGCGGCGGCCTGGTGGGCGCGTCCTCGGCCACCGCGCCGCTGACCGAGGCGGAGCTGCGTGACGCGCTCGCCACGCTGCCCTACTGGTCCAGCGACAGGCGGTCGCTGGTGCGCACGATCGAGCTGCCCGGCGGCAACCTGGACCGGGTCCTCGACCGGCTGGACCGGCTCAAGTCCGACGTCGGACGGTCGCCGCAGATCGGGCGGCCGGACCCGGACAACGCCGTGCTGACCGTCCGGACCCAGCAGGTCGACGGCGTGACCGCGGCGGACGTGGACCTCGCGCACCGGGTGGACGCGGCGATCGACGAGGCCGGCGCCGGGATGGCGGCCGGCTGAGCCGGCGGCGGAACGGCCCCGGTCCCACGCGGGCCGGGGCCGCCCGTGACCGCGCGGTACCGTGTCCCGCCGTGGATCACGACGACACCGAGACCCTGGAGATCGTGGTGGACCCGGCCCGTCCGTCCGGGCGCACGCTGCTGGCCGACGGGGTCGAGCAGTCGTACGTCGACGTGGCCGACGCCCGGTACCTGCACTTCGAGTACGTGCGGCGGATCGCCGCCGCGATCGACGTGGCCGCCCCGCGTGGCGCGGCGCTGTGCGCGCTGCACCTCGGCGGCGGCGCGCTCACGCTGCCGCGCTGGATGGCGAGCACCCGGCCCGGTTCGGCGCAGCGGGTGATCGAGCGCGATCCGGGCGTGGTCGAGCTGGTCCGGCGTAAGCTGCCGCCCCTGCCGCCCGCGGTGGTGGTGGCGCTCGGCGACGCGCGGGAGGCGGTCGCCGAGGCACCGTCCGGGACGTACGACGTGGTGGTGGCCGACGTCTACCGGGCGGCCCGGATGCCGCCTCAGGTGGCGGCGGTCGAGTTCGCGGCGCAGGTGGCCCGGGTGCTGCGCCCGGACGGCCTCTACCTGATCAACCTCACCGACCTGCCGCCGCTGGCGCACACCCGGGCGCAGGTGGCCACGCTGCGCGCGGTGTTCGCCGACGTCTGCCTCATCGCCGACCGGCGGATGCTGCGCGGCCGGCGGTACGGCAACGTGGTGCTCGCCGCCTCGCCCGCGCCGGACCGTCTCCCGGTACGCCGGCTCGCCAACCGCGTCGCCGCCGACCCGGTGCCCGGGACCGTGCTGCACGCCGCGACGCTCGACGCGTTCGCCGCCGGCGCCCACCCGGTCACCGACGCCGACCTGGGCTGAGCCGGTTTCCCCTGGGGTGCGGCGGGTAGCCGCGCCGGATGAGCGCCGCCGACGACCGGTCCACCGCGCGCCGGACGCTGATCGTGATCGGTCTCGTCCTCGCGACGGTGGTCGCGTTGGCGCTGGTCTGGGCCACCCGCCGGGTGCTGGTGTGGGGGCTGGTGGCGGTGTTCTTCGCGGTCGCCCTCAAACCGCTCGTGGACCGTCTCGAACGCCGGGTACGCCGCCGGGCGCTGGCGACCCTGCTCGTCTTCCTGGCCGCGTTCGCGCTGTTCGCCGCCCTCGGCGCGCTGATCGTGGTGCCGCTGGTGGACGAGGTGGGCCGCTTCGCCGACCGGGTGCCGGACCTGGTGCGCGAGGCGCAGGCCGGGCAGGGGCCGGTCGGGCGGCTGCTGGACCGCTTCCACCTGCTCCGGTACGCCGAACCCGGCCGGCTGCGCCGGTACGGCGCCCGGCTCGGCGACCCCACGGTGGGGGTGGTCCGCAGCGTGGTGCAGGCAGTCGCCGCCCTGGTCACCGTGGTGGTGCTGGCATACCTGATGGTCCTGGAGGCGCCGCGGATCGTGGCCGCCACACTGCGCTTGACAGGCGACGGCACAGCGGCGCGGCTGCGGCGCATCGGGCGTGACTCGTCCCGGATCGTCACCGGCTACCTGAGCGGCAACCTGCTGATCAGCGTGATCTGCGGCGGCCTGACGTTCCTCGTGCTGTTCCTGCTCGGTGTGCCGTTCGCCGCGGTGATCGCGCTGGCGGTGGCCGTGTTCGACCTGATCCCGCTGGTCGGCGCCACGCTCGGGGCGACCGTCGCGGCCGGCGCGGGGTTCCTGCACTCCCCCACCGCCGGCCTCGTGGTGCTTGTCTTCTTCGTGGTCTACCAGCAGGTGGAGAACCATCTGCTGCAACCGGTCATCATGGCCCGCGCGGTCCGGCTGAACCCGTTGACGGTGCTGGTGAGCGTCCTGCTGTCGGTCGAGCTGGCCGGCCTGGTGGGCGCGCTGCTGGCGATCCCGGCGGCGGGCATCGTCCAGGTGCTGCTGCGTGAGTTCGTCCCGGCCGGGCGGCAGGCCCTGCCGCAGCCCGCCGACGGCGATCCGGCCGAGCCGCCCGACACAGGTCCGGCCGGTAGCGCCAGAACACCCGAACGGCCGCCGGCCGGCGGGTGAGAGCCGGCCGGCGTACGGGCGGCGCTCAGTGGCGGCGGGCCAGTTCCGGTGACTCGCTCTCCAGCGGCACCGCGTTCGCGGGCACCAGGCCGAGTTGCACGGCGGGGCGGGGCAGCGTCGCGTCCAGCGCCCAGTCCGCCGCGACGCGGGGCCGGTTGCCCGGCATGGCCAGCAGGTGGTAGCCCCGGGTGACGGCCTTGGCGGGCAGCCCTGCGAGCGGCACCTTCAGCGGGTTCGCCGCCGCGTCCTTGCCGCCGAGGTCCACCACCCAGCCCAGGTCGTGGTGCTTGTACGACTTGCGCTCGCCCTGGCCGTACGAGGCGGCGATGTTGTGCGCGGCCAGCTTGCCCTGCCGCTGGGCGTGCTGCGCGGTCATCGCGCACACCTGCCCGGGGCGGGTCGGGTCGGGCACGGCGGCGGCGTCGCCGCAGGCGAACACATCCGGGTAGCCGGGGACGTTGAGGAACTCGTCGACCACCAGCCGGCCCTTCTCGGTGCGCAGGCCCAGCTCGGCCACGAACGGGTCGGGGCGTACGCCGACGCACCAGATGAGGCTGCACGTCGGGACGTACTCGCCGTCGGTGAGCATCACGCCGTCCGGGGTGGCCTCGGCGACGGAGGTGCCCATCCGCACGTCAACACCGCGTTTGCGCAGCACCCGGTCGGCGGTGACGGACATCCGCCGGTCCAGTTCGGGCAGCACCCGGGGCGCCACGTCCAGCAGCATCCAGCGCGGCCGGACCTTCAGGTGCGGGCGCTGGGCCATCAGGCGGTCGGTGAACAGCTGCCCGTGCGCGGCCACCTCCGTACCGGTGTAGCCGGCGCCGACCACCACGAACGTGGCACGGGCCCGCTGCTCGGCCGGGTCCTCGGTCAGCTCGGCCAGCTCGATCTGCCGGACCACGTGGTCGTGCAGGAACAGCGCCTCGGGCAGGCCACGGAAGCCGTGGGCGTACTCGGTCACGCCGGGGATGGGCAGCAGCTTGTTGACGCTGCCGACGCTGAGCACGAGACGGTCGTACGCGAGCTGCCCGTGCTCGCCCTCGACCGAGCGGTAGCCGACCCACCGGTTCTGCAGGTCGACCCGGTCCGCCTCGCCGACCACCACGCGAACGCCGTCGAGCGTGCCGGCCAGCGGCACGGCGATCCGGGTCGGCTCCACCACGCCGGCCGCCACCTCCGGCAGCAGCGGCAGGTAGAGGAAGTAGTCGGTCGTGTTCAGCAGGACGATCTCGGCCCGGTCGCGGGCCAGCCGGCGCAACGTCTTGGCCGCGTGGTACCCGGCGAACCCGGCCCCCACGATCACCACACGTGGTTTCGTCATGCCTTCTGCGGTTCCCGGGCAGACCTGCGACAAACGTGCCCATGATCCATCCATCGGCAGCTATATGGACATTCCACGCGAGCGGCGCGAGGATGCCGGGATGGGAAACCACGAGACCGCCGAGGGCCGGCCCACAAGGCCCAGCCGGCGTACCTTCCTCACCGCCTCAGCGGCGGCCACCGCCGCCGCCGTCGCGACCCCGCTCACCGCCGCCCCGGCCGCCGCCGCGACCGGCGCTCCCCCGGGTCCGGGCCGCCCCGCCCGGCCGCAACGCCCCGGCCGCGAGCTGACCGCGCTGCTGCGCGAGATCGACAGCCGCCGGATCGAGGCCGTCGTGCGCCGGCTCGCCGCGTTCGGCACCCGCCACACCCTGTCCAGCCAGACCGATCCGGTACGCGGCATCGGCGCCGCCCGCGACTGGATCCACGCCCAACTGTCCGGGTACGCGGCCGCGTCCGGCGGCCGGATGACTGTCGAACTCCAGTCGTACGTGCAGCAGCCCGCCTCCCGCATTCCCGAGCCGACCACCATCACCAACGTGGTGGCGACCCTGCGCGGCGACGTCACACCAGAGCGGGTGTACGTCATCACCGGCCACTACGACTCCCGTGCCACCGACGTGATGGACGCGGTCAGCGACGCACCCGGCGCCGACGGCAGAAGGTGCTGCCGGTCGGCGACGTCACCGAGGTGACCATCGACCTGTCCAAGGACAACGTGTTCTTCGGCGTACGCGCGGTCGACCGGGCCGGGCACCGCAGCCCGGTCGCCTTCCCGAAGCCCGGTAGCTGAGGCCGCTCGGTCACCGTCCCGGCGCCGGGTCCGCCCGGTCCGGGGCGGTGATCGCCCAGCGTTCGTGGTCGCGCCACGCGCCGTCGATGAACAGATAGTCCGGGGAGAACCCCTCCAGCCGGAAGCCGAGCCGTCGCGCCAGCCGCTTCGACGGCTCGTTGCCGGGCTGGATGTTCGCCTCCAGCCGGTGCAGCCCCAGCGGCCCGAACGCGTACCCGATCACCAGCCGCACCCCGGCCGAGGCGTGCCCGGTCCCGGCGTACGGGCGGAACGCCGCGTACCCGAGGTAGCCGCCGCGCAGCGCGCCCAGCACGATGCCGCTGATGTTCGCGTACCCGGCGATCTCGCCGCTCTCCCGGTCGCAGAACAGGAACCCGGAGCTGTCCCGCCGCCGGATCTTACGCAGGTACGCCGCGTACATCTGCGCGTCGTCCGGCGCTGACAGCCACGGATGGTGCAGGTCGCGGCTGCGCCGGGCGGCGGCGACGAACTCCGCCTCGTCGGCGGGGCGGGGACGGCGGATGGCGACGCGGCCGTCGCTGCGCAGATATCGCACCGCTCCACTCTCGGCCACCGCCCCTGTCCCGCCCCACCCGGGATGCACTCCACCCGCCGCCCATTCCGGCGGACCGCGACCGCGTGACCGCCTCGCTCCGGAGCCAGCCCGCAGATCTTGGTAGGAAACGGCCCCATAGGGGCCCTTTCGTACCAAGATCTCGTCAGTTCCTGTCATGTGGCCTGCGGATCTCGCTTGTTGGGAGCAGGTCCTGCCGTTCGTGTCTACGAGCGCCCGTTCGGCGAGGTCTGCGAGGTCCGCGCGGGCCTGTCGGGCTAACAGCGAAGGTCGGTCCGTATCGGGTCGGGTGTCCGGTTCGGCTGCGGTGGCCCTGACGGGCTGTGGTCGGTGCCATCGTGAGGCTGGAATCGGTGGCGGGCGCGGGGCGTTGTACATGACTGGCCGCCGAGGCACCGGGTCGAGCGCCGCGCACACGCCCACCCAGGCGTCGAGCGGATCGCCAGGTCAGGGAATGGCCCCGGCCCGCCGGTCGTTACATCCCCGAGCCGCGGACAGCAGGCAACGCCCTCGGGCCGTCAGCCCCGGACGGAGTCACCACCGCCGGGAATGACACCGGGCCGGTCGTCGTTACATCCCCGAGCCGCGCACAGCAGGCCCCTCCAGGGCGCCCGCGTGCCAGCCCTTCGACGGGCACCCCGAAGACTTTCCCCCCTTTCGCGGCACCCCCCGCCGCGTCATCCCCCACTTCAGGGAGGCAACCATCATGGCTACCACTCTGCTGCGCAAGACCGTTCTGACCGCTGCCGGTATCGCCGCCACCGCTGGAGGCATCGCCGGTCCCGCCATCGCCGCCCACGCCGCCCCCACCACCAGCACCACCACCGTGGTGGCCGACCGCAAGGGCCACGGCGAGCGGGAGCTGGACGTGCGCTACGAGGCCCAGCCCAACTTCTACTTCTGCGGCCCCGCCGCCGCCCGTAACGCCCTGAGCGTGCAGGGCAAGAACATCGACGTGCACGCCATGGCCAAGGAGATGGGCACCACCGAGTCCGGCACCAACTCCATCAACGACATCACCCCGGTGCTGAACAAGGAGACCGGTAAGGACGTCTACAAGTCCACCGAGATCCCCGTGGACAAGGCCCGCGACCGGGACAAGGTCGACAAGCTGCGCGCCGACGTGGTCAAGACCGTCGACGACGGCCGCGCCGTGGTCGCCAACATCGCCGGCACCGCCACCGACACCGACGGCAACACCCACTCCTTCGAGGGCGGCCACTACATCAGCGTCGTCGGCTACCGCGACAACGGCAAGGTCGTGACGATCGCCGACTCGGCCAACCCGAACCAGGCCTCCTACCGAATGGACGTCGACGAGCTCGCCCGCTGGATCGCCAGCCGCGGCTACAGCTCCTGACCGAACGACAACGACAACGACAAAGGGCCCGACCCCCACCGCGGGGGTCGGGCCCTTTCGCGCGTATCCAACGGCTGCCTGCCGGTCACCTCGCCGTCACGCCGGTGTCGTCACCCGGACGGGTCGCTCCACCACGCTGGGTCGCGCCGGATCGTCCGGGCGACCGTGAAGGAGCAGCTGTGGCAGCCGAGGAGGCGACGCACCGCCCACCCACCACGCACCGCCCACCCGCGACGAGCCACCCCGACGTGAGCGTCGTCGTACCCGTCTACAACACGCTGCGCTACCTGCGGTCCTGCCTCGACTCGGTGCTGCGGCAGACCATCGGGCCGGACCGGATGGAGATCGTGGCGGTGGACGACGGGTCCACCGACGGCAGTGGCCGCCTGCTGGACCGGTACGCCGCGAAGTACCCCGGCACGGTACGGGTGGTCCATCAGCCCAACTCGGGTGGTCCGGCGGCGCCCTGCAACCGGGGACTGGACCTGGCCACCGGCCGGTACGTCTTCTTCCTCGGCTCGGACGACCGGCTCGGCCCGGAGGCCCTGGAGCGTCTGCTCGCCGCCGCCGACCGGTACGGCTCGGACGTGGTGGTCGGCAAGGTGGTGGGGGTCAACGGCCGGCACGTCTTCTCCGACGTGTTCGCCGGCGGCAACGCGGTGGACGTGAGCCTGTTCGACTCGGCGCTGCCCTGGTCGCTGGCGAACACGAAGCTGTTCCGGCGCGACCTGGTGGACCGGCTCGGGCTGCGCTTCCCGGAGGACATGCCGGTCCTCAGCGACCAGCCGTTCACGCTCGCCGCCTGCTACCACGCGCGGCGGATCTCGGTGCTCGCCGACTACGACTACTACCACGCGGTACGACGGCTGGACGCCCGCAACATCACGTACCACAGCCGGGTGGAGCAGCGCCTGGTCAGCGTGGAGCGGCTGTTCGCGTACGTGGCCGACCTGATCCCCGCCGGGGCGGGCCGGGACGCGGTACTGCGCCGCCACGCCGGGCTGGAACTGGCGAACCTCGTCGGCGACGACTTCCGGCACCTGGACCGGGGCGCGCAGGAGCGGGTACACGCCACTGTCGCCCGGCTGGTGCGGCGGCACGTCACCGACGGCCTGCGGGACCGGCTCGGTGTCGAGGCCCGGCTGCGCCTGGGCGTGGTGGCCGCGGGCGGGGTCGACGACCTGTTGGCGGTCATCGAGCAGGACACCGGGCGGGGCGTGCCGACGACGGTGTTCGCCGGTGACCGGTGGCACGCGGGCTACCCGGGCGCCCCGGCCCGGTGGACCGACGTCACCGACGTGCGCGCGGACTGGCTGGCCCGGCTGGACACCGTCGAGGTGGGCTGGACCGACCGGCACACGCTGACGGTGACCACGCGCAGCCCGTACCCCCGGTTCGCCTCGGAGGCCGGGCCGGTGCGGCTGCTGGCCGGTCCGGTCGTGGGCGCCACGAGGATGGACGCCGGCGACCCGACCGGCCGCACGCTGCGCACGGACTTCGCCCTCGACCGGCTCCTGGCCGCGAGCTGCGCGAGCGGGCAGCGCCACCCGGTGCGCGCCGAGGTGGACGGCGGTCACGGGCGCGGCGGCGCCGCGGTGCGCGCCCCTCGGCTCGCCGCCGGGCGGCCCCGGCTGCTGCGGCACGGCGCCCGGCTGTACGGGGTGGCCGCGACAGTCGACCCGCGCAACGGCCAGCTCGTGCTGTCGGTGGTGCCGGTGACGGTCGGGCAGCTGGTCGGACGGCTGCGCCGGCGCGGCCGGCGCGGCCCGGCCGAGGCGCGGGTGCCGGAGCGCGCCGCGGCGGCGCAGGCGTCAGGGCGCGGCGCGGAAGCCCTGCTCGGCCGGCATGGGCACCTGGAGGTACGTGGTGCCACGCAGGTCCAGCCAGGCCCGCTGCGGCGCGCGGACCAGCCGCACCATCACCCCGGCGCAGGCCGGACAGCGCCCGACCAGGCCCGGGGCGTGCGAGTAGACGTGTAGCCCGGCCATCGGGCCGGTCGTCCCGCAGGCGTCGCAGCGGCCGGTGGTGGCGCTGAGGTCGACGGCGAACAGCTCGCGCAACGGCCCGTCGAGCATGTTGCCGTCCAGGTACGACAGGTCTGTCATACGCCCTCCTCGGGTGCTCAGCCGGTCGGGCCGAACCGTTCGGTCCGCACGCGCCGGGTCGGGTGACCCAGCCCCACCAGCAGGTCGGCCACGGTCTCCACGAATCCGGTGGGACCGCACACGTAGCACAGCGGCTCCATCTCGGGCGGCCAGCCGTGGCTGTTCACGTCGGCCAGGCCGATCCGGTGCGGCTCGCCGCGCCAGCCCTGCGGCGCGGACCGGGTGTAGACGTACGCGACGTCCAGGCCCTGGTCGTCGCGGGCACGGCGGCGCAACTCGTCGGCGTAGATGACGTCGTCGGGGGTGCGCACCGAATAGACGAGCCGGAACGGGGTGCGGCTGCCGGCGGCCCGGCGCGCGCGGATCATCGCCATCAGCGGCACCACGCCGGAGCCGCCGGCCACCAGCAGCACCGGCGCGGTGTCGTCGGTACGCCAGACGAACCAGCCGCCGACCGGCCCGCGCACCTCCACCGGATCGCCCTCGGCGTAGGTGCCGGTCAGGTACGGCGACACCTCGCCGTCGGGCACCCGCTGCACCGTCACCTCGATCCGCTCGCCGTCGGCGGGGCCGGCCAGCGAGTACGAGCGGGCGGCCTGGTAGCCGTCCTCGGCGGTCAGGCGCACGTCGACGTGCTGCCCGGGCAGGTGTCCGGGCCAGCCGGGCACGTCCAGCACCAGGGTCTGCGCGGTGGGCGTCTCGATCCGCCGCTCGGCCAGCCGGGCCACCCGCCACATCAGCGGCGCGACGCGGCGCCCCTCGGCCGGTGCCGCCACCTCAGTCGCCCTGGTAGCGCTGCTCGCGCCACGGGTCGCCGTAGTCGTGGTAGCCGGCGGTCTCCCAGAAGCCGGGCCGGTCGTCGACGAGCAGCCGGATGCCGTGCACCCACTTCGCCGACTTCCACAGGTACAGGTGCGGTACGAGCAGCCGCGCCGGTCCGCCGTGTTCGGCCGGCAGCGGCCCGCCGTCGTACGTGTGCACCACCCAGGCCCGCCCGCCGCGCAGGTCGTCCAGCGGCAGGTTCGTGGTGTAGCCGCCGTAGGAGTGCGCGAGCGCGTACCGGGCGTCGGTGTCGACGCCGTCGAGCAGCGTGTCCAGGGAGACGCCCTGCCAGGTGGTGCCGAGCTTGGACCAGCGGGTGACGCAGTGCAGGTCCACCGTCGGGGTGTCCTGCGGCAGGCCCATCAGTTCGTCCCAGGACCAGCGGTACTCCGCGCCGTCCTCACCGGTCAGCACGAACTCCCAGGTGTCCAGCGGGACACGCGGGGTCGGGCCGGCGGAGAGCACCGGGAAGTCCTCGGTGAGGTACTGCCCCGGCGGCAGGTCGGGAGCGGACGTACGGGGCCGGCCCTGGAAGCCGGGCGAGACGATTCCCACCCGTCAGTCGTACCACCGCCGGTCCCGCCGGGGCAGGGGTTCCCTCAGGCCGAGCCGCCGCCCCGGGTCTCGTGCACCACAGTGCGCTTGCCGTCGCCGCTGTCGCGGGTGGCCCGCAGGCTGGTGATGGTGACGATCACCAGGACGCCGATGATCACGCCGAGCGAGGCCACCGTCGGGATCTCCGGCACGCTCTCCCAGATGCCGTGCGCCCAGTGCAGGCCGAGCTTGAGGCCGATGAAGGCCAGGATGACGGCCAGGCCGTAGCTGAGGTGCACCAGCCGGCTCAGCGCGGCGTGCAGCACGAAGTACAGCGCCCGCAGGCCCAGCAGCGCGAAGGCGTTCGTCGCGAAGACCAGGTACGGATCCTCGGTGATGCCGTAGACGGCGGGTACCGAGTCGACGGCGAACACGATGTCGGTGGCCAGCACGGCGACGACGACGAGCGCGAACGGGGTGAGCGCCCGCCGGCCGTTCTGCCGGATGGTCATCCGGGTGCCGTGGTACTCGTCGACCACCGGCATGACCTTGCGCAGGAGCCGCACCGACCGCATCTTGTTGATGTCGACCTCCTGCTCGTGCCCGGTGAGGGCGTCGCGCAGCAGCTTCACCGCGGTGGCGACGAGGATGAGCGCGAACAGCAGGAAGGCGAAGTCGAGCGTCTTGAGCGCGGCGGCGCCGAGCGCGATGAACACGCCGCGCAGCACCAGGGCGCCCGCGATGCCGTAGAGCAGCACCCGCTGGGCCAGCACCGAGGGCACCGCGAAGGCGGCGAGCAGCAGCATGAAGACGAAGAGGTTGTCGACCGACAGCGACTTCTCGACCAGGTAACCGGTGAGGTACTCGATGCCCTGCTGGCTGCCCCAGCGGGACCAGACCCAGGCGCCGAAGGCCAGCGGCAGGGCGATGTAGAAGGCCGACCAGCCCAGGGCCTCACGGATGGAGACCTCGTGCGGCTTGCGGGTGACCAGGAAGTCGAGCACCAGCAGGACGAGCACGCCGACGATGGTGACCGCCCACAGCGTGGGCGTGCCGATCGACGACAGCTCGGACGCAGCCAGCGGGGACAATTCGGGCATGGAACCTCCTCGAACACCGTGTCATGTTCGAGGTCTCCTTCACCCACGTTTTCCGTGGGCAACCACCCGGGGCTCGCCTCGGCGGCTTGCCGTACTGACCGGAATGATTCGTGGGAAGTACTCCCCTCGCCTGGACAAGGCTAGGTCACCGCCGGACCGGACGCCAAGTCGGGACAGGGTTGATTGCCCTGGTCAACCGTTGTGCGGCGGCGAGGCGTGGCGCCGGGTCACCCGGGCCCCTATGGTGACGCGGGTGACGAACCACGGACCACTGACCGGCGTACGGGTGATCGAGCTGGCCGGCATCGGCCCCGTGCCGTTCGCGGCGATGATGCTGGCCGACCTCGGCGCCGACGTGATACGCGTCGACCGGCTCGGCGGCGGCGGGTTCGGCGCCTTTCCCGGCGACCTGCTGAACCGCAACCGCCGCTCGATCGCCGTGGACCTGAAGCAGCCCGCGGGCCGTGACCTCGTGCTGGCGCTCGTCGCCGGCGCGGACGCGCTGGTGGAGGGCTTCCGGCCGGGGGTGGCCGAGCGGCTCGGCATCGGCCCGGACGACTGTTTCGCCGTCAGCCCCAAGCTGGTGTACGGGCGGATGACCGGCTGGGGGCAGGAGGGCCCGCTCGCCCACAGCGCCGGGCACGACATCGACTACCTGGCGCTGACCGGCGCGCTGCACGGGGTTGGCCGGGCCGGTGAGCGTCCGGTGCCACCGATGAACCTGCTCGGCGACTTCGGCGGCGGCGGCATGATGCTGGCCCTCGGGGTGGTGGCGGCGCTGCACGCGGTGCGCGCCGACGGGCCCGGCCAGGTGGTCGACGCCGCGATCGTGGACGGCGTGTCGGTGCTGGCGACCCAGATCCACGCGCTGCGCGGCATCGGGCTGTGGCAGGACCCGCGCGGGGTGAACCTGCTCGACGGCGGCGCGCCCTTCTACGACACGTACGAGTGCGCCGACGGGCGCTACGTGGCGGTGGGCTCGCTGGAGCCGCAGTTCTACGCCGAACTGGTCCGGCTCACCGGTTTCCCGCCCGACGGCGACGACGCGCCGGACCGGGACGACCCGGCGAACTGGCCGGCGTTACGGGCCGCCTGGGCGCGGCTGTTCCGCACCCGGACCCGGGACGAGTGGACGGAGCTGCTCGCCGGCACGGACGCCTGCGTGGCGCCGGTGCTCGACTGGGCCGAGGCACCGGAGCACCCGCACCTGCGCGCCCGGGACACGTTCGTCGCGCCGGACGGGGTCACCCAGCCCGCGCCCGCGCCGCGCTTCTCGGCCACCCCTACCGGCGTGCGGCGGCCGCCGCCGACGCCGGGCGAGCACACCGACGAGGTCCTCGCCGAGGCCGCCGGCATGGCGGCCGACCGGATCACCGCGCTGCGCGCCGCCGGTGTGATCGGCTGACGCCTACCGGCCGGGTCAGCGCCGGTGCGTGGCGGCCGGGGCGAGTGCCGGTTCCACCAGTTCGCGGTAGTCGCGGGGGAACTGCACCACGACGTCCTGGAACTCGCCGCCGCTGATCGCCTCGCGCAACGTGACGAACACGGCGCGTACCGCGCCCCGGGCGGTGTTCTCGTCGCATCCGGCGCGGCGGGCGACCCGGGCCACGAACTCGGCCGCGCCGAACCGTTCGGCCGCCTCGTCACGCGGATAGGGGCTGAGCAACCCCCGCAGCGGCTTCGGCAGTTGCGCGGCCAGGTCCAGCACCTCGCCACCGGTCAGCCGCTCCGCGAACGTCTGAAGCGTGGCCGCGGTGAGCGTGGCGGCCCGGTCCTCGCCGGTGCCGGTGAGCCGGGCGACCCGGCTCACGAAGGTCAGGTAGTGCATCGGTGGTACCCCCTTCGGTGCGCCACCGCGGCTACCCGCGACGGCGCGGCGGAAACGGGGGGCGGGATTTCCGCGTTCGCGGGCGTGAGCAGCGGCGCGACGGGTAACCGCCGCCCGGTCACGACCCGAACTACTGCCGCGAGGAGCCCGACCCATGGCGAGTTACTCGGATGTCCTGGAGTACCTGTCCGCGCTGGACTACCCGGCCGGGAAGGACGACGTCATCCGCGAGGCGGAGCGGGAGGGCGCGCCGCCGGACGTGTTGCGGGCGTTGCGCGCGCTGCCCCCGGTGGACTACGCCAACGGCACCGAGGTGGCCCGCTCGGCCGGCATCGACGCGGCCCCCGAGGTGAGCCGCTCGCAGCGCGCGGCGCAGGCCCGGGACAACCACCCGCGCGTGTCGCAGCATCTGCGCGGCATCTGAGCACCGCGGGAGAGCCGGCGGCGACACGGCCGCCGGCCTCTGCGCGTGCCGGGGACGACGTGCGACAGTCGCAGGTGGCCGTTCCCCTGTGGCTGGTCCGCGTGCCCCGGACAGGCGAGCGCCCCGGGTCGCGAACCGCGACCTGGGGCGCCACGCAGCACCTGCCCTGCGCGGTTCACGCCCGAACCGGGTCGCGACCGCGCGGCGGTGAGATGTTCGCCCGAACCGGGCGGGCATCGCTGCCACGATCATCATACGACGCGGCATCAGCCGAACGGGTGAGAATCGCGGAAGTGTGTCCGGGCGCACGTACGCGCTCAGGCGGTCACCTCGGCGTAGCGCCGCTCGAGGTCCACTCGCGCCAGCGCTCCGACCAGCCACGACAGTTGCTCCGACTCGCCACTGCCGGTCAGTCCGGCGAGGTCGTGTGCGGTGCGTCCCAGCCCGAGCCGCCGGGCCGCCGCGAGCGCCCGCCGGTCGGCCACCGGCGCCGCCTCGCGCCACAGCGCCTGCGCCTCCCGCAGGAACAGGTCGCACACCTCGTCGTCCACTCCGGGCAGAGCGATGAGCAACCGCCGTTCCTCGCCCGGGTCCTGGTGCGCCGCGGTCCGCAGCCGGCGCAGGTCGCCCCGGTACGTCTCGACGATCGTGCGGGCCAGGTCGCCGAGCGTGTCGGCGATCCCCGCCAGGTCACCGCGCAGCCCGGCGGCGCGCAGCACGCGTACCCGGTCCTCGTGCCGGGAGCGGGCCATCCGGGCGGCGGTGTCCCAGCCGACGTCGCGCAGCGCGGTGGCCGCGTCGACCGCCCGGTGGAAGTCACCCCGGCGGGCCAGCAGGACGGCCAGGTACAGCACCTGGAACAACTGGGCCGGGTTGTTCGTCACCCGGAACCCGAAGCACTCGGCGAACCCTCGGCCGTCCCCGGCGAGCCGGCGGGCGAGGCGCTTGCGGTCCGCGAGGCCGGGCCTGGTGGTGGTTGTCGGCATGCCGCCGACTACCCCGGTGCGGGCCCGGCATTCAGCCGCGTACGCCACCGCTGCGGTCGCGGGCCTTGAGCCGGGTGGTGGGCAGCGCGGGCGCGGGCAGCGGCGGGGCCGCGTCGTCGGCGACCACGCCGAAGCGGCGGCCGGCCATCCAGTCCTCCCGGGCGGCCGCCACCTCCTCGTGCGAGCGGCCGACGAAGTTCCACCACATCACCAGTGGCTCCTCGAACGGGGTGCCGCCGAGCAGCAGCAGCCGGGTGCCCGGCTCGGCGACCAGCGTCAGCGCGTCCCGCCCGAGGCCCAGGTAGAGCAGCGCGCCGGGGGCCAGCGCCACGCCGTCGCACTCGGCGGCGCCGGACATGGCCAGCAGCCCGTACTCGAAGTCCGGACGCAGCGGCAGCGTGGCCGGCGCCGTGCCCCGGACCTCGAGCTGCGCGCCGACCAGCGGGGTGTGCACGAGCGCGGGCGAGCGTTCCCCGCCGAGGTCGCCGACGAGCAGCGTCACGTCCAGGTCGCCGTCGCGCCAGCGGGGCAGGTCGGCGTGGTGGGCGAAGGCCGGGTCGCCGGCCCGGGCCGGGTCGGGCAGTGCCACCCAGAGCTGCACGCCGTGCATCAGCGGCGGGTGCACCAGCGGGGAGCGCTCGGAGTGGGCGATGCCGCGCCCGGAGGTCATCACGTTGAGCTGGCCGGGACGGATGGGCTGCACGTTGCCGAGGCTGTCGCGGTGCAGGATCTCCCCGTCGAGCAGCCAGGTGACGGTCTGGAGGCCGGTGTGCGGGTGCGGTGGCACCTCCATGCCGGGCCGGTCGGCCACGTCGTCGGGCCCGAAGTGGTCGACGAAGCACCAGGCGCCGACCATCCGGCGCTGCCGCTGCGGCAGCAGCCGCCGCACCGTGGTGTAGCGACCCAGCGGCACGTCGTGGCCCGGTAGCAGCACGCTGCCCGGGTCGGTCGGGCCGACGCCGGGTGGGAGCGTCTGCGCGGGCAGGGATTCGGTACGGTCCACCGCCCCGACTGTACGCTCAGTCCGCGCTGACGCTCACCGCGTTCGCGCCGCCCACCAGGTCGAGGTAGAGCCGGTCGGTGGCCCGGTCCCAGCCCGGCGAGCTGACCAGGTCGCCGGCGGCGATCCCGCCGCGACGCTCGTCGTACAGGGTCAGGGAGCCGGCGCCGGAGGCCACCCGCACCCGGGCCGGCGGCTCGCCGGGCACCGTCACAGTGAGTTCGCTGACCCCGCCGGTCATCCGGACGGTGAGGGAGCCGTCGAGCCGGGGCAGCAGCAGCCGGGTACGCGAGGCGCCGCCGACCAGGTCTACTCCGGCGAGCCGGGCCTCGCCCAGGTCGAGCCGCTGCTCGCTGACGCCGCCGATCAGCCGCAGCCGCCAGGTGACCCGGGAGTTGAGCACCACCTCGACCGCGGCCGGACCGGGGCGGCCGTTCTCCTCGATCCGCAGCCGGACCCGATCGCCGGCCAGTTGCGGGCGCGGCGTCACACCCGAACCGTCCGGCGTGCCGATCCGGTACAGGTCGTCGCCGAGGTCGGCGGCGCGCAGCGTGAACCGGGTCAGCCCGTCCACCAGCTCGAACTGGGCGAGCTGCCGGCCACCGCGCGGCGCGGCGAGGGTCTCGGCGCCGGCCACCTCGGCGGCGCCCGCCCCGCCGGATCCGCCGCGCCCGGGAAGGGGCGACGGCTCGCCGCCGGAGAAGACCACGCCGAGGCGGCCCGGGTTGGACAGCGTCACCGCGACCGCCACCGCGCCGAGCACCACCACCAGCACGGCGGCGGCGGCCAGCAGCCGGGCGCCGCCGGACCAGCGGGGCCGGGCCAGGTCGGGGTCGTCCTCGGATGCGGTCATGCTCGTCCCCTCTCGCCGGTCCCCACCGGGTCATACGTCTGGTTCGGCGTCCCGGTTCATTCCCACTCCGGTGCGTTCCCGCACCTTGCCGGCACACGCGGCCAGCACGGCGTGCGCGTCCAGACCGAGACTCTCGATCGCGACGAGCGCGGTGAACGCCACGTCGGCCAGCTCGGCGGCGACGTCCTCGCGGGTGTGCGTCACCCCCTTGCGCGGGTTCTGCCCGAGCAGCCCGATCCAGGCCGCGGCGACCTCGCCGGCCTCCTCGCCGATCTTGAGGATGCGACAGGTCAGTTCGGTGTCGCCGCGGCCGTTCGCGGCGTCGAGCCAGGCGCGCGCGTCCCGCGCCGTCGTCCAGATGGTGGCGTCCACGCGGACCAGTGAACCGCACCCCGCAGACCGTTCGTATCCTGGGGCGACGCAGGCCAGAGGGCCTGCGTCCCAGGCGAGAGGAGGTGCCCGTGATGCCGGAGACCGTCGAGTCGGTGTTCGCCGGCGTGGTCGCCCGGAACCCGGGAGAGCCGGAGTTCCACCAAGCGGTCCGCGAGGTACTGGAGAGCATCGGTCCGGCCCTGGCCCGGCATCCGGAGTACGCCGAGGTGGTCGAGCGCGTCTGCGAACCGGAGCGGCAGGTCATCTTCCGCGTGCCGTGGGAGGACGACCAGGGCCGGGTACGGGTCAACCGTGGGTTCCGGGTGGAGTTCAACAGCGCGCTCGGCCCGTACAAGGGTGGCCTGCGCTTCCACCCGTCGGTCTACCTGGGCATCGTGAAGTTCCTCGGTTTCGAGCAGATCTTCAAGAACGCGCTGACCGGGCTGGCCATCGGCGGCGGCAAGGGCGGCGCGGACTTCGACCCGAAGGGCCGCTCCGACCGCGAGGTGATGCGGTTCTGCCAGAGCTTCATGACCGAGCTGTACCGGCACATCGGCCCGCAGACCGACGTGCCCGCCGGTGACATCGGGGTGGGCGGCCGGGAGATCGGCTACCTGTTCGGGCAGTACAAGCGGATCACCAACCGGTACGACGCGGGCGTGCTCACCGGCAAGGGCCTGGCGTACGGGGGCGCGCAGGTGCGCCGCGAGGCGACCGGGTACGGGGCGGTGTTCTTCGCCGACGAGATGCTGCGTCAGGCCGGGGACAGCCTGGAGGGCAAGCGGGTCGTGGTGTCCGGCTCCGGCAACGTGGCCATCTACGCCATCGAGAAGGTGCACCAGCTCGGCGGCACCGTGGTGGCGTGCTCGGACTCCGGCGGCTACGTGGTCGACGAGAAGGGCATCGACCTGGCGTTGCTGCGCGAGCTGAAGGAGCAGCGGCGGGGCCGGCTGGCCGAGTACGCGGAGCACGCCCGCAACGCGGTGGCGGTCGCGGACCGCAACGTCTGGGAGGTGCCCTGCGACCTGGCGCTGCCCTGCGCCACGCAGAACGAGATCGGCGGCGCGGAGGCCGCCGCGCTGGTCGCCGGCGGCTGCGTCGCGGTGGTGGAGGGGGCGAACATGCCCACCACGCCGGAGGCGGTGCGGATCCTCGGCCGGGCCGGGGTGCGGTTCGCCCCGGGCAAGGCGGCAAACGCCGGCGGGGTGGCGGTGAGCGGGCTGGAGATGCAGCAGAACGCCAGCCGCGACACGTGGACGTTCGGCGAGTCCGAGCAGCGGCTGCGCGAGATCATGCGGGACGTGCACGACAGGTGCTGGGCGACGGCCGAGGAGTTCGGCCTGCCCGGCGACTACGTGGCCGGGGCGAACATCCAGGGTTTCCGGCGGGTGGCCGAGGCGATGCTGGCGCACGGCCTGGTCTGAGCGGACCGCGGGACGGACGCAGACCGAGCGGCCGGTCAGCGATTGACAGTGCTCGACCCCCGGCCTAGGTTCAGTGCGCTACCGGCCGGTAGGCATCCGTCCCGCGTCGTCACCCCCCGTCCCGGGGTGGCACCCGTCCCCCCGGGGAGCAGCGATGCAGCCCTCACCCGTCCGCCGCCGGCTGCTCGCCGTCGGCGCGGCCCTCACGCTGGCGCTCGGCCTCACCGGCGCGGCGCCCGCCGCCGCCGGCGGCCGCGCCGACGGCAGCGGCCCGCTGCCCGGCTACACCATCGTCAACCCGCCGCTGCCGCCACTGGTCGTGAACGACGCCGCCACCACCGTGCGGCAGGGCGTGCACGCGAACGCCGGATACATCATCGAGATCCCCAGGCGCTGGAACGGCGAGCTGGTGATGTGGGCGCACGGCTACCGCGGGCAGGGCACCGAGCTGTCGCCGGAGCCGCCCGGCTTCGACCTGCGGCAGCGCCTGGTCGCCCAGGGGTACGCGTGGGCGTCGTCGTCGTACGACCGCAACGGCTACGACGTGCGCTCCGGCGTACGCGGCACCCGTGCCCTGGCCGACCTGTTCTCCCGTACCGTCCGGCGCCCGCACCGGGTGTTCGTCGCCGGGGTGTCGATGGGCGGCCACGTCATCGGCCGGTCGCTGGAGCAGTACCCGGGCTTCTACGCCGGGGCGCTGCCGATGTGCGGAGTGCTCGGCGACCAGGAGCTGTTCGACTTCTTCCTGGACTACAACCTGGCCGCGCAGGCGCTGGCCGGGGTGCGCGCGTACCCGACGCCGCCCGACTACCTGACCTCGGCGGTGCCCCGGATCCAGGTCACGCTCGGCCTGGCCGGGCTGACCCCGGGCGGCCCGGACACCACGAACGACCTCGGCAAGCAGCTACGCGCGGTCACCGTGGACCGCTCCGGCGGGCCGCGGCCGGGCACCGACGCCGCGTTCGCGATCTGGAAGGACTTCCTGTTCGGCATCGCGGTCAGCGAGGCGGACGGCTCCCCCGCCCGGCGTCCCGGCCAGCTCGCCACGAACCTGTTCACCAGGTACACGCCGAACCAGCCGGTGAACCTCAACGCCACCGTGCGGCGGGTCGCGCCGGAGAACCTGCGCCAGCGGCTCTCACCCGGCCTGACCGAGGTGCCCCGGATCGCCGGGCGGCCCACCGCGCCGGTGCTGAGCCTGCACGGCCTCGGCGACCTGTTCGTGCCGTTGGGCATGGAGCAGGCGTACGCCCGGGACGTCGCCCGCAACGGCCGGTCCCGGCTGCTGGTGCAGCGGGCGGTGCGCACCGCGCAGCACTGCGAGTTCAGCCCGGCCGAGGCCGGCGCCGCCTGGGACGACCTGGTCCGCTGGGTGCGCACCGGCAAGCGCCCCGCCGGTGACCCGGTCACCGACCGGCGCGCGGTGGCGGCGCCGGACTTCGGCTGCCGGTTCAGCGACGAGGCCGCCCGGGCCGCCGGCGCCGGCACCCGCCCGCTCTACCCACCGTGCCCGGCCGGCGCTCAGTCCTCCGCCCGGGTGTACCAGCCGCCCCGGTAGACGGTGCCCTGCGGGGCCGGCTCCGACTGCGGAGCCGGCTCCGGTTCCGGCGGCGCGGCGGCGATCCGGCGGGAGCGGCGGACCCGGCTGACCACGAACCAGCAGAGCCCGGCCACCACGGCCACGATGACGACCTTCTGGAACGTGCCCGCGTACGCCTCGACCACGTGCCACTGCTCGCCGAGCAGGAAGCCGGCGAGCACGAACGTGGTGTTCCAGATCAGGCTGCCCAGCGTGGTGTAGAGCAGGAACACCGGAACCGGCATCCGTTCCACCCCGGCCGGGATGGAGATGAGACTTCGGAAGATCGGAATCATCCGGCCGAAGAACACCGCCTTGACGCCGTGGCGCAGGAACCACGCCTCGGTGCGGTCCACGTCCTCCAGCTTGATCAGCGGCAGCCGCGCGGCCAGGGCACGCATCCGGTCCCGCCCGAGGGCCGCCCCGATGTAGTAGAGCGCCAGCGCGCCCACCACCGACCCGAGCGTGGTCCAGAAGATGGCGCCGGCCAGGCTCATCTTGCCCTGGCTCGCGGTGAAGCCGGCCAGCGGCAGGATCACCTCGCTGGGGATGGGCGGGAACAGGTTCTCCAGCGCCACCGCGAGGCCGGCACCCGGTCCACCGAGCCGTTCCATCAGGCCGGTGACCCAGCCGGCCACTCCGTCGCCGGACGGCTCCGCCGCCCGCGCGGCGCTCACCCGGGGGCCGGCGAGCAGCTGTGCGTTTCCGATCATCGGACCAACGTTACGGGGCGAAGCTGGGGACGGCCACGCGTGATGGAAACCATTATCGTGTACGTCATGCGTACGCCGCTGCGGATCGCCGTCGCCCAGCCGCTCACCCGCTCCGACGACGTCGAGGGCAACGCGGTACGCCACGCCGAGGCCGTACGCGCCGCGTCGGCCCGGGTGGTGGTCTTCCCGGAGATGTCACTGACCGGCTACGAGCTGACCGCCGCGCCGCTGGACCCGGACGATCCCCGGCTCGCACCGCTGCGCGCGGCCTGCGCCGAAACCGGCACCCTGGCGCTGGCCGGGGCGCCGGTGCCCGGGCCGCACATCGGGGTGCTCGCCGTCGACGGCGAGGGCGTGCGGGTGGCGTACCGGAAGATGTGCCTTGGTGGCGCGGAGCCGCGGCACATGCGGCCGGGCCGGGAGCCGGCGGTGCTCGATGTGGACGGCTGGTGGCTGGGGCTTGCCGTGTGCAAGGACACCGGGACGCCGGCGCACGCGGCGGCGACGGTGGCGCTCGGCGCGGACGCCTACCTGGCCGGGGTGCTGGAGTCCGCCGACGACGCGGCGGTGCCGGACGAGCGTGCCCGCCGGGTCGCCGCCGCGCACGGCGTGTGGGTGGTGACGGCCAGCTTCGCCGGCTCGACCGGCGGCGGGTACGCGCGGGCCGCGGGTGGCTCGGGGATCTGGTCACCGGCGGGCGAGCCGGTGGCCCGTGCCGGCACCGGCGCCGGTGAGGTGGTCACCGGGACGTTGCACTGAGGACGGATCGCCTACGCTCGGCGGGATGGCACCGTCGAAGGGCACCGGCCCGGCACCGGCCGGCTTCCCGGTGGCGACCCCACTCGCCACCGGCCGCACCGCCGACGTGTGGCTGCTGCCCGGCGGGCAGGTGCTGCGCCGCTACCGCGACGGTGGCGACGTGCGCGCCGAGGCCGAGGTGATGCGGCACCTGCACCGGGCCGGCTATCCGGTGCCCCGGGTGCACCACGCCGAGGGTGCCGACCTGGTGCTCGACCGGGTCACCGGCCCGACGCTGGTGGAGGCGTTCCACGCGGGCGCCGTCACCGCGCGAGCGGGCGCCCGCATGCTGGCCGCGACCGGTCCGGTGGTCATCGACTGGACCGACAGCGCCGAGGGGCCGCCGGCGCTGGACCGGACGACGACAGCGCTGATCCTCGCGGAGGTCGCCGGCGCTCCGGGTCACCCGCTGGCGGCGGCGGCAGGTGAGTTGCTGGCCGCGTACGCCGCCGTCTCCGGGCCGCTCGACCGGCTGGCGGAGGCGGTGCGGCACCGTGCCGCCGGTCACGCGCCCGATCCGGAGCTGCTGCCCGAGGCGGCGGCCCTGGTGACGGAGACGATCCGCGCTGTCGCGCCTCCGGCGGGTCAGCCCTCGTCGGCGCCGCGCAGCCGCTCGTAGCCGTCGAGCAGCTTGCGCAGCCCGGCGGCGGTGACCGCATCGATCTTGTCGTCCTCGGCCGCGTCGTCGATCTTCTCGCGCAGGTCCTCGACCCGCTTGCCCCTGTCCTTCGGCTTGCCCCGGTCCAGCTCGGCGGCCTTCTTGCGCAGGTCGGCGGCGGTCTTGCGGTCGATCAGCCCGACCGACTCGGCCCGGTCGAGCAGCTCACCGAACCGGTCGCCGAGCTGACGCAGCGTCACCGGCTCGGACGCCGTCGACGGGGGCGCGGCGCTGCTGGGCTCGGGGGCCGGCCGTTCGGCGGCGCCGGTCGACGGGCCGGCGGTGGGCGCGGCGGCCGGCGGCGTACCGGAGCCGTCACCCCACACCAGCGAGCCGACCACCACGAGCAGCAGCACCACCGCACCGGCCACCAGCAGCCCGAACAGCCGGTTCGACGAGACCGCCGGACGCGGCGGCGCGACGGGACGCCCCGGCGGGCGGGACGCGGCGACAGAGGGCCGCTCGACGAGCGTGGGCGGGTGCGCCACCGGCGCCACGGTGGGCAGGATCGCCGTCGGCGGGTCCACCGGGCGCCCCGCACCGAGCCGCTCGGCGAGCCGGGCCGCTGTGGGCCGGCGGTCCGGTTCCAGCGCCAGGCAGGCGAGCACCAGGTCGGCGATCTCCGGCGGCAGGCCGGGCACCCGCGGCGGCGGCACCGCCGGCCGGTTGCGCCGCACGTCCAGCACGTCGTCCCAGCTGCGCACCGGCAGCGGGGCCCGGCCGGTGAGGCTGCGGTACAGCAGTACGCCGAGCGCGTACACGTCGCCGGCCGGGTTCGCCGGGCCCGGGTCGAGACGTTCCGGGGCGAAGTAGGCGGGCGTGCCCATCAGCAGCGCGCCGGTCTGCCCGGTGACCGGGTGCGGGCCGGCCGGCGCGGCGATGCCGAAGTCGAGCACCTTCGCGCCGGTCTCGGTGAGCATCACGTTCGCCGGCTTGACGTCGCGGTGCACCACGCCGATCCGGTGCGCCGCGGCCAGCGCCCCGGCCACCTGCCCGGCGGTGCGCACGGCGTCCGGCCAGGCCAACGGACCACCCGCCAGCCGGTCGGCGAGCGTCTGCCCCTCCACCAGCTCCATCACCAGGTACGGAACCACGACGCCGCCGTCCAGCGTCGCCTCGCCGTAGTCGTACACCTGGGTCACGTGCGGATGGGTGAGCCGCGCCGCCGCGCGGGCCTCGCGCTGGATCACCGCCCGCAGTTTCGGGTCGGCGGCGAGCTGCCCGGCGAGGGCCTTGACCGCGACGGGCCGGTGCAGCACCTCGTCGTCGGCCCGCCACACCTCGGACATCCCGCCGAGGCCGATGCGTTCGCGCAGGACGTACCGGTCGTGCAGGCGCAGGGCGGGCGTGAACGGCGACATGATGCCTCCAGTCTGCCCGTGCGGCCCCCCGGCCCGTCAACCGCCTGGCACGCAGCCCCGGGTCAGGGTTTGCGGGCGACCCCGCCGTACATGCTGACGTCGATCACCGACGGGCGCGGCTCCGGCTCGCCGTCGGCACGCCACTCGGCCACCGAGCAGACACCCGGCTCGACCAGTTCCAGCCCGTCGAAGAAGCGGACGAACTCCTCCCGGCTGCGCAGGTTGATCACGCCGTGCGGGCCCCCGCCGCGCGCCGCCGCCTTCGCCTCGACGGCCACGTCGGGCGGCAGGTAGTCGTGGGTGGCGTGCGAGGCTGCCAGGTAGCTGCCGGCTGGCAACGCGTCCAGCAGGCGGCCGACGATCGTGTACGGATCCTCGCCGTCCGGCACGAAGTGCAGCACCGCCAGCAGCATCAACGCCACCGGCTGGGACAGGTCGAGCGTGCGGCGCAGATCAGGGTGGGCGAGGATGCGTTCCGGGTCGACGAGGTCCGCGTCCAGGTAGGCGGTGGCGCCCTCGGCGGAGCTGGTGAGCAACGCGCGGGCGTGGGCCAGCACGATCGGGTCGTTGTCGACGTAGACCACCCGGGCGCGCGGGTCGGTCGACTGCGCCACCTCGTGCGTGTTGTCGGCGGTGGGGATGCCGGTGCCGATGTCCAGGAACTGGCGGATGCCCGCCTCGCCGGCCAGGTGGCGCACCGCGCGGCGCAGGAACCGCCGGTTCTCCAGCGCGCTGAGCCGGATGGTCGGGAACCGCGCGGCCATGGCGTCGCCGGAGTCACGGTCGGCCTGGAAGTTGTCCTTCCCGCCGAGCCAGTAGTTGTACCGGCGGGCGGGGTGCGCCACCGTGGTGTCTATCCGGCCGGACTCGGGTGCCGTACCTGGTGCTTCGCTGGTCAAGGCCGCCTCCACGACTCGCGTGCCACCGTCCACTGTCTTCGGTCGCCGATCATGCCACGGCCCGCCATCGAGCCGGTCAGGCCGGGTAGAGCTCGTCGCGCAGGCGGGTCAGCAGCTCCGGCGTCCGCTCCGGCGGCACGGCCTCCACGCACAACCGTTCCATCGCCTCGGCGTAGAAGTCGAGGTCGTCGCGCTTGTCCAGGTAGATCGCGCTGGTGAGCTGCTCGATGTAGACGATGTCGGGCAGGTCGGCGTCGCCGAAGCGCAGGATGCTGAACGCGCCACTGGCCGCCGCGTGCCCGCCGGCGGCGAACGGAACGATCTGCAACCGCACATGCGGGCCGGAGGTCGCCTCGATCAGCGCGTCCATCTGCTCCCGCATCACCGCCGCGCCGCCGATCGGGCGACGCAGCACCGCCTCGTCGAGCACCGCCCACAACTGCGGCGGGTTCGCGCGCCGCAGCAGATCCTTGCGCTGCATCCGCAGCTCCACCCGCCGGTCCAGCTCCGCCACCGATGCGCCGCGGTGGCCGAGCAGGATCACCTCCCGGGCGTACGCGGCGGTCTGCAGCAGGCCGGGCACGAACTGCACCTCGTAGGTGCGGATCATCGCGGCGGCCGCCTCCAGGCCCAGATAGGACTGGAACCAGGGCGGGAGCACGTCGCCGTAGCGGTGCCACCAGCCCGGGTTGTTCGCGTCCTGCGCCAGCTTGAGCAGCGCAGCGCGGTCCTCCGGGGCGGTGACGCCGTAGAGCGTGAGCAGGTCGGCCACGTCGCGCTCCTTGAAGCCGACCCGGCCGAGCTCCATTCGGCTGATCTTCGACTCCGACGAGCGGATCTCCCAGCCGGCGGTCTCGCGGCTGACCCCGGCGCTCTCCCGCAGCCGGCGCAACTGCCCGCCGAGCAACATGCGCAGCACTGTCGGACCGCTTGTCGGACCACCCTCGACGGGCACCGTCGCCACCTGACCGCCCTCGCATCCCGGCCGCACCGGCCGGGCACCCTCCCGGCCGACGAGTAAGCATGCCATGAACCGACAGTGAGGTGAACTCCTCCGTACGGACGGAGTCAGTCCCGTGTACGGGACGGCGGGATGAGGTGGTCGAAGTCGCCGTCGCGGGCGCCGAGCACGAACGCGGCGATCTCGTCCACCGTGTAGATGAGTGCCGGCCCTTCGGGGTGCCGCGAGTTGCGGACCGCGATGCCGCCACCACCGGGCAGCTCGGCCAGTTCGACGCAGTTGCCGCTGGGGTTGCTGCGACGGCTCTTCAACCAGCGCATCGGTGGCAACTCGGTCACGGGCACGCCGTTCGGGGGTTGCTGCATGGGCGTCCTTCGGGAATGAGCCAGCCGAGGCCGCGGGGAGGGGCGGTGGGTGGCGACGTCTGTCGACTGAGGAGTGAGATGCACGTGCATCTGCTATTGCATCTGCAATGGACAGAGAGCATGATAACCGAAATACGGTGTGCCGGTTCGCTCACGTACGGTGACCCGAGCCCGGCCCCGGGGATGCCGCTTCGCGCGGCTACGGGACTGCGGTGAGGAGGACGCGTTGGCGGATCCGATGACCATCGCCTCCGGCATCTCCGCGGCGGGCGCGCTCGTCTCCGCCTGGCAGTTGCGCCGCCGCGCCCTACGCGCCGAAGCCGAGATCGAGCTGCTCCAGGCCGAGCTGGCCGCCGAGCGGCACGCCGCCAGCCACGACCCGCTCACCGGGCTGCCAAACCGCCGCGCGTTCTTCCGCCTGGCCGCCGCCCTGCTCACCGACCCGGCCGGTCAGCCCCTCGTCGCGGTCGTGCTCGACCTGGACAACTTCAAGCAGGTGAACGACCGCTACGGGCACGCCGCCGGAGATCAGGTGCTGGTCAGCGTGGCACAACGGCTGGCCGCGTTCGCCGGCAACAACCCGGTCGCCCGCCTCGGCGGCGACGAGTTCGCCGGCCTGCTGGCCAGCCCGACGGCGGACCGCTGGTGGATCGAGCACGCCACCCGGCGGCTCTGTGAGGCGCTCGCCGCGCCGATCCCGCTGGGGGCGCGCAGCATCCAGGTCACCGCCTCGGTCGGGCTCGCGCCCGTGCACTGCCCCACGCAGCTCACCGACGCGCTCTGCCGCGCCGACGCGGCCATGTACGAGGCGAAGACGCTCGGCGCCGCCCGCCCGACCCGCCAGCTCGTCGCGGAGTGCTGACCGGGCCCTACCCGGTGGTCAGCGCCAGCCGTAGCCGGCGCGCAACGCCGCACCGACCCGGTCGAACCGGGGCCGGTCCAGCACCGCACCCTCGCGGCGGATGCCGTCCTCGCGCATGGTGAGCACCCGGTCCAGGCGTACCCAGCTCGGCCGCTTGTCCCGGTCCCACTCCCCCGGGCCGAGCGCCAGCCAGTGCCGCTGGCCGTCCCGGTCGCTCTGGCTCGACAGCATCAGCCCGAACAACGTGCGGCTGTGCCGGCCCACCACCAGCACCGGGCGGTCCTTGCCCTGACGCGGGTCGTCCTCGTACGGCACCCACGTCCAGACGATCTCGCCCGGGTCGGCCTGCCCGTCCGGCTCCGGGGCGTACGACAGTTCGCGGCGCTGCAACGCGTTGACCTGGCGGCGGCGCGCGACCTGCGCCGGGATCGGCCCGCCGGTGCGGGCGGGGGCGGGCGCCACCCGGGTGATCCGGCCGAGCTTCGACGCCACGTTCTTCAACAGACCTGCCACGGCGGGCAGCCTATCGGGCGGGGTGCGTCCGCTACCGGCGAGGTGGCCCGCGTCGTCGACACCGGCTGAGTGGGATCGGCGCCGGGCGGCGCACCCGGGCGTCCCCCGCGCTGGGCGATGTTAATAAGGGGCCCTTCTACTACCGGAGGCGTTAACAGGGGGCCCTTCCTTACTCTCTAACCGTGGAGTTGCCCGACGATCTGCCGCTGTTCGAGCGCAGCGCGGTGCGGCTGGTGGTGCTCGACGCCGCCGACCGTCTGCTGCTGTTCCACACCCGCGACCCGGACCACCCGGACCTCGGCGTGTGGTGGGAGCTACCCGGCGGCGGGCTGGACCCGGGCGAGACGTACCGGGAAACGGCGGTCCGCGAACTCCGCGAGGAGACCGGCATCGCCATCGGCCCGGACGAGGTGGGCGCTCCCACCTGGCGGCGGCGGGCCAGCTTCCGGCACCGGCAGCGCCGGCACCTCCAGGACGAGGTGGTCGTGACGGTACGGCTGCCCGGCCCCGGACCGGACGTGGACGAGGCGCTGCGGCTGGACTACGAGGTGGAGGACTACTTCGGGTTCCGCTGGTGGCCGCTGGCCGAGGTGCTCGCCGAGCGGCCGCGCTGCTATCCCGGGCGGCTGCCCGAACTGCTGCCCGCGTTCCTGGCCGGCGCGGAGATCGACGAACCGTTCGAGCTGTGGTCCTGACACGGGGGGTCCCGGCGGGCACAGTGGAGCGGTGACTCCACTGCGCGCACCCCTGGCCCGTTACGCCGAGCGGCTGCACCGCGCCGCCGGTGACACCCACCACGCCGCCTCGCCGCTGGGCGCCTGGCTGCTGCTGGCGCTGACCGGCCCGGCCGCCACCGGCGACGCCCGCGCGGCGCTGGCCGAGGCACTGGGCGTCGACCCGGACGACGCCGCCGCCGAGGCCCGGGCGCTGCTCGCCGCGCCGCACCCGATGGTCGCCGCGGCCACCGCGCTGTGGGAACTCGCCCCGGCGGCGGAGCTGGACGCCTGGCGGGCCGCCCTGCCGGAGAACACCGAACGTGGTGCGCTGCCCGACCAGGCGGCGCTGGACGCCTGGGCGCGGGAGCGTACCGGCGGGCTGATCGACCGCTTCCCGGTCGACCTCGCCCCGGACACGCTGCTGATCCTGGCCAGTGCCCTGGCCACCCGGGTGTCGTGGGCCGACCCGTTCGACACCGCCCCGGGCACGGAACTGGGCGCGGGCAGCGCCTGGTCCGGGCGGCTGAGCCGGGTGCTGCGTACGCCGCCGTCCGGGCACCGCTGCTGGGTGGCGGCCACCGACCGGGCCGGTGACGTGGCGGTGCACGCGGTGCCGGCGCAAACCGGCGACGACGGCGCCGGCATGCTCGTGGTCTCGGTGGCCGCCGCACCCGAGGTGCCCGCCGCCGACGTGCTGGCCGCCGCGCAGGAACTGGCGAGCGCCGCCGCGCTCATCCCGGACTCCACGCCGGACCGCCGGCCGCTGTTCGACCTGCCGCTTGGCGAGACGCCGCTGTGGACGGTGCGGGAGAAGCCGATCCGCACGTTCGCGGCGGACGGCCGGGAGGAACGCGCCACGGCGGTGCTGCCCTGCTGGTCGGCGCGGAGCCGGCACGATCTGACCGCGCCCGGGTTCGGCTTCGACGCGGCGGCCCGGGCGCTCGGCGAGCTGCTGGGCCTGGCCGCGCCGGGTTTCGACGCCGCGCAGTCCGCAGTGGCCCGGTTCGGCCGCTACGGCTTCGAGGCCGCCGCGGTGACCGCGTTCGGCATGGTGGCCGGCATGCCGCCGGAGGGTGTCGCCCGCGTCGCCGAGCTGCGGTTCGGTCACCCGTACGCGGTGGTGGCGGTGACCACCGACCCGGCCGGCGGGCCGTGGGACGGCCTGCCCGTCTACTCCGCGTGGGTGGCCGACCCGGAGGAGCTGCCCGCCGACGACGCCGGATAGACGGCGAGCGCGCTCGCGAGCTGGTCCAGTCCCAGCGAACCGAGTTCCAGCGCCCGGTTGTGGAACGCGCGCCGGTCGCCCGGGAAGGCCGCGCGGCCGTCGCGCCACACCCGCTCCCCCACCTTGTAGGTCAGCGCCTGCCCGGGCCGGCCCAGGTACCGGGCCAGTTCCAGTGGTGCGTAGGGCCCCTGGTGGCAGCGGTCGCGCAGCAGGTCCAGCGCGGCGTCCGGCGTCCACGGCGTGCTGCCGGACGGCATCGGCAGGCGCAGGTGCAGGCCGATGTCGAGCACCACCCGGGCCGCCCGCAGCAGTTGCATGAACAGGTGGCCCAGCCGGGTGCCCGGCTGCTCGTAGAATCCGAGTTCGTCCATGAGCCGCTCGGCGTACAGGGCCCAGCCCTCCTGGGCGCCGGAGAGCCCGCCGAGCAGGTTCAGCCGCTGCCCGGGGCCACCCCGGCACGCCTCCGAGCCGAGGTGCAGGTGGTGGCCGGGGACGCCCTCGTGGTACGCGGTGCTGTACGCCCACCAGGTCGAGAAGCGCTCCTGCCCGTCGGGCAGCAGCCACGAGACCCGGCCCGGCCGGGTCAGGTCCCGCGACGGCCCGATGTAGGCGGTGCCGCCGGACGTGGTGACCCGTGACTCGATGCGCCGCAGCGGCGCGGGGATGTCGAAGTGGACGCCGTGCAGCCGCTCGGTGGTGGCCTCCAGCAGCTCCTGGAGCCAGGCGGCGAACTCGTCCCGGCTGCGCAGGACGCCCGGCGCGTCGGGGCGGTCGAGCCGTTCCCGCACCTCGGGCACGGTGCCGCCCAGGGCCTTCGCCTCCGCGACGATGTCCGCCTCGATCGCGGTGAACTCGTCCCAGCCCCACGCGTACAGCTCGCGCAGGTCCGGTTCCGCGCCGAGAAAGGCCCGCACCCAGAGGGCGTACCGCGCCGGGCCGAACGCCTCGTCGTCGTGCGCCCGGGGCGCCAGGTCCGCGGCGAGCGTCGCGGCGAATCTCCGGTACGCCTCCCGCGCGTCCTGCGCCGCCGCCTGCAACGAGGCGCACTGCGGGCCGTCGCCGTACCGCTTCACCAGGGCGATGTCGTCGTCGAGCCAGGCGCGGCAGCGCCGCGTCACCAGTTCCACCTGACGCCGCGCCGGCAGGTGGCCGCGCGCGGCGGCGAGCAGGAGGCTCTGGCCGTACCCGTCGAGTGCGGCCGGGATCGCGGCCTGGCGCGCGCCGACGCGGGCCCATCCGTCCTCGTAGGCCGTGCCCCCGGCGTCGCGGCCCGGCACCGCGGACTCGACGCACTGGCGGATGAGCTGGAGCGGGCCGGTGGCCGCCACGTGCAGTTCCCGCAGGTCCTCCCCGGCGTCGTGGAAGGCGATCCGGGCGCGCAGCCGTTCGGCGAGGTGGGCGTGCAGCGGGGTCGCGGGCAGCGTCTCGATCCGGCGCAGGGCGCGGGCGGCGAGATCGGCGCGGGCCTGGTGACCGTCCGGGCTGTAGTCGGTGAGCCCGTCGACGTCCTGTTCACCGGCCTCGACCACGGCGGCGCACGGATCGAGGCGCCCCGTCTCCCGCAGCAGCGCATCGATGACGTCGTCGCTCACCACACCGATGCTAGCCCCGGTGATCAAGGAGTTCGTGCCGCCCGGAAGGCCCGGAACGGACACGAACTCCTTGATCAACCAGGTGGGCGGCGGGGTCAGACCGAGGCGAGTTCCTTCTTCTCGGCCTTGGCGGCCAGGCGCTTCTCCCGCTCCTGGGCGCCGATCAGGTCGTCCGGCAGGGAGTCCTCCACCTCCAGGTCGAACCGGCGCAGCAGCCGGATCGCGAACCCGCCGAGCGTGACGAGGATCAGCGCCGCGCCGAAGCAGATGTACGCGAAGCCGATGCCCCGGCCCGGCCCGGTGCCGATCACCGCGCCCACCGAACCGGCCAGCGCCCCGCCCGGGGCGAGCATCGGCTCGAACAGCGCGGTGGCGCCCGGCGCGAGCAGCGCGAACCCGATCGGCAGCGTCGACCAGGAGATGGTCTGGTTGAGGCTGAACACCCGGCCGTGGAAGCGCTGCGGCACCTTCACCTGGACGATCGTCGCGTAGATCGACTGCGCGGTGGTCATCGACATGGCCAGCCAGCAGAAGCCGACGCAGATCATCGCCACCGACGCGTCCAGGCCGATCAGCACGCAGCCGATGGCGGTGCCCAGGTTGCCGATCAGCACACCGATCATGCGGCGCTTGCGCGGACCGCCCCACAGCGACATGAGCACGCCGCCGAGCACCGCGCCGACCGCCTCGGCCAGCGCCACCTGCGCCACCTGCGTCGGGCTGCCGAACGACAGCACCAGCGGCGTGATGAGCACCAGCGCGGGCGCCAGGAAGATGTTGCCCAGCGCGAAGTAGCCGAGCATCAGCCGGAACCCGCGGTGCCGCCAGGAGTAGCGCATGCCGTTGGCGATGGCCACCAGCAGGCGCTCCTTGGGCCGCCAGCCCAGCGCGTCCGGGAAGCGGACCACGGCGAGGGTGAGCACCGCGAACACGTAGCTGGCCACGTCGACCAGCAGGATGCCCTTCAGCTCGATGGTGGCGAGCAGACCGGCCGCGAACGCCGGCATGAGCAGCGTGGCCACACCGGTGGAGAGCTGGGTGATGCCCATGGCGTGCCCGAGGTAGCGCTTGGGCACCAGCTGCGGCACCGCCGACTGGAACGCGATCCGCTGGAACGAACCGGCCACCGAACTCAGCGCCACCAGCATGTAGATGTGCCAGAGCACCAGGTTGTCGGTCCACAGCAGGACGGCAAGCACCAGCTGCACCGAGCCGGCGAAGCAGCTCGCCGTCATCATGATCCGGCGCCGGCTGACCCGGTCGACCAGCGCGCCGGCCACCGGCAGCATGAGCACACCGCAGATCAGCGCGAGCGCCCAGAGCAGGCCGAGGTTCGCCACCGAACCGGTGCGGTTGAACAACCAGATCGGCAGCGCGAACGCGGTCAGCGCGGAACCGGTGCTGGAGATGAGCTGGCCGGTCGTGATGGCCATGAACCGGCCCATGCTCGGCTTGACCGTCTTGGTGGGCTTGCGGTCCTCCCCCACCCGCAGCGTGTCGGCCACCACCCAGCCGGCGTCCTCACCGCGGGCCTCCGGCGTCAGCGCGCCGACGTCCCCGGCGGCCACCGCCGGGTGCACCTGGGTGACGATCTCGGCCAGTTCCTCGGCCCGGTACTTGAGGAAGAAGTGCCCGGCCTGGTCGAGCACGACGAGGCCGAGCGTGTCGCTGAGGAACTGCCACTCGGCGTACCGCTCGCGGTAGTAGTCGGTCACCGGGTCCTCGGAGCCGACCACCGAGATGATCGGCGTACGGAGCTTCGTCGCCTGCTGGTCCAGCAGCCGGGTGAAGTACTCCTCCGAGGCGCGGGAGTCGGCCCGCATGTTGCTGATGATCCGGTCGGCCTGCTCCGGCTCCAGCTCGTCGGTGTCCACACCCATCGACTTGAGCCAGCTCGCCGAGTGCCTGTTGCTGCTGAGCCGCTCCAGGCGGTCGCGCAGCGCCGCGATCACGCCCTTCGGGCGGGCGAACGGGAACATCGCGCCGATGTACACGGCCTCCAGCTCCCGGCCGGCCGCCTCCACCTTGCGGGCCACGTCGGCGAGGATGGCGCTGCCCACGCCGCAGTGGCCGTACAGCGCGATCGGCCCCTCGACCCGCTCCAGGATCTCGTCGGCGACCCGGCTGGTCAGCTCGTCGAACGGCAGCGCGTCCTCGCTGAGACCCACGTCGTGGCCGGGGATCGCCAGCGACCACAGCCCGTACCCGGCCGGCAGCGCGTCGGCCAGCGGCTGGTAGACGATGGCGCTGCCGCCGCCGTACGGGACGCAGACGTACGTCAGCACCCGCTTGCCCGCCGGGATCGGCTTTGTCAGCTCGTAGAGCAGCCGGCGCGGCCCCGCCTGGTCGGCGTCGCCGGAGATGAACGCGGCGAGGTCCCGGATGGTGCGCTGCTGGAACAGGTCCATCACGCCGACCGCCCGGCCGCCCAGCTCCGCCTTGCGGATCCTGGCGACGACCTGGGTGGCGAGCATCGAGTGCCCGCCCAGGTCGAAGAAGTCGTCGTCGATGCCGAGCGTGTCCACGCCCAGCACCTCGGACCAGATCGCGGCCAGCGCCCGCTCGGTGTCGTCGCGCGGCTCGACGAGCGCCACCGACGCCTCGCGGGTGACCACCGGCGCCGGTAGCGCCTTGCGGTCCAGCTTGCCGTTCGGGGTCAGCGGCAGCGCGTCGAGCGTGACGAACGCGGCCGGCACCATGTACTCCGGCAGCGTGTCCTTCAGCGCCGCCTTCAGCGCGGCGTGCTCGGCCTCGCCGACCAGGTACGCGGTGAGCCGCTTGTCGCCCGGGCTGTCCTCGCGGACGATCACCGTGGCCTCGGTGACGCCGGGCTGCTCGCGCAGCGCGCTCTCGATCTCGCCCAGCTCGATGCGCAGGCCGCGCAGCTTGACCTGGTGGTCGATGCGGCCCAGAAACTCGATCACCCCGGCGCCGTCCGGGCCGACGACCCAGCGGGCCAGGTCGCCGGTGCGGTAGAGGCGGGCGCCCGGCTCGAAGGAGTTCGGGTCCGGGACGAACTTCTCCGCCGTCAGCGCCGGCCGGCGGTGGTAGCCGCGGGCCAGCCCGACGCCGCCGATGTGCAGCTCACCGGCCACCCCGACCGGGCACTGCGCGCCGGACGGGTCGAGCACGTGCAGCCGCAGGTTGGCGATCGGCGCGCCGATCGGCACGCTCGTCACCTCGGCGAGCCGCCCCGGCTCGCAGGCCCAGGCGGTCACGTCGATGGCCGCCTCGGTCGGGCCGTACAGGTTGTGCAGGCCGCACCAGGGCAGCCGGGCGGTGAAGTCGGCCGCCGAGGCCAGCGGCAGCTCCTCGCCGGAGCAGATCACCCGGCGCAGCGCGGTGGCCGCCTCCACGCCGTCCTCGGCGAGGAAGACGGTCAGCATCGACGGGACGAAGTGGGCGGTGGTGATCCGCTCGGACACCAGCAGGTCACGCAGGTAGCCGGCGTCCTTGTGGCCGCCCGGCTTGGCCAGCACCAGGCGGGCGCCGGTGCGCAGCGGCCAGAAGAACTCCCACACCGACACGTCGAAGCTCGCCGGGGTCTTCTGCAGCACCGCGTCGTCGGCGCCGAGGCCGTACGTCTTCTGCATCCAGTCGAGCCGGTTGACGATGCCCCGGTGCGTGTTCGGCACGCCCTTCGGGCGGCCGGTGGACCCGGAGGTGTAGATGACGTACGCCAGGTTCTCCGGACCGGCGGCGGGCGCCGGGTCGGTCTCGGGCTGACCGGCCCAGACCGTGGCGTCGTCGAGTTCGAGCACCGTGGCGCCGGTGTCCGGCAGCACGTCGCGCAGGTGCGACTGGACCAGCACCACCGGCGCGTCCGCGTCGCCGACCATGAACGCGAGCCGGTCGGCCGGGTACTCCGGATCCAGCGGCAGGTACGCGCCGCCGGCCTTGAGCACGCCGAGCAGGCCGGCGACCAGTTCCACGGAGCGTTCCGCGCAGACCCCGACCAGGGTCTCCGGGCCGACGCCCGCCGCGCGCAGCCGGTGCGCGACGCGGTTGGCCTGCGCGTTCAGCTCGGCGTACGTGCGGCTGTGCCCGTCGATGGTGACCGCTACCGCGTCCGGGGTGACCGCGGCACGCCGCTCGATCGGGCCGTGCAGCGTCTCGTCGCGCGGGAAGTCCGCCGCGGTGTCGTTCCAGGCGGCCAGCAGCTCCCGCTCGGCGGCGGGCAGCAGCGGCAGCCGCGACACCGGGGTGTCGGGCGCGGCGACCACCGCGTCCAGCAGGGCGGTCCACCGCTGCGCCATCCGCTCCACGGTGGCCCGGTCGAACAGGTCGGTGTTGAAGACCAGCTTGCCCCAGAGCCCGTCGACGGTCTCCACCGCGTGCAGCTCGAAGTCGAACCGGGTGGCCCGCAACTCCATCGGGGTCCAGGAGAACGTGACCTCGTCGGTGCGGGACACGCCACGGAAGCGGCCCATCTCGTAGTTCTGCAGCACGAACATCGTCTGGAACACCGGGGAGCGGCTGACGTCACGCGGCAGGCCCAGCTCGTGGACCACCTTGGCGAACGGCACCTCGCCGTGCTCGAACCCGTCGAGCACGGTACGGCGGGTGCGCTCCAGCAGCTCGGCGAACGTCGGGTCGCCGGCCAGGTCGGCGCGCAGCGGCAGCATGTTGATGAACATGCCGACGACGTTCTCCAGCTCCGGCGCGGACCGGCCGGCCACCGACGCGCCGATGGCGAAGTCGTCCTGGCCTGCGTGCCGGGCCAGCAGCACCTGGTACGCGGCGAGCAGCGTCATGAACAGCGTGCCGCCGCTGTCGCGGGTGAGCGCGTTGAGCGCCTCGGTGGCGGCCGGGTCGAGCTGGAACTCGACGAAGTCACCACGGTAGGTCTGGGTGGCCGGGCGGGCCCGGTCCAGCGGCAGCTCCAGCGGGGTGATGCCGGCCAGCCGCTGCTTCCAGTAGTCGACGTGCGCGCGGGCCTGCGGGCCGTCCAGCTCCTGCGCCTCCCAGACGGCGAAGTCGCCGTACTGGATCGGCAGGGCGGGCGGCTCACCGCCCCGGTAGAGCGTGATCAGGTCGCGCAGCAGCACGTCCACCGACCAGCCGTCGCCGACGATGTGGTGCTGGGCGAGGAACAGCACGTGGTCGTCGGCGGCGAGCCGGATCAGCAGGGCCCGCAGCAGCGGCCCGTTCGCCAGGTCGAACGGCTCGGCCGCCGCCGCGTCGACGAGCGCCTGCGCGGCCGCCTCGTCGGGTGCGTCCACCACAGTGAGCGGCACGTCGGCGGTGTCCGCGACGACCACTGTGGGACGGCCGTCGGCGTCGGCCGGGAAGCGGGTGCGCTGCGACTCGTGCCGCTCGGCGAGCCCGGTCAGCGCGGCGCGCAGCGCGTCCACGTCGAGCGGCCCGCGTACCCGCAGCGGCACCGCGATGTGGTACGCCGCCTCGCCCGGGGCGAGCTGGTCCATGAACCAGACCCGCTCCTGGGCGTACGACAGCGGCACCTCGGCGCCGGACGGGCGGGGGGTGATCCGGGCCGCGGGGGCGGTCTGGCGGGCGCGTAGCCGTCGGGCGATCAGCGCCTGCCGGGCCGCCTCGCGGGCCGGATCCTTCAGGTCGGTCATCAGTTGGTTCCCTCTTCCGCCGCGAGCAGCGCGGCGACCTCGGTGTCGGAGAGCCCGTCGAGTTCGGCGGCGATCCGCGCCTCGATCTGGGCGGCCAGGTCCGCCACCACGGGGCTGCTGAACAGCGCCCGCATGGGCAGGTCGACGTCCACCTCCGCGCGGATCCGGGCCATCGCCCGCATGCCGCGCAGCGAGTTGCCACCGAGGGCGAAGAAGTCGTCCAGGGCGCCGACCTTCTCCACCTGGAGGATGTCGGCGTACACCTCCGAGACCAGGGCCTCGGCCTCGGTGCGGGGCGCGACGAAGCTGTCCTGCGCCGGTTCGGCCGCCGCCGGGGCGGGCAGCGCGGCGCGGTCCAGCTTGCCGTTCGGCGTCAGCGGCAGCGCGTCCAGCCGGACCAGGGCGGCCGGCACCAGGTGCGCCGGCAGCTCACGGGCCAGCTCGGCGCGGACCGAGTCCTCGTGGGCCGGGCCCACCAGGTAGCCGACGAGCATCGGCTCACCGCCGTCGGTGCGGACCGCCGCGGCGGCGGCGCGCACGTCCGGGTGGGCCAGCAGCGCGGCCTCCACCTCGCCCAGCTCGATCCGCATGCCGCGCACCTTGACCTGGTCGTCGCGGCGGCCCAGGTAGTCCAGCGTGCCGTCGGCACGCCAGCGGGCCAGGTCGCCGGTGGCGTACATCCGGGCGCCGGGCGGGCCGTACGGGCAGGGCAGGAACCGCTCGGCGGTCAGGCCGGGCCGGTCGTGGTAGCCGCGCGCGAGCTGGGTGCCGGTGACGTACAGCTCCCCCACCACGCCCGGCGGCACCGGCCGCAGGGCGGCGTCGAGCAGCAGCGCCCGGGTGTTCCAGGTGGGCGCACCGATCGGCACCGGCCCGGCCGGGACCGGCTCGCCGGGAGCGATCCGGGCCGCGACGCAGCCCACTGTGGCCTCCGTCGGGCCGTACTCGTTGATCACCGCCACGTCGGGATGCGCGGCCCGCCAGGCGGCGAGCTGCTCCCCGGTCAGCGCCTCGCCGCCGATCACCAGGTCGGCCGTCGGCGACAGCTCGCCGTCGAGCAGCGGCAGGTGGCTCGGCGTGACCTTGAGGAACGCGGGCCGGCCACCGGCGCGGGCGGCCGCGTCGTCGATCGCGGCGAGCCGTACCGTGCCGCCGGCGGTGAGCGTGCCGAGCAGGCCGGTCACGGTCAGGTCGAACGACACCGGCGAGTGCAGCAGCGCCACCCCGGCCAGCCCCGGGTAGGTGGCGCGGGCCCACGCCAGGTACGCGGTCACCGCCCGGTGCTCGACCACCACGCCCTTCGGGCGGCCGGTGGAGCCGGAGGTGTAGAGCACGTACGCCGGGTGCTCCGGGCGCAGCGGCGCGACCCGGTCGGCGTCGGTGAGGTCGTCGCCGGACTGGTCCGAGCCGACCTCGCCGTCGAGCACCAGCGCGTCGCCGGGCACCACGGCGGCGGTGTCCGGCGCGGTCACCACCAGCGCGGGCGCGGCGTCCGCCAGGAGGTACGCGATCCGGCCGGCCGGGTACGCGGTGTCCACCGGCACGTACGCGGCGCCGGCCTTGAGCACCGCGAGCATCGCCACGACGAGGTCGCAGGAGCGGGGCAGTGCCAGCGCGACCCGGGTCTCCGGGCCGGCGCCGCGCGCCACGAGCAGCCGGGCCAGCCGGTTCGCGGCGGTGTTCAGCTCGCCGTAGCCGAGCGTCACGCCGTCGCAGACCAGCGCCGCCGCGTCCGGGGTGGCGGCGGCCTGCCGCTGCACCTCGTCGACCACAGTGGTGACCGGCACGTCGTGGGCGGTGTCGTTCCAGGCTTCGAGCACCCGGTCCCGCTCGGTGTCGGTGAGCAGCGGCAGCGCGCCGACCGTACGCTCCGGCTCGGCGACGGCGGCGGCGAGCAGCCGCACGTAGCGGCTGACCACGGTCTCGGCCGTGGCCCGGTCGAACAGCTCGGTGCGGTACACCAGGCGGCAGTCGCCGGTGGTGATGTCGAAGGCCAGGTCGTCCTTCGTGGTGCCCAGCTCCACCGGGTCGAGGCCGGAGTCCGGGATCCAGTTCAGCGCGGTCTGGAAGATCGGCTGCACCGACGGGTCCCGCTGCGGGTCGACCGCCTCGACGATCTTCTGGAACGGCGTCTGCCCGTGCTCCATCGCGTCGATCAGGCCGTTGCGGACCCGGCCGAGCAGCGCCGCGAACGCCGGGGCGCCGGAGACGTCGCAGCGCAGCGCCACCGGGTTGACGAACATGCCGATCAGCGGCGCCAGCTCCGGGTTGTCCCGGCCCGCGGTGGAGACGCCGACCACCACGTCGGTGTCGCCGGAGATCCGCGACAGCAGCGCCGCGAATCCGGCCAGCAGCACCATGTACGGGGTGGCCTGCGCGCCGGTGGCCAGCGCGCCGACGCGGTCCAGCAGCCCGTCGGGCAGCGTGAAGCGCACCTCGTCACCGGCGAAGCCGAGCTGGGCCGGGCGGGGCCGGTCCAGCGGCAGGCCGGTGACCGCCGGCGCGCCGGCCAGGTGACCGGTCCAGAAGGCGAGCTGCCGGTCCAGCTCCCCGCCGGTGAGCTGCTGGCGCTGCCAGACCGCGAAGTCGGCGTACTGGATGGGCAGCTCGGGCACGGCGGGCTCGGCGCCGGTGCGCGCGGCCTCGCAGAACGCGACCAGCTCGGCGTGGAACAGCACCGCCGAGTGGCTGTCGAAGACGGCGTGGTGCACCACGAACGCCAGTGCCAGCCCTTCGGTCATGCGGATCAGCCGGGCCCGCCACAGCGGTGCCGCGTCCAGCGGGATCGGCGTGCGGGCCATCTCGCCGCGGATGCGCTCGAACTCGGCCCGTTGCTCACCGGCCGGCAGGTGGGTGATGTCGGTGACGGGCAGCGGCGCCGGTTCGTGGGCGCGCACGACCTGCACCAGCGCGCCGTCGTCGGTCCGCAGGTGGGTACGCAGCGCCTCGTGCCGGGCGACGACCCGGTTGACCACGTCACCTGCCGTGCCGGCGTCCACGCCGGCCGGGAACAGCCACGGGAAGGACACGTTGAACACCGGCGAGCCGGCGTCGAGCTGGTTGGCCATCCACACCCGCTCCTGGGCGTAGGAGGCCGGGAAGGTCCACTCCTGGCTCGTGCTCATGAGAGGGCCTCGCGCACCGAACGGGGACGCATGTCGGTCCAGACCTCGTCGACGTGGGCCAGGCACTCCTCGCGGCTGCCGGCGAAGCCGGTGTCGTGCCAGCCGGCGGGCAGGTCCCGGTCGGCCGACCAGATCGAGTACTGCTCCTCGTCGTTGCGGACGACCAGGAATCGGGGTTCGGCCATGTCAGTTCGCTCCAGCGGTCTCGGGGGTGTACGGCTCGGCCATCGCCACGGCGATCTTGCGGGGACCGGTGAACGGTTCCCGGCCGTGCGCGGCGGTCATGTTGTCCACCACCAGCACGTCGTCGCGCTGGTAGTCGAAGCGGACGGTGGCGGCCCGGTAGGCGGCGCGCAGGTGGTCCATGACGTCGGCGGGGATCTCGCCGCCGTCGCCGTAGTAGGTGTTCGACGGCAGCCCGTCGGCGCCGAACATGGCCAGCAGCCCCTCCTGGTAGTCAGTCGGCAGGGTGCTGAGGTGGAAGAAGGTGGCGTGGTTGAACCAGCGCGGCGTGTCCGACCCGGGCCGGTGGTGCACCACGTCGCGGACCGCGCGGGTACGCAGGCCGTCCTTGCCGACCCACTCCACGGTGATCCCGTTGTCCGCCGCGTACGCCTCGACCTCGGTGCGGCTCTCGGTGTTGAACACCTCCTGCCAGCGGGTGCCGAAGTCGCCGTGGAAGTTGCGCACCAGCATCCACCGACGGCGGACGAACTCCTCGCGCACCGCCGGGTCGATCAGCTCGTACACCCGGCGCACGTCGGCCAGCGGCGTGGCCCCCTGGGTGTCCGGCGGTGTGACGCAGTAGAAGAACAGCGTCAGCGGCCAGCGCGCCTGGTACGAGTTCTCGTTGTGCAGGAAGATCTCCTCGTCCGGCGGGTAGTCGGTCGAGGTGTAGACCCGGCCCTTGATGGAGTGCCGGGGCGAGGAGCGCTCGGTGTAGGTCAGCGGCTCGCCGGCGAGCGCGCGGACGGCCTGGTCGAAGCCGTCCACGCCGCCCACGTCGAAGCCGCGGAACAGCAGCCCTCCACTGGCGACGAGGGTGTCCCGCAGCTCGGCGCGCCGGGCCGCGATCAGGTCGGTCAGCGCCCGGCCGTCGCTCTCGACGACGACCGGCAGCGTCGCGGTTGTCTCGCTCATGGTGCGGTGTCTCCTTGGTCGGGGGTGTCAGCCGCGGGGCAGCCGCGGGATGGCCGGGATGGCAGCCGGGGCGACCGGCGCGTCGGCGGGCGCCTCGGCGCGCAGCTCCTCGATCCGGGCGGCCAGGCCGGCCACAGTGGGGGTCTCGAAGAGGCTGCGCATCGGCAGCCGCACGCCTGTCGCCTTGCGCATGGCGGCGATGAGCTGCACGGCGACAAGCGAGTTGCCGCCCAGGGCGAAGAAGTCGTCGTCCACGCCGACGTCGGTGACGCCGAGACCGTCGCGCCACACCTGGGCGATGGTCTTCTCCAGCTCGGTGCCGGGCGCGGCCGAGCCGCCGCCGGTGGCCGCCGCCGTGCCGGCCGGCGCGTCGGTCTCCTCGGCGATGCTGTCGGTGGTGACCCGGGCCGCGCGGCGCCGGATGTCGGCCACGGTGCGGGTGGTGATCACCACCTGGGCGCCGAGACCGGCGGAGAGGCTGCGGCGGAACGCCTCCGCACCGTCGACCGGGCGGATGTCCTCGGTGACCGGGGCCGGGGCGTCACCGCCCGCCGCCGGGGCCTCGGCCAGGTTGCCGGTGACCGCGTTCTGGTCGACCCGGCGCAGCACGAAGTCGCTGACCGCTACCAGCTCCCGCCCGTCCGGGTCGCGCAGCGACAGGTCGGCGGCGACCACCTCGTCGGTGGCTGCGGGCCGGTGCCGCAGGTGACTGTGGAACGTCGCCGGCAGCGCGCCGCGCACCACGATCCGGCCGTACGACAGCGGCAGGTAGGTGCCGGAGCCCTGCCCCCGGCCGAACGCGGTGGCCACGTCCAGCAGCGCCGGGTGCATCCCCCAGGAGGGCAGGTCGCCGAGCGCGGCGGCGGGCGCCTGCACCCTCGCCAGTTCCTCGCCGTCGGCGAGGTGATGCTCGGCCAGCGCCGCCCAGCGTGGCCCGAAGGTGAGCATGCTGGTGCGTCCCCGGCCGAACGAGGCGTCGTCGTCGACCCGCCGCCCGGCCACCGCGGGCACGACGGCCGGCGGGGCCGCCTCGGTGGTCCACCCGGCGCTGCCGCGCACGTGGGTGCGGGCCTGCCCGGCGGCGAGGCTGGCGACCGTGAAGTCGGTGCCGTCCTCGGTCCGGGTCAGCTCCACCCGGTACTGGGCCACCGTGCCGTCCGGCACCGAGAACGGCTCCAGGAACACCACGTCGCGCAGCTCCACCGCGGCGTCCGGCCCCGGCGCGGGCAGCGCGGCCACCACGGCGGCGCGTACCGACTCCAGGTGGGCGGTGCCCGGCACCACCGGCACCCCGCCGATCCGGTGCTCGTCGAGCAGCCAGTGGGTGTCGGCCGAGACCAGGCCGTGCAGCACCGTGCCGTCCGGGCCGGCGACCATCGTGGTGAGCACCGGGTGGGCGACCGCAGTGGTGACGGTGTCGCGCCCGGCGGCCCGGAACGCAGCCGGCGCGGCGGTCTCCACCGCCATGCCGACCTCGGCCCAGCCGCCCCAGTTCTGCGACACCACAGGTGCGCGGAACCCGGTGCCGGAGCGCGCGAAGGCGTCCAGGAAGTTGTTCGCGGCGCAGTAGTCGACCTGGCCGAAGCCGCCGATCACCGCGGTGATCGAGGAGCAGAGCACGACGAAGTCCAGCGGCAGGTCGCCGAAGACCCGGGCCAGCGCGAGGGTGCCGGCCAGCTTCGGGGCCAGCACACGCCGCGCCTCGTCGCGCTCCTTCACCTCGGCCATGCCGCCACCGGGCAGACCGGCGGCGTGCACGATGCCGTCCAGCCCGCCGAAGCGGCGCTCCGCCTCCTCGCGGACCCGGCGCAGGTCGTCCGCGTCGGTCACGTCGGCGGCGAGCACCAGCACCTCGGCGCCGGCGGCCTCCATCCGGCGGATCGCCGCGATGGCCCGCCCGGCCCGGTCGGCGCCGCCGTGCACAGCCAGGTGCGCGTCCCACTCCTCGCGCCCGGGCAGCCCGGAACGGGCCAGCAGCACCAGCTTGGCGCGGGCCCGGCGGGCGAAGTCCTCGGCGAGGGTGACGCCGATGCCGCCGAGACCGCCGGTGATCAGGTAGCGGCCCTCCTCGCGCAGCACGCCCGGCTCGTCCTCGGCGCCCACTGTGACCTGCTCGTAGCCGGCCAGCCAGCGGCGGTCGCCGCGCAGCGCCACCTCCGGGTGCTCGGCGTCGACCGGGCTGCGCAGCTCGGCCACCAGGGCGGCGACGCCGCGCGCGGACGGGTCGGTGTCGAGCAGCCGCACGGTCAGGCCGGGCAGCTCGGCCGGGAGCACCCGGGCCAGGCCGGCCAGCGTGGCGTGCTCGGGGCGGGTCAGGTCGTCGCCGCGTACGTCGCCGACGCCGGTGGTGACCAGGTCCAGGCGTACGCCCGCCTCGTCGGCCGTCACACCGGCGCCGGCCAGCGCCTGCACCAGGTGCAGCGCGCCGAAGAAGCCGCGCTCCTGCGCCGCCCAGGCGGCCGCCGTGTCGATGCCGGCCGGCTCACCGTCGAGCGCGAACGCGTGCACGATCCGCCGGGGCAGGTCCGCGCCGAGCGCGGCGACCAGTTCCTCGGCGTCGGCGCGGACGCCGGGGCGCAGCCGGAAGCCGTTCGCGGTGACGGTGAACGCCTCACCGGCGCGTACCTCGACCGGGTCGTCGCCGGCGGCGCGCAACGCGGCCACGAGCGCGTCCCCGCGCGGGCCGTCGGCCAGCACCAGGCAGCGGCCCAGCGGCTCGGCGGTGCGGGCCGGGGCGGCCTGCCGCCACACCGGCACCGCGAACCACTCCGGCAGCGGGCGGGGGCCGGTCTCGGCGGGCGCCGCCGCCAGCTCCTGCTCCGGGTCCGGGTCGATCCAGTAGCGGCGCCGCTCGAACGGGTACGTCGGCAGCGGCACCCGCCGCGCGTGCGGGTCGGCCGGGAGGCTCACCGGCACCCCGGCGCACCAGAGCGCGCCGGCCGTGCCGAGCAGCGCGGCCAGATCGCCGGTCTGGTCGCCGGGGCCGGGCAGGCTGCCCAGCGGGGTCAGCGCGCGCTGCGCCTCGCCGGCCTTGGCGACCTGCATCCGGGCCAGGTTGGCCAGCTGCCGCCCGGGGCCGCACTCGACCAGCGCCCAGGTGCCCTCGGCGAGCAGCGTGGCCACGCACGCGCCGAAGCGGACCGGACGGCGCAGGTGCGCGGCCCAGTACGCCGGGTCGGTGGCCTGCGCCTCGGTGATCCAGGTGCCCGTCACGTTCGACACGAACGGCACCGCCGGGGCGCGCAGCGGCACGGTGGCCATCAGCGCGGTGAACTCGTCCAGGATCGGGTCCATCATCGGCGAGTGGAACGCGTGCGAGGTGCGCAGCACCTTCGACTTGTTCTTGCCGCCGAGGCTCGCCGCGAACTCCTCCACCAGCGCCGTCTCGCCGGCCACCACGCAGGTGCCGGGGCCGTTGACCGTGGCCACCGACAGGCCCTCGGGCAGCCTGCCGGTCACCTCCGACTCGTCGAGCGTGACCGCCAGCATCGAACCGGCCGGCAGGGAGTGCATGAGCCGGCCCCGGGCGGCCACCACGCGCAGCGCGTCGGCGAGGTCGAACACCCCGGCCACAGTCGCGGCGACGTACTCGCCGATGGAGTGGCCGATCATCGCGGCCGGGGCCACCCCGGCGGCCCGCCAGGCGGCGGCGAGCGCGTACTCGACAGTGAACAGGGCGGGCTGGGTGTAGCGGGTCTCCGTGAGCTTGTCCGCCGCCTCCGGGTCGCGGCCCAGGATCAGGTCGCGGATGTCCAGGCCCAGTTCCGGGCGGAGCAGGTCGGCGCACTGGTCGACGGCGGCGGCGTACGCGCTGTCCTGCGCGTACAGCTCGGCGCCCATCCCGGCGTACTGCGAGCCCTGGCCGCTGAACAGGAACGCCACCCGGGGCGCGGGGCCCTCGGCGACGCCCCGGTGACCCTTGCGCCGCTCGCGCAGCGCGGCGGCGGCGGACGCCGGGTCACCGGCGACGACAGCGGCGCGGTGGGCGTACGCCTGGCGGCCGACCCGCAGCGTGTGCGCCACGTCGGCCAGCGCGACGTCGCCGCCGCTGTCCAGGTGGTCGGCGAGCCGCCGCACGGCGGTGTCCAGCGCGGTCGGGGTCTTCGCCGACACCTGGAGCAGGTGCGCCGGGCGGACCGGCGGCTCCTGCCGACCGGCGGCCGGGGCCTCCTGGAGCACCACGTGCGCGTTGGTGCCGCCGATGCCGAAGGAGCTGACGCCGGCGCGGCGCAGCCCGCCGTCGGTGTCCCACTTGGTCAGCGTGTTCGCCACGTAGAACGGGGTGTCGGCGAAGTCGATGGCCGGGTTCGGGCTCTCGTAGTTGATGGTCGGCGGGATCAGCCCGTGCTCCATCGCCAGCACCGTCTTGATCACGCTGACGATGCCGGAGGGCTGGCTGAGGTGGCCGATGTTCGACTTCACCGAGCCGATGCCGCACCAGCCGCGCTCGTCGGTGTCCTTCGTGTAGACGGCGGACAGCGCGGCGACCTCGATCGGGTCGCCGAGCGCGGTGCCGGTGCCGTGCGCCTCGACGTAGCTGATGCTGCGCGGGTCGACGCCGGCCAGCGCGACGGCCTGGGCGATGGCCTCCATCTGCCCGTCGATGCTGGGGGCGGTGAAGCCGACCTTCCCGGCGCCGTCGTTGTTGATGGCGTTGCCGAGCACCACCGCGCGGATGGTGTCGCCGTCGGCGATCGCGTCGGAGAGCCGCTTGAGCAGCGTCACGCCGACCCCGCTGCCCCACACCGTGCCGTTCGCTCCGGCGTCGAACGGCCGGCACCGCCCGTCCGGCGAGGTGAAGCCGTCCATGCCGAGGTAGCCGACGTGCGGCAGCTCGATGTTGACGCCACCCGCGAGGGCCATGTCGCACTCGCCGTTGCGCAGCGCCTCACAGGCCAGGTGGAACGCCACCAGCGAGGTGGAGCAGGCGGTGTGCACGGTGAGACTGGGGCCGCGCAGGTCCAGCCGGTACGACACGTTCGTGGCCACGTAGTTCGGCGAGTTGCCGGTGGCCAGCGAGACCGCGCCGTGCGGGTTCCCGCCGACCCGCTTGTTGCGGTACACGTTGCGGTGCAGGTACGTGTTGCCGCCGGTGCCGGCGTAGACGCCCACCGCGCCGTCGTAGCGGCCCGGGTCGTAGCCGGCGTCCTGCAGCGCCGTGTAGCAGGTCTCCAGGAACAGCCGGTGCTGCGGGTCGGTGATCTCGGCCTCGCGGGCGGTCATCCCGAACAGCCCGGCGTCGAACTCGTCGTAGCCGTCCACCAGCGGGGCGCGGTTGACCCAGCCCGGGTCGTCGACCTCCTGCGGCTGGGCGCCGCGGGCGAGCTGCTCCTCGCGGGTCAGCTCGGTCGTCGACTCCACGCCGTCGACCAGGTTGCGCCAGAACTCGTCGACGTCGGCCGCGCCGGGCAGCCGGGCGGCGAGCCCGACGATCGCGATGGGCTCGACGCCGTCGTCGGCGGGAATGTCGTTCTGCATGGGGGTTCCTTCATTCACAAGGGATCGCGTCACTGGTGAGGTCGGCGGGGTGGCGGGGTCCGGCGGGCGCGGCCCCGCCGGGCGGCGGCGCGCATCGCGGCGCGGGCCAGTTCCGGCCGGTCGGCGGCCCCGTCGAGGCTTGCGGCGAGCGCCCGTACGGTCGGGTGGCGGAACAGGTCGAGCATGGTGACCGAGCGGCCGGTGGCCTCGGTGAGGCGGGCGTGCACGGCGGCCAGGGCCATCGAGTGGCCGCCGATGTCGAAGAAGTTGTCGCTCACGCCCACCGCGTCGCGGCCGAGCACGTCCCGCCAGATCCCGGCGATCAGCTCCTCGGTCCCGGTGAGCGCGTCCGAGCCGGCGGGCAACGGCGGGCGGGCCGGTTCGGCGGTGGCGACCGTCATCGCGCCGAGCGCCGCGACCCGCACCGCCGGGCGGGGCAGTTCGGGCGCCACCTCGGCGGCCGGCGTGTCCGGGTCGGCGGCGAGCGCGCCGACCAGCGCGGCCAGGTCGGCCAGGAGTGCTTCGATCCGGTCGGCCTCGAACAGGTCCGGGTTGTGCACCACCTCGACGCCGGCCCGGCCGTCGCGCTCCACCACGTAGACGGTCAGGTCGAACGGCGACCCGGGCTTGGGCACCGGCACCGGCTCGACGGCCAGGCCGGTCAGCGCCAGCCGGGGCGCGACGAAGTTGAGCACGTTGAACAGCACCTGCACCAGCGGGGCACGGGAGGTGTCCCGGCCCACGCCGAGCGTCTCGACGATGCGTTCCAGCGGCGCGCCCGGGTGGGCGGTGACCTCGTGCAGCTCGGCGGCGGCCCGGTCGACCTGCTCGGCGAAGCTCGCGCCGCCGGAGCGGAACCGCACCGGCACGGTGTCGATGAAGAAACCGATCACCTCGTCGAACGCGGCGAGTCGCCGGTCGGCGACGATCGCGCCGAGCACGTGCTCGTCGCCGCCGGTGACCCGGCGCAGCAGCTCACCGAACGCGGCAAGCAGCACCGCCGCGACAGTGGTGCCGCGCCGGGCGGCCAGGTCGCGTACGGCCCGGTCGGCGGTCTCGTCCAGCCGCACCGCGGCCTCCGACCCGGCGTACGTCTGCACGGCCGGGCGGGGACGGTCGCGGGGCAGGTCCAGCACCGTCGGCGCGCCGGTCAGGTGCGCGGTCCACCAGGCCAGGTCCGTCTCGCCCCGGCGCCGGTCCCGGTCGGCCCGCCACACCGCGTAGTCGGCGTACGTGGCGGGCAGCGGCGGGCGGCCCGGCACGGACCGGCCGAGGGCGCGGGCGTACGCGAGTGCCAGCTCGTCGTAGAGCAGCGCCTCGGACCAGCCGTCGAAGACCGCGTGGTGCACGGTGATCGCGAGCACGTGCTCCCGCGCGGCGAGCCGGTACACGGTCACCTGCCAGGGCGGGCCGGTGGCGAGGTCGAACGCGTGCCCGGCGCCGGCCGCGAGCATGCCGGCCAGCTCACCGTCCGGGTCGGCGGAGCCGGTCAGGTCGACCACCGGCACCGCCACGTCGGTCGGTTCCTCGCGGACCGCGTACGGCACGCCGCCGTTGCACGGGATGCGCCAGCGCAGCACGTCGTGCCGTTCGGCGACGGCCCGCAGCGCGGCGCCGAGCGCGGGGACGTCAAGCGGCCCGCGCAGCCGGTGCGCGACCGCGATGTTGTAGGGCGCGCTGGACGGGGCGAGCTGGTCCATGAACCACAGCCGCCGCTGCGGCGGGGACAGCGTCGGCGGGTTGCCGGTGGTCAGCCCGTCGGCGTCGGCGGGGTCGGCGGCGCGGACCCGGTCCACCAGCGCGGCGAACGTGCGGTCGGCGAACAGCACCCGCGTGTCGACGTGCCGGCCCAGTTCCGCGCGCAGCGCCGCGACCAGCCGCATCGCGGCGATCGAGTTGCCGCCGGCGGCGAGGAAGTCGCTGTCCGGGGCGGGCGCGGCGCCGAGGAGCCGGGTCCAGACGCGCCGGACCGCCGCCGTCACCGGGTCGTCGTCGGCGGGCGCGTCGTCCACGGTGGCCGGGGCGGTGGTGGCCAGCTCGCGCAGCGCCGGCCGGTCCAGCTTGCCGGTGGTGGCGCTGACCGGCAGCGCGTCCAGCCGCACCGTCCGGGCGGGCAGCATCGCGGTGGTGAGCCGCGTGTGCGCGTACGCCCGCAGCTCGTCGTGGTCCGGCGCCCCGGCCGGGGTGAGGAACGCGACCAGCTCGGCGCCGGCCGGGCCGGGCACCGCCTCCACGGCTACCCGCTCGACGCCCGGGTGGGCGGCCAGCACCGCCTCGATCTCGCCCAGCTCGATGCGCTGGCCGCGCACCTTGACCTGCCGGTCGGCGCGGCCGAGATAGACGATCCGGCCGTCCGGGCCCTGCCGGACCAGGTCGCCGGTGCGGTAGAGCCGTTCGCCGGGGACGTCGCCGAACGGGTCGGGCACGAACCGCCCGGCGGTCAGGCCGGGCCGGTTGAGGTAGCCGTCGGCCAGGCCGGGCCCGCCGATCAGCAGCTCACCGGTCTCTCCCGCCGGCACCGGCCGCAGGTCGGCGTCGACCACGTACGCCCGGTGGTTGGGCAGCGGCCGGCCGATCGGCATCGGGTCGGTGTCGGCCAGGGTGAGGTCGCAGGTCACCGCCAGCACCGTGGTCTCGGTCGGGCCGTAGCCGTTGAGGAACCGCCGGCCGGGCGCCCAGCGGGCGACCAGTTCGGCCGGGACCGCCTCGCCGCCGCAGAGCAGCACCCGCCACGTCGGGAACGCGGCCGGGTCCAGCAGCGCCAGCACGGTCGGGGTGATGAAGCCCCAGGTCACCTCGTGCTCGGCGACGAACCGGGCCAGCCGTACCGGGTCGGCCCGGTCGTCGGCGCCGAGCAGCTGCACCGCACCGCCGAGCGTGAGCGGCACGAACAGGTCCATGGTGGCCGCGTCGAAGCCGAGCGAGGCGATGCCGAGGCTGCGGACCGAGGCGTCGGCGCCGGTCAGCGCGGTCACGCCGGTGACGAACTCGACAGCGTTGCGGTGGGTGGTCAGCACGCCCTTGGGGCGGCCGGTGGAGCCGGAGGTGAACAGCACGTACGCCGGGTCGCCGGGGCGGGCCGGGCAGGGCACGAGCGGAGCCGGGCCGGGCAGGCCGAAGGCCGTCACGCCGGGCTCGTCGCCGAACTCGGCCGCCGCCGCGTCGCCGACCACCAGGCGGACGCCCGCGTCGCGGGCGATGCCGCGCAGCCGGGCCCGGGGGCCGCCGGGCTCCAGCGGCACGTACGCGGCCCCGGCGAGCAGCACGCCGACCACCGTGACCACCAGGTCGGGGGTACGCGCGCCGCACACCCCGACCCGGTCGCCCCGGCCGGCGCCGTGCTCGCGCAGCGCGGCGGCCACCCCGGCGGCCCGGTCGACGAGCTGCCGGTAGGTGAGCCGGGTGTCCCACTGGCGCACCGCCACCGCGTCCGGGGTACGGGCCGCCTGCGCGGTGATCAGGTCGGCGAGGGTGGCGTCCGGCCAGGGCAGGTCGCTGCCGTGGACGGCGCCGGCGGTCAGGGTGTCGGTCACCGGAGTGCTCCAAGGTGCTCGGCCGGGTCGGTGATCTGGAGGCGCAGTTCGCTGACGTAACCGCGGCCACGCGCGTCGGGCACCCACGCCTCGGTGGGTGCGGGCAGCAGTTCGGAGACCACCACCGGCACGTCCGGGCCGGTACGCAGCGCGGCGTCGACCATCGCGCACAGCGACTGCGCGTACAGCGGGCCGGTCAGGTCCACGTAGCAGGGTTTGATCTCGGTGCCGACCTTGACGAACACCCGCTCGGGCAGGCCGGTCTCGGCGCGCCAGCGGCGTACCGCCAGGTAGCGGGCGGTCTCGTCGGGGTGGCCGCCCAGCCCGCACGCCCCTGCCGTGGTGCGCCAGGTGCGCCGGGCCACGACCAGCCGGTCGATGGTGATGCGGGGCGTGTACGCGGCTGCGCCGAGCAGCTTGAACGCGTCCAGCAGCAGCGAGCCGAGCAGCGTGGCGAACACCTCCATCAGCGGCCAGCGGGCGCCGTCGGGGAAGACCGCGGTGAGCGTGTCGCCGGTGCGTTCGACGAGCACCGTGGTGGCCGGGACGAGGCGGTCCACGTCGGCGCCGTGCGCGGTGTCGATGCCGAGCTGGCGGTCGGCCGGGCCGGTCAGCGCGTACGTGGTGCGCGTGGTGCGGCGGGGGAAGCTGTCCGGCCAGAGCACCCGCAGCCGCACCGGGCCCAGGTCGGCGTCGAGGTCGGCGCGCAGCGCGGCCGGATCCGGGTGGAACGGGCTGAGCACCGCGCTGTCGAACGCGACGGACGCCGGGTGCAGCTCGCCGAGCACCAGCAGGAAGTCGCCGCGCTCGACGGCCTCCGGCGAGGCGGCGCTGAGCTGCACGTCCGGGTTGTGCAGCCGGGCCGACGGCCAGCCGGGCGTCTCGGCCGGGAACAGCTCCCGGGCCCGCTCGGTCAGGTCCGCCGCGCACAGCCGCAGCTCCGCCTGCCCCGCGGGCAGGTCGGCCAGGCCGAACAGCTCGGCCCAGCGCGCGGTGAGCGTGGCGCCGGCCCGGCCGATCGGGCCGTCCGGGGCGACGAGCGTGCCCTGGGCCAGCAGCCACAGGTCGGCCAGCCGCACCGGCTCGCCGTCGGCGGCCAGTTCCTCGTGCAGCTCGGCGAAGACCTCGCCGCAGCGGGTGGCCACCTCGGCGGTGAACCAGCGGGCGGTCCGCAGCACCACCGCCAGCGGCTCGGCGAGCGCCTCGACGACCGCCGACCCGATCCGGAACTCCAGGTCGCGGGCGGTCTCCTCGTAGCAGACGGTGCGGCCGGCGTACATCTGCCCGCTGTGCCGGGTGGCCGGGCGGCCGGTGACGGCGGTGAACTCGGCGTTGAGGGCGGCGAGCGCGGCACCGAGCCGGTCCGGGTCGCCGGCCGCGGCGGCCACCTCGTCGCGGGCGGCGCGCAGCCGGTCGAACCCGGCCGCCGTGGCGGCGCGGACCGGCTCGTCGCCGATCGCGGCGATCCGCGCTTCGAGCACCCGCTCGGCGTCGGGCGCGATCGGCAGGTTCGCGCCCCAGCTGAGCCGGCCGCGCTCCACCCACCGGTCGAGCAGCAGGTAGACGTCGTCGGCGCTGTGCACCTCACCGGCGTCGCACAGCCGCCGCGCCAGATCCAGCGCGGGCGTCCGCCCGTCGCAGGCGCCGAGCACCAGCGCCTCGACCGGGGTCAGCGCGATCGGCGGGTGCATCGGCCAGCGCAGTTCCCGCCCGGCGACGGTCAGGTGGGGTTGCAGGGCCGGCGCCCACCAGCGGCGCACCGCGAGGTCGTCGGCGAGCCGGTCGGCGTACGCGATGAGCGCCCACGCCTCGAAGTAGACCCGCCGCCGGTGCACCAGCGTCCCGCCGGGCACTGTGGTCACGCCGGGCCGGGACGTGTCGAACGTGCCCCAGCAGACCGGGCCGAAGAAGCCGATGGTCTCGGCCTTGCCGCAGTAGCGCTGCCAGTAGCGCAGCAGGCTCAGTTCACGCTTGCGGCGGCGGACGTTGCGCACCCCCGGGTCGGTGCGCAGCAGCCCGTCCAGCGCGATCAGCATGTCCGGGTTCTGCCAGGTCACCGCCTCGCGCAGCAGCGGGTCGCCGGCCAGCTCACCGGCCACCGCGGAGGACTCCGCGAACGCGTCGGCCAGGGCCTTGCCGAACACCTCGGCGCCGGTGTCGCCGGCGAGCAGCGCGTCCGCGGCGGCGGCGCAGTCGGGCGCGGCGAACCGGTCCAGCCCGGCGGCCGGGAACCCGGCGGTACGCAGGACCACGTCCCGCCACACCGACCAGCCGGTGTCGCCCAGGGGCAGCAGGTGGCTCACCGGTGGTCCTCCCGCCCGGTGTCGGTGATGTGCAGGCGCAGCTCGCTGAAGTAACGGCGGCCCCGGCCGTCGGGCACCCACGCCTGTTCCGGGCCGGGCAGCATCTCGCTCACCGTGAACGACACGTCGTCGCCGCCGTCGACCCGGGCGGCGCGCACCATCGCGCAGAGCGTGGTGGCGAACGCCGGCGCGGACAGGTCCACGAAGCAGGGTTTGGTCTCGGTGCCGAGCTTGACGTACACCTGCTCGGGCAGGCCGAGGCGGCGCCGCCAGTCCCGGACGGCGAGGAACCGGTCCCGCTCGCCGTTCGGTACGGCGAGGCCGCTCCCGCCCACCGTGGTCCGCCACGTCTGCCGGGCCAGCACCAGCCGGTCCACGGTGATGCGGGGCGTGTACGGCGCGGCGGCGACCAGCTTGAACCCGTCCACGGCGTGCGCGCTGAGCGGCTCGGCGAAGATCTCGACGAGCGGCCAGCGCTGCCCGTCCGTGGCGGTGGCCACCAGTTCGCCGTCCACCTCGTCGACGACCAGGCCGACGGTGGGCAGCACGCGGGCCGGGTCGGCGCCGGGCGCGTCGAGGAACGCCAGGTGCCTGTCGGTCGGGCCGGTCAGCGACTCGGCGGTACGGCTGGTCCGCCGCGGCCAGTCGGCCGGGAACAGCAGCCGGACCCGCCGCCGCCCGAGGTCGGCGGCGAGCGCGTCGCGCAGCCGTTCCACGTCCGGGTGCGACGGGGTGAACACGGCGCAGTCGAACGACGACCAGGCGGCGTGCAGCTCACCGAGCACCACCGTGTAGTCGCCGCGCCGCAGCGCGTCCGCGTCGGTGGCGCAGATCTGCAGGTCGGGGCTGTGCATGGCGGCGTTGGACCACTCCGGACCGGTGCCGGGGAACACCGCGTCGATCCGGTCGGCGAGGTCGGCCGCGCGCAGCCGCACGTCTGTGGTGCCGGCGGGCAGCGTGTCCAGGCCGAACAGTCCGGCCCAGCGGGCCGCGAAGTCCGCCGCGACCGCGTCGACCGGCCGTTCCCCGTCGCCCCAGAACATGCCCTGGGCCAGGAACCACAGGTCGGCCAGCGGCACCGGGGCGCCGGACTCGGCGCGCAGCTCCTCGTACAGGCCACGCAGCACGTCCAGGTAGGCGCGGGCGAGCGCGTTGGCAAGCCAGCGGGCGGCGCGCAGCAGCACGTCCAGCGGCGCGGCCAGCTCGGCCAGCAGCGGCGCGCCGAACACCACGTCGAGGTCCCGGGCGCTGTCCTCGTAGCAGACCGTGCGGCCGGCGTACATCTGCCCGGCCCGGCGTACCGCGGGCACGCCGGTCAGCTCGGTGAACGTGGCGTCCAGCGCGTCCAGGGCGGCACGCAGCCGGTCCGCGTCACCGGCCGCGGCGGCCACCGCGTCGCGGGCGGCGCGCAGCCGGTCGAACCCGGCGCGGGCGGCGGCGCGGGCCGGCTCGTCGCCGATCGCGTCGATCCGCGCGGCCAGCACCCGCTCGGCGTCCGGGCTGACCGGCAGGGCCGCGTCCCAGGTGATCAGTTCCCGCTCGGCCAGCCGGTCGAGCAGCGCGTACCCGTCCTCCGGGCGGCGCAGCCCGATCGCCGGGTCGGCCACCAGGTCGGCGGCGGCCCGCCGGCCGTCGGCCGCGCGCAGCAGCGCCGCCTCGACCGGGGTCAGCGTCAGCGGCGGGCGGCCGGGCCGCAGCACGTCCCGGTCCCGGACGGCCAGGTGGGCCCGCAGCATCGGCGGCCACCACCGCCGCACCGCCGGGTCCGCGCCGATCCGTTCGGCGTACGCGGACAGCGCCCACGACTCGAACCACACCCAGCGCCGCCGGGTCAGGCTCTCGCCGGGGTTGACCAGGGCAACCTCCAGCTGTGCGGGATCGACGGCGACCCAGCAACTGGGGCCGAAGAAGCCGACCGTCTCGTTCTTGCCGCAGTAGCGCTGCCAGTACTTCAGCAGCGCCCGCTCGCGGTCCCGGCGGCGTACGTTGCGGGCCGCGTCGGCGCCGCCCCGGACCAGCCCGTCGAAGGCGACGAGCGCGCCCCGGTTCTGCCAGGTGACCGCCTCGCGCAGCAGCGGGTCGGCGGCCAGCTCGCTGAACCGCTGCGCGCCGGCGCGCAGCGCCTCCTCGAACTCCTTGTCGAACCGGTCCGCACCGGCGCCGGTGGCCAGCAGCTCGTCAGCCGCCGCGGCGGCCCGGGGCGCGCTGAACAGCTCCAGTCCGCCGGCCGGGAAGCCGGTGGTCCGCAGCACCGCGTCGCGCCACACCGACCAGCCGGTGTCGCCGAGCGGAACCCGGTGCGCGGCGCCGGCGGTCCCGCGACCGGCGGCGCGCACCGGGTCCGGACCCGCGTCCGGCGTGCCGGGGCGGGTGTCTGTTGGCGCGGCGGTCAGGTCGGCCCGGATCAGCGCGGCCAGCTCGGGCAGCCGGTCGTGCAGGAAGAAGTGCCCGCCGTCCAGCTCGTGCAGGGCGAACCCGGCGGCGGTGTGGTCGGCCCAGGCGGCGCTCTGTTCCCGGCTGACCGCCCGGTCGGTACGGCCGGCGAACACGACGATCGGCACCGGCAGCGGCTCGCCCGGTACGTGGCGGTAGCTGTCGACCCGGTCGAAGTCGGCGCGCAGCAGCGGCAGCAGCAGTTCCACCAGCTCGGGGTGGTCGAGCAGTTCGGCGGGGAGGCCGCCGCCGTCGCCGAGGCGGCGCAGCAGTTCCTCGTCGCTCGCCCGGGACAACCCGTCGAACGGACCAGGCCCGTCGATGTGCGGGGCGCGGGCGCCGCCGACGTAGAGCCGCAGCGGCAGCGGGCGGCCGGTGCGGCGCAGCTCGCGGACCACGTCGAAGCCGAGCCGTCCGCCCATCGAGTGGCCGTAGATCGCGTACGGGCGGTCGGCGCGGGAGGCGATCGCGTCGGCCACGTCGGCGACGTGGAAGCGCGGGTCCTCGGTGATCCGGTTCTCCCGGCCGGGCAGTTGCACCGGCACCACGTCGACACCGGCGCCGAACTCGTCCGCCCAGCGCCGGAACGCGCTGGCGCCCGCTCCGGCGTAGGGCAGGCAGAACAAACGCACCGGCGCCTCGGGTCGGCTTCCGGCGGAGACGAACCAGTTCACCGTGGACCTTTCTGCACGGGGTCGATCCAGTGCCGGCGGCGCTGGAACGGGTAGGTGGGCAGTTCGGTGCGGCGCACCGTGCCCTCGGGGTGCAGCGCGTGCCAGTCGACGTCGTGCCCGGCGACCCACTCGGCGGCCGTCTCGCGCAGCGGCCCGCCGTCACCGGCGAGGCGGGCGCCGGTGTCGAGCAGCACGTCCAGCGCGGACAGCGCGGACGGCAGGTCGGCGGCGACCACCGCCGCCCGGTGGGCGAACGCCCGCCGGCCCAGCGCCAGCGTGGCGGCCACGTCGGGCAGCGCCGGGACGGCCCCGGCCAGGTGGGCCCGCAGCCGTTCCAGCGCGGCCCGCAGCGCTGCCGGGGTACGCGCCGACACCGGCAGCAGCCACGGCCCCTCGCCGGGCGGGTCGGCCGGTTCGGCCGGCGGTGGCTGTTCCACCACGACGTGCGCGTTGGTGCCGCCCAGACCGAACGCGCTCACCCCGGCGACCCGGCGCGCGTCGTCCGGCCAGTCCCGCGCCTTGGTGGGCACGTAGAACGGTCCGGCGGCCAGGTCGATCTCCGGGTGCGGGCGGGTGAAGTGCAGGTTCGGCGGGATCACCCCGTGCCGGACGGCCAGCACCGTCTTGATCAGCCCGGCGATGCCGGCGGCCGCGTCGAGGTGACCGATGTTCGTCTTCACCGAGCCGAGCGCCGTGGAGTCGGCGGGCGCGGCGCCCGCGTACACCTCGTGCAGCGCGGCGACCTCGATGGCGTCGCCGAGCGGCGTACCGCTGCCGTGGCCCTCGACGAAGCGGACCTCGCCCGGCGCGACCTCGGCGGTGGCGAGCGCGTTCGCGACGGCGGCGGCCTGTCCGGCCGGGCCGGGCACGGCGAAGCCGGCCCGGTCCGGGCCGTCGTTTGTGACCGCCCAGCCGGGCAGGATCGCGTAGATGCGGTCGCCGTCGGCCTGCGCGTCGGCGAGCCGGCGCAACGCCACAACGCCAGCGCCGGAGCCGAAGCCGGAACCGTTCGCGGCCTCGTCGAAGGCGCGGCACCGGCCGTCGGGCGAGGCGAGCCCGCCCGAGCGGTGCCGGGGCCACATCACCGTGGCGCCGCCGGCCAGGGCCAGGTCGCACTGGTAGTCGGCGAGGCTCTGCGCGGCCACGCAGACCGCGACGAGTGAGCTGGAGCAGGCGCTCTGCACGGCCATCGCCGGGCCGGTCAGGCCGAGCCGGTATGCCACCTGACCGGGCAGGTGGTCGGTGAACTGGCGGCCGACGAGCCGGGCCTCCCAGTCGTCCGGGTCGACGTCGCCGACCACCGCCGGGTTGTCCATCAGGTGGAACAGGAAGTAGCGGTTGGCCGAGGTGGCGGCGTAGACGCCGACCAGGCCGGGGAAGCGCGCCGGGTCGTGCCCGGAGTCCTCCAGCGCCTCCCAGGCGGTCTCCAGGAACAGCCGGTGCTGCGGGTCGGTGCGGGCGGCCTCGTCGGCGCCGAAGCCGAAGAACTCGGCGTCGAAGTCGGCCACCCCGTCGAGCCGGCCGGTGGCGCGGACGTGCCGGGGGTCGGCGCGCAGGGCCGGGCCGACGCCGAGCGCGGCCAGCTCCTCGTCGGTGTGGTCGTGCACCGAGTCGACGCCGGTGCACAGGTTCCACCAGAACGTGGCCACGTCGGGAGCGCCGGGGAACCGCCCGGCGACGCCGACCACGGCGATCTCGTCGCCGGTGTACTCGCGGGCGGCGCGGACCGGCGCGGCGGGCGCGGGCAGCACCGGGGCGCGGACCGCCTCGGGCGGGGCGTCCAGCAGCGCCGCCTGGGCGGCGATACTCGGGTGGTCGAACAGGCGCAGCATCGGCAGCCGTACGCCGAACCGCTCGGCGAGGCGCTGCTGCACCTGGCCCAGCAGCAGCGACTGCCCGCCCACGTCGAAGAAGCTGGCGGTGCGGGCGACCGCGTCGCGGCCCAGCACCGCGCACCAGATGTCGTGCACGGCGCGCTCGGTCTCGGTGGCCGGGGCCTCCTCGGCCGGCACCTCGGTGACCGGGTCGGGCAGCGCCCGCTCGTCGATTTTGCCGGTGACGGTGAGCGGGAACTCGTCGACCACCACCACCGCGCGGGGCACCGCGTAGTCGGGCAGCGCGGCGATCAGCGCCGCGCGCAGCGCCACCGGGTCGGGGCGGGCGCCGGCCGGGCGGGCGTACGCGAGCAGTTCGCCGGCCCGGACGACGGCGCGGACGCCCGCGACGCCGGGCTGGGCGGACAGCACGGCCTCGATCTCGGTCAGCTCGACCCGGTGCCCACGCACCTTGACCTGCCGGTCGAGCCGGCCGAGGCAGACCAGCTCCCCGCCGGGCAGCAGCCGGCCCAGGTCACCGGTGCGGTACGACCGCACCCCGTCGGCGTCGACGCCGAAGCGGTCGCTGTCCTGGTTGAGGTAGCCGGGGGCGAGGTGGCGGCTGTGCACCACGATCTCGCCGGTGTCCGGGTCGAGGTCCAGCCGGTAGCCGGGGAAGGCGGTGCCCACCGGCAGTGGCCCGCGGGCGTCCGGGTCCACCTCGGACAGCTGCTGCGCGTGCCGGGCGGCGAACGTCATCTCGGTGGCGCCGTAGCCGTTGACGAGCACGCAGCCGGGGGCGAACCGGTCCCGGCCGCGCGCCGCGTCGGTCCAGGTGGCCTGCTCACCGCCGAGCAGTACCGCCCGCACCGTGGGCAGCCGGCGCGCGCCGAGCGTGTCGAGCAGGAAGCGGTAGACGGTGGGCGTGCAGTGCAGCACCGTGGCGCGGTGCCGGTCGAGCTGTTCGACGGCGTGCGCGAGCCCCTGGCGGCGCAGGTCGACCGGTACGACTGCGGCGCCGGTGAGCAGCGCCGGGTACAGGTCGGGGATGGCGGCGTCGAAGCTGAACGACGCGAGCAGGCTGAGCCGGTCGTCCGGGCCGACGCCGAGCGCGGCGATCTGGTTGTCGACGAGGTGGGCCAGGTTGCGGTGGGTCTGCCCGACCGCCTTGGGCACGCCGGTGGAGCCGGAGGTGAACAGCACGTACGCCGGCGCGTCCGGGTCGGCCGCGACCGGGCGCAGCGGAGCCGGCGGCACCTCGTCCAGCGGCACGACCACGCGGTCACCGGCCAGCGTGGACGCCAGGTCGCGGTGCTCGGCGGCGCAGGCCACGGCGGTGACGCCGGCGGCGTCGACCATGTGGCGCAGCCGGGCGACCGGGAAACCCGGGTCCAGCGGCACGTACGCGCACCCGGCGGCGAGGGCGCCGAGCAGCGCCGCCACGGTGGGCGCACCGTGTGCGGTGAGCAGCGCGATCCGGTCTCCGGCGCGCAGGCCCGCGGCGGCGAACACGGCAGCGTGCCCGCCGGCCGCCCCGGCCAGCTCGGTGTAGGTGACCTCGTGGGTCTCACCGAGAAGGGCCGGACGTCCGCCGTGGACCGCCGAGATCGCGCCGAAACGATTGATGATCATCGTCTCTGCCATGTCAGGAAGCGGGTTGTGCTCCACAGACGACAGGCACGCAGCAGCGATCGACGAATGTGATCATTGATCCCCCCCAGGACTTCACATTGGAAGCAGAATATGGCTCACAGCCCGGGCCGGAAGGGGGCCGATCAGGCTTGACCCGAAGGGAGGAAGGCACCCTGGAACGTCGGATGGAGGAATTCGTCCGATCATCCCTCTAGCGCGTAGACGATTTTCAGCGTACGTGACCGCCCACGAATTATTTTACGGTGAAAATACTTCCTGGCCGTCGAATCTTCGTGGCGGCGGCCCCGGTGCCGCAGCTCAACCCGGATCGCGGGGAGCGTGCTCAGACATCGTACGGCGGGCGTGGGATGGGGTCCACCATGGCGTCGAAGCCCTTCGGGAGCTGCGCGACGAGGTCGTGGAACTCCCCCACCGTCACCGTGTCGCGCAACGTGGCGAGCACCGCCACGGCCCCCACCTCGGCGACCGCCGGGTCCACCGCCGCGCGTTCGGCCACGCGGTACAGGAAGTCGACGGCGCCACCCGTGGTGGCGGTGCCCGCGGGCTCCAGATAGCCGCCCACGTCGTCCGGCAGCTGCGCCGCCAGGTCCGTCGCCTCGTCCGCGGTGATCCGGTCGGCGAGGGTCTGCAACACCGCCCGGGAGACGGTCGCCGCCTCGTCGGTGGGCAACTCGGCCCGCCGCGCCACCGCCTCGACGAACAGGGGGAACCGCATCCCACCCCTCCCCTCGCCGCCGGCGGGCACCACGCCACGCGGTCGGCCCCGGCGGGTACCCGCCCCCGCACCGGCCAAACGCCCCACCCACCGGGTGGCGGGAAAGCCGGAGGCCGGGTGGCCTGTCGCATCGGTAGCATCCGCGCATGGGATCCCTCACGACCCACCCCGGCGCCTGCCCGCTGGACTGCCCGGACACCTGCGTCTGGCAACTCACCGTCGACGACGGCCGGGCGGTCGCGCTGCGCGGCGACCGGGACCACCCGTTCACCAGGGGCGCGCTCTGCGGCAAGGTGAACCGCTACCTGGACGCGGTGAACGGGCCGGACCGGCTCACCACGCCCTGGGTGCGTACCGGACCGAAGGGCGCCGGCCGGGTCGCGTACCGGCCGGCGAGCTGGGACGAGGCAGTCGAGCGGGTGGCCGCCGGCCTGCGGACGAGCATCGAGCGGGACGGCCCGCAGTCGGTGCTGCCCTACTACTTCGCCGGCACCATGGGCCTGGTCCAGGGCTGGACCATGGGCCCCCGCCTCTTCGCCCATCTGGGGGCGTCGCGGCTGGACACCACCATCTGCACGGCGGCGGCGCGGGCGGCGCTGCGCTCGCTCTACGGCGCCTCGGTCGGCTTCGAGCCGGAGTCGATCGTCGAGGCGGGGCTGATCGTGCTCTGGGGCGCCAACCCGCTCGTCACCAACCTGCACCTGTGGCCGTTCGTGCAGCAGGCCCGCGAGCGGGGCGCGTACGTGGTCACGATCGACCCGCTGCGTACCGACACGGCAGCCCGCGGCGACGAGCACGTCGCGCCGCTACCCGGCACCGACGCGGCGCTGGCGCTGGGGCTGATGCGGCACGTCCGCGACGCCGGGGCGGCCGACGAGGCGTGGCTGGCCGCGCACACCACCGGCTGGCCGGAGCTGGCCGCCCGGCTCGACGAGTGGCCGGTGGAGCGGGCCGCCGCCGAGTGCGGCCTACCGGCCGAGACGGTACGCGGCCTCGGCGACCGGATCGCCACCACCCGGCCGACGGCGGTACGGGTCGGGCTGGGCCTGCAACGCCACCACGGCGCCGGGCAGGCGATCCGGGCCATCTGCGCGCTGCCGCTGGTCACCGGCGACTTCCGGTACCCCGGCGGCGGGGCGCTGGTGACCACCAGCGGCCACCACCCGGTCGACAACGGCCCGGTGATCCGGCCGCGCGGCATGCCGGCCCCACCGGCCCGGACGCTGAACATGAGCCGGCTGGCCGCCGTGCTCACCGGGGAGGCCGACCCGCCTGTCACCTCGCTCGTGGTGTTCAACGCCAACCCGGCGGCGACCGCGCCCGACCAGGCCCGGCTGCTCACCGGGCTGGCCCGCGCCGACCTGTTCACCGTCGTGTTGGAGCAGCGCTGGACCGACACCTGCGACTACGCCGACGTGGTGCTCCCGGCCACCATGCAGCCCGAACACCTCGACCTGCAGACGTCCTACGGGCACCACTACACGACGCTGAACCTGCCGGTGACCCGCGCGCCCGGCGAGGCGCTGCCGAACACCGAGATCTTCCGGCGGATCGCCGCCGCGCTCGGCGTCGACCATCCGGCGTTCCGGGACAGCGACGAGGACCTGGCCCGGCAGTTGCTGGCCGACGCGCCGATCACGTACGAGGAGCTGCGCGAGCGCACGTACGCCCGGCTCACCGGCGTGCCGGTGGGTTCCGCGCCGTACGCCGAGGGCGGCTTCCCCACCCCGGACGGGCGGGCCCGGCTGCACGACCCGGCGCTGGCCGCGCTCGGGGTGGACCCGCTGCCCGGTTACACGCCACCGGCCGAGGCGGCCGACCCGGAGCTGGCCCGCCGGTTCCCGCTGACACTGCTCACCCCGGCCAACCGCTACCTGATGAACTCCACGTTCGCCTCCCTGCCCTGGCACGCCCGCCGCGCCGGGCCGCCCCTGGTGCACCTGCACCCGGCCGACGCGACGGCGCGCGGGCTCGCCGACGGCGACGCGGTGCGCGTGCACAACGACAGGGGCGCGTTCCTCGCCGCCGTGGCGGTGGACGAGGCGGCCCGGCCGGGGTGCGCGTTCACCTACAAGGCGTACTGGGCGCGGCGCAGCCCCGGCCGGTCCACTGTCAACGCGGTCACCGGCGTCCGGGACACCGACCTGGGCGCGGCACCGACGTTCCACGACTGCCGGGTGCAGGTCGAGCCGGTGCCGGCCGAGCTGCTGACCGCCGAGCCGCCCCTCGACGAGGTCGCCGAACCGGTCGCGGCTGGGTGATTCGGGACCTCCGGCCCCCTGACCTGGTCTTTGCGCCCCTGCCCCGGCCCACGGCCGCCGCCTAGCGTCGGAGGCGGACAACGGGAGGTTCGCCATGCGTACGTGGCAGGTACAGGACGTGATGACCAGGAACGTGGCGTCGGTGCGGGAGGGCACGGAGTACCGGGAGATCGTCGACGTGCTGACCGACCGGCACGTCACGGCGGCGCCGGTGGTGGACGAGTCCGGCCGGGTGCTCGGTGTGGTGTCCGAGGCGGACCTGATGTACAAGGTGGAGTTCCTGGGCCAGCCCCGGGAGCGGCGGATCCTGCCGGACCGGCACCGCCGCGAGGCGCGGGCGAAGGCCGACGCGACGCTCGCCGCCGACCTGATGACCGCTCCCCCGGTCACGATCACGCCGGACGCGACGATCGTGGAGGCGGCCCGGCTGATGGACGCGCGCGGCGTGAAGCGGCTGCCTGTGGTCAACGACCTCGGCCGCCTGGTCGGCATCGTCACCCGTGGCGACCTGCTCAAGGTGCATCTGCGCCCGGACGCCGGCATCCGCCGCGACGTGGTCGAGGAGGTGCTGTGGCGCAGCCTCGGCGTCCGCGACGGCGTGGTGGACGTGACAGTGGACCGGGGCGTGGTGACGCTCACCGGCCAGGTGGAGCGCCGCTCCACGGCGCAACTCGCGGTGCGGCTGGCCCGGCAGGTAAGCGGCGTGGTCGAGGTGGTCGACGCGCTCGGCTACGCGGTCGACGACACGCCGATGAGTGCGCTGCGCATCGGTGGTGGTGCCCCGTCCGGCATCGCCTGAGCCCGCACGGGACCTGGTGGGCGTCGGCGTACCCGGCGCCCGCCGGTGTCACTCCTGGGCGAGCGCGTCGAGCACCAGCGCGGCGGTCCAGCTGAACGCCGGTGAGCCGAGACCGGCGCCGGTGTCGGGGTGGAAGTACTCGTGGCAGCCGGCCCGGTCGACCAGGTCGAGCATCGACTCGCGCAGCCCGGCGGCCAGGTCGGCCCGGCGGTGGGTACGCAGTCCCTGCCAGAGCAGCCAGCCGGTGTTGATCCAGCTCGGGCCACGCCAGTAGCGCAGCGGCTCGAAGTCCGGCGCGGTGCGGTCGTACGTGGGCAGCGGCCGGTCCATCCGGGCGGCCAGCCCGAAGCGCGGCGAGCACGCCTCGGCCAGCAGCGCGGACACCTGCGCGGTCGGCAGCTCGGGCAGCGCCAGCGGCATCAGCCCGAGCACGGTACGGGCGGGCACGAGCCGGTCGGCGCGCACGTCGCGGGGACGGAACGTGCCGGTGACCGGATCCCACAGCCGGGCCACGAGCGCCTCGGTGATCCGGGCGCCCCGGTCGCGGTGCGGCCCCGGGTCGGCGCCGATCACCGAGGCGATGCGCGCGAGGGCGTACTCGGAGACGCCGAGGGCGGCGTTCACCAGTGGGCACTCCACCAGGAACGGGTACCGGCCGAGCAGTCCCTCGTCCCGGTAGCGGCCGGCCCGGTAGGACTCCACCAGCGCGACGTAGCGCGCGTAGTCCAGGTCGGTGGGGCGCTGCGCCACGTCGGCGTGCGCGGTGTCGTGCCGCCGGTACGCGCGCATGACCGCCTCGTCGGCGGGCACCCCCGCCAGCGGCGCGTCCCAGGCCGGGCTGTTGTCCAGCCCGGACTCCCACGGGTGCACGATCGCGGCCAGCCCGCCGCCCCCGGCGTCGCGCCGCCCGGTCAGGTAGCGCTGCTGCGCGACAAGCCTCGGGTAGAGCCGGCGCAGCGCGGCCACCGACGCCTCGCCGGGTGCGCGGCGGTGCACCAGCCAGGCGGCCGGGGCGTGCACCGGCGGCTGGACGATCCCGGAGGTGGCCCGGGCCGGTGCGCCGTCGGCGCGTGCCGAGTCCCAGAACTGCGGCCCGGGGAAGTACGGCCCGGCGCGCGAGGCCGGGTTGAACACGATGTGCGGCACCCGCCCGTCGACCCACTGCGCGGCGAACAGCGTGCGCAGTTCCCGCCAGGCCCGGTCGGGGCGGACGTGCGCCAGGCCGATCGCGATGAACGCCGAGTCCCAGCTCCACTGGTGCGGGTAGAGCGTGCGGGAGGGGACCGTGTGGTCGTGTTCCCAGTTGGCGTCCAGGGTGGCCAGTGCGAGGCGGCGCAGCCGCGCGTGCCGCTCGGCGTCGGCGCGTACCCCGGTGGTCAGCGTCATGCGGCGGCCCGCCGGGGACGGGCCTGGGCCAGCGCGGTGGCGGCCTGGCGCAGCGCGGCGACCGGCTCGCCGCGTAGCCGGCACTCCAGCGCCAGCCACCCGGTGTAGCCGATCGCGTCGAGCGTGGCCAGCAACGCGCCCCAGTCCAGGTGCCCGGCGCCGGGCTGGTGCCGGTTGGAGTCGCTGACCTGGACGTGCCCGAGGTACGGCGCGGCGGCGCGCAGCGCGGCGTGCGGGTCGTCCTCCTCGATGTTCATGTGGTAGGTGTCGGCGGCCACCCGCAGCGCCGGTGACCCGACCGCCCGGCACAGCTCGACCGCCTGGTCGAGCCGGTTGACCATGTGGTCCTCGTACCGGTTGAGCGGTTCGAGGAACATGGTGACCCCTTCGGCGCGGGCGTGCCCGGCCAGCTCGCCCAGGGCGTCGACGAGCACCCGCCGGTCGCCTTCGGCCGAGCGGGGTGGTTCGAACGGCGGCAGCCGGCGGGAGAACATGCCCCACGCGGCCGGTGTCATCGCGCCGACGCCGCCCAGCTCGGCGATCACCGAGAGCTGGGAGCGCAGGTTGTCCACCGCGTCGCGGGAGCGGGCCGGGTCGAAGTCGCCGATGAAGTGGTCCATCTCGACGCAGACGGTCGGCATGACCACCCCGGCGGCGCGGGCGCGGCGCAGCTCCGGGCGCCGCCGGGCCAGGGCGTGGTCGCCCCGGCCGCGCAGTTCGATGCCCTGGTAGCCGAGGGACACGGCGAGGGCGTACTTCTGGGTCAGGTCGGCGCCGGGAAGCAACTGCTCCTGGCAGGCCAGCGGAATGTCCATCAGAACCTCAGCACCACTTGGAGGACGTCACCGTCACCGCGGTCGAGCAACGCCAGGGCGTCGGCCACCGCGCCCGCGTCGACGACGTGGCTCACCAGCGGCAGCGGGTCGACGCTGCCCTCGGCCACCAGGTCCATGAAGGTGTCAGCGATCCGCGTCCCGGACCACCGGCCGGCCGTGCCGGGTGCCGGGTCCGGCCCGGAGACCTGGGCGGCCACGAGCTGGATCCGGTTGTGGTGGAACTCCTCGCCGAGTTCCAGCCCGTGGGCGTACCCCTGGTAGAAGCCGGCCGCCACGACGCGGCCGGCGTGGGCGGTGGCGCGGATCGCCTCGTGCAGCGCCGGGTACGACCCGGACAGCTCCAGGCAGACGTCGGCGCCCCGGCCGTCGGTGGCCGCCCGCAGCGTGGCGGCGGGCGAGCCGGCGGCGGCGTCGACCACCCGGCGGGCGCCGAGCCGGGTGGCGTGCGCGAGCCGCCCGGGCATCCGGTCGACGGCGACCACGCGGGCGCCGGAGAGCGCGGCCAGGCGCGTGCCGAGCAGCCCGATCACGCCCTGCCCGAAGACGCCCACCCAGTCGCCCAGATGCAGGTCACCGGCGAGCACGGCGGTCAGGGCGATGGCGCCGGGCCGGGCGAACACGGCGGCGAGCGGGTCGAGGCCGGGCGGCAGCGGACGAGCGGCCGTCGCGGGGAGCACCGCCTCGGCGCGGTGCCCCCAGATGCCCCAGACGAGCTGGCCGGGCCGCCGCCCGGCCACGTCGGGGGCGACCTCGACGATCTCGCCGACCTCCTCGTAGCCGAAACCCACCACCGGGTACGCGGGCGTGGCCTGCCGGGGCACGAACATGCGGCTACCTGAGTCCCAGTCCTTGCGCAGACGCGGATTGCTGCCCCGGTAGAGGCTGAGTTCGGTGCCGGCGGAGATGCCCGAGTAGCGGGTGCGGACGCGGACCTGACCCGGACCGAGCCGGTCCGTGGGGCAGGGCTCCAGGCGTACGTGCCGGGGCCCGGCCAGAGAGACAACCCAGTTGCTCATGGCGTCGCTCCGAAGAAAGTACCGGCCCCGATTCTAACCTAAAAAATGGGCATATGTGATTAGATTGAGGAATCGATGGGTATTAGCGGCAGGCCGTGCTCTTTCGAGAGGAGTGCCACCGATGTCATCACCCTCCACGCGGCGGCTCGCAATCAGCCTGATCCTGGCACTGGCCGGGACCGGCGTGGCCGCATGCAGCGACGACGGGCAGAAATCCGACAGTTCGCAGATCACCGTCTGGAGCCTGGAAGACGTGGCGGACCGCGTGAACGCCACCAAGGCGATCATCGCCGACTACACCGCCAAGACCGGCGTCAAGGTCAACCTGGTCACCGTCAACGAGGACCAGTTCCCGGCCCTGATCGCCTCCAGCGCCGCCGCCGGCGACCTGCCCGACGTGGTCGGCTCGGTCTCGCTGGCCGGGGTGCGCACGCTGTCCGCGAACGAACTGGTCGACGCCGACGCCAACGGCGCGGTGATCGACCGGCTCGGCCGGGACACGTTCACGCCCCGCGCGCTGGAACTCACCAGCGACGGCGGCAAGCAGCTCGCCGTACCGAGCGACGGGTGGGGCCAGCTGCTGGTCTACCGCAAGGACCTGTTCACCGCCGCCGGCCTGCCGGCGCCCGACACGTACGAGAAGATCGCCGCCGCGGCGGCGAAGCTGAACACCGGCGGCGTCGCCGGCATCACCGCGGCCACCGCCCCCGGCGACGTGTTCACCCAGCAGACGTTCGAGCACCTGGCGCTGGCGAACAACTGCCGGCTCACCGACGACTCCGGCACTGTCACGCTCGACTCCCCCGAGTGCGTCGAGGCGTTCCGCTTCTACGGCGACCTGATGCGCAACCACTCGGTGAAGGGCGCCCAGGACGTCGACACCACCCGGGCCACCTACTTCGCCGGCAAGGCGGCCATGCTGATCTGGTCGCCGTTCATCCTCGACGAGCTGGCCGGGCTGCGCGCCGACGCCCGTCCCACCTGCCCGCAGTGCCAGTCCGACCCGGCGTGGCTGGCGCGCAACAGCGGGTTCGTCACCGCGATCAAGGGCCCGAACGGCACCGAGCCGGCCCAGTACGGCGAGGTCAGCTCCTGGTCGGTGCTCGACGGCGCGGCCGACCCGGCGAAGTCGTTCGTGGAGTACATGCTCTCCGACGGCTACCCGCGCTGGTTCGGCATGTCCCCCGAGGGGCGCTTCCCGGTGCGCACCGGCACCCCGGAGGACAGGCAGAAGTTCCGCACCGCCTGGAACACCAGCCCGGCGGGCGTGGACACCAAGAAGCCGCTGTCCGAGGTATACGGCGAGGACGTGCTCGCCACGCTGCGGCGCAGCCCCGACACGTTCCAGCGCTGGGGCCTGACCGAAAACCAGGGCAAGCTGGTCGGCGCCATCCTCGGTGAGCTGCCCGTACCCAAGGCGCTCGCCGACGTGGTCGGTGGCAAGTCCGACGCCCGCGCCGCCGCCGAACGCGCCCGCAAGGACGTCGAGGCGATAGCCAAGGGCGTCAATTGACCACCACCGCGCCGGAGGCCGGTCGCTCCCCCGCACCGGAGCGGCCCCGCCGACCCGGCCGACGCCCGCTGACGCTGCGCCGCCGCGAGTCCCGCGCCGGGCTCGCGCTGGTCGCCCCGACCCTGCTCGTCGTGCTCGCGGTGATCGGCATACCCATCGTCTGGACGGTGGTGCTGGCCTTCCAGCGGGTACGCCTGGCCACACTGCGCAAGACCGGCCTGTTCGGCGAGCTGACGCTGGACAACATCGACCGGGTGCTGCACACGCCCGGGTTCGCCGACACGCTCTGGACCACCGTGCTCTACAGCGTCGGCGGCACCGCCGGCTCGATAGTGGTCGGCCTGGTGGCGGCGCTGGCCGTACGCGGGCCGTTCCGGGGCCGCACCCTCGTCCGCGCGTCGATGCTGCTGCCGTACGTGGCGCCGGTGGTCGCCATGACGTTCGTCTGGCAGGTGATGCTCGACCCGCAGCTCGGCATCGTCAACGACTGGGGGCGGCGCTTCCTCGGCTGGGACTCCCCGGTGCCGTTCCTGTCCCAGGAGTCCACAGCGCTGTGGACGGTGATCGCGTTCGAGGCGTGGCGCTACTTCCCGTTCGCGTTCCTGTTCCTGCTGGCCCGGCTCCAGGCGGTGCCCGGTGAGCTGGAGGAGGCCGCCCGGGTCGACGGGGCCACGCCCACCCAGCGGTTCCGGCACATCCTGCTGCCACAGCTCATGCCGGTGATCGCGCTGATCGGCGTGCTGCGGTTCATCATGACGTTCAACAAGTTCGACGACGTCTACCTGCTCACCGGCGGCGCGGCGGGCACCGAGGTGGTGAGCGTCCGGGTCTACCAGTTCCTCACCGCCCGCACCGACATCGGCGCGGCCGCCGCCCAGGCGGTCGTGCTCGCCGTGGTGCTGCTCGTGTTCGTGGCGATCTACCTGCGCTTCTTCGGCGCGCGACGGGAGGCGTGATGGACCGGGACCGGATCGAGACGGTGAGCCTGCGCTGGCTGCGACGGCTGGTGATCGCCGGGTTCCTGGTGGTCACGCTGCTGCCGTTCTGGTACATGCTGGTGCTGTCGGTACGCCCGATCGAACGCCTGCTGCTCGAACCCGGCTCGCTCTGGGTGCCGTTCGGTGAGCTGACCGTCGCCACGTACGCCGAGGTGCTGAGGTCCGTCTCCGACGGCGGCCAGGGCTTCCTCACGTTCATCCGCAACAGCGGCCTGGTGGCGCTGGCCGCCACCGCGCTCACCCTGGTGATCGCCATTCCCGGCGCGTACGCGGTGTCCCGCCTGCGGTTCTTCGGCCGCCGGCAGGTCAGCGCGCTGTTCCTGGCGGTCTACCTGTTCCCGTCCATCGTCATCGCGATCCCGCTGTTCGTGGTCTTCACCCGGGCCGGGCTGCGCGGGTCGCTGACCGGCCTGGTGCTCGTCTACATCTCGCAGACGCTGCCGGTGTCGGTCTACATGCTGAAGAACTACTTCGAGACGATCCCCATCAGCCTGGAGGAGTCGGCGGCGATCGACGGCGCGGGCCGGCTCGGCATCATCCGCCGGGTCAGCCTGCCGCTGGCCGCGCCGTCGGTGATGGCCGTCGCGCTGTACGACTTCATGATCGCCTGGAACGAGTACCTGTTCGCGCTGCTGTTCATGGTCGACCGGCCGGACCGGTGGACCGTGTCGCTGGGCCTGTCGCTGCTGGCCGACGGGGTGGAGGTGCCGAAGACCGTGCTGATGGCCGGCTCGGTCATCCTCACCCTGCCGATCGTGGTGCTGTTCTTCGCCGGGGAACGGATGCTCACCGAGGGGCTCACCAGCGGGGCCGAGAAGGGCTGAGCGTCCGTGCCAGGATGATCGGGTGCGAGCATCAGGGGAGCGCCGGGCCGGCGCGCGGGCGGCCCGGCTGCTCACCGAGGCGCTCGCCCCGACCGTCCTGGTCACGGCGCTGCCGCTGATCGCCGCCGCCCGCGTCAGCCACTCGGCGGGCCAGTTCCTGCTCTGGGGCGGCATCGCGCTGACGTTCTGCGCCGTCATTCCGATCGGCGTGCTCGTGCACGGCGTCCGCCGGGGGCGCCTCACCGACCGGCACGTCGGCGACCGCACACAGCGGGCCCGGCCGCTGTCGATCGGGCTGGCCTCGGTGGCGGCCGGTTTGCTGCTGCTGGCAGCGGTTCGCGCACCGGCCGAACTGTTCGCCGTGATCGTGGTGGTCTTCGTGGTCGGTGCGGCCTGCGCGCTGGTGAACCACTGGTGGAAGCTGAGCATCCACGCGGCGGTCGCCGCCGCCACCGTCGCCGTGCTGGTGCCGCTGGCCGGCCCGGCCGCGAACCTCGGCTGGGCCCTCGTCGCGGCCGTCGGCTGGTCCCGGGTACGGCTGGCCGACCACACCTGGCCGCAGGTGCTGGCCGGCGTCGCGCTGGGCGGGCCGCTCGCCGCCGGCACGTTCCTGGCGCTCGCCTGACCCGCCGCCACAAGATCAGCTACGGTGGCCTCATGGGCAAGCCGACCCGCTGGGTAACCGACACGGATCCCGGCCACTCGCAGTGGTACGTGGACCGGTTCCGCCAACTCGCCGCCGAGGGCGCCGACCTGGCCGGTGAGGCGCGGCTGCTGGACGCGCTCGTGCCGCCCGGCGGCCGCGTCCTGGATGCCGGCTGCGGCACCGGCCGGGTCGCCGCCGCGCTCGCCGCGCGCGGGCACGACGTGGTGGGCGTGGACGCCGACCCGACGCTCGTCGAGGCGGCCCGCGCCGACCACCCCGGTCCCCGCTTCCTGGTCGCCGACCTGGCCGAGCTGGACCTGGCCGCCCAGGGCGAGGCCGAGCCGTTCGACGCCGCGGTGCTGGCCGGCAACGTGATGGTGTTCGTCGCCCCGGGCACCGAACGGGACGTGCTGGGGCGCGTCGCCGCGCACGTGCGCCCGGACGGACTGGTGGTGGTCGGCTTCGCCACCGACCGCGGCTACCCGGTGGCCGACCTCGACGCCGACGCGATGGCCGCCGGGCTGCGCCCCGAGCACCGCTTCGCCACCTGGGACCTGCGGCCCTGGCGGGACGACGCCGGCTTCGCGGTGACGGTGCTGCGCCGCCCCGCCGGCTGACCCGCTCCCCAGCGCCTCCCGGCCCCGCCGCGCGCCGTGGCGGGCACTATCCCGGCCGTTCGCGGTCGCTCGTCGCCGCCGGCCGGTCAGGCGGGCGCGGCCACCGTGCGGGCGGCCTCCGGATCCAGCGGGCTGCCCGCCGGCAGCAGGTCCACCACGCCCGCCGGCAGGCGCACCGGGCGCACGTTCGCGTACCCGAGCATGGCCGGCACGTCCGCGCCGGTCAGCGCGTACCGCCGGCCCAGGTCGGTGACCACGCAGATCGCGCCGCCCGTCGCGCCCGGTGAGGCGGCCGCCTCCACCAGCGCGCCGCGTCCCGGCTCCACCACCACCTCGTCGGCCGGTCCGGCCCGTCCGCCAGGCGGCCGAGCGGCGGCGGCCGGGTCCGGCACTGTGACGCCGAGACGGATCTCGCGTACGCCGGTGTCGTCGCCGGCCCGCGCGCAGAGCGCACCCCCCTCGGCGGCGGCCAGCCCGGGCGGCACCGCGGGCGGCGCGGTCGGCCCGCCGGGGACCAGGCCGGGCAGTTTCGGCAACGCCGCGAACCGGCCGAGCGTGATCGGTTCCGGCTCACCCTGGCCGGTGCGGGCCAGCAGCAGCGCCGCCTGCAACTCGGTGATGCCGGCCAGGCCGCCGCGCTGGGCCACTGCGTACTGCCGCCCGCCGCCGGAGTTGCGCACCAGGTAGACGTCGCCCACGGTCGCGCCGGTGACCCGCTCGGAGGGCGCGCCCAGCTCACCCACCGGCGGCGGGGCCAGGTCGGCGCCGGCCGGCAGCGTGTTCAGCAGCGCCGCCGCGATCGGCACCGCGCGCTCCCGGGTGGCGGCCAGCGCGGCCAGCACCCGGTCGGTGTCGCGCAGCAGGTAGCGCCGGTCGTGCCAGAGCAGGTGCAGGCCGCCGTCCGGGTGCCGGACGAGCAGGCCCTGGTCGCCGAGCGCCCGGCCGCCGGTGGCCGCCCGCCCGATGAGCAGCACCGAACGGGCCTCGCCGCGCCCCGCCGCCGGACGCCCGGCCTCCCCGCGTCCGGCCTCGTCGCCGGTGACCGAGCAGAGCGTCCAGGCGTCGCGGACCAGCCGGTCCGGGGCGGGCAGCGAGTCCGGCGCGTCGGCGATGCCGAGTGGCAGGCCGCGCGGCACGCCGTCGATGGCGCGGCGGCCGACCAGCACCGTCCTCGGCCGTTCCGCCCCGATGATCAGCAGCGCGGAGGCGTAGTTGAGCACCGGGTGCAGCCTGTCGTCGCGGTAGACGAACCGCGCCCCCGACTCCTTCTCCACGATCACCGCGCCGGTCTCGCGCCAGGAGTCCCCGCCGCCGGTGAACAGGCCGTAGAGCGCCGTACCGCCGAGCGCGATCGCCGCGACCAGCATGCTGGCCAGACCCGCGCCGGCCAAGCGGCGGAACGGTGACCGCGGCGGGTCCGTCTCCCGCATCACGAGCGCGGCGACCGCCCGCTGGACGGTGAACTGGTACGAGTGAAGCTGGTCCTGCCGCGACGCCATCGTGTCCCTTCCGCCGGGATCGCCGGCGCACAGGATAAGCGCTCCGTCGATGTCCCGGCGACCCTGCGTGTCGACGCCCGGATCGCGTCGCCGCCGCGGAATGGATACCCCCGGGGGTGTGTTACACATGGCGGAACCGAACCAACGGAGGTACTGATGGCCAGCGTGGCGTTGACCACCACCGACTTCGCGGAGACCGTCAACCGGGACGGCATCGTGCTTGTCGACTTCTGGGCCGGCTGGTGCGGCCCGTGCCGGGCGTTCGCCCCGGTCTACGAGAAGGCCAGCGAGCAGCACCCGGACATCGTCTTCGGCAAGGTCGACACCGAGGCCGAGCCGGCCCTGGCTGCCGCCGCCCAGATCCGGTCGATCCCGACACTGATGGCGTTCCGGGACGGCGTACTGGTCTTCGCCCAGCCGGGCGCACTGCCGACGGCCGGGCTGGAGGAGCTGATCCGAGCCGTCCGCGCCCTGGACATGGACGAGGTCCGAGCACAGGCCGCAGCCTGATCCGGGGTGGCGGCACTGGTACCCCCTGGGGTATCTTCGAGCGCAGGAGGTACGACGTGAATCTTCGACCGGAGATGACAGGCGAGGCGCTGACCCGGCTCAAGCGGGCCCGGGGGCAGCTCAACGCCGTCATCGAGATGATGGAGAACGGCGAGGACTGCCGCGCCGCGCTGACCCAGCTCGCCGCGGTCTCCAAGGCCATCGACCGGGCCGGCTTCAAGATCATCGCCTCCGGCATGCGCTACTGCGACGCCGCCCGCCAGGCGGGCGAGGAGCCGGAGATGACCGAGGAGGAGCTGGAGAAGCTCTTCATGTCCCTGGCCTGACACACCCCGACCCGACGCTCCCACCCGGCCCGACGGCGCCCGCCTGACCGGCTGAATCCCGTCCGCGCCGTGTGACGACGACGCGGGCGGGTAACCACATGCCTGGAGATCCCAGGCCGCAGACTGTAATCCATATACCCCCGGGGGTATGTAGACTATAGAGAGGAAACGGCATGACTCTCGACGTGTCCGTCATCGCGACCTCCTCGCTCGGCGACCGCAGCTACCTGGCCTCCGACGGCCGGGTGGCGATCGTGGTCGACCCGCAGCGCGACATCGACCGCATCCTGTACCTGGCCGGCGCCAAGGGCGTACGGATCACCCACGTGGTCGAGACGCACATCCACAACGACTACGTCTCCGGCGGCCTGGAACTGGCCCGGATCACCGGCGCGCAGTACCTGGTGGCCGCCGCCGACACCGTCGAGTTCGACCGGACCGCGGTCTCCGACGGCGACACCGTGCCGGTGTCGGACACGATGCGCCTGCGGGTGCTCGGCACCCCGGGCCACACGTTCCACCACCTGTCGTACGTGCTCGACGCGCACGACGGCGGCTGGACGCCGGTCGGCGTGTTCACCGGCGGGTCGCTGCTGTTCGGCACCACCGGCCGTACCGACCTGCTCGGCAAGCAGTACGCGCACGAGCTGGCGCACCACCAGTACGCCTCGGCGCGCAAGCTTGCCGACCTGCTGCCCGACGGCGCGCAGGTCTGGCCCACCCACGGCTTCGGCAGCTTCTGCTCGGCCAGCCAGGCCGACGCCCCCGAGTCGACGATCGGCCGGGAGAAGCAGGCCAACCCGGTGCTGCGGCTGGCCGCCGACCAGTTCGTCACCGAGACGCTGGCCGGGCTGGACGCCTACCCGGCGTACTACGCCCACATGGGCGTCGCCAACGCCGCCGGTCCCGCCCCGGTCGACCTCACGCCGGTGGCCCGCGCCGACGCCGACGAGCTGCGCCGCCGCATCGCCGCCGGCGAGTGGGTGGTCGACCTGCGGCACCGCAAGGCGTACGCGACCTCGCACCTGGCCGGCACCGTCAGCCTCGGCCTGGACGGGCCGATGTCGACCTGGCTCGGCTGGCTGATCGACTGGGGCGTGCCGATCACGTTCCTGGCGCAGACCCCGGAGCAGGTCGCCGACGCCCAGCGGGAACTGGTCCGCATCGGCATCGACCGCCCGGCCGCCCAGGCCACCGGCGAGCCCGAGCAGTGGACGAGCGACCCGTCGCAGCTGCGGGAGATGGCGGTTGCCGACTTCCCGGCGCTCGCCGCCGCGCAGGCCGGCAAGACGCCGGCCGGGCTGCCCGAGCCGCAGGTCGTCCTCGACGTGCGGATGACGAACGAGTGGAAGGCCGGGCACATCGACGGCGCGGTGCACGTGCCGCTGCCCGACGTGCCGAAGCGGCTCGCCGACATCCCCGCCGCGACGATCTGGGTGCACTGCGGCTCCGGCTACCGGGCCACCGCCGCCGCGTCCCTGCTCGCCAACGCCGGCCGGGACGTGGTGCTGATCGACGACTCGTACGGCCGGGCCGAGGCGGCCGGCGTACGGATGGCACCCACCGCCTGACCTCTCCCCTGGCGCCCGGCCGGCGTGTCCCCACGCCGGCCGGCGCTGGACCCTGCCCGAGAACACCCCGTGAAGGAGAAACCGCATGACCACGACCACCCCCACCACCATCGACGCGACCGGCCTGCGTGAGCTGATCGCCGCCGGCCGCGCGCCCCGGATGCTCGACGTGCGCACGCCCGGCGAGTTCGAGGCCGCGCACATCCCCGGCGCGTACAACGTGCCGCTGGACCTGCTCCGGGAGCACCGCGCGGAGCTGCGCGGCCACCTGGACGAGGACGTGGTGCTGATCTGCCGCTCCGGCGCCCGGGCCGGCCAGGCCGGGCAGGCGCTGGCCACCGTCGGCCTGCCCAACCTCAAGGTGCTCGACGGCGGCATGCTGGCCTGGCAGGCCGCCGGCGCGCAGGTCAACCAGGGCAAGGCCCGCTGGGACCTGGAGCGCCAGGTACGCCTCGTCGCCGGCTCGATCGTGCTCGCCGCGATCCTCGGGTCGGTGTTCGTGCCGGGCCTGAAGTGGGTCGCCGCGTTCATCGGCGCGGGCCTCACCTTCGCCGCGCTCACGAACACCTGCGCCATGGGCATGATGCTGAGCAAGCTGCCGTACAACCGCGGCGCGAGCTGCGACCTGGACACCATCGTGGGGCAGCTGCGCGACGGGGACCGCAGGTGACCACGCTCGCGCTGACGCTGGCCGGTGCGGTGCTGATCGGCGTGACGCTGGGCCTGCTCGGCGGTGGCGGGTCGATCCTCGCCGTGCCGCTGCTGGTCTACGTCGCCGACCTGCCCGCCAAGGAGGCGATCGCCACCTCGCTGCTCGTCGTCGGCGTGACCAGCGCCGTCGCGGTGCTGCCGCACGCGCTTGCGAACCGGGTCCGCTGGCGCACCGGGCTCATCTTCGGCGTGGCCGGCATGACCGGCGCGTACGCGGGCGGCCGGCTGGCCGAGTTCGTCCCGGCCGGTCTGCTGCTCACCGGGTTCGCCCTGATGATGCTCGCCACCGCTGTCGCGATGATCCGGGGCCGCCGGTCCGCCGAGGGCCGGCCGGTGCCGCACGAGCTGCCGATGCTGCGGGTGGTCGGGGACGGCGTGGTCGTCGGCCTGGTCACCGGCCTGGTCGGCGCGGGCGGCGGCTTCCTGGTCGTGCCCGCACTGGCCCTGCTGGGCGGCCTGCCGATGCCGGTCGCGGTCGGCACCTCGCTCGTCGTCATCGCGATGAAGTCGTTCGCCGGTCTGGCCGGCTACCTGTCCAGCGTGCAGATCCACTGGGGGCTGGCCGCCGGGGTCACCGCCGCGGCCGTCGTCGGCAGCCTGCTCGGCGGCCGGCTCACCGCCCGGATCCCGGCCGATCTGCTGCGCCGGGGATTCGGCTGGTTCGTCGTGGTGATGGGCGTGTTCGTGCTCGCACAGCAGTTGCCGCCGGCCTGGGGACTCGCCGTGGGAGCGCTCGCCGTGGCCGGTACGGTCACCATGGCGGTGTGGGGCCGCCGAAGGAGGGGACACAGTGGACAGCAGTGCCTGGGACAGCCGGTACGCCGACACGCCCGGACTGGTGTGGAGCGCTGAGCCCAACCGATTCGTGGTCGAGTCGGTCGCCGGCCTGACCCCCGGCTCAGCACTGGACATCGCCGCCGGCGAGGGCCGCAACGCGGTCTGGCTGGCCGGCCAGGGCTGGCGGGTGAACGCCGTGGACTTCTCCGCGGTGGCCGTCGACCGGGGCCGGGAACTGGCCGCCGCGCGGGGCGTCACAGTCGACTGGCGGGTCGCGGACGTGACCGCGTACCGGCCGGTGCCGAACAGCTACGATCTGGTGCTGATCAGCTACCTGCACCTGCCCGCCCCCGAGTTCGCCGGGGTGCTCGCCGCGGCGAAGTCCGCGCTGCGCCCCGGCGGCACACTCGTGGTGGTCGGGCACGACCTGGCCAACCTCTCCGGAGGCGTCGGCGGCCCGCAGGACCCGGCCATCCTGCTCACGCCGGAGGCGGTGGTCGACGGGCTGGCCGGGCTGCGCGTGCGGCGGGCCGAGACGGCTCGCCGGCCGGTCCCGGCCACCGACGGCGGCACCGTCGACGCGCTGGACACCGTCGTGGTGGCCACCCGTCCGGCCGGCTGACCGCCGGCCGCCGCCGTTCCGGCGGGCCGGGCCGGGACCGGCCGGTAGCATCCCGGGGACGGATCGGCGGAGAGGACACGGGTGGGCGCGCGTTTCGAGGAACTGGCTTGGCGGGAGACGCCGATCGGCGAGATCAGCCTGCGGCGGCGCCGCGACCCGGCGCTGGAATCCGACGTGTACGAGGTGAAGCTCGACGACGAGTACCTCATGTCCAGCGCCTTCCCGGTCGCGGAGATCGAACTGGCCCGGCTCGGGCTGGCCCCGCTGACCGGTGACGCGCTGGACGTGGTGGTCGGCGGGCTCGGGCTCGGCTACACCGCACGTACCGCGCTGGAGGATCCCCGGGTGCGGTCGCTGCTGGTGGTCGAGGCGATCGAGGACGTGATCGACTGGCACCGGCGGGATCTGCTGCCGTTCGCGGCCGGGCTGGCCACCGACCCGCGTACCCGCTTCGTCCGGGCCGACTTCTTCGCCGCGGTCGCCGGCGGCGGTTTCGACAGCGACGAGCCCGGGCGCCGCTTCCACGCGGTGCTGCTGGACGTGGACCACTCCCCCCGACAGGTGCTGCACCCCAGCCATGCCGCCTTCTACACGGTCGACGGGCTGCGCCGGCTGGCCGCGCTGCTGCACCCGGAGGGCGTCTTCGCGCTGTGGTCGAACGACCCGCCGGACCCGGCGTTCCAGCGCACGCTGACCGAGGTGTTCCCGACCTCGGTGGCGCACGTCGTCCGGTTCCCGAACCCGTTGCAGGGCCGGGAGGCGGCGAACACCGTGTACGTGGCCCGGCACTGATCCACCCGGCGGCGGCATGCCCGCCCGTCCAGCGGGAAAGCGCCTGGCCGACCGTACGACGGGAGGCTGGGACATGCGCGCGTTGCTCTGGGTGGTCGGCGTGGCCGCCGGTGTGATCATCCTGCTCGGGCTGCTGCTGGAGGCGGTCCGCTGGTTCGTCATCATCGGCGTGATCGCGCTCGCCGCGGTGATCGTCGTCGGGATCGTCAAGGGCCGGCGGGCGATGCACCAGCACTCGACCGGCCGCCGCTGACCTGCGGTGGGTGTGACCGACGCGGCAACCTACGTGAGCGTAGGTTACCCGGCGGTCACGTTAGGCTGGGGGCGTCATCCGCGCGACGAGGAGTAACGGCGATGGACGCGACCGCCCAGCGACCCTGGACCCGTAGCTACGCACCCGGCGTCCCGGCCGACATCGCCGAGCCCGGCGGCTCGCTCGTCGACCTGCTCACCGAGGCGGCCGGGCGGTTCGGGCCCCGGGTCGCGCTCGACTTCTACGGTGCCACCACCACGTTCACCGAGCTGGCCGACCAGGTGTCCCACGCCGCCGAGGCGCTGCGCCGGCTCGGCGTCGGGCCCGGTGACCGGGTCGCGCTGGTGTTGCCGAACTGCCCGCAGCACGTGGTGGCCTTCTACGCCGTGCTGCGTCTCGGCGCCGTCGTCGTCGAGCACAACCCGCTCTACACCGCCGACGAGCTGGACCGGCAACTCACCGACCACGGCGCCGCCGTCGCGATCGCGTGGGACAAGGTCGCGCCGCTGGTGGCGGGACGCGGCGCCGTGCGTACCGTGGTGTCGGTCGACCTGACCGCGGCGCTGCCGCGGCTCAAGCGGTGGGCACTGCGGGCGCCGCTGCCGAAGGTCCGCGCCGCCCGCGCCGCGATGACCGCCCCCGCGCCCGGCGCGCTGCCCTGGTCGGAGCTGGTCGCCGCCGCCGGGCCGCTGCCCGCCGGACATCCCGCGCCGGAGGCCGGCGACGTGGCGCTGCTCCAGTACACCGGCGGCACCACCGGCGAGCCCAAGGGCGCGGTGCTGACCCACCGCAACCTGCGCGCCAACGCCGCGCAGGGCCGCGCCTGGGTGCCGGGCCTGCGCGACGGCGCGGAGACGGTGTACGCGGTGCTGCCGCTGTTCCACGCCTACGGGCTCACGCTCTGCCTCACCTTCGCGGTGAGCATCGGGGCCACTCTGGTGCTGTTCCCCCGCTTCGACGCCGACCAGGTGCTGGACGCGGTCCGGCGCCAACCGCCGACGTTCCTGCCCGCGGTGCCGCCGGTCTACGCGAAGCTGGCCACCGTCGCCCGCGAACGCGGCGTCGACCTCACCTCCATCCGGTACGCGATCTCCGGCGCGATGTCGCTGCCACCGGCCACAGTGGAGCTGTGGGAGCAGGTGACCGGCGGGCTGCTTGTCGAGGGGTACGGGATGACCGAGACGTCGCCGATCACCGTCGGCAACCCGGTCGCCCCGACCCGCCGTCCCGGCACCGTCGGGGTGCCGTTCCCCTCCACCGACGTGCGCATCGTCGACCCGGAGGACCCGTCCCGCGACCGCGCCCCGGGCGAGGCCGGCGAGCTGCTGGTACGCGGCCCGCAGGTGTTCTCCGGCTACTGGCACCGGCCGGAGGAGACGGCGAAGGTGCTGCTGCCCGGCGGCTGGATGCGGACCGGCGACATCGTCACCATGGACGCCGACGGCTTCGTGACGGTGGTCGACCGGATCAAAGAGCTGATCATCACCGGCGGCTTCAACGTCTACCCGTCCGAGGTGGAGGAGGCGCTGCGTCGCGTCCCCGGCGTACGGGAGGCCGCCGCCGTGGGGATGCCCACCGACGACGGTGAGGAGGTCGTCGCCGCGGTGGTGGTCGACCCGGCGGTGGCCGCCACGCCGGAGGCGATCCGCACCTCGTGCCGCACCCACCTGGCCGGCTACAAGGTGCCGCGCCGGGTCGTGGTCGTCGACGAGCTGCCGTATTCCCAGATCGGCAAGATCCTGCGCCGCGAGGTCCGCGAACGGCTGCTCGCCGACCGCTGACCCGGCCGCCCGTTTCGCGGCCCCACGGCAGGGGTAGACGAGCGTCCATGGTGGATTCACGGGGCAAGTCAGTCGGTCGTTACCTCATGCGTCTGGTCGGCGGCGTGGCCGTCATCCTGGGCCTGCTCGGCATCTTCTCCACGCTCGCCCAGGGCAACCTGGTCGGGATCGTGCTCAGCCTCGTGTTCATCGGAGGCGGCGTGTTCCTGCTCAAGCGCTCCGGCGGCGACCGGCGGACGGGCTCCGTGCCGCGCGCCGCGCGCTGACGCCCCGCACCTCTACCGCCGCGCCGACGCAGGCGGCGAGGGTGAGGTCTCCGGCATCCGGGTTCCGCTGCGATCGCCGAACCGGACACCGGAGACCTCGTCACCGCTCGGAGCTCAGCTCCGGTAGCAATTCTGTGGGGGCCCTAGACGACCGAGCTGTAGCCAAGATCCAGACCCAGCGCGGCACCCCCGCCAAAGACGGAGCTGGACCAGGTGCGGGTCTCCCCGAAGCACACGGACCAGGAATTGGCCCCCACTCCCGAATACGGGCACTTCCACTCACCCAGTAGGGATCCGTTGAACTGGTACACCGTCGTCCAGGCGGACACGCTGGCGAGGGTGGATCGGTTGTTGCGGACGATCACCGCTCCCTGCACGGCACCCCCGCCTGCCGACCGGATCGCGCAGGCCTGGGCGATTACGTTGGTGGTGATCGTGTGGGTACTGCCACACTTCCAGGTGCTGGAGCTCGAGGTGATCGGGTTCGTGTTGCCATAGGCCCGCCAAGCGCCGGCGTCAGCGTCAGCTGCGGCGGCGGCCGGAGCGGCGGTCACCGCCCCCAGCGTCAGCACGGCAGTGATGACAGCAACCAGACCTACGCCCACCCGCGAAAAACGCATAACAACCCTTTCTGGGGTATTGAGGAAGGATCGGATCATCGATGTGATATCCGTCCCTTGTGGTCTTGTTCGACGGCCGGGCTCCGGCTGAGCGCCGAACTGGACACCGGGTCTCGTGACCTCGGCGAGCCCTAGACGAACGCGCTGCTGCCGAGGCCCACACCCAGCGAGTCACCGCTGGCGGAGAGGCTGGTCAAACTGGAGATGGTCGCCCCGAAACACACGGACCAGGAATTCGCCGCCACTCCCGAGGACGGGCACGTCCACGAGCCCCGGTTCTCTCGGTAGACGTTCCAGAGCGACACCGACGCGGCCGCCGGGCCGAGGCTGGACCGGTTGTTGCGGACGATCACCGCTCCCTGCACGGCACCCCCGCCTGCCGACCGGATCGCGCAGACCTGGGCGACCATGTCGGTGGCGATCGCGTGGGTGCTGCCACACCTCCAGGTGCTGGAGCTGGAGGTGATCGGGTTCGTGTTGCCGTAGGCCCGCCAACTGCCGGCGTCGGCGGCCGCCGGAGCGGCAGTCACCGCCCCCAGCGTCAGCACGGCAGTAGTGACAGTGACCAGACGTGCGCCCACCCGTGAGAACCGCATGACCGACCCTTCTGTAAGCCCTGAAGCGAGATTGGAGCCTATCAATGGTTGTCGTCTCGTGTGGTCCCGTCCGGACCGCCTGCCAGAACACGGCACGAGCGGACGCTCGTGGGAGGATGCTCGGCATGCCCGGTCGTGCGTTGAGTTTCGGAGCCGTCGCGCAGGCGTACGAGCGGTTCCGGCCCGGCTACCCCGAGGAGCTCGCCGACCTGGTGCTGGCGTACGCGGACCGGGCCGTCCGGACCGCCCTGGAGATCGGCGCCGGGACCGGCAAGGCCACCCGCCTGTTCGCCCGGCGCGGCATCGCGGTCACCGCCACCGACCCGGACCCCGCGATGCTCGCCGAACTGCGCCGGCACGTCCCGGCCGGGGTGAAGGTCCGGCAGGCCGCGTTCGAGCAGTTGCGCGCCGACGAGCGCCACGACCTGGTGTACGCGGCGGCGGCCCTGCACTGGACCGACCCGGACCGGCGGTGGGAGCGGATCGCCGCGCTGCTCGCGGCGGGTGGGGTGTTCGCCTCGTTCGGCGGGCCGCTGCGGCTGGCCGACCCGGCGCTGCGCGACGCGGTGGCCGCGGCCCGGTCCGAGTTCCTCGCCGACGACGAGATCCCGTCGCCGGACGGGACGCCACCCGCGGCCGGGATGCAGTGGCCCGGCACCGAGCTGCGCGCGTCCGAGTGGTTCACCGACGTACGCCAGTCGGAGATCGAGCGGCGGATCACGACGAGCGCCGACGACTACGTCGGTCTCCTGTCGACCGTCTCGGCCTATCTCGAACTGCCACCACCGGTGCGCGAGCAGGCGTTCCGCCGCATCCGGGACGCCCTGCCGGACGCGGTCGAACTCACCGCCGACGTCACGGTCCATCTGGCCCGGCGGACGTCGCAGCCCTGATCACCCGGGCCAGGATGGTCGCCAGACCGGCCCGGGCAGCGGCGGCAGGCCCGCGAGGTCATCGAGGAGCGCCTCCTCCTGAACCCGGCGGCCGGACGGTCAGGACGCCAGGTAGGCGATCAGCCGGTCGGCGAGCGGGCCGGGACGGCTGAGCGCCACCGCGTGACCGCCGTCGATCTCGTCCGGGACCACGCCGAGCCGGTCGGCGGCCACCCGGCGCTGGAAGTCGGCGGGGAAGAACCGGTCGTCGCGGCCGATCAGCACCGCCGTCGGCACGTCCGGCCAGGCGACCAGCGGCCACGGCTCGTCCCACTCCGTGCTGACCTGCTCCCGGCCGTGCGCCGGCGCCTCGGCGACGATCTCGGCGGGCACGCCGTTGTAGAACTGCTGCTCCTCGCTGAGCCCTTCCGGCTCGCGGTAGCCGGTGTTGCCCCACCAGTCCCCCGGTTTCTCACCAGGTCGAGGGATCATCGGGGTGAGCAGGACCAGCAGGCGCACCGGCAGCCGGTCGGCGACCAGCGATGCGGTGAACGCGCCGTACGAGTGCCCGACCACCACGAGGTCGTCGCGCTCGCCGACGGCGTCGATCACCGCCTGGCGGAACTCGGCGAACCCCGCCGACCGGTCGCCGATCGGCAGCTCCGGCACCACCGCGTCGTGACCCCGGGCGGCCAGCTCGGGAACGAGCAGGTGCCAGTCCCACGCGCTGCCACCGCCACCGTGGATGAGCACGAACGTCGTCATGTCCGGACCCTCCCACACCGGTACGACATGCCGTGGGCGTCAGTGCGGATACGCCCGGGGGATGCGGGTGGCCCGTAGCTCGTCGCGGAACGCCTCGATGCGGGTGACGACCTGCCGCCGCCCGATCGTGTTCTCGATGCGGTCGAGGTAGAGGCAGCGGGCGGCGAGCCGGGGCAGGTCGACGGAGAAATAGATCGCCATGAGGGGGTTGACGAACAGGTCGCCGTCGCCGGTGCGCCGGCTGAACCGTACGTCTCCGCACGCCCCGCCGGTGGCGGCGGCGATCTGCCCCTGGACGATGCTCGGCCGGTGCGGGGTGGCGGCCTGGGCCTGCGCGACCGCCTCGCGGTAGAGCACCGCCTCACGGCTGGAGCCGGGAATGGACAGCGCGCCGAGGTAGCCGCCCTCCCGGTCGAGCGCGGCAAGGTTCTCCAGCACCTCGACGTGGTTGACGCCGTCGTGCGCGTCGATGCCGAAGCCGAGGCTGCTCACCAACCGGACCGGCACGTCCAGCCCGGCCACGGCGGCCAGGCTGGTGATGTCCTCCACCGGGGTGCCCAGGCCGCTCTCGTCGCCGCGCAGCAGGATGTCGGTGCCGCCGTCGACGAGCACGATCGCGTCGAGGCCGAGCCGGTCGACCAGGTGCCGGTACGCCTCACGCAACGGCTGCACGCCCAGCGGCGGGAAGGCGTACACGGTCGACGGCAGGTCCCGGCCCGCCAGCCAGCGGGCCAGGTGCCCCTCCGGGAAGTACCAGTCCGGGCTGAGGGTGTCCGGCCGGATCGCCGCGACGTGCTCGTCCACCCACACCTGCCGGTCGAGCAGCTCCAGCTCCGAGAAGGAGAAGCCGGCCAGGTGCACCCGCTTGCCGGCCTGCCACAGCGCGAGTGCCAGCGGCAGGCCGGCGTAGACGTCGAAGCCGCCGCCGGCACCGGCACCGGCGATGAGGATGTCGCGTGCCGGCTCGAGGGCGGCGAACAACGGCGGAACGGCCAACGTGTACACGGCGGTGTCGGTCACCAGACGATGATCTCCGCTCATGTGGCGCGCCGCTGCCCCGAGGCGGCCCCGGCCGAGTCGCGGGCGCGCTCGTTCAGACCGGGCGGCCGAACGTGACCGCCTCCCGGACGAGCCGTGGCGCCTTCTCCGCCAGTTGCGCGTCCGGCCGGGCGCCGAGCGCGTCGTTCACCGTGGAGAAGGCCAGCCGGAACGCGATCAGCGTGGTCGCCTCGAAGATCTCCCGGTCGCTCAGGCCGGCGTCGCGCAGGCGTCGCGTGTCGGCCTCGGTGGTGGCGTTCGGATCCGTCACGACCCGGCGGGCCCAGTCGGCCAGCGCCGTCTCCCGCTCCGACAGGTCCGCCTCGTCGCCGCGCAGCACCCCGGCGGCGGTCTCCTCGTCGCTCATCCCGGCCAGCCGAGCGCCCCAGGCCAGCGAGCAGTACGAGTCGCCCCGCGCGGCGGCGGTGGCGGTGACCAGCACGGCCACCTCCCGCGGGGACAACGTGGACTCGGCCAGCAGCTCGGTGCGCGTGTTCTGGAACGACATCAGCACGTCGGGTCGCCAGCACCAGACGCGGGTGAGGTTGTTGACGTAGCCGTCCGCGGCGAGGTCGTCCTCGTAAGCGGCTTTCGCCGCCGGGCTCTGCGGCGGTTCGGGGAGGAAGGCGGGATTCATGCGGGCAGTCTGCGCCACCCGGGCGTCCCCCACAGGCTGATCAACGACAGTACGATCCGCGAATGATCCGGACGGTCTTCTTCGACGTGGGCGGGACGATCCTCGACGAGACGCGCGAGTTCGCGACCTGGGCGGACTGGCTCGGCGTACCAAGGCACACGTTCTCCGCCGTCTTCGGCGCGGTGATCGCCCGGGGCCTGGACTACCAGGAGGTGTTCCGGGCCTTCCGGCCGGACTTCGACCTCACCGCCGAACTCGCGCGCCGGGTCGCGGCCGGTGACCCGGAGTCGTTCGGCGAGGAGGATCTGTACCCGGACGCGCGGGCGTGCCTGGCAGCCCTGCGGGAGCAGGGCCTGCGGGTCGGCCTGGCCGGCAACCAGCCGGAGCACGCCGAGGCGACACTGCGGGCGCTGGACCTGCCGGTGGACGTGATCGGCACGTCGGCGGCCTGGGGCGTGGCGAAGCCGGCGCCGGAGTTCTTCGACCGGGTGGTCCGCGAGGGCGGCGGCGACGCGTCCGCGATCCTGTACGTCGGTGACCGGCCGGACAACGACGCCGCCCCGGCGATGGCCGCCGGCATGACGGCGTGCCTGATCCGGCGCGGACCGTGGGGCCACATCCTCGACATGCCGGACGTGGCCGACCGGTGCCTGTTCCGCATCGACTCGCTGGACGAGTTGCCGGCGCTGGTCGCGCGGCACAACGCGGCGGGCGGCTAGACCGGCGGGTCCCCGAAGACCGACACCCGCGTGCGGTGGTGGCGCGGCGACTCGATCTCGTCGACCGCCGCGACCGCCAGATCCGCGTACGACAGGTGCGCGAGTGCCGGAGCCTGCTCGCCGCCGAGGCGGTACCGCCCCGTGCGGGGACCGTCCACGGCCAGCGCGGCCGGTGGGGTGAGCACGAGCCAGTCGACAGTGGTGTCCGCCGCGCGGAGCCGGTCCAGGCCGGCGGCGTGGCTGAGCGCGAACGGCCGCAGCTCGGCGGGCAGAACGGCCGGGTCGTCGTGGAGGGGCCGGCCGTGCGTGTCGGTGAGCGTGGCGAACAGGCCGATCGCCACCAGCCGCGGCACGCCGGCGCGGGCCAGGCCGTGCAACAGCGCGTCCGCCGCCCGCACGAAGAACCCCGGGTCGGGGCCGGCGGCGGCCAGCGCGTCCGGCCCGGACGCCGGGCTGACCGCGTGGACGGCGGCGTCGTGCCCGTACCCGATGGAGGTGACGGCCTCCGGGTCGGTGACGTCGCCGCGTATCGCGGAGGTGAGGCCGGGATGGCGGGCGGGGTCGCGGACGACGGCTGTGACGCGGTGGCCGCGGCGGTGGGCCTCGGCGCTGATCGCGCGACCGGCCCGGCCGCCCGCGCCGAAGACGACGATGCTGGTCATGGCGCGACGCTAGGGTGCCGGGTGCCGGTTACCGCAACGGTACCGGGTTACGCTCGGGCGGTGACGCCGCTCGATCCGGAGATGTTCCACCCCGCGTGCCCGTCGCTGACGATGCCGCTGCGGATCGGCGACAAGTGGACCGCGATGGTGGTGCTGTGCCTGGAGCACGGGCCGCGCCGGTTCACCGAACTGCGGGTGCCGCTGCGCACGATCACGCCGAAGGTACTGGCCGAGACGTTGCGGGCGATGGAACGCGACGGGCTTGTCACGCGTACCGCCTACGACGAGAACCCGCCGCGCGTGGAGTACGCGCTGACGCCGCTGGGGCGAAGCCTGCTGACACTGGTCGCGGCCGCCCGGTCGTGGAGCGAGGCGCACCTGGACGAGTTGCTGGCCGCCCGGAAGTCGCACGACTCACGGATGTCGTGACCACACCCGTCGGCACCGGGCGTTGTGCCGGGCCGCCCAGCCGTCCTAGCCTCGCTCTGGAAGGCATCGACGGCGATCGGGGGACGCCATCAGCGACGACACCGCGCGCGGCGGCCTACGAAGTTTCGCCGCGAACGTGATGACGAACGTGCTCGCGAACCTCATCGCGGCGGCGATCATCTACGTGCTCGCCGCGACCGCCGGGCTGCTCCCGCGCGACCCCGTGCTGATCCTCGCGGCGCTGCTCCTCGTCAGCGTCGCCGCTGCCATGGTGCTCCTCGTCCTCATCACCACGAACGCCTTCGCCGACAAGGAGGACATCCTCGGCGGGTGGATGGCGATCGCCCTCGGTGGGTCGATCCTGACCTCGGCCGTGGGATACGCGTTCCGTGAGCGCGATCCGGCGGCCGGGATCGGGGGTGGGCTGATCGGCGCGGGGCTCGCCGGCGCGGGCGTGGCGATTCTGGTGGCCGGGCGACGACTGCGGCGGGCGGCCGACCCGCCGGCCGACGGGGATCAGCGGGCGGCTGAGCCGGGCGTCCGGCCGTAGCGTCGTACCCCTGGCATAGCCTGCCGGTCATGGGAACCGCTGAGTTGGACGAGCTGATCGTGGCCGATGCGGACGCGCTGCGCGCGTGGCTGTCCGCCCACCACGACACCTCGCCCGGCGTCTGGCTCGCCCTGACCCGCAAGGGCGGCACCGTCACCACGCTGACCTGGCAGCAGGCGGTCGACGAGGCGTTGTGCTTCGGTTGGATCGACGGGCAGGCCCGCAAGCGCGACCACGAGAGCTCCTGGATCCGGTTCACCCCGCGCCGGGCGCGCAGCTCCTGGTCGCAGCGCAACGTCGCGCACGTGGCCCGGCTGGAGGCGGAAGGGCGGATGACGCCGACGGGCCGGGCCGCGGTGGAGGCCGCGAAGGCGGACGGGCGGTGGGCGGCGGCCTACGCCCCGCCGTCGGAGGCCCAGGTGCCGGCCGACCTGCTCGCCGCCATCGCGGCCGAGCCCGCTGCCCAGGCCATGTTCGACGTGCTCACCAGCGCCAACAGGTTCGCGCTCATCCACCGGCTCAACGCGGTCAAACGCGCGGAGACCCGGACGCGCAAGATCGGCGAGTTCGTCGCCATGCTGGCCCGCCACGAGACGTTCCACCCGCAGAAGACGAAGCCGCCGCGCGATTCGTGACACAGACCAGGGCAGGAGCGCCAAGAGCGTGCGTCTCGACAAGACGCTCGCCAGCTCTCCGGCCCTGACCCGTTGAGCGAATGGGGCGGCGGCACGGATATCCGTGGCCGCCGCCCTTCACTCATCCACTCAGGTATTGATGCAGACGATCGTGGATCCGGAGCGGTTGACAAAATTCGCTGCGGTCGCGAAGGCCTCGTTGCACCAGGTCTTGCCGTTCGAGCCCCCGTTGTAACTGGTGGACGCCGCGCAGAACTTCGCCTTGTCGCACGTGGAGTTCTTCGTCGACTTGACGCTGCCGAGACGACCAAGAGTGATTTTCGCCCGGGCGGTGGTGGAGAATGCAGGCACGAAGGAGCAGGTAACTGTCGTGCTCGCCTCGATGTAGCCGTTCCACGTCTGCCCGACGAATGCCATGCCGGAGCACGGCGTGCTGTCACCCCCCGCCACGGCGTAGGTTACCGAGAAATACGAGGTGGCTTCTTTCCGGTAGTCGGACGCCGCCAGCAGGGCGCCCGAGTCGAGAGCCGTAGAGGCGCTCACCGACGAGAATGTGGTCGCGGTTTTCTCGGACACCGGCGCCGCCGTGGCGACCCCGGCCATCCCGAAGAGCGCAAGGGCGGTGGAAATTGCGGCCGACGCGATCAGACGCATTCTTCGATTCATCTTCACTCCCCGTTGGTTGCAGATGGTCGGAGATTAGCAACAGCGGGAATTCCCATCGTCGATGTCGATCGAACTTGAGCAAATCTTGAGCTGCCACGCGGTGCAGTCCCACGCTTTCCCGGCTGTTGATCGACAGGGCAACGAAAAACTCCCTTTTCGGCGATACATGCGCCTTTATCGCCCAAGCGTTCCGGTGAAGGCTTGCCAGGGTGCGGCGTCGGGGTGTTCACTACGCCGGCTTGACCCCGAGGGACGGAGACGGCTGTGGTGACGGTGACGTTGGCGACCGACGCCGGGCACCCCGGGCGCAGCAACGAGGATTTCGCCGGTGCCGTACCGTGCGGCCTGGTACTGGTCGACGGCGCCGGCGGCATCGCCGGCGCGGACGAGGTCTGCCACCACGGCATCGCCTGGTACGCGACCCGGCTCGGCGGCGCGCTGCTCGGCGCGCTGGCCGAGGAGCGGAGCCTGCGCGACGTGCTGGCCGAGGGCGTCGAGCGGGTCACCGACGCGCACCGCGACACGTGCGACGTCGCCCATCCGATCAGCCCGTTCGCGGCGGTGGCGATGCTCCGGTTCTCCGATGACCTGGTCGAGCACCTGGTCCTCGGCGACGCGGTGGCGGTCGTGGGCCGCACGACGGGTGAGCCGGTCGTCGCGCACGATCCGCGTGAGGTGGTGATCGCCCGGTCCTTCGAGGAGCGGCTGACCGGCGTGCCCGTCGGCAGCGAAGAGTACCGGCGGCTGATGATGGAACTGCGGTCCCGCCGCAACAGTCCCGGTGGGTTCTGGGTCGCCAAGGACGACCCGACGGTGGTGGCCGAGGCGGTCACCGGCGAGTGCCCGGCCGGCGAGGTGGGCACGGCGGCGCTGCTCAGCAACGGTGCGAGCCGTCTCGCGGACACGTTCGGCCTGACCGACTGGCCGGGGCTGTTGCGCCTGCTGGAGACCGACGGCCCGGCCGAGGTCATCGCCCGGGTCCGGGCGGCGGAGGCACGCCAGGGTGTCGCCACCGACGACGCGACGATCGTCTGCCGCACCTGACCGGCAGGACAATCCGGTCGTGCTCGTGTTGACTGCGGTGATGGACCGTCGACGGCTCAGCAGCATCGCGCACTCGCACCACCCGATCGCGGCCCCACTCTCCGGCGTCAACGTCAACCGGCTGCTGCGCCGGGCCGGTCGCCGGCCGGCGGCCCGGATCCTCGACCTGGGCTGCGGCGAGGCAGCGTGGGCGTTGCAGGCCCTCGCGCACCACCCGGACGGGCAGGCCGACGGCGTGGACCTCAACCCGTACGCGCTGGAACGCGCCGCCGAGGCCGCCACCGTGCGCGGCCTCGCCGACCGGCTCACGCTGCACGAGCGCGACGCCCGGTCGTACGTGCCGGACGGTGACTACGACCTGGTGCTCTGTGTCGGGTCGACGCACGCGTTCGGCGGGTTCGGCGAGACGCTGGAGCTGGCGGGCCGGCACGTGAACGCCGACGGCATCCTGATGGTGGGCGAGGGATTCTGGCAGGTGCCGCCGACGCCGGAGGCGCTGTCCGCGCTGGGTGCGAAGCCCGACGACCACACCGACCTGCCCGGTCTGGTCGCGGCCGCCGAGCAGGCCGGCTGGACCCCGGTGTACGCGCACGTCAGCGACGCCGCCGAGTGGGGCGACTACGAGTGGTCGTGGACCGGTTCGCTGACCGAGTGGGCGCTTGACAACCCGGGTCATCCGGATGCCGCCGACGCGCTGGCCACCGCCCGGGAGCACCGCGACCAGTGGCTGGGCGGATACCGCGGCGTGCTGGGGTTCGTGACGCTGGTGCTGCGCCGGATCTGACCGGCAGCCGGCGCGGGTCCGGCTCGGGACAGGCGGGCGGGGCACTATCGTTCGGGCGTGCAGATCCGTTTCGCCGTACCGGCCGACCCCGCCTATCCGGCCCGCGTGGCCGCCGCGCTCGCCGCCGCCCGGCTGCGCCGCTTCGGCTACATCGGCGCGGTCCTCGCCGCGATCGGGGTGATCGGCTGGATCGCCTCGCAGGCGTCGGAGCGGAGTGGCCGCTTCGCGTCGCTGTGGACCGCGTTCATCGTGGCAGGTGTGCTGTCGATACTGTACGCGCCGTGGGTGCGCTGGCGGGCCCGGCGCCGCTCCGGCGGCTACGCGGTCGAGGGTGGCTACGACATCGACGACCGCAACATCATGATGCGCAGCGGTTCGGAGTCCGGCGGCATCGCCTGGGACGGCGTGGAGCGCGTCACCGAGACCCCTGATTTCTGGATCGTGTACGTGGGAGGGATGCCGGCCACGGTGATCCCCCGGTGGCTGATGTCCGCCGAGGACGCCGGGACGCTGCGCGCCTTCCTGACCGAACGCGGACTGCTCGGCGACCGTTGACGATGTATTGATTGACTGTATATGTTGCCTCGGTGAGTGAGATGCGCGAGGCGACGTTCCTGATCCTGACCGCGCTGGCCGACGAGCCGCGCCACGGCTACGGGATCATCCAGGAGGTCGCCGGTCTGTCCGGCGGTCGCGTCAACCTGTTGCCGGGCACGCTCTACGCCGCGCTGGACCGCCTGGTCGCGCAGGGTCTCGTCGAACTCAGCCACGAAGAGGTCGTCGACGGCAGGCTGCGCCGCTACTACCGGCTGCGCGCCGACGGCCAGGCCGAGCTGGCCCGCCAGACCGAACGGCTGCGGCAGCTCGCGTCCGCCGCCGAGTCCCGGCTGCGCGCCCTGCGGCCCCGCACCGCCTGACACCCCCGCCGTCGCGGCCCCGTAGGGAGAAACCCATGCACCGCTGGCTGTTGCTTGCCTACCCCCGTGACTACCGCCGGGCGCGCGGTGCCGAGATCCTGGAGACGGTACGGGACGTCGGCGCGGCACACCGGCGCACCCGGGTGGCGGCGAATCTCGTACGCCATGGTCTGCGCGCCCGGCTGGGACGGCCGGCGAGCCGCACCGTGGTGGCCTGGGCATCGGTCTTCGCGGTGGTCTGCGGTTTGTTCGCCGGGTCGTTCGGCACCTGGCTCGCGTGGCTCGGCTCCCGCCCGCTCGACCACCGGGACCTCGCCGCCGTGGTCGGGCAGCTCTATCCGGATCGGCAGGTCAGCCACCTCGACCAGGACGACCCGCCCGCCGTGTTCCTCATCTACAGCCACCCGCTGAACGAGGACCTCATGTCCGAGCTGCTGCTCGGCGACGGCGGCGAGTACGCGCTGGCCGAGCTGACCGCGTCGTTCGACCAGACGCCGGCCGGCGGCCTCCGCGACCTACGGCAACGCCTGGACGCCGCCGGGTGGGAGCGCCACGAGCCCTTCTACGCCAACGCTTACGACTGCGTCTCCGGCAGTCCGCAGTGCGACAGGGCGTCCATCCCCTCCGACGTCACCGTGTACGCCGAACGCGGCGACCACATCCTCGCCATGGAACTCACCGCCGACGGCTCGACGAACATCACCCTCAGTCGCGCCACCCCCGGCACCGCCTACCCCGCCGCGCTACTCGGCTTCGTGCTGGGCACCGTCGGCGGCTGGGTGCTGTTCGGCTGGGCCAGCCGGCGCATCGAGGGACAGCGGCCGCTGGTGCAGGGGCCGACGAAGGTCCTGTACGGCGTCGCGATGCTGTTCTGGACCGCGCCGATCCTGCTGGGCGTGCCGCTGATGCTCACCCACCACCTGGACGAGCCGCATCCGCGCTGGCACGTGCCGTGGGAGTGGCTCGGCCAGCCCACCTTGTCGCTGCCGTTCCTGGTCGGCGTGGTCCTGCTGCTGCTCGTGCTGGGCCTGGCGGCGCTGCCGCACCGGCGTCCGGCCGGCCGCCGGCTCGCCGAGGTGTCGGACCCGGCGGTCTAGCGGCACGGGTCAGCCCTCGGGGCATCGCGTGCCGGGGGCGGGCACCGTCAGGTCGATCAGGTATCTGTCCACCACCGCCTCCGTGCAGGCGGTGCGCTGGTAGGTGCCGTGGCCCCAGCCCTCGTAGGTGACCAGGCGCCCGTGCCGGCCCAACTGCCGGGCGACGTTCACCGCCCAGGCGTAGCCGGTGCGGGGATCGTGCCGGGCGTTGAGCAGCAGCAGCGGCGTGCGGGTGTGCACATTCAGCGCGTGCGGCGGGTTGCGGACCGGGGACGGCCAGCCCAGGCAGGTCTGCACGGCCAGCAGGCCGGCGCCATACCGGACGTCCGGTGCGGCGGCCGCGGCGTCCCGGACCAGGCCGGCGTATTCGGTGAAGTCGCGCACCCGCGCCGGCCAGTCCGCGCAGAACGCCGCGACCGAGAGCGGGAGGTTCACAGCCGGTGGCGGCGTGCCGGCGTCCATGTCCCGCACGGTCGCGGCCAGTTGCGGCCAGCGCGGGCCGGCGAGCAGGCCGAGTGCCACGGCGGTGACGTCGAAGGGAGTACGGGGGGCGTACTCGCCACGGTCCGCGCGGGCCAGCACCCGCGCCCACACCGACCGGACGTCCCGGTCGTGGAGCACACAGTCCGCCGACCTGTCGCACCAGGACACGAACTCGTCGAACGAGTCCTGCAACGTGGCGGCCTGTGTCCGCACGAAGGACCGCACGCCGAGGCTGTGGTCGAACACGCCCTCCAGCACGACCGCCCGCACGTGGCCGGGGTACCGCTCGGCGTACTGCTGCCCCAGCAGCGTGCCGTACGAGCTGCCGTGGAAGGACAGCCGCCGCTCCCCCAGCGCCCGCCGCAACGCGTCGAGGTCACGGACCGTGCTGAGTGTGTCGGCGTGGTCGAACACCGGGCTGGTCGGGCGGCACCTGGCCCACAGCGCCCGGTTGTAGGCCACCGCGGCGTCGAAGTCGGCCTGGCCGGTCAGCGGGACGGGCGGCTTGCGCAGCACCGGATCGGGCGTGCAGACGGGCGCGGCGGTGCGGGCGGCCGTACGCGGGTCGAAGCTGACCAGGTCGAACCGGTCCAGCAACTCGTCGCTGAACCGGTCGCCCTTACGGATGCGTTCCACCCCCGAGTCGCCGGGGCCGCCCGGCCCGAACACCAGTGTGCCCACCCGCTCCGGCGTTCGCGCCAGCCGGCGTGCCACGGCGAGTTCGAACGTCGGGCCGTCCGGCCGCGCCCAGTCCACCGGCACGCGGAGCCGGGCGCACCGCACGCGCTCATCCGGCGGGAGGTCCGGCAGATCGTCCGCGCACTCGCCCCAGGCGAGCCGCTGCCTCGGACCATCGGCGCGCGCCGCGCCGGGCAGTCCCGTCAGGACGGTGAGTGCGGCCAGAGCGATCGCCACGGTACGTCGGAACACGGCGCCTCCCAGTGTGTGGATGCTTGTCGATTCTTCAGCGGCGTCCCGCCCGAGTCCCATACGGAAACGCCCCGATTTGCCCGTCAGGTGTTTCCCCCATTCCGTCCCTGACGGCCGGGAGACGGGCAGGCGAGCCGTACCGTGGCGGTCTAGCATCGGGCGATGACGTCGCCTCTGGATCGCCTGCCGAAGATCGGCGCACCGGCCACGCGGGCGCTGCACGCGGCCGGCTACACCACGCTGCGCCAGCTCGCCGGGGTGCCGCGCGCGGAGCTGGCCCGCCTGCACGGCATGGGGCCGAAGGCGCTGGGCATCATCGAGGCCGCCCTCGACGAGCACGATCTGCGGCTGGGCTGACCGCCGGCGGCGTGGTCAGGATCGAGGTGATCGCGGTGCCGGTCGGGCGGCTGCACCTGCCTCGTGGGGCGTCACGATCGAGCGATGCCGTTACGGCGTCTGCTGGTAGGAGATGAACTCCAGCAGGCTTCCGTCCGGGTCGCGGAAGTAGACGCTGGTCCCGGCGCCACCGGCACCAACCCGCCGGACCGGTCCGGTCTCCACCTCGACGTCGTGCCGCCGCAGGTGCGCCACCGCCTCCTCGATCGGCCCCGCCCAGACGAAACAGATGTCGCTGTTGCCCGGACGGACGGGAATCCGGGCCACGTTGCCGCCGAGGTCGAGACCCGGCCCGTGCACGCTCAACCGGTGGGGGCCGATCCGGAAGGCGACGCGGTCGCCGCCGACGCCGATCACCTCGGCGCCGACGACGTCGCGATAGAAGCCGGTGGCGGCCCGCCAGTCGGACACGGCGATGACGACGTGGTCCAGTCCGCTCACGGGCGCCATGCGATCACCCTATTGGCCGGACTGCGTCCGCTCCCCCGGATCCGCCGAGGTCGCCGCCGGTGGGCCCGCCTTCAGGTGCCGGACGAAGAAGCGGTTCGCGGCCTCCCCCTCGAACCACGGGACGCCGGTGTGCCCGCCCATGTTGGCGTGCAGCGTCTTCTCCGCCGAGCCGAAGGCGTCGAAGAGGTCCAGTGCCATCTGCCGATCGTTGCCCTCGTCGTCCCACTGCAACAGGACATGTAGCGGGACGGTGACCCGTCGAGCCTCCTCGATGATGGTGCGCGGCACGAAGCTCCCGGCGAACAGGAGCGCGGCCACGATGCGCGCCTCGACCGCCGCCAGCCGTACGCCGATCGAGATCACCCCGCCGGCGTACCCGACCGGGCCGCCGACCTCGGGCAGCGCGAGGAGGGCGTCCAGCGCGGCCCGGCACTCCGGGACCGCCTCCTCCACCAGCGGCAGGACGAGCCGGTCGACCACCTCGTCGGCGACCCGCTCGCCGGCCGCCAGTGCCCGGCGCAGGTCGGCGCGGGCCTGCTCGGCGGCGGCGGTCGCGGGCCGGTCGCCGCCGCCGGGCAGTTCGATGGTGGCGGCGGCGAAGCCCTGCTCGACGCAGCCCTGCGCCCGGGCCGCCAGGCGGGGGTACATCCGGCGCAGTCCGCCGGGGTGGCCGAGCAGGATCAGCGGGGCCGGCGCCGACGTGGATGCGGGCGTCCACAGGATGCCCGGGATGCCGCCGAGGGTGAACTCGCGTTCGCGGACGCCGTCGGCGAGGCGCTGTTCGGAGGTGAAGCGCATGGTCGTGCCTTTCGGGAGTGCGACGGCGCTCCCGGACGACCTATCGCCCGGCCGTGACCCCCGAGGGGAGCACCCATGTCGTTACTGCGGTCACGGGTACCACCTCCCTCGTTCTCCGGCACGGCCACCGGCAAGTTAACAGCGCTCGCCGGGGCGGGCCAACCGGTTTTTCGCGGTTCACCGCGGCGTGATCCGCGCCGGACCGTCACCCGCGCTCGAAGCCGGCGAAGACGACCGCCAGCGTCCGGGCTTGCAGATGCTCGTCCCATCCGCCGTGCAGCGCGCCCTGGCACATGCCGGCGAGCAGCGCCATCACCTCGGGGAGCCGTACCGAGTCGGCGACGGCTCCGGCGGCCTGGGCCCGTGCCAGCAGTCTGCCCACTGCCTCCTCCAGGTGACCTACCGCGTCCGGAAGCCGGATGTCCACGCCGGATCCGGCGAGCAGTTCAACTGCCGTCTTCTTCGCGGCGGCCTGCGCCACCGTGTGTCTGAAGAACCCGAAGAGGTCGTGTCTTCCCGCCTCCTCGGCGAGCTGCGCGAGCAGTCGCTTCATGAGCGCGGCGAGCAGCTCCTCCTTGGTGGGGAAATGACGGAAGACCGTACCGATGGCGACGCCGGCCCGGCGGGCCACCTCCTCGGTGGAGGCGCGGGCGCCGAACTCGGCGAAGACCGCCTCGGCGGCGTCCAGGATGCGTGCCCGGTTGCGTTGCGCGTCGGCGCGCAGGGGCGGACCCTCTACCAAAGTGAGTCTCCACTCATTATTCTCTGCGACACAAGTCGAGTAATGACTCATTATTGCGGAGGCCGGCGTGACACCACAGCAGATCTTCGAGAGCATGCGCGCCAGATGGCTGGCCGGTCTGCCCGCCTTCGACGCGGATTCGCTGGCCGACGACGTGGTGGTCGAGACGCCCTTCGCCGCGCCCGGCCACCCGACGCGCACCGAGGGGAAGCAGCCCGTTCTCGAGTACACGCGAGCGGGCCGGGCGTCGTTCCCGGTGCGGTTCGACGACTGCCGCGGCGTGGTCGTACACGAGACCGCCGACCCCGAGGTGATCGTGGTCGAGTACGAACTCGTCGGCACGCACACGGTGACCGGGGTGACCACCTCCGCGCCTTTCATCGGGGTGTTGCGGACCCGGGACGGCAAGCTGGCCCACTGGCGCGAGTACCAGCACACGCTCGCCATCGCTCAGGCTGCCGGCCAGGCGTGAGGCTGGACCACCACAGGAGCGTCGCGCACCACCCGGGTCAGGTGGTCGGTGTCGGCGACGGTGCGAACGGCCACGGCTGCGGCCCGAACAGCGCCGTACACGCGGACAGGAGCCCGCGCTGCGCCTCGGCCATGCGCGCGTCGACCGGGCCGGTGTCCTCGTTCGGGTCGTTGCGGACGAACATGTCCCCGGATTCCTTCGCCGCCACCGCCAGCCGCTCGCCGGCGTCCCGGACACCCGGATCGGCCGCCTTGCGGGCACGCATGGCGATCGGCGAGTTCGAGGTGAAGCGGACGTCCTGCTGCTCGATCACCCGGGCCACCATGTTGCACGCCCCGGCCGCGACCTTGTCCGCGGGCGCTGTCGAGCCGGCCTGCGGAGCGGCCGACGACGCCGCGGCGGACGACGACGGTGCAGTGGCGGACGACGGCGCGGGCTCCGCGGGTGCGCATGCGGAGACGACGAACAGCAGGGAGAGTGCGGCGAGTTCACGTTTCACCGCCTGAGGCTAGCGATCATGGTGGGCGTGACCCCGGGCCGGGTGCCACGCCCACCGGGTCATCGCGTCGACATCGGACCGGTCAGCGGCCCGCCGCGCGGAGCATCGCCTCCGTCTCGGGGTCGGGCATGATCTCCCGGACCTCCTGGGCGCAGCGGCACGCGCCAGCGATCTTGGCGGCCCACTTCAGCGCCTCGTCGTGTGAGGCCACGTCGAGGACCACGAACCCGCCGATGACCTCCTTGGTCTCCGGGAACGGCCCGTCGGTGACCACCCCGTCCGTGCCCACGATGCTCGCCTGCTGGCGTTCGAGCCCGGTGCCGTACACGAACGCGCCCGCGTTGACGGCCTCCTGGATGACCGCGTGCGCGTCCTTGCCCACCTGGGGGATCTCCTCGGCGGGGATGTGGTCCATCGCGCCGTCGTTGAACGAGATCAGGTACCGCGGCATGCCATGACTCCCTTGTCCGGGCGGCCCGGTCCGGCCGCCTCTCACCCGTACTACGAACGAGCCGCCCCGGATCCGACGTCACGCGCCTCGGTGTCTCAGTGTGCTTCGAGGACGAAGAAGATGAAGCAGTGGTCCGGCCTCACCGGGCCGCCTCGGGGATGGCCACGGCGGTGCCGGTCACCGTGATCCCGGCGCCGGGGCCGGCGGGAATGCCGACGGTGAGCAGGCTCGGACGGCCCATGTCCTCGCCCTGCCGCACGGTGACCGTCGCGGGCGGCTCCACGAGGCCCAGCTCGCGCAGGTAGCCGCCGAACGCGGCGGCCGCCGCACCGGTCGCGGCGTCCTCGACCACGCCGCCGGGCGGGAACGGATTGCGCGCGTGGAACAGCAGCGGGGACTCCCGGTGCACCAGGTCGATCGTCGTCCAGTCCCGCTCGGCCATCAGCGCGCCCAGCGCGGCCATGTCGTAGTCCAGGTCCGCCAGGCGCTGCCGGGTCGCGGCGGCCACGATCGGATGCCAGGCCCCGGCGTACGCGACACGCGGCGGCAGCGTCGCGTCGAGATCGTCCGGCGACCAGCGCAACGCGGCGAGCAGCGCCGCCAGATCCTCCGCGCCCAGCGGTACGGTGCGCGGCGCGACGCTCGTCAGCGTGGCGGTGGTGGTGCCGTCGGGCCGTATGCTCGTGGCGACCTCGACCAGCCCGGCGCGGGTGTCCAGGTGCAGCACACCGGGGCCGTGCCGCTCGGCGTACGCGACCGCCGACGCGATCGTCGCGTGTCCGCAGAACGGCACCTCCGCCTTCGGGCTGAAGTAGCGCACCGTGAACCGTCCGTCGCGCGCGGGCACGAGGAACGCCGTCTCGGAGTAGCCGACCTGCGCCGCCACCCGCCGCATCTCCGTGTCGCCCGCGCCGGTGGCGTCCAGCACGACGCCGGCCGGATTGCCACCGGCGGGGTCGGCGGTGAACGCCGCGTATCGGAGGATGTCCATGATCATGACCCTAGCGGCGGCGGTCCGGCTCGTGTGCCCCGTGACTGGCGTCGAGGGCCGGGGCCACCATCGCGAACGCGCGGTCGGTCAGCTCGGCCAGGCGCTGCTCGTCGTCGCCCGCCCGCCACTGCTGGAGCACCGTGTCGAACGCCAGCAGGGCCATCCCGGCGGCCAGCCGCGGGTAGGGGTCGGTGTCCGGGTCGAGGCCGTGGCGCGCGGCCAGTTCGGCGGCCAGACCGGCACGCCACTGGATCTGGCGCTCCAGCCAGCGGGCGTGCAGGGCCGGGGCGTCCAGGATCAGCCGGACCACGACCCGGGCCCGCTCGGCGTGGTCGGGATGGCCGGTGCAGGAGGCGAGCGGCACCCAGACGGCGTGGCGCAGCGCGACCGACGGCGGCTCGCTGCCCGGTCGCGCGGCGAGTTCGGCGACGACGTCCGTTCCCATGTCGGCCAGGAACCGGACGACCACGTCCTCCTTGGACGCGTAGTAACGGAAGAAGGTGCGCCGCGACATGCCTGCGGCCGCCACGATGTCGTCGACTGTCACCGCGTCGAAGCCGCGCGTGGCGAGGAGCATCAGGGCGGCGTCGCGCAGCTCGTCGGCGACGAGCCGGCGTTTGCGTTCGGCCATGCTGCTGCCCGCACGAGATGCCATCAGTCGATGCTATGCCATGTCCTGCATGACACCCGACGCTTCCATTGACACTCAGTGCCACTAAGCGCACAGTGAGACTCATGAGTGCTGACGGCTGGACACCGGAACGGATCCCCGACCTCAGCGGCCGTACCTTCGTCGTCACCGGCGCGACCAGCGGCCTCGGCCTGGTCACCAGCCGGGCGCTCGCCGCCCGCGGCGCGCGCGTGGTGCTGGCCGTCCGCGACGAGGAGAAGGGCCGCCGGGCCGCCGCCGGCATCGCCGCCGCCCGGCCCGGCGTGGATCTGGAGGTACGGCGGCTCGACCTGGCCGACCTCGATTCGGTACGCGAGTTCGCCGCCCGCATGCACGCCGACCACCGCCGGGTGGACGTACTGATCAACAACGCCGGGGTGATGGCCACGCCGCACAACCTCAGCCCGCAGGGGCACGAGCTGCAGTTCGCCACCAACCACCTCGGACACTTCGCGCTCACCGGCCTCCTGCTGGAGCTGTTGCTGGCCGGCCGCGATCCCCGCGTGGTCACCGTCACCTCGGTCAACCACCGGCGGGCGAGGCCGCCCTTCCCCGACCCGCCCGGTGGGCGGCGGTACTCCCCGATGGGCTGCTACAACACGTCGAAGCTGGCCAACGCGATCTTCGGCGTCGAGCTGCACCGCCGGCTCCGCGCGGCGGCCAGCCCGCTGCGCAGCGTCCTCGCCCACCCCGGCTACGCCGCCACGAACCTGCAGACGAGCGCCACCACCGGGATCTGGCGGATCCTGCTGGGCCGGATCGGCAACCCGCTGCTCGCCCAGCCGGCCGACAGCGGCGCCTGGCCGCAGCTGTTCGCCGCCACCGACCCCACGGCGAGGTCGGGCCGGCTCATCGCGCCCGGCGGGACAGCCGAGCTGCGCGGCCACCCCGCGCCGGGCAGGCTCTCCCCCGCCGCCACCGACCCCGAGCACGGCCGCCGCCTGTGGGAGCTGTCCGAACAGGCCACCGGTGTACGGTTCGGCTCCCCGCACCCCTCCGGCTGACCGGAGTGGACCATGTACAACGCCGTGTACGGCTCGGACACCGCCCGGAGCGTAGCCGGGTCGCATCAGCCGCTCAGGTCACGCTCACACGGTCAGGAAGGCTCCCCCACGCGCGCGCCCCCGTACAACCGGACCCGGTGGTCGACGTCGCGGTCCGGCTCGCCGTACCCGAAACGCGCCACCGGGCCGTGCGCGACGTGCACCAGCCACTCCTCGTAGTACCAGCTCGGGCTGCACGCGCACCCGGTGAACCGGAAGTTGGCCCGGTAACGGCCGACCTGCCCCGCAGCGAGCGTGAACAGCCGTGCCGACGCCGACGGACGCGGATACCCCGCCGACCCGGGCAGCCGGTCCACGACGACCGACGCCCGGCCGGACCCGAGCCACAGCCCGGCCTCGCGGGCCAGCGCGACGCCGCCGGCGCGTACCCCTTCCCGGTCCTGGTAGCCGACCGCCTGGTCGGCGAGCACGTCGTGGACGACCACCTCGGCCTCCGGAAGCGGCCCGGGCAGCGGCCTCGGCCGGGCGAGGCCGCTGCGGGCGTTCGCGGCGGGCGCACCGCGGGCGTCGGCGGTCCACCGGACGCGGACCCGCTGAATGAGGATCACCGGTCAGGTGTACCCGGAGCCTCAGCGATCAGCGCGGCATTAACGGCTATCCGGTCGGCCCCGAAGTCCTCGGTGGCGTCTCGCGGATGCCGCGGCACCCGGCTGCTCCGTCCTCAGGTCATGGTGAGGTAGAGCCGCTGACCGGCGGGCCGGTAGCCGACGTGCTCGTAGACGCGCCATGAGTCCTCGCCGCCGGCCTCCAGCCAGGCGACCTCGGTATCGGCGCCGAACAGTCGCCGGGTCACCTCGGCGGTGATCGCGGACGCCAGTCCCCGGCGGCGGTACGGACGGCGTACGGCGATGCCGGCCACCTCGCTGACCGCGCCGACCGGCGCGGCAGCACCGCCGCCGCCCGCGCAGGTGCCGTCGTCGCCGACGGCCATGACGGCCACGCCTCCGGCGTCCTGCTGACGCCGCAGCCGAGCCACGTCAGCCTCGGAGGGGACCGAGTCGTCGCCGAACGCCTCGTTCTGCGCGCCGATCAGCGCCGCGCGCTGGGAATCGGCACCCGGTGCGCACAGGTGGAAGTGGTCCGGCACGGGTGGGGACGCCAGCGTCTCCGGCACGCAGAGCAGGTAGGTGTGCCGGGCTTCCACGACGAAGCCGGCGGTGGTCAGCAGCGCCTCCAGATCGGGGACGCAACTGGTGACGTACTCCAGACGGGGTTTGCGGTCCGCGGCGCCGAACGCCGCGACCAGGGCGGTGACGTCGGCAGCGGTGACGGCGGCGCCGGGACGCGGCGTCGCGTAGTTGACGTACGGGCTGGTAGTGGTCGGGTCGAGCCCGAGCACGAAGGGCCCCACCTCGACCGGCGCGGGCCGGCGGGACAGGTTGACGACGACTGACTGCTGGATGCGGGCATCCATGTTCACCGTGAGACCTCGATGCATGACAGAAGCTGCGATGGGCGGAGGAATCGTCGGGCCGCCCCGCCGTGTCGCAGGCGCGCGACGGTCATCCGTCGCGTGGTCGACACTCAGGCGGCCGCTCGGCCTACCCGGATCACAGGCGTCATTCCCTCATGCGGAGTGCCCACGCGAATCGCGGGCTCGGCGACAACAATTCCTCGCCCGGTGCGAACCTGTCAATCGTCGACACCGACGACGAGGGCAGAGACGGCCGGCTCACGCTCCGGTGCCCTCGTCGAGGTCACCGGTGAGCGAGTCGGGGGCACGCATCCGCCACGCGTCGGTGACCAGTTCCGTCAGGCGCTCGACGCCGACGTACGCCAGGCGCAGCATGACCAGGGGTGACCCGTCGTACGCGGGCGTGGTGAAGAAGAGGTCGGGCTCGCCCAGGAGCAACGCCTGCTTCTCCGCCTCGTCGCCCACGTACAGCACGGCGATGTCGGTGCGGATGCGGCGCGGTTTCCCGGGATTCCGCTCGGGATAGGACCAGACGAATCCCTTGCCGGCGACCCGGAAGTCGAAGCCGTCGCTGTCGATCTCGACCACATGGGGCAGCGACAGCGCCACCCGGCGGACGTCGTCCGCGTCAACCACGACGGTCACCCCGGGACCCCGCCTTCCACACCGGCACAGCCTAGCCACCGTGCCCTGTCCCACGGCGATGTGCTGCGTCACGACCCGGCGCTGCGCGCGGTACTGGACGGCATGCGTGAACTGGCCGAACGGCACGGCGAGGACAACGTACGACTCGTCGTCTGGTTCGCCAGCTAACCCGGTCGCCGACCGTGTGGCGGCGAAAGTGTCGGGGGTGGCAGCTAGCTTGCCGGCGTGTTGGTAGTCGATGTGGAGAAGGCCGCGCTGTGTGAGTTCCTGGACTATCAGCGCGCGAGTGTCCGGGCCATCCTGGCGGATCTGGACGAGATCGCGTTGCGGACATCCGTCCTGCCCTCCGGATGGTCGCCGCTCGGGCTGGTGGAGCATCTCGGGCACGCGGAACGCCACTGGTTCCAGGAGGTCTTCCGTGGTGCGGCGGAGCCCTTGCCCTGGCCGGACGAGAACACACCACTGCGCACCACTCGACCGCCGCCCCACGTCTTCGCCTTCTACCGCGACCAGTGCGACATCTCGGACGCGATCATCGCCGGGGCCCCGCTGACGGCGGCACCCGCCGGCCGGCATCCGGACGAGACGATAGCGTCGCAGACCACCGACCTACGCCGGATCATTCTGCACGTCATCGAGGAGACCGCCCGGCACGCCGGCCACCTGGACGTCGTACGCGAACTGATCGATGGGCGCACCGGGCTCGGACCGCGCTGACCGGGCGGAGCGGCGCACCCGATAGCGCAAGTGGAGCACCCGGTCGCCCGGGATCACCACGTCCGGGTCCGCCAGCAGGTGCTGCGCGTCCACCGGCCCGAAGAAGCGCCTGCCGGACCCGAGGACCACTGGTACGACGTCCATGCGTACCTCGTCGACCAGGCCCGCGGCGAGCACCTGGCCTCCGACGTCACCGGCATCGGCGGCAGCGTCAGCCGGGGGTACGGCGGCGAACCCGCCAGCTAGTAGAGGTCGTCGATCAGCCCGTCCAGTGGCGGTCGCGGCACTCTGGACACGTACTCCACGCCCACAGCCTCGCGGACGGCCCACCGTCCTCGCCGACGCCTCGCCGGGGCGGGTTCACGAAAGCCGGCGCGGAACCGACACCAGCCCACCAGGATCAGTTCACCGATCCGTCGCCGTAGAGGGCCACGAGGACGCGGTGCCGCAGGATCTCGTACTGCCGGCGGCAACGCCCGGGTGGGCCGGGAGGGCGGTGCTGCACCTGACCGCCGACGACGATCTCCGGTGGCTGGAACTGGTCAGCAGTCAGGTCCACCTCACGGCCGTCGGCCAGTCGATTCCAGTAGTGGTGGCCGACCTTGGCGTCTCCGGCGAAGACCTCACCGAGGATCAGCTCTCCGCCGAGCAGGTCCTGAACGATCAACGCGGTCACCCCGCACTGACCACGGGCTGCGTTGCCGGCGTGCCAATCCCGCACATCGTGCGGGTCGCAGGTGTCCGCTCCCCAGCCGGCGCGCAGCGCCGGACGCAGCATCTCCAGCCGGCGCGCAGCGCCGGACGCAGCATCTCCAGGTCGATCGCGAGAGGGACTGATCGGTGGTCGCGCTCGTCAGACGTCACTCGGGAAGGGTCATCCCTCGACCGGGTCGAGAGTCAAGGAGTTCCTCGCCTCGCGTCCCGACCGGCCGAGGGCCGGTTGGCGGGCCGACGTTCCACCGTCCGGCTCTGCCGAGGATCGCGTTCTGCTGAGCGCGAAGAGGTCACCATGAGGTGTCATCCCCAGGGCCATACTGATTCGATGGATCCGCCGAGGCGCCTTTCTCCCGAGGCCCTGCTCACGAACCTGTACGCGGCGTTCAACGAGCGTGACATCCCTGCGCTGCTGGCCGCGATGTCGCCTGACGTCTCGTGGCCGAACGGCTGGGAAGGAGGCGTCCTTCGCGGCCGGGGCCAGGTGGGCGCCTACTGGCGACGGCAGTGGGACCAGCTCGAACCCGTCGTCACGCCGACCGCGTTCCGCACAGAGGCCGACGGTCGCATCGCCGTCACCGTTCATCAAGTCGTCCACGACAAGGCCGGAGCGAAGCTCGCGGATCACACCGTCACGCACGTCTACCGCCTCGACAACGGGCTGGTTTCCGCGATGGACATCCGCGAGTGACGCCACGTCCTCGTCGTTCGCACCGGCACCCGCTCGGATCGGCGACGAGTTTCGATACGGCGTCCGCATGACCGCCACGCACAGGAGGCAGGCGTGAAGCTATTACTCACATCCGCGGGTGTCCAGAACCCGAGCATCCACGATGCGCTGGTCGGCCTGCTGGGCAAGCCGATAGCCGAGTCCAACGCACTCTGCATCCCCACGGCGGCCTACCCGATGGGCGGTCCGGCCTCGGCCTGGCGTTTCATCACCGGCCAGACGCCACTGCCCATGACCGGTCTCGGCTGGAAGTCGCTGGGCGTCCTCGAACTGACGGCGCTGCCCAGCATCGGCGAGGAGCGATGGGTCCCCTGGGTCCGGGAGGCAGACGCCATCCTCGTGCATGGCGGCGACGCGACGTACCTGTGCCACTGGATGCGGCAGTCCGGCCTGGCGGCCCTCCTGCCGTCGCTGCGGGACACCGTCTGGGTGGGATTGAGTGCCGGCAGCATGGTGCTCACCCCACGGGTCGGCACGGAATTCGTCGAGTGGCAGTCCGCACCCGACGACCGCGCCCTGGGGCTCGTCGACTTCTCGATCTTCCCGCACCTGGGCCTCGAACCGTATAACACCATGGCCGCCGCCGAGAGATGGGCGGCCGAGATCGCCGGTCCGGCGTACGCGATCGACGACCAGACGGCCATCACGGTGGCCGACGGCACCGTCGAGGTGGTCTCCGAGGGAAACTGGAGGCACTTCCCCGCGTAGCGGCAGCTACCCGAGCAGCATGGCCGCCGCGGCCACTGTGGCCAGTGACAGCGTCGTGGTCACCACCACCGCCCGGTTGGCCACCGTCTCGCCGGTGCCGTACTCCTGGGCGAAGATGAACGTGTTCTGCGCCGTCGGCAGGCCCGCGCACACCACCACGGCGAGCAACTGCGGCGCGGGCAGGTGCAGGGCCAGCCCGGTCGCGTACGCGATGACCGGTTGTACGACCAGCTTCAGCGCGGTGATCACGGCGAGCGCGGCGGGCTCGGCCGGTTCGGCCAGTGACGACGCGGTGCGGTGCAGCGACGCGCCGAGCGCGACCAGCGCCGCCGGGGCCGTGGCGCCCGCCAGCAGGGTCAGCGGCGCGGCGGCCGCCGACGGCAGGCGCACGCCCGCAGCCGAGCATGCGACACCGAGCAGCGACGCCAGGATCACCGGATTGCGTACGGGCAGGGAGGCGATCCGGCGCACCCGCACCCGCCCGGCGGGGTCGCGGTGCCGGTCCAGCGCGACCAGGATCACCGGCGTCACCACCAGCACCTGGAGCAGCACCACCTCGGCCAGGAAAGACACGCTGCCGAGAACCTGCGTCGCGATCGGGATGCCGAGGTTCGCCGAGTTCACGTACCCGGCGGCCATGCCCCAGATCGGCCGTTCGCCGGGCTCGTGACCGAACAGCCGGCTCGCGCCGGCCCACCCGGCCCCGATCACCGCGGCGGTGCTCACCCCGAAGGCGAGCAGCGAGCGGCCGGCGAGCCCGGACAGCGGCATCCGGGACAGGGCCAGGAACAGGGCGGACGGCATCGCGAGGTGGAACACGAACCGGCCGAGCACGGAGGCAGCCGCCTCGCCCAGCAGGCCCCAGCGACAGGCCGCGTAGCCGATCGCGGTGAGGATCCAGATCGGTACGAACGCCGCCACCAAGCTCATCCGGGCGTCACCGAAGGGCGGACGTCCGTGGCGTAGGAGAGGCGCCGGGTGCGGAGCCGACCACCAGGAAGGTGTTGTCGGGCCACTCGTAGGACTGGTCGCCACCGGGCGGGGCGGGCCGGAGGAAGACGATCCGCACCGTGCGGGGCCACCAGCGGGTCGGCTCCGACCAGGAGCACTGCACCCGCCGCTCCCCCGTGTCGGCGCAGTCCCCGACCTGTTCCCATCCGTCGAGCTGCCCGGCGACGGCGGACCGGACCTGCTCCCAGGCGGTCGTGGACGGCATGGCGTACGTGTCGACCATCGGCCGGCCGCGGTCGTTGCTCAGGTCGACGGAGACCTCGAGCGCCCGGTTGTCGACGACGTCCTCGTACGCGCCTTCCGGCAGCACGGTGGACGCCCCGGACGGCGCCGCGACGGAGACCGGTTCACCGGCCGTCGACCAGCGCACCCCGGCCACCGTCGCCGCGACCACGGCCAGCACGACAATCACCCCGGCGATCACCAGACGAACTCGCACAGGCGGGAGTCTATGAAGATGGCGCCAGCCGGACGAGTTCAGGCAACCCGCCGTCGCGACCGTCAACCCGGATTGCCGCCGTAGAGGGCGACGAGGACGCGGTCCCGCAGGATCTCGTACTGTCGGCGGCACCGGACGGGTGGTCCCGGCGGGCGCTGCTGAGCCTGACCGCCGACAACGACTTCCGACGGCTGGAACTGGTCAGCAGTCAGGTCCACCTCGCGGCCGTCGGCCAGTCGATTCCAGTAGTGGTAGCCGACCCTGGCGTCCCCGGCGTGGACCTCGCCGAGGATCAGCTCTCCGCCGAGCAGGTCCTGAATGATCAGTGCGGTCACCCCGCATTGACCACGGGCTGGGTTGCCGGCGTGCCAATCCTGCACGTCGTGCGGGTCGCAGGTGTCCGCTCCCCAGCCGGCGCGCAGCACCGGCCGCAGCGTCTCCAGGTCGATCGCGAGTGGGACTGATCGTCGGTCGTGCTTCTCAGACGTCACCCGGGAAGGGTCGGCCCTCGACCGGGTCGAGAGTCAAGGGAACCCGCCAACCGCCTAGGATGGTCCCGGTGACCTTCCCCGAACGGCGATCCGCCGACGTCCCGACCGACGAAGAACGGGTCGACGAGGCCCTGCGGTTGCTCTCCGGCCCGCCGGTCGCGCTCGACGTCGCCGTCAAGCGCCTCGCCCGTGGCAGCGGCGTCTACGCCTGGTGGGCCCCGCCCTCGGTCCTTCCCGACCTCCCCGGGCCACCGAACGACAGCGACCCGTCGCGGCGGTTGCTCTATCTCGGCCGGGCAACCAGCCTGCGGGGCCGGATCCTGCGCAACCATCTGCGACGGTCGGGCAGCTCGACGCTGCGCCGCACGCTGGCCGGGCTCCTCGTGTCCGAGGGCTACCGGACGACCTGGACCGACCGCGTCGTCCTGGTCCCCGAGGACGAGACGCGGCTGACCGCGTGGATGCACACGCACCTGCGCCTGACCTGGGCGGAGGACCCCGAGCCGGCGGACATCGAGGCCGAACTCGTCCGGCGTCTACACCCGCCGCTCAACGTCCACGGCGTCGACCCCGAGCACATCCAGGCAGCAGTGGTCGCCGCCAAGAACTCGTACAACGTCAGCAGCGGCCCGGCGCAGCCCTAGCCTTACGCCGTCAGTGCGGCTTCCAGATCCCGGCGGGTGAGGGCAGCGCGGAGGTGCAGTCCCTCGGCCGCCAGGTTCTCCCGGCCGCCCTGCTCGCGGTCGATGGCGCAGACCACCGTCTCCACCTGCGCGCCGACCGACCGCAGGTGTCCGCACGAGGCCAGGAGCGCGCCGCCGGTGGTCACGACGTCCTCGATCACCACGACCCGCAGACCGCTCACGGGCCCGCCCTCGGCCACCTTCGCGGTGCCGTACTCCTTCGCCTGCTTCCGCACGAAGACCGTGGGCAGCCCGGTCAGCTGTGACATCACCGTGGCGATCGGAATGCCACCCATCTCCATCCCCGCCAACACGTCGCACTCCGGCAGCAGAGCGACCATCGCCTCGGCGACCTCGCGCAGCAGCTCGGGCTTCCCCTCGAACAGGTACTTGTCGAAGTACTCGTCGCTGACCTGCCCGGATCGCAGATGGAACCGGCCGGTGAGATGGCAGGTGTCATAGACGCGGCGCGCGAGCGGGTGAGTCACCCGCTCAGTCTCGCATTCGCCGCACGATCGGCCGGGATCACACGATCCGTCGAGTGCGTACCCGTCGCTGTAGTGGAACTTCTCGTCCCCGGCCCGCAACACGCTCACCGCACCCACCCCAGGAACCGCCGATGCAACGCCCCGGCCGGCGCCCAGCTCAGATCCGCCGTCGCCCGCACCAACTGCGCCCCCAGGTACACCGCAAGCGACACCGGCGCGCCCTCGTACTCCGCAAGCAGCTCCCGCCGCCGCGTCGCGCACGGCCACGGCGCACCGCACCCGCCACACGTCCAGACCGGCGGCACCGGCCCGTGGGTGCTCACCCGCGCACCCCGAGGAAGCGGGCGACGCTCGCGCGCGCCTGCCGGCTGGTCGCCCACGCGACCTGCCAGCAGGGGTACGGAGTCAGCCGCGCCCACCACAGCCGGCAACCCACGCACATGCCGTCCAGACCCCGTACGTGCACCGCGAGGATCGCCTGTTCCGCAGTGCTCACTGGTCCTCCTGCGACGGCCAGTGACCGCGATTGATCGGTACGCGGTGCCGGTTCCGGCACGGCAGGTCCGCACCACACCGGCACACCCACCGCCACTTCCGCCACGACCAGGCCGGGCGATGCCGGCGTACGAGCGTCGACGCGACAGCGAGGAGGTAACCCTCGTACGGCAGGCGCCGCTCGACGGGTGCGACGAAGTCGGCGTCCCGGCGCGGCGCTTGGGCCGCTGCCGACTCACCGGGCGCTGCCTGCGAGTGATCCGATTCAGCCAGTGCGAGAATCCGCCTCTTCGCCGCCTCCCATTCGGCCTGCTGCGTCTCCTGCCCCGTGCGGCGCCAACCGTTTCGCCCGCCCATCACCACCTCCGTCCGCTCCGGCGCGACGGATCACTTCACAAGGAAGTGCGGCGCGCCCGGCAGGATGAGGCGCTTCCTCACCCGAAAACGGACACTAGGGCCGCATGGTGATGGAGAAATTACCGCTGGTTATGCCGCCAGGCTGATGCCCAGACGCCCGGCCAGCAGACGAAGCTCGTTCGGCACGGCCCGCCGCTTGGCCCGCTGCGCCATCGCGACGACGGCGTCCTGGGCGAGCGGGTTGAGCGAGAACGGCACCGGCGCGGCCTGCTCGGCGCGCACGAACGCCGCGATCGCCTCGTTGTCCCGGCGACCGGAATCGGCCAGCGCCCGCCCGAGGTCGAGCCAGTACGACATCTGCCGGATCGACGCCGCCAGCACCTGCGGCCGTACCGTGCGGGACAGCTCGATCACCCGGCCCGGCTCGCCGGACTCGGCCGCGATGGACATCTCCCACAGCGTCACGTTCGTCGGCCCGAAACCGCAGCCGTTGAACCCCATGCCGTCCGCCGGGTCGCCGAGGGTCGCCGCTTCCCGGGCAGCCTCGGTCAGATGGTCACGCGCGTCGTCGAGGTGCCCGCTGACTGTCGAGGCCAGAGCCGCAGACAGGTGCAACTGGCCGAGCATCTGCCGGACCCGCTCGTCGGAGGCGGCGGACTGAAGCTCCGCGAGCGACCGGTCAGCCGCCCGCGCGGCGAGCGAAGCGGACTCGATCGGCAGGCTCTGCGCGTACGCGAAACGGGTCGCGCCCAGCCACGCCGCCTCCTCCACGTCCTCGGCCGCCGTCACCGCCACCCGCGCCGCGTTCAACGCCAGGTGGCGGTACCCGAGGTGCCGCAGGCAGGCCGACGCCTGGTACGCCACCTGCGCGAGCGCCGGCCCGTCTGCCGCAGCCGCCTCCAACAGCAGGCCGGGCAGCATCTGGGCCATGGCCGGAAAGTTGGAGCGGTGACGGAGCCGCTCACTGCGGGCGATTCCCGCCGCCAGTTCCTCAGGGGTACGCGTCGACGGCCGCCGCTCACCGTCCTCGATCTCGATCAGCGCCGACCAGATTGCCGGCACGCACTCAGCCGCGCGCTCGCGTGCCGGATCGCCCGTCTCGGTGCCCTGACCGAGCAGGTCCGCGACGGTGATCTGCAACGCGGCGGCGACGGCGACCAGAGTGGAGCGCCTGTCGATCGTCTTACGGCCGGACTCGACCTGGGAGATGTAGGACTGGCTGACCCCGGCGAGCCCGGCGAGGACGGCCTGGCTCATCCCGCCACGGCGCATCCGCCAGTAGCGGATCCGGGCACCGATCGTGTCGGCCTTGCTGGCCATGTCTCGCCTGCCTCCCAGGACGAGGGCTGGGACTTCGGCACCGGCCGGTGAGCCGGCATACCCGTGCGCCAGTGTACGTGGATCGGTGCTCTCGCATTGACGTCGAGGGGTTCCTACCTGCCGCTCCCCCGCGCTCTGTGGTCGACTGGTTGGGCTGACCGGAGGTGCCGCCGACATGCCAATGCCGCCTGCCTACTTGGCTATCGCCGCCGACCTACGTGCCGCGATCCTGTCCGGAGAGCTGCCCACCGGAGCGAGGTTGCCGTCCGAGTCCGGCCTGATGCGCCAGTACGACGTGAGCCGGACCGTCGCCAAGTGGGCCATCGCCGTGCTGAAGGGCGAGGGCATCGTGGAGGGTCGCGCCGGATCCGGCGTATACGTCCGAGGCACCACCCGGCTGGTTCGTCACGCCCGGGGCCGCGATGTTCGCTCCGACGACGGGCCGACTTCCCCGTTCGCGCGCGACGCGGCCGGCGCCGGGCAGCAGGGCACCTGGGAGCACGACAGCCGACATGAGCGGGCCGATGAGCGGATTGCCGCCCGGCTCGGCATCGAGCCGGGCGCACCGGTGATGCGGACGTCGTACCGCTTCCTCGCCGACGGTGAACCGATACAGCTTTCCGTGTCGCACGAGCCTCTTGCTCTCACCAAGGACACTCCGATCGAGTGGCCCGAGGACAGCGACGTGAAGGGCGTCGTCGCACGCATGGACACCATCGGCGTGCGGGTCGACGAGGTTGTGGAGCGCGTCAGCCTTCGCTCGGCGACCGCAGAGGAGGTCGAGGCGCTCAACCTGCCGGCCCGCACGTTCGTGCACACCATCGAGCGGACCTACACCGCGGGCGGTACGCCGGTGGAGACGGCCGACATCGTGCTACCAGGCGGCCGGTATGACCTCGTCTACCGTCTCCCCATCGACTGACGACTGGCGAGGGGGATGCGGTGTCGACGAGCTCAGCGGGTGAGAGGGCACTTCCGGTGGACAACGATCCTCATGCAGGAGCCATGAGCTTCATCTTCGAGGCGGGCGCGCTCAAGCGCGCCGCGCGCACCGGATGGTGGTTCGCCGGCGTGAAGCATCCGGAGTCGATCGCCGAACACTCGTTCCGCACGGCGCTCATCGGCATGATGCTCGCGGCCATGGAGGGCGCCGACCCGGCTCGCGTCTCGATGTTGTGCATCCTGCACGACACGCAGGAAACCCGGATCACCGACATCCCCCACATCGCCAAACGCTACCTCACCGCTGCGCCCAACACCGCCGTCACCGCCGACCAGGTCGCCGACTGCCCGCCCGCCGTAGCCGATCTGATCAACGCTGCCGTCGCCGAGTACGAGGCCGGCGAAACCCTGGAAGCGGTCGTGGCCCGGGACGCGGACAAGTTGGAGTGCCTCGTCCAAGCGGTCGAGTACCGGCATCAGGGAGTCGCGGACGTTCAACGCTGGATCGATAGCTCGCAGGCGGCACTCAAGACGCCGTCCGCCCAGCGCCTAGCTGACGCCGCTCTCAACGGCGCACCGATGGCGTGGCTGAGTCCGCCCAGCCTGACATAGACGTCGGCTGCCGCCCGGCTCCCTCCGGCTTCCACATCTGCCGATGAGAGTGTCACCCTGGGTAGTCTCTCAGGTAGCGACTGACGGTAATGCTGGCACAGATTCCCCGACGGGCTCACGAGACGCGGGCCAATGGGGTGCAATAATGCGTTGCAGCCCCTGGTGCGAGGCGTCGAAATGCCGCAAATGCAAGATTCCTAAGATAAGTCACATGTTGGAGAGATGTTGAGCCGGGGAAGAACCAAATTGAGGCCGGAGCAGTTCACGATGTGGTGGCTAGACGCTCAACCGCAAGCGCCGCGAGAGGAAGACGCGAACCGCCGCGCCAGGCATGACGAGGCTGATGCGTCTATCAGAAAAATAGCTGGAGTATTTGTCGCGCTCGGCCAGGCTGGCGAGCTTGGGCTAGTCGAGCAAGTACTCAGGGATGAGCGGCGGATCGGTTACACCGAGAGGATGAGCTACGCGGAAATTGCGGCGGGTGCCGCTCTTGTTGCGGGTGACCCTGGCGTTCGGCTACTAACCGAGATTGCCGCAGATCAAAGTTATAAATCATGGGCCAAGTATGCAGTCAGGGCGTTGTGGCTGGCGGCCTCGGGCGAAGCTATCCCAGGTGATGGCTACACTAGGTCCCTGTTAGGCAAGTCGTTTCCGATCGCTGATGGCGCCCGGCGGGAGGCGAAGATTGCTCTCGACGAACTAATCAATGCGTCGAAGGAGAATCGGTCGCTGTTCTCGAGGGTAATGACACTTGCCAGCGAGGAAGCCAGCGCCAATCATGTGGTCGGCGGAGTTAATGACTTCTCTCACTACGTAATGAGGGTGTTCGCGGCCGGCTCAATCTCTGTCCCCCCTTCGCTCCTCGATGATTTCGAAGCCTTGGTGGCCCAAGATCTCGGAGAATCGAGCTACCAGGAATTTCTCAAGCATCATCCTACTGTCCTGGATCCCTTAGCTGCAGAGGTAGTGCCGAAACATCAGTTTGGTGACGACTACGTCCCGGATTTCGTCATCAGGAGGCACGATTTCCGGTACCTGGTGGTTGAGATTGAGAAGCCAAAGGACAGAATCTTCAACAAGAAGGATGACTTTACCGGAGAGTTCTCCCATGCCCTGGGGCAAGTTCTCGACTTCCAAGGCTGGGTTGCGGAACGTGGTGAATATGCTCGCAGCAAGCTTCCAAGCATTGAAAATCCGCGAGGACTCCTGGTTATCGGGAGAAGGTCGGCTCTGACGGAGAAGCAAGAGAAAAAGCTGCGGCGCTGGTGTGTTAACAGCAGTCTTATCGATGTTGTTACCTTCGACGACTTGGTGATCTCTGGGCGTCAGTTATTCAGAAGCCTCCATGGCCTACTTCACGAGAACGGAGGGCGCGGTAACTGAAGGTAGGCTCTTTGGGGCGAATTCCTCGCTGCTGCTGCGCTGCGTGCGCTCATGCCGACGGGAGTGCCGGTGGAGCCAGTTTGTGATTCACCACAAGGCGAGCTGCCGCTCAGGGTAGCTGACGCCCTGGGATCAAAGCGTGACTTCCTTGATGAGGACACGTAGGCGTCCGATGCCCCCCACGAGGCAGCTTTAAAGTCTTTGGTCCCCGGTGCAGCCGCAAGCACTTGGTCACTCCTAATGTGAACTTCTGTCCCATGAAGGGAAGCGCATTGAAGCTTCTCATGCGCACAGCGTGGGTCGTACGAGAACGGGTGCGTTGCACCGAGGGCACCCGATTTCGGCACCGCGTAAGATCACGGCGTGACGGACTCGACGCCCCATTGGCTCCCCGAGCGCCATCTCGGCGTCGCCGCGACGCTCTCGCATGCGGATGAGCTCATCGGACAGGTCGGCGATCTGCTCTATGGCTACCAGACACAGTCCCACGGCGTGATCGGCTTGCGTGAGGTACCGGCGGGGCCGGTCAGTCGGACCGTCGTGGGCAGCGTGGCTCCGATCCCACGCAAAGTGCCACTCCTCGTCGCCGACGCGTTGGTGGCACTACGGGCCGCGCTTGAGCACGCGCTGTTCGCCGAAGTCGAGTTTCTGGATGGCGCGCCGCTCGACGAGAAGGCGGCCAGGCTGGTCGAAATGCCCGCGTCGGACACATGCGAAAAGTTCGAGGAGTGGACGAAGAAGCAGCTCCGTAACCGTCCGGCAGCGCTGCGAGCTGGCAGCGAACTCGTGCGGCGGATCGATCGCCTACAGCCCTTTCACCGTCAGAGCGATCCTCAGATGCACCCTCTGGCTCGACTGGTGCTCCACACGAACCACGCAAAGCACAGGACGCCCGCGATCACTGCGGTCCGCTTGGCTGCCATGTACCAGGATAACCGGTTGCCCCGCTCGGTCCGCGACCTGCCACCGCAGCCCGAAGAGCCGCTGCGTGTGGGGGACGTCATCGCGGAGACACCGATCGGCACCATCATTCCCGTCACCCTGTTTCCAACGGTCGGGATCAATCGACCGGGCACGGGCCAGTGGCCAGTGCTGATGCAGGAGCTCGATGAGATCTGCCATTGGGTCCGCACCCAGGCGGTGCCGCGCCTAGTCACGGGCACGGAGCCGCCCGAGCCAGCGCTTCCGACGCGCTATGAGATCGTCGTTGGTCATCAGGACGAACGCCGCGCTATATCGATGGGTTCGACGACATCAGCCGCACAATGCCACGCTCGGCGCTTAAGCGCGGCAGTCGTACGGACCGACCTGGCCGATCTGATCGGCCAAGTGGACAGCTCCCCGGACGGCAAGCAGATCGCAGCGTGGCTGGCCCAGTTGGCCGACGAGGAGGTGCTCGATCGGATGTCGAGGCTAAGGTTGACCAATACCTACGACCCCGGCGCCATGCTGCAGAACATCGAAGTGCTGAAGGGACTCCGTGACGAGGCTCTGAGATTTGCCGGGTGCTGACGCCTGGTCTCGCTTGACCGAAGGCAGGTATCACCCGGGCCATCAGCGGCTTGCGACACGATGGCGTCGAACTCGCAGATAGGTTTTACTGTTCTGCCGCCTTCCGGGCGTACTGACCAGCAGGGCCGTTACTCGCCGTCCGAGTGCCAGATCCGCTCGAACTCGACACCCGTGATCTCGAAGCCACTCCAGTCTTCATCCGAGTCGTAGAGGCTGGCTTGGCCGAGGCCTCCGTAGCGGTCTTCGCCGCACTTGGGCCCATAACGAAGGACGTGGCCTGCGTCGTACACCTCGATCTGGCGGACGGGCCAACCGTCATCGCCAACCTCGAGATACCAGAGCGAGCGGCCCCAGTCGTCGAACTCATCGCCTCTGGTCTCGTTCCAACGACGGCGATAGAAGCGGTTCGGCACGGCGGCAGAATACCGTCACGCGACATCCTCTTCTGCCGCGCTGGGGACGTGGCCCTGACTGCTACCGAGATCGAGGTAGAGCGGCAGGCGTCCCATCCAATTCGTCAAGCAGTGCCTGTAACCGGTCGCGGCATCGCAGGATGAGGCTGGAGATTTCGTCGAAGGTCGCCGCGCTGACGAGTCCGTTCTCGAACCACATCGCGCGCACGGCGGTCCGGCCCTGCGCCAGGTATGTCGCGGCGGCCTCGATCAGCCCGGTGAACTCGTCACGGTGGTCCGGTGAAGCGAGCTGAGCGGATCGTCGCGCCGTGCGCAACGGCTCGTCGGCAGCGGTGAAGATCGCGGCACGATCGTCGTCGGCCTGGCTGGCGCCGATGCCTGCGAGAAGGTACTCCAACTCGGTCGCGGCTAACGTCAGCCTGCCAACGGCCATGACCGTCTCGTCGGTAAGTCGCCGCATCGGCCAACCGTAGCGGACTTGGACCCACATCCAGCTTCCTCTCATGCCGCCGACCGGGCGCGGCCGGTTTCACCGCAGCCATGGCAGGGCGGGATCACGAGCGCAGACGGTACAGGTCATGGGCTCTTCTGCTACGAGGTGAGCGGCTTGGTCCGGCCCGGCTACAGGCTTCCCGAGTCCGGCCAGTTGGACCAGTGGGTGTTGGGCGGCAGGCTCGGCGCGTATCGCCTGAGGTCGCCGGTTGTCAGGACATCGGCAATCTGGCGGAAGGTCTCAGACTCGCTGGGTCGTAGCCCGCCGGCCAGGTCGGGGTGGTTCCACTGGTCCAGCCGGAGCACCTCGGGTATGTCGACCCGGATTCGGCGCCGCAGTTCTTCCTCGTCGGCAAGGAGAAGCTCGCGATGGCGTGGAACGAGCCGGCGCAGCACGTCGACCAGGTCCTCGCCCGGCTCGGCCGCAAGGGCGATCGTCTGGCCACGAACCACTACCGGTCCTCCCCGGTAGGTCTCGGGCTCGTCGGGGTCTTCTGTCTCGTCCCAGTTGTCGACTCGGTCGAGAAAGTCACCGTTGCCATAGCCAGGTTCGCCGCTGGTCAGGCAGTTGCCGAACACGTGGAGCACGTCGGTGAGGTTGCCGGCCCGTGGCGAATAGCCGACCGCCTCGACGATGAGGGCCCACTGCTCAGCGTCACGATACCCATGTAGCCGAACGTCAACAGCGTAGTTGTAGCCGTGGCCCAAGTCCGGAAACAGGAACTCCTCGGCTGCGGCGTCGAACTGTTCGAGGACCTCGACCGAGCGCATAGCCGAGCAGTGTAACCAGGCACGCCCGTGACCCGAGACGCCCGCACATGCCGCTGACCGTCTGTTGGCCGCTCGACCGGGCTTCCGCAACTGCCGAGAACGGTGCGTCATCGAGCCCCTGATGCGGCCGACACCGGCGGACCGGCGAAATCCACCGCGTACGTTGTGTAGGCCAACAGACGAACGTGACGGGGCGTGCTGCTATGACGCTGTGGAGTCCTCCTCATCGGCGTCACAGGGTGGCCGGTGCGTCAGTCAGGCCGTGGCGGGCATCCACCGCTCGAGCAGCGTGGGGTCGGCAACGACGGACTCAACCTGACGACGCTCCTCCATAGTCAGGCTGAGTTGCCGAAGCCTGGTGCCCCACTCCGGCACCCGTTCCGACTCCTCCAGTGCCGTCGACAGCTCGATGAGCACGGCCAGCGCCATTGCCTGCTGCACGGTCGGTGCGCTGTCGCCGTGGCGGCGCAGTCCCGAGTTCAGGGCTCGGAAGGCATGCCGGTCGTCGTTCTTGAACTCGCGCAGGATCCGAGCGTTGTCCAGAACCCGGGCAAGCCCTTGCATCTGCTTGGAACCGCCGTACTCCAACTCCGTCGGCTCGTCGCGCTGGATGAAGATGATCGAGTTTCCCGACGGGTCCGTGACGGTGAACCGTGAGGCGCCGGGCCGGCACCGCGTTATCCGAGGTAGCCCTTTGGCAAGCACCTTCCCGTACGTGCGGCGCATCGCCTCGGTGAACGCTGCGTGGTACGGCGCGACCGTATCGACCATTACCAGGCATCCGCCGGTGTTCTCCGACGGGTCCAGGTTGCTGGACGCGCGCCCGTAGTGCAGCTCGAATCCGCGCCACCGGAACACCAGGTATAGGTAGGGCTTCGTCTGTTCGTAGGTCACAGCGAAGCCCAGGGCGCGCCAGAAGGCCAGGGTTTCCTCCGGTGCCACACAGGGCAGCATCGGCACGGTGGTCTCGTTGGGCTGGACACCTTCGTCAAGCATCATCAGCACCTTTTGTTCAACAGGGCAGGCGACGCAGCAGTCTGCCAAACCCGCGACCATCACGCACGTGCGAGAACTCCAGGCAGCACCGACACGGTGCTTAGTGGCTCTGGTGGTGACGGCGGGGCTGGCTTTGCCGGACCCACACGGCTCAGAACCAGCTCTCCCGCATGTCCAGCGTGGTCCGATCCAGCCCCTCCAGCAGGTCGAACTGCGCCCCCACCTTCGGCAACTCCCACCTGTAGAAGTACCGCGCCGCCTGCCTCTTCCCCGCCAGGAACTCCCCCTCGGCCCCGTCCGGTGACCCCAGCGCCTCCACCACCAGCACCTGCTCCAGCCACATCCACGCGATCACCACGTGCCCGACCGCCTCCAGGTACACCGAGGCGTTCGCCAGCGCCAGCTCCGGATCACCCGGAGCCCACAGCCGCCGCGTCACCACGGCGATCCGGTCCACCGCGGCGACGAGCTGTCCGGCCAGTTCGGAGGCGAACCCGTCGGCCTTCCACGCCCGGCTGACGGTGCCGCGGATCGTCTCCAGCAGCAGTTCCAGCGCGGCGCCGTCGCGCATGGTGACCTTGCGGCCGAGCAGGTCCAGCGCCTGGATGCCGTGGGTGCCCTCGTGGATGGCGTTGAGCCGGTTGTCCCGCCAGTGCTGCTCGACGTCGTAGTCGCGGGTGTAGCCGTACCCGCCGTGCACCTGGATGGCCAGGTCGTTGGCGGCCAGGCACCACTGCGCCGGCCAGCTCTTGGTGATCGGGGTGAGCAGGTCCAGCAGCAGCTGCGCGCGTTCGCGGTCGGCCTCGGCGGGCGCGGTCTTCTGCTCGTCGAGCAGCCGTCCGCAGTAGAGCACCAGCGCGAGTGCGCCCTCCACGTAGCTCTTCTGCGCCAGCAGCATCCGGCGTACGTCGGGGTGGGCGACGATCGGCACCTGCGGCGTGGTGGGGTCCTTGTCGGCGACCGGGCGGCCCTGCGGGCGCTGCCGGGCGTACGCGACGGACTTCAGGTACGCGGTGTAGCCGAGCGCGGTGGCGCCGGCCCCGATGCCGATGCGCGCCTCGTTCATCATGTGGAACATCACGGCGAGCCCTTGGTGCGGCTGCCCCACCAGGTAGCCGACCGCCCCGGCGCGCCCGTACGGGCGGTGCACGCCCTCGCCGAAGTTCAGCAGCGTGTTTGTGGTGCCCCGGTAGCCGAGCTTGTGGTTGAGGCCGACCAGCGCCACGTCGTTGCGCGGCCCGAGGTTGCCGTCGTCGTCGAGCAGCACCTTCGGCACGATGAACAGGGACAGGCCCTTCACGCCGGGCGGCGCTCCGGGGATGCGGGCCAGCACCAGGTGGACGATGTTCTCGGCCAGCTCGTGGTCGCCGCCGGAGATCCACATCTTGGTGCCGACGACCCGGTAGGTGCCGTCGTCCTGCGGCTCGGCCCGTGTGGTGAGGTCGGTCAGGGAGCTGCCGGCCTGCGGCTCGGACAGGCACATGGTGCCGAAGAACCGGCCCTCGACCATCGGACGGACCCAGGTGTCGATCTGCTCGGTGCTGCCGTGGGCGAGCAGCAGGTTGGCGTTGCCGAGGGTGAGCATCGGGTACGCCGACGTGCCCACGTTCGCGGCCTGGAACCAGGCGAACGCGGCGGCGGCCACCGTGTGCGGCAGTTGCAGGCCGCCCACCGACTCGTCCATGGTGGCGGCGAGCAGCCCGGTCTCGGCGAACGCCGCCAGGGCGGCCTTGACCTGCGGGATGGTCCGCACCCGCTGCCCGTCGAACGTGGGTTCGCCGGTGTCGGCGGCCCGGTTGTGCGGGGCGAAGCGTTCGGCGGCGACCCGCGCGGCGAGGTCCAGCACCTCGTCGACGGTCTCCCGGGTGTGCTCGGCGTAGCGGGGGCGCTCGGTCAGCCGGGTCACGTCAAGCCAGTCGTGCAGCAGGAACGCGAGGTCACGGCGGGACAGCAGCAGATCGGACGAGGACAATGTGGACTCCTTCCGGTCAGCCGCGGCGCAACCCGGCAACGGCCTCCCGCAGGTCATCCTGACCGATCGGAGCCGGCGGCGCACCCTCCGCCGCCTCCCGCAGTGCCTTGGCGAGTTGCACCCGGCGCAGTGCCTCCCGCAGGTCCGCGCCGGTCAGACCGGCCGTGTCGGCCGCCAGGGCGGCCGGGTCGAGGTCGTCGGCGAACATTTTGAAGCCCGGCCGTTCGTGCCGCTCGATCAGCTCGCGGACCATCTTGGTGAGGATCTCGGCGCGTCCGTTCTCGTCCGGCGCCGGAATGGCGATCTTCAGGTCGAAGCGGCCGGAGCGGATCAGCGACGCGTCCACGCGCTGCGGGAAGTTGGTGGTGGCGACCACGATGACGTCGGGGTTCTCCTCGAACAGCGTGTTCATCTCCTGCTTGAAGATGCCCGCTACCGCGTTGACCGCCTGGCTGGCCGCGTCGCCGCCCGCGCCGGCGTAGCTGATGATCGAGTCGAACTCGTCGAACAGCATCACTGTGGGCCGCCGGTAGCGGCGTGCCTCCCGGAAGATGCGCTTGATGTTGCGTTCCGAGCCGCCGAGGTACTTGTCCAGGATCTCCGGGGTACGGATCTCCACGAAGTCCGCGCCGACCTCGTTGGCGAGGGCCCGGGCCAGCATGGTCTTGCCGGTGCCGGGCGGCCCGTACATCAGGATGCCCTGTGGCCGGCGCGCGCCCCAGCGGGCCATCGCCGCCGGGTGCCGGAACGACACCGCCACCTCGCGGAACCGCGCGACCACGTCGGACAGCCCGCCGACCTGGTCGAGGGTCACCGCCGCGCTGCGCGGCCCGGCCGCCGTCACCGGTCGCCGCCCCACGAGGTACGTCCGTCCGCGCAGCACCGTCGGCTCGTCGCTGTCGCCGGACAACTCGCGTACGGCCTGGAGCAGCAGGCCCAGCACGGCATGCAGGTGCGCCGGTCCCACCTCGGCGCTTGGTACGTCGGCGCGGATGCGTACCGTGCCGTTGGCCTGGTCGACGCGGGGCCGCAGCCCGGCTTCCCGGGCCGTGCGCAGCACCTCCCGGCCGGCCTCGTCGCCCGGCGGCGCGGCGAGCGTAGCGACCGGTCGCGGCCAGATCCGCCGACCGGCCTCCGCGGCGATCCGGCCCACCGCGGCGGCCGGGCCGTCGCCGCCGCGCGCGGCCAGCCGCTCGGCGAGCAGCACGCCGACCGGCCCGGCCAGACCGAGGGCGAGCAGGCCCGCCGGTGTGTTCTCCACCCGCAGGTACGCCTCGAAGCGGTGCACCGGCTGCCCATCTGCGGCGTCGGCGCGCACGGTGCAGCGCATCTCCCGCACCGGGGCCGGGAAGTCGCCGTCGACCAGCAACTCCACCGGCCCGTCGACGGCGGCGGCGAGCAGCCCGGCCGCGCCGGCGATGCGCACCTCGGCGCCGAGCAGCGGCACCGTCTCCTCGTCCGGCCGTACCTCGGTCATCGGCTGCCCTCTCCTCGCGGCGGCGTCCGCTTCCCTCGCGTGGCGTCCGCCTCCGAGTCTGGCACCGCCCCGGACGGGCGGCCACCGCTGCGCCGCCGCCGCTCACCCGGCCGCCGCTCAGCTCGCGTCGGCGAGCAGGCCGTCGACCAGGTCGCGGGGCAGTCCGTGGGTGTCGTGCAGCCAGTGGTAGTCGCGCTCGGACAGCGGCCCGCGCGCCCGTACCCGGTCGACGAGCGGCCGTCCGCGTCGCAGCAGCCCCCGGAAGCGGCGTTCCTCGTCCACGAGCGTCGCGTGCGGCGAGCCGACGTCGACCGGCCGCGTGCTCCGATCGGGCAGCTGGCGGAAGCGGTGCAGCGTGTCCGCGTACAGCTCGGGCGGCAGCTCGTCCAGGCTGCGCGCCGGGTCGTCGCGCCACAGCACTGTGAGCGCGCGGCGCAGCAGCCGCCGCAGCACGTACCCGCGACCGGTGTTGCCGGGGCGTACCCCGTCACCGAGCACGACCACGGCGGACCGCAGGTGGTCGGAGACCACGCGCAGGTCCTCGCCGCGCAGGTCCCACCGCTCCGCCACCTCGTCCACCCATTGGCGCAGGCCGTCGCCGGTGAACACGGACCGGTCGCCGCGCAGCACCATCTCCAGCCGTTCCAAACCCATGCCGGTGTCGATGCTGGAGTGCGGCAGCGGCGTGAGCCGCCCGTCGGGGTGCCTGTGGTAGCGCATCTGCACGTGGTTCCACACCTCCACCCAGCGTGCGTCGGTGCTGGGTGTGCCGGTGGGCGGGCCGTCGCCTGTCCACACGAAGATCTCCGAGTCCGGTCCGCAGGGGCCGGTCGGGCCGTTGGACCACCAGTTGTCCTCGCCCAGCGCCTCCACCGGCACGCCGAGCGCGGTCCAGGTGTCGCGCGCGGTGTCGTCCGGCCCGAGCCGGTCGTCGCCGCCGAACACCGTCGCGTGCAGCCGCCCCGCCGGGATGCCGAACCGGTCGGTGAGCAGCTCGAAGCCCCAGCGCAGGCTGGCCGCGATGCCGTAGTCGCCGAGCGACCAGGAGCCGAGCATCTGGAACACGGTCAGGTGCGTGTCGTCGCCTACCTCGTCCAGGTCCGTCGTGCGCAGGCACCGCTGCACGTTCGCCAGTCGCCGTCCGCCCGGGTGCGGGCGCCCCAGCAGGTACGGCGTGAGCGGGTGCATGCCGGACGTGGTGAACAGCACCGGGTCGCCGGGCGGCGGGATGAGCGAACTCTCCGGCGCGTCGCGGTGGCCGTGCCTGTGGTAGTGGTCGAGGAACGTCCTGGTGATGTCGTCTGGTGTCATGGCGGGTGCCTTCCGGGTACGGGTGACCGGACGGCCCGCCGCGCGCGTTGACGTCGACACGACGACGCCGGCGGACCGTTTCCGGTCGCCGGCGTGGGTGTGGGGCAGGTCAGGCGGCGGCAACCGGCGAGCGGGAAGCTCGCGCGGCCGCGGCGGTGAAGGTGCGCCTGCTCTGCATACCTCGACGGTAGCCCGGTCCGCACACTCCCGCCCAGCCCTTTCCCGCGCCCACGTGCGGGCGTCAGCGGTTGGGGGTGAGCAGGCGGCGGTAGAGCGTGTCCAGGCGTTCGGCCTGCGCCTCCCACGTCCACCCCGGCAGCGGGGAGTCCTCGCCCTCGTAGGCGGCGCGGTAGCGGGCCGGGTCGGCGAGCACCGCTCGCACCGCCCGGGCCAGGTCGGCGGCGTCGCGGGCGCGGAACACCTCGCCCTGGCCGGTGGCGCGGACCGTCTCGGCCATGGTGCGGACGTCGCTGACCACTATCGGCAGCCGCGCGTGCGCGTACTCGAAGAATTTGGTGATCAGCGCGATCTCGTGGTTGGGCCAGTGGTGCAGCGGGATCAGGCCGACGTCGGCGGTGGCGAGGAACGCGACGAGCTGCCGGTGCGGCACGTACGGCAGCACGTGCACCCGGTCACCCACACCGAGCCGGGCGGCGCGGGCGACGACCTGGCGGACGTAGGGGGCGGCCGGGTCGGCGACGACGAGCGCCAGGTGCACGCCGGGCAGCAGCGGCAACGCCTCGACCACCGTGTCCACGCCGCGCTGGGCGGCCATCGCCCCGCTGTAGACGAGCAGCGGCGTGTCCGGGGGCAGACCGCAGCGCTCCCGCAGGTCGGGGGCGTCCTCGTCGGGTGTGGCGGTGACCGGGGCGTTGAGGACCACTGTCGGGCGCTCCGGCAGGGCGTGGTCGCGTACCAGCAGGTCGGCGAGCGTGTCGGAGACGGTGACGACCGCGTCGGCGGCGCCGACGTACTCGCGGACGTAGCCGAGGTGCGCGGGCAGCCAGCGGGCGTTGTCGCGACGCGGCCGCGCGCCGGGCAGCCACTCGTGCGCGTCCCAGACCAGCTTGGTGTCCCGCCCGGCGGCCCGGGCACGCTCCACGGCGCGGGCGGCCACGCCGAGCATCCGGAAGTCGTGCGCGTGGATCAGGTCGGGGCGCAGCTCGTCGACGACGGGACCGGCGGCCCGCTCGTAGTCCCAGAGCCCCGGTTCCAGCCGCCGCCACGCCCCGTCGCGCAGCCGGGCCCGCCAGTAGCGGACCTGGGCGTGCTCCACCGGCCGGCGGGCCAGCCGCGCCGCGCGCAGCGGCAGCCCGCCCCGGGCCACCAGCCGAGCGCGCAACCCGGACCCGCCGCGCAGCCCGGAACCGTCGCGCGGACCTGCGTCCCGGCCCGAAGCGGAAACGCTGCCGACCCCGGGACCGGAGACGGCGGAGACACCGCCGCCCGGATGAGAGACGACGGCCGGTGCGGTGACGGGCGGGAGGGCGCGAGCACTGGACAGCGGCAGGACGCGCACCTCGGCCTGGCCGATCCGCCAGCGGCGTTCGGCGTCGACGTGGGCGCAGCCGATCAGCGTGACGTCCCAGCCGGCGTCGGCGGCCGAGCGGGCCGCCTTCTGCACCCGCGAGTCACAGTCGACCGCGTTGTCGACGAGCATGACCACGCGCCGCATCTCGCACCCTTCACCCGTACGCCCTGACGGGCGCGAGTGTACGGCGGCGCGGAACCGTCGCGACGGCCGCGAAACCCGCCTTGAGCTGGGCGGATGCCGACTGTGCAGGCGATGGTCAGGTGCCGGCCGGTGGAAGTTCACCGGCCGTGCACCGACCGGGCGGGTCAGGCCGTGCCGGAGGAGGCCAGCGCGGCCGGGGCGACCGGCTGCCGGCTGTCCTTGCGGTTGGGCAGCGACAGGCGGATGACCTTCCACCAGGCGGAGGCGACCTGCTTGGGCAGCGGACCGGTGGTGTAGTGCAGGCCGTACCTGTCGAACAGCGCCCGCACCTGCGGGGCGATCTCCTGGTAGCGGTTGCTGGGCAGGTCGGGGAAGAGGTGGTGCTCGATCTGGTACGACAGGTTGCCGGTCATGATGTGCAGCAGCCGGCTGCCGCTGATGTTTGCCGAGCCGAGCATCTGCCGCAGGTACCACTCGCCGCGGGTCTCGCCGTCGATGGAGGTCTTCTCGAACGTCTCCACGCCGTTGGGGAAGTGCCCGCACATGATCACCGAGTGGCTCCACACGTTGCGCAGCAGGTTCGCGGTGAACGTGGCGGCGAGCGTGGTCAGGAACGACGGGCCGGACAGCAGCGGGTGCACCACGTAGTCCTTGAGCACCTGGCGGCGGATCTTGCGGCCGACCGCCCGGGCCTTGGCCCGGAACTTCGGGTCCTTGAGCCTGCGCTGCTTGAGGTGGTCGCCCAGCTCCATGTCGTACGCGGCGATGCCGTACTCGAAGAACATGGCATTGATCAGATTCCACAGCGGCTGGCCGAGGTGCATGGGGTGCCACGGCTGGTCCTCGTCGACGCGCATGATGCCGTAGCCGAGGTCGTTGTCCTTACCGACGACGTTCGTGTAGCGGTGGTGCAGCTCGTTGTGCGACTGCTTCCACTGGTCGGCCGGGGAGACGTGGTCCCACTCCCAGGTGGTGGAGTGGATCTTCGGGTCGCGCATCCAGTCCCACTGGCCGTGCAGGACGTTGTGCCCGATCTCCATGTTCTCCAGGATCTTGGCGACGGTGAGGCCGGCCGTGCCGACGACCCACGCCGGCGGGAACAGCGAGAACAGCAGCACCGCCCGGCTACTCATCTCCAGTGTCCGCTGGGTCTTGACCACCTTGCGGATGTAGCGGGCGTCCCGCTCCCCCCGGTCGGCGAGTACCCGGTCCCGGATCGCGTCCAGTTCCTTGCCGATGATCTCGATGTCCTCGGCGCTCAGATGGGCGATCGGGTTGACGGCCTTCTTCTGGATGACGGTCACGTGGGTGGCTCCTGTCAGATATCGATGTCGCAGGTACCGGCGGCGGCCGACACGCACGTCTGTACGAGCACGCCGTCCCCCGGTACGGCAGTGGTGATGTCGCCGTTGCGCAGGTCGCGGACAGCGCCCTGGCGCAGCGGTACGACGCAGCCGAAGCAGATGCCCATCCGGCACCCGGAAGGCATCAGCACTCCGGCGTTCTCCCCCGCGTCGAGCAGGGTGGTGGACCCGTCGGACTCGACTGTCACACCCGCCCCGGTGAAGGTCACGGTTCCTCCCTCGCCCGGCGTGATCACGGTCGGGCGGAACCGCTCGGTGTGCAACCGCTCGACGAGGCCGTTCGAGGACCAGTACCCCTCAACCGCGTCGAGCATGCCGATGGGTCCGCAGGCCCACGCCTCCCGGTCGAGGTGGTCGGGCACCAGGGCGGCCAGTTCCGCGACGTCGAGCAGGCCGTCGGTGTCGGTGTGCCGCTCGATCAGCCGCAGCGCGCCGCGTTCGGCGAGCGCCCGCAGCTCCGCGCCGAAGACGACGTCGTCGCGGGTGGGCGCGGAGTGCACGAGCACCACGTCGGCCCGCTCGGCCAGCCCGGAGCGCAGCATCCCCATGACCGGGGTGATGCCGCTGCCGGCGGTCACGAACAGGACGCGCTCGGGCGTCGCGGCGGGGAGCACGAACTCGCCCTGGGCCTGGTCGAGGTGCACGATCGTGCCGGGCCGGAGCCGGCGTACGAGGTGGTTGCTGACCTTGCCGTCGGGGATGGCCTTCACGGTGACGGAGATCCGGCCGTCGGCGGCGTCCGGCGGCGAGGTGAGCGAGTACGCGCGCCACTGGCGTACCCCGTCGACGTCCACGCCGAGGCGGATGTACTGGCCGGGCTGGTGGCCCTGCCAGGCGCGGCCGGGCTGGATCACCAGGGTGGCCGCGTCCCGGGTCTCCGGGCGGACGGCGACGATCCGGCCGCGCAACGGGGCGCCGGCGCGCAGGGGCGCGATCAGGTCGAGATAGTCGTCGGGCAGCACCGGTGTGGTGACCGCTCCGGCCAGCCGCAGCAGCCTGTCCCGGAAGGTGACCTTCTGAGGGCGGCGGGAGGCAGTTGTGGTCATATGACCAGCGTGGCCGCCCGATCGCATAACATCTTGACCAGCAAAGGTGAAACACGCGCGGGTTTTTGTTCGGAGGGAACAAACATGACGTTGGAGGCCGGTGCGGGGCAGCGTGCCGCCCACCTCAACCTCGACGCCGGGATGGCCGAGGCGCTGCGCGCCCGGCTGCCGATGGTCGCCGAGCGGACCGTCTCCGCGATCACCGCCGAGGTGCCGGACTACTCCGGTGCGCTCACCGGCGCCATGCGGGCGAAGATCGAAAACGCGGTACGCATCGCGCTGGGGACGTTCCTCCAGCTCATCGAGGGTACCCAGGCGTTCGACCCGAGCACCCCCCTGGCCCCGGCGCTGGAGGCCGCGTACGCGCTGGGCAGCGGCGAGGCCCGCTCGGGGCGCAGCATGGACGCGCTGCTGGCCGCGTACCGGGTCGGTGCCCGGGTGGCCTGGCGCGAGGTGTCCACCACGACGGTACGCAGCGGGCTGGCCGCCGCGACGGTGGCCGAGTTCGCCGAGTTGATGTTCGCCTACATCGACGAGCTGTCCGCCGCGAGCGTCGCCGGGCACGCCGACGAGCTGGCCAGCGCCGGCCGGATGCGCCGCCGCAGCCTGGAACGGCTCACCCAGCAGTTGCTGGCCGGCGAGCCGGAGGAGTCGCTGCGGCGCAGCGCCGAACGCGCCGACTGGCCACCACCGCAGACGCTGACGGTGGTGCTGCTCCCCCGCCGGCACCTGCGCGCGGTGCTGGCGTTGCTCAGCCCGTACACGCTGGAGAGCGGCGAGGACCTGCCCGGCATGGACCCGGTGGAGGAACTGGCCGTCCTGCTGGTGCCGGACATGCACGGCGGCCGCCGTCGCCAGCTCACCCGGCTGCTGCACGGGCACCGGGCGGTGCTCGGCCCGGCCCGGCCCTGGCACCGGGTCGCCGCGTCGTACCAGCGGGCCACCCGGGCGCTCGCGCTCGACCTCGGCGAGCCGGACGCGGGCCCTGTCGACACCGAACGCCACCTGTCCACGCTGCTGCTCAGCATGGACCCGGAGGCCCTCGCCGACCTGCGCGCGCAGGCCCTCGCGCCGCTGGCCGCACTGCCGCCGGCCACCGCACAGCGGCTGGCCGAGACGCTGCGCTCGTGGCTGCTGCACCAGGGACGCCGCGACGAGGTGGCCGCCGACCTGTTCGTCCATCCGCAGACCGTCCGCTACCGGATGGGCAAGCTGCGCGAGCTGTTCGGCGACCGGCTGCACGATCCCGCCACGGTCCTCGACCTCACCATCGCCCTGGCCGTACCCCAGGAGCCGGACGACGCCTGACCCCCGGGGGCGCACGGCCCGGTGCGGCCGGGACCTCCGGCCCTGTCCGCCCGCGAGGGCGGCGGGCAGGGTCGGAAGGGGACGAGCAACCAGGAGGGCCGCCATGAACAGCTCATCGACCCGCACCGACCAGGATCCGAGGGTACGGGTGCTGGAGGCGGCCGCCCGGCAGTCCCTGCACGCCCCGTCGGTGTTCAACACCCAGCCCTGGCGCTGGCGGGTCACCGGCGACACGCTGGAGCTGCGCGCCGAGGCGGACCGGCAGCTCGCCCACACCGACCCGGACGGGCGGCTGCTCATGCTGAGCTGCGGTGCGGCCCTGCACCACGCGCGTGCGTCGCTGACGGCGGTCGGCTGGGCGGTCACCGTCGAGCGGCTGCCCGACCCGGCCGACCCGTCGCTGCTGGCCCGGCTGCGCACCACCGGCCCGGCCGACCTGGACGTGCCGGCGGGCCGCCTGGTCGAGGCGATTCCGCGCCGCCGCACCGACCGCCGGGCGTACGGGGACCGGCCGGTGCCCGAGGCCGTACTGGCCCGGCTCGGGGACGCCGTCGAGGCCGAGGGCGCGCACCTGCACGTGGTGCGGCCGGACCAGATGCCGATGCTCGCCGTGTCCACCGGACGCGCGGCGGACACGGAGCTGGCCGACCCCGCGTACCGGCAGGAGCTGCACGACTGGACCCACCGCCCGGCGGGCAGCGGCGACGGGGTGCCCGCCGCCACCGCCGTGCGCCCGTCCGCGCGACGGGTGCCGCTGCGCGACTACGCCCCCGGCGGGGCGGCCGGGCTCAGCGCGGGCGCGGACTTCGACCGGGGTGCCGCGTACCTGATCCTCTTCGGCGACTCGGACGAGCCGGCCGCGTGGCTGCGCGGCGGCGAGGCGCTGTCGGCGCTGCTGCTCACCGCCACCGCCGAAGGGCTGGCCAGCGCGCCGCTCAGCGACGCCGTGGAGCTGGCGTGGCCGCGCCGGATGATGCGCGACCTGCTGGCCGGCATCGGCGACCCGTACCTGGTGGTGCGCGTCGGCTGGGGTCCGGACGCGGAGCTGCCGCCGGCGCCGCGCCGCGCGCCCGCCGACGTGATCGAGGTGGTGGAGCAGTCGCGGTGACCCGGCGTGGCGGGCGTCGTCGTAGCCTCGACGGGTGTGGAACCTGGACCTGGCTCATGCGTTCGCCGTCTTCGGCGACCAGGACTCCGGATGCGTCTCCTACGGAGTGGAGTCGGCGGGCCGGCGCTGGTTCGTCAAGCGGGCCGGGACACCGGCCGCGCGTGCGTCGCTGACCCGGGCCCTGGGCCTGCACGCCGCGGTCCGGCACCCGGCAGTGGTCCGGCCCGAGCTGGTACGCGACGGCACGGACGGCCCGACGCTGGTCTACCCGTGGCACGACGGCGTCGTGCTCAACCACGCCACCACCGGCGGCGGCAGCGACCGGAGCGGGCTGGTCCGCTTCCAGCGGCTGCCGGTCGCCGAGGTACGCGCGGCGCTGGACATCATCCTCGACGCCCACCTGGCCGTGAGCGCGGCCGGGTACGTGGCGGTGGACCTGTACGACGGCTGTTTCCTCTACGACTTCGACGCCCGGCGGATGCGCCTGATCGACCTGGACGAGTACCGCCCGGGCCCGTTCGTGCTCGACTCCGACCGGCTGCCCGGTTCCCGTCGTTATCTGTCGCCGGAGGAACTGACCCGGGGCGCTGTGATCGACGAGCGCACCACGGTCCACGCGCTGGGTCGTACGCTGCACCACCTGCTCGACGGTCCGTCCGGCTGGCGGGGCACCACCGCCGAGCGCGCTGTCGCCGACCGGGCCAGCCGGCCTGACCCGGCGTCGCGGTACGCCACAGTGGCCGCTCTGGTCCGCGACTGGCGAGCCGCCTGATCCGCCCGCCGTTCGACGCGATCCAGCTCCGGCGGCCGGCGTTTCGTGGCTGGCCCGCGTCGGACGTGACGCACCGTCACGTCGCCTCGATCCGGCAGTGAGTCACAGAGGGTGACGACCCGCCGTCAGGCGGAATAGGCAGATTTGGGCATGACAAGCTCCCGACCAGCGTCGATGCGCGGCCAGGCACCTGCCGCACACACATCCCTGTGCGCCCTTTGCTCTGCATCCATTGGCGCAGCGGTGACGCACGGCCATCGCCGCGTATGAGGCTGCAGAGCAAAGGGCGCGCGGTGAGCCATGTCGCGGGCAGCTCCACGACTACAGGAGGTGACGGGCAGGGCTGGCGAAGCCGGGGGTGCCGGGCTTCGAGGGCGTCACGACGGCGTACCGGGTCCCGCCCCCGCGACGAGCCAGGCAGGTGAGTGCGGCCGTCGGGCGGAAACGTGCTCCCGGTGCCCGGCCGGCACATAGCGTGGGACGAGGGGCGGCCTGCTCGGGGCGCCGGTGAGCGGAGGGAGAACACGGTGACGGAGCCGGAGGAGGAGCAGGAGAAGACCAGCAAGACCGATCGGGTGCTGTTCTCGCCCGACGGCGACCCGCACCACACGCTGGCCGAGGCGCCCCAGCCGGACGAGCACCTGCCGCCCACAGTCACCCGCGACGGCCACACGGACGTGCTCGACGACGAACAGTGAGCGCACCGTCCCGCCCGGGCTCGTGGGCCGGGCGGGACGTGTCGCGTCAGACCGGCGGGATACCCGAGCGGCCGATGTCCGACATGTCGTCGCCGATCTCGGTCCGGGTGCCGGCCACCGGACCGGCGCCGGCCTCGGTGCGGTCCTCCACGCAGGCGTCGCCCAGCCCGTGCATCAGCTCACCGACGACGGCGAGCGCCGAGCCCTTGTCCGGGCAGGGCGCGCCGGTGGCGAGCACCTGGCCGTCGCCGCCGACCACTGTGAATCCCACGCTGCCGTCGGCCTCGCTCTCGATCACGAACTTCACAGTGCTCCTCCCGCTTAGCTCAGCTCACACCGTGCGTCTGCAACCACAGCTCCAGCAGACCCAGCTGCCACAGCTTGTTGCTGCCCGCGGCGGCCTGGGCCCGCTCCGGCTCGGCCAGCAGCTCGTCGACGTACGCCCGGCGGAACAGCCCGCGCCGGCGCGCCTCGGGCGCACCCAGCGCCTCGACCACCAACTCTCGCACGGGTCCGTCGACGTTGCGCAGCGCCGGCACCGGGAAGTAGCCCTTCGGCCGGTCGATGACCTCGGCGGGAAGCACCTCCCGGGCCACCTCCTTGAGCACGCCCTTGCCGCCCTGAGCCAGCTTGTGCTCGGGCGGGCACGCGGCGGCGAGCGTGACGAGATCCTGGTCGAGGAACGGCGTGCGCACCTCCAGTCCCCACGCCATGCTCATGCTGTCCACCCGCTTGACCGGGTCGTCGGGCAGCATCAGGTGCGTGTCCAGGCGCAGTACCGCGTCCACGGCGGTCTGCGCGCCGGGCGCGGCCAGGTCCGCGGCGACCAGCTCGCCGCTGACGTCGCCGACGCAGGCGTACGCCGGTTCGACCACCTCGGTCAGCTCCGCGTGGTCGCGGTCGAAGAACGCCGCGGTGAACCCGGCCGCCGCGTCCTCGCGGGCCGAGCGGGCCAGCCGGTGGTGGTAGCCGTAGCCGGCGAACACCTCGTCGGCGCCCTGGCCGGACTGCGCCACCTTCACGTGCTTGGCGACCTGCTCGGAGAGCAGGTGGAACGCCACCACGTCGTGGCTGCCCATCGGCTCGGTCATGGCCGCCACGGTGGCGCGTACGGCCGGGCCGAGGTCGCCGTCGGCGAGCCGGATGCGGTGGTGGTCGGTGCCGAACGCGCGGGCGACCAGGTCGGAGTAGTGGAACTCGTCGCCGGTCTCGTCGCCGCGGCTGTCGAAGCCGATGCTGAACGTCTGGAGGTGGTGCTGTCCGGCGTCGTCGAGCAGCGCCACGATCATGCTGGAGTCGAGGCCGCCGGAGAGCAGCACGCCGACCGGCACGTCGGCGACCAGCCGGCGGCGTACGGCGGTGCGCAGCGCGTCCCCGACGGCGGCCCGCCAGTCGGCGGCGTCCATGCCGGCGTGGGCCGGGTCGCGCCGGTACGCGGGCCGCCAGTAGACGCGCTCGCGGCTGCGCCCGTCGGCCTCGACGACCCGGACGGTGGCCGGGGGCAGCTTGCGGATGCCGCGCAAGATGGTGCGCGGCGCCGGAACGATCGAGTGCCAGGACAGGTAGTGGTGCAGCGCGACCGGGTCGATGCCGGTGTCGATGTCACCGCCGGCCAGCAGCGCCGGGAGCGTGGAGGCGAACCGGAGCCGGCCGGGCGACTCGGCGAGGTAAAGGGGTTTGATGCCGAGCCGGTCGCGGGCCAGCACGAGACGGCGCCGCCGCCGGTCGACCAGCGCCACCGCGAACATGCCGACCAGGTGGTCGACGAACCGCTCCCCCCACTGCGCGTACGCGACCAGGATCACCTCGGTGTCGCTGGTGCTGTGGAACGTGTGCCCGGCCGCGCGCAGCTCGTCGCGCAGCTCCGGATAGTTGTAGACGCAGCCGTTGAAGACCAGGGCCAGGCCGAGGTCGTCGCGGACCATCGGCTGGGCGCCGGCCTCGGACAGGTCGATCACTGTCAGCCGGCGGTGCCCGAGGGTGATCCAGCCGTCACTCCACGCGCCCTCGCCGTCCGGGCCGCGTGAGCGCATGGCGGCGGTCATCCGGTTCACCGCGGCGGCGTCGGGTAGGGCCCCGTCGAATCTGGCCTCACCGCTGATCCCGCACATCTCAGCGTCCACCGGTCAGCCGAGGAGCACCCACCACGCCAACCTCCCGCCGCGTCGTCTCCCGGGCGGTCCGCCGGGTACGGCGACTACCCGGCCTGTGGCGTAGGAAACCCGGATGGGCGGTTGCCGAGCCGGGCCGGGCGAGCCGTCGTACGGTGGCGGTACGGGCCATGTCCCCGGGCGGTCCGGCCACGGGACGTGGCCAGGATCAACGACGCCTGCCAGGAGGACGTGTGTTCGCCAATTCCGAGGAACTCCTGCGATACCTCACCGACGAGGACGTGAAGTTCGTCGACGTACGTTTCTGTGACCTGCCCGGCGTGATGCAGCACTTCAACCTGCCGGTCGAGTCGTTCGACGACAGCGTGTTCACCGACGGCCTCGCCTTCGACGGCTCCTCGATCCGTGGTTTCCAGTCGATCCACGAGTCCGACATGCTGCTGCTGCCGGACGTGGCGACCGCGTTCGTGGACCCGTTCCGCACGCAGAAGACGCTCGCGCTGAACTTCTTTGTCCACGACCCGTTCACCCGGGAGGCCTACTCCCGCGACCCGCGCAACGTGGCGAAGAAGGCCGAGGCGTATCTGGCGGCGAGCGGCATCGCGGACACCGCGTACTTCGGCGCGGAGGCGGAGTTCTACATCTTCGACTCGATCCGCCACGAGACGTCGGCGCACCAGTCGTTCTACTACATCGACTCGATCGAGGGCGCCTGGAACACCGGGCGGATCGAGGAGGGCGGCAACCGGGGTTACAAGACCGCCTACAAGGGCGGTTACTTCCCGGTTCCCCCGGTGGACCACTACGCCGACCTGCGCGACAGCATGGTCCGCCGGATGGTGGACGCCGGTTTCACTGTCGAGCGGTCGCACCACGAGGTGGGCACGGGAGGGCAGTCGGAGATCAACTACAAGTTCTCGACGCTGCTGCACTCGGCCGACCAGCTCCAGCTCTTCAAGTATCTGATCAAGAACGAGGCGTGGGCGCACGGCAAGACCGCGACCTTCATGCCCAAGCCGGTCTTCGGTGACAACGGCTCCGGCATGCACACCCACCAGAGCCTGTGGCGGGGCGGCGAGCCGCTGTTCTACGACGAGACCGGCTACGCCGGGCTGTCCGACGCCGCCCGCTGGTACATCGGTGGCCTGCTGCACCACGCCCCGTCGCTGCTGGCCTTCACCAACCCGACGGTGAACTCCTACCGGCGTCTGGTGCCCGGCTTCGAGGCGCCGGTGAACCTGGTCTACTCGCAGCGCAACCGCTCCGCCTGCACCCGCATCCCGGTGACCGGCAGCAACCCCAAGGCCAAGCGCGTCGAGTTCCGCGTCCCGGACCCGTCCAGCAACCCGTATCTCGCGTTCGCCGCGATGCTGATGGCCGGCCTGGACGGGATCAAGAACAAGATCGAGCCGCCGGCGCCGATCGACAAGGACCTGTACGACCTCCCGCCGGAGGAGTGGGGCGACGTCAAGCAGGTGCCCGGTTCGCTGCCCGAGGCGCTGGCGGCGCTGGAGGTCGACCACGACTACCTGCTCGACGGTGGGGTCTTCACCGACGACCTGATCTCCACCTGGGTCGACTGGAAGAACACGAACGAGGTAGACCCGGTGCGCCTGCGGCCCACGCCGCACGAGTTCGCGCTCTACTTCGACTGCTGATCCGCACCGCCACCGCTCCCGCCACCCGTGGGGGCGGTGGTCGGCGGAAACGGCTTCGGACCGTCGTCCGCCCTCGTACCGTCGGGATATGAGCCCGACTCACGACGGTCCGCCGCCAGTTCCGTGCCGGTGGAGCCGTCGGTGAGGCCGCGGCCCACCACCACCACCGCCGCCACCACCACCCCCGAGATTCCCGCCGTCCTGACCCTCGGGGTAGAGGAGGAGTTCCTGCTGCTGGACCCGGTCAGCGGCGAGAGCATGCCGGTCGCCGACCGGGTACGCGACGCGCTCTCCGGCACCGCCCGCGAGCAGAGCCGGCAGGAGTTCCGGCACAGCATGGTGGAGATGGTGACGCCGGTCAGCCCGGACCTCGGGGAGCTGCGCGAACACCTGGTCACGCTGCGCCGGGCCGCCGCCCGGGCGGCCGACGCGGCCGGGGCGCGGCTGGTCGCCGTCGGTGCCACACCGGTCTGCGAGGCTCACCGCACGGTGCCCGACGAGCAGCGCTACCACGACATGTCCCGCCGGTTCGGCCCGGTCGCCCACGATCCGGCCGTCTGCGGCTGTCACGTGCACGTCGGCGTGCCCGACCGGGAACTGGCCGTGCAGGTCTGCAACCACCTGCGCCCGTGGCTGCCGGTGGTGCAGGCGCTCACCGCGAACTCGCCGCTGCACGACGGGCGCGACACCGGGCACGCGAGCTGGCGCTCGATGCAGCTGGAACGGTGGCCGAGCATCGGACCCACACCGCACTTCGACTCCGCCGCCGACTACGACGCCACGGTGGCGGACCTGATCACCGCCGGGATCATGCTCGACGCCGCGATGGTCTACTGGTACGCGCGCCCGTCCGCGTCGTACCCGACGGTGGAGGTCCGGGTCGGCGACGTGTGCCCCACTGTCGACGACACCGTGCTGGTCGCCGGGCTGGTCCGGGCGCTCGTGGCGACGCTGATCGACGACGTCCGCGCGGGCGTGCCCGCCCTCCGCATCCGGGACTGCCTGGTCGCCGCCGCGCACTGGCGGGCCGCCCACGACGGCGTCGACGGCCGGCTCGTCGACCTGCGCACCGGACGGCCCCGGCCCGCCTGGGACCTCGTCGACGACCTGGTCGTCACCGTCACGCCCGCGCTGGCCCGCCACGGCGACCTGGACCTGGTCCGAAGCGAGCTGGAGCGGGTACGCCGGGACGGCACCGGCGCCACCCGCCAACGACGGATCATGGCCGAGACCGACGGCGACGTGGGCGCGGTGCTGGCGCACCTGGCCGCCCAGACCGTCTCGGCGTGAACCGGTGACCGCCCCGGACCGGGCCCGCGACCGGTCAGCGCAGCCCGGCGAAAAGGTCGTCCTCGGGCGTCGCCGCGCCGGTGGTGTCCCGCACCCGCACGAACGTCTCCATGCCCATCAGCTCGGTGAACCGCTCCTGCCCCAGCCGCAGGAAGAAGATGTTCTCCGCCTGGCTGGCATGCGCGGCGAGCGAGGCGAACTTCTGCCCGCCGTAGCCGCTGGTGTCGACCCAGGTGGTGATCTCGTCGTCCGGCAGGCCCAGCGCCGGCATCTCGTCGGTCGCCTCCGGCTCGGGGAACTCCACCCCGATCTCGCGCATGATCGTGCCGAACTGCTGGAACGCGCTGCGCGGCACTGTGGTCCAGTAGACCTTGGCCGGGATGCCGGTCTGCTCGACCGCGGCCATCGTGATCCGGTGGGCCTGGATGTGGTCCGGGTGGCCGTAGAAGCCGTTCTCGTCGTAGGTGACCACCACGTCGGGGCGGTAGCGGCGGATCAGCTCCGCCAGCCGGTCGGCCGCCTCCGCCACCGGCGTGTTCCAGAACGCGCCGGGCGCGTCGTTCGTCGCCCAGCCCATCATCCCGGAGTCGCCGTAGTCGAGCGTCTCCAGGTGGGTCACCTTCAGCGCCTCGCAGCTCGCGGCCAGCTCGGCGCGGCGCATGTCCACCACGGACCGCGGGTCGTGCCCGTCCTCGCCCGGCTTGACCCCGCCGGGTCCGTCTCCGCACGCACCGTCGGTGCACGTCACGAGCACAGTGGTGACGCCCTCGGCCGCGTAGCGGGCCAGGACGCCACCGGTGCTCGTCGCCTCGTCGTCGGGGTGAGCGTGCACCGCCATCAGGGTCAGGGATCGATCGGTCACCCCGTCACCATACGAGCTCCGACCGACGAACTAGCATTGCCCGGTCCGCAGACGGCGACGGAAGCGAGGCGCGATGGGTTGGCTCCAGCGGTTGCTCGGTGGCGGACGGGTCGAACTGGACCCCACACGTCAGCAGGAGCTGCTGCGGGACGTGCGGCAGTCCTACGGGGCGCACGCCCGCCTCCGGTTCCCGGAGCAGGCCGACGCGATCACCCGGCTGCTGTCCGATGACGACGGTCTCGTGGTGGCCGCCGGGATCGTCTGCGAGGCCGCCGACCAGGCGCACGCCGACCTCCAGGGGCAGGCGCAGGAGGTGTTCCGGCGTACCGGGCGGCGGCTGCTGGTGCACCGCCGCAACTACCGTCCCCTGTGGAAGGAGGCCGGGCCGGCGCTGCGCTGGCCGCTCGGCGCGCTGCCCAGCGGGCTGCACCCGTACGCTCAGGTCACCGCCGCCGTGGCGGTGGTCGGCGGGCGGGCCGACCGGCTGGACCGGGTGACCGACCCGCAGCCGTTCGTGACGCGCCTGTTCGAGGTGCTCGACCTGACCACCGTCGGCTGGGAGTTCGGCCGGGTGCGTGTGGACACCGACAGCGCGACGCTCGTGGAACGGCTGATGGGCACCGGCGCGCGGGTGCTCGCGACGATGGACGACCCGCCCCGGCTGCCGCCGGCGGTGCGGGAGATGATGCGCCGCAACCACCGCATCGCCGTGTACGACCCGGCCGGTCCCCGCGTGGTCGGCGAGCTGAACCTGGGTGCGCGGCTGCGCGAGACGCTGCTGGCCTGATCGGCTGTGCGACGCGCCCGCCCGGGCCGGGTGGCCGGGCGGGGCGCGCGGTGGTCAGGTGGTCGTGCAGGTGATGTTCGTCGGCGGGTTGTTGGCGCCGCCCGCCGAGCCGATGAAGCCGAACGTGGTGGAGCCGCCGGCCGGCAGTGAGCCGTTGTAGTCGACGTTGCGCACCGTCACGTTCGCGCCGTTCTGGGTGTGCGTGCCGCTCCAGATCTGGTTGATGACCTGACCGTTCGGGAACGTCCAGGACACCGTCCAGCCACGGATCGCGGTGGTGCCGGCGGTCACCGTGACCTCGGCCTGGAAGCCGCCGGACCAGGAGCCGGTGATCGAGTACGTGGCACGCGCGCCGGACGGCGCCGGGGAACTGGTGGTCGGCGTCGGGGTCGGTGACGGCGTGGAGGTCGGCGTCGCTGTCACCGTCGGCGAGGGTGTCACGCCCGGCCGGGCCGCGCGGTAGGTGTGGCCGGCGCGGACGGTGAGCGCGACGACGTCGGACTCCGGGCGGGTGGTGGCCGGTGTGCTGCCGTCGGTGACGTCGGCGAGGGTGAAGCTCCCGGTGAACAGCCGGGACCGCAGTCGCAGCGTGCCGTCACGGTCGGCCCGGACGGTGATCTCGTCGGCCTGGCCGACCGTCCAGGCCAGCGCCACCGTGTAGCCGCCCCGGCCGCGCAGGCCCGCGACCCGCCCGGCGGGCCAGGCGGTCGGCAGCGCGGGCAGCAGGTGCAGCTCGCCGGTGTGGCTGTGCAGCAGCATCTCGGCGATGCCGGAGGTGGCGCCGAAGTTGCCGTCGATCTGGAACGGCGGGTGCAGGTCGAACATGTTCGGCGCGAGCCGGTCGGTGCGGACCAGGTCACGCAGGAGCTTGTGGGCGCGGGCGCCGTCCTCCAGCCGGGCCCAGAAATTGATCTTCCAGGCGAGGGACCAGCCGGTCCCGTCGTCGCCGCGCAGCTCAAGCGTCCTGCGGGCGGCCTCGTACAGCGCCGGGGTGCCCCGCTTGGTGATCTGGTTGCTGGGATGCAGCCCGTACAGGTGGGAGACGTGCCGGTGGGTGCGCTCGGTCTCGACCCAGTCGGCCAGCCACTCCTGCACGTTGCCCCGGGAGCCGACGCGGCTCGGCGGCAGCCGGTCCTTTGCTGTGCGCACCTGGGACCGGAACGTGGCGTCGACGCCGAGCACCTCGCTGGCCCGCGCCGCCGCGTCGAACAGGTCGCGCAGGATCTGGTTGTCCATCGTGGGCCCCGCGCAGACGCTGGCGTTCGCGTGGTGCGCCAGTTCCGGCGAGTTCGACGGGTTCGTCACCAGGTAGCCGAGCGTGGGGTGGGCGACCAGGGTGTCGAGGAAGAACTGGGCGGCGCCCTTCAGTGCCGGGTAGTTGGCCTGGAGGAATCCGCTGTCGCCGGTGAACAGGTAGTGGTCCCAGATGAGCGTGCTGAGCCAGGCCCCGCCGGTCTGCCACATGCCCCAGAACGCGCCGTCCACCACCGACGCGCCCCGCCAGGCGTCGGTGTTGTGGTGGGTGACCCAGCCGCCGGCGCCGTACTGCGCCTGGGCGACCCGCGCGCCGGTGACGGTGAGGTCCTTGACCATGTCGAAGACCGGCAGGAAGCACTCGGACAGGTTCGTGGTGTCGGCCGGCCAGTAGTTCATCGGCAGGTTGGCGTTGACCGTGTACTTCGAGTCCCAGGACGGCGTCAGCGAGTCGTTCCAGATGCCCTGGAGGTTCGCCGGCTGGGTGCCCGGCCGCGACGAGGAGATCAGCAGGTACCGCCCGAACTGGAACAGCAGCGCGGCGAACTGCGGGTCGTCGGTGCTCGCGTGCTGCGCGATCCGCACGTCGGTCGGCTGGTCGGCGGCGGCCGTGCGGCCCAGGTCGATGGTGACCCGGTTGAACAGCGCCTGGTAGTCGGCGCGGTGGCGGGTGCGGAGCTGGTCGACGTCGACGCCCTTTGCCGCGTTCAGCCGGTTGCGGGCGATGCCCTGGTAGTCGCCGTTGACGGTGCGGTAGTTGACGTAGCTGGACCCGATCGAGATCAGCACCGTCACGCTGGTGGCGCCGGACACCCGCAGCGTGCCGCCGGAGCTGCTGACCGTGCCTCCGGTGACGGCGGCGTTGGCCAGCGCGAGGAAGCGCACCGAGCCGTTCACCCCCTCCATCGAGCCGGAGATGCCGTCGAGGGCGATGGTCGCGCCGTCCGGGCTGGACGCTGTGGTCCGCTGCGGGCTGTCGAAGGTGGCGGAGAAGGTGATCGCGTTCGCCCGGTCGGCGGTCAGCCGGAGCACGATCACCTGGTCGGGCGCGCTGGCGAACACCTCCCGCTGGTGCCGTACGCCGCCCTGGACGTAGGTGGTGGTGACGGTGGCGGTGGTGAGGTCGAGGGTCCGGTTGTACTGCGTCGCCCCGCTCGCCGAGCCGAAGGCGAGCCGCAGGTCCCCGACGGTCTGGTAGGCGAGCTGCCCACCCGGGCTGCCCATCATGGTCTGGTTGATCAGATCCTGTGCAGAGGTCCACTGGTCAGCGAAGACGCGGCGGCGGATCTCGGCCAGGCTGGCCGCGCCCCGGGTGTTCGCCGAGTCGTACGGGCCGCCGGCCCAGACGGTGTCCTCGTTGAGCTGGAGCCGTTCGGTGTCGACGTTGCCGAACACCATCGCGCCGAGCCGCCCGTTGCCGATCGGCAGGGCGCGCAGCCAGTCGGTGCCGGCCGGTTCGTCGTACCAGAGCGCCAGGTCGTTCGCGGCCAGCACCTGTGGTGGCGCCGCCGAGCCGGCGCGCGCGGTCGCGCTCCAAGCGGCCGGCACCAGCGCGGCACCGGCACCCGCCGCCGTGGCCTTGATGATGTTTCGTCGTGTCACTTCGGACATGGTTGCTCCCAACCGCGCAGATCAGAGATGGGCCCGGGTGCGCGGCGGCGCTGTTATCGCTAACAGCACACACGCGCGCACCCGGACGCCGCATTCCTGCCACTACGCGCCCAGGGCTCCCGACCGGGCGACACATCAGCCACCATGGACTCTCATGTATGGAGTAACACCGCGTCAAGGGGTGTTACCGCTAACAGATCCGATCCGCGCTCCACTCGCCGGGCCGACCGGGGCGCGGGGCCGGCCGGCCGGCCCACCCGGGCCACGTGCACGATCCGCTCCGGCGCCACGTCCAGCAGTGTGCCGAGCGCGTCCCGGGTGGCGGCCACGTCGACGAGCTGACTGAGCGGGTGGGCGGCCAGCCCGGCCGTGTGCAGCGTCAGCCACATCCGCATCAGCACCCGTCCGAACTCGACCTGCCCGGCCGCGTCCAGACCGGGCGGCGCGACGAGCGCCAGCACCCCGCCGCCCTGCGCCAGCGGATCACCGCCCGCGGCGGCGAGCAACCGGGGCAGCCCCAGCGGGCGCAACGCCGGGTACGCCGCGAGCGCCGCCCGCAGCCCGGTGGCCGTGGCCCGGCCCAGCCCGAGGCACCTGTCACTGAGCCCGTCGGCCCGGTAGCGCGGGCCCGACCGGTCCAGGCGCAGCCAGCGGCGCAGCTCCGCGACCACCGCCGGGTCGGCGTACACCTGCCGGTCCGCAGTGCGCAGCAACGCGCGCAGCCGCCCGGCCGCCGGCACCGCGCGGACCGCGCCACCGGCCCGGCGGGCGACCGCGTCCACGGCGGCGACCAGGTCGGCGTCCGGGCCGCCGGTGAACCGGCCCCGGTGGGTACGCCGGTCCCGCACGTCGGCGGTGCGGAACGGCGTCCGGTACGGCTGCCGTGCCGGTCGCAGCCGCCCCACCCGCCGCTCGGACTCGTCGTGGTCGGCGGCCCAGTCCAGCCGCAGCCCCGCGTCGGCGGCGACGATCAGGCAGGTCTCCACGAAGGCGCCCAGTGACAGCCGCAGGTCCCGCCCGGCCGGGTCGCCGGCGGGCAGCGCGTCGGCCGGGTCCCAGCCGACGGTGATCGCCCAGTGCTCGTAGCGCAGCCGCCACGGCTGGGTGTTGTGTGCGCTCGGTGCCCGCCAGCACAGCGGCTCCAGCGCGCGGAACGCGGCGAGGTCCATGGTCACCGCTCCTTGGCGTAGAACGTGTAGCCGTGCAGCGGGCGCCCGCCGAGGCGCCGGTACTGGGCGGCCGAGGCCGGGTTGTCCCGCCCGACGTACGTGCTGCGCAGCGCCGCGTAGCCGCCGTCGTGCAGGTTGTGGTGCAGGTGTGCGGAGAGCAGCCGCTGATAGCCGCGCCCCTGGAACTCCGGCACCACGCCCTTGACGATCAGCACCGCCTCCCGGCGGTAGCGGCGGCGGGTCGCAAGCAGCCGCAGCTGGTTGACCGGGTTCAGGTCGCCGCGCACCGCGACCAGGAAGTCGCTGATGTCCGGCACGCAGAGCACGAACGCCACCGGGCGCCCGTCGCGGGTCAGGTAGAGCAGCAGGGACTCGTCCAGCAGGTACGCCAGGCCGTCGGTCTGCCGCCGCAGCTGGGCCGCCGAGATCGGCGTGTAGTAGCCGAGCTGGGCGAAGGAGTCGTTGAGCATCCCGCGCAGCAGGTCGAGCTGTTCGTCGAGCCGCCGGGTGTTCCCCCGGTGCAGTTCCAGCCGGGAGCCGTCGGGCTGCACGCCGAGCGCGGGCGGCGGCCCGGCCGGCGGCGGGACCGGGCAGATCCAGGTGTCGGAGACGAACCGCCGGGTGAACCCGTTCTCCTCGTACGCGTCCGGGTAGTACGGCGGGTTCCACGCGCTGTCCACGAAACCCCGGTCGGCGTACCCGGCGGTGATCACGCCGCCGGCCTGGTTGGGCAGCAGCGCCACCGGCCCGAACAGCAGGTCCCGGCCGGGTGTGGCGTGCGCGGCGATCGCGTCGAACAGCGGCCGGGCGGCGGGCTCGGTGAACTCGGTGAGCCCGAACAGCTGGCACCGGCGGCCCAGCTTGGCGTCGAGGTCGGCGTCGGTGTGCAGCGTGGTCCGCCCGGCCACGGCGCCGGTGGCGTCGCGCAGCACGTACATCGGCACGCCGTCGCGCCACCACCGGCGGATCTGCTGCCGGGGCGTCGGCACGTACCGGGGCTCGCCCGCGTACAGCCGGTCGGTGAGGGCGAGGAAGTCGCGCAGGCCGCGCCGGCCGGTGACGCGCTCGAACCGGTGGCCGGTCACCGGCGCACCGCCGGTCCGGTCGTCTCCGCGCCCAGCGGCGTGAACCGCTCGATGTGGCCCATCGCGCCGTCCTCGGCCCGCCACGCGCCGTTGGAGTAGCCGTCCGGGGACGCGGTGTAGAGCCGGATGAACCCGGCGGTGGCGTTACGGTCGCCGTCGGTCAGCCACATCATCAGCTTGCGGTGGTGCCGCGTCCGGGCGAAGCGCAGCAGCGCGTCCCGGTCGGTGAAGAACGCGATCGTGCCGAGCGTCAGCGGGAACTGCCAGTAGACGGTGTGCCAGCAGTAGCCGGACATCCGGCGCATGTCGCGCACCATCCGGATCCAGTCGGGTGCCAGGCGCAGCAGCACCAGCGGGTTCGCGTACCGGGTGCCGCCGATGAACATGGCGCCGGCGCGGGCCTGGGCCGGGGCGCGGGAGAAGTCACGGGTACGCATCGTTCACCTCACCAGGTAGACGTTCTTGATCTTCTGCATGGCGGCGAACGGGCCGCCGTCCGGTTCGTGCAGCTCCACCCGCAGGTCACCGGCGGTCGGGTCCTCCACCAGGGACTGCGCGAAGTCCCGCGACACCGAGGTCAGGTGCGCGCGTACCCCGTCGCGGCAGGCGTCGGCGAGCGCCGCGCGGGCCGCGGTGTCCAGCGGGCGGCGCAGCTCGACGTGGATCACCGGCCGGGTCTCCAGCGCCGCGTCCTCGTGCAGCGTCAGGCAGAACCTGTTGATCTCGGCGGCGTACGGGTTCCCGGTGTACAGGCCGTACTCGACGTCCTGCGGATAGAGGTTCGCGCCCAGGTAGGACACCGTGGAGTCGCTGCGGCCGAACAGCAGCAGCAGCGGCAGCGTCATCCGCTCCTCGGCCGCGGCGGTACGGAACTCGGCGCGGCGCACCGGGTCGGCGTGGGCCAGCTCGACGATCCGCCGGTACGGCACGAGCAGCGCCTCGTCGCCCACGTTGTAGCGCAGCCGCGGCTGGAGCACGTGCGGGCTCGTCACCGTGCAGAGCAGTTCCCGCCGCTCGTTGGTCTCCAGGTAGGTGGCGAACGGGTTGTACTGGAACACCATCGGCAGCCGCTGCTCGCCGCGCCCGAGCAGTTCCGCGCGCAGCCCCGCGTCGGTGCGCAGCCGCCGCCGCAGCCAGACCGTGAACCGGGTCTCCGCACCGATGCCGATGGTCAGGTCCGACGCACCGTACGCCGACCGCACCCGCACGAACCGCTGCTCCAGGTAGTCGCGCAGCGCCTCGGTCATGCCCTCGCCGCCGCAACTGGCGAAGATCCGGTACCGCGACCACGGAAAGTCCTCCGCGTCGAGCCGGTCCCGCAGGTGCTTGAGGAACGGCGGGTACGCGGTCACCAGGTAGTCGTGGCCGGGGCCGAACTCGCGCAGCGTGTCGACGATCTTCCCGAGGTCCGGGCCGGTGTTCTTCACCGTCGCGATCCGGGCCATCGCCGCGCCGGTGGTGGTGCCGGTCGCCCAGGCGCCCATCGAGTACGCGTTGATGACGAACGGGCGACGCATCGGGAACGCCAGCCCGGTGTAGCCGGCGATGTCCCGGTGCACCCCCCGCAGCTCCCGCTCGCCACGCGGCCAGTTGAACGGCCGCCCGGACGAGCCGGCCGACTCGTCGACCACCACGCCCCGCTCCGGCATCCGCCCGTCCCGGCACCGGGCGGAGGCGTCGTACGCCATCACGTACCCGCGCTTGTCGGTCTCCGGGAAGTCCCGCAGCCGCCGGCGCAGGCCGCCGGGGCGGGCCCGCAGGAACGCCTGGTACGCGGGCACCCGCCGGGCGGCGCGCACGCAGGTCGACCGCGCGTTCGCGGCGGCGAGCCGATCGAGGACCGGGTGGTGGCGCCGGGCCAGCCAGCGCCAGCCGGCCGGGTGGTGGGCGACGAGCCGGGCCAGCGCGGCGACCGCGCGGCCGGCGGGGGCCAGCGCGGCCTCGGCGGGCAGCGGCGTGTCGACGGTACGCAAGGCGGCGTGTCGGTGCAGCGTCTCGGCCATGACAAGCATCCTGTCGACGCCGCAACGCCGGCACATGAGCGACGAGACGGTACCGCGCTGAGTACCCGTACCCAGTCGCGAAGGCTGCCCGGGCTGGCCACGCTCAGTCACCATGGCGACACTCGCCTGGTGTGTCGTCCCTGGTCCGGTGACACTTCGCCCATGACAGACGGCAAGCGTGAGCGCACGAACGAGCGCTTCGAGAAGGTGGCCGAGGAGACCTCGGAGACCGTGACCCACGCGGCCACGGTGCTGGAGGAGGAACTCGCGGCGGGGCTGGCCGGCGCACGGCGGCTCGAGGAGAAGCTGACCGAGAGCCGCCGGGTCGACCCGGAGGCGTTCGACGAACTGGTCGCGCGGGTCCGCACCGACGGGCACGCCCTCATCGACACTGTGGTCGGGCAGTTGAAGATGGCCGACGACCAGCGCGGCGAGGTGATCCGGCGGTACACCTCGGACGCGCACGACGCGCTGGACACCGTACTCAATCTGGCGCGGCTGGCCCCCGAGGTCGCGAACGGGCTCGCGGACCGGCTCGCGTCGCCGGCCCCGAAGCGGCCGGCGGGCCGGTAGCCGCGCGATGGCGCCGACCGCCGGGGTGGCCGGCGGGCACGTGGAACGGATGCTGGAGCGCTATCGCGGGCTCGCCCTCGGCGCGCTGCTCGACGACGTGCCCGACGGCGGCCCGCGTTACCTCTACGACCTGGTCGCGGAGTACCCGCGGCGCTGGGGCAAGGGGCTGCGCGCCGCGCTGTGCCTGGCGACGTGCCGGGCGTTCGGCGGCGGCGACGCGGTGGGCCTCAACGCCGCCGTGACGGTGGAGCTGTTCCACAACGCGTTCCTCATCCACGACGACATCCAGGACGAAAGCGAACAGCGGCGCGGCGGGCGGACGCTGCACGCCGAGTACGGCGTCGGCGTGGCACTGAACGTCGGCAACATGACGAACCTGCTGGCGTTGCGGCGGCTGGCCGCTAACCGGTCGGCACTCGGCTCCGGGATCGCCTGGCGGCTGTTCACCGAGACCGAGCTGATGATGCGCCACTCGCTGGAGGGGCAGGCCATCGAGATCGGCTGGATCCGCGACAACGTGTGCGACCTGGACGCCGACGACTACTACCGGATGTGCCTGAAGAAGACCTCCTGGTACACGTGCATATACCCGTGCCGCACCGGGATCCTCGTGGCGACCGGCCGGGAGAACGCCGTCGACGTGCTGGACCGGTACGGCTGGTATCTGGGTGCGGCGTTCCAGATCCAGGACGACGCCCTCAACCTGACCGGCGACTACGCCCGGTACGGCAAGGAGATCGCCGGTGACCTGTGGGAGGGCAAACGCACGCTGATCCTGATCGACTTCATGCGGCGGTGTACGCCGACCGAACGCGAACGGCTCGTGCGGCTGCTGAGCCGGACCCGCGCGGAGCGCACCGACGCCGAGGTGCGCTGGCTGCACGGGCGGCTGCTCGCGTACGACTGTGTGGAGTCGGCGCGGCGCAGCGCCCGGGATCTCGCACTCGCGGCCCGCCGCGAGGGTGAGCGGGCGCTGGGTGCCGCCGCCGACACCGAGGACGGACGTTTCCTGCTCGAGCTGACCGACTACGTGGTGGAACGCGCCCGCTAGGCGCCCAGGACGCCGCGCAACCAGGTGAGCTGTTCGCGCTGGTGTGCCGCCTCGCCGCCCTCGTGGTCGTTGAACTCGTACACCCGCACGTCCTTCTCGCCGCCGTAGCGGTGGTAGGCGGCGAAGCAGGTGGACGGCGGGCAGACCTGGTCCCGCAGGGCGATCGAGAACAGCGCCGGCGCGGTCGCGCGGGGCGCGAGCACTGCGGCGTCCAGGTAGGACAGGGTGCGGAACACCTGGTCGGCGCGGTCGCGGTGCAGCGCTAGGTAGTCCACGATCTCGGCGTATGGGCTGTCCGGCCCGGCGACGCGCACGCCCCGGCGGATGTCGCACAGGAACGGCACGTCCGGCAGGACCGCCACGACGTCCGGGCTCAGCGCGCCCACCGCCAGGGCCAGGCCGCCGCCCTGGCTGAAGCCGGTCACCGCCACCCGCGCGGGATCGACGGCCGGGTGCCGCCGGGCGGCCTCGGCGAAGCGCACCGCGTCGGTGATCAGCCGCCGGTAGTAGTGCTCCGCCGGTTCGGCGACCCCCCGGGTGAGGAAGCCGGGCACGGTGCCGGCCGGGTAGGGGTGCGGATCGGGGGTACCGCCGATGGCGGCGCTCCATCCCTGGCCCCGGCTGTCCATGATCAGGTGCGCGAAGCCGGCCGCCGCCCAGAACAGCTTCTCGTGCGCCAGACCCCGGCCCCGGCCGTAGCCGAGGTACTCGACCACGCAGGGCAGCGGCCCGTCGGCACCGGCGGGCAGGTGCAGCCATCCGCGTACCGGCTCGCCGCCGAAACCGGGGATCGTGGCGGCGTACGTCCGGATCTGGGTCAGCCCGGTGTCGACCGGTTCGTAGACCGCCGCCTCCGGGTCGCCGCCGCCGTCGAGCGTGCGCGCCCAGAAGGCGTCCAGGTCCGCCGGCACGTCCAGCTCCGGCCGGTACGCGAGGCAGCCGGCCAGGTCGAGGTCGGTCAGCGGCACGACGCAGCCTCCTGGACGGCGGCGGCGAACCAGCCGGTGATGGTGCTCGGGTGGGTGATGGCGGTGCCGACGACCACCGTCCACGCGCCCGCCCGCAGCGCCCGCGCGGCCTGCTCCGGGGTGTGGATGCGTCCCTCGGCGACCACCGGTACGTCGACCGCGGCGGCGAGCCGGGCGACCAGGCCCAGGTCCGGCCCGTCGCCCTTTGTGGTGTACGCGGTGTAGCCGGCGAGCGTGGTGCCGACCAGGTCGGCGCCGGCGGCGGCGGCCGCGACGCCCTCGTCAAGTGTGGAGCAGTCGGCCATCACCAGCGCGCCGGTGCGCTCGTGCACGGCGGCGATCGTCTCGGCGAGGGTCCGGCCGTCGGGCCGGGGCCGGGACGTGCCGTCGAGCGCGACGACGTGCGCCCCGGCGTCGGCGACGGCCAGCGCGTGCTCCAGCGTCGGGGTGATGAAGACGTCGTCGTCGCCGTCCTTCCAGAGCCCGATCAGCGGCAGGTCCACCGCCGCGCGGATGGCGGCGATGTCCGCCAGACCCTGGGCGCGGATACCCGCGGCCCCGCCCCGGGCGGTGGCGAGCGCGACCCGGCGCATGGTGTCCGGGTCGCGCATCGGCTCACCCGGGTACGCCTGGCAGGAGACCACCAGGCGGTCACGGAGCTGGTCGACGAGCGCGTTCATGAGACCTTCCAGGCGAGCGAGGCGGCACCGAGCAGCGGCGCGTCGGGGCCGAGGGTGGAGGCGAGGACCGGTACGCCGGCCAGCGCGGGCAGCGTCTCGGCGGGCACCGCGTCGCGCAGCGCCCGCCACCACGGCTCGCCGAGGCCGGTGACGCCGCCGCCGATCACCACGGCGGCGGGGTCGAGCACGTTCACCAGGCCGCCGACGGCGGAGCCGACGGCCGCGCCGCCGAGCTGGACGACCTCGCGGGCCGTCTCGTCGCCGTCCGCCGCGAGCGCGGCGACGGCCCGCAGGTCGGCCACCGGCCGCCCGGTACGCCGGACGTACTCGGCGGCGAGCGCCGGCCCGGCGGCGATCGCCTCCAGGTGCCCGCGCCCGCCACAGGTGCAGGGCAGCGATCCGGCGTACGGCGACGGCTGGTGCCCGGCGTGCCCGGCTGCGCTGTGCGCACCGGCGAGCACGGTGCCGCCGAGGACGAACGACGCGCCGACGCCGGTGCCGACGGCGACGTAGAGCACCGTGTCGTACCCGGCCGCGACGCCGTGACGCGCCTCGCCCAGCGCGTGGGCGTGCACGTCGTTGACCACGGTGACCGGCACGCCCAGGCGCCGGCTCAGGTCGCCGCGCAGGTCCGTGCCGGTCCACCCGGCCAGCACGTCGGTGGCGGACAGCACCAGGCCGGAGCCGCTGTCGATGACTCCGGCGCTGCCGACGCCGAGCGCCAGTACGACACCCGGCGCGTCCGCCCGCAGCTTCTCGACCAGGCCGGCGGCGGTGTCGAGCACAGCGACCGCACCGGAGCGACCCGGCGTCGGTGCGGTGCGCCGGCCGACGACCGCTCCCCCGGCGGTGACCAGGGCGGCGGTGGTCTTGGTACCGCCGATGTCGAGCGCGGCGACCAGGTCGGCCGCGCCCGTGGTGCTCAGGTCGGGCATGGTCAGAGCAGCCCGGCCAGTTCCAGCTGGGTACGCACGCGGCCCGTCTCGGCGGCGTCCAGCGGCCGCAGCGGCAGCGACACCGCGTTTCCGGCGATGACGCCGAGCAGGGACAGCGCGGTCTTGAACGCGCCGACGCCCCGGGTAGCGCCTGCCGAGGTGGCCGGGTCGGCGGCGTCGACGATGCGGAACAGCCGGGTCAGCCGGTCCTGCTCCCGGCGGGCGGCGGTCCAGTCGCCGGCCACACAGGCGCGGTGCAGCCGCACGTACCCGGCCGGGTCCACGTTGCCCAGTCCGGGCACCGAGCCGGAGCCGCCCGCGAGCATCATCGCGTCGACCACCACCTCGTGGCCGGTGAGCAGGCTGAAGTCCCGTTCCGGTGCGTGCTCGGCGACGGCCAGCGCCAGCTGGCGGAACGCGACGTCGTCGCCGCTGGAGTCCTTGACGCCTGCAAGCACGCCGTCGGCGGCGAGCCGGGTCAGCAGGTCGACGGAGAGCTTGCTGTGCACGCAGACCGGGATGTCGTACGCCAGCAGGGGAAGCTCGACCGCCGCGGCGACCGCGCGGAAGTGCCGCTCGATCTCGTGCGGGCCGACGATGGCGTAGAACGGCGCGGTCACGACCAGGCCGTCCGCGCCGAGGCGGGTGGACGCCTCGGCCCGCTCCACGACCCGGCGGGTGGTGGGTTCGATGCAGCCGGCGATGACCGGCACGGCACCGCCGGCGGTCTTCACGATGGTCTCCAGTGCCAGGTCCCGCTGCCGGTCGGTGAGGAAGACCGTCTCGCCGGAGCTGCCGAGGGCGAAGATGCCGTCGACACCGGCGTCGAGCAGCCACTCGACCAGCCGTTCCAGGGAGCGGACGTCGACCTCGCCCTCCTCGGTCAGAGGGGTCACGGCCGGCGGCACGACTCCGGCGAACCGCGGGGCTGGGGTGGTCACAGGTTCTCCTCGACAGACTCAGATGTGGTGCGGCCGGTCGCCGAGGTGGCGAGCGCGACCAGTTCGGTGTTCGCGGTGCCGGCGGGCACCGGGTGGTGACAGCGGAACTCGTGGCCCTCGCCCTCGGCGGGGCGCGGCGCCGGCATGTCCACGGCGCAGCCCTCGGTGGCGGCCCAGCAGCGGGTCCGGAACGGGCAGCCGCTCGGCGGCCGGGTCGCCGACGGGACCGGGCCGACCAGCGGAATGGGCTCGATCGGTGACAGCAGACCCGGCGTGGCCGAGAACAAAGCCCGGGTGTACGGGTGCCGGCCGCCCTCGGGCAGCAGGTCGGCGGGGGTCTGCTCGACGATGCGGCCGAGGTACATGGTGACCACCCGGTCGCTGACCCGCTTGACGGTCTGGATGTCGTGCGACACCAGCACCATCGCCAGGCCGAGCCGGTCCTTGAGGTCCAGCAGCAGGTTGAGGATCTGGGCCCGCACCGACACGTCGAGCGCGCTCGTCGGCTCGTCGGCGATGACCAGCCCCGGTTCCAGGGCCAGCGCGCGGGCGATGGACACCCGCTGGCGCTGCCCGCCGGAGAGCTGGCTGGGCAGCACGTCGGCGACCGAGCGGGGCAGGCCCACCAGGGACATCAGCTCGGCCACCCGCTGCTCGCGCTGCTGCCGGGTGCCCCGGCGGTGCACGTCGAGCGGGTCGCGCAGGATGTCGCGGACCGGCATGCGGCGGTTCAGCGACGTGGCCGGATCCTGGAAGATCATGCCGACGCCCGCGCCGATGTGCTCGCGCCGCTCGGCGGCGCTCATCGACCACACGTCCTTGCCGGCGAACGACACCGTGCCGGCGGTCGGCCGTTGCAGGCCGACGAGCACCTTGGCGAGCGTGGACTTGCCGCAGCCGGACTCGCCCACGATGCCGACCGTCTCACCGGCCCGGATGACCAGGTCGGCGCCGGTGAGCGCGTAGACCTTCTCCCGGCTGAACATGCCGCCGCCGCGCGCGGCGTGCACCACGTGCACGCCGCTCAGTTCGGCGATCGGCCGGTGCTCGGCGGTGGCGCTCATCGGGCCGGCTCCTTCTCGCTGACGGTGACGGCGGGGTGGTGGCAGGCGTACCCGTGACCGTCCGTGCCGGCCAGGGCGGGCGCGGTGTCCCGGCAGATCTCGGTCGCCATCGGGCAGCGGTCGGAGAACCGGCAGCCCTTCGGGAAGTCGGCCGGTGACGGCACCACGCCGCGGATCTGGGTGAGCCGTTCCGCGCCGTTCTCCAGGGACAGGACGGAGCCGAGGAGGCCGCGGGCGTAGTGGTGGGCGGGCGCCTCCAGCACGTCGGCGGTCACGCCGGTCTCCACGATCTGCCCGCCGTACATGACCACGACCCGGTCGCAGACGTCGCTGACCAGGGCGAGGTCGTGGCTGACCAGGATGAGGGCGAAGCCGAGCCGCTCGCGCAGGTCCAGCAGAAGCTTCATCACCTGGGCCTGCACGGTGACGTCGAGCGCGGTGGTCGGCTCGTCCGCGATGATCAGCTTCGGGTCGCGGGACAGCGCCATAGCGATCACGACGCGCTGCCGCTGCCCGCCGGACAGTTCGTGCGGGTACGCGGCGAGCGTGCGCCGCGGGTCCAGCCCGACCAGCCGCATCAGCTCCTCGGCCGAGCGGGTGCCGCCGCGGCGGATCATCTGGGCGAGCTGGGCGCCGACGCGCAGCGCCGGGTTCAGCGCCGACAGCGCGTCCTGGTAGACCATGGCGATCTCGCGGCCCATCAGGGCGCGGCGGCCCCTGGCGTTCAGCGTCAGCAGGTTCGTGTCCTGGAAGCGGATCTCGCCGCGTACCCGGGCGCCCTGGGGCAACAGGCCCATCACGGCCAGGACGCTGAGCGACTTGCCCGAGCCGGATTCCCCCACCAGGCCGACGACCTCGCCGGGGCGGACGTCGAAGGAGAGCCCGTCGACGATGTCCACGCCGCGGTGGCGGCCGGCGAAGCCGATGGACAGGTCGCTGACCTGAAGGACCGGCTTGCCCTGCGGCAGCGGGCGGGCGCGCTCGCGCAGCCGCTGTGCCGCCTCGGCGAGACCTGGCAGCTCGACCACCTCGCCGGTGCCGGGCTTCGCCTGCTCCAGCGCGTCACCGCTGGTGGTGGACGTGGCGCGGCGCGCCGCCGGCGCGGCCCACGCGTCGGACATGCCCTCGGAGAGCACGTTGAGCGCCAGCACGGTGAGCAGGATCAGCAGGCCGGGGAAGAACGTGGCCCACCAGCCGCCGATCTGCACCATCTCCTTGCCGAACGCGATCACCGAGCCCCACGAGGAGGCCGCCTCCTGCGGGGCGAGTCCGCCGCCGATGAAGGACAGCGACGCCTCGAAGACGATCGCGTCGGCCACCATGACGGTGACGAAGACGAGGATCGGGGCGGCGCAGTTGCGCAGGACGTGCCGCCAGAGGATGTGCGGTCGCCGGGCGCCGATGATCCGCTCGGCGGCCACGTAGTCCTCACCGTACTGGGACAGCACGTTGGCGCGGACGATGCGCGCGACCGACGGGGTGAACACGAAGCCGATCGCGATGACGAGGACCAGCAGGCTGTTCTTGCCGAACGAGATGATCAGCAGCGCGGAGAGCACGATCGCCGGGAACGCCATGACCACGTCGAGGCAGCGCATGATGATCTCGTCGACGGCGGTGCGGCTGCTTCCGGCGATCGCGCCGAGGATCGCGCCGAGCACCAGCGCGATGCCGGCCGCGCCGAAGCCGACGATCAGCGAGCGCCGGGTGCCGGCGACCAGCCGGGAGAAGACGTCGCGGCCGAGCTTGTCCAGGCCGAACCAGAAGTCGCCGTTCGGGCCGGTCAACGCCGGCCCGAGCCCGGTCTGGGTGGGATCGTGGCGCAGCAGCAGCGGGGCGAGCACGCCGACCACGACGATGAGCGCGACGAAGCCGAGCGCGAACCGGGCCGCGAGACCGAGCCGGGCGAAGGCCATGCCGGGGCGGGACAGCCGCGTGGCGAGGGAGCGGCGCATCAGTGGCCTCCGCGCAGTCGGGGGTTGGCGAAGAGGTAGAGGATGTCGACGACCAGGTTCACCAGGACGAAGCCGAGCGCGATGGTCAGCACGGTGCCCTGGGCGAGCGCCGTGTCGTTCTGCTGGACGGCGCTCATGATCTGGGTGCCCATGCCTGGTAGCGAGAAGATCGCCTCGATGACGACGGTGCCGCCGATGAGGTAGCCGATCCGCAGGCCGAGCGCGGTGAGCGGGTTGACAAGCGCGTTGCGCAGCACGTTGCGGCCGATCACCACGCGCGGCGGCAGTCCGGCGCCGATCGCGGTGCGGACGTAGTCCTTGTCGAGTTCCTCGACCATCGACGTGCGGACGATGCGGGCCAGCGAGCAGCCGACCGGTACGGCGAGCGCCAGCGCCGGCATGGTCAGCGACTGCAACCACAGGCCGACCGAGTCGGCGGGGTTGACGTAGCCGCCGGTCGGGAAGATCGGGCGGCGGACCGAGAACTCCTGGATGAACAGCAGGGCGAGCCAGAACGAGGGCGTGGCGATGCCGGCCATGGAGACGATCCGGATGACCTGGTCGGGCCAGCGGTCCCGGTACAGGGCGGCCGGGATGCCGAGGGCCAGCGCGATGACGAGCGCGCCGACGACGCCGAGCGCGGTGAGCTGGATGGTAAGCGGCAGCGCCATAGCGATCTTCTCGGCGACCGGGACCGACGGCGGGAACGTCATGCCGAGGTCGCCGCGGACGAGGTCGCCGAGGAAGTGCAGGTAGCGCAGCGGCAGCGGGTCGTTCAGGCCGTTGGCGGCGCGGAACGCCTCGACCTGCGCCGGCGTGGCCTGGTCACCGAGGACTGAGAGCGCCGGGTCGATCGGGGAGAACTGCATGATCACGAAGACGAAGAGCGTGATGCCCAGCACCAGGGGGATCAGCGTCAGGAATCGTCGTGCGACCAGGTTCAGGACGGTCAGCATGGATTCTCTTTCTCGTGGCGGGGGCGCCGGGACGCCCGCCCGGCCGCACGGGTCACGTGGGCCGGGCGGGACGTCTGCGGGGCCGGAACCCCGCGCGTGGGCTCAGCCGGTCCGGCCGGTGCCCAGGAAGTACAGGCCGGTGGTGGAGGCGCCGGAGAAGCCGTCCACCTTGGCCGGGTCGTACGCGGTGACGACCTTGGTGTGCAGGATCGGGTAGAGCGGCACCTGGTCCGCCGCCATGTCCAGGGCCTGCTTCCACAGCGCCTTGCGGGCCGCCTCGTCGGAGGTCTGCGCGGCCTTGTCCAGCAGGTCGCCCATGGCCTTGCGGTCGGCGTCGCTCCAGCGGTAACGCTGGCCCGGCCAGGTCTCGCCGAAGTAGTACCAGCGCATCAGCAGGTCGGTGTCGACGCCGAAGACGCTCGGGTCACCGGTGGCCATGAGCACCCGGAAGGTGTCCTTGGGCACGATGTCGCCGTAGATGGCCGAGGACGGCACGGTGTTCAGCGTGGCGGTGACGCCGATCTTCTTCCACTGCTCGATGACCAGCGGGGCGACGTCCTTGACCACCGAGCTGTCGGTGGTGTCGAGCCGGAACGACAGGTTGGTGACGCCGGCCTCCTGGAGCAGGGCCTTGGCCTTGTCCGGGTTGTAGTCGTAGACGGTGCCGGCCTTCTGGTAGGCCTTGTTGCCCTCGTCGAGGTAGCTGGTCGCCGGGCTGCCGTAGCCGTTGAGCGCGGTCTTGATGACCGCCTCCTTGTCGATGGCGTAGTGCAGGGCCTGGCGTACGCGCTTGTCGCTGAACGGCGCGGCGGAGTTGTTGAACATGAGGAAGACCTGGTTGAAGGCCTGCTTCACGTCGATCGTGTACTTGTCCTTGAGCGAGTCCACGTTCAGGTACGGCACGGCCTCGATGGCCTGCACCCGGCCGCCCTGGAGGTCCGACACGCGGGCCGACGCCTCGGTGGTGGTGTTCCACGTCATCGTCTCGACCTTGGCGGCGCGCGGGCCGTTGTAGTTCGCGTTCTTGCTCAGCTTGATGCCGGATTCCTTGGACGCGCTGTCCACCTTGAACGGGCCGGAGCCGATCGGCGCGGTGTCGAACGCCTTGGCCGCGGCCGCGTCACCGGTCTTCGCCTTGGGGACGATCTTGATGACCGCGATCCGCTCGCTGAACAGCGCGAACGGGTACTTCAGCGTGAACTCGACGGTCGAGGCGTCCTTGGCGGTGACGGTGTCGATGAAGGAGACGAAGCCCTGCATGAGCGGCGGCGCCTTCGGGTCCGCGGGCTTGAGCACGCGGGTGAAGGACCAGGCCACGTCCTCGGCGGTGACCGGGGTGCCGTCGGAGAACTTCGCGCCGTCGCGCAGCGTCACGGTGTAGGTCCGGCCGTCGGCCCCGGGGGTCGGGTCGCTCTTGGCCAGGGCGTTGTAGGGTTCCCGCGTGATCGGGTCGAGGTCGACGAGGCCCTCGAAGACGTGCTGGTTGACCGCTGTCGCCACGGCCGAGGAGGCGTTGCTGGGATCGAAACCGCTGGAGAGCGTGAAGGCCAGCGTCGCCTCGATCGACGTGCCCCCCTTCCCGTCGCCCACGGCGTTTGTCGAGGCGGGACCGCCGCTGCAGGCCGCCAGCGCGACCGCGAGGCCGCCCGCGAGGGAGGCGACGGTCAGGGAGCGGACGCGGCCGCGCAGGGCGCGCCGGCTCCTCGACGGCTTACCGGTGGTGCTCACGTAGCTGCCTCCATAGGCTCTTCATGCGCTCGCGTGACCGCTCGCGCTCGGGGATGTGAAGCATAAGGTGTATGACGTCTGACGTCTGATGCCGGTAGGGTGAGAGTGACAGATTCGGGAACGAAGGGCAAGGGGCAGATGACGACCATTGACGCCAGTCCGCTACGCGGCGCCGAGCGGCCCAGCCCTCGCCGGCAGGAGGTGGCGACCAGGATCAAGGAGTACATCCTGCGCAACCGCCTGAAGCCGGGAAACCTCCTGCCCACCGAGACGGAACTGTGCGAGGCGGTCGGTGCCAGCCGGTCCAGCGTCCGCGAGGCGGTCAAGATCCTCTCCGCGCTCGACATCGTGGAGGTACGCCACGGCCACGGCACGTTCGTCGGCCGCATGTCGCTCAACGCCCTGGTGGAGAGCCTGACGTTCCGGGGCCTGCTCAGTGGCGAGGACGACCATCACGTCCTGGCCCAGGTCGTCGACGTCCGCCAGACGCTGGAGCAGGGCCTGGCCGCCACCGTCATCGACGCGCTGGACGAGCAGCACCGGTCGGAGCTGTCCGCGCTCGCCGACGAGATGCACAGCCGGGCCGCCCAGGGCGAGGACTTCCTCGACGTCGACCGCGCCTTCCACCTGAAGCTGATGGAACCCCTCGGCAACGACCTGCTGGTCCAGTTGACAGAGGCGTTCTGGCAGGTGCAGGCCATCGTCGCGCCCACCCTGCGCACCGAGCCGGAGGACCGGGTCATCACCGCCCAGCGGCACCAGGCGATCGTCGCCGCCCTCACCGCCGCCGACGCGGCGGCGCTGCGCTCGGCCATCGCCGAGCACTACGCGCCCATCCGGGCGAGCATCGCCCGCGCCGCGCAGCCCTGATCCGCCGTACGCCGGGACCTGTCGTTCGAGCCTGATCGAAGCCCCCTGTCCCGGGGCACCCCCGGTGCCGAAGCTGTCTGTGACGGGCGCGTCGGGCGCCCCGGACGGCCGAGGTGGGTGTCATGGCGGTGGTGTCGCGCCGGTCGCGGTCCTGGTGGTACGCGGTAGCGGTGCCGGCCGTGCTCGCGGCGGCGGTGGCCGGGGCGCTGGGCGCGAGCCGGGACGCCGCGCCGCCGCCCGCTGACCACGGCGCGACCGCACTGCCACCGGACCCGAGCGCGCCGGCCGTGTCCGCTCCGGCCGCGTCCGCCCCGCCCGCTGAGGTGCTGTACGCCGCCGAGCAGGTACTGATCCGCGACTGCATGCAACGGCGCGGGTTCCGCTACTGGCCGGCCCCCCGGCAGCCGGTGCCGGAACTGCGCGAGTTCCCGTACGTCCTGGACGACGTGTCCTACGCCCGCCGGTACGGATACGGCGGCGCCCTGGAACGCCGGCTCCAGGAGACGATCGCGGCCGACCCGAACGTGCGGTACGCCCGGGAGCTGCCACCGGAGCGCGGCGCCGCCGCCGTGCGCGCGCGCAACGGCGACCCGGGCGAGCCGGATGCGTTGCGCGTGACGCTGCCGGCGGGCGGGGTGCTGCGCCGCAGCAGTCACAGCTGTACCTCCGAGGCGGAGCGACAGCTCTATCGCGACCTGCCCGGCTGGTACCGCGTCACCCGGATCACCGACAACCTCGCCGGCCCGCGCGTCGGGCGGGTGCTCGCCGACCCCCGCTACGCCGACGGCGTGCGGGCGTGGCGGCGGTGCATGCGGGCCGCCGGACACGACGTCGCGGACCCGGCGTCGGCCCGCGCGTCGGCGCCGGAGCCGACTCCCGTCACGCCCGGCTCCGTCACGCCCGGCGAGATCAGGCTGGCGGTGGCGGAGGCGACCTGCGCCACGCGGACCGGGCTCGGCCGGCTCGCCCGGCGGCTCGACGCCGAGCACCGTCGGGCCGTCGACTCCCGGTTCCGCGCCGAGATCGCGGACCGGCTCCGCCTGGAGGCCGACGCGCTGCCACGGGCCCGTGCCGCGCTGGCCGCCGGCTGACCACCCACGACGTCCGTGGCAGCCCGCCACGGAAGGAACCGACCGGAGGGAAACACCATGAGAGCAGTACGCGCCGTGCTGGCCACAGTGGTCGCGGCGGCAGCCGCGCTGGCCTTCACCGCCACCGCCGCCCAGGCCGCGCCCCGGCCGACCCCACACGCGGACACCGCGCAGCGCGCCGCCGCGGGCAGCGGGTACCTCTACGTCAGCCAGGACGCCGGCTGGGCGGGCCGGTGGTGCTGGTGGTACAACGCCGACAACAACTGGGACACGATCAACACGGCGGAGAACGCCAACTGCGACAACAACAACCGGGCCAGCATGCGCAACCTGGCGTCGTCGGCGTGGAACGACTCCAACAGCGGCCGGCCGGTCGCCCTCTACATCCACCCCGACTACACCGGCGCGTACGCCTGTCTCGGCGCCGGCGACGCGTGGGACAACCTCACCGGCGTCTGGTTCACCTGGGGCTCCAACCGCGACGGTTACATGGCCAACGCCAACGACAACATCGCCTCCCACCGCTGGCGGTCCAGCTGCGGCGCCGGCTGAGACACCTCGGGGCGGCCCCCCCCCGCCCCCCCCCCACCCCCGCCATCCAGTGATGTACATCAATGTCAGGGACGAGACTGAGCGCGGTGGCGCATGCGGGAACACTGTGCGTCATGGGGACGCTACGCATCCACTTCACGGCCGGGGACCTCAGCCGCACCCGGCTGGCGGCCCGGCCGGATCCACTGTGGGAGATCATCTGTAGCCTGCACCGCCTCCAGACCCGGGCCGGCCACGCGGCTTACGCCCGCTGGCACCGGCAGGTGCGCCCCGACCTGCAACGAGCCGGCCTCGTCCCGGTCCTCCGCGAGCGGCTGCTGCCGATCGCGCCGCTCAGGCGGTACTTCCCGGACTTCCTCACCCCCGGCCCGGTCACCGACCCCGACGAGGGCATCGACCTGGTTCTCGACACCCCGGCCCGGCGGATCCGCACCGAACTGGGGCGGATGGTGACTCCCGTCGACAGCCCCTGGCTGGTCGATCTGGCCGCCGGCCGACCCGCCGCCCGGCACTGCCTCGGCGACGCGCTGCGTGCCTACTTCCGGGTCGCACTCGCTCCGCACTGGACGCAGGTCACCTCCGCCGTCTCCGGTGACCGGGCCCTGCGCGGGGCATGGGTCCTCGACGACGGCGCCGGGCGCATCCTCGACGACCTGAGCCCGGAGACCTCCTGGGATCCCCCGGTGCTGTCCGTGCACGGCTACCCGGAGGACCGGGAGATGCGTCTCGACGGCCGGGGGATCACGCTTGTCCCGTCGTACTTCTGCTGGCATGCGCCGATCACGCTGGCCGACCCGGAGTTGCCGCCCACGCTTGTCTACCCGGCGTGCCGGCAACGATCGGAACCGACGCCGCCGACCGGCCCGCAACGCCGGCTCGGCCCACTGCTCGGCCACACCCGGGTGGCGGTGCTGCGCGCCGCCGCCGGCGGCGCCACCACCGGCGAGCTGGCCCGGCGCGCTCGCATCTCGCCGGCCACCACCAGCCATCACACCACCATCCTGCGCGAGGCCGGCCTGATCGTCAGCCAGCGGCACGGCAACCTGATGCTGCACCGGCTCACCGCGTTGGGCGAGGCGCTGCTCGGCGAGGCGCCCGGGCGCGATCGCTGAGGGCTCTCGGCGCCGTATCGGACGTCGACCGGAACCGATCCTTGACGGGCCGGGGCGGATCCGCCTAGCGTGCAGACATCGGACATCTGACGTCAGATAGTCGATCCGATCCCCCTCCCCCGTCCCGGAAGGAACCACGTGTCCCCTCGCCGCGCCATGCCGCGCCGGGCAACCGTCCTCGCGGTGGCCGCCCTGACCCTGCTCTCCGTACTGCCCACCACGGCGGCCCAGGCCGCCGCCCCGGCCGGAGTGACGGCCACCGCCGGCGCCGACTGCACCACCGGCCGGCTGCTGCTCGACCTCGACAACCGCAGCGCCACCACGCAGACCTACACCGTGACCTGGCCCGGTCGCTCCGGCTCGCCGTGGACCCGCACGGTCGCCGCCGGCAGCAGCGCCGAGCTGTACTGGACGCTGTCCCCCGGCACGCCGTACACGCTGCGCACCACGACCCCGACCGGCCTGGACGACACCACCAGCGGCATCTTCCACTGCGGCACCGGCATGTCCGCGCTCACCAGCTTCGACTGCACCAACGGCCGCCTCCAGCTCGCGCTGGAGAACCGCACCACGACCGCCCGGGACTTCACCGTCACATGGGCCGGGCGCACCGGCTCACCGTGGACCCGGACGATCGCCGCCGGGGGCAACTACCCGCACTACTGGACCGTCGGCGCCGGCACCCCGTACACGCTGCGCGTCACCGCGCCCGGCTTCGACACCACGCTGCGCGGCACCACCTCCTGCGACCTGGCCACCGGCAACCCGCAGATGACAAGCACCACGCTGCTCACCACGCAGACCGTGATCCGCGACCTCAACGGCGCGGGCGGCCGGTACGACGGCACCGTCGCCTCGGTCCGCATCCCCGGCCTGGCGGTCACCAACAACGGCACCGTGATCGCCGTGGCCGACGCCCGGGTCAACGGCTCGTACGACCTCGGCGGCGGCACCAACAACATCCAGATCGTGATGATCCGCAGCACCGACGGCGGCCGGACCTTCGAGCAGCCCCGCGTCATCCACGCCCCGCCCACCACCAGCGAGGGCGTCGGCGACCCCAGCCTGCTCGTGGACCGCGCCACCGGCGTCGTCTACTGCTTCTTCACCTACTCCCCCCGGCCCGGCATCAGCTTCTGGTCCGGCGGCTCCGGCCTGAACACCGCCGACGACCCGAACAGCATGCACCTGCGCTACATCACCAGCCGGGACAACGGCGCCACCTGGAGCGCCCCGGTCGAGCTGAACCCGGCCGTCAAGGACCCCACCTGGCGGCAGGTGTTCTTCTCCTCCGGCCACGGCATCCAGACCAGCACCGGCCGCCTCATCCAGCCGATCGCCTACCGGGACTCGGCCGGCACCAGCCACGCCGCGAACATCTACAGCGACGACCACGGCGTGACCTGGCGGCGCGGCGGATCCGCCGGCGGGAACATCAACGAGAGCAAGGCGATCGAACGCGGCACGGGCGCGGTGGTGCAGAACATGCGGCACAACTCGACCCGCAGCCGGTTCTACGCCACGTCCACCGACGGGGCCGCGACGTTCGGTGCGGCGACGGCGAGCGCCCTGCTGCCCGACCCGCTCTGCAACGCCGACGAGATGTCCTACCTGCGCCCGTCCGAGGTCGGCGCGAACCGGGCGCCGGTGCGCACCCGCACGGCGCTGTTCAGCAACAACGCGCACCCGACCGCGCGCAACGACCTCACCGTACGGCTGTCGACCGACGACGGCGCGAGCTGGCCGGCGCGGGCGCTGGTCAAGCCCGGCGGCGCCGGCTACTCGACGATGGCGGTGCTGGCCGACGGCACTGTCGGCAACCTGTACGAGGTGGGCAACACCGGCGGCATCTACTTCGCCCGGTTCAGCCTCGACTGGGTGAAGGGCGCCTGACCGCCGGGTCCCGCCCGGACAACGGCGTCCGGGCGGGACCGGTCAGCGCTGCCAGCGGACCACGCCGCCGACCACCGTGAGCGCCACTGTCAGGTCGCGCAGCCGCTGCGCCTCCACCCGGTACGGGTCGGTGGGCAGCACGATGAAGTCGGCGAGCATGCCCTGGCGCAGCCGGCCCTTCAGGTGCTCCTCGTAGGAGGCGTACGCCCCGGCCTCGGTGAAGCAGCGCAGCGCCGAGTCCAGGTCGAGCCGCTCGTGCGGGTCGACGCCGCCCGGCGGGGTGCCGTCGGGCTGCTGCCGGGTCACCGCGGCGTGGATGCCGAAGAACGGATCGGGATCCTCCACCGGGGCGTCCGAGCCGAACGCCACTGTGGCGCCGGCGTCCAGCAGGCTGCGCCAGGCGTACGAGGCCAGGCCCCGGCCGGCGAGCATCCGGGTGGTGAGCGGGATGTCGCTGGTGCAGTGCGTGGGCTGCATCGAGGCGATCACCCCGTGGTGGGTGAGCAGCGGCACGTCGGCCGGCAGCAGGTGCTGGGTGTGCTCGATCCGGTGCCGCAGCCGGGCCGCCGGACCGGGTTGCGCCGACTCGCGCCAGCGCGCGTACGCCCGCAGCACCATCCGGTTCGCCGCGTCGCCGATGGCGTGCGCCGCCACCGCGATCCCGGCCCCGGCCGCGCGCGCCACCAGCCGCTCGAACTCCTCGGCCGGGGTGACAGCGATGCCGTGGTTGCCGGGTTCACCGTCGTACGGCTCGGTCATCAGGCAGGTGTGCGAGCCGAGCGCGCCGTCGGTGAAGATCTTCACCGGGCCGGTGCTCAGCCAGCGGTCCCCGTCCCCGGTGGCCCAGCCGCTGTCGATCGCCTCGTCCAACGCTGTGGCCGGAATCGTCTTGTGCACCCGCAGCGGCAGCTCACCCCGCGCGTACAGCGTCTCGTAGGCGGCGCGGGCGTCCTGCCCGTCCAGGTCGTGGATGCTGGTCAGCCCGGCGGCGAGCAGCCGGGGCAGGTGGGTACGCAACTGTGCGACCAGGTCACCGGCGTGCGGGGAGCGCACCACCGCGTACGCCGCGTCCGCCGCCGCCTCGCGCAGGATCCCGGTCGGCTCGCCGTGCTCGTCCCGGGCGATCTGCCCGCCGGGCGGGTCGGGGGTGGCCGCGTCGATGCCGAGCCGGGCCAGGGCCGCGCTGTTCACCCAGATGGTGTGGCCGTCGATGCTCGGCAGCGCCGCCGGCCGGTCCGGGCAGGCCCGGTCCAGGTCGATGCGGTCCGGCTGCACCGGCCGGGTCCATCTGTTGCTGTCCCACCCGCCGCCGAGCAGCCAGGCGTCCGGCGGCAGCGTGGCGGCGTGTCCCGCGATCCGGGTCAGCGCCTCGTCGAGGCTCGCCGTGCCGCGCAGGTCCGCCTGGTCCAGCCCGCGCACGTAGGACGCCGCGTGGATGTGGCTGTCGATCAGGCCGGGCAGCACGGCCATCCCGTCGAGGTCGACCCGGCGTGCGCCGCCGCCGGCCCGGTCCCGGCACTCCGCGAGATCACCGACGGCGACGATCCGCTCGCCGCGGACCAGCATCGCCTCGGCGTACGGGCGGGCCGGGTCGAGGGTGTGGATGCGGGCGTTCTCGTAGACAGTGCCGCTCATGGGCTCCCCTGTTCCGGCGCTCGCGATCGTCAGGACGTGTGGACCGGCGACGTCTCCCGCGGCTCACCGGCCCGGTCGGCGCGGATGCGGTCGATGTGACCGGCCAGCTCGTCGGTGATCAGCAGGTCCCGCCGGATGTCGTCGTGCGGGTAGGCGGTCCGCCCGACCATGTGCGCGGCCACCGGGGCGGTGGCGAGCTGGAACAGGCCGACCAGCACCAGCGTGGTGATGTCCACCCCGGTACGCAGCCGCAGCGCGCAACCGAGCAGCACCAGCAGCAGTCCGAGCACCTGCGGCTTGGCCGCGGCGTGCATGCGCGACAGCACGTCCGGGAACCGGACCAGCGCGATGCCGGCGGCGAGGCAGAGCAGCGCGCCCGCGATCAGGCAGGCACCGGCGACGGTGTCCAGGACCGTGTCGAGGCTCATTTCGGGTTCCTCCGCGCGGCGAAGCGGGCGACGCTCACCGAGCCGACGAAACCGACCAGGGCCAGGACCACGAGCACCGGCAGCGCGGTGGCGTCCCGGCTGTAGGCCGCCTCGGTCGCGATGGCCGCGACAGCGACGGCGAGCAGCACGTCGGTGGCGACCGCCCGGTCGAGGATCGACGGGCCGCGGATGATGCGGACCAGGGTGAGCCCACCGGCAGCGACGAGCAACAGGGTGACGATCACGGCGACGACTGTCACGTCGGTGCCCCTTCCAGGTCGACCGACCGGGACGGCCCGGCGGGTGCGGATCGGCGGACCAGCTCCAGTTCCTCGGGCGAGCCGACGGCCGCCACGATGCGCTGCTCCAGTTCCAGCACGCTCTGGCGGAAGCGCTCCACCTCGTCGCGGCTGCGGATGCCGATGACGTGCACGTAGAGCGTGCCCGTGCTCCGGTCGGCCTCCACGATCAGGCTGCCCGGCACCAGCGACAGGGCTTCGGCGTTGAGGGTCAGGTTGAGGTCGGTGTTCACCCGCAGCGGCACCCCGATGATCGCCGACTGGGGGTGGTTGGACCGGACGGCCAGCCAGGCGATCTGCGCGGACGCCACGACCAGGTCGCGCAGGAAGCGCGCCAGGAACCTCAGCAGCGGCACCGGCCGGATCCGGCCGGCGAACGTCACCGGTGGCAGCGGGAAGACCACGAGCAGCACCGCGGCGACGACCAGGCCGCTTATCACGTTCGCCCAGCTGAAGGTGCCCCACAGCAGCACCCAGACGGTGACCAGGCCGGTCACGGCGATCGCTCGGTTGCGCCAGCGGTCACGGGCGGTCAGCGGCGCTTTCGGCTGACTGGTCACGGCGGTCCCTCCGGGAACACGGCCTCCACGTACGGGGCACGGCGCAACAGGTCGTCGGCGGCGTCGGTGCTGATCTCGAACAGTGGCCCGGCCACCACTGTCAGCGCCAGACCGAGCACCACCAGGGCGGCGGTCGGCACGGTCATCAGCCGGGGCAGTACGGCACCGGCCGGCGAGGCGCCCTCGTGCGGCTGCTCGGCGCCCTCGGTCCGGGCCGCCCGGTCGGCGTCGCCGGGCCCCGGCATGTCCGGGTGCGGGGCCCGCCAGAACGCCAGGTTCCACACCCGGGCGATGGCGTAGAGCGTGAGCAGGCTGGTCAGCAGCCCACCGGCGACGAGCGCCCAGGCCAGGAACCCGCCGTCGTCCACGCCGGCCTGCACGAGACCGAGCTTGCCGAGGAACCCGGAGAACGGTGGTATGCCGGCCAGGTTGAGGGCGGGCACGAAGAACAGCAGCGCCAGCAGCGGCGACAGCCGGGCCAGCCCGCCGAGGCGGTCCAGCGCGGTGCTGCCCCCGCGCCGTTCGACCAGGCCGGCGGCGAGGAACAGCGTGGTCTGGATGGTGATGTGGTGCACCACGTAGAAGATCGCCGCGGACAGGCCGAGCGGGGTGGTCAGGCCGACCCCGAACAGCATGTAGCCGATGTGGCTGACCAGCGTGAACGACAGCAGCCGTTTGATGTCGGACTGGGCCACCGCGCCCAGGATGCCGACCACCATGGTCAACGCCGCTATCACCATGAGCAGGTCGGCGGTGCGGCCGCCGGGGAACAGCAGCGTCTCGGTGCGGATGATCGCGTACACGCCGACCTTGGTGAGCAGGCCGGCGAAGACCGCTGTGACCGGCGCGGGCGCGGTCGGGTAGCTGTCCGGCAGCCACGCCGACAGCGGGAACACCGCCGCCTTGATCCCGAACGCGAGCAGCAGCATGCCCTGCAGGACCAGGCGCAGGTCGTCGGGGAGCGCGTCCAGGCGGTCGGCGAGCTGGGCCAGGTTCAGCGTGCCGGTGGCGGAGTAGACCAGGCCGATCGCCACCAGGAAGATCAGCGACGACAGGAGGCTGACCACGACGTACGTGGTGCCGGCCCGGATCCGCGTCTCCGTGCTGCCCAGCGTCAGCAGCACGTAGCTGGCCACCAGCAGGATCTCGAAGCCGACGTAGAGGTTGAACAGGTCGCCGGAGAGGAACGCGTTGCACACGCCGGCGGTCAGCACGAGGTAGGTCGGGTGGTAGACCGACAGCGGCGTCTCCTCGTTGCCGTCGGCCATGCCCTGCCCGATGGAGTAGACGAGCACGCACAGCGTCACCGAGGCGGAGACCACGAGCATCAGCGCGGCGAGCTGGTCGGCGACGAGCACGATGCCCATCGGCGCGGCCCAGCCGCCCACCTCCACCACCAGCGGGCCGTCCAGCGACGAGCGGACCAGCAGCAGAGCCGCGACCGCGACGGTGGCCGCGAGCACCACGATGCTTACCCACCGCTGGATGCGGGCCCGCCGGGCGAGCAGCAGGGTGAGGGCCGCGCCGAGCAGCGGCATCACCACCGGCAGCGGAACGAGCCAGGTCATCGGCCCCCCTCCGCCTCGGCGGCGGCCAGGACCCGCGCCTCGGGACTGCCGTCGGCCACGTCGGCGTCGGCGGTGCCGGGGCCCTCGTCCCGGTCGGCCAGCTCCATGATGCGGCGGTCCTCGACGTCGTCCTGCACCTCGTCGTGGCCGTTGAGGTGCCAGCTGCGGTAGGCGAGGGCGAGCAGGAAGGCGGTCATGCCGAGCGTGATGACGATCGCGGTCAGCACCATCGCCTGGGGCAGCGGGTCGGACATGTCCTCCTCGGCGGAGGTGCCGACGATCGGCGGGCCGCCCGCCCGGCCGCCGGTGAGCAGCAGCAGGTTCGCGCCGTTGCCGAGCAGGATGACCCCCATGAGGACGCGGGTGAGGCTGCGTTCCAGCAGCAGCGTGACCCCGGTGGCGAACAGGACGCCGATCACCAGGATGTAGACCAGGTTGGGGATGTTCGGGCTCACACCAGCTCCTCTTCCCGTACGCCGGCCGGTTCGTTCTCCTGCTCGTCGTCCTCCTCCTGGCGGTCCATCTCGGCGCCCAGGCTGCGCAGGATGTCCAGCACCAGGCCGACCACGATGAGGAAGACGCCGACGTCGAAGAACACGGACGTGACGAAGTGGACGTGGCCCAGCAGCGGCAGGTGGAAGTCGAGCGTCGCGCTCTGCAGGAACTCGCCGCCCAGCAGCATCGCGACGACGCCGGTGCCGACCGCGACGAACAGTCCCGCGCCGAGCACGAACCCGGCGTCCACCGGCGCGGCGCCGTTGAGTTCGGTACGCCCGCCCGCCAGGTATCGCACCGCGAGGCCGAGGCCGGCGGCCAGCCCGGCGGCGAACCCGCCACCCGGCGCGTTGTGGCCGGAGAAGAGCAGGTAGATGGCGAACAGCAGGATGGCGTGGAAGAGCAGCCGGGTGACGACCTGGAGGATCACCGACTGCTGCCGGGAGGTCGCGCCGGTGGTGAGCCAGCGCGGACGCGACGACTGCTGCCGGCCGGCGCCGGGGATGCCGCTGCGCAGGTCCAGCGCGCGGGTGCCGCGGAAGATCAGGCTGGCCACGCCGGTGGCGGCCACCACCAGCACCGCGATCTCGCCCATCGTGTCCCAGGCGCGGATGTCGACGAGCGTCACGTTCACCACGTTCTTGCCGCCGCCGTAGGACACCGCCTCGTCCGGGAAGCCGGCCGAGATCGGCGTGGCCGTCCGGCTGCCCGCCGCGACGTACGCCATGCCGGCGGTGACCAGGCCGACGGCCACGCCGAGCGCGACGCGGAACCGCCGGGTGGCGCGGATCGGGCGGGCCGAGAACCGGCGCGGCAGGCGGCGAAGCACCAGCACGAACATCACGATCGTGACGGTCTCCACCAGGAACTGGGTGAGCGCCAGGTCCGGCGCGCCGTGCAGGATGAACAGCAGCGCCGTGCCGTAGCCGGTCACCCCGACCAGGATCATCGCGGTGAGCCGGCGGCGGGCGCGGGCGGCCACCAGCGCGGCGACGACGACCACCGCGCCCGCGACGGCCTGCAACGGCGTGTCCCACAGCTGGAACCGCTGTGCCCAGGGCACGCCGGCCAGCAGCGCGCCGCCCGGCATGATCACCAGCACCAGCAGGATGACGCCGAGGTAGAACGGCAGGGATCCGCGCTGGGTGGCGCCGGTGAGCTCCACCGCCGCGCGGTCGACGGCGCTCGCCAGCCGGTCGTAGCCGGTGGCGCCGTCGAAGGGCAGCCGGGCCAGGTACGGACGGCGGCGGTGCAGCAGGAGGAACAGCGCGACGCCGCCGGTGACGGCCAGCGCGGACAGGCCGAGGGCGGGCGTCAGCCCGTGCCAGAGCGCCAGGTGGTAGCCGGGGTCGGCGGTCGGGAACTGGTCGGCGTACGGGGCGAGCACCCGGTCCACCGCCGGGGCGCCGATGCCGACCGCGAGGCCGGCCAGGGCGAGCACCGCCGCCGGGCCGATGAACGCCGGCTCGATCCGGTGCGGCCGGGTCTCCGCGACGCCGGGCTTGGCGGCGAACGCGCCCCAGAGGAAGCGCAGCGTGTACGCCACCGTCAGCGCCGAGCCGACGACCACCCCGGCGAGCACCAGCAGCTCGACGGTCCCGCCGTGCAGGAACGCCTCCAGCGCGGCCTCCTTGGCCACGAAGCCGAACAGCGGCGGCAGGCCGGCCATGGAGGCGGCGGCGAGGCCGGCGACGGCCGCCAGCACCGGCGCCCGGCGACCCAGACCGCTCAGTTCGCGCAGGTCACGGGTGCCGGTGACGTGGTCGACGACGCCGACGACGAGGAAGAGGGTGGCTTTGAACAGGGCGTGTGCCAGCAGCATCGCGGCGCCGGCCAGCGCGGTGTCCCGGGTGCCCGCGCCGAGGATCACCATGAGCAGGCCGAGCTGGCTCACGGTGCCGTACGCCAGCAGCAGCTTGAGGTCGACCTGCCGCAGCGCCGTCCACCCGCCGAGGAACAGTGTGATCAGGCCGCCGGCGAGCAGGACCGCCCGCCACACGGTGGCCTGGCCGACCGCCGGGCCCATCAGCGCGGCCAGGAACACACCCGCTTTGACCATGGCGGCGGCATGCAGGTAGGCGCTGACCGGCGTGGGCGCGGCCATCGCGCGCGGCAGCCAGAAGCTGAACGGGAAGATCGCCGACTTGCTCGTCACGCCGAGCAGGACGAGCACCAGCGCGACGGTGAGGTAGCCGCCGTCGGGCAGGTTCCCGGAGATCTCGGACCACCGGTACGAGCCGGCGTGCTGGCCCAGCATCACGAACCCGGCGAGCATCGCCAGGCCGCCGAGCGTGGTCACCAGCAGCGCCTGCATCGCGGCCCGCCGGCTCTCCCGCTTGGTGGGATCGCTGCCGATCAGCAGGTACGAGAAGACGGTGGTCAGTTCCCAGAACACGTAGAGCAGCAGCAGGTCGTCGGAGACCACCAGGCCGAGCATCGCGCCGGCGAACGCGACGAACACCGCGGCGAACCGGCCGAGGCTGGGATCGTCGGAGTCGAAGTAGCGCGCGCTGTAGACCAGCACGAGCGCGCCGACACCGCCGACGAGCAGCACCAGCAGCCAGGACAGCGTGCCCATCCGCAACGCGAGGTCCAGCCCGAGCTGCGGCACCCAGGTGACCGTCTCGACGACGGGCCGGCCAGAGCGGACCGCCTCGGTCCGGGTCAGCGCCCAGACCAGCGCCGCGGCCGGGACGGCGGCCAGCAGGTAGAGCACACGTCTACCGAGGAGGCGTACCAGCACGGGGGCGGTCACGGCTGCGAACGCATGGACCGCCACCAGAACCAGCACACACACTCCTCAAGATCGACCTGCGGTACGTCAACCCTAACCGGCCAGGCCGCGAGACGGTATGTCGAGAGAATCACGCGAACGTGTCGTGTCAGCTCCGCTCTGTTTCGGGTAAGGAGTGAGGTTTGGTCTGCCCGGTACACCGGTCGGCGTCCGGCGGGCGCCCCGATAGGGTGGTCGGCGTGCTGCCGATGCGAGCCGCCCTGGCGGGCACCACCGGGAACGCGATGCTGATGGGCCTCGCCGAGGTCAGCACGCCGCTGGGTTGGGTGCTCCTACCGGGCCTGCTCGGCGTCTCGGCCCGGCCCCGGGTGGCGGTGCTGGTGTCGGCCTGGGCGGGCGCGCTGGTAGTGCTGTCGGTCGTCGTACCGGTCATCCCCGGCCACCGCAGCGATCCGCAGGCGCTGCTCGCCTCGGCGGTCAGCCTGGCCGCGGTGCCGGCCCTGGCCTGGGCCCGCCGCCGGACACGGACCGCGACCGTGGCGCGCGCCGCCGGCCCGCCGGACGTCGCGGTGTTCACCGTGCCGGCCGGCCCCGGACGCGCCGCGCTGGCGATCTGCGGCACACCCGGGGAGATCGGTGCCGCCGTTCCGCTGCGCGGCGGCGGCCTGCTCGCCCTGATCGGCACGGTCACCGGCGCGGCACTGGACACCCCCGCCGGGCGCCGGGCCGTCGAGCAGACCTTCCGCCGCCACGCCCGGCCGGGACGCACGCTGCCGGACCTCGCCGGCGTGCTCGACCGGGCGGTACGCGATCTCGCCCCGGCGGGTCACCTGCGCGCCACGATCGTGCGGGTGGACCGGGCCGGCGCCGTGGCGGCGGTGCGCTGCGGCTCCCCCGACCTGATCACCGTCGCCGGTGACCGGGGCGAACTCGCGGCGGTGCCGGCCGGTCCGGCGCTCGGCGCCACCGCCCCCGGCGGGGACCTGCGGCCGGCACCGGTCGAGGGCCGCCGGATCGCCGTCCTCGGCGCCGCGTACGCCGACGCGCACCGCCGGCACTGGGTGCGCGTACCCGATCAGGTGACCGCCGCCGACGACGACCCGGCGGTCGCGGCGCGGCGGCTGACCCGGGGTCCCCGGGGTGAGCGGCGAATCGGCCCGGCGCTGGTGATCGACCCCGGCCCGCAGTCGCGGGCATGACGCCGGGCGCGCCCGCCCCCGGACGGGCCGGTCACGCCCGCCGACGCCGGCCCCGCGGCCTACGCTGGGCGCGGTGGGCCGGCCTCCGGCGCGGGCCCCGCACGGGGGGATCGCGATGACCGACAGCGTCCGCCGGCCAGGTCCGGTCGCGGGCGGCGAGGACGAGCAGTGGCTGGCCGAGGTGGCCCGCGAGGCGGGCGCCGACGCCGGTGGCGTGCCGGTGGAGCTGCTCGGCGACTACCTGCGGCTGCTCACCGACGCGGCGGTGACCGGCCGCCGGCCGCGCCGCGCCGAACTCGACGCGGTCGGCGCGCTGGGCCGGCGCGCGGCCGAGCAGGGGATCTCCGCCGGCCGCGCGGTACGCCTCTACCTGTCCGCGGCGCGGCGCGTCTGGCGGCAACTGCCGCACCTGGACCGGTCCGACGACAGCGAGGCGGTCCGCGCCGCCGCCGACGCCGTCCTGCACGTGGTCGACACCGCGGTGGCCACGCTCGCCGAGGGGTACGCGGTGGCCCGCCGGGAACTCGTCCGGCGCGAGGAGTCACTGCGCCGGGAACTCGTCGACGACCTGCTGCGCGGCGACTCCGACCTGGGCGGCCTGGTGGAGCGGGCCGAGCCGTTCGGCCTGGACCTGGCCCGGGTGCACCAGGTCGCGCTCGCCGCGCCCGGCCGCCGGCTGCCGGACACGGAGGCGGCGATCAGCGCGCTGGAGCGGGTCATCTTCGACCGGCTCGGTGACCGGGACGTGCTGGTGGCGACCAAGGAGGGCCTGCTCGTGGTGATCGCCCCGGCGGACCCGGTGACCGCCGACCGGGGCCGTGACGCCGGCCCGTCCGCGAACCTCGGCACGCTGATGCACGGCGAGCTGGACCGCCTGGTGCGGGGCCGGCCGTGGCAGGTGGCGGTGGGCCGCCCGCATCCCGGCGTCTACGGCATCGCCCGCTCGTACGAGGAGGCCCGGGAGGCGCTGACCACAGCACGCCGCCTGCACAGTGAGGCATCCGTGATCGACGCGCACGACCTGCTGATCTACCGGGTGCTGCTGCGTGACCAGCCCGCCATGGTCGACCTGGTCCGGGCGGTGCTGACGCCGCTGGCCCAGGCACGTGGCGGCGCCGAGCCGCTGCTGGACACGCTCAACGAGTACTTCGCCTGCGGCGAGGTCGCCACCGAGGCCGCCCGGCGGCTGCACGTGTCGGTGCGCACCGTCACCTACCGGCTGGCCCGGATCCGGGCGTTGAGCGGCTACGACCCCGCCGACGCGCGGGACCGGTTCACGCTGCACGCCGCCGTGCTCGGGGCGCGGGCGCTGGACTGGCCGCGCCGGCCGCTGCCGGCGTAGGGCCGGCTCAGGCCGGTACGGCGACCAGCTCCGGGAAACCGAGCAGGTTGGCCAGGGCCGCCGCCTCGTCGCGGGTGAGGGTCAGCGTGACCATGCGGTCCGGGTCGTCCGGGTCGTCGTGGACGACGTCGCGCCGGCCGCCCACCTGGTAGTCGATCACCCCGATGCGACGGCCCTCCTCGGTGACCAGCGTGTGCCGGACCCCGATGCCGGGGAGGGTTGTACGTTCGATGATCACGGGGACCTCCTTCGGACGCGGTCGCCGCGGACCCGCCGGAACCGGCCGGCGTCAGGGCGACGCGGAAGACGTTCGAGCTGCGCTCGCGTTCTCCATGTGTCAACCATAGCCAGGGGGGATGGGGAGATCCGGGTTCCGGCGACCGGCAATCATCGCGCCCGTTGTTGGCCGGTGGCGTGCAGTGCCGCGCGTGCTGTTCCCGGCGACGCTGGAGGTCCGAGGCGGTACCGAGCAGCGAGGAGGTGGTGAGCATGACCCGCACGTCGATGGCTCCACCACCGGCGTTCGCCGTTCTCGTCGCGTCCCGACCTGCGAGCGGCGACCAGAAGCGCGTCTGAAGCCCCCGGCCACCGGCGTCGTCGAGTGAATCCGACGCCCGCGGCCCCGGCCACGCCCCTTCCCCGCACCGTCCACCGCCCGGTTGGGCACCCTGATCCGAAAGAGGTCGGTATGCCGCACCCTGTCACCGCCATTCGCCCGCCGGCCCGTACCGGCATGCTGATCGGCCGTTCCCACGGCAGCCGCCCGTCGGTGACCGTCGACGCGGCGCCGATCGCCGTGGACCTCGGCAGCAGCCTGCTGCGGATCTGGCTGGGACCGGGCCGGACGCTGAGCGTCCCGGTCGGGCACGGCCTGCGCAGCCCGGTCGTCCGGCGCGGGCGGATCGTCGACGGTCCGGCCTGCGTCACCGAGCTGCGCCGGATCCTGCGCGACCACCGCACCCCGGTCCCGGTCGGCGCGCTGGTGGTGGCCTGCCGTCCGGTGCTCGCCGCGCCGGCCGAGCAGGAGGCGGCGCGCCGGGTGCTGACCGCCGTCCTCGCGCCGTCCCGGCTGCTGTTCCTCGACAGCGTCCGGGCGGGCGCCATCGGCGCCGGCGCCGCCGCCGGCACGCTGCTGGTCGCCGACATCGGCGCCCAGCTCAGCGAGGTGGCGCTGCTGGAGGACGGCCGGGTGGTCGCCGCCCGGCGGGCCGACGTCGGCACCCGGGACCTGAACCACACGACGACCGCCGTCATGCTCGCCGACACCACCGCCCGGCTGGTACGCGAGCTGCGGCAGGACGCGGCGCTGCGGCCCCTGGTCCGCGCCGCGCTGACCCGTGGCCCGGTCGTCATCGGCGACGGCGCCACCCGGCCCGACGTGACCGCCCGCCTGGTGGCCACGCTCGGCGCCACGGTCCACCGGGCCGCGTCACCCCGTACCGCGGCGCTGACCGGCGCCGGCATGGCCGCCATCTCGGCCCTGCGCCACCCGCACGACACCCAGCGCCGCCCGGAAAGGAGCGCCACATCATGACGCACGCCCTCAACCGCACCGACACCCTGCGCGAACTGCTCGACCGGCAGTTCGGCGAGTACACCGACCAGCTCACCGAGCTGACGCTGCACACGCGGCAGCCCGGCCACGGCGGCCACGACCCGGACACGCTGCGCCGGCTGATCGAGGTCGCCCGCCAGGGCGTCGCGGACACCGCACAGGCGCTCAAGCGGATGTCCGAGGGCACGTACGGCGTCTGCGAACGCTGCGGGCAGGACATCCCGACCGCCCGCCTGGAGATCCTGCCCTCGGCCCGCTTCTGCGTGCCGTGCCAGCAACGGCGCTGAGCACCGCACGGGGCTGTTAGAGCGGGCGCCGGCCGGTAGCGTCGTCGCCATGGATGTCGACGACGTCGCCGGCCGGCTCGGCGTGCCCGCCGAGGAGGTCGACCGGGTGCGCCGGCTCGCCGGTGACCTGCCCTCCGCGCCGCTGCCCGCCCGGGCGGACGCGCCCGCGCTGCTGGACCGGCTCGCGGTCCGCCCCGACGACGCCGCCGAGATCCTGGCGGGCTGGCCGGAGCCCGGGTCGCCACTGTGGACGCCGGAGCTGCGCTGGCTGCTCGACCGCTCGATCGCCCTGGTCCGCGCCGACCTCGGTGGTTTCGCCTGGCTGCCGCCGGGCCCGGCGCTGCCCCGCGAGCGGGGTCCGGCCTGGCGGCACCTGTACGCCTACGCGTACCTGGCACTGGTCGACGTGGCCCGGGCCTACCACACCGACCACGGCGTGCCCGACGAGGTGTCCTGGACGACGCTCGCCGACCTGGGCAGCAACCTCGCCGTCGACCGGCGGATGAACGGTGAGGGCTGGCCGGTCATCCAGTGCTGGCTGACGCTGCACGCGCGCGGCGGCATCTACGAACTGGGCCGGCTCCAGCACCAGCGCGGCGACGCCGAGGCGATCGAGCTGCACGTCCCGGACTCGGGACCGCTGACCCCGGAGGCGGTCGACGCGTCGCTGGAGCGGGCCCGCGCGTTCTTCCCGCGCCACTTCCCCGACGAGCGCTACACCGCGTTCTCCTGCGGCTCCTGGCTGCTCGACCCGCAGTTGCGCGAATACCTGCCGGAGGACTCCAACATCGTCCGGTTCCAGCGGCGGTTCACAGTGGAGCCCTACCAGGAACTGCCCGGTCTCGACGGCGACACCGAGATGCTGCGGTTCGTGTTCCGCACCCTGGACACGCCGCTGGACCGGCTGCCGCGCCGCACCGTGCTCCAGCGCGCGGTCGTCGACCACATCCGGGCGGGACGCCACTGGCAGTGGCGCCGGGGCCGCTTCCCGATGTAAGTGGACCGAGGGCTTCGGGTGAGCGCCCCCGCGGGCGGGCAGGTCGTTCACGCTAGGCGCCGGGCCGCGGCACCCGCGGTCCTGCCGGCGCGCCCCGGGCCAGCCAGCCGTCGAGGGCGCCCGGGTCGTCGAACAGCAGCACCGGCGGACCGGCCGGGTCGGCCGCCCAGGCCCGCATGCGCCGGCGCGCCCGGCTGAACCCGGTGACGTGCCACACCAGGACCGAGTCGGGAGACAGCACGCTCCCCCAGGACTCCCGGTTGCCGTTGCAGATCTCCTCGCCGCTCGCCAGCCGCCGCCGCGTGCGCCGCAGCAGCCGGCGGAACGAGACCCCACGCGGATAGTCCAGGCCGATCACCAGGTCGGCGCGGCCGAGGACCACGTCCCGCCACCCGTGGTACGCGCCGTCGAGAATCCAGCTGTCGCGCCGGCAGATCGCCTCGATCCGGCGTCGCTGCTCGGCGACCGGCACCTCGACCCAGCCGGGCTCCCACAGCAGATCGTCGACCGGAAACCAGGGCAGGCCGAACCGCTGCGCCAGATGCGCGGCGAGCGTCGACTTGCCGGAACCGTGGATCCCCTCGACCAGGATGCGGGCCGGGACGGTCATGGCAGCAGCGTAGGCACCGCGCGCACCCGCCGCCGATCCGGGCCGTCCGATCAGTGCGCGACAGCGACCGCCGGAGCCGCCTCCAGACCGGCGAGCCGGGACGGCCGGACGACGACCAGCAGCACCACCAGTGCCGCCACCATCCCGCCGGCCACCACCAGGGCCATCGCCACCGCGCCGGTGCCGAGCACACCGACCAGCGGCGCCGCCACCGCGCCCACGCCGAACTGCACGGCGCCGAGCAGGGCGGACGCGGTGCCGGCCGCCTCACCGTGGCGGGACAGGGCCAGCGCCGGGGCGTTCGGCATGGCCAGGCCCGCTGCCGCCAGCACCAGCCACAGCGACACCAGCAGGGCGGGCAGCCCGCCGAAGCCGGTCGCGGCGAACACCACCAGGGCCAGCCCGGCCACCGTGCCCGCCACCAGCGAGGTCAGCAGGATCCACTGCGACGGGTAGCGGCGCAGCAGCCGCACGTTGTACTGGGTGGCGCCGATCAGGCCCACCGCGCCCGCGCCGAACGCCAGGCCGAACTGCTGCTCGTCGAGCCCGTACCCGTCCTGCAGCACGAACGACGACCCCGCGACGTACGCGAACAGCGCCGCCATGGCCAGTCCGGCGACCAGGACCAGGCCGACGAAGACCCGGTCCCGCAGCAGCCCGCCGTACGTCATCACGGTCGCGACGACTCCACCGCGCTGGCGGCGCGCGGGCGGCAGTGTCTCGGGCAGGGCGACAGTGGCCAGCACGACGAGCAGCACCCCGAATACGGCAAGGACCACGAAGACGCCCCGCCAGTCGGTCCACCGCAGCACGCCGCCGCCCAGCGTCGGGGCGAGGACCGGCGCCGCACCCATCACCAGCAGCAGCCGGGACAGCAGGGTGGCGAACGCCGCCCCGCTGAACAGGTCACGCACCACCGCCATCGCCACCACCGCGGTCGCGGCGACACCGAGGCCCTGCACGACGCGCAGGACGCCGAGGACGGCGATGTTCGGGGCGACCACGCACAGCGCCGACGCCACGATGTGCAGCAGGAGGCCGGCGATCAGCGGGCGGCGCCGCCCGATCGCGTCCGACAGCGGCCCGATCAGCAACTGCCCGACGGCCAGCCCGGCGAGCGTGCCGGTGAGCGTCAACTGGACCGCCGCCGACGTGGTCGCGAAGTCCGTGACGATGGCGGGCAGCGCGGGCAGGTACATGTCGATCGTCAGCGGACCCACAGCGATCAGCGAGCCGAGGACCAGCACGAGCTTGAGCCGCTGGCCCCGGCTCATCAGGTCGCCCGGGGTGGGTGTCGGGGTGGCATCGGTCGTCTGGGGGATCTCCGCCCGGTCGGCGTGCGCCCGGGCGGAAGAGGGTGCGGCACTCACACCCTGAGTCAAATGCGCCTCCGGTGATCACATTCCCGTCTCGGCGAGAGGTAACGCAGGTCACGCCGGTCGCCGGCACCGCCGGACGACGGCCGTACCCACCCGTGGGCACGGTCGGTGCTACCGTGAACCCGACCGGTCCGAGCGCGCAGATCGCAGCGGGAAGACGCGCAGATCGCACAGCGGTGACGCGCAGATCGCACAGGGAGAGCAGACATGGCGGGTGACGACGACATCTCCGGGTGAGCCCGGAGACGCGACCGACCGCAGGCGAGCGCCGTGGTCGTCCCGTCGTTCCCTCGTGACCATGTCCCCCGCCGGGCGGATCCGGTCCGCCCGCCCGTACGTCGAGGTCGTCGCCCGATGTCCGATTCCTTTGTCGTCTGCTCGAACCTGACCTTCTCCTGGCCGGACGACACGCCGGTCTTCCAGAACCTCTCCTTCACCCTCGGCGGCGGCCGGACCGGCCTGGTCGCGCCGAACGGCGCCGGCAAGAGCACGCTGCTGCGGCTGATCGCCGGCGAGTACCGCCCGGCCGCCGGGTCGGTGACCGTCGACGGCGTCCTGGGCTACCTCCCGCAGAGCCTGCCGCTGGCCGCCGGCCTCACCGTGGCCGAGGTGCTGGAGATCGCCCCGCTGATCGCGGCACTGCACGCCATCGAAGCCGGTGACGCCGACGAGAGGCACTTCACCACGATCGGCGCCGACTGGGACATCGAGGAGCGCACCCGCGCGCAACTCGACCGGCTCGGCCTCGGCGACCTGGCCTTCGACCGGCCCCTGGGCACGCTCAGCGGTGGTCAGGTGGTCTCCCTCGGCCTGGCGGCGCAGCTGCTCAAGCAGCCCGACGTGCTGCTGCTGGACGAGCCGACGAACAACCTCGACCTCGACGCCCGGCACCGGCTGCACGACGTGCTGGAGCAGTGGCATGGCTGCCTGCTGCTGGTCAGCCACGACCGGGCACTGCTGGACCGGATGGACCGCATCGCCGAACTCGAACGCGGTGAGCTGCGCTTCCACGGCGGGAACTTCACCTCGTACGAGGCGGCCGTGCGGGCCGCGCAGGAGGTGGCGGAGAAGAACGTGCGCAGCGCCGAACAGGAGCTCAAGCGGGAGAAGCGGGAGTTGCAGGAGGCCCGCGAGCGGGCGGCCCGGCGGGCCGGGAACGCGGCCCGCAACCTGAAGAACGCGGGCCTGCCGAGGATCGTCGCCGGTGGCATGAAGCGGGACGCGCAGGTGTCCGCGGGCAAGGCGAACGAGATGCACTCCGGGCGGGTCGACGACGCCCGGGCGCGGCTGGACGAGGCCGAGCGGGCGCTGCGCAACGAGAAGACGATCACCGTGGAGCTGCCCGCCACCACCGTGCCGGCCGGGCGCACGCTGCTCACCGTCGAGGGCGTGCGGGTCCGGCACGGCGGCCGCCCACTGTTCGCCGCCGGCGGTGTCGACCTGACGATCCGGGGCCCGGAGCGGATCGCCCTGCTCGGTGCCAACGGCGCGGGCAAGTCCACGCTGCTGCGCCTGATCGACGGTGACCTGGAACCGGAGAGCGGCCGGATCACGCGCGCCGAGGGCCGGATCGCGTACCTGTCGCAGCGCCTGGACCTGCTCGACCTGGACCGTACCGTCGCGGAGAATCTCGCCGCGTTCGCGCCGCGGGCCCCTGACGCGCGGCGGATGAACCTGCTCGCCCGCTTCCTGTTCCGCGGCCCGCGGGCGCACCTTCCGGTCGGGGTGCTCTCCGGCGGTGAGCGGCTGCGCGCCACCCTCGCGTGCGTGCTGGGCGCCGAACCGGCGCCGCAGCTGCTCCTGCTCGACGAGCCGACGAACAACCTCGACCTGGTCAGCGTCAGCCAGTTGGAGAGCGCGCTGCACGCCTACCGGGGCGCGTTGCTGGTGGTCAGCCACGACGAGCGGTTCCTCGCCGCGATCGACGTCGGCCGCTGGTTGCGCCTGGCCGACGGGCGCCTGACGGAGACCGGTCCCCCGGCCGCCGCCTGACCAGCCCGGCCCGGTCAGGCGGCCGGCAGGCGGACGACGAACCGACACCCGCCGGTGACGTTGTGCGCGTGCACCCGCCCGCCGTGCGCCTCGACCAGCCCGCGCACGATCGCCAGACCCAGCCCGCCGCCGGCCGGCGCCGCCTCGTCGTCGCCGGCCGGTGCCGGGGTACGGGCCCGGGTGCCCCGGAACGCCACGTCGAACACCCGGGGCAGGTCCGCCTCGGGGATGCCGCCGCAGGTGTCGGAGACGGCGAGCCACGCGTCGTCGGCCTCCCGGCCGGCATCGACACGCACCGTGCCGTCCGGCGGCGTGTACCGCACCGAGTTGACCAGCAGGTTCGTCACGACGCGGGCGAGTTCGGCCTCGGCTGCCCGGACCGTCGGCCAGCCGGTCTCGGGGGCGAGCACCCGGACCCGCCGGTCGGCGGCCAGCGGCGCGGTGGCGGCGATCGCGTCGGAGACCACGTCGCCGAGCGGCACCGGGGACAGCGCGGGCCGCAGCGCTCCGGCGTTGATCCGGGACAGCTCGAACAGGTCGTCGACAAGGCGCGTCATCCGGTCCGTCTCGACCCGGATCCGGTGGTGGTACTCGGCCACCGCCCCCGGCTCGTCGACCACCCGGTCCTCCAGCGCCTCCGCCATCGCCCGCAGTCCGGCCAGCGGCGTACGCAGATCGTGCGAGACCCAGGCGACCAGCTCGCGGCGGCCGGCCTCCAGCTGCCGCTCCCGCTGCCGGGCCTGGTCGGCCCAGACCGCCGCCTGCGCCAGCCGCCGGGCGAACGCCACCCCGACGGCCAGGCTCACCGCCGCCGACGCCGCGACCGTCACGAGGACGACCTGGAGGTCGTGCGCGGACAGGAACATGGCCTGGGCGACGGCGGTGACGCCCGCCGTCACCGAGGCGATGGTGACCGCGAGCAGCACCGCGATGTGCGCGAGGATCGACCGGTGGCGCACCAGCCGCAGCGCTCCGGCGCCGAGCGCGCCGACGACCGCTCCGGCGAGCAGGGCGTAGAACCCGATGACCAGCAGCTCGTTCACCGGGGCGCGTCCTGCGGCTCGTACCGGTAGCCGACGCCCCAGACGGTGACGATGCGGCGGGGCTGCGCGGCCCGCTCCTCGATCTTCTCCCGCAGCCGCCGCACGTGGACCGTGACTGTGGACTGGTCGCCGAACCGCCAGCCCCACACGCGGTCCAGCAGCTCGGCCCGCGACCAGGCCCGTCCCGGGTTCGCCAGCAGGAAGGCGAGCAGGTCGAACTCCCGTACGGTCAGCGCCAGCTGCTGCCCGGCGCGCTCGGCGACCCGCCGGTCGGTGTCCGCGGTGAGGTCACCGTCGCGCAGCACCCCCGACGGCCCCCGGTCCTGCGGGGCCGTGCGCCGCAGCACCGACCTGATGCGCAGCACCAGCTCGCGCGGCGAGAACGGTTTGGTCACGTAGTCGTCCGCGCCGACCTCCAGCCCGGCGACGCGGTCGGCCTCGTCGCCGAGCGCGGTGAGCATGACGACCGGCAGGCCGGGCAGCCGGCGCCGCAGCCGCCGGCACACCTCGATGCCGTCGAGGCCCGGCATCATCAAATCGAGGACCACCAGGTCGGGCGGCTCCTCCTCGGCCGCGGCGAGCGCGTCCGGCCCGTCGAAGGAGAGCCGGACCCGGCAGCCGTCCTGTTCCAGGTAGCGCCGGACGACGTCGCTGACCGTCCGGTCGTCGTCGACGACGAGCACGTAGCGCCCCATGGGCCAGACGCTACCCATCGGCGGCCCGGAGCGGCGGCCCGCGGGCGAGCCGTAAGCGGACGGAAAGATCTTTCCGCCGGGTACGCGCCTAGCGTCACGGCATGGGCAGAAGACGTGTGGTGCTGTCAGTGCTGGCCGTGGTGGCCGTCACCGGTCTCGGGGTGAGCCTGTACCTGTTCCAGCCGTGGCGGCTGGCGACCGACCGCGAGGTACGCGAGACGCTGCCGACCGTGGCGGAGCCGCAGCCGGCCGGCACGACCGGCCCGCCGGCTTCCGGCACGGCCGGCCCGTCGCCGACCGGCGCTACGCCCGCCGACGTGGTGCTCGCCGCCGGTGACTTCGTCACCCACGAGCACGACACGTCCGGCCGGGCGCAGCTCGTCCGCCTCGCCGACGGCCGCCGTCAGCTGCTCCTGCGCGGACTGGACACCTCGGACGGCCCCGACCTGCGGGTCTGGCTCACCGACCGGAAGGTGCGGTCCGGCCGGGCGGGCTGGCAGGTGTTCGACGACGGCCGCTTCGTCGAACTGGGCCGGCTCAAGGGCAACATCGGCGACCAGGCGTACGACATCCCCGCGTCGGTGGACCTGGACGGCTTGCGCAGCGTGTCGATCTGGTGCAAGCGGTTCGCCGTGTCGTTCGGCGCGGCGCCACTGGCTCCGGCGGGGACGGGAGCAACGCCGTCCTGATGACCGTGCCGGCCGGCACTGGGCTACGCTGCGGGAAGCGCTGGTTCACCCGGTCGGCGACGGCCGGGTGTCGTAAGAGGGAACCCGGTGGAAGTCCGGGGCTGCCCCGCAGCGGTGAGTGGGAACGACAGCCGTCAACAGCACTGGGCCACGGCCTGGGAAGCGACGGCCAGTAGGCGACCTCGTGTCACGCCCGCGAGTCCGAAGACCTGCCCGCGTCGCGCGTACCACCGGTGCGCGCCGCCGTCGACCTCGCGGGTGGGTCGGGCGGGTGACACGCCGCAGGCAGGGCCGTCGGCGTGTCCTCGACGTGCACGCCCCGGCCGGTCGGCGGTCCGCTTCTGCGAGGACGGAACCGCACAGTGCCCGACACCATCACGCTCACCGGCCGACCACCGTCGGCCTCGCACCTGACCCTGTCGCAGATCATGGACCAGCACCACACCAACCTGATGGGCACGGTCCACGGCGGGCGCATCCTCAACCTGATCGACTCGGTCGCCGGGGTGGTCGCCGCCCGCCACTCCGACGGACCGGCCGTCACCGCCGCCATCGACGAGACCGCGTTCCTGCGCGCGGTACGCGTCGGGGACGTGGTGCACGTGGACGCCCGGATCACCTGGGCCGGCCGCAGCTCGATGGAGGTGGCGGTGAAGGTCAGCGCGGACCGGTGGGACCGCGCGGTGCCGCCGGTGGACGTGGCGACCGCGCACCTGGTGATGGTGGCGGTGGACGACGACGGGCAGCCCCGGCCGGTGCCGCCGCTGCACACCGAGACCGACGGCGACCGGCGGCGCTACCGGGAGGCGCAGATCCGGCGCGAACACCGGCTGGCGCTGCGCCGGGCGCTGCTCGACGGCGCCGGGGAGGTCTGAGTCGGCCGCGTCCGGCTCAGGCGGCCTGCGCCGCCATCTCCCGGGGCGACGGCACGGCCGGCGTCACGGGTGGGGCCGGCGTCCCCGGCGTGACCGGCGTCCGGGGTGGGGACGGCCGCTCGCGGTCCAGATGCAGGCGCAGCAGCATCCAGCCCAGCGACACGCCGCCGATGAACACGTACGCGGGCTGCGTGCCCAACGTGTCCCAGCAGGTGTGCAGCGTGACCACCGCGGCGAAGGTGAGCAGGAACGCCGCCAGCCTCCGGCCGCCGGGCGCGGCGGCGAACGTGAACAACGCGGCGGCGGTCAGCCCGGTCCAGGCCAGGTGCGCGGCGGGCGCGGTGAGCCCACGCACCAGCAGTGTCCGCTCGACCGCGCCGAGGCTGCCCTGCGACCCGACGAACGCGGTGAACGCGTAGCCCATGGTCTCCAGCGCGGCGAACCCGGCGCCGGCGGCCACACCGAGCACCAACCCCTGCGCCGGGGTCCGGTGCCGTCCCCACAGCAGCAGGACGCCCGCCGGCACGATCAGCTTCGCGGTCTCCTCGGCCAGCCCGACGAGCGCCATCGGCAGGACGCCGAGGTGGTTCAGCGTGTCGTACTCCAGCCATCCGGCGGCGACCACGCCGATCACGCCGCCGAGGAGCGCGGCGAGGCCGACGAGGGCGCCGGGGAGCGGGCGGCGGGCCGGCCGCCCCTGGACGAAGGCCAGGAACGTGGCGGGCGCGACGGACGCGCCCAGCACGATCAGCGCCGGTACGAACGTGGTGGCACCGGTGCCACTCAGTGTCTCCAGCACCAGCAGGTGGAGCCCGACGCCGACAACCAGGACCGCTACCCACGCCCAGCGGCGCCCGGCATTCCCCATGGCGCCGAGTATTCCGCCCGGCGAAATGTGCCGGAAACCGGGGTAGGCACTGTGGACGGTGAGATCGAGCCGACACGCGGACACGACATCTGGTGTTGCCATCCAGCCATCACCGCCATATATGGTGTCTTCCGTAGCTGGTTCGGCCGGGCCTTCACTGGTCCGTCCGAGGCAAGAGGGAACCCGGTGGGAATCCGGGACTGCCCCGCAGCGGTGAGTGGGAACGACAGCCGTCAACAGCACTGGGCCATTGGCCTGGGAAGCGACGGCCAGTAGGCGACCGGCAAACGCCGGTCGGGCCCGCGAGTCCGAAGACCTGCCAGCGCGCCGTGCGCTCCCGCGTACGGCGGTCGGAGGTCGCGCGGGACGACCGACGCCAGCAGCCGGGCCGGCCGTGCGCCGCGCCCGTTGGCGTCTCCCGCCGTCTCCAGACGGTGACAGCGAGGAGAGGTCATGACTGTCGTGCAGGAGAGTCCCCCGTCCACCGCCGGCGGGTCCGAGCCCCGCCGGCCGGCGATGCGGGTACGCAAGCGGGACGGCGACACCGAGCCGGTGGACGTCGGCAAGATCGTCCGGGCGGTCGAGCGCTGGGTCGCGGACCTGGACGAGGTGGACCCGCTGCGGGTGGCCACGAAGACGATCAGCGGGCTCTACGACGGTGCGACCACCGCCGAACTGGACCGGTTGTCGATCCAGACCGCGGCGGAGCTGATCGGCGAGGAGCCGCAGTACTCGAAGCTGGCGGCGCGGCTGCTGGCCGCGTACGTGGACAAGGAGGTCCGCGGGCAGGGCGTGGCGAGCTTCAGCCAGTCGATCGCGTACGCGCACGGGCTGGGACTGATCGGCGACGAGACGGCCGCGTTCGTGGCCCGGCACGCCCGCAAGCTCGACGACGCCGTGGACCCGGACGGTGACCTGCGGTTCGAGTACTTCGGACTGCGCACGGTGGCGGACCGCTACCTGCTGCGGCACCCGCTGTCGCGGCTGGTGGTGGAGGCGCCGCAGTACTGGCTGCTGCGGGTGGCCTGCGGGCTGTCCCGCACCCCGGGCGAGGCGGTCGGCTTCTACCGCCTGATGTCCAGCCTGGCCTATCTGCCCAGCTCCCCCACGCTGTTCAACTCCGGCACCCGGCACACCCAGATGTCGTCGTGCTTCCTGGTCGACTCGCCGCGCGACGAGCTTGACTCGATCTACGAGCGGTACCACCAGGTGGCGAAGCTGTCGAAGTTCTCCGGCGGCATCGGCATCTCCTGGTCGCGGGTGCGCGGCCGGGGCGCGCTGATCCGGGGCACCAACGGCCGGTCCAACGGCATCGTGCCGTTCCTCAAGACCCTCGACGCCGGGGTGGCCGCGGTCAACCAGGGCGGTCGGCGCAAGGGCGCGGCCTGCGTCTACCTGGAGCCGTGGCACCCGGACGTGGAGGAGTTCCTGGAGCTGCGGGACAACACCGGCGAGGAGTCCCGGCGTACGCACAACCTCAACCTGGCCAACTGGATCCCGGACGAGTTCATGCGCCGGGTCGAGGCCGACGGCGAGTGGTCGCTGGTCGACCCGTCGGACGCCCCGGAGCTGCCCGACCTGTACGGCGAGGCGTTCGACGCCGCGTACCGGGCGGCGGAGAAGAACGCGGTCCGCACGGTCCGGGCCCGGGACCTGTACGGCCGGATGATGCGCACGCTCGCGCAGACCGGAAACGGCTGGATGACGTTCAAGGACGCCGCGAACCGGCTGTCCAACCAGACCGGCGAGCCGGGCAACGTGATCCACCTGTCCAACCTGTGCACCGAGATCCTGGAGGTGAACGACGACACCGAGACGGCCGTGTGCAACCTCGGCTCGGTGAACCTCGGCGCGCACGTCACCGCCGACGGGGTGGACTGGGAACGGCTGCGTGCCACGGTGCGCACGGCAGTGGTCTTCCTCGACCGGGTGATCGACATCAACTACTACCCGGCCGGGCAGGCGGCGGCGTCGAACCCGCGCTGGCGGCCGGTCGGGCTCGGGCTGATGGGGTTGCAGGACGCGTTCTTCACGCTGCGCCTGCCGTTCGACTCCCCGGAGGCGAAGGAGCTGTCCACCCGCGTGCAGGAGGAGATCCTGCTGACCGCGCTGGAGACCTCCACCGGGCTGGCCGAACGGTACGGCCCGCATCCGGCGTACCCGCAGACCCGGGCCGCCAAGGGTGACCTGCACCCGGACCTGTGGGGCGCGGAGCCGGCGCAGACCGGACGGTGGGCGGCGCTGCGCGAGCGGATCGCCGCCCACGGGCTGCGAAACTCGCTGCTGGTGGCGATCGCGCCGACCGCCACCATCGCCTCCATCGCCGGCTGCTACGAGTGCGTCGAGCCGCAGGTGTCCAACCTGTTCAAGCGCGAGACCATGTCCGGGGAGTTCCTCCAGGTCAACACGTACCTGGTGCGGGAGCTGAAGGCGCGCGGGCTGTGGACGCCGCAGGTCCGCGACCGGATCAAGCGGGCCGAGGGCTCGGTGCAGGACATCGCCGAGCTGCCCGCGCCGGTGCGGGAGCTGTTCCGCACCGCCTGGGAGCTGCCGCAACGGGCGCTTATCGACCTGGCCGCCGCGCGTGCGCCCTTCGTCGACCAGTCCCAGTCGCTGAACCTGTTCCTGAGCGCGCCGACCATCGGCAAGCTCTCCTCGATGTACCTGTACGCCTGGAAGGCCGGGTTGAAGACCACCTACTACCTGCGTTCCCGTCCCGCCACCCGCATCCAGCAGGCCACCGTCGCGCCGGTCTCCGCCGTGCGCGACGACGAGGCGCTGGCCTGTTCCCTGGAGAACCCCGAGAGCTGCGAGGCATGCCAGTGACCACCACCGCGCCGACCCGGCACATGCTGCTCGACCCCGGCATGGACCTGACCCTGCGGCCGATGCGCTACCCGCGCTTCTTCGACCGCTTCAAGGACGCCATCAGGAACACCTGGACGGTCGAGGAGGTGGACCTGCACTCGGACCTCGCCGACCTGGCGAAGCTGTCCCCGGCCGAACGGCACCTGGTGTCGCGGCTGGTGGCGTTCTTCGCCACCGGCGACACCATCGTCGCGAACAACCTGGTGCTCAACCTCTACCAGCACGTCAACTCGCCCGAGGGCCGGCTCTACCTGTCCCGGCAGCTGTTCGAGGAGGCGGTGCACGTCCAGTTCTACCTGAACCTGCTCGACACGTACGTGCCGGACGAGAAGGAACGGTTCGCCGCGTTCGCGGCGGTGGAGAACATCCCGTCGATCGCCCGCAAGGCCGAGTTCTGCTTCCGGTGGATCGACTCCGTCTTCGAGCTGCGGGAGCTGCGGACCCGCGCGGACCGGCGGGCGTTCCTGCTCAACCTGATCTGCTTCGCCGCGTGTATCGAGGGCCTGTTCTTCTACGGCGCGTTCGCCTACGTCTACTTCCTGCGCTCCCGGGGCCTGCTCAACGGGCTGGCCTCCGGCACCAACTGGGTGTTCCGCGACGAGTCGATGCACATGGCGTTCGCCTTCGACGTGGTGGAGACCGTACGCGCCGAGGAGCCGGACCTGTTCGACGACGAGATGGAACGCCAGGTCAGGGAGATGCTGGCCGAGGCGGTGGAGTGCGAGGTGAGCTTCGCCGAGGACCTGCTCGGGCAGGGCGTGCCGGGGATGTCGCCGGCGGACATGCGCGCGTACCTCCAGCACGTGGCCGACCGGCGCCTGGCCGTGCTCGGCATCGCGCCGATGTACGGCAGCGCCAACCCGTTCGCGTTCATGGAGTTGCAGGACGTGCAGGAGCTGTCCAACTTCTTCGAGCGCCGGGTCTCGGCGTACCAGGTCGGCGTGACCGGCAGCGTGACCTTCGACGACGACTTCTGACCGGGCCGCGACACGACGGAGCCGGCAGGCCGGGAACTCCCGGCCTGCCGGCTCCACACACCGGCGTCGGTTACCGCAGGAAGCGGTCGAGCGCGGCCTCGATGGTGCCGCTGTCCGGCGACGCGTACGACTTCATCGTCGCCTTGTTGTAGGAGATGAAGCTCGGGCAGCGGGCGGCCGGCGCGGCCACCGTGCCGCCGTCGCCGACCTTCTCACCGGTCTTGGCCGCGTGGAAGGTCAGGGTGTACCGCGAGGAGATGTAGTCGATGGTGACGACCTTCTCCTCGCTGTTCTTGTACTGGCACTTCTTCGGCGTGCCCTCGCTGCCCTCGACCATCTTGAGGCAGCCGATGACGGACACCGTGGCGAAGTCCGCCGACTTGGCGTAGTAGGGCTTGGCCGAGCTGACCGTCTTCTGCGACCAGAAGGACGGCCGGTCCGGGGAGTTGGAGAAGACGTACGCCTTCGAGCCCGCCGGCGCGGTGTACGGCGCGGCGTTGAGGATCGCTCCCCCGTCGCAGACCGCCGACATCTCGCTGGAGTACCGCGCGGTGATCGAGTTGTTGTTGGTGGGGCCGTCCGGCCCGCTCGACTCCGGCCCGCCCGCGCTGGGGGTCGCGGAGGAGCTGCTGTCCGGCCCGGGGGTGGCGCTGCCCGAGGCGGCCGGCTTCGGGTCCTCCTCGTCCTCGTTGAACGCGACGTAGGCGAGGCCACCGCCGCAGCACAGCAGCGTCAGCGTGACCGCGCCGGCCGCGAGGCCGACGATGAGACCCTTGCTCTTGCCGCCGCTCGGGGGCGGGGTGGGCGCGTACGGCTGCCCGGCGTAGCCCGGCTGGCCCGGGTAGGGCGCCGCGGGCTGCGCGCCGTACGGAGCGCCCGACGCCGGCTGCGCGCCGTAGGGGGCACCCGACGCGGGCTGCGCGCCGTACGGGGCACCCGAGGCGGGCTGGGCGCCGTAGGGCGCACCCGAAGCCGGTGGCGAGCCGTAGGGCGCGCCGGAGGCCGGCTGCGCGCCGTACGGGGCGTTCGGGTCGGGCTGGTTGCCCCACGCTCCGGCGTTCGGGTCCGGATAGCCTCCGTAGGGAGGGTGATTGTCACTCATCTGAGGTTCTTCCACCTGTCGTCCGTGGTTCCGGCGATCAACCACTTCGCAGCGTAATGACGCCCGCAAATCCAGGATCGCCGACATTCGATCGGTCCTTCACCAGCCGTGCCGGGGCCGCTCCGGTGCGTGCGGACGCGGATCCGGCGCCGAGCCGCCCACCAGGGGCGACCGGGCCGGGGAGCGTTGCGACGCAACGAAACGAGCGCTCGGCACGCACCCTCTACCCGACGCCGACATCGGCGAAAAGTGTGACGCACGCAACATCACGACGCGGCAACAAGCCCTCGGCCGGGCGGCGGCGGACCACATCCCGGGACAACATTTAGTGAGGCTTGTCTATATTGACGTGCATCACAGGCGCGGACAGAATCCCCAGCACCACCACCAGGACCCTCCGGGAGAGCGCCATGATCCGTCCCCGCCTGCCGCTCCTACGAACCGCCGGCAAGATGACCGCGCTCGCCGCGGCCGTCACCGGCGTGCTGCTCACCGCAGCCGTACCCGCCGTCGCCGCCGCACCCGCCGGGCGCTATGTCGCGCTCGGCGACTCCTACACCTCCGCCCCGCTCGTGCCCACCCAGGTCGACCTGAACTGCCTGCGCTCCAACCGCAACTACCCGTCAGTGGTCGCGGCGTCCGCCGGTTCCTCGTCGTTCGCCGACGTGAGCTGCTCCGGGGCCACCACCGAGGACATCCTGTCCGGCGGCGACGGCGCGCTGGGCATCGCGCTGCCGCCGCAGGTCAACGCCGTCACCTCGAACACCGCGCTGGTGACGGTGCAGATCGGCGGCAACGACATCGGCTTCGCCGGCATCATCGGCGACTGCGCCGAGGCGAGCGTCAGCAGCCCGCTCGGATCGCCCTGCAAGGACCGGTTCACCGCGGGCGGCACGGACCAGTTGCGGGCCCGTATCGCCGCCACCGCCCCCAAGGTGACAGCCGTGCTGCGGGCGGTCCGCCAGGCCGCGCCGAACGCGCGCGTGGTGGTGCTCGGCTACCCGGCGATCCTGCCCGACACCGGATACGGCTGCTGGCCCGTGGTGCCGATCGCCTATCAGGACGTGCCGTACCTGCGCGGCGTCCAGAAGGCACTGAACACGATGCTCGCCGACACCGCGGCGGCGGGCGGCGCGAGCTACGCCGACGTCTACACCCCCTCGATCGGCCGCGACGCGTGCAAGAGCAGCGGCACCCGCTGGGTGGAGGGGCTGGTGCCGCAGAACTCCGCCGCGCCGTTCCACCCGAACGCCCGTGGCGAGCAGGGCATGGCCACCGCCCTGCTGGCGCACCTGAGCTGACCCGGACGCGGGGGGGGGGGGGGGGGGGGGGGGGGGGGGGGGGGGGGCGCGCGGGGCGCGCCCCCCCCCGCCGCCCCGGGGCGGGGGGGCGGGGGGCGCCGCCGGGGGGGCCCCGCCCGGGCGCCCCGCCCCCCCCCGCCCCCCGCCCCCCCCCCCCCCCCCCCCCCCCCCCCCCCCCCCCCCGCCCCGGGCGCGCTCAGACCCGGGTGAGGCGTACCGCGTCGGCGACCACGTAGCCGGTGCCGGCGCTCCAGCGGCTCACCCCGACCTTGTCCCCGGTTCCGGCGGCGAGCGTGAACACACCGAGGGACACCCAGCGTCCGCCGCCGGTGCGCTGGTCGACGGCCACCGACCGGTTGCCGGTCGTGGTGGCCACCAGGTACGGGGTGCGGTCGTTGTAACCGGGGTCGGCCGGATACCAGACCGAGACCTCGTAGGCGCCGGTCGCCGGCAGGGTGGCCCGGAACCAGGCCACGTCACTGGACGCCACCGGAGCGGCGAAGCGGTAGTCGGCGCCGTAGCGCTGCCCGGAGTACGCGGAGGTGCCCCAGGCCGCGCCCGCGGTGAACCCGCCCGCCGTGGTGTTGTCGACTGTGACGCTCCAGGAGGCGGGCGGCGTGCCGGCCCGTACGTCCAGGTAGTTGCGGTCGATCTTCATGGTCACGCCGCCCCACGTCTCGGTGACGTCACCGGCGTACTGGTGCAGGCGCTGCTGGTCGGCGTAGCGGTCGTCGGCGCAGTACGTGCCCCCGTCGGTGTCCGCGACGCCGTTCCACCAGGCGATCCAGATCTGGTCCAGACGCAGGTACCGGGTGTCGTGGTAGGCGTCGCAGACGTCCCTGATGCCGGACGAGCCGCTTGAGTACATGCCGGCGAGGTAGCCGCGCGTGTGCAGGCGCTCGACCCAGCCGGAGAGGAAGGAGAGCACCGCGGCCCGGCAGGCGGCGGTCGTCGGGTACTGCTCGATGTCGTTGTAGAGCGTGCTGCCGGCGCCGATGCCGAGCGCCTGTGCCGCCCCGGCCGCGCTGTCCGCCGCGGTCCTGCCCTGCGCGCGGGCGGTCGCCGGGTCGGCGGACATCTTCGGCGTACGGGTGCCGCAGGGCGCCTGGTAGCCCAGCTCGATGGGGATGAGCCGCCAGCCCTTGCGGGTCTGCTCGGCGACCCAGGTGGCGGTGAGGTTGGGCTGGGCGCACGTCCGGCTGCCGCCGCTGATGTAGACGCCGACAGCGCGGTACGGCGACGCGGCCAGCCAGGCGTCCATCGCGGCCTGCGACGGCGCGGTGCAGGTGTCGAAGCCCCTGCCGGTGAAGGTGCCGGGCTGCGGGCCGACCGCTGCGACGGCGGGCGACGGCTCGGCGGCGGCCGGGGCGGCCGAGGCCGTCGCCGGCACGGTCGCGGCCGTGACCACTGCGAGAAGCGTCAGGGCCGTGGCGATCGCTCTCATCGGCGTCCTCCTGGGAAGGAATCCTCGCCCGGCGGCGAGATCTGGGCAGGATTTCTACCACGCATCGACGGATGACGACAGATGGTCTGGCGAAAGTTTTCACCGCAGAAACGATCATCGAAGGGTATCGACAGAGAGCCCGGCGGCGGTATAGCGTGCCCGCACTCACATCCGTCGATCAGTGCAGCGCCGTCACCCGAGGAGCGCCATGCCCACGTCACGATCCCCCCGTCTGCGGCGCCGAGGTCTGCTCGGCGTACCCGCCCTGGTGGCCGCCGCCCTCGCCGTGGCCGTCCGTCCCGGCACGGCGCTCGCGGCGCCGAAGGCCGAGTGCCTCGCCGACCTGCTCGGGGAGCAGTGATGGCGACCATTCCCTGGCTGGTGGACGTGCTGCGGGCGGCCGGCGTACAGGTCGTGGTCGAGGGCGACTGGCTCAACCGGATGCGCCCCGGCTCGTTCGACCCGATCGGCGTGCTCTGGCACCACACCGCCGCCACGTCCAGCGCCACCAACCCGCACCCGGCGCTGAACATCTGCATCAACGGCCGCTCCGACCTGGCCGGTCCGCTGTGCCAGGCGCTCGTGGACTACCACGGCGTGTTCCACGTGATCTCCGCCGGCCGGTGCAACCACGCCGGCACCAGCGGCGGCAGCGGCCCGATCCCGGCCGGGGACGGGAACACCCTGATGATCGGGTGGGAGATCGACTACAACGGCGTCGACCAGCGGATGACCACCGCCCAGTACAACGCCAGCATCGCGGCCACCGCCGCCGTGCTCAAGCGGCTCGGCCGGGACTCCAGCTACGCCCGGGGCCACCGGGAGACCAGCACCACCGGCAAGATCGATCCGTCCTTCATCGACCTGAACACGATGCGCGCCGACGTGGCCGCCAAGATGGCCGGCGGCGGCACCGGGTGGACGTCGACGGTGGACAACGCGACGGCGGGCCGGTTCACCGCGAGCGCCAGCTGGGGCACCTCGACGTACTCCGGGCAGCGCTACGGCGCCGACTACCGCTACGCGGACCCGGTCGCCGCGAGCGACGCGGCCTGGTACAAGTTCAACGTCCCGCGCACCGGCAACTACCGGGTCGAGGCGTGGTGGCCGGCGAACGCGGGCTACAACGCGGCCACGCCGTACATCGTCGCCACCACCACCGGCAACCGGACTGTCGTCGTCGACCAGCGGGCGACCGGCGGGCAGTGGCGCACGCTGGGCACGTTCACGCTGCCCGCCGGGGACGCCAACCGGGTCGCGGTCAGCCGGTGGAGTTCCGCGGCCGGCCTGGTCATCGCCGACGCCGTCCGGCTGACCGAGGTCTGACCCCGCGCGCGTGTGCGGCCGGGCGGGCATCCCCGCCCGGCCGCACACGGCCCTCTGCCGGGCCGACCGGTCAGGCCGCCGGGTGGTCCGTCTCGAACCGCTCCCGGGTCAGGAACGCCAGCCGCGCCCGCTTGTCCGGCATGTCGATCTCGTCGCCGAACGTGAATCCCTCGATCCGCAGCCGGCGCAGCATCGCGTCGTTGCGCACGTCCGGCTCGACCACGACGCGGCACGCGGCCGGGTCGCGCAGCAGGAACCGGACCAGGGCCGGGAAGACCGCGCCGGTCAGCGAACCCGGATACCGCCGGGGCGCGTCGAGCAGCAGGTGCGTCCCCACGTCGCCGGGCCGCACCGGGTAACGCTCGCCGACCGGGTCCGCCTCGGGCCGGTAGGTCTGGAACAGCCCGATCGGCTCGCCGTCGAGCCGGATCAGGTACGCGTGGTGGGTGTCCAGCCCGTCGACGAACGCGTAGATCTCGCGTACCTCGTCGACCGTGTGCGAGCCCATGCCCCAGAACCGGTTGCGGGGCCGGATGACCCAGCCGTGCAGCAGTTCGGCGTCCCGGTCGGGGCGTACCGGATCCAGCGCCAGCTCGCCGAGGCCGGGGATGCGCTCCAGGTGGATCACGTCGTCTCGTCTCCCGTCAGGGGGCCGGCGGGCACCGGGATCAGCGTCCCGGTCGCCCAGTGGGTCAGTTGGTCGGCGAAGTGCGCGTCGCCGGGGCGCCCGGAGGCACCGAAGGTGACGATCCAGCGGCTGGCCGCCCGGTCGGTCAGATCCCACACGTAGCGGGCCACCGGGCCGCGCCAGCAGGCGTCGGAGACGCCCGGCACGCTGGACGTCGCGAGCACGCAGTCGGTGTCACCGGCCAGCGCCACCTCCCGCCGCATCGCGGCGACCGCGTCGGTGACGGCCGGGGCGACGCCCAGGTGCACCGGGTGCAACAGGTGCCGGCTGCCCCACTCACCGGAAGCAGGGCCGGCGGCCACCTCGGCCAGCGCCTCGGCGGCCGGTTCCGCGAGGTCGAACTCGGCGGCCAGGTGGTCCAGCGCCAGGCCGATCCGGGCGGCCGGGTCGGTCCAGGGGGCGAACAGCTCGTCGAACCCGCACGGCTCGCCGAGGGCACGCAGCCTCGGGTGTACGCGCAACCGCCGGGCCAGCGCCGCCCGCCAGGCCGCGTACGCGCCGGCCTCGACCGAGCCGGATGCCATCGCCCGGTCCCATCCGCGCAGCCGCAGCAGCAGCGCGCGGGCGGGTTCGTCGAGCCCGTCCGGGTCGAGCCGGTCGAGCAGCCGGGACAGCGGGCCGGCCGGGAGCCGGTCGTCGGTGTGCACTGTGGAAGGCTCGGTGCCCTCGGCGAGCAGCGCCCGGATCCGGCGGGCCCGGTGCGGCGGGGCGAAGTCGGCGCCGTGCGCGGCCACGTCGTCGCGCCGGTCGTTGGCGCACACCGCCACGCCGTCGACCCGCTCGTCGACCAGCGGCAGGTAGTCGCCCCGCCACCGGTAGGCCGGTTCCCAGGCCGGCACGGGTTCCCGGCGGCACCGCTCGTCGCGTACCGGGACCAGGCCGGCGACCAGGCGGCGGACGCTCCCCTCGGTGTCGGCGGCGAGCACGCTGTTGACCGGCTCGACCCAGTCGCGCAGCGCGTCTGCGACGTCGCCGGCACGCCGGGCGCGCAGCAGCGGCAGCAGCGCCTCGAAGCCGAGGCGTGCCTCGACCCGGCTCGGCGTGCGCAGCACGATCGCCTCGCCGGTGACCCGGTCGTGGTCGATCACCGGGCCGCGCGGCGTCTCGATCACCTCGACCGTCTCCGGGGCGCCGCCGCGCACCTCGATCTCCTCGACGTGGCGCGCGACCGGCGTCCAGCCGGCGGCGTCGCGCACCAGGACCCGGCCACCGTCGCGGCGCAGCCGTTCGCGGTAGAGGTCCTGGTAGTCGGCCATCGCGTTGGTGACGGCCCAGGCCACGTGGCCGGTGTGGCCGAAGTGCGGCACGCCGGGCACGCCGGGAAAGGCGAGCCCGACCACGTCGAACTCCGGGCAGGCCAGCCGGACCTGCTGGTAGACGCCGGGGAGTTCGAGCAGCCGGTGCGGGTCACCGGCGATCACCGGGCCGCGTCCGCCGGCCGGGTCGGCGGGCAGCGCCCAGGCGTTGCTGCCCGCCGACGCCGGTCCCTCGACCGCGAACAGCCCGGCCGCGTCGGGGCCTAGTGTCCGGGCCACGTGCGCGTGCCACAGCTTGTTCGGGAACGTGGAGAACAGCACGTGCTGGACGAGGAAGACGCCGAGCGGCGACCAGGGGTGCCAGGGCTCGGGCGCGGCGCCGGTGGCGGCGAACTCCGGCGCGCCCGCGGCGCCCTCGGCGAGTCCGGCGTTGACCCCGTCGACGTACGCCCCGACCCAGCGCCGGGTGTCCGGGTCCAGCCGCTCGTAGCAGCGCCGGGCGGTGTCGTCCAGCCGTACGCGGCGGGCGAACCGGTCCCACGCCAGCTCGGCCGGGCCGACGTGGGCGGCGAGGCGCCCCTCGGCGCGCCATCGTTCGACGCTGATCTGCCAGGCCCGGTCCGTCGCGGCGACACGCCCCTGAAGCCGCGCGAGCGCGTCGGCGTCGGCGGCCCACATCTGCGGCACGCCCCACCGATCGCGATCGACGCGCGTCATGGCGCCGGCCTTGTCCGGCGCGCCGGGCGGTGATTCCGTCTGATGGTCAACTTAGGATACCCTCCCCTAACCGACGGCGACCTTACCGCGACGCGGTTGTGGCGCCAACCGGCGGCACATCCGGGACAAAGCATCCCGAGTCGCGCTTGATAGTTAGGCGAGCCTAACCTAACCTGATCGCCGCGGCTCGCGCCGCGTCCTGTCCGTACGACCGCTGGGATGTCGCATGAGTTCGATCGGGAGCCCGACCGACGCCGGGCGCGCCGCCGACACGGCACGCGCTCACCTGTTCAACGCCGGCTCGCTCGGGCGGTACCGGGACGTGCTGGCGCGCGGCGTCGACCGGGTCGCCCGCCGGGTGGGGGAGGCGGACCGGCCGTTCACCGGCGTCACACCCGACGAGCTGGCGCCGCTCATCGGCGGCATCGACCTGGACCGGCCGCTCGCCGACACCGACGCCGCCCTGGACGAGCTGCACGACGTGTGGCTGCGCGACGCCGTGTGGTTCCACCACCCGCGCTACCTGGCGCACCTGAACTGCCCGGTGGTCATCCCGGCGCTGCTCGGCGAGGCGGTGCTCAGCGCCGTCAACTCCTCGCTGGACACCTGGGACCAGAGCGCGGGCGCGACGCTGATGGAGCGGCGGCTCATCGACTGGACGGCCGGGCGCATCGGGCTCGGCCCCGGCGCCGACGGGGTCTTCACCAGCGGCGGCACCCAGTCGAACCTCCAGGCGATGCTGCTGGCGCGCGAGGAGGCGTACCGACGGGTGGTGGGCGGGGCCGCCGGCCGGCCGGACCGCCCTCAGGTGCTGTCCCGGCTGCGCGTCATCACCTCGGCGGCCGGTCACTTCAGTGTGCAGAAGGCCGCCAAGCTGCTCGGCCTGGCCGCCGACGCGGTGCTCACAGTGCCCACCGACGACAACCGGCGGATGCGCACCGACGAGCTGAACCGCGCGATCGACAGCTGCCACCGCGACGGCCAGGTGGTGATGGCCGTCGTCGCCACCGCCGGCACCACCGACTTCGGCAGCATCGACCCGCTGCCGGAGATCGCCGACATCTGCGCCGCCGCCGGGATCTGGCTGCACGTCGACGCCGCGTACGGCTGCGGGCTGCTCGTCTCCCCCACCCGCCGGCACCTGCTCGACGGCATCGAACGGGCCACCTCGGTGACTGTCGACTACCACAAGTCGTTCTTCCAGCCGGTCAGCTCCAGCGCGCTGCTGGTCCGCGACGCGCGGGTGCTGCGCCACGCCACCTGGCACGCCGACTACCTCAACCCGGTACGCGCGGTCGAGCAGGGCGTACCGAACCAGGTCGACAAGAGCATCCAGACCACCCGCCGGTTCGACGCGTGCAAGCTCTGGCTGACCCTGCGGATCATGGGCCCGGACGCGATCGGCGCGCTGTTCGACCAGGTCGTCGACCTCGCGGCGCAGGCGTGGCGGCGGCTCGACGACGACCCGCGCTTCGAGGTGGCCGCGCCGTCGCGGCTGAGCACTGTGGTGTTCCGTTACCGGCCGCCCGGCCTCGCCCCCGACCTGGTCGACGAGGTCAACCTGCACGCCCGCGACGCGCTCGCCGCCTCCGGGGCCGCCCTGGTCGCCGGCACCCGGGTCGACGGCGCGCACCACCTGAAGCTCACCCTGCTCAACCCGGAGACCACTGTCGACGACGTCGTCCACGTGCTGGACCTGATCGCCGGCCACGCCGCCTGGTACGCCCGGACCGCCACCGCCGCCGAGCTGTCCTGCCCGGTCGGCTGACCCCCGTCGAGGAGAACGAGACCATGTCTACCCACGACTTCATCGCCGTCGGGCTGGGCCCGTACAACCTCGGTCTGGCCTGCCTCACCGCGCCGGTCGACGACCTCGACGGGCTGTTCCTGGAGGCCCGGGACAGCTTCGACTGGCATCCCGGCATGCTGCTCGAATCCACCCGGCTCCAGACGCCGTTCATCGCCGACCTGGTGACGCTCGCGGACCCCACCTCGCCGTTCTCGTTCCTGTGCTACCTGAAGGACACCGGCCGGCTCTACCCGTTCTACATCCGGGAGAGCTTCTTCCCGCTGCGCGCCGAATACAACGACTACTGCCGCTGGGCCGCCGCCAAGCTGCCGAACGTGCGGTTCCGGCACACGGTCACCGCCGTCGAGTACGACGAGGCCGGCGACCGGTACGTGGTGCACGCCGACACGCCGGACGGGCCGGTCACGCACCGGGCCCGGCACCTCGTGCTCGGCACCGGCACGCCGCCGTACCTGCCGCCGTCCTGCGCCGGGCTGGGCGGCGACCTGATCCACAATTCGCGCTACCTGGAGCACCGGGAGGCGCTGCGGGCCAAGGACAGCATCACGATCGTCGGCAGCGGCCAGAGCGCCGCCGAGATCTACCACGACCTGCTCGGCGACATCGACACGTACGGCTACCAGCTCACCTGGGTGACCCGCTCGCCCCGGTTCTTCCCGCTGGAGTACACCAAGCTGACGCTGGAGATGACCTCGCCGGACTACGTGGACTACTTCCACGCGTTGCCCGAGCCGACCCGCTACGCGCTGGAGGCCGCGCAGAAGCCGCTGTTCAAGGGCATCAACGCCGACCTGATCAACGACATCTACGACCTGCTGTACGCCAAGAGCCTGCACACACCGGCGCCGACCCGCCTGCTGACGAACACCGAACTGGTCGAGGCGGCGTACGCCGACGGCCGCTACCGGCTCGGGTTCCGTCACACCGAGCAGGACCGCGCGTTCACGCTGGACACGGAAGGGCTGGTGCTGGCCACCGGCTACCACTACCGGGTGCCGGAGTTCCTCGCGCCGGTACGCGACCGGCTGCGCTTCGACGCGCACGGCCGCTTCGACGTGGCCCGCAACTACAGCGTCGACCACACCGGCCGTGGCGTGTTCCTGCAGAACGGCGGCACCCACACGCACAGCATCACCTCACCCGACCTGGGCATGGGCCCGTACCGCAACTCGTGGCTGATCCGCGAGATGACCGGCCGGGAGCACTACCCGGTGGAGAAGACAATCGCGTTCCAGGAGTTCGGCGCGCCCGCCGGAGCGCCCGCATGAGCGAGCGCACCGAGCGAAGCGAGGGCCGCGAGCGCATGCCCAGACGGCCCCGCATGACCAGCTTCACCCGCGTCGACGACGCGCTGGGCGAGTTCACCCTGCGACCGCTGGACCCGGAGGCCGACGCCGCGCTGCTGCACCGCTGGGTCACCCATCCCAAGTCCGCGTTCTGGCTGATGCGGGACGCCGACGTGCCGGCCGTCGCCGCCGAGTACCGGCGCATCGCCGACCATCCGCACCACGACGCGTACCTGGGATCGTGGCGCGGCGCCCCGGCGTTCCTGGCCGAGCGGTACGACCCGGCCCGGGTCGAACTGGTCGGCCTGTACGAGCCGGCGCCCGGCGACGTGGGCATGCACTTCCTCTGCGCACCCGCCGACACGCCTGTGCACGGCTTCACCCGGGCCGTCATCACCACGGTGATGGCGTGGCTGTTCGCCGACCCGGCGACCCGCCGGGTGGTGGTGGAGCCGGACGTGCGCAACACCGCCGTGCACGCGCTGAACGCGGCCGTCGGCTTCACAGTCGTCGGGCCGATCCGCAAGCCCGAGAAGGAGGCGCTGCTGAGCGTCTGCACGCGGGACCAGTTCCGGGCCGCCACCGGCGCGCCCACAGGCGAGAAAGGGGCACCGGCGTGAACGCCAGCGCATCAGTGGACCACCTGACCCCCGAGGCGTGGGCGACGGCCAACCGGCTGCTGGTGCGCAAGGCGCTGGCCGAGTTCGCCCACGAGCGCCTGATCACGCCCGAGCCCGCCGGCCCGGGCCGGTGGCTGGTACGCGGCGACGACGGCGCCGTGGAGTACCGGTTCACCGCGCAGCTGCTGGCGCTCGACCACTGGGAGGTCGACGCGGACAGCATCGTGCGCCGCCGCGACGGCGCGGAACTGCCGCCCGACGCCGTCGACCTCTGCGTGGAGCTGCGCGGCGCGCTCGGCCTCACCGACGCGATCCTGCCGGTCTACCTGGAGGAGATCACGTCCACGCTGGCCGGGACCGCGTACAAGCTCGCCAAGCCCGCGCTGAGCGCCGCCGAGCTGGCCGCCGCCGGTTTCCAGGCGATCGAGACCGGCATGACCGAGGGGCATCCCTGCTTCGTGGCGAACAACGGCCGCATCGGCTTCGGCGTGCACGAGTACCACGCGTACGCCCCGGAGGCCGCCGCGCCGGTACGGCTGCTCTGGCTCGCCGCGCACCGCGACCACACCACGTTCACCTGCGCCGACGACCTGGACTACGACACGCTGGTCCGGGCCGAGCTGGGCGAGCGGACGCTGGCCGGGTTCACCGCCACGCTCACCGGGCTGGGCCTGGACCCGGCCGACTACCTGCTCGTCCCGGTGCACCCGTGGCAGTGGTGGAACAAGCTCGCCGTGACGTTCGCCGGTGAGGTGGCCGCGCGCCGGCTGGTCTGCCTCGGCGAAGGGCCTGACGAATATCTCGCGCAGCAGTCCATCCGTACCTTCTTCAACGTCACCGACCCGGCCAAGCACTACGTGAAGACCGCGCTGTCGGTGCTGAACATGGGCTTCATGCGCGGGCTGTCCGCCGCGTACATGGAGGCGACGCCGGCCATCAACGACTGGCTGGCCGGGCTGATCGAGGGCGACCCGGTGCTCAAGCGCACCGGCCTGTCGATCATCCGGGAGCGGGCCGCGATCGGCTACCGGCACCGGCAGTACGAGGCGGCCACCGATCGCTACTCGCCGTACCGGAAGATGCTGGCGGCGCTGTGGCGGGAGAGCCCGGTCCCCGGGCTGGAACCCGGGCGGCGGCTGGCCACCATGGCGTCGCTGCTGCACCTGGACCGGGACGGCCGCTCGCTCGCCGCGGCGCTGATCGACGAGTCGGGGCTGGCGCCGGCCGACTGGCTGCGCCGCTACCTGGACGCCTACCTGGTGCCGCTGCTGCACAGCCTGTACGCCCACGACCTGGCGTTCATGCCGCACGGCGAGAACGTCATCCTGGTGCTGCACGACAGCGTGGTCGAACGGGTCGTCTTCAAGGACATCGCCGAGGAGATCGTGGTGATGGACCCGGACGCGGACCTGCCCGAGCGGGTCCGGCGGATCCGGGCCGCCATCGGAGAGGACGAGAAGATCCTGTCCATCTTCACCGACGTGTTCGACTGCTTCCTGCGGCACCTGAGCGCCACCCTGCACACCCGGGGCGTGCTCGACCAGGACGAGTTCTGGCGCACCGTCGCCGAGTGCGCCGCCGGCTACGCCGCCACCGTGCCGCACCTGACCGACCGGATGCGCCGGCACGACCTGTTCGCGCCGGAGTTCACGCTGTCCTGCCTCAACCGGCTTCAGCTGCGCAACAACCAGCAGATGGTGGACCTGTCCGACCCGTCGGCCGCGTTGCAGTTCGCCGGCACCCTGGTCAACCCGCTCGCCCCGTACGCGCCGCGCGGATGACGAAAGCGAGCCGGCGCGTCATGCGCCGGCCCGCTTCGACGGCGGTGGGGACGATCAGTTCTCCGCGCGACCGGCCCGCCAGTAACCCATGAACGCCACCGCGCGCCGGTCCATGCCGCGCTCGGTGACCAGGTGCCGGCGCAGGCCGCGGATCACCGCCGCCTCCCCGGCCAGCCAGGCGTAGAGCGCCGCGCCGTCGGGCCGCTCCGGCACCTCCCAGAGGATGTCCCGGTCCACGTCCACCTCGGCCAGCGGCGCGGCGACCGGAGCGGCCGGTACCGGCACCAGCCGGCCGGCCAGGCTCGTCACGGCCGGGGTGAGCCGGCTGCCGTGCGGGGCGCCGTCGCGGGGCAGCCAGGTCACGGTGACGCCGGCCGGGGCCCGGCACGACAGCTCGTCGCCGGTCTCCGGCACCTCCACCAGCGCGTGCCCGCGCGCCTGCGCGGGCAGCCGTTCCAGGATCGCGCAGATGGCCGGCGCGGCGGTCTCGTCGCCTGCGAGCAGCAGCGTCGCCCCGGCCGGCGGCTGGAACTCGACCCCGCCGTGCGGGCCGTCCCACCCGGCGTCGGGGCCGACGAGCGCGATCCGGTCACCGAGGCGGGCGCGCCGCGCCCACCGGGTGGCCGGGCCGCCGTCGCCGTGCAGCGCCATGTCCACGTCCACCTCGTACGCCTCCGGCCGGACCGCCCGGACCGTGTAGGTGCGGATCGGGCTGCGCAGCCCGTCCGGCAGCGCACGCCACCGCGCGAACCAGTCCGGCCCTTCGGGCAGCTCCCCCGCCACGCCGTCGGCAGCCGGCAGGGCCAGCTTGATCCGCTGGTCGTACCCGTTGTCGGCGAACCGGTCCAGGTCCGGGCCGGTGAGCGTCACCCGCAGGAACGACGGGCCGAGCCGCCGTAGCGCGCGGACCTCGACGGTGAAGACTCGCCAGGGCGCGACGGCCAGGGTGCTGGTCATGCGTCATTCCTCTCACGGCCGGTGGGTGGTGCGTGGGTGAACGGGTCAACGGGCGGCTGCGGCGGCGCGGGAACGCCACAGCAGCCAGACGAAGTACGGGGTGCCGATCATGGCGGTGACCAGACCGGCGGGGACCTGGGCCGGTGCGATGACGCTGCGGCCGAGTGTGTCGGCGAGGCTGACCAGGGCGGCGCCGAGCAGCACCGCGACCGGCAGCACGCGGGTGTGCCGCCCGCCGACGAGCGCGCGGGCGGCGTGCGGCGCGACCAGGCCGACGAAGCCGATCACGCCGACCGCCGACACGGCGGTGGCGGTGAGCAGCGCCGCCAGGCCGAGCGCGACCAGGCGGGCGCGTTCCAGCCGGACGCCGAGCACCCGGGGCGTGTCGTCGTCGAGCGCGAGCAGATCCAGCTCGCGGCGTACGGCGGCGACCACCGGCAGGGCGACCAGCAGCGCGATCGCCACCGGCAGCACCTGCGGGGCGGTACGCCCGTAGGTGGAGCCGGACAGCCAGGTCAGGGCCTTGCCGGTGTTCCACGGGTCGGACGAGACCACGATGAACGTGATGATCGCCGTACCGCCCTGCCAGACCGCGAACCCGATCAGCACCAGCCGGTCGGAGTTGAGCCCTCGCCGCCGGGCCAGGCCGTAGACCAGCGCGAATGCGACGACCGCGCCGAGGCCGGCGGCGCCGGACAGGGCGAGCACGCCGGCCATCGGCGCGAACGTCAGCAGCGACACGGCGCCGATGCCGGCGCCGCCGGTGATGCCGAGGATGCCCGGTTCGGCGAGCGGGTTGCGGCAGACGGCCTGCACAGTGGTGCCGGCCAGGGCCAGCGCCGCGCCGGCCAGCAGCGCCGCGGCGACGCGCGGCCAGCGGGCGTCCAGCACGAAGGTGTACGCCGGTCCGGTGCGGCCCTGCACCCAGTTGACGATGTCGCCGAGCAGCACCCAGGTGTCCCCGGCGAGCATGCCGAGCAGCAGCGCGGCGGTGACGACGACCGCGCAGACCGCGATCACGGAGGCGACGAAGCCGCGGGAGCGGACGGCGGCGTGGCCGCCCGGCGCCTGCCGGGTCGGCCCGGCGTCGCGGTGGCGGCGGGCCAGCCAGACCAGCAGCACCGCGCCGAAGAGCGTGGTCACCACGCCGGTCGGCACGTCGACCCCGGCCTGCCCGCCGAGCACGGCGCGCAGCAGCACGTCGGAGCCGAGCACGATGACGACGCCGACGATGCCGGACAGCGGCATCAGGATGCGGTGCCGGTGCACCTCGGGCACCCAGCGGCCGAGCAGCCGGACGATCACCGGGGCGCCGAGGCCGACGAAGCCGATCGGCCCGGCCAGGGTGACCGCAGCGGCGGAGAGCAGCACGGCGAGCAGCACGACTGTCAGCCGGGTACGGCGCACGTTGAGCCCGAGCACGGTGGCGGTGTCGTCGCCGAGGGCGAGCAGGTCCAGCCGGTGCCCGAGGGCCACCAGCACCAGCGCGGCGACCCCGATCACGGGGGCGAGCTGGGTGAACGCGACCAGGTCGCCCTGCACGAGCGAGCCGTTGCCCCACGCGAACAGGCCGATGGTGGCCTGCTCGAAGAGCAGCATGAGCAGCATGGTCAGCGAGGAGAGCGCCATCGCGGTGGCCGAGCCGGCGAGGATGAGCCGGGTGGTGGCCGCCTGGCCGCCGGCCGAGAGCAGCATGACCAGGGAGGCTGCGGCGAGGCCGCCGCAGAACGCCAGCCCGCCAGCGGGCAGCGCGGGCAGCGCGATGCCGAACGCGGCGGTGGCGACGATCGCCAGGTGCGCGCCCGCGTTGACGGCGAGCGTGTCCGGTGAGGCGAGCGGGTTGCGGGTGGTCGACTGCAACGCCGCGCCGGCGAAACCGAGGGCGATGCCGACGGCGAGGCCGGTGAGCAGCCGGGGCAGGCGGGAGGCGACGAGCACCCGGGCGGTCTCGTCGTCGCCGCCGGTGAGCAGCCGGAGCAGGTCCAGCGCGCCGACGGACGACGTGCCCTGGGTGAGGTGCACCGCGGTGATCGCGACGAGCAGCCCGGCGGCGAGGGCGAACGCGCCGGCCACCCGGCTGCGCCGGGCGGGCGGCGGCCCGACCGGGGCCGGCCGGGTGGCCGGCCCCGGCGGGGCGGGGGCGGTCATCGCGCTCAAGCCGTGTAGACCTTGACGAGCTCGTCGATGTACTGCTTGGCGGAAAGCGTGCCGCCGAACGTCCAGATGCCGTTGGGCATCTTGTGCAGCTTGTTCTGCTGGACGAACGGCAGGGCGCGCCAGATCGCGTTGCCGGCGAGGCCGTCGGCGAACACGTCGGTGCCGTCCGAGGCGTTGTAGAAGAAGTGCAGGTCCTGACCCTTGAGGACGTTCATGCCCTCGACGTCGGTCTGGCCCAGGCCCCACATCTCGTCGGTCTTGCCGGTCCAGGCGTTCTTGAGGCCGAGCTGGATGCCGAGCTGGGAGACGAGCGCGCCCTGGCCGAACATCCGGATCGAGACGGTGCTGCCCTCCTTCCAGCCGTCGGCGAAGGCGAACTGCTTGCCGGCCGCACCGGCGTCGGCGATCTTCTTCTTGCCGTCGGCGATCGCGGCGTCGAAGTCGGCGAGCAGCTTGTCCGCCTGGGCGGTACGGCCGGTCGCGGTGGCGATCATCTTCAGGTCCGAGCGCATCCGGCCGATGTTGTCGGAGGCGTCGCTGCCCTTGGTGACCAGCACCGGGACGTACTTCTCCAGCTGGGTGACGACGGCGGAGCCGCGCTCGGCCTCCATCACCACGAGGTCCGGCTGGAGGGCGACGATGGAGTCGACGCTCGGCTCACCACGGGTGCCGACGTCCTTGACGCCCGGGTCGAGCGGGGCGGCGGTCACCCAGGTGGCGTACCCCTTCGGGTCGGCCACACCGACCGGCATGACGCCGAGGCCGACGAGCATCTCCACCTCGCCCCACTCCAGGCCGACGACCTTGGTGGCGGGGCTCTTGAGGGTGATGGTCTTGCCCCGGCTGTCGGTGACGGTGACCGGGCCGGTGGACGCGGCGTCGGAGGGGGACGGTGCGGCGGCGGGCTCCTCGGTGGTGCCGCAGCCGGCGATCAGCAGCGCGCTCGCCGCGGCGGCGGCGAGCAGGGTCAGACGGGTACGCAACATCGTTTCTCTTCTGTGGGCAGGGATCGGTCAGGCGCAGACGCGGGTCGTGTGCCGGCCGACGGGGCGGGTGGAGAGCAGGTTGGTGACCGGGTCAACGGTCACCTCGACGCGGATGCCGTACGCCTCGGTGAGCGCCGCCTCGGTGAACACCTCGTGCGGCGTGCCGGCACCGCGTACCCGGCCTTCGTGCAGGAGCACGACGTGGTCGGCGACGGCGGCCGCCTGGTTGAGGTCGTGCAGCACCACACCGACGGCGACGCCGGCGGTGTCGGCGAGGTCGCGCATCAGGTCGAGGATCTCCACCTGGTAGCGCAGGTCCAGGAACGTGGTCGGCTCGTCCAGCAGCAGGATCGCGGTGTCCTGGGCCAGGCAGGTGGCCAGCCACACCCGTTGCAGCTCGCCGCCGGACAGTTCGTCGACCGGCCGGCCGGCCATGCCGTCGACACCTGTGACGGTCATGGCCCGCTCGATCGCGGCCGGGCCGTCGGGGTCGCCGGCGCGCCACCGCTGCCGGTACGGGTGCCGGCCGTAGCCGACCACGTCCCGCACCGTCACCCCGCTGGGGGTGGGGCGGCTCTGCGCCAGCAGCGTCACCCGGCGGGCGAAGTCCCGGGCGGACAGCGCCCGCGCCGGGGTGCCGTCGGCGAGCACGATCTCGCCGTGCTCCAGCGGGTGCAGGCGGGCCAGCCCGCGCAGCAGCGTCGACTTGCCGCTGCCGTTCGGGCCGACCAGCGCGGTCACGGCCGCGGGCCGCAGCGTGATGGCGGCGTCGTGCACCACCGTCTTGCCGTGGTAACCCAACCGCAGCTCACTGCCCCGCAGGCCGTCGGCCCGCACCGTTCCGCTCGTCACGCAGGTTAGGCTAACCTAATCCACGATCACCCTGTCAAGCCGCTCCCCGGCCAAACCTCCACCCGGTCGATCATGAGGTTGGCGGCGTTGTCGATCTTCGATCCGGCCGCCAACCTCATGATCGACTCAGGTGGGTGGGCCGTCAGAGGGAGACGGCGCGGCCGCCCAGGGTCACCGTGAGGCGGCCGTCGGCGGCGAAGGACCAGGCCAGAGCCCCGGAGTACGTGGCGCAGCGGGAGCCGTTGGAGCCGGACCAGAACTGGTTCGAGCCGTCCACGTTTCCGACCGTCTTGTCATTGGAGCCGCTGCCGGCGAAGCGGCAGGACGTGTTGCTCCGGAAGACCGAGGTGCCGGCGTCGAACGAGAAGTTGCGCTCGGCGTTGTCGATGCTCAGGTTGTTCGAGATCGTCATGGTGCCCGGGTTGCGGTTGTACGTGAACCCGTGCTTGCCGTTTCGGTACGCGATGGTGCGCCGGACGGTGTGGTTCACCGCGATGTCCTCGCCGCCGAGCTTGAAGCCGTTGCGGTCACCGTTGCCGTTCTGCGTGCCGTTGCTCAGTGTGCCGTTGCTGTACGCGAGGGAGTCCTCGATGGTCACCGGGCCGATCGCGCCGGTGTCGGACTTGGTGTAGAGGTCCCAGCCGTCGTCGATGTTGTGGTGCGACACCGCGTACCGGAAGACGTTTCCACTGCCGACTGTGAGCTTGGCCGCGAACCCGTCGGCGTCCTCGCCGTCAGAGTCGGCGTTGTCGTGCGACTCCACGCTGACCATGAGGTTGTTCGCGGGCCACTGGTCGCGCGGCGTGCTGGAGGCGATGCGGGACAGTTGCAGCCCGGTGTCGCGGTTGAAGCGGGTCACCGTCCGCTCGATGATGTTGTTGCTGCCGCCGACGAAGATGCCGTTGTCACCGGCCCGCTCCACCACGAGCCCGCGCACGTGCCAGTACGAGGCGTTGAGCGCCAGTCCCCGGTTGGCCGGGTCCTCGCTCATCGCCGAGAAGTTCAGGATCGGCGTCTCGCCCGGGTAGGCGTACAGGTTCTTACGGGCGCTCGACGTGCCGTTGTTGCCGGCGGCGACGGTGACCGTCTGGGACAGGTTGTACGTGCCGCCGCGCAGATAGATCGTGCCGCCCGCCCCGACGCGGGTGATCGCCGCGGCGATCGTGGTGGGGCTGGCCTGGGTGCCGGCCGCCCCGGCGGTGCCGTTCGGCGCGGCGTAGATCGCCCCACCGGCCGGCGGCGTGCTCGGGGGCGGGCTGCTCGGCGGCGGCGTGCTGGGCGGCGAAGCACTGGACGGCGTGCCGGTGGTCGGGGTGACCCCGCCGGTGCAGGTGACGCCGTTGACCGCGAAGGTGGACGGCACCGGGTTGCTGCTGTTGTTCCAGGTGCCGTTGAAGCCGAACGACGTGCTCGCGTTGGTGCCCAGGCTGCCGTTGTAGCTGACGTTGACGGCGCGCACCGACGCGCCGCTCGCGGTGATCTCGGCACCCCAGGCCTGGGCGACGGTCTGCCCGGCGCCGAAGGTCCAGGTGACGGCCCAGCCGTCGAGCGGGTCGCCGAGGTTGGTCAGGTTGACGTTGGCGGTGAAGCCGCCGCCCCACTGCGCGGTGACGGCGTAGTCGACGCGGCAGCCGGCGGCAGCCTGCGCGGCGGTCGCGCCGACGGCCAGTCCGGACGCGGCGAGCGCGGCGGTCGCCGCGGCGGACGTCCACAACACCGTACGGCGGTGTCGGTTGTTCATGGTGGTCTCCTGCGGGTGGTGGTGCCGTGCCCCCGCCGGCACCGATGCCCGGTCGGTGTCGGGGACGGGCCTTGATACCCGGACGTCAGTGCCACGAACGCTCACGCCTCCCGCGCAGTAAGCGCTTTCAGCGCAGCCTAACGACGGACGTCGATACGGTCAAACCTTCGCGCGCACTGAACGATCGCGCCGCGCCGTCCGTATCCACTGCCGACCGGAACATCGGCCGGAACCGCGATGCCGGAGCGGGCACGAGCACGATTCCTCCAGTCGTCACTTCGCACCGTGGAGACGGGGCGGCAGCCGCCGCGCCGGCCCTCCCGGTCAACCAGAGGAGAGGTGCATGGCCAGGGGTACGCGCAAGACCGCGGTCCTGAAGCTCGGCGGGGTGGGCGCCCTCGCGGCGCTGTTGTTCGCCGGTGGGCTGCAACTGGCGTCGGCGGGCGAGAACAACCGCCCGGCCGCCACCGCCGCAGCGCAGACCATGAACTGCCCGACCGTACGCGACAAGCTGCCCGCCGTCCCGGCGGCTGCATCGGCCCAGGTGGAACGGGAACTGGCCAACCTGGACCAGGAAATCGCCCGGCAGAACGAGCGGCTGGCCCGGCAGGCGGTACGCCCCGAGGGCGGCCCGGCGTTCCTCGACAACGCCATCCTCGGCCCGCTGCGCAGCAAGCGCGTCGCCGTGCTCGACCGCATCGAGATCGCGTTCAACCGGATCGGCGCGCAGCGGCCGAACCTGGACGCGCTGGCGGCCTGCACCCTCAACGCCCCGGGCGTGCCGAGCGCCGTCAACGGCGGTGCCGCACAGGGCGGCGGCGGCCAGAACGCGGGCGGCCAGAACGGCAACGGTCAGAACGGCAACGCCGGCGGGCAGAACGGCAACGCGGGCGGCCAGAACGGTAACGCCGGAGGCGCGGCGCGGACCGTGAACTGCCCCCGGGTCGCGCTGCCCGCCGTTCCGGCGGCGGCCGCCGGTCAGGTACAGGCCGAGCTGGCCACGCTGGACAAGCAGATCGCCGAGGCGAACGCCCGCCTCGCCCAGCTCGCGGTACGCCCCGAGGGCGGGCCGGCCTTCATCGACAACGCGATCCTCGGGCCGCTGCGCAGCAAGCGTGTCGCGACGCTCGACCGCATCGAGATCGCGTTCAACCGGGTCGGCGCGCAGCGCCCGAACCTGGACGCGCTGGCCACCTGCGGCCTGAACTGAGCGCCCGGCCGCGGCCCGGCGGTGCGCATCCCGCCGGGCCGCGACCCGGGGTCACAGCGGTCCGAAGACGTCGGCCGGGTCGGCGTCAAGTGCCAGCGTCTCCAGCACGGTGAGCAGCTGCCGTTCCTCGTACCGGAAGTGCGACTCCATGATCGCCGCCACGCCCTCCAGGTGCCGGGCCAGTTCCCCCGGCGGGGCGTCGCGGGCCACCGCCGCGCTCAGCCCGGCCAGCAGGTACCCGATCATCGAGTGGTCCTGCCGCAGCCGGTCCAGCGTGCCGCGCAGCTCCGGATGCCGCGCCGCGATCGCCGGGAAGAGACTGCGGTCCTCGCCCTCGTGGTGCGCGGTCAGCGCCGCGCAGAACCCGTGACAGAACAACAGCAGGTCACGCGCCGCCGGGCGGGCCGGCTCACCGTCGGCGAGCGCCCGCCGGGTCACCTCCAGCGCCTCGCGCAGCCGCCCGTGGACGGCGCGCATCTCCCGGCTCCAGGCCACCAGCCTGGCCTGTTCGCCCTCAGCCACGAGGCGAGGGCGAAGGGACGACGAGTGTCATCGTCGTGCTCCCTTCGGTCCGGCGCCTCCATGCCTGACACGGTCTGCCACCGGCACGCGACGCTGCGCGGAGCCTAACCGGCGGCACCGGTGCCATCAAGTGGTGCCAGCGCTACCCCGGCTCGGCAGCTGGCGGTATGGAGCGAGGGCCCGGTTCTGGCGAGGCTTGAGGACGTACCCGTTCACCTCCGTCGAGGAGTTCCCATGACCCGCCGTACCTTCCCGCTGGCCGTCGGCGCCACGGCCCTGCTGACCGTCACCGCGCTCGGTGTGCCCGCCGCGTCCGCCGCGACCACCGACACCCGGCGTCCCGCCGCCGACGCCGTCCAGACGCGACTGGACGGCCTGGTCGCCGAGCACGGCTTCCCCGGGGCGCTGGCCTCCGTCCGCCGCGAGGGCCGGGTGCGCGACTACACCGCCGGGGTCGGGGACCTGCGCACCGGCGCCGGGATCCCCCGTGACGCCCGGGTGCGCGTCGGCAGCAACACCAAGACGTTCACCGCAGTGGTCGTCCTCCAGCTCGTCGGCGAGGGCAAGATCGACCTGGATGCCACCGTCGAGCGCTACCTACCCGGCATGGTGCGCGCCAACGGCAACGACGGGCGGCGGATCACCGTACGCCAGTTGTTGCAGCAGACCAGCGGCCTGCCCGACTACGACGACGTGGTCTTCACCGAGGAGCAGGATCTGATCGACAGGCGCAGCGAGTACTTCGACCCGCGCCGGCTCGTGGACGAGGCGCTCACCCAGTCCCGCCGCTTCCCGCCGGGGACGAAGTGGGAGTACAGCAACACCAACTACGTCCTGGCCGGACTGATCGTCGAGCGGGTCACCAAGCGCCCGGTCGGTGAGGAGATCACCCGGCGGATCATCGAGCCGCTGCGGCTGCGCGACACGTACTGGCCGCAGACCGGCGAGCAGGACCTGCCCGGCCGGCTGCCGCGCGGATACGTGGCGGTGGGGCCCGGCGCGCCGTGGGTCGACGTGACCCGGATGGACCCGTCGCTGGGCTGGGCCGCCGGCCAGCTCGTCTCGACGCCGTCGGATCTGCGCGCGTTCTTCGAGGCGCTGCTGGCGGGCAAGCTGCTCAAGCCGGCCCAGCAGGCGGCCCTGACGCGTACCGTGCCGGCGGCCGACTTCGAGCCCAGCGGCGAATGGGCGTACGGCCTGGGCATCGCCCGGCACGAGCTGCCCTGCGGCGGCCACGCCTGGGGGCACGGCGGCGACATCCAGGGCTTCGAGACGCGCAACCTGTCCACCACGGACGGGCGCAGCGCGGTGGTCGCGGTGACCGCGCTGCCGACCGGCCTGGAGATGCTGGAGGCGGTCACCAGCACCGTCGACGCGGCCCTGTGCGGCACCGACTGATCCAGGTCACACCGCACGCGCGCCGTCTCTCCGCGAGGCGGCGCGCGTGCGTACGCCTATCGCCGGCCGTCGAGATAGCGCAGCACGGCGGTGACCCGGCGGTCCGCGCGGTCGTCCGGCGGCAGGCTGAGCTTCGCGAAGATGTTGCGGATGTGCTTGTGCACCGCGCCGTCGGTGACGAACAGCCGTTCCGCGATCGCGCCGTTGCCCAGCCCCTCGGCCATCAGCGCCAGCACCTCGTGCTCCCGCGGCGACAGCTCGGCCAGCGCGGTGTCCGGCCGCCGGTTGCGGGCGAGCAGCTGCCCGACCACCTCGGGGTCGATCACGCTGCCGCCGCTCGCGACGCGGTGCAGCGCGGCGAGGAACTCCTCGACCCGGCCCACCCGCTCCTTGAGCAGGTAGCCGAGCCCGGAGGCGCCGACCGAGAACAGCTCGGTGGCGAAGGCCTGCTCGACGTACGCGGACAGGACCAGCACCGCGAGGCCCGGCAGGCGGCGGCGGGCCTCGACCGCGGCGACGATCCCCTCGTCGGTGTGGGTGGGCGGCATCCGCACGTCGACGATCGCCACGTCCGGGCGGTGCTCGTCCACGGCGGTCAGGAACTCCTCCGGTGTGCCGGCGGTGGCGACCACGTCCAGGTCCTCGGCGCGCAGCAGCAGCGCCAGCCCCTCGCGCAGCAGCGCGTCGTCCTCGGCGATCACGATCCGCATGGCAGCTCCACGTGCATCCTCGTCGGTCCTCCCGCAGGACTCGTCAGCGTCATCCGCCCGTCGTACGCCTCGACCCGGCGGCGGATGCCGGTCAGCCCGGAGCCGCGCGCCTCGTCGGCGTCGCCGCGCCCGTCGTCGGTGACCGTCACGAGCAGCCGGTCCCCCTCCCGGCGCACGGCGACCTCCACGGCGCCCGCGCCACTGTGCCGGACCACGTTCGTCAGCGCCTCGGCCACCACGAAGTACGCGGTGGCCTCGACCGACGCCGCGCAGCGCGCGTCGACGTCCACCGACAGGCGGCACGGCACCGCGCACTCCGCGGCGAGCCCGGCGAGCGCCCCGGCCAGCCCCCGGTCGCCGAGCACCGGCGGCAGGATGCCCCGCACCACCGTACGCAGCTCGCCGAGCGCCTGCTCGGCCGCGTTCTGCGCGCGTTCCAGGATCTCGTCGGCGCGGTCCGGGTCACGGCGTACCGCCCGCCGGGCGGCACCGAGCAGCACGTTCACCGCGACGAGCCGGTTCTGGGTGCCGTCGTGCAGCGAGCGTTCGATCCGCCGCAGCTCCACCGCGTGGGCGTCGAGCGCGGCGGCCCGGGTGGCGGTGAGCTCGGCGACCCGCAGCGACAGGTCGAACCCGGGCGGCGGGGGCAGCAGCCGGCGGCCCGGCCGGGCCTGGATCCGGGCCAGCGCCGGCCCGGTCGCGACCGCGAGCACCAGCCAGCCGATGCCGAGCACGCCGACCACCAGCGCGTCGCCGAGCCCGTCGACGCGCCACCAGCCGATCCCGGGCGCGCCGGCCTCCGGCGGCACCAGCCGGTACCACAGCGGGAAGGTCATGTCCTGCACGGCGTAGATCGGCAGCGCGAGCGCGATCAGCCCGGCGACGAAGCCGAGCGTGGCGTGGGCGCCGACCCAGCGCAGCTCCCGCCGGACGACCGGGTCGCGCAGCGCCGGCCGCAGCCCGTCCGGCACCGGGCCGGGCGCCGGGATCGGCGACCCCCACCGGGACAGCCGGGCGCGCTCCCGGTCGGCCACCGACCGCACCGCCCGCAGCATCCCGGGTACGAGCAGCAGCCCGACCCCGCCGGCGCAGGCGGCCGCCACGACGATCACCCCGAACAGCGCGCCCAGTGCCAGCACGGACGTGCCCAGCCCGCCGACCAGGTGTTCCAGCGCGTCCACCGAGGCGCGGAACCGCCCGCGCACGTATTCCATCCCGGCCCACCCCCGGCCGACACGATAGGTCACCGCGGTCCCCGCGCGGCAGGGCCGGGCACGGAAAGTACAGCCTGCTGTACCTCGGTCGTCGTGCTGGCGGGATCGTTCCGGGCGGGCCGCGCGCCTAGCGTTGGTGGCAGACGAGATCGCCCGAGGAGGCAGCCGTGAACGAGCTGGACCGTACCGCCGAGAACACCGCCGCGACGACGCCCGTCACCCGGATGCGCCCGCTGCTGTGGCTGGTGCTCATCGTCAGCGTGGCGGCGAACGTGACGCTGTCGAGCCTGCTGGACAACCCGTGGGCCGGCTCGGCCTTCGGCGCGCTGGCGCTGGCGTCCGGCGTGGCCCTGGCCATGAACCACTACCGCAACCGCTGATCCTCACCCGGCCGCGACGCCGGGAGGAGGGTGACAGCGCAGGGCGGGCCGCGTCGCGGCCCGCCCTGCGGCGTTACCGGCGCCGAACGGCGAGCGCTAACGAATTCATTGACATCAAGCTATGTGAACGCCAGGCTAAGGGACGTTGTTAGCGTTAACGCGGCCGTCATCTCCACCACAGAGAAAGGCCACCGTCGTGCCCCTGACCCGACGTGCGTTCACGGTCGGCGCCCTGTCCGCCGCTGCCACCGCCACCGGCGCGCTCAGCCTGCCGCGCGGCGCGCTCGCGGCCGCGAACACCGCCTACGCGATGGCCTACTTCACCGAGACGCCGAACGGCCTCGGCGCCGACTACGGCCTGCACCTGGCCGTCAGCCGGGACGGGCTGAACTGGACGCCGCTGAACCAGAACAACCCGGTGGTCACCCCGACCGCCGGTCAGCTCGGTCTGCGCGACCCGTTCGTGCTGCGCCGCACCGACGGCACGTTCGTGGTGCTGGCCACCGACCTCAAGGGCACCAACTGGGGGCTGACCAGCCAGTACCTGCACGTGTGGGACTCGGCCGACCTGACCGCGTTCACCGGCTACCGGCGCATCCGGATGCACACGCTCGACACCCACACGTGGGCGCCGACCGCGTTCTGGGACGCCGCCCGGGGCCAGTACGCCATCGTCTACTCCGCGAACAACGGCCGGGACGTGTTCCTGGTCAACTACACAAACGACTTCCGCACCGTCAGCGCCCCGCAGGTCTACTTCAGCCCGAATTTCGGGGTGCTCGACGGCGACGTGGTGGTCGACGGCGCCACCACGTACCTCTACTACAAGAACCTCAACGACGGATACCTCTACGGCGCCCGCTCCACCACCGCCGCGCCGAACAGCTTCACCACGTACACCAGCGGGCTGCGGCAGGGCAACGCGATCGAGGCGCCGCTGCTGCTGCGTACGAACGAGGGTGGCTGGCGGCTGTGGGGCGACTCGTTCAGCCCGGTCAACAACGACTACTACGCCTGGTCCACGACGACCATCTCCGGCAACTCGTGGACGCCGCTGAACCAGCGCGACTACACCCCGCCGCTGAACTCCAAGCACGGCTCGATGATCGGCATCACCGATGCCGAGTACGCCGGGCTGGTCAACCGCTGGGGCACGCCCAACTGGGTGCGGCTCAAGTCGTCGAACCTGCCCGACCGCTACGTCCGGCACGCCGACCGGGTCGCCCGCGTCGACGCGTACCCGTTCGACCCGTACCAGGACCAGATGTGGCGCATGGTCCCCGGCCTGGCCGACTCCGCCGGCGTCTCGTTCGAGTCGGTCAACTATCCCGGCAACTACCTGCGGCACTACGACTACGCGGTCCGGCTGGACCCGAACGACGGCACCGCCACGTTCCGCGCCGACGCCACCTTCCACCGCACCGCCGGGCTGGTCGACGCCGCCTGGTCGTCGTTCCGCTCGCACAACTTCCCCACCCGCTACCTGCGGCACTACGACTACCGGCTGCGCATCGACCCGCTCGGCGCCGGCTCCCCCGCGATCGACCGGCAGGACGCCACCTTCCGGGTCACCGCGTAACCGTCCCACCACCACCGTCCCCGCCACGGAGGCCGTCCATGCCCGCTCCCCTGGTGAACCGCCGCTTCCTGCTCCGCGCCACCGGCGCCACCGCCGTCGCGGCCACCGCCGGCGCCGCCGCCGGATCCGTCCTCTCCGGGGGTACGGCGCGCGCCGCGCTGCCGCCGGCCCGCCCCGACATCGGCGTCTCCGCGTACGCGTTCGACAGCGGCCAGGTACGGCTGACCGCCGGCCGCTGGCAGGACAACCAGAACCGTACTGTCGCCTACCTGCGCTTCGTCGACGTGAACCGGCTGCTCTACAACTTCCGGGCCAACCACCGTCTCTCCACCGGCGGCGCCGCCGCCAACGGCGGGTGGGACGCGCCGAACTTCCCGTTCCGCACCCACATGCAGGGGCACTTCCTGACCGCCTGGGCGCAGGCGTGGGCGGTGCTCGGCGACACCACCTGCCGGGACAAGGCGCTCACCATGGTCGCCGAGCTGGCCCGCTGCCAGGCAAACAACGGCGCGGCCGGCTTCGGCGCCGGCTACCTGTCCGGCTTCCCGGAGTCCGACTTCACCGCGCTGGAGGCCCGGACGCTCAGCAACGGCAACGTCCCCTACTACTGCATCCACAAGACGCTGGCCGGGCTGCTCGACGTGTGGCGGCTGATCGGCAGCACCCAGGCCCGGGACGTGCTGCTGGCGCTGGCCGGGTGGGTCGACCAGCGCACCGGCCGGCTCACCTCGGCGCAGACGCAGGCCATGCTCGGCACCGAGTTCGGCGGCATGAACGCGGTGCTCACCGACCTCTACCAGCAGACCGGCGACGGGCGGTGGCTCACCGTCGCGCAGCGGTTCGACCACGCCGCCGTGTTCAATCCACTCGCCGCCAACTCCGACCAGCTCAACGGCTTGCACGCGAACACGCAGGTGCCCAAGTGGATCGGCGCGGCCCGGGAGTACAAGGCCACCGGCGTCACCCGCTACCGGGACATCGCCGCGAACGCGTGGGCCATCACGGTCGGCGCCCACACGTACGCCATCGGCGGCAACAGCCAGGCCGAGCACTTCCGCGCACCGAACGCGATCGCCGGCTACCTGCGCAACGACACCTGCGAGGCGTGCAACACGTACAACATGCTCAAGCTGACCCGGGAGCTGTGGCAGCTCGACCCGGAGCGGGTCGCGTACGCCGACTTCTACGAGCGCGCGCTGCTCAACCACATGATCGGCCAGCAGAACCCGGCCGACGCGCACGGCCACGTCACCTACTTCACCCCGCTCAACCCGGGCGGGCGGCGCGGCGTCGGCCCGGCGTGGGGCGGTGGAACGTGGAGCACCGACTACAACTCCTTCTGGTGCTGCCAGGGCACCGGGCTGGAGACCAACACGACGCTGGCGGACGCGATCTACTTCCACAACGGCACCACGCTGACCGTCAACCTGTTCGTCCCGTCGGTGCTCACCTGGAGCCAGCGCGGCATCACCGTCACGCAGGCCACCTCGTACCCGGTCGGCGACACCACGACGCTCACCGTCACCGGCTCGGTGGCCGGTTCGTGGACGATGCGGATCCGGATCCCGGCGTGGACCAGCGGCGCGAGCGTCAGCGTCAACGGCGTCGCGGCGGGCATCGCCACCACGCCCGGCACCTACGCCGTCCTGACCCGCGCCTGGACCTCCGGCGACACGGTCACGGTCCGGCTGCCCATGCGGGTGGCCACCGTCGCCGCCAACGACGACGCGGCGGTCCAGGCCGTCACGTACGGGCCGGTGGTGCTCTCCGGCAACTACGGCAACACCGCGTTGAGTGCCCTGCCGACGCTGGACCCCGCCTCGGTCACCCGCACCGGCACGGGCAGTCTCGCGTTCACCGCCCGGGCCGACGGCGCCACCGTCAACCTCGGCCCGTTCTACGACGCCCACGGGCACAACTACACGGTCTACTGGCGGGTCGGCGCGGGCGGTGGCGGCGGTGAGGCGAGCTTCCGGCTGGCGAACGCGGCGAGCGGGCTGGTGCTCGGCATCCAGAACATGTCCACCGCCGACGGCGGGCTCGCCCTGCAGTGGGGTGACACCGGCACCGCCGACCACGACTGGCAGCTCGTGGTCGACGGGTCGGCGCTGCGGCTGCGCAACGTCAACAGCGGCAAGGTGCTGGGCGTGGAGAACATGTCCACGGCCGACGGCGCCCGGATCCTCCAGTGGGCGGACAACGGCACCGCCGACCATCTGTGGACGGTGGTCGACGTCGGCGACGGCAGCCACAAGCTGCGCAACGTACACACCGGCAAGCTGCTCGGCATCTCCGGCGGCTCGACCGCGCAGGGCGCCTTCGCCGTGCAGGACCCGGACAACGGCAGCCCGGACAACCAGTGGCGGTTCCTGCCCAACGGGGCGCGGCGCATCCAGAACCTCGGCAGCGGGCTGGTGCTCGGCGTGCAGGACATGTCGACCGCCGACGGCGGGCCGGTCATCCAGTGGGGCGACACCGGCACCGCCGACCACCTCTGGACCGCCCTGGTGGACACCGGCGGCTACCTGCGACTGCGCAACGGCAACAGCGGCAAGGTGCTGGGCGTCGAGGGCGGTTCGAGCGCGGCCGGCGCCCGGATCGTCCAGTGGGCCGACAACGGCACCGCCGACCACAGGTGGCGGCTGCGGTACGTCGGAGGAGGCTGGTTCCGGATCCAGTGCGCGAACGGGGGCCGGGTGCTCGGCCTGAGCGGCGGCTCCGGCGCCCAGGGCGCGCAGGCGGTCCTCGCCGACGACACCGGGGCCGCGCACCAGCGCTGGCGGTTCCTGTAGATCCCGTGGTGACGGTGGGAGCGGGCTGGCCGCTTCCACCGTCACCGGGTCGTTCGGGGCTCAGGGGGTCAGGGGATCAGGGCGTCCACGGCGGGCGTCCAGGTCGCCTCGTCCCGCACGTCGTCGGCGACGGTGATCCCCTGGGCGATCTTCAGCAGCTCGGCCTGGGGCAGCCGGCTGCCGAGGGTCTGGGAGCTGACCTGGACGACGACTGTGCCGTCAGCGCTCCAGATGTTGCAGAACCCGCCTCTGCGGGCCGGCCCCGGATAGCACCTCGCCGCACCGGGCTCCGGTGACTGGTTGGAGTTGCGGCTCGGCGTGACGAAGATGTGGAACCCGTCCCTGATCGTGCCTTCGCCCGAGTCGAACGGTGCGGTCAGGCCGGTGGTGGGCAGGGCCGGCCTGGTGTACGTCGCGCCGCCGTAGTCACCGCCACGGGCGGTGGCGATGCCACTCAGGCCGGGCATGGCGTGCGTGCCGACCTGCAACGGCACGTAGCCCTTCGGCACGTAGCCCACTGTGAACGGCAGCGGAGCCGGCGTCGGCCCGGCCGGCTTCAGGCCCGCGACCAGGCCGGTCAGGTCCCCGAAGCTCGGCGTCGCCGGGTCGTCGGAGATCGACGTCACGGCCGCCCAGGCGTTGTGGGCGTACTGCCAGGCGAACAGCTTGTTGCCCGGCTCCAGCGGCTGACTCGGGTCGAGGGCGTACGGCAGCGTCGCCCGCACCGCCTTGCGCCCGGCCACCGTGATGTTCCGCCCGTGCTTGATCGCCGCCGGATCGAAGGCGCCGGGCCGATAGACGGTCAGGTAGGCCCAGAGCGACGGCTTCGCCCCGGCGGCCGCCCTCTCGTGCTGCTCCCACGACTCCGCCTCTTCCGCGCTGACGGGCTTGTCGTTCGAGGTGTGCCGGTCGGAGTAGACGGGGGCGATCTGGTACGCGGTCGACACGACTATCGGATCCTGCACGTGCAGCGTGCCCGCGTCGTACCCGGTGAAGGTGAAGGTGAACGGCGAGGCGTCAGGCCAGGGGCTGGCGCCCGGACGCGGCGCCCCGGACACCGCCGAGGTCTCCCCGGCGTCGCGCCTCGCCCCCAGGATCGGCACGGTGATCGCGCCGGCGACCGCCACCGCGACGAGGGCCGCCGCGCCGGCTGTCGCGAACCGGGTCCGGCGGCGCCGTTCGGCGTGCCGTCCGGCCGCGACGATGTCGTCGACGGTACGGCCCATCGGCGGCTCGTCGGCGGTCACGGTGTCCACCAGCTCACGCAACTGCATTCGTCCACTCCCCTATCGGCTTGCCGGTGAGATCGAGGTGTTCGCCGCCCAGTGACTCGCGCAGCTTCGCCAGCCCTCGGGAGACCTGGCTCTTGGCCGTGCCGACAGTGCAGTCGAGCACGGCGGCGGTGTCCTCCAGGCTCAGATCCAGGTAGTGCCGCAGCACCACGGCGGCCCGCTGCCGCGCCGGCACGGCTTCGAGCGCGACCTGCAGGCGCATCCGCTCGTCGGTCGTCGCCGCCGTGTCCCGCACCGTGACGTCCGGCACGGCGTCGCCGGCCGACCGCTCGCGCCGCCAGGGCCGGCGCGTCTCGTCGACCGCGGCCCGGTAGACCATGGTCTTGACGTAGAGATCGGGCCGCTCCAGCTTCGGCCAGCGCGGATAGAGCTTGACCAGCGCGTTGGCCACGGCGTCCTCCGCGGCGTGCCAGTCGCCGCAGGTCATGTACGCCAGCTTGCGCAGCGACGCCATCTGCGACGTCACGAACTCGCGGAACGCCTGCTCGTCTTCGGCTCTCAACTGACTGCCTCCTCATGACGGAGGTAGAACGCACAGACCCACCCGAGACGTTGCACGCGCGGCCCACCCGATTGCGCCGCGCCCGCGCCGGTCCCGGTCAGTACCGTCCCGGCGGCGGCGCTGACCACGAGCGGATCATGGTCGCCAGCAGCGCCGGATGGTCTGTCGTCCCGCGCATGTCCACCGCGCGCCGGCAGCAGATCGTCACGCCGGTGGACGCCAGGATCTGCTGCCGGGCACCGTCGTCGATGCGCCGGTATCCCACCGGCACGCACGAGCGCACGTCCGGCACGCCACCGGCGCGCAGGTTGAGGTCGCCGCCGAGGACGGTCGGCGCGTTCCCGTCGCCCCGGGTCTGCGGCACCACCGCGCCGAGCAACTGACCGCACTGGGCCAGCGCCACCTGGCCGCTGGTGTTCGCCAGGTGCGTGGTGCAGGCGTGCAGCCCGTCGGCCCGGACACAGAGCCAGACCCGCTCCTCCGGGTCGGCGAGGTCCTGCGCCGGATAGGTTCCCCGGTGCACCGACGACCGCGCGTCCCGGCCGTCGAGGCGGGTCAGCAGACCGATCCCGTACGGCTCGCCGTTGTCGCACCGGGTGGGCCCCCGGGAGGGGCGGTCACCGGCGGCCTGGAACGCGGACACCACGGTGCCGCCGGTACGGGCGGCCCGCAGCGTACGCCCCAGCGTCACCACGTCGTCGCGGCAGATCTCGTTGAGCGTGACCACGTCGGGCGCCTCGGCGGCGATCACGTCGGCGGCCTGACGGACGGCCCGGCCGGTGTAGCAGCCGGCCCGCCCGCTGTTGCACAGGTTCATCTGGAGCACCCGCAGCGTTCCCGGACCGGTGGTGCCGGCGCTCGACGACCCGGCGGGCAGCCCGGCCACGACGAGCAGGCACACCACGGCCAGCACCCGGCGGACACGCCGGGTCGGACGGGTGGCCGGCTGCGCTGACAGCGGGGCTCCAACGGGTACGGGCGGCGGCGGGCGCCGGTGATCCTATCGCCGTGACGTGCCAGTCGCCGCCCGGCCGGCCTACCTCGGCACGGCCCGGAACCACGCCTCCCGGTCGTCCGGGTCGGGCCCGCGCCGGTGCAGCGTCGGCGGCTCCTCACCGGTGACCGGCGCGTAGTGGTCGAAGGTGGTGGTCAGGACCGCCTCGCCGCCGGTGAGATCGGGCAGGGCGGCGACCACCCGCGGCACCCGGGCGGACGGCAGGGTGCCGCTCACCTCCAGGTAGCCGCCCGCGACGGCGGTGTCGTGGACGACCGCGCCGAGCCGGCCGAGCAGCGCCAGCACCGTCTCCACCGCGTGCCGGGGCAGGTTGACGTCGAACCGTTCGATCGGCTGGCACACCCGCGTCCCGGCCTGCCGCAGCGCGGCGGCGACCACGACCGGGGCGAGGTTGCGGAAGTCCGCCGCCACCGTCGAGATGGACTTGTCGAACTTCTGGTGCGGGCGGCTCTGCCGGGGCCAGTACCGCGACGCCGTCATGGTGACGGTGCAGTCGGTGACCGGCCAGCCGTGCCGGCCCTGCCGTAGCGCCGCCCGTACGCCCTCCTCGGTGGCGGCGACGAACGCCGGGGGCAGCCGGCCCGGTTCGATCCCGGGCCGGAACCCGATGCCGTGCCCGGCCGGTGCGGCCTCGATGCGCAACCCCAGCCCGGCCAGGTACGGGTTGCCGCGTTCCCGTACCCGCTCCTCGGCGGTGCCGGTGCCGGCGACCCGTTCGACGCAGGCGGTGAGCGTGCCGGAGAACCGCACCCGGACGCCGTACCGCTCCTCCATCAGGGCCGCGAGAACCTCCTTCTGGACCTCGCCGTGCAGACGGATCACCGCCTCCGCCTGCTGCTCGTCGAGGCGCAGGTCCACCAGCGGGTCCTCGTCGGCCAACTCGGCCAGGCCGGCGAACATCGCGAGGCGCTGCCCCGGGTCGACCGGTTCGACGACCGCCTGGCGGGTCGGCGGCGGGAACCGGTAGCCGTGCCGCCGGGGCGGGTCGCCGATGTGCTGGCCGATCCGGGCCGACACCCCGCGTACCGCCGCGATCTGCCCGGCGGAGACCGTCCGGCGCACCAGCACGCCCGCGGGTTCGATGACGGCGATCTCGGTCACCGGCTGCGGACGACCGCCGTCGAGCCGCACCCGGTCCCGCACACGCAGATGCCCGGACCACAGTCGCAACCAGACGCGCCGGCCGTGCCCGTCCCGGTCGACGGCGAAGACGGTGCCCGCAGGCGGACCGTCCCGTGCCTCGCCGTACGGCAGCAGGCCGGCCAGGACGTCGCACAACGCGCGTACCCCGGCGCCGGTGATCGCCGAGCCGCACACCGCCGGGACCAGGTCGGCGCGGCGCACCGCGCGCCGGATCGCCCGCCTGACGTCGCGGACGCGGACCGGCCGGTCGGTCAGCCAGCGCGCCGCCACCGCGTCGTCGACCTCCGCCACCTCCGCCACCACCGGTTCGGCGTCGAGGCCGACCGCCCGTACCCGGGCCTCGCGTGTGCCCTGGCCGGTGACGGTGGTGAGCGGGACCGGCCGCGCGCCGAGCCGCTGCCGCACCTGGGCCGTCGCCCGGTCCACGTCGGCGCCGCCGCGGTCGACCTTGTTGAAGAAGAACACGGTCGGTACGCCGATACGGCGCAGCGCCCGCCAGATCGCGACGGTCTGCGGCTGGACGCCCTCCACGCTCGACACCACGAGCACGGCGGCGTCGAGTACGGTCAGCGACCGCTCGACCTCCGCGATGAAGTCGGGGTGGCCGGGCGTGTCCAGCAGGTTGACGCGCAGATCACCGACGGCGATCGACGTGACAGCCGCCCGGATGGTGATGCCACGGCGGCGTTCCAGCTCCATCGAGTCGGTCCGCGTCGTGCCGGCGTCGACGCTGCCCGGCTCGGCCACGGCGCCCGCCTCGTAGAGCAGGCGTTCGGTCAGGCTGGTCTTTCCGGCGTCAACATGGGCGACGATCCCGAGGTTCAACAGGGCCAAGGCGGAGCTCCACGGTAGGACGGTCAGGGGTCCGAAGCGTGGAAGCTGCTCGCATTGTCTCTCCTGGTCCTTGTCGTGGTGGCGGCGCTCGCCGCCGGTGTGCAGTCCTACCTTGCCCGCCCGTCGCGATCGTCACCACCGAATTCGGTCCGGCTCAGCGCACGGACGCGGCCGTACTCGGCCAGGGCGTGGAAGGCGGCCTTGGGCGTCCACGAGCCGTCCGGCAGCACGCGCACGATCCCCCGTGACGCCAGGTCGTAGTCGTGCTCGGGGTCGCGGGTGGTCGGCAGGTGCCGGTTCGCGAACGTGTACACGAACGCCGCCTCCACCCCGCCGGCCTCGTAGTCGCGCAGCAGGTCGACGATGTAGCGCGCCTGGCCCTCCTCGTCGCGCTCCAGCTTCGCGGTGAGCTTCGCCGCACGGCCGCGCTCGTCGTAGACCACCGGCTCGGTCGCGCCCGCGACGTCGGCCGCGCCGCGGAACGTGCAGCAGCCGAACTCGGTCGCCGCGTACGGCTTGCCCTGTCCCACGGCAGCCGCCAGGGACTGCGGGAACGCCGCGGAGTTGGTCGCGTCGCGGTAGCCGGCGTCGCTGGCGATGATGTCGAACGCCGCCCAGTCGACGTCCTCCAGCGGAATCGAGGCGTATCCGACGGGGCCGCCGAAGCGCTCCCGCACCGCGGGTACCGCTTCGGCGAGGAAGTCGCGCACCGCGGCCCGGGCGGCCGGGACCGCCTCCCGCATGCGCATCGGGTCGGTGAAAAGCGCCATGCGCTCGGTCAGGTCACGGCCGGGCAGGAAACCGTCGGTGAACATGGAGATCTCGGAACCGGTGAGATAGACGACCGGTGCGCCGTCACTTCGCAGCCGCTCGGCCCGCTCGGCGCCGTCGAGCAGGAACGCCATGAGGCCGTCGCGGTCCAGGCCGTTGGTGAACGGGCAGTACCACACCTCGAGCCCTGCCTCGGCCGCCAGCCGCGCGGTCAGCTCCAGCCGGTCCTGCACGCCGCCGGTGACGCGGATCGCGTCGCACCGCAGCTCGTCGCGGATGACACGCAGGTCGCTCCGCACGATGCCGGGGTCGAACGGCTCGTGGGTGGTGGACCCGGCGCTCACGAAGCCGGTGTCGTAGTTCATGCCGAAGACGCGCATCGCTCACTCCCCGCCTGCATAAGGTACGCGTCGTACCCTATAAGGTACGACGCGTACCCTGCAAGCATGAGCAGGAGGCGACGGGGCGAGGAGCTGGAACAGGCGATCCTGCGGGCCGCGGCGGAGGAACTACGCGAGTCCGGCTACGCGGGGATGACGATGGACGGGGTCGCCGCGCGAGCCGGGACCAACAAGAACGCCATCTACCGCCGATGGCCGCACCGGGCGGCGCTGGGCATCGCGGCGTACCGCCACCTGTCCGACGACGCCATGCCGAACCCGGACACGGGCACGCTGCGAGGCGACGCGCTGGAGATGCTCCGGCTCGCAAACGAGACGTGGTCGTCGCCGCACGGGGCCGTCCTGCGCGGCCTGCTCGCCGCCGCGGCCGAGGATCCGGAGCTGCTCACGCTCATGCGAGAACGATCCGGCGCCGACACCATGGACCGCGCGTGGATCGGGATGCTGGAACGGGCCGCCGCCCGGGGCGAGGCGCCGGCGGCGGCAGTCCGTCACCGGGTGGCGACGGTACCGATGATGCTGCTGCGCGCCGAGTACGCGATGCGCGGCGTCCCGTCCGTCCCCGACGAGGTGCTGGTCGAGATCGTGGACGAGGTGTTCCTGCCCCTGGTACGTGGTCGCGGCTGACGCCACCGTTCAGCGGTGGGCCGCCCGGCGCCGGATCCGCCAGACCCGCAGCGCCACGACGACACCGATCACGGCCAGCAGGGCCCACTCCCCGATGCCCAGTTCCCGCTCCAGATAGCGGTAGGAGGCGGCGCCCAGGTAGCCCAGCAACGCCACGGCCGTCGCCCACACCAGCCCGCCGGCCAGGTTCGCCCGGAGGAACACCGGCCACCGCATCCCACCGGTGCCGGCCACCAGGGGGACCACGGCGCGCAGCACCGCCACCCAGCGTCCGACGAGCACCGCCCACGCCCCGCGCCGGGCGACCAGGCGGCGGGCCCGCGCGATGTCGAGGCGCCGTCGCAGCACCCGTGGAGCGCGGGCGAGCACACCCGGGCCGTAGCGGCGGCCGAGGGCGTACCCGGCCTGGTCACCGAGGCAGGCCCCGGCCGTCCCGGCGGCCACCACCGCCCACAGCGGCAGCGCGCCACCGTGGGCCACCAGCCCGCCGATCAGGATCGCCGTCTCACCCGGCACGACGAGCCCGAGCAGCGTCGAGGACTCCAGCGCCGGCAGGACGAACACCAGCGTCAGGACGAGGACCGGCGGCAGCCCGACGAGCGTCTGCAGAACCTTGTCCACCACCAGCTGATTGTCGCCCCCCACGGGTTCACCGGTGGCGAACAGCCGGCGGCGCCGGGCCGGATGTCGTCGACGAGCCGGACCGAGGGCCGGGGCTGGCCACCTCGTACCGACCGGGACGGGAGGCTGCACGGGCCGGACCGGGAACCGCACCCCGGTGAGGTCCTCGGACATGACCCAGAGCCGCGGGTGGCCCTTCACCTCGTAGCGTCCGCCGGGGCCGTAGTACTGGCCGCCGAGCACGGCGGGGTCGGTGGCGGCGCGCAGGGTCGGCAGCGCGCCCATCGCCGGGGTCTGGGTGATCAGCGGGGTGAGCCAGGTGAGCGGGAGCCCGTCAGCACCAGGTCAGCGTCGAGTTGACTCGCGTGACGTTGCTGATCGTGTTGTTCGCGCCGCCGCACGGGTTCTGGGTGATGTTCGTGTTGGTGACCGTCAGGTTCTGGAAGCGGATACCGGAGGAGATCGGGAACTCGGTCCGCGACGCGATCCGCACCTCGCCGCCGCCGGTCACCGTGCCGGACACCCCGGCGATCGTGACGTTGTAGCAGTTCTCCACGAGGATCGAGTTGTTGCCGGTGTTGGAGATGGTCACCCGGTCGATGACCGCGCCGCCGGACTCCGACACGCAGAAGATCCCCCGGCCACCGCCGGACGCGATCACCGTGCCGACCCGGATGTTCGTCGGGTACGAGCTGCCGATCCGGCCGTTGCGGTTGGCCATCCGGAACGCCGCGTAGCCGGTCCCGGTGCCCGCGCCCTGCGCGTCGACGGTGCCCACAGTGGCGTTGATCGTGTCGTTGAGCAGCAGACCGGAGTAGCCGGTGTTGCGCGCGGTGACGGTGCCGATGGTCAGGCCGTCCACACCGTACGTCTCCACGCCGTGCGCGCCCGTTCCGGACACGTACACGGTGTCGATGCGCACGTTGCGCACCTTGACCGCCCGGTCGCCGCCGTGGTTGTCGATCCGGATCCCCAGGCCGCCGGACAGCCGCATGTCGATCTGTCCGAGCGTCAGGTTGTTCACGTTGCGCATGAAGATCCCGTACAGCGGCGCCCCGGTGAGGGTCAGGTTCTGCACCTCGACGTCGGTGGTCCCGCGCGAGTAGACGGGCGCGTAGTCGCCCGACCCCGAGCCGGTCACGTTTATCGTGCCGCAGACCGCGAGCGTCGTGTACGACGGCAGCGACAGCCGCGACCCCGCGCTCATCGATCCGGATCCGCGCACCACCACCCGCTGCTTCGCGGTCCGCCCGGCGGAGAGGGAGTTCACCGCGGCCTGCGCCGCCGCCAGCATGTCCGAGCCCGAGTACACGGTCGACGATCCGTTGCGGGCCGTCCAGGTGCCGCCGCTCAGCACGGCCTCGGCCTGGTAGGCACCGCTGCCACACCCGGTGGACGGCGGCGGCGTGGTCGGCGTGCCGCCGGTGCCCACCCGGACCATCTGCCACTGCTGGTTGGTGCCGTTGAGATCGGTGTACTGACTGACCCGGGCACCGTCGGCTGTCGACCTCTCCCAGACCTCCAGGGCCTTGCCGGAGTGCCTGTTGATCAGACGGACGTAGCTGCCGTCCGAGTCGAGGACCTGGAACTGCTGGTTCGTGCCGTTGAGGTCGGGCCACTGCCGGTACTCCGCGCCGTCGGCGACGTTCCACTCCCACAGGTCCACCACCTTGCCGCTGTGGCGGGCCCGCAGGCGGTAGTAGCCGCTGCCGGAGGAGACGAACTGGAACTGCTGCCACTCGCCGTCGTTGCGGGACCACTGCTGGATGGCCGCGCCGTCGCTGGTCGAGGTGTCCCGGACGTCGAGCACCTTGCCGCTGTTGCGGTTCACCAGCACGTACCAGGCGCTGGTGTCGACGGTGGCCGCCTGCGCCGGCGGCGCGGCCACCACGGCGACGCCGATCACTGCGGCCAGTGCGGCCACCAGGGCCAGCACCAGGCCGGCGGGCCGGCCGCGGTGCGGTGCCGTCACTGCGGGGTTGAGCATCGTTCGACCTCCGGGAAAGGGGTACGCCGAGGGCGGCGTCAGCGGTTCCGGGGCGCCTACTCCAGGTGGAAAGTGGCCGCCGCCCGGTCGGCGCTCGTACCCACCGTCTCGAGCTGGAGCAGTCCGTCCCGGTGGCGGACGTACCGGCCGGGATAGTTCTGCGATTCCAGCGACAGCCCGTCGGCCGAGGCAAGGCCGGTGCGGCGCTGGAAGCTCGCGTCGCCGTCGAACAGGGCCGAGCCGTCGTCGCGTTCGACGTAGAGGGCGAAGGCCCGGTGCCGCAGGTAGTAGCCGGGGAAGTTCGTCGACTCCAGCGACACCGATCCGGCGCCGGCGAGGCCGGGGACGACACGGAACTGCGAGTCGGCGAGGTTGCTGACGTTCGGCTCGACCCGGGCCCGGTAGTCGTAGTGCCGGACGTAGCTCGTGGTCAGGTCGTGCGAGCGCAGCCGGACCGGGGTGGCCCCGTCCGGTACGGGGACGCCGAAGTTCGGGGTGCCGTCGGCGTTCCAGTACAGCTTCTGGATCCGGGTCCGCCGGTTCGGGTCGTTGAGCGGGTCACCGCTGATGTCCCGGTAGTCGCGGTCGTGGTAGACCAGGATGTCGCTCTGCCCGTCCTCGGAGACGGTGAAGGAGTTGTGGCCGGGGCCGTACTGGCCGGTGGCGGCGTTGCTGGCGAACACGGGGACCGGGCTCTTGCTCCAGGCGGCGGGGTCGAGCAGGTTCGCGCGGGCCGACGCGGTGAGCATGCCGAGGCAGTAGTTCGCGTCGGTGGCGCTGGCCGAGTACGTGAGGAAGACCCGGCCGTTGCGCTGGATCACCGTCGGTCCCTCGGCGACGCGGTAGCCGCGGGTCTCCCAGTCGTACGCCGGCACGACCAGCCGGGCGACCGGACCGGTGATCTGCCACGGTTCGGGGCCCATCCGGGCCAGGTAGACGTTGGAGTTGGTGGTGATGCCCGGTTCCTGCTGGGCCCAGGTCAGGTAGCGCACCCCGTTCACCACGAAGGTCGAGGCGTCGAGGCTGAACGTGTCCCACGGCGTGGTGATCCGGCCGCGTTCGGTCCACGAGCCGGTCAGCGGGTTCGCGCTCGCGTTCTCCAGCACGTACATCCGGATCCGCCACACGTCGTCGGTCCGCCCGGCGGCGAAGTAGACGTACCATCTGCCGTTGATGAAGTGGATCTCCGGGGCCCAGATGTGGGCGCCCATCTCGCCGCTGGTGTGCCGGCGCCAGATCGTCGTCTCGGTGGCGGTGGCGAGCCCTTGGAGGGTGGTGGCCCGCCGGAGCACGATCCGGTCGTACTGCGGCACCGTCGCGGTCATGTAGTAGTAGCCGTCGGTGTGCCGGACGATGTGCGGGTCGGCCCGCTGGTTCACCAGCGGGTTGGTGTAGCTCACCGCGGGCGCGGCCGACGCGGGGCCGGGCACGGCGAGGCCGGCTGAGGTGGTGAGCAGCGCGAGCGCCGCGGCCAGGATCGGGCGGAGTAGGTGCCGAGGCGACATGCGCGCCCTCCCAGGTAGCCGGAGATCAGTACACGTAGGGCCAGGCAGCGGCGTCGTAGCCGATGCGGTTGACGCCGAGCAGTGACGCGCCGTTGTCGGCGTAGTAGTGGTAGAAGAGGACGTCGCCGTCGGTGTCGGCGAGGACCGCCTGGTGGCCGGGGCCGTGCACGCTGCCGTGCGACGCCAGGATCTGCGTGCCGCCCCCGGCCAGCATGTCCCGGCCCGCGCGGTCCACGAACGGCCCGGTGGGGCTCGCCGAACGACCGACCATGATCCGGTACGTGCTGGCGGCGCCCTGGCAGCAGCGGTCGAACGAGACGTACAGGTAGTACCAGGCACCGCGCTTGACCAGGACGGGCGCTTCGATGCCGGGGCCGTAGTTCGCGAGCGCGTAGACGGCGGTGCCGAGCCGGCGTCCGCTGGCCGGGTCGATCGGGATCATCTTGATGCCGGACCAGAACGAGCCGAAGGTGAGCCACCAGCGGCCCTGGTCGTCGACGGTGAGGTTCGGGTCGATGGCGTTGACGTCGTCAGTGGTCCGCGACTCGACGACCAGCCCTTCGTGGGTCCAGCTCCCGGCGTTCCCGGTGGTGCTGGTGGCGAGGAAGATCGCCGAGCGGTTGGAGCCGAACGTCGACGCCGAGTAGTACAGGTAGTAGCGCCCGTTGCGGTACGACAGGTCCGGCGCCCACAGGTTGCGCGCTCCCCCGGTGTACGTGGTGGTCCACGGCGCGCCACCGGGGAAGGCGGCGCCGGCGTTGCGGAAGGCGATCCGGTCGGTGGACGTCTTCAGCGTGATGCCGTCACCGGTGTGCGCGACGACGTAGGTGCCGTCGGGCCGCTTGACCACAGTGGGGTCGTGGACGCCGATGTCCCCGGTCACCCGGCCGGGCTGCGGGTAGGCCGGTGCCGGGGTGGTCGGCGCGGGCGTGGTCGGCGTGCCACCGCCCAGCCGGATCAGTTGCCACTGCTGGTTTGCGCCGTCCAGATCGGCGTAACCGGCCAGCCGCCCACCGTCCGCGGTCGACCACTCCCAGACGTCGACGACCTTGCCCCACTGCCGGTTCACGAACCGCACGAACCCGCCCGCGGAGTCCCGCAACCGGAACTGCTGCGTGGCCGACGACCGGTCGGTGCTCTGCACGAGCTGGGTGCCGTCGCCACCGTCCGGCAACTCCAGCACCTTCCCGCTGTGCCGGGACCGCACCTTGTAGAACCCGCCGCCGACGTCCACGAACTGCCACTGCTGCACCGCGAGGTCGTTGCGCGTCCACTGGTTCACCGGCGCGTTCTCCGCCGTCGACCAGTCGTACAGGTCCATCGCCTTGCCGCTGTGCCGGTTCACGACCACGTACGACGCGGACGTGTCCACTGTCGCCGCCGACGCCGGTGGCATCCCGGCCACCACCCCCGCGGCGAGGAGCAGCGCCGCCGAGGCCAGGGCCGCCGCCGTACGCGTCCTCCGAGCGGTCCCTGTCACGGAAACCTCCTGCGCGTGGTCGCCTCCGGCTCCCGAGGTCACGATCAGGCACAAGGATCATGGCGGCGGTGTTACGTCCGGGTTACCAGCCATGTTTGCGATAACATCGACGTCTGTCAAGGTAAGCGCCGGCCGGGACGGCTCGGTCGCGCTGCCTCCGGCGCGGCTTCCGTGGTTATCGGGACCCGGTCGCGCCCGGGTCGTTGCCGTCCACGATCGATACGGGCGTGCCCAGCTCCACGGTCCGCGACACGGTGCAGAGACGGTCGTGGGACTGCCGCAGCGAGCGGGGCAGCGCCTCGCGGGCCCGGTCACCGTCCGCGCCGGCCGGGAACGTCACCGCGAAGGTGACGGTGAGGTTCTCCATCCGGTTCCCGGCCTCCGGGTCACGGATCTTGTCGCCGGTCACCGTGACCGCGAACCGGGTCGGTTCGGCACGACGGCTGGTCACGTGGTCGACGTCGACGGCGGTGCAGCCACCGAGCGCCGCGAGCAGCAGCTCCACGGGCGTGAAGGTCGCGTCCTCCCCCGTACCCATGGACAGCTCGCCGCCACGGGCGTTGCGCGCGACGTATCTGCCCACGCTGGTGCGCTCGATCTCCACCGACCGGAAGGTGTCCTCACTCATGCCACGAACCTACCGACCGGGCCGACGGCCGACCCACCGGACCGTCCTCGTGACGAGCGGCGGGGACCGCGGCGGACCGCCTCACCCACCGGTCGGCACGGCCGCCGGTCGACGTCAGGCGCTGCCCGCAGCGGGAGAAGACCCACCGCACTCGGGACCGGGTCGCGCAACACGTCTCGCACAGGGCATAGTGGCCGCGGCTCCATCGACCGGTGTTGCCAATATCGGCGAAGGTGGTGGGAAGTGACGACGCGCTCACGTGTCCGATGGACCCGGGCGGCGGCAGTTGTCACGCTGACCGCCGGGACGCTCGCGCTGCCGGCGGCACCCTCGACGGCCGCGCCGGCCGCACCGGAGACGGTGAGCATCCTGAGCGTGTCGGCGGAGAACGTGAAACCCCGCGAGGCGGTACGCGTGCGGTTCCGCGTGACGAACAACGGACGCCGGGCCGAGAAGGCCGTGGTGGTGGTCGGCGGCGGCCTGCGGTGCACCGCCGGATGCCGGGCGGAGCCGAACCTCGGGCCCGGCGAGAGCCGGACCTTCGACGCGACGCTCGTCGCCCCGGATGCCCGCGCGGGCGAGACCACCGGGCTCAACATCTCGGTCGGGGTGCGGCTGGCCGGGCAGAACAGCTACGCCTACAAGCTGGTCTACGTGCACGGCCCGGGTGCGTCGCCGTCCGGTGCGGCCGAGGCGACGGCCGGAGTCAGCGGCGTCTCCGGCCGGGTCCGCGACGCCGACGGAAAGGCGATCGACGGCGCGGACCTGACCATCCGGGACAGCGCGGGCCACGAGTACCGGACGACCAGCAACCGCAGCGGCCAGTTCTCGATCACGTCCGGCGCCGGCAAGACGATCGCCGAGGGACCCATCACGGTCCGAGCAAGCATGGACGGCTACCGCTCCGCCCGCACGACCGTACGCGGCAGCGCCGGTGACGTCGCCACCGTACGGCTGACCCTTTCCGCCGTGGCAACGCCGGCCACGACGCCGCCGTCGCCCACCGCGGAGGCGAGCCCTCTCGCGGCAGGGGACGACGACGGCACCCCCGCGGCCGCGCCGCCCACGCTCAAGGCCGTCAGCGACGAGGGCGGCAGTACGTCGATGTTCCTCCTGGGCGGCCTGCTGGTCGCCGCGGGCCTGGGCGCGCTCGCACTGGTGCTGGTGCGGCGGAGGAACGCACCGAGCGCGGTGGCGGAGGCCGCTCCCCCGGCGACCTGGCAGCCGGCCGGCGGCTTGGCCGACGCTCCGACCGCGATCCTGCACGTCGTGCCCGGCCGGTCGGGCAGGCCGGAGAACCCGCCGCACGATCCGGCGCTCACGTACCGGCTCCCACCTGCCACATCCGACGGTTCCTGATCCGCGACACCCTCCCGGTGGGGCTCGGCGGGCCCGTCACGGGAAGGCGTACGGTGAATCGGGCTCCCCGCCCTGGGCGTCCCTCGGCCTCGATGGTGCCGTGGTGGCTCGTGACGACCTCCTGGAGCAGGGCCAGCCCCAGGCCGAAGCGGCGGTCCCCGGCACCCGCGCCCCTGTGGAACCGGTCGAAGATCCGCCGGGCGTCCGCCTGGTCGAAGCCCTTCCCGGTGTCGGCGATCACGAACTCGGCGGCGTCGCCGACGGCCCGGAGCGTCACGTCGATCCGGCCTCCCGCGGGAGTGTGGGCCAGCGCGTTCGCGAGCAGTTCCCCGACGACCCGGCGCAGGGCCGACTCGACACCCGGCACCGGCAGTGGGTCGCCGGGAGTGTCCAGGGTGAGGGTGACCCGGCGTTCGGCGGCGCGGTCGCTCTCGGCGGCGACGGTCGTCCCGACCAGCGAGGTGAGATCGACCTGCGGATCCGGTTCCCGGTCCGCGGGCGCGGCGGCGAGCCGGGCCGAGAGCAGCAGGTCGTCGACGATCTCGCCGAGCCGGCGGGTGGTGCCGACCAGCCGTTCCAGGTCGTCCAGGTTCGTGGCGGTGCCGTCGTCGCGCGCCCGCCGCGCCATCAGCTGGGCCCGGGTGTGCACATGCGCGATCGGGGTTCGCAGTTCGTGGCTGGCGTCCGCGACGAAGCGGCGCTGCCGGGTCAGCGCCTCCGCGAGCGGTGCGACGGCCCGGCGACCGACGAGCACACCGGTGAGCATGGCGGCGAGCAGCCCGGCTGCCGCCGCGAGGCTGAACGCGAGCAGCAGATGCCGCCGGTCGGACAGCTGGAACCGGGCGTCGAACACGGCCTGGACCACGTCGTCGCCGCGAGCCTCGGTACGCACGTGATAGGTGGTGCCGTTACGCGAAACGGTGGTGGTCTCGGTGTGCCGGGTGGCCGCCACGGTGTCCAGCGCCCCGCGTAACGGGAAGCCCGGGGGCGGCGGGTTCGTGCCGGTGCGCACCGTGACGCCGTCGTACCGGAAGATCCAGCTGCACGCGGGCGGGCCGGCGATCGCGCCGTGTTCCGTGCCCCACTCCAGCTCGCGCTGGATCTGCGCCTCCTGGCTGCGGACCAGGACCGCGTACGAGATGCCGCCGCCCAGCAGCAGCAGGGCGCCGATGGTCAGGCCGACGAGCAGGCCGATGCGCAGCCGCGTCCGGCGGACGACCGCCTGCTCGGCCGTCTCCATCAGAGCGTCCCGAGGCGGTAGCCGAACCCGTGCACGGTGCGTACCACCGGCCGGCCGAGTTTGCGGCGGAGGTAGTAGACGTAGGTGTCCACCACCGAGGCCCCCGCCGCCTCCTCGAAGACCCTACGTCGCAGCGCGGCCCGGGGATGCACGGTGCTCGGCCGGGCCGCCAGCACCCGCAGCAGTTCGAACTCGCGGGTGGACAGCGCCACCCGGGTGCCGTCGGGCAGCACCGCGTCCCGCTGCCCCAGGTCGAGCTGCCCGGCGCCGATCGGCAGCACGTCCGTCGGTTCGGACGTGCGCCGGCACAGCGCCCGGACCCGGGCGCTCAGCTCGTCGAGGTCGAAGGGCTTGACCAGGTAGTCGTCGGCGCCCGCGTCCAGCCCGGCGATCCGGTCGTCGACGGTGCCGAGCGCGGTGAGCATCAGGGTCCGGGCCGGAACCGCCCGGGCGCGCAGCCGGGTGACCAAGTCGAGGCCGTCGAGCGCCGGCAGCATCCGGTCGATGACCATCACGTCGTACGACCGGGTGAGTCCGAGGTGCAGCCCGCGCTGGCCGTCGAAGGCCCGGTCGACGAGATAGCCCTCGTGGCCGAGCGTCTCGGTGAGCATCTCGGTCAGGTCCGTGTCGTCCTCGACCAGCAGCAGCCGGTTCGATCTTCCGCCCCGCATATGTTAACGATCTCATAGATAGCGACCGATGCACGCACTGGTATTTGCCTCTTCAACTATCTGAAACCGCGAGCGCTGGTGCGCGCACCGGATCGGGCCGGCGGGCCTCGCGGCGCTCGATCCAGCTCAGCGCCGGCGTGGTCATCAGCGTGGTGACCAACGCGACAAGCACCAGCACGGTGAACAGCGACGGGTTCACGATGCCCGCCTCCAGTCCCACGTTCAGCGCGATGAGCTGCATCAGACCGCGGGCGTTCATCAGCGCGCCGACCCGCAGCGCGACACCCTGCGGTTCGCCGCGGAGCCGGGCCGCCGCCCAGCAGGCGCCGAACTTGCCGACGATCGCCGCCGTCACGCAGGCCAGCGCGAACAACAGCACCGGCGGGGAGGCGAGCAGGCCGAACTCCGTCCGCAGGCCCGAGTACGTGAAGAACAACGGCAGGAAGAGCGTCGCCGCGACCGGGGTGAGCGTGTCCACCACCCGGTCGGTGTTGGCGGTGCGGGGCATCACCACGCCGACCGCGAACGCGCCGAAGACCGCGTACAGGCCGATCTCGTCGGTGTACCAGGCGACCAGGAAGAGCAGGGCGACGGTGCCGAGCAGGCGGGCCCGGTCGTTGAGGGCACGGTGGCCCATCAGCGTGGAGGCGACCGGCCGCCCGCCGAACCAGAGCACCAGCGCGAACAGGATCGCCCCGCCCGCGGTGACGATCGCGGGACCGGCCCGGCCGGAGGCGAAGGCCAGTACGGCGGCCAGCATGATCCAGGCGACCACGTCGTCGATCGCGCCACTGGCCAGGGAGAGGGTGCCGTGCCGGGTGCCGGCGTGCCCGTGCTCGGTGATGATCCGGGCCAGCATCGGGAACGCGGTGATGGCCAGGGCGACGCCGACGAACGCGGCCGAGACGCCGAGGGACGTCCCCTCGGCCTGGATCGGCACGGCACCGGCGGCCACCGGGACCAGCAGCACCCCCAGAAGGAGCGGCGCGGTGACCCCGGCCAGGGAGATCACGCCGGCGGTGCCGGCGAGCCCGGTGACCCGGTGGGCGCTGAACGCGTACCCGGCCTGGAACATGAACAGCACCAGGCCGACCTGACCCACGACGTAGAGGACCGGGAGCAGGGGGGCCGGGAACAGGGCGTCCTGCACGTCCGGCAGGAGGAGCCCCAGCAGCGACGGCCCGAGGAGTACGCCGGCGAGCATCTCGCTGACCACTGCCGGCTGACCCGCCTTGCCGAGCAGCCAGGCGACCCCTTTGCAGAAGATCAGGATCACCGTGACCGCGATGAAGAACCGTGGCGCGAGCTCAGTTGGTGTCATCGGACAGCCCTCTCGAAATAGTCGGTGCACAACCGCTGCCGGCGGGCGTCGACCACCATCCAGGTGCCGAACACCAGTTGCCGGACACTGCGGCCCACGTCGGCCCACCGGTCCCGCGACCGCATCGCGGCCAGCCGCAGCCGCCCCGGGCCGGTGCGCCCGGCCGGCGTCAGGTAGGCCGGACCCCGGCTGGGCATCGACCGGGTGTGCGAGGCCGAGGAGGTGAGCACGTACCGGCGCAGCACCTCGCGGATCGCGGCGCGCATCATCACCGGCGCGACCCCGCGCGCCGGGCAGGCCCGGTTCGCGGTGACCCCGTACGGGATGAAGTGCGCGTCGGCACGTTTGAGCGTGAGCCACCGGTCCGGGTCGAACCGGTCGTCGCCGGCCGACCCGCCCCGGTGGAACGCCAGGTAGTTGAAGAGCAGCACCGTTCCGGCGGGCAGGGACACCCCGTCGGGCAGCGTGATCGGCGCGGACGTGATCCGGTGCGCGACGCCGAAGAGCGGGTGCACCCGCAGCGTCTCGTCGATCACCCGGTCCAGCGCCTCGTCGTCGTCGAGTCCCCGCTGGACGCCGGGATGCGTGGCGAGAGCCAGCAGCACGTGCGCCGTCGCCTCGGACATCTGCACCACTGCGGTGTTGAAGAAGGCGCCCTGGAGGTACCAGGCCGTCTCCTGCGTGGTGAACGGCGGCGGCAGCGTCACCGGGCAGGTCCCCGCCTCGATCCGGTCGCGCAGATACCGGGTCAGCCGGTCGCGCCGCCGCATGTGCCGCAGGCCGGTGCACTTGAGCCCGTTGACCACGTCCTCGGCGTTGGTGACGATCAACGCCCGCGCGTCCGGCGGGCACGCCTCGCCGAAGACGAGTTCGTAGTAGACCTCGGCCCAGACCGGCATCATCAGGTCGCGCAGCCGGACGTGGCTGGTCCGGCCGGCCGGCAGCCGGTCGAGCGCACGCCGGGTGGCGGCGGTCGCGAGGTCGTCGCAGCGCTGACGGCGTACGGCGAGCACGCGCCGGGTGGTGGCGGCCACCGTCCGGTAGCGGTCGCCCGGCTCCAGATGCTCCTGGTGCATGTGCGGCCCGGGCGCCAGCCAGTACCAGAACAGGTCGGACAGTCCGGCACCCCGGCTGCGGCCGTCCGCCGCCGGATCGGCGTACACGCGCTCGAAGTGCTCCATGCCGACTGTCGGACCCGGCACCGGGACGCCCTCGGCGCCGTTGACGGTGACGAACACCCACTCGCGCAGACGGACCACCGTCCGGGGCAGCCAGTACGGCACGGTCCACGCGATCCCCGCCAGGACCATCAGGACGATCAGGGCGCTCATCCGGCTGCCACCGTGGCGACCAGGTCAACGCGCAGGTCCGCCGGCCCGGTCGCGCCGGCCAGCGCCAGCGCCCGGTCGAGGTCGGCGTGCAGCAGGTCGAGCACGTGACGTACCCCGGCGGCGCCGCCGGCCGCGAGCCCCCAGACCACCGGACGGCCGACGAGCACCGCGCTCGCGCCCAGCGCCAGCGCCACCAGCACGTCGGACCCCCGGCGGACCCCGCCGTCGAGCAGCACCGGCAGCCGCCCCGCGACGGCCTCGACGACGGCGGGCAACGCGTCGAGGGTGGCGAGTGCGCCGTCGAGCTGCCGGCCGCCGTGGTTGGAGACGAGCAGACCGTCGACGCCGTACGAGACGGCCAGCGCCGCGTCCGCCGGATGCAGCACCCCCTTGAGCAGGATCGGCATCGTGGTGACCTCGCGCAGCCAGGCGATCCGCGCCCAGTCCAGCCCGGCGTCCATGCCGATGTCGCGCACCCGGCCGGTCGCGTCGCGCATGTTCTCGCAGACCAGCCCGGCCGGCAGGTCGACGAAGCCGTGCCGCAGGTCGCGTTCCCGCCGGCCGAACACGGGCGAGTCGACCGTGACGACCAGAGCGGTGCAGCCGGCCTTCTCCGCCCGCCGTACCACTGACGCGGTGAAGTCGAGGTCCGTCTGCGGATAGAGCTGGAACCAGAGCGGCCCCCCGGCCGCGGCGATCTCCTCGACCGGCCGGGTGGCCGCCATGCTGACCACCATGACCGTGCCCGCCTCGGCGGCGGCGCGTGCCGTGGCCACCTCGCCCTCGGGGTGGGCCAGCCGGTGGAACGCGGTCGGCGCGATCAGCACCGGCATCGAGATCCGGCTGCCGAGCAGCGAGATCCGCAGGTCGCGCCGGCTCGCGCCGCGCAGGACGCGGGGCACCACGTAGCGCCGGGCGAACGCCGCCTCGTTGGCGCGGACCGTACGCTCCTCGCCGGCCCCACCGGAGAAGAAGTCCCAGTGCACCGGGTCCAGGCGGGCCCGGGCGTCGGCGGCCAGGTCGGCCAGGTTCAGCGCCGGACCGTCCAGCGCGGAACCGGGCGGCGCCGCGCCCTCGAACGGACGCATCTCAACGCTCGGCACTGCTCAGGCAGCGGCCGAGGAACGCGACGAGCGGCGCGACGTGCGTCTGCGGCCGGTCCCACCGGTTCTCCAGGTTCTCCGCCAGGTGATGGGTGGCGACGACCCGGCCCGCGTGGTGGTGACGGACCACCGGGTGCAGGTACGCGGCGTCGTGAGCCTGGCCGGGCACGTCCTGGGCGATCCGGTTGACCGTGACGTCGAACGGGTCCACCCGGTCGTGCTCGGGGCCGTACTCGAGGGTGACGACGAAGGCGTGCGCGTAGTCGTGGTCGGCGGTGCGCAGGCCGGTGCCGGTGAAGTACTCGACCGGCACCTCGTCGTGGTAGCGCGCCTCGGACCCGGCCACCGTGACCACGTCACCGAGGAAGCCGAACTGCTGCCACAGGGCGGAGGTGCGGTTGACCCGCGCGATGACGGCGTCGGCGATCGACTCCGGGGTGGCGTCGAGCTTCTCCGCCGGCCACGGCGTGTCCCCGTACCGTCGCTCCAGGATCCGGTGCAGCGCCCGCACGCCGTACCGGAAGCCGTGGATGAAGCCGCTCGTCGAGCGCTTGAAGTCCCGTTCCTGGGTGATGGTGCCGGCGAAGAACAGGCCGGGGACGTTCACCGACTCCCACTCCGGGGTCTGCGCCGGGAAGCGGTCCCTGATCGCGAGCGCCGGCCGGCACGTGTCGTCGAAGATGGACGCGTCGAAGGCGAACCCGGTGCAGACGAGAACGCGGTCGTACCACAGCTCCTTGACCACCTCGTTCGCCCGGGAGAACGAGAACGTCACGGTGAAGCCGGTGCCGTCGCGTTCGATGCGCTTGACCTCGCCGTCGAGGATCGCGTTCGCCGACTTCAGCTGGTACGTGTCCAGGAAGTTGTTGTTCACCGCGCGCAGGTGCCCGACGTAGTGGGTGCGCCAGGCCATCCGCACCGAACTCGGCCCGGCGACGTGGATCAGCGTGGTGGTCTCCATCAGGTTGTCCGCCGTCTCGAACGCGGAGTTCCCCTTGCCGATGATCAGCACCTTCTGGTCGAGGTAGTCGCGCGGGTCGACGGACATGTCCGCGTACTGCTCGGCCAGTTCCAGTCCCGGGATCGCCGGCAGGTACGGCCGGGAGACGCCGGTGGCGACGATCAGCCGTCGCGCCCGGAAGACCTCCTCCCCCGCCCGGACCTCGAACAGCCCGTCGACCCTGCCGACCGACGTCACCCGGGTGCCGTACCGCACGCGCGCCCCGGTCTTCGCGGCGAAGTCCGCCAGGTAGCGGACCATCACGTCGGCGTCCGGGAAGTACCGTTCGGTGTAGCCGGTGAACCGCAGCGCCGGGTCGTCGCTGAGCAGCGAGTTCCAGTCCAGCCGCAGGTTCAGCTCCGGGTCGTCCGAGCCGGTGTGCGGCTTGTTTATGGAGATCAGTTGCCGGTGGCGGGGATGGGTGGCGAAGAACGCACCCGGGATGTCCGCCTGTTCCAGGACCAGATAGTCACGCTTGCCGTCGGCCTCCAGCAGCGCGGCGAGTTGCAGGCCGGCCGGACCGGCTCCGACGATCAGGTAGTCGAGCGTCATGTGCGTCCACCCTCAGGAAAGAGAAACGGAGAGATCAGCGATCACGTCGGCCGCGCGCCGCACGTCACCGTCGAGCGGCCGGTCCGGGTCGACCGGGGGTACGGCCGCGGCCAGCGCGGCCAGCGCCTCGGCACAGCCGGGCGCGGTCGGCGTACGCGCACCGACGTAGGCGGCCTGGCGCAGCCCCAGCGCGAGCGACCCGACGACGAGGCGCAGCAGCCGGGCCTGGTCCAGCACCCGCAGCGCGGCCTGGGTGCCGAGCGGGATGACGTCCTGGTTGTGCAGGTTCGTCGGCACGCTCTGGATGCTCGCCGGCATGGTGTCCCGGCGGATCTCGGTGATCAGCGCGGTCGCCGCCAGTTGCACCCCCTGGAGCCCGTGCTGCTGTCCCGGCCCGGCGGCCAGCATCGGCGGCAGGCCGCCGTTGCGGTTCGGGTCGACGAGCAGGTCGAGTTGCCGTTCGGCGAGGTTGCCGACCTGCGCCACGACCATCGACAGCACGTCGGCGGCGAACGCGGCCGGCTGCCCGAAGAAGTTCCCGCCGTGCACGACGAGGTCGTCGCCGGGAAAGAACAACGGGTTGTCGGTGACGCTCGCGAGGTCGGCGGCGACGACGGCGTCGACGTAACGCAGGGCGTCCTCGGCGGCGCCGAGCAGTTGCGGCGTGCACCGGATGCTGTACGGCTCCTGGAGCGGGCGTGTGCCGGACGCGACGAGCCCGGCGCTGACCCGGCGCATCCGCGCGCCCACGTCGATGGCGCCCGGATGGCCGTACGCGCGTAGCAGCCGGGCGTCGATGAACTGCGTGCCGCTGCCGAGCAGGTCGGCGAGCAGGCAGGTGAGCACCTGGACCGCCAGGTGCGCGGCGCGGACCGCGTCCAGCGCCAGCGCCGTCGCCGCGGTGGTCAGCGAGGTGCCGTTCACCAGGGCGAGAGCGTCCCGGCCGTCCAGCGGCAGCGGTTCCAGGCCGGCCCGCTCCAGCGCCTCGGCGGCCGGTAGCCGTACCCCGTCCAGGTAGGCGTGGCCACGGCCGCGCAGCGCCTGTGCGGCCGCGCCCAGCGGGATCAGGTCGCCGCTGGCACCGACCGAACCCAGCCGGGGCATCGCGGGGACGAACGTGGTCGCGAGCATCGCCGCGAGGGCGTCGATCACGTGCGGGGAGACCCCCGACGCGCCCCGGGCCAGCGACGCGGCCCGCAGCAGCACCGTCGCGCGGACCACCTCCGGATCGAGGTCCGGGCCCTGGCCCGCGCCGAGGTGGGCGAGCGTGTTGTCGGCCTGGTCGCGCAGGTCGGCGCGGCCCGCGTACCCGACGAGCGCGCCGAAGCCGGTGGTGGCGCCGTACACCGCGCGGTCGTCGCCGAGCACCGTCGCCAGGAAGGTACGGGCGGCGGTGACCCGATCGCGGACCCGCGGACCGACCACGATCTTGATCGGGTCGCGGGCGGCGCGCAGGTCGGCGATCCGCAGTGGAACCCCGAGGTCGACCTCTGTCGTCATGCGACCGGACCCTAGAGACGGATTCTCAGAGCGCTCTGAGATCGGGTCGATACGTTGCGTCGCATGACGCTCGACTATCTGATCATCGGAGCCGGACCGGCCGGGTTGCAGCTCGCTCACCTGCTCGAGCGCGACGGCCGCGACTATCTGGTCGTGGAGGCCGGCCCGGCGCCGGGCACGTTCTTCACCACCTATCCCCGGCACCGGCAACTCATCTCGATCAACAAGGTCTGGACCGGCTCCGACGATCCGGAGTTCAACCTGCGCGCGGACTGGAACTCACTGCTCACCGACGATCCGGCGCTGCTGTTCAAGAACTACAGCCGGCGCTACTTCCCCGACGCCGAGGACCTGGTGCGCTACCTGGCCGACGTCGCCCGCGGGCTGCGGGTCAGATACGACACCCGGGTCACCGGCGTCGCGCGCGACGGCGACCTGTTCACCGTGCGCGCCGGCGACGAGACGGTCACCGCCCGCCGGGTGGTGGTCGCCACCGGCGTGTCCCAGCTGTACGTCCCGCCGATAGAGGGCGCCGAGCTGGCCGAACGGTACGACACGGTCAGCGTCGACCCGGACGACTTCACCGACCAGCGCGTGCTCATCATCGGCAAGGGCAACTCGGCCTTCGAGACCGCCGACGCGCTCGTCGAGACGGCGGCGGTCATCCATGTCGCCGGCCCGCACTCGATCAAGCTGGCATGGCAGTCGCACTACGTCGGGCACCTGCGCGCGGTGAACAACAACTTCCTCGACACGTACCAGCTCAAGTCGCAGAACGCGGTACTCGACGGCACCGTCGAGCGGATCGTCCGGCGCGAGGACGGCGGCTACCGGATCGACTTCCGGTACGCCCGCACCGTCGAGGCGATCCGGCCGATCGACTACGACCGGATCATCCTCTGCACCGGATTCCGGTTCGACGCGAGCATCTTCGACCCGTCCGCCCGGCCACGGCTCGTCATCAACGACCGCTTTCCCGAGCAGACCTCCGCGTACGAGTCGGTGAACGTACCAGGCCTGTACTTCGCCGGCACGCTCACCCAGCAGCGCGACTTCAAACGCTCGACGAACGGGTTCATCCACGGCTTCCGGTACGGCGTACGGGCCCTGCACCGGATCCTCGGCGCCCGCCACCACGGCACGCCGTGGCCCGGCACGCCGCTGGAGGTCACCCCGGAGGCGATCGCCGACGCGATCATCGCCCGGATCAACCGCACCTCGGCGCTGTGGCAGCAGTTCGCCGTCCTCGGCGACGTCGTCGTGGTCTCCGGCGACACCGCGCGCTACCACGAGGAGGTGCCTGTCGCGTACCTGAACGACGGCGGCCTGGGACCGGAACCGTTCGCGTTCGTGGTCACGCTCGAGTACGGGCCGGACCACGACCAGGTCGACCCGTTCGACATCACGGTGCCCCGGATCGCCGAGAACGACGCCGCGCACGCCCACGACGCCAGCTACCTGCACCCCGTCGTCCGGGTCCACAGCGGCGGCCGGGTCGTCGCGGCGCACCACCTCGCGGAGAACCTGGAGAACCACTGGAATCTGCCGGACGTGCACCACCAGCCACTCGTGCTCTTCCTCAAGGGCGTGCTCTCCGATGCCGGCTGAGGTCTGGCCACAGCCCGTACTGGATCTGCTCGCCACCGGCGACGACCGTCCGGTCTTCGAGGAGGGCGCGAGGACCGTCACCACCGCCCAGATGTACCGGCTGGTCCGCCGCGTCGCCGCCGGGCTCCGCGCCGCCGGGGCCGGCCCCGGCGTCGGGGTGGCCCTGCGGCTCGGCGTCACAGCGGAGGCGTTCGCGACGATCATCGCGGCGTTCGCGGTCGGCGCCCGGGTCTCCGGGATCCGCCCCGACCTGAGCCCGGCCCACCGCGCCTGGCAGCTCGGTGAGAACACGCTGCTGCTCGACGACGCCCGGGTCGCCGAACTGGCGCGCAGCCCCGACGACGGGAAGCGGCTGATCGCCGCCGGGCGCCCGGACGACGTCGCCCGGATCATCTGGACCAGCGGCAGCACCGGCAGCCCGAAGGGCTGCGCGCAGACGTACGCGGCGATGAGCGCGGCCTGGGCCCCGTACCCCGATCGCTGGCCCCCGGCGATCGCCGACCTCGCCACCCGGCTCCAGCGGTACCTCGTCTTCGGTTCGCTGAGCAGCCAGGTGATGCTGGAGTACGGCATCCTCACCCTGGCGGCGGGCGGCACAGTGGTCGCGGCCCGCCCTCCTGGTTTCCCCGGCATGATCGCCCGGCACCGGGCGACGGCGAGCGTGATCACCGTGGGCAAGCTGAACCAGCTCGTGCGCGACCAGCGCGCCGACCCGGCCGACCTGAGCAGCCTGCGGGCCCTGCTGGTCTCCGGCTCCCCGCTTGCGCCGGGCCGGCTCGCCGAGGCCCTCGACGTGCTCGGGCCCGTCGTCTTCCACGGCTACGGCCAGACCGAGACCGGCATGATCACCATGGTGACGCCGGCCGAGATGCTGGCACACCCGGCCGCCCTCGCCTCGGTGGGCCGGCCTCCCCCGGTGACCGGGCTGTCCATCCGGGACGCCGACGGGCGCCCCGCCACCGAGGGGGAACTGTTCGTCCGGACCCCGGCGCAGGCCGCCGCCTACTGGAACGATCCGGCCGAGACCGCCGAGGTCTTCGTCGACGGCTGGGTCCGCACCCGCGACCTGGCCCGGCTGGACGCCGACGGCTACCTGCACCTGCTCGGCCGGATCCGGGACGTCATCATCGTGCAGGCCAACCTGGTGTACGCCGGTCCGGTCGAACGGGTGCTCGCCGCCGACCCCGCTGTCGCCGAGGCGTACGTGGTCGGCCGTCCCGACGACGTCACCGGGGAGGCGGTGCACGCGTACGTGGTGCCCGCCGCCGATCACGTGCCCGATGCCGGACGGCTGCGTGCGCTGGTGGCGGAGGCGCTGGGGCAAGCGTCGGTCCCCCGGACCATCCAGTCGATCGACCGGGTGCCGGTGGGGCCGAGTGGCAAGCCGGACAAGCGCGCCCTGGAACGTGCGGCGATCAGGTGAACCAGCCATGGCCTAGCATCCGTGCGTGGCCGTACTCGACGAGGCAGCGCAGCGTACCCGCACCCGCCTGCGGGGCACCGCCGTCGGATTCGCCGCCCTGTGGTGCGTCGCCCTCACCGCGTTCGTGGGCGTCAACCTCTGGATCGGGCTGCGGGACCGGCCGTACCTGCTGGAGTACGGCAGCGACGCGGGTGACCGGTTCGGGACCAACGTCATGGTGCTGCTGTCGTGGCTCGGCATCGTCGCCACTGTCGGCCTCGCCACGTGGCTCACAGCGCTGGTGGTGCTGACGCGGACCCCCGACATGCACACAGGGCTGCGCACCCGGGTCCGCGTGGCGTCGGCGGTGGTGCTTGTCGGCACCCCGCTGGTCACCGTCGCGGCGCTCGTCCTCGCGTACGCGCTGATCGTGCCCCGGATCTACGCGGGAGTGCGGTTCTGAAGACCGGGTTCCGTCCGTCTCCGGGAACAAGGACGTGACGGGTTCGGTCCGCATCCGGCTCGGCGAAACCGGAACCGCCGCTCGGCCACGAGCTTGATCAGGCCGACGCTCTACTACCGACTGCTAGTAGTTCCCCTAGGATGGCGACCGCATCTGGTCGGAGCGATGGGCGCCGGGTCCATGTCTCCCTGACGAAGGGATCAGCGGTGCCTTTCCCAGGGCGTCACCGGCTGCCGGCGCGCGGCGCGGCGCGGTGGCTGCTGCTCGTGTGGCTGGCGTGCTGTCCCGCGGTGTTCCTGGTGCTCGGGTTCGCCTCGCCCGCCGCCGCGCACTTCAAGCTGCTCAAGGTCGTACCGGCGGACGGCGCGCGCGTGGACGGCGCGGTCACGGAGATCCGGTTGACGTTCAGCGCCCCGGGCACCCCCACCGGGGCCGGCTTCCGGCTCTCCCGCGAGGGTGCTGCCGTTCCGGTGACCAGTCACACCCCCGACGACGGCCGTACGTGGCTGGTGCACCCGGCCACCGCGCTGACCGGCGGGCAGTTCACGTTGCGCTGGAGCGTGGCCGCCCCGGACGCCCACCCCCTGACCGGCGACGTCACCTTCACCGTGGCCCCGGCAAGCGCGACAGCCACCCCCCGGCGCAGCAACGGTCCACCCGGGCATGCCGGTCACGGTGCGCCGGCGCCTCCCTCGGCGTCGCCGCCGGTCCACTCCGGCGGGCACACGGTTGGGCACACCGCCGACGCCGACCGGGGTTCGGTGCGCTTCGTCGGCGCGACGGGACGGTGGCTGTCCTACGGGGCGATCCTGCTCGGGGTGGGCGGACTGGTCTTCGCGTTGACCACGTTGGTGGGAACGCGCGGCGACATCCGGCTGGTCCAGGTCTGGGTCCGGGCCGCCGGCCTGACGGTGGTGGCCGGCACGCTGCTCGAACTCGTCGCGCTGGCGGCGGCGTTCAGCGTCGAGGGCACTCTCGTCTCGGCGTTCGGTGTGGACGCGGTGACCGCGCTCAGCCGTACGCCGGTGGCGGCCGGGCTGGGCCTGCGGTTCGTCGGCGCGGCCGGGCTGCTCGCGGCCGGTTCGCTGGAGGCGGCGCTGATCCGGGGCCGGCACGCGGTCGGGCGGCACGCCGTGGCGACTGTCGCCGCGATCCCGACCGCCCCTCGCCCGCTGGTGGTGCCGCCCGCCGGTGGTGCGAACGGCGACGAGGCGCAACGGGTTCGCGCGCGAGCGGCGCGGCCGCTGCTCCTCGGTGTCACGGTGGCGCTGCTCGTGGGGTCGTTCCTGTTCGACGGGCACACCGTCACCGCGCGACCGCGGGCGATCGTCGTGGCGGCGGATGTGGCGCACACCGTCGCCGCGGCGGTGTGGGTCGGCGGGGTTCTGCTCCTGGCGGCCCTGCTGCTGGGTCGTGCGCGTCTCGGTGTGCCGACCGGCGCCGCGGAGATGGCGGTGCGGTTCTCCGTTCCGGCCACGGCGGCGGTGGCGCTCACGGGTGTCGCCGGTGTCGCGTTGACAGTGGCGATCCTGGACCGGCCGGGTCACCTGCTGAGCACCGGCTGGGGCCGGATGCTTCTGATCAAGGTCGCGCTGGTGGCGGTCGTCGCCGTCGTCGGGCTCTACAACAGCAGGCGGGTGGTGCCCCGGCTGGACGATCCCACGCCGGACGGGATGCGTCGCCTGCGCCACACGGTGCTGGCGGAGGCGACGCTGATGGTGGCCGTCCTGATGACCACCGCGCTCCTGGTCAACGCCGGCACGTAGGCGGCGCTCACCGGGGGTCGGGGCCTACAGGCAGAACAGGAGGCCGGTCACCACGCCGACGCCCAGGGGCGCGGCCAGGGCGGTCGAGGCGAGCACGGCGCGGGCGAGAACCTCGCGGCGGTGCGGGCGGCCCTGGAGGCGCTGGAGCCGGACGGCCACGTCGGCACCGGCCATCGACAGCGCGGACGACGGGTGCGGCGCACCGGCGAAAGCCAGCAACGCGTCGCGTACGGCGGCCGGGCCGCATTCGCGGACCGCCGCGGCGTCGGCGCGCAGCTCGACGAGCAGGCGCACGGCCGCGGGGGCCTGCCGGGTCAGGGGCAGCCACGGTACGGCCGCCGCGAGCCCTTCCACCGCCGCCACCAGGAGATGGTGACGCTCCCGCAGGTGTGCCCGCTCATGGCTGAGCACCGCGGCGAGCTGGTCCGGCGGCAGGTCACCGGCGGCGCTGGCCAGGACCGTCAGCCCGCCGGATCCGGGGAGGCTGTAGGCCATCGGCGTCGGGTGGGGGATCCAGAGCACCGCCGCCCCGCCCTCCTCCGACCGGCCACCGGCGAGGGTGAGCAGGTCGGCGTGGGCGCGGCGAGCGCGGTGGGCGCGCACCGCCCGGCGGGTGCACGTCACCGTGAACCGGGCGAGCACGGCCAGCACGAGCAGTGCTCCCGTCGCCCCTGCGATCTCGTCGACGGCGGGTGGCCGGCTGGGTTGCGCCCAGTGCCAGCAGATGCGGGCGAGGTCGTGCAGCGCCCACTGCCGGGTGCTGGCCGGGGCGAGGAGCATCACGGTGGCGAGGACGAAGGTGGCGATCACCGCGACGATCAGGCCGAGCCAGCCGAGCAGCATCGCGACGGGGTCCGCGACGTGCCGGAAGCACAGCCGCAGCGCGGCGGGGCCACACCAGGCGACGACCGTCGCGCCGGTGACGAGGGCGAGCGCGAGGCTCACGCCTCGGACTCCCGCTCGTCGAGGACCTGCCGCAGGATGTGCAGTTCGTGGTCGGAGGCGGACCGGGCGAAGTGCAGCAGCACCAGGTCGGGATGGCTGCTCGTCTCGACGACCCGGCGCAGCGTGCGCGCGATGATCTCCTCACGGGTGCCGGCGGCACGGTAGCGGTAGGCCTTGCCGTCCTTCTGCCGTACGGCCCAGCCCTTGCGGTGCAGGTTGTCCAGCACGGTGAGGACAGTCGTGTACGCCAGTGCCCGGCCGGTGGTCACCGCGTCGAGGACGTCGCGCACGAGCACGGGCTCGGGGGCACGCCACAGGACGTCCATCACCGCCGACTCGAGTCTGCCCAGTTCCGCCACGCGCTCTCCCTTCGTGCCGGACAGGGTACGTCAGGTGTCGTGGCGGTGCGGCCGGTCCCGGCGCCGTGGCCGGGGCCGGCCGCACCCGGCACGCTACAGGCGGTCGAGGATCTTCTGCAGGGTCTGCACCTCGGCGGCCTGATCCGAGGCGATCCTGGCGGCGAGCGCCTTGGCCTCGGGGTTGCGGCCGTCGGCCTGTTCGGTCCTGGCCATGTCGATGGCACCCTTGTGGTGGGCGATCATCATCTCGGCGAACATCTTGTCGAACGCGGTGCCGTTCGCGGCAGTGAGGCCCGCCATCTGCTGCTCGGACATCATGCCGGGCATCCCCGGCATGCCGTGCCCGGGCGTGGCGCTCATGCCGGGCATGCTGTGGTCGCCGGGCAGGTCCGTGGGCTTCCCCCAGGCCGTGAGCCACCCCTTCATGGTGGCGATCTCCGGATCCTGCGCCGCCTTGATCCTTGCGGCCAGGTCCTTCAGTTCGGGGTCGCTCGCGCGCGTCGGGGCCAGGTCGGCCATCGTCACCGCCTGCTGGTGGTGCGGGATCATCATCTGGGCGAACATCACGTCCGCGTCGTTGAATGTGGCGTCGGCCGAGGCGGAGGCGCCCGCCGTGGAACCGCTGCCGGTGCCGTGCGTCATGCCGCCGGTGTCGTCCCCGCCGCCGCAGGCGGCGGTCGCGAGCAGGGCGGACAGGGCGACGCCCGCGAGGGCGGCGCGGCGCAGGATGGTCGGTCTCATCAGGTACGTGGTCCTTGTCGTGAGGTGTGCCGGAACGGAGTCGTCGGATCCGGGCGAGGCGCCGGACCGTGCTCTCCTCACGTACGCAGGACCGTCACGGCTCGCAGTCGCAACCCGATGGGCCGGCGGGGTGGACCCCGGTCCCGGCCGGGCAGGTGTGATCGGGGGCCGGTCGGCGCGCCGGCCCCGCGGCGGGGCCGCCACAGCAGGGACATGGCGCCGAGGACGAGGGCGCCGCCCAGCACCGCCAGGCACACGGTGAACACGTGCGTCCCCTCGCGGTGCCCGGGCGAGCCGTCGTCTCCGTGCGCGGCATCGGGAGCGGTGGCGGCGTGGCCGGTGCTCCCGTGTACGGCGCTCGCGTGGGCGGCGTCGAGCCCGGCCGGGTGGCCGAAGGTGTGCATGCCGAACACCCCGAACGTCACGGCGACGAACAGCGCCAGCCGCAGCAGCGGGTGAGCGCGTCCCATCCCATTCCCTCCGCACGTCCGGCCCGGCACCAGCATCTACTACAGGCGCATAGTAGATGGGATATCACAGCGGACGGGCACGGGGCGGGCGAACGCGTCCAAACGCGCTGCCAGGGAACGCCTACGTGACGCGGTAGGCGGTGTAGCGCACCCGGTCGGCCTCCCGGATCGCCGACGCGACGAAGACGCACTGCTCCAGCACGGCCAGCGCGGGCACCGACGTCTCCAGTCGTACGCCCAGGCGGAAGTAGTACTCGGCGGGGTCCACCGCGTCGCCGCGCAACAACGCCTCGAGGACCTCCGGGCGGCCGCTGCGGACGCCGAAGGTACGGAGGTAGACGTGGCCGCCGTCGGCGGTGCGCGCCGAGTAGCGCGTGTCGATCTCGATCGCGCCGTCGGGGCGGACCACCTGCCAGTCCGCGCCGCCGGGCAGGATGTCGGCCTCGAAGAGGCCGGTGACCCGGCCGCCGACGACGGGCACCACGCGCCGGTGGCCCGCGCGGGTCACCCCGTGATCCTCCAGGGCGCCGAGCCGCGCCTCCACCTCGAACGCGGCCTCCAGGCCGGGAACCGGCGGGTCGCTCGCCGGGCCCGGGCCGGCGGGTCGGCGCGTACTCATGGGGTGTCCTTGGTCTGCGCGAGGGCGTCGCGCAGGCGTTCCAACGCGGGCACCGCGGCGGCGAGGGCCGCCCGGTCCGCCGCCGGCAGGGTGGCCGCGGCGCGGGCGACCAGGTCTCCGCTCGCGAGGTCGAAGCGTGCGAACAGGTCGAGGGCCTTCGGGGTGGCCAGGACGTCGACGTGGCGGTGGTTGCCGGGACGGGGGCGGCGCTCGACGAGACCGTTGCCCTCCATCGTGGTGAGCAGGTTGCTCACAGTGGATCGGCTCAGGCGGAGCCGTTCGGCCAGCTCACCGGGGCCGGCCACGGTGCCCCGTGGCAGCGCCCGCACGATCTCGATCTGCGCGTCCGGGATCTCCGGCAGGTGCTCGGCGGCGCGGGCGGCGGCGAGCAGCGTGCGGCGTAGCGGTGAGATCACCGACGCCAGTCGCGCCGCGTCCAGCCCGGTCGGCTCCGGGCCGGTCACGGCAGGACGCCCGAGAAGACCGTCGGCGTCAGGGAGGCCCGTTCGTTGAGGTCGGCGGGCAGGAAGCCGGCCGCCTTCTTGTACCCGGTGGCGATCTCGATCAGCTCCTGCGGCGGGATGACGTCGTGGATGTGCGCGAACCCGTCCGGCGCGCGCTCGCGGGCGAGCACCATCACCTGTTCCGGGCCCTGCCGCCGGTTGCTCAGCACGAGCGCGGTGGTCGCCGGCCGCCGGTCCGCCTCGTAGGCGTCGAGCGCCGCCCGCACCGTCCGCGCGGTGGCGAGGTGAAAGGCGAGGGTACGCGCGTCAAGGATCGCCTGCGACGCCCCGTTGGAACCGTTCGGATACATCGGGTGCGCCGCGTCGCCGAGCAGCGTCGCGTTCCCGTGGGTCCACGCGTCGATCGGGTCACGGTCCACCATGGGGTATTCGAGGATCTCGTCGGCGGCGGCCAGCAGCTCCGGCACGTCGAGCCAGGGGAAGCGCCAGTCCGCGAAGAGCGAGACGACCGGCGCGGGGTCGACCGCCCGGTTCCAGTCCGCGTTCGGCCCGGCGAAACCGGGCCCGCGCCGCTCGGCGACGACGTTGATCAGGCCGGCGCCGATCGGGTACGCGACGAACTTCTGTTCGGCGTCCCCTGCCATGATCATGGTCCGCCCGTCCAGGAATCCGGGCGCCCGTGCCGTCCCCCGCCACAGCGTCAGCCCGTTCCAGAGCGGCGCTCCCTCGGCGGGCTGATGCTGGCGGCGCAGCGCGGAATGGATGCCGTCCGCTCCGACGATCAGGTCACCCGCGACGCTGACCTCCCCCGCCGCCGTCTCGAAGCGCGCGACGCCGTCGCGGACGCCGACGAGCCGGTGTCCGGTACGGACCGCGTCGGCCCCCAGCCGTTCCCGCACCACGGCGAGCAGTTCCATCTGGAACCGGCCACGGTGCACGGAAAGCTGCGGCCAGCGATATCCGGCGTCCAGCCCGCGCGGCTCGCTCCAGATCTGCTGACCGTACCGGTTGTAGTAGGCCAGTGTGCCGGGTGCGGCGCCCAGCCTTTCCACGCGTTCGCCGAGGCCCAATTCGGTCAATTCACGAACGGCGTGCGGGAGCAGATTGATGCCCACGCCGAGCGGATGCAGCGCGGCGGCGCGCTCGTAGACGGTGATCTCACGGAAGCCGGCCCGGTGCAGGCTGAGCGCGGTGGTGAGGCCACCGATACCAGCGCCCACGATCACGATCGCCAAGTCGTCGCCCCCTCCGCCACCGCACCACCAACCGCACAGTTTGGTCACAAAATCGTCGCTCGTCAAGACGCATTCACATCGATGCCGGACCACTCTGATCGCACCGCGATCCGCCTTATCGGAATTCTTGACAATCAATCGTTTCTGCATGACGCTGATCGACGCGGTCGGATGCTTCACCCCGCTGGGCCGGCCCCACTCCCGAGGTTGCACAAAGGCTGCGCACGGAAGGGCTCGTCCATGAAGAAGGCCACCGCCCTCGCTGTTCTCGCCGGCGTCGTGATCGCCCTGACCGGGTGCACGGACTCCGATGCCACCGATCCGTCCCCCGGGGCCAGCGGCGACCTGCGGAAGGTCCGCGTGGCGGCGCTGCCGATCAGCGAGACCGCCGCGCTGTGGGGCGGCATCAAGGCGGGCATCTTCCGGGAGCAGGGGCTCGATGTGGAGGTCGTGCCCGCACAGGGCGGCGCGCAGGCCATCCCGGCCCTGATCAACGGCGACATCGACTTCGCCATCGGTCAGCCGTTCGGCCCGTTCCGCGCCGATCTGCAGAACCTCGGTGTGGTGATCATCGGCAACTACGCGTCGTCATACGCCGACGGCGACGACATCAACGCCGTACTGGCGTCGGCGAAGTCCGGCATCACCCGGCCGGCCCAGCTCGCGGGGCGCAAGGTCTCGGTGAACAGCCTGGGCGCCGCCGGCGACGTCACGATCATGGCGGCGGTCGAGAAGGACGGCGGCGACCCCACCAAGGTCAAGTTCGTCGAGGTGGCCTTCCCGGACGCCCCGGCCCAGCTCGCCGCCGGCAACATCGACGCCGCCTGGGTGACCGAACCGTTCATCACCCAGATGCGCAAGCGCGGTGACGTCCTCGTGGTCGCCCCCTATCAGGCCACGGTGCCAGGTCTCACCACCCTGACCACGATCACGTCGAGCAAGCTGACGGACTCCGACGCCGCGCTGGTAGCCGACTTCTCGGCGGCGATGAAGAAGACGCTCACCTGGGCCAAGGATCCGGCGAACGAGACGGCCCTGCGGCAGGCCATCAAGGACAACCTCGAACTACCGGACGCGGTGGCGGACTCCGTGCGGCTCCCGGCGTTCGGCTGGGAGCTCGACCGGCCCGGCCTGGAGCAACTGGCGACCCTCGCCCAGAAGTACCGCGTCCTCGACCGGCGGCCCGACTTCGACCGCCTCGTCCAGCAGCAGTAGCCGGCCGATGCGCAAGGTCCTGCTGGGTGCCGCCGGCCTGCTGGGGTTCCTCGCCGTCTGGCAACTGCTCCCGACGCTGGGACTCGTCGACCCGCACTACCTGCCGTACGCCACCGACGTGTTCGGGCGGCTGGCCGAGGAGGTCCGCGACCTGGCGTTCTGGCGGCGGATCCGGCTCACCATGACGTCGTGGGCGATCGGACTGACAGTGGCGACGCTCGCCGCGGTGACGTTGGGGACTGTGGTCGGGCTGGTGCCGTTCCTGCGTCGCGCGACGCACACGACAGTCGAGTTCCTGCGGCCGGTGCCGTCGGTCGCGCTGATCCCCCTCGCCGTGCTGATGTTCGGCCTGCAGATGCGCGCCGCGCTCGTCATCATCGTCTACGCGGCGTTCTGGCAGGTGTTCGTGCAGGTCATCTACGGGGTCGCGGACGTCGACACCGTCGCCCGGGACACCGCTCGCAGTTTCGGCCTGACCCGCCTCGAGCGCCTGCGGTATCTCGTCCTTCCGACCGCGCTGCCGTACCTGATGACCGGTCTGCGTCTCGGCGCCGCCGTCGCGCTCATCCTGGCCGTCACCGCGGAGATGGTGATCGGCAACCCCGGTCTCGGGCGCATGATCGAGCTGTCCCGCTCCACCGGGGACGCCGTCGGCCTGTACGGACTCGTCGTGGTCACCGGGCTCCTCGGCCTGCTGGTGAACGTCGTCTTCCGCTTCGCCGAACGCCGCTCGCTGGCCTGGCACCAGTCGGTGCTCGCGGACGGGGCAACCCGGTGACCGCCCTCGGCGCGGGCCGGGCCGGCCGTCGCGGCCTCGGCATCCGGGTCGCCGAGAACGTCCTGTTCGCGGTCGGGCTTCCCGTCGTGGCCGTGGTGCTCTGGGCCGTCTGGTCCACCCGGTCGGCGAACCGGTTCCTCGTCGGCCCCCGTACGCTCCTCGACGCGTTCCGGCAGACCTGGATCGGTCCGGCGTTCGTCGACGACGTGCTGCCGAGCGTGTACCGGCTGCTGATCGGCCTGTTCGCGTCGGTCCTCCTCGGCGTCGCCGCCGGCGTCCTCATCGGCCGGTTCCGCCCGCTACGCGAGATCCTCGAACCGCTACTGGAGTTCTTCCGCGCGATTCCGCCACCCGTGCTGATCCCGGTCGCGATGCTCCTGCTCGGCATCACCGACACCATGAAGGTCGTCGTCATCGTGTCCGGCGCGATCTGGCCGATCCTGCTGAACACGATCGAGGGTGTCCGGGCGACCGACAGCGTGATGCTGGAGACCGCGTACTCGTTCCGGATCTCCCGGTGGGACCGGCTGTGGCTGCTGATCCTCCCGGCGGCGAGCCCGCGCGTCATGACCGGCGTACGCCAGGCGCTCTCGGTGGCCCTGATCCTCATGGTCATCTCGGAGATGTTCGCGTCGTCCGCCGGCCTCGGATACCGGATCGCCTACTTCCAGCGGAACTACCTGATCGCTGAGATGTGGAGCGGCATCCTCCTGCTCGGCCTCATCGGCGTCGTCCTCGCCGTGCTCTTCGGTGTCGCCGAACGCCGCGTCCTGCGTTGGTACCACGGAATGAAGGAGGTCACCCGTGCCTGACGGGAGCCCTCTGCTGCGGGTCGAGCACCTGCGGAAGGTCTACGCCTCCGGCCGGGGCGAGGTCGAGGCGATCGGGGACATCAGCTTCACCATGAGTCCCGGTGAGCTGCTGTGCGTCGTCGGTCCCTCGGGCTGCGGGAAGACCACTCTCCTGAAATGCCTGGCCGGGCTCCTCCGGCCCACCAGCGGCCTGGTCGAGATGGAGGGATCACCGGTGACGGGCCCGAGCCCGGCGATGGCTGTGGTCTTCCAGGAGTACGGCCGCAGCCTCTACCCGTGGCTGACGGTCCGGGGCAACGTGGAGCTTCCGCTTCGCCACAAGAAGCTCTCCCGCGCCGCACGCGGCCGGTTGGTCGCCGACGCCCTCGACGCGGTCGGACTGCCAAGCTCGGCGCGGAGCCACCCGTGGCAGCTCTCCGGCGGGATGCAGCAGCGGGTGGCCATCGCGCGCGCCGTCGCGTACCAGCCGGAAGTGCTGATCATGGACGAGCCGTTCGCCGCGGTCGACGCGCAGACCCGCGCGGACCTGGAGGATCTCGTCCGTGACCTGCACCTGACGCGCGGGATCTCCACCGTCTTCGTGACGCACGACATCGACGAGGCGGTCTATCTGGGCCAGCGCGTGCTCGTCCTGTCGAACTCACCGACCCGGGTGCGGGAGGACCTCGTGATCGACCTCCCACGGGAACGCGACCAGCTCACCACCCGGGCCCTGCCCCGATTCACCGAACTGCGGACCCACGTCTACGAGCAGATCCAGCGGGCCAAGCGCGGGCCGGCCGCGACGCCGCACCCGGCACCGTGACCGCACCTCGCCGGGTCACGTAGCAGGCGTACGGACGCGGGCCGGTGGTCCCGTCCGCACGGGTCCATCGGCCGTGCCCGCATCGATCGTCGCGGATCTATGGTCGAGGCGACGGACCGATGGAGGGCGGAAGCATGATCGAAACCCTGGTGGCGAACGGCCTCACGGCGTTGAGCGGCTACGACTCCTTCGGCCAGGAGCAGATCGACGGGATCGTGAAGAAGGCGTCGGTGGCCGCGCTCGGCCGGCACGCCGAACTCGCGATGCTGGCGGTCGAGGAGACCGGTCGCGGCGTGTTCGAGGACAAGGCGGTGAAGAACATCTTCGCCTGCGAGCACGTCACCAACCACATGGCCGACGTCCGCACCGTCGGGGTGATCGCCCAGGACGACATCACCGGCATCACGCAGATCGCCGAGCCGGTGGGGGTGGTGGCCGCGGTGACGCCGGTGACGAACCCGACCTCGACCACCATCTTCAAGGCGCTGCTGGCCCTCAAGACCCGCAACCCGGTGATCTTCGCCTTCCACCCGGCGGCGCAACGCTGTAGCGCGGAGGCGGCCCGCACGGTGCGCGACGCCGCCGTCGCCGCCGGCGCGCCGGAGCACTGCATCCAGTGGATCGACGAACCGTCGGTGGCCGCGACGAACGAGCTGATGCGCCATCCCGACGTCTCGGTGGTCCTGGCGACAGGTGGCAACGCCATGGTCCGGGCCGCCTACTCCACCGGCAAACCGGCGCTCGGTGTCGGCGCCGGCAACGTCCCCGCGTACGTCGAGGCGTCGGCCGACGTCGCCCGCGCGGTGAACGACGTGGTGCTTTCCAAGGCGTTCGACAACGGCATGATCTGCGCCTCCGAGCAGGCGGTCATCATCGACGACGCGATCCGGCCGGCCGCCCTCGCCGAGTTCCGGCGCCTACACGCCCACATCGCGACGCCGGAGGAGAAGTCGCTGCTGGAGAAGCTGCTCTTCGGCTCCGGGAAGCTCAACCCGGACGTGGTCGGGCAGCCGGTGACCTGGATCGCCGAACACGCCGGCTTCCCGGTCGCCCCGGACGCCTCGATCATCCTGGTCCCGGTCGACCGGGTCGGCCCGGCCGAGCCGCTGACCCGGGAGAAGCTCTGCCCGGTGCTCGCCCTGCTGCCCGCCACCGGTCACGACCAGGCCTTCGGGTACGCCGAGCAGATGGTCGAGTTCGACGGCCTGGGCCACAGCGCCGTCATCCACACGCGGGACGCCGACCTGGCCGAGGCGTACGGCCGCCGGGTCAAGGCCGTCCGGATCATCTGGAACGCGCCGGCCTCGCAGGGCGGCATCGGCGACATGTACAACGCCTTCCTGCCGTCGCTGACGCTGGGCTGCGGAAGCTACGGCCACAACTCGGTGTCGCACAACGTCACGGCGGTCGACCTCATCAACGTCAAGCGGGTCGCCCGGCGGACGAACAACCTGCAGTGGTTCAAGGTTCCGCCGAAGATCTACTTCGAGCCGAACGCGATCCGCTACCTCGCCGACATGCCCGACGTGCACCGGGTCACCGTGGTGACCGACCACACCATGACCAGACTGGGGTACGTGGACCGCGTGCTGTCCGTGCTGCACCGCCGCCGCGAGCAGGTGGCCCTGCAGATCATCGACGACGTCGAGCCGGAGCCGAGCGTGCGCACCGTCGACCGGGGCGCCGAGTCGATGCGCTCGTTCCGGCCGGACACCATCATCGCGCTCGGCGGCGGTTCGGCGATGGACGCCGCCAAGGTGATGTGGCTGCGCTACGAGCACCCCGAGGTGGTCTTCGCCGATCTGCGGGAGAAGTTCTTCGACATCCGCAAGCGCGCCTTCAAGTTCCCCACCCTCGGCGCGCTGGCCCAGCTCGTCTGCATCCCCACCACCTCCGGCACCGGAGCCGAGGTCACCCCGTTCGCGGTCATCACCGACACCGCGTCCGGCAAGAAGTACCCGCTCGCCGACTACGCCCTCACGCCGAGCGTGGCGATCGTCGACCCGATCCTGGCCGCCGACCTGCCGGCGGTGGTCACCGCGGACAGCGGCTTCGACGCGCTCACCCACGCGATCGAGTCGTACGTGTCCGTCTACGCCAACGACTTCACCGACGGTCTGGCCCTGCACGCCGTCCGGCTCATCTTCGGCAACCTCGCCCGGGCCGTCCACCACGGCGCCGCCGACCCGGTGGCCCGCGAGAAGATGCACAACGCCGGCACGATCGCCGGCATGGCGTTCGGCAGCGCCTTCCTCGGCATCGTGCACGCCATGTCGCACACCCTGGGCGCCACCTTCCACGTCGCGCACGGGCGCACCAACGCGATCCTGCTCCCGCACGTCATCCGCTACAACGGCACCGTGCCGAACAAGCTCACCGGCTGGCCCAAGTACGAGACGTACCGCGCGCCGCAACGCTTCGCCGACATCGCCCGTACCCTCGGGCTTCCCGTGACGACCGACGCCGAGGCGGTCGAAGCCCTGGCCACGGCGATCGAGCGACTGCGCGACGAGGTCGGCATCGAGCCGTCGTTCGCAGCGGTCGGCGTGGACGAGCGGGCCTTCCTCGCGGCGCTACCGCAACAGGCGCTGAACGCCTACGAGGACCAGTGCGCGCCGGCCAACCCGCGGATGCCGATGCTCGGCGACATGCAGGAACTGATGCGCGCCGCGTACTACGGACCGGCGGCCGCCGGCTGACCCGCCGGTGACCGCCGCCTCGCTCAGGAGGGAGAGGTCATGAAGGGAACAGTGCTCCAACGGCCCGGACGGTGGCTCACCTGGGGAGCCACCGCGATCGAGGTGGACGCGGCGCTGCCCGGTGACGAGTTCCTCGCCGATCCGGACGTCGTCTCCACCCGGGCGATCACCATCGACGCGCCACCCGAGGCGGTCTGGCCGTGGCTCGTGCAGATGGGCAGCGGTCGCGGCGGCGCCTACACCTACGACTGGATCGAGAACCTGTTCGGGCTCGACATGCACAGCGCCGACGCGATCCTGCCGCAGTTCCAGCAGCTCGCCGGCGGCGACGAACTACCGCTCGGCAAGAACGGGCCGGCCATGCGCGTGGAGATCCTCGACCCGCGCCGGACGCTGGTGTTCCGGTCCGCCGACGGGGCCTGGGTGTGGGGCTTCCACCTGCGACCGGACGGCGCGGGTACCCGGCTGATCAGCCGCAACCGGATCTCCCTGGCGGGGCGTCCGGGACCGGGCCGGGCCGCGTACCGGATGGTGATGGAACCGGGCAGCCTGGTCATGGAGCGCCGGATGCTGCTGGGCATCAAGCAACGCGCGGAAGGGACGTCATGAACGTGCCCGGTCGGCGCGTCGCGGTCGCCATCGAGGGCCGAAGGTCCTTCGGCTTGCGGCCTGCGGCCCCCGGTGGCCGGGCCCGGCTGGGCCTAACCTGGATCCGGACATGACGAGATCAGTGAAAGGAAGCACGGTGACCGCGGTCGAATCCGAAATCCGTACGCTCGCCGAACTCGACGACACCGAACTCGCCCGTCTGGACGCGTGGTGGCGGGCGAACAACTACCTGACCATCGGGCAGATCTACCTGCAGGGCAACCCGTTGCTGCGCGAGCCCCTGGCGGCCGAGCACATCAAGCCGCGCCTGCTCGGCCACTGGGGAACCAGCCCCGGCCTGTCGCTGATCTACGCGCACGTCTCCCGGCTGATCCGGCACACCGGCCAGCAGGCGATCTACCTGGCCGGTCCGGGTCACGGCGGGCCGGCGCTGGTGGCCGCCGGCTATCTGGAGGGCACCTACAGCGAGATCTACCCGGACGTCAGCCAGGACGAGGCCGGGATGCTGCGCCTGTTCCGGCAGTTCTCCAGCCCCGGTGGTATCCCGTCGCACGTGTCGGTGACCACCCCGGGCTCCATTCACGAGGGCGGTGAGCTGGGCTACGTCCTGGTCCACGCGTTCGGCGCGGTCATGGACAACCCGGACCTGCTGGCCATCGCGGTGGTGGGCGACGGTGAGGCCGAGACCGGGCCGCTGGAGGGCTCCTGGAAGGGGGTGTCCTTCCTCAACCCGGAGCGCGACGGCGCGGTCCTGCCGATCCTGCACCTCAACGACGCCAAGATCTCCGGTCCCACCGTCCTGGGACGCAAGGACCCCGAGGAGGTACGCCACCTGCTGCGGGGCCACGGCTACGACGTCATCGAGGTCGAGGGCTCCGACCTGCCCGGCATGCACCACCGCTTCGCCGCCGCCCTCGCCACCGCCTGGACGAGGATCCGCGACATCCAGACCGCCGCCCGGGACGGTTCCTGGGACGGCACCCGCCCGACCTGGCCGCTGATCATCCTGCGGTCGCCGAAGGGCTGGACCGGCCCGGACACCGTCGACGGGGTCACCGTCACCGGGACGTGGCGCTCGCACCAGGTGCCGCTGTCCGGCGTCAAGGACAACCCGGAGCACCTCGCGCTGCTGGAGCGATGGCTCAAGTCGTACCGTCCGGAGGAGTTGTTCGACTCCACCGGCACGCCCGTGTCGCTGATCCGGGACCAGGCCCCCGACGGTGACCTGCGGATGAGCGCCAGCCCGCACGCGAACGGCGGCCTGCTCACCCGGGACCTGGACCTGCCGGACTTCCGTTCCTACGCGATCGAGGTGCCCCAGCCGGCGCAGCAGCGGGCCGAGTCGACGCGCAAGCTGGGCGAGATGATGCGCGACATCTACACGCGCAACGCCGACCGGTTCCGGTTGTTCTGCCCGGACGAGACGAACAGCAACCGCCTCGGCGGCGTCTTCGACGTCTCCGACCGCGCCTTCATGGAGCGGGTGACCCCGGAGGACGTGGCGATCAGCCGCGACGGCCGGGTCATGGAGGTGCTCAGCGAGCACAACTGCCACGGTTGGCTGGAGGGCTACAACCTGACCGGCCGGCACGGCATGTTCGCCACCTACGAGGCGTTCGCCATGGTCAGCGCCTCGCAGACGGTGCAGCACGGCAAGTGGTTGCAGGAGGCCAAGCATCTGCCGTGGCGCGCGAAGGTGCCCAGCCTCAACGTGCTGCTGACCTCGACGGCGTGGCGCAACGACCACAACGGCTTCTCCCACCAGGGGCCGGGCCTGATCCAGGTGGTGCTCACCCAGCGCGGCGACGTGGCCCGGGTCTACCTGCCGCCGGACGCCAACACCCTGCTGTCGGTGGCCGACCACTGCTTCCGGTCGCGGTCGTACATCAACCTGATCGTCATCGACAAGCAGCCGCAGCTGCAGTACCTCAGCATGGACGAGGCGATCGAACACTGCGCCCGCGGCGCGGGGATCTGGGAGTGGGCCGGCACCGACGACGGCACCAGCGACCCCGACATCGTCCTCGCCTGCGCCGGTGACGTCGTCACCATGGAGACGGTCGCGGCGGCACAGATCCTGCGCGACCGGCTGCCCGGTCTGAAGGTGCGCGTCGTCAACGTGGTCAACCTGATGACCCTGGTCCGGCCCAAGGACCACCCGCACGGCATGAGCGAGACCCTGTTCACCGAGCTGTTCACCGATGACGTGGACGTAGTCTTCTCCTTCCACGGCTACCCGGGCGCGATCCACCAGCTCGTCCACGGCCGCCCGGACGCGGACCGGTTCCGCGTGCGCGGCTTCATCGAGCAGGGCACGACCACCACCCCGTTCGACATGACGGTGCGCAACAAGGCGTCGCGCTACCACCTCGTGATGGACGCCATCAACAACGCCAAGCGTCTCCCGCGCGGCGCGGCGGACCTCAAGGCGTGGTGCCGCAGTCAGCTCGACCGCCACGAGGCGTACGTGGTGGAGCACCTGGAGGACATGCCCGAGGTCCGCGACTGGTCCCTCGGCGACTGGGCCGCACGCGGCTGAGTCCGGCGCGGACGGTGGCGCCGGACGGCTGGCGCCACCGTCCTCACGGTGCCGGCGGCGGCACAGTGACCGCCGTCAGAAGACGCGCGTACGGCGCGCGCCGGACGCAAGAACCGCGATCGGGCCGACGGCGCCGTCCCGTCCCGGCTGCCGGGGCTCGCCCGTCAGGTCGACGTCCATGACGGCGGGGCTGCCGTCCGCCTCCTCGAACTCCGCGTCGGCGCAGCGGACCCGTTCCAGGTCCCGGCCGGTGACCACACCGACACGTGCCGCGTCGAACGCGTCGGGGAGATCGGTGACGAGCCAGACCCCGTCACCGTCGTCGACGACCGTCGCCGTCGCAACGCCCAGCACCCGTGGCTCGGGCTCACCCTCGAACGGGCGGGCTCCCGCGGCGTAGGCGTTCGCGCGGGCGTACACCGGTTGTCTCACCTCGACGTACTTCTGCTGGTCGCTCGGCGGCTGGTCGGCGAGGCGGGCCAGGTACTCCTCGAACGACGCGGGATGGCCGTCGTATCCGGCGGTGCCGGCCGTCGGTGGCCCCTCACCCTCCGCACCCGCGCCGTAGGCAGCGCCCGGGTCGCCGCCCAGGAAGAGGTTGCCCACGTACCTGTCGTCGCCGCCGTAGATCACCGCGTACCCGGCGACCTGCGTGCTGTGCGGCAGGTGGTACGGCGTGGCGCGGTCCAGCACCGGCTCCAGCCGCACGGTGCCGCAGATCAGGTTGCAGACGAAGGCGCCGCCCTGGCTGAACAGCTCCAGCGAGGCGGGCGAGCCGAAGATGTTGTGCTCGACCAGGTAGGGGCCGTGGCTGACCTCGACGAAGAGGTCCCGGCAGTTGTCGTGGTAGACGTTGCGCGACAGCCGGGTGCCCTGCGCCTGCCAGTCCAGCCAGGTGCCGAGCGAGCAGCCGTGGATGCGGTTGTGCCGGATCACCACGTCGATGGCGGCGTGCAGCTTGATGCCGGCGATCTCGTACCCGTAGAACTCGCGCTTCACTCCGATGCGGTGGATGTGGTTGTCCTCGATCGTGGAGAACGCACATCCGAGGTGGCCCACAATCGCGTTCTGGCCGCAGTCGTAGATCGTGTTGCGGCGGATCAGGTGCGAGCCGACGTGCTCCCGGTCCCACCCGATCCGGCGGGCTGCGAAGACCGACTCCACCTGGTACTGGTAGCCCGGCTTGTCACCGCGCAGGGCCGAGAAGTTCTGCCCGGTCGATCCCTCCTTCCCGATCGAGATCGCCGCGCACTTGGCGTCGTGGATCACGTTGTCCTCGATGACCCAGCCCTTCGCCCAGCCGGGTCCGATCAGGCCCGGCTGGTCGGCGGTCGGCGGCGCCCACGGGCTGGCCGCGTGCGCCAGCTCGAAGCCGCGGACCGTGATGTAGTCCAGGTGCGGCTGTTCCGGGTAGAAGACGCTGCGGCGTACGTTGATCTCGACCAGCTCCGTGTTCGGGTCGGCGCCCTGGAAGTTGGCCCAGATCGTCGTCCGCTCGCCGACTTCGGCGAACCAGACGAGCCGGGTCCGGTCGGGATCGCCTATCGCATGCGTCACCCGGGTCCAGTCGTCGACGATCTCGGTACGCCGGGGCGGATCGTCGACCTCCGCCCGGCTCCCCACCTCGAAGAAGCTCACGCCGTTCAGGTAGACGTCGCCGAGATGCCGGCGTGGCGCACCATCGCGGTAGACGATCCAGTCGCCGGTCACCTCCTCGGCGAACGGGTTGAACGAGCCGAACAACACGTTGTCGACGACCGCCTGCCACACCGTCCCGCCGAGCGGCTCCCAGCCGGTGACGCGTTCCGATCCCTTGATCACCACGTGCTCGCCGGGCGCCGCCTCGTAGGTGATACGGCGGGAGTCGCTGAGACCGCCGTGGCGTGGCTTCACCCACTCCCGGTACTCCCCCGCGTGCACCACCACCGTGTCACCGGGCTGCGCGACGCCCGCCGCCCGGTTTATCGTCCGGAACGGCCGCTCGGCGCAGCCGTCGGCGGAATCCGAGCCGCTGATCGCCACATGGAACACGGATGTCATCGGGGAGCCCTCCTCGTCGATTGATGGAGATGCCTTCGGCGCGGCGGCCGGCACATCCGCGCCCGTTCACGTCCACACCGGCAGGTCGATGGCGGACGGGCGAGCGCCGTCGTGGGAGATCTCCTGCTGCGCCCGTACCGTGGTGGTCGCGGTGGCGGCGGGTTCGCCGCTGCCGGGATTGCGGGCGTAGCGCGGATGCGCTCCGGAGCTGACCTGGACGGCGACGCGGTGGCCGGGGGCGAAGCTGTGGAACGCCGGCCACAGCGACACGTCCAGCTCGACGAAACCGTCTGCGTCGGGCCGCGGGTCGGTGGCCGCGGTGCCGACGCCGCCGACGCGGCGGATGCCGTCGCACACGCTCATCGAGCGGCCGTCGGGGTGCACGTCGCAGATCCGGACGAAGACGTCCGCGCTGGCTGCCGTCGAGCGGAACCGGACGCGGGCGATCGGCTCCCCGGCGAGGACGACAGCCTGCTCCAGCGGTCGGCTGCGGAAGACCGCCACGTCCGTACGGCGTTCGTGGGCGCTGTTGTCGACCGGCCCGGGGGCCGACCCCAGCCCGGGGCCGCCGAGTGCGGGTGTGGGCCGGTCGGGGTCGTAGGTGTAGCGGGTGCTGCCCCCGGCCGGTATGGCCGGGTCGAGCAGCCCGGACCGGTGCAGGTGCCACCGCCGCACGGAGGTGCCCGGCGGTGGCCACGCGGACAGATCGCGCCACTGCTGCGCGCCGGTGAGGAAGGCACGCACCGGCGCCGGCCGGGCCGCGGGCGCACCGGCGAAGTGTTCCTTGAGGAACGCGATCGACTCGGCGAGAAACGGGCTCTGCTCGCTGGTGTGGCCCCACGGGCCGATGGTCAGCCGGGGCGGGCGACCGGCTGCGGCGAGCCGGGCGTAGTTGCGCAGCTGCCAGGGAAGGAAGATGTCGTACCAGCCGGTGGCCATGTACACGGGCGCGGTGACGTCGGGCACCGACGCGGTGTGCGACTGCCGGGTCCAGTAGTCGTCGGTGAGCTTCTCGTGGGCCAGCCAGTCCTGGTACCAGCCGATCGGGTGGCCCGCCACCGCGGTGTCGCCGCCGGACAGGGGCAGGACGTCGAAGGCTTCGGCCAGCCTCCGGTCCGGCCGCCGCGCGAGCCACGCCCGGACCAGGGTGCCGTGCACGCCCCGCAGGGCCATCCGGCGCGACCAGCCGAGCGAGCCGCCCAGCGAGAACGCGCCGTTGTTCCAGGTGACGGCGCCGAAGTCGGCCATCGTGACGTTCAGGCACAGGGCATCAGGGGCGTTGACGGGATCCTCCCGGCACATCCGGCCCGCCACGGCCCACTGGGTGTAACCGAGGTAGCTCTCGCCGAACGTCGCGACCGTGCCGGTGAACCACCGCTGGCGGCGTACCCACCGGTGGGTGGTCATGCCGTCGCGCTGTTCGTCGAGCTGGGGCCGGAAGGTGCCACCGGAGCCGCCGGTACCGCGGCAGCTCTGCACCAGCACCGTGAACCCCTCGCCGGCGAGCGCCGGCGCGTGTGTGAGCGAGGCGTGCCGGCCGTACGGCGAGCGGACGACGATCGTGGGCAACGGCCGTTCCACCGGGCCGGCCGGCAGGTAGAGGTCGGCGATCAGCTCGACGCCGTCGTCCATCGGCACGCGCAGCCCGCGCCGCACCGTGAAGGCGTACGAGGGCTGCGTGGCCGTGTCGCGACGGGCCTTCCGGCGCCACCCGGCCAGTCGGCGGCGCAGGCTCGTCATCACTCACCCCTTGAACGCGCCTTCCATGATTCCCTGCACCAGCCGGCGTCCGACGAAGACGAACAACACCAGCAGCGGAATGGTGGCCAGGAAGGAGCCGGACATGGCCAGGCCCAGATCGATGTCCCGGTTCTGCTGCAGCGCCTTGATGGCGATCTGGACGGTGTAGTTCTCCGGCGACTTCAGGACGATGAACGGCCACAGGAAGTCGTTCCAGGCGTAGACGAACGCGAACAGACCCAGCACGTACGCCGCTGGGCGGACCAGTGGGAAGGCTATCCGCCAGAAGATCTGCCAGGTGGTCGCGCCGTCCACCCGCGCCGCCTGCATCAGCTCGTCGTCGATGGTGCTGCCGATGTGCTGGCGCATCCAGAAGATGCCGAACGCGCTGACCAGCCCGGGAACGATCACCGCCTGGAGGCTGTCCACCCAGTTCAGCTCCGACATGATCAGGTACTGCGGCACCACCGCGAGCTGCGCCGGCACCGTCATGGTCAGCACGACGATGAGGAACAGCGTGTTGCGGCCCGGGAAGGACAGCTTGGCGAAGGCGAAGCCGGCCAGCGCGCAGAGCACCGCCTGGCCGACGGCGATCGTGGTGGCGACGATGACGCTGTTGAGCAGGGACTGCACGAACGGCACGATGGTGAAGACGAGCTCCGCCAGGCGCAGGAAGTTGCCGCCGGGAGTGAGCGTCGGTGGGAGGGTCGTCGCGGTGGCGGAGTCCGTCGTCGCCACCACGAACATCCAGTAGAGCGGGAAGACGCTGACGAGCGCCATGAGCGTGAGCAGCACGTACACCGGGATCGGGACGCGGTTGGCCTGGCGCCGCCGGGCCCGCGTGGGCGCGGCGGTCGGGGGTGCGGGCTTCATGGGCGCTCCGAACGGATGCGGGTGGTCAGCAGATAGTTGAGTCCGGAGAACACCACCACGATGACGAAGAGGGCGACGCCGACCGCCGCGCCGTAGCCGAAGTGGAACTGTCCGAAGGACTGCTCGTAGAGGTAGAGGGTGACGGTCTGGCACTGCCGTGCCGCCCCGCACGTGAGGCCGCCCACCGGGTTGACCAGCAACGGCTCGGTGAAGACCTGCAACCCGCCGATGGTCGACGTCACGACGGTGAACGCGATGATCGGCCGCAGCGAGGGAATGCTGATGTGCAGGAACTGCTTCCAGCCGTTCGCACCGTCGGCGGCGGCGGCCTCGTACAGTTCCCGGGGAACCGCCTGAAGCGCGGCGAGGTACAGCAGCGTGTTGTATCCGGTCCAGCGCCAGGCGATCATCGTGGCGATCATGACGTGGCTGCCCCACAGCGAGGCGGTGAAGTCGATGTGGTCGAAGCCCAGCAGCCCGAGGAACCAGTTGATCATGCCGTAGTCCCTGTCGAACATCTGGGCGAACACGATGGTCGTGGCCGCCACCGAGGTGACGTAGGGAACGAGCACCGACATCCGGAACAGGGCGGCCAGCCGCAGCCGCGCGTGGTTGAGCAGGTGCGCCAGGCCGAGCGCCAGGAGCAACTGCGGCACCGTCGACAGCACCCAGATGCTGAACGTGTTCCGCAGCGCACCCCAGAAACGCGGGTCGTGCACGAGTTCGGAGAAGTTGTCCAGCCCCACGAAACGGTGCTCGCCGATGGGATCCCAGTCGAACAGCGAGATGTAGAAGGTGAACAGCAACGGGAAGAGACCGAAGATCAGGAACAGCACGAAGAACGGCGAGATGTACGCATACGGCGCCAGGAACTCCCGTACGCCCTGCCGGATCCGCCGGTTGCGAACGGGGCCCCGGATGTCCGGTGGGGCGGTGGCCGGGCCGAGCATGGTGGTCAAAGCGTCACCCTTCCGATGGGCGGCGGCCGGACGGTGCCCGGCCGCCGCGCATCAGCCCTCCGTCATTCGCGTACGGCGTTCTTGACGTTCTTCAGCGCGGTGTCCCAGGCGTTCGCCGGATTCACCTTGCCCTGCTCGACGCTGGTGAGCGTGTTGAGGAACTCGGTGCCGACGGGGCCGTCCTGCGGGCCGAAGTAGAAGGGCTTGATCCCCACCACCGACTGGGTGTAGATCTTGCCGATCGGCGCGTTGCTGAAGAACGGGTCGGTCTTCCCGACCAGCTGCGGATCCGTGTAGACCGACGGCGTGGTGGGCAGCGACCCCTGCATCAGGAAGTGGTCCAGCTGGCCCTTCGGCGACTGCATCTCGGAGATGTAGTTCCACGCCGCCTTCGCGTTCTTGGCGCGCTTGGGGATGGCGAGGAAGCTGCCGCCCCAGTTCCCCGAGCCACCGGGAATGGTGGCGATGTCCCACTTCCCGTTCGTCTCGGGGGCGTTCGTCTTCATCTGGCTGAGCATCCAGGACGGTGAGCACACCACCGCGTAGTCGCCCTTCTTCATCGCCGCGGTCCAGCCGGAGGAGAACGACCCCTGCTTGGCGGAGATGCCCGCGCTGAAGGCCTTCAGCGTCACGTCGAACGCCGCCTTGACCTGCTCGTTGTCGTAGTCGAGCTTGCGGTCGGCGCTGTAGTAGCGCTGGCTGCCCTGGTTGACCGCCTGGAAGAAGACGCTGGTCGGCGTGTTGTCCACGAACGGCTTCCCGGTCTTCTGCACGTACTGCCTACCGACGTTGATGAACTCGTCCCACGTCGGCCAGAGCTTGGCGACCGCCTCCCGGTCGGTGGGCAGGCCGGCCGCCTTGAACAGATCCGTACGGTAGGCCACCGCCAGGCCGCCGACATCAGTCGGCACACCGATGATCTTGTTGTCCTCGGTCGTCGACTGCGCCATCACCCAGTCGAGGTAGTTGCCCTTGATGTCGTTCGCGCCCAGCGTGGTGAGGTCGACGAAGTTGTCCGGGGACTGCATGAACTTCGGCAGGTCGTCGGCCTGGATCAGCACCAGGTCGGGCACCTTGCCACCGGCCAGCGCGGCGGTGAGCGCCTGTGCGGTCTCGGTCGTGGTGCCCACCTCGGTGAGCTTGACGCGCACGTCGGGGTGCGCCTTGGTGTAGACGTCGACGTCGGCCTTCTGGTTGATGTTGGCAAACGACCAGAACTCGAAGGTCTTCGAGTCGGACTTGCCGTCTGATCCCCCACAGCCGGCGAGGAGGAGCGCGATGGCGGCGACGACGGCGACGGTGGTGGTCCGGACGCGTTTCAACGGCCCTCCAACGGGGTGATCGTGAGCGGCGATGGTGGGGTGGCGGGATCTCGCCGCCTCCGAAACTTATCGAGATATTTACATGCCATGATTTTGTGCGCTGAGGCTACTAAGTGCCCCGCCGTCCGTCAACAGGCGCGCTGCCAGCGAGAGCGCCGGACGGCAGGGTGGAATCCTGATCGGCACAGCGCCGAAAGTTTCGGAGCAAGGGGCGTGACTCCGCGCGAAGGACACCGGCGGCCCTCGCCTCCGCTCCCGGACAGCGGCGTCACGCCGACGGCGGCGCCGCGAACGGGAGCACGGAAGTGCGGACGCCGCGGAAGACGCGCGGAGCCGGTCCTCCCACCCGTGGCGGGATCCTGACGAACGGCGCCACCGGACTGCCCCGGAAAGCCGCCGCAGCGCGATGGTCTACCGACTGCGGGTCGCCCGCGTTCGCCGGTCGTCGAGGCGGGCGTCGTCCGCCGCCATCGGCTGGATCAGCACCGGCGCGAGGTGCACGGTGTCGCCGTCCGTGGCGGCGTCGACAATGCCCTGCAGGAACTCGAAGAACTGTGTGGGCGCCCACGGGACGGTACTCAGCTGCGCGGCACTGCTTGCTCGCGCCGTCGATACTCGCTCTGGGCCGGCCCCGGTGTCTGCGCCTCCCGGCCGGATAATCGATCGCCCGGTGTACGCCGACATGCCACGAAGGGCACGTCGCCGCACCCGAACGCGACGGCTACCGACCGCTCCCCCACCCGGCCGGGCTCCGGACCTCATGGCCCGGAGCCCGGCAGGTGGATGGTCGTGCTGAGCGACTGCCGCGGCGAATCTCACCGACGGGATGCCGCAGCCCTCGGGAAGCTCGGCGAGAGGGCGACGGAGGCGGGCCGGAGACGATCCACAGCCGCGTGATGTCGTGGGTGACCAGCGGGCCGATGCCCGTTCCGGCCCCCTAGAAGAGGGTTGCCTTGGCGCACGACGAGACCGCACCCGCACTGTTGATCCTGCAGCTGTAGATCTGCACGTCGCGAACGTCCTTGAAGGTCCAGCTGTGATACACAGTGTCGTAAGCCCCGGTGGTCACCTTGATCGGGTTGGCAGTCGAGTAAACCCATGAACTGCCGTTCCACTTGTAGTAGGTCAGGTGCAGCGCCGCACCGTAACCATCCGGGCAGAGATCACGCTCCCATGCGTCGAAGCCACCTGCGAATGCCTGGTAGCCACCTTTGACGCCGCCATTCGCGTAGTAGGTGTAGGTGCCCCCCGCCTTGGTCGTCATATCACAGCCGCGGCCCGAATCAGCTGGCCCGTTGGCGTAGAAGTTCAACGTGGTGGCGGCGCTGGCCGGAGTGGCGAATGCCATGACTGCCGTCGCCGTTGCGCAAGCCATCAGGGCCGTCCTCTTGATGAATCTCATGAGCGCGTGAAACCTCCATGCTCCAGCGATCGCGGAAAGACGGGGGTTGAGTCCCCGTATCGCGCTACGTGGGTGCGCGAGTCGACCTGCAAGCCATTCTGGACGCCACGAGTCAGGATGGCGTTAGCGCAGAGCGCACGCCGCTTAGCTCTCGATGCCGACCAGGCTGCGCGAAACCATCCCCCGATACTCGCTGGGCGTCATGTCGTAGGAGAGCCGAAATGTCCGGGTGAAATCGGCCGGTCGCGGAAAGCCCCAGCGCAGCGCGATCGCGTGGATCGGACGGTCTCGCAGCCGGGGATCGGCGAGATCGCGGCGGCAACGGGCCAGTCGTTCACGACGGATCCAGGCAGAGACGGTCAAGTCCTGCTGCCGGAAGAGTTGGTGGAGGTGGCGGACCGAGATCTGGTGCGCGGCGGCGATGGTCACCGGGGACAGCTCCGGATCACCGAGGTGCTGTTGGATGAAGGCGTGAATGCGCAGCATGAGAGCGTTCTGAGGGCTCTCGGACGGCAGTCCGCATCCAGCGCCGAGTTCCCGGGCGAGTGTGATGGACAGCAGATCGAGGAAGACCGTGGCCAGCCGAGGGGAGTCCGCAGGCTCGTAGTCGCGTGCACCCCTGACCAGTCCGAACAGGAACTGTGCGACCAGACCTCCGGTTCCGACTCTCCCGGACAAGCGCGCGCCGAGCAGTTGCTCGACGTTGCGCGTGGGCAGCAGCGCTCTGGGGAACTGTGCCACCACCGTGCGAGCCGCCACCGGATTCGCGGCGGTCACGTGCGCCTCGTATGGATGTGACGTGTCGTAGAGCACGAGGTCGTCCGGCCCCGCAACGCTTTCCCGGCCGCGTTGGGCGATCCCTTGCCTGCCCCCAAGGATCATCCCGAGGCTGAGATACCCGGGGTCGCTCTGCCGGATCATTCTCGGCGTACGCCGACACCGCAACGAGGGATACGTCATGGCGACGATCTGGACCGCGCCCAGGTCGAGATGCTGCATCGTTGCCCGAAAGTCCTGGTGCGGGATCTCGGTGGCTACGTCCGAGGCCGCGAGCGATCGCATCGTCATCTCGTGCCAGCGGTCGAATCGCTCGTCGACCGGGAAGTCCCTGCTGTCGAACAACGTCTGGATCATCGTCATCACCCCTTCGAACAGGACAGCAAGAGACCAGGGCGACTACATAGGTCCCGCGACTTACTGGGAAGTACAGCACACCGTGAGTACTGCACCGCATGCGTCGAGAGGGTCGACGAGCATCGATGCCAAAACGTGGTCGGCGGTGATCTTCAGCTCCTGACGTGCTGGCGTTCGTCACCGCTGGTGACGTAAGGAAACAGCGGTGCTGCTCGCTCTGGAGTGAGGGCTGGCTGCCCGGTCGCCGCACGTTCTCGTACACGAACGGTCGCGGTGGGCCGGACGGGCCGAAGCGTACGAGCGCAGCTTCGCCAAGCTCTGCGCGTACCCGGCGGAAGCGCTGCTGGACGCGGCGGGGTGCGGGCCGGACGGCGGGTGATCGACGTCGGCGCCGGGCCGGACACCGTCGCCGGTTGCTCCGCTGCCGACCAGGCGTACGACGGTCAGCGCGACAGCATCCGGCGGACCCGACCGCCCACCGCCTGCTTGACCCGGTCGCGCAGTGGCTGCGCGCCGAGCGCCTTGAGCTTCTGCCGCAGCGCCTGGTTCTCGTCCCGAAGCCACCGCATGCGCGCCAGCAGTTCCTCGGCGGTGTAGGCGGAGGCCGGCCGGACCGCCTGCGGGTAGACGGTTTGGCGGACCTGCTCGTCGAAACGGGTGGCGCTGTCCCCGTCGGCGAACGAAAGGCCGAGGTCGTGCTTGGCGAGGAACGCGGTGATCCGGGCGAAGCGCTCCTTGTGGCCCTCGTTCAGGGCCGTGTAGTCGGCTTCCTCGTAGAGTTGGGCGGCGTCGATGTCGGCCGGCACATCGCGCATCAACCGGTGCGGGATGTCGAAGTAGCGGGCCAGTTCCAGGGTGCGCGAGTCGTGCGCGAGGAGATACCCGGGAGTGCCGGCGAGCAGCGCCGCGATCGTGCCGTGGATCCGGGTGCCGAAGGCGAAGTCGAATCCGGAGAGGTACTCCATCCAGGGCCACGGGTCCACGAACATCCGCACCTTGTCCTCGACGAAGAGCGGATGTGAGGTGTAGATCGGCATGTCGTCGGTCTTGCCGAGCAACTTCGGCGCGTCGCCGTAGAGCAGGGTGCCGAGGGCGTACAGGCCCTGCGCCAGGTAGCGCAGGTTCGGGTAACGCTGGTGGTGGTGCGCGACGATCGGGGCCAGCGCGCGGACGTACGGCGAGATGACGAACGCGAGCCGATCCTGGGTGCTCAGGGTCGCCTTCGCCTTCTCGACCCGGAGGCTGTCGCCGTGCAGGAACATCGACGGGCAGCCGATCTGCTCGACGGCGGAGAAACCCAGCGTACGCAGGTAGTTTTCGCTGATCTCGCCGCGTACGCCGATGCTGTGCGATCGGTCCAGCACCGCCCGGCAGAAGGCCTTCACCGGCTCGTCGATCGGGCGCAGGTATTCCAGGTCGCCGTCCACGTCGGTCTGCGCCCCGACCCCGAGCACCACCACCGGGATCTTGAGCCGCTCGATCAGCCGCGTCATCGACGTCAGCCGGTTCACGTAGTCGTGGCGAAACGCGTTCGCCAGCGGAATCACGAAGGCGTCGTACTTCTCGTTGATCTCGTCGGCATCGCGCGGGTCCGCCCGGAACCGCGACGGGGTGATCTCCGCCGCCGAGGTGGCCAGCAGCTTGTGCGCGGCGTGGCTGAAGACCAGGTTGCCGCTGTTCTTGCCGATCCAGTCCCGCTCGTAGGTCTCCTCTGCGGTGACGACGTCGAACGGGCCCTTGCGGGCTCGCAGCAGGATCCGCTGGTGCATCCGGGGTGTCCACCCTTCGTCTCGGACGCCACGGCGCCCGGCGAGGCCGAAGCGGCGCGACCGGCCGAGCACGGCCCTGTTCCGTGCAGAAGCAGAAATCCTACCGCTCCATGCCGAACCGGATCCCGCCTGCCCGGCACCTGACATCCGCCCGTGCTGAGCGCGTCCAGCTCTCGGTGGAGCGTCTGGGCGAGCGAGCCGTGGCGCTCGACCTGGACGCCAACGGCAGCCTTCTCGCCACCGCGATCGCCGCCACCCGACACCGACCGCAGGCCGCAGCGTTGGAGGTCTTGCGCTACCTGCTGGAACTCGGTGCCAAGCCCGCGCCTGGCGAGGAGAGCCCGATCGTCCAGGCGGTGCTGGGATCGGCCGCACCTGCCACGATCCGCATGCTGCTCGGCCATGGCGCTGATCCGAACTCGCGGCGCTCCGACGGCACCCCAGCGCTCATCCTCGCCGCTCGGCGCGGTGACCACGCCGCCGTTGACGTGCTTCTCACCGCAGGCGCTGATCCGAACGCGGTCGATGGCTACGGGCACACCGCGCTGATGCACGCCATCGAACGCAACGAGCGGGCCGTGAGCAGCGTGCTGCTGTTGGCCGGCGCTGACCATGCGGGCGCGCTCGAGATCGCACGGGGCTGGCAGCGGCAGAACGTTCAGTTCCGACTCGGCGAGATGAGCGTTGGCCTGGACGACGTACCGATCGCCCGTACGACCGTGCGGCTGCATCCCACCGGGTACGAGCTGCGCGGCGATCCGGCAGAGTTCCGCCGCTGGGGGCAGCTCGTCGAGTGTGTGGCGGAGGAGTTGGGCGATGACGAGTGGGAAGCGCGGACCGGTACTCCGTACGCGCTGGCCCGGACCGTCGCCCACCGACTCGTCGACGATCCGGCCAAGTCGCCCACAGCGTCATGGCACCGCATCGAGCTGAACAGTGCAGAGCTGGCAACGGTACGGCAGGCATTCGTGGAGCTCGCCTACGCGGTCCGTGCCACGCTGCCGGACGGCGTCGGGCAGGAGTACGTCCATGACGCGCTCGACGAACTCGATGCCCAGTTGCCCTGACTCGCGTCCGTCCCCCGAGCTGGACGTGCAGCCGCAGCCGACCCTTGCGAGAGCATCCTCCCCGCGGCGCCCACGTCCGCGTTGCCGGCGGTAGAACACCTCGACCGCGTTCCATTCGTCGCCTGCGGTCAGGGCCAGGAGTTCGGCGTCGTCCTGAGCGGTCATTCCTACCTATCGCAGCGGGACAGCGTCAGGCTCGCGATACTGGCCCGCTTCGTCAGAGGACAGTGACGGTGATCACCTGTAGCACTTGGCGCGGTGCTGCACATGTCTGTCCTGGGCGCAGTCGTGTGTCCAGGACAGGAGCAGAGTATGACGACGACCGCGTTGCTCGACCGTGCGCCGACGCCGTCGCCCGTCAGCGGCCCTCCCGGGCGGGCGCCACGGTTGTACGTGCTGGACGGGTTGCGGCTGATCTGTGCTCTTGCGGTGGCCGGATACCACTTCGGCGACTCGTGGAGGTTGGACGGGGTGCGCCCGCCGGCATACTTCCTGCCGGACGCGGCACCGGTGCTGATCTATGGCTTCCTCGGAGTCGAGACGTTCTTTCTGATCAGCGGATTTGTGATCCTCATGAGCGGCTGGGGGCGTACCGTTCGCGAGTTCGCTGCCTCCCGCGCCGCGCGACTCTATCCGGCGTTCTGGGTGTGTGTGGTGACCACGACAGCCGTAACGGCAGTGCTGCCGATCAGCGGCGGGCTGCCTTTCCCACCTCCGCCGGACGGGTGGGGCGTGCTGGTCAACCTGACCATGCTGGCGGAGCCCCTCAACACGCCGCTTGTCGACACCGTGTACTGGACCCTCTGGATCGAGCTTCGGTTCTATCTGATCGCGGCGTGCATTCTTGCGGCCAAGCTGACCGACCGGGGAGCAAAAATATTCAGTGCCGTGTGGCTGGCCGCCGCCGTGATCATGCCCGTTTTCCGGGGTGCCGCCCTGGACGAGGTAGTGATGTCCAATTTCGCGCCGTACTTCATCGCCGGAATCACCCTGTTCCTGCTTCGCCGCAACCGAGCCGATCGATGGCTGTGGGTGCTGTTACTCGCCACATGGCTGGTCAGCCTGCAGCGCGTGCACGGGCGGACCCTGGAGTTGAAGCCCGGCTTCGAGGTAGCCGTCTGGCCGGCACCGGTACTGCTCACCGGGGTTTACCTTTTGATGCTCATCATCGCGCTCGGCTACACCGACCGGGTAAAACTGCGCTGGCTGGCCACCGCGGGTGCACTCAGCTACCCCTTCTACCTCTTGCACCCGCGCATTGGATACAGCGTGATCCGCAACGTGTACGAGGAAACCAACCTCCCCGCGTCGATACTGATCGGCGGCACCGTGCTTGGGCTGCTGGCGGCAGCCTGGCTCGTCCATCGCTTCGTCGAGCGCCCACTCGCACCCCTGATCCGCGGCTTTGTATCGGACCGGCGACGACAATGACCACCAGACGCAACGCGCCGAACACGAGGACGAGTGTGGATCAAACGACCGCGGATGCCGATTCCGCCTTCCGCGAGCTGTTCGAGGCCGCGTATGACGATTTGCTGCTCTTCGTCGAACGCCGTGCACACCTCGCCGTTGCCGAAGACGTGGTCGCCGAGACGTTCTTGACAGCGTGGCGCCGCTTGGACGAAGTACCGAAACCACTCGGCGAGGCCCGCGCCTGGCTGTTCACCGTCGCCCGCAACGTTCTGCACAATCGGCAGCGCAGCGACCAGCGGCAGCAGAGCCTCGCGCTTCGCGTCCTACGGGAACCCGATGCTCCGAGCAGCGCCGAGGCCGACCTCGCGGCTACCCGCATCGACCTGGTGAAGGCTTGGCAGCGCCTGTCATCCGCCGATCAGGAAGTGCTGACGCTGACCGCGATCGAAGACCTCACCGGGCCGCAGGCAGCACGCGTACTGGGCATTTCCCGGCCCGCGTTCAGTCTGCGCCTGCTGCGCGCCCGCCGCCGCCTGCGTCAGCATCTTGGTCAGCGGCCGAACAGCGAACCCACAAACGTCCCTGCACCGGCTGGCCCTTCACGACGCGGAGGCTCCGCATGACCCACGACGATGTCCTCGACCAGATAATCCGCTCCGCCGCGGTCCAGGTGCCCGCACGCGTCGGGCAGGAACCCGCGCGAGAACTGCTCGAGCGGATCGTCGCCACTGATCGGCGGCCACGCCCAGGACCAGCGCGCACACCGCACCGTCGGCCCCGCCTGGCGATCGCCGGCGCGGCCGGAGCGCTCGTCGCCGCTGTCGCCTTCACCCTGACACTTGTCAACGCTGGTCCCGCGTTTGCGTCGTGGACGCCCGAGCCGAGCCCGATCTCGGATGCCGAGGCACGCGACCTCGCCAGCAAATGCCTGCCTGCCCAGGACGCGAGCGTCGCAAGGGTGGTCATCGGCGAAAAACGCGGCGAGTACGCATACGTGAACGCCGTGTCGCCGGCTGGAAGCCAGACGTGCTTCCGCGATCGCAATGGAGACGTGACGAATACCAGCATCCTTACCGTGCTGACCAGCACCGAGCGGCTCGGCGCCGGGGGTGTCGAGATGTACTCGTGGGGTCAACTACGCACCGACGAAGGCTACGTCCGGATCATGGCGGGACATGTCGGCTCACAGGTGACGAGCGTGGAGATCAACTTGCGGACCAAGGATGGCGCTTCGTCACGGACGGCGCGGGCAACCGTTCGCGACGGTTACTTCGGCGCCTGGTACCCCGAGGGCCTCGACGAGTCGAGCAGCAACACCACCACACTGACCGTCCGCCTCGCAGACGGCAGCGCGGTGAACCTGTCCGCCCGCGAACTGTACGAACAACCGAAGCTGGACTGAGAGGGCGATTCGGCAGGCCTCGGTCGGACTGCCGACGACGATTGCCACCGCCAAAGCCAGGAGCAGCAGCGTGCCCGCGTGCTGCACAACCGGTGCGGCGTCAAGGGTCACCGCGACCACGACAGCCACTGTCGCACGCAAGCATTCGGGCTCTGCGGAAAGCGTCCGCCCGCGGCACGACGCAGCAGCAGGCTGACACCGCGGCCGACCCGAGCATGATCGCCTCGATCATCAGGACGTCATCGCGGTGCGACGCCGGGGCGTGACCATTGCGCGGTGGGACGGCCGTCGAGACGCCAGGGGTGCCCGGTGACCCGCGGCCAGCCTTCGGGCGAGTTTTCCCAGTTCTCCTGCCGGCCGTACACCGTGAGGTCCAGGGCGTGGTAGGTCGTCATCAACGCCTCGACGCCCCGCCCGGTGGTCCAGTAGGTCTCGAAGACCTTGTCGCCGTCGCGCAGGTAGCACGCGATGAACCCGAAGTCACGACCGTCGGCAAGAGCCGGGTCGGAGTCTTTCGCCGAATACCAGGGAAACCTATAGCCCATGAACTCCGCGAACGGGGCACTTTCGTCGTACGGACCCTCGCAGAACACGGCGTAGGTGACGTCCCGAGCGTGCAGGTAGTCCAACATCTGCATGTGACAGGTCGAGAAGGTGCATCCCTCACACTGATGCTCGTACGGCTTGCCGTCGTGCCACATGTGGAAGTAGGCGATGAGCATTCGGCGGCCCTCGAACACCTCCACCAGCGGGATGTCCCCTCCAGGGCCCCGCACCGTCACCGTCGGCACCAAGGTCATCGACAGCTGACGACGAGCGGCTGCGATCGCGTCTCCTTCGCGGGTATGGGCCTTCTCCCGGACCAGCAGTTCGTCGCGCTCGCGCAGCCAGGTCTCCCGGTCGACGACCGAGGGCGCGGCGGCGCTGGCCGCGGGGGTTGCCGTCATGGCTGCCTCCTTCGTGGAGTGGGGATCGGTCACAGTTACAGACGACCGAGTCGGCGATCGTCATCGGTGACCGATGACGGATGCGTTCGCGGTCGTCAGTACGGTTGTGAGGACCACTCAGACCCGGGGAAACCACATGTCCGGCTCGCCTGATGAGCAGGCGGTCTGGCTGCAGCGCGCCTTCGACGAGCACTGGCGTGAGCTACACGTCCACTGCTACCGCCTCGCCGGGAACGTCACCGACGCGGACGACCTGGTGCAGGAGACCTTCCTGCGTGCCTGGCGGGCTCGCGACCGCTTCGAGGGTCGGGCGTCGGCGCGCACCTGGTTCTACCGGATCGCCACGAACGTCTTCCTCGACAGCCGCAAGGCGGCCAGTCACCGGACGGTACCGTACGGTGACCCGCTGGAGTGGTCCACCGAGCTCGGTCCCTATCCCGACGCCCTGCTGGGCGGCGATCCGCAGACCGGTCTCGCCGCCCGGGAGACTGTCGAACTGGCCGTGATCGCAGCGCTCATGTACCTACCGCCGCGGCAGCGGGCGGCCTTCGTGCTGCGCGACGTCTACGGCTGGACGCCGCAGGAGATCGCCGCCGCGCTCGACACCGCCGTAGCGGCCGTCAACAGCCTCCTCCAGCGGGCCCGCCACACCCTCCGGCGGCGCGCTCCGTCGGATCCGAAGGACTGGCGCCGCCCGCAGCTCACCAGTAAGGACGAAGAGATCCTGCGCCGCTACGCCAACGCGAAGGACCCGGAGACGATCCGGGCACTGCTCGCCGAGGACGTACGGATCACGATGCCGCCCGAGCCGCCAGTCGTCGGGATCGACGCGGCCGCGGAGTTCCTCGGCCGACCGCTCGACTGGCGTACGTTCCTCACCTCGGCCAACGGGCGCCCGGCACTGATCAACTATCTCCGCCGGCCCGGCAGCCCGCACTACGAGGCGTTGGTCGTCGACGTACTCCGGATCGAGAACGGGAGGATCGTAGAGAGCAACGCCTTCATCGGTGCCCGTCACGTCGCCGCCTTCAGCATGCCCGCCACGCTCGAGCCCTAGACGAGTAGGTCTCAAGCCAAGTGGCCGAGTCTGCGCTGGTAGTGGCTACGCAGCCCGACGGACGTGCGGCCACACGGGCAGCGGCCATCACCGGGATGCGGCCGGCTTGACGTCCATCAGCTCAAGCATCTCGTCGCTGAGTCCGTGGATCGCGATGTCGTCACGCCGGCTCTCCCACCGTTCGCGGTCGAGCACCAGGTTGATCTGCTCCTGGCGGACACCCTCGAAAGCCCGGATTGTGGTGCCGTTCGACTGATAGCCAAGCGACCACGAGACTCCCAGCGACGGCGCGTTGGTGGACCAGGCGGCGGACTCGGCGCGCTCCGCTCCCAGCCCGGCGAACGCGAGATGCAGGATGGCGCCCCGCATCTCCTTGCCGTAACCACGCCGCTGGAACCGCCGCGCGATCCATGACCCCGTCGAGACGGTCTTGGTGATCCCGAAGCCCTGCGCGCCGATCTCCTGCACCCCGACGCACGCGCCATCGACCTTCACAGCCATTACCAGGTTCCATCTGCTCGGCCGCCAGTCCGCCAGGGATGCCCAGTAGTACCGCAGAAACGACCACTCGGCTTGGGGAGACGGTCCCGACTCCCATCCCGCCACGGGCGAACGCGTCAGAAAGCGGTTCTGCGGATCGTAGATGCCAGCTGCCGCATGGATCGCCAGTTCGGCGAGCTCGTCCTCACCCGGCACAGCCAGCTCAAGCACGGACGTCGTCACCCGCAGACGGCGCACGGGCCAGATCTCGGCCAATGTCATCCGAGCATCATGCCCCGTCCTGCCGTCTGCCGTTGCCCGAAGATGTCGGCTGGTGCGTTTCTCAGCCTGGCTAACATCGCGGCTGGTTGGGGCTGGGTCCTGGTTGACGCCGATCTTCGTCTGATGACCTCCGCCCCGCAGGGGATCGACGGCCGGCTCGATGCATGCCGGTGAAGGTCGGCACCCACGGCCGGACATGCCTGTGTGGCGCCGCATCCTCACCAGATCACCCTAGGACATTGCTGTCAGCCTCGCGGACCAGTTGGTTCGCTTTCATTTGCTGCTCCGCGCTTACCGATGCTGGCGGTTACGCAGTATTCTGCTCGGACGACAGGCAACCGCAGTCCTCAGTGGAAATGTCGTACCCGGCTCACCGGACAGGAGAACGGCATGGAAGCCTTCCGGGCGGTGGCTGGACGAGTACCATACGTTCCGGCTAGACGATCGGTCGTGGTTTTCGACCGCGATAGTGCGGCTTCGCTTAGGGCGGTGTCCACCGCGTATGCCACGCCGACACGGCTCAGAGCTGGATTACGGCTTGGTGCGGGTCCGCGCTCGGCACACGCCGGGTTACCGGCAGGCCATGGGATGGCGGAGCCCCGGCTTCGTTCCGGCTGTCAGCACCTGCCGGCGTATGACGTCCGAGGGTGAGCTGACGGGGCCGTTCTGGGCGGCGCGGGCCTATTCGCGCGGCTCGGGGCAGGACCATCTCGGGCTCGGTTCGGTTAGTTCTGATCGGCTGCTGACGCGGCTGTCGCCGGGCGTCAACGTGCTGACCGCCCACCCACGGTACTGGTCGTTCTACGCGTTCCTGTTGGACGAGTTTTGGGCGCGGGATCTGCCGCGCCACCGGAGCGCCTTCCGGGCGTTCTATCGCCCCCGGGAGGCGTTGTACTCCGTTGCCTGCCAGCTTTGTGAGCAGCCTGAGCACGAGACCCTGACGAGCGGCATCGTCGGGTCCAGGCGCACATACGGTGTGATCGGTCAGGAGGAGTTCGATCCGGGGTTCGACTACATCAAGGAGCCACTCGGCGGATACGGGCTCTACTACCGCACGGTGATGGAGACGATGGGCTTGGTCGTGCTGACCGATCCGGGTACTGGGGTGGTGTTCGACGCTCCGACGCCGTTGGGCCGGTCGGTGGCGGCCGGGTATCGCGCTGCAGTCGACGGAACCCGATTCTACCGGGACTACTTCGCGGACTGCGATGCCGCTGTCCCGCGGGAGGTTCTCACGGAGTTCGCAGCCGCCGGCTGCCTGTGCCAGCTGCGCACGGCCGCCACCGCCGACCTACCGTTACTTCAAGACGTGTTCCTGCACCACGGCGAGCCCGAGGAAGCTGAGCGGCGGCGCGCCACCTTTCGCTTCATTCTCGACTTCTGCCGGACAGCTCCGGCGGAGGCGGTAAGCCAGGACCGCTTTCGCCAGCTTGTCTACTTCCGGCAATTGGACGGCCAGCCGTACGTACCGCTGCCGGGAGTGCTCATCACCGCCCGACGGTGGCGCATCTACCAGGCGCGCGAGTATTTTGCATTTGCCTTCAATCGGCTGTGGGCGTGGGTGGCACGCCGTGGGCTGGAGCTGTCCGACGACGGTCTGAGCCTGGTTCCCCTGAGTAAACTCTGGGCGATCATTACTGAAGAACTCGACGACAACAGCTTTTGCGGCGACCTGCCCGATCCTGGAATCGGGGCCGACATGCCGGGCGCGGCCTTCGCCGAGTGGCTCACGGGGCACGTCGATGTGGCGCCAGGAGTCGACGATCTGTGGCCTCGACACGAGGAGTTCGACGAGCACAGCCTCTACGACTGGTGCGCCAACGCCGAGGACGACGCCGAAACGCTGATCGCGATGCTGGGAATCCTGCTGCTCGTTCACCGCAGACTCGGCGCCCCCGGGCGGCAGGCCGACCTGGGTGACGACGCCGATTTGCTTACCGAGGGTGGCGGCCAGCGCATCGGCATGAGCCGCTTCTACGAGTTGCTACGCAAGCGGCTCATGGCAAACCAGACGATCGCCGAACTCCTCCAATGGATCATCATCGACTTCGTGATTGTCCAGCATGAGCGGGTGGCCACGGCGAAGCTCTTCAGCAGCGGGGACACCTTTCGTTTCCGGCGGGTCGGTGACGCGCTGCGGTTCTTTCCCGCCGACGCGCCGGTCGGCTTCAACGACAGCCGGTTCTGGGCCCTGAGTACGATCGCTCACGAGCTCGGCCTCGTCTCCAGCCTGAGCTTGCCGCAGCGGCAGCTGACCCTCGCCGGGTCGGCCCTCCTGACCGACGGCGACCTCCCAGCTGGCGCGGCGCAGAAGGCGGCGGCGCGGTTCCACCGGGAGAACGCGCGGTGAGTGTCGTGCCCCCGTTCATCGTCCCGGAGCAGGTCCAGGGTGCGTGGACGAACCTGATCGTGCTGACCTACTCGGCACACCTGGACTTCTTCGAGACCCATCTGCTTCGGCAGTTGAGCCGAGTGCCGAACCGGATAGTGCTGGCCGATGATCGGCGGCTGGCCGAGCAGTTCGCCACTGCGGCACGATCCGGGCAGCGGCTCGGTCAGGCAAACCGAACCTATCTGGCCGCACCGGTCCGCAACCCGTGGGCAGCGCATGCGAAGGCGGTGTTGCTGACGACGTCCACAGCGGGCCGGTTGCTGGTCGGCTCGGGCAATCTGGGGCCAGACGGGTACGCCGAACCCGGTGAGCTGTGGCACCGCTACACCTATGACGACAGCATCGGTGAGCATGCCGACGTGTTCGCCGCGCTCCGGTCCTTGATCGACGGGATCGCGGCGTGGGGGTGGCTCGATCCCGCCGCAGTCGCCGGGCTGGGCCTGGCTTGGTCTTCCACTCCGTGGTTGATCCCTCAGCCAACTGCGCAGCAGCCGCTGCACCACAATCTCGATACTCCGCTGATCGAGGTGATCACCGCCGCGGTGGACGGTCCGGTCGAGTTGCTCACGGTGCACGCACCGTTCTACGACGAGGATGTGGCGGCGCTCGGGCAACTGCTGGACCGGCTACGACCCCGCCGTTTGCGGGTTCTGCTCACCCCGGACACGTCGGTCGATGGGGGGCGCCTCACCGCGTTGGCGACTCGCCCCGGCACGGCGGTGTCGCTCGAGAGGGTCCACGTGACCGACGCTCCGACGGCCTTCCTGCACGCCAAGTTCATTCATGTGGTGGGCAGCAAGCAGGAGGTGTTGGTCACCGGTTCGGCAAACATGTCTCGACGGGCACTGCTGCTGACGGCCGCCACCGGCAACATCGAGCTGGCGGTGATTGAGACGCGGCCGCGCGGAGGGTTCGTTGGCCTCTACAAGCCGCTGACGATACAGCCGCTGCCTACCGCGGAATCGATCTCGTTGACCTTTCGGGGCGGCGGTGAGACACCATCGGCAGGTGCCGTGGCACTGCTCTACAGCGAGCTACAGGGCAACCTCCTGACGCTGGTGTTCAACGCAGCCCTGGGTTCGGGTATGCCGGACCTGGTCTTTCCGGACGGGACCGCGGTGCTCGCGCTGGCCGCCCAGGGTGACGGCACGAGTTTCCGGTTCCGGTTGGCTGACAGGGACGTCGATCGGCTCACGCATGGCGGGCGCATCGACGTCCGCCTGCCCGGCAGCGCCGGCACCGCCGATCCGGAGCCGACGTGGCCCTACCACGTGGACTCGCTGCGTGGTCGGATGGAGCGAAGCGGAGACGACAATCATCTGCTGTCCTCGACGGGGACCTTGCCCCGCGACGACAGTGACCTGTTCCAGCTCCTCAGACAGCTGGAGCAGACGCTGATCTTCGATCCCGAGACCGCTTGGAAGGTGGCAGGGACCAAGACGGGAACCGAAGCCGGGGACGGGGGTGACGGGGAGCGGCTGCGGTGGGAGGAAATCGACTGGGACCGGCTCTACCGGCACCCCCGCTATCGGGGCTACCAACGGAGCCGAGGGCCCGATGGAGAGCCCGCATCGGACATCGAGGTCATCCTCAGCTCGATCGCCGCTCGCCTGGGCGGGGCTGCCGGGCCGTCCACTATGGGCGACCGTGACAACGACCTCGACGCCGGAGGCGAACCAGACGACGTCGAGCTGAAGGAGGAGCTCACGCGGCGCCTGAGCGTCTCTACCCGGACCCGCATGGCCTGCAACCGGCTCGCCATCCGATTCACTGCGGCATTGCAGAACAAAGCCTTTCAGGAGAAACTCGGCCCCACCCTGACGGTGCGCAACGCGGTCATCCTGGGCCACGTCCTGCGCGAGCTGCTGCACGGTGACGCTATCGACCCAGGACGGGCGATCATGGCGCAGCTCGCTACGTGGTCGTTTCTGTGGGGCCCGAAGAGTAACGTAGCCTCGCTCCCCGGAGAGGAGCGCGCAGCCGCCGAGCAGGTTCTCACCGGGGCGAAGGCTCGACAAACTATGCTTCGTGCCCTCTCCGAACTCGCCGCATATGACCTCGACGACGAGCTACGTTCGGCCGTACGCGATCAAGCTCAGGCACTGCTGCTGTCGCCGACGCTCGGCCTTGATCAACATCTGCTGAGGCTGACCGCATCAGACGCGCGGCAGGCCGCCGCTCTCGTCGCTAACCTGCGCTACGTCGCTGGGAACTACACGGGTCGCGAGATCGTAGAACTGATGAGTGCCAGTTGGGACATCCGAGCGGCGTCCGTGCGATGGGAGAGAACGATCGTGCGGCGACTTGCCGGCCAGGGATTCCCCGCACGCTCAAGCGAGGTTGATGTTCTTCGGGTGCAGGAACCGATCGCGGGCCTTACCGTCGACCGTGCGGCCACTGATCTGGCCTGCCTCGCCGCCCACCTGATCGTGGGCGGAACGGATCTCGACTACGTGCGCATCCGATTCGCCGAAGGACGCGACGTCGCTTACTGGGACGCCGCCACAGGCGAGGGCATCTGTTTCATAGCCGGTGAGGAGAAGGATCTCACCGAACTGCGGCCCGAGTTTCCAGAATGGTGGCGGCGCCTGGACGAACTCGAAGGCCGGGAAGTTGCCCCTGCGGCTGCCTGACGGCCTCGCGCCCGGTCACCGCCCTGCGGACAGCGGCGCCGGTGCTGTGGCGGATGCGGCCACGCCACCGGATTCCTCGGGCTCGGACCGGTGTACTTCAGTCCATTTCCGTGCATCGGACACCGCACACCACCATTCAAGCCAGGAACGAAGCCGGCCTTTATGAGTACCAGGTCCGCGACTGACGGGCCTGGTACGCCCATCACGCTCTCGATGGCCGCCCACGCCTGCCTTGCCGTGGCCCGATCCATTACCGCAAAAGGGAGCCGGCCCGGTGACGGCATGATGATCGGCTTCACCGCGCCGGGGATGGTCCGAAGGCGACGACGCCGCCAACACCAAGCCCGGATCTGCCACTACCGACGACGCGGCTCCCCCTGGACAACTGCCGCTGTATTAGAGCGCGGCGGTATCCCGCCGGTACCTGCGGCGACAGATGGAAACCCCTGCGGAGATGAGGCCGATGAGGATCGAGTAGACGGCGCAGCGTTCGACGAGGCCGACCAACACGTTGGCCCCTGAGCCGGCGACGGCGAGGAAAGCCACCGTGGAGACGAGTCCGAAGGCGCCGAGCATGACCATGGCCTTCCCGGGCTTCCTACCGATGCCGAGATCTCGGTACATGCGTCCGAGCACGATGATCAGAATGTTGCCGCCGACGATGGCGGCCATGGCACCCAGGCCGTGGAAGTCGACAGTGCCCTGCCGATCGGCTTCGCCGTCGCCGGGGAAGAGCGCCAGCACGACGCCGCCGGCGCCGACCAGGGTGGCCATGCCGAGCAGGACCCCCCGGCGCCAGCCTCGCAGGCCGTTGAGCAGGGCGACACCGATGAACACCAGGACTCCGAAGAGGGAGAAGCCGGTGTTCATGACCCACCAGAGGGGCGAATACACGTACTGGCCGAACGCGGTCAGCGGGCCGTGGACTCCGAGGTCGCTGATGTAGTGGTAGGTGTAGCTGTAGGGCGGACTCCGCCAGGCCGCGGCGGCGACGAACTCGAGCAGCAGGAAGATCGCTGCCGCTGCGGCGAGCGCTGCTCCGGCGGGCCGGCGCTGGCCGCTCCGTTGCGCCGCAGAGACGGTTGCCGTCGGCGTTGCCGTCACCAGTTGTGTCATGGCCGGGAGCCCTTCGGCGAGGTCGGCAGGGACGGACGCCCCTGGTATCACTGCAAAAGTGTAGTGGCACCAGTTTCGGTGTCAATACAATAATGGTCAGAGTTGTACGATGACGGGCATGGCAGGGGAGCTGAATCAAACTGGGCGGCGCGAGCGAAAGAAGGCCATGACCAGAGCCTCGATCCTGCTAGCTGCGCAGGAGCTGTTCCTCAAGCGCGGCTTCGACGCGGTGAGCGTGCGAGAGATCGCCGACCAGGCGGACGTCTCCCCCACCACTGTCTTCGCCCACTTTCCCCAGAAGGAGGCACTCCTCTTCCACGAGGAAGACGCGCAACGCGAGCGACTCGTCGCCGCCGTACGCGAGAGACCGGCCGGCCTCTCGATCTCGGAGGCGCTGAAGGCCTACTACCGCTCCGAGTTCGTCGCCATGTGGTCCGGCGAGGAGGCGCCGCTCCGCCGCCGCGTCATGTCGCTGATGGAAGCCACACCGGCCCTTCAGGAGTACGCCTCCCGGATGTGGCTCCGCCACGAGGACGCACTCGTCGCGGCCATCACCGAGGATCTCGGCCTGTCCCAGCCGAGCGACGACATCCGGGTCTACGCTCGTTTCGCCCTCCAGATCCAGCTACTCGTGACGAGTGACACCGATCCGATGCTCGACGCGGGATTCCGGATCCTCGATCAGGGCTGGAGTGAGCATGACCCGGCGCGTGGCAGGTAGCGTCCACGCCAGTGGACCAATGGAAACGTCACGGCCCGTCACGGTGACGGGCTTCCCGTTTCATTCCTGAACCACGTCACCAAAGAGTGCATTGAGCCGCCGCTTGAGGTCATCACCGACCCGTGACGTCGCCGAGCGCGGTCAGCAGGTGCCGGGCCGGCCCCCGCCCCTGACTGTGGCTCCCCGGCAGCTTTATAGATCGTGTACCGACCGGACTTGCGGCAGCCCGTCGGTACCTCGGGATCGAGGTCGGGGTTGGTGATCGGCTCAGTATTCGACGCCACCGCCGGGACCGCCCGCCGAGCACGACGACGGGCGACGCTCGCCGGCGCGACAGCCGGAGGAAGCGGCCCTCGATGCGCGGCGAGCGCGACGAGGGCCGCGGCCTGGGCGGGTGGCAGCGGACGGCGGGCGGTGGTCAGTCGGGCGGGGCCATCCGGCGACGCAGTTCCCGCTTGAGCACCTTGTGGCTCGGCCCGAGCGGCAGGTCGTCGACATACCGGACCTGCCGCGGGTACTTGTGCCGGCCCAGATGCTCCCGCGACCAGTCGATCATCTCCTGCTCGTCGGGCAGGCCCGGGCCGGCCGGGTCCGCCACCACCACCGCGCAGACCTCCTCGCCGTGACGAGGGTCGGGCACCCCGATCACCGCCACCTGGCCGACCGCCGGGTGCCCGGCAAGGACCTCCTCCACCTCGCGTGGGTAGACGTTGAAGCCACCCCGGATGATCATGTCCTTCTTCCGGTCGACGATGGTGATGAACCCGTCGGCGTCCTTGCGTCCCAGGTCACCGCTACGGAACCAGCCGTCCACCACCGCCTCCGCGGTCGCCTCGGGCCGCCCCAGGTAACCGGCGAAGACGTTGTGCCCCCGGATGACGATCTCGCCGAGCTCTCCGGTCGGCAGCAGCTCGATCCGCTCGTCCACCTCCGCGCGGGCGATCTCCACCTCCACGCCCCAGACCGGGTGCCCGATGGTCCCGGCGCGGGTGCCGAAGTGCGGCTGGTTGGTGGTGGCGGTGGGTGAGGTCTCGGAGAGCCCGTACCCTTCGAAGACCGTCGTCTGGAAGGCGGCGTGGAACCGTTCCAGCACGGCCACCGGCAGCGACGCCCCGCCGGAGACGCAGAGCCGCAGCCGGGGCAGGTCGTCCCGGTCCCGGGCGGCGTCGAGCAGCGCCACGTACATGGTGGGCACGCCGTGGAAGACGTCCACCCCCTCACGCAGCATCAGGTCGATGGCGGCCGGCCCGGTGAACCGGCTCAGCAGCACCAGCGTCGCGCCGATCCGGAAGGTGCCGTTCATCGCCACCGTCTGGCCGAAGCTGTGGAACAGCGGCAGGCAGCCGAGCACTACGTCCGTCCTGCGCGCGTCGTTGGCGTCGAAGACGTTCACGGTGGCGTTCATGACCAGGTTGAGGTGGGTGAGCACGGCGCCCTTGGGCACCCCGGTGGTGCCGCTGGTGTAGAGCACCACCGCCGGGTCCTCCGCCGACCGGGTGACGTACGACGGCAGCGGTGGCAGCGGGTGGCTCAGCTCCTCCAGGCGGGGCGCGACCGCGCCGGCGGCGGCCGGCCCGACGGTCACCAGCGGCACGCCGGCCGCCGCCGCGGCAGCGGCGCCCAGGGCGAGCTGGGAGCTGTGGCACACCAGCAGCTTCGTGCCGCTGTCGGTCAGCACGTGCGCCGCTTCGTCCACGGTCAGCAGCAGGTGCACCGGGACGAGCACCGCGCCGGCGGCGAGGGCCCCGTAGTAGACCCGGGGGAAGTCCACCACGTTCGGGGCCAGCAGGGCCACCTTGTCGCCGGGGCCGACCCCCCGCTCGCGCAGCCCGGCGGCGTAGCTGCGCGCCTCCAGCCACAGCTCGGCGTACGTCACCCGGGCGTCGCCGTCGACCACGGCGACGGTGTCGGCGTGCCGGCGGGCGGACTCGGCCAGCACCATGGCCAGCGACAGCGCGGTCATCGGGCCACGCCCCGCACCAGGCGGCTGACCGTCTCGGCGACGCAGACCGGCTTGCCACCGGCGTCGCTCTCGACGGTGACCGCGGTGACCACCTGCACGCCGCCGTCCACGGGTGAAACCTCGGCCAGGGTCGCGGTGGCGCGGACCGCGCTGCCGACCCGGAGCGGGGCCGGGAAGCGCACCCGGTTGAGGCCGTAGTTGACCCCCATGGCCCCCCCCCTCTACCCGGTAAAGGCCACCGGCCAGCGCCGGCAGCAGTGACAACGTGAGGTAGCCGTGCGCGATGGTGCCGCCGAACGGGCCAGCCGCGGCCCGTCGCGGGTCGATGTGGATCCACTGGCGGTCGTCGGTGGCGTCGGCGAACCGGTCGACCCGTTGCTGGTCGATCCGGAACCAGGGGCCGGGGCCCAGGGTCCCGCCGGTCGCCTCGGCCAACTCCTCGATGGACGCGAAGACCCTCATGCCAGGTGTCCTCCCAGCTTCGTGTAGCCGCGCAGCAGGTCGCGGGAGATGATCAGTCGCTGCATCTCGTCGGTGCCCTCGAAGATCCGGTAGAGCCGGACCTGCCGGTACCAGCGCTCGATCGGCAGCTCGCGGGTGTAGCCCATGCCGCCGTGGATCTGCAGGACGCGGTCGACCACCCGATTGACCATGCCCGCGCCGTAAAGCTTCGCCATCGAGGAGGCGTGCCGCGGGTCCATGCCCTGCTCGACGGTCCAGGCGGCGCGCAGGATGAGCCAGCGGGCCGCCTCCAGCTCGGTCTCCGAGTCGGCGATCATCCACTGGATGGCCTGGTTGGTGCCGATCTTCGCGCCGAAGGTCTCCCGGGTGTTGGCGTAGTCGATGGCCATCGACAACGCCCGCTCGGCGATGCCGACGGCGTGCGACGGGATAATGTAGCGGCCCTTGCCGATCCACTCCATACCGAGGCTGAAGCCCTGCCCGGGCTCGCCGAGGATGTTGCGCCCGGGCACCCGGACGTCGTCGAAGACCAGCGAGGCGGGGCCACCCTCGCCCATCGTCTGGATGAACTCCGAGCGCCAGCCCATCGACCGGTCCACCAGGAACGCGGTGGCGCCGCCGTGGCGGGCCCCCTTCTCCCGGTCGGTCACCGCGATCACGATGGCGAAGTCGGCGTCGTGACCGCCGGTGATGAAGGTCTTCTCGCCGTTGAGGATCCAGTCGTCGCCGTCGCGGCGGGCGCTGAGCTTGATGTTGGCCGCGTCGGAGCCGGCGCCGGGCTCGGTGATCGCGAAGCAGCTGCGCCGCTCCCCCTCGATGGTCGGGACCAGGTACTCGCGCTTCTGCTCGTCATTGGCGTGGAACAGGATGTTGTCCGCCTCGCCGCCGAACCGGAACGGCACGAACGAGCGGCCGAGTTCGGTCCAGATCAGGGACTGGGTGACGGCCGGCAGGTCCATGCCGCCGTACTCCTCCGGGGTGGCCAGCCCCCAGAACCCGAACTTGCGCGCCTTGAGCTGCAACTCGCGCAGCTCGCTGTGCTCCAGTCCGGGCCGGTGCGCCCGTTCCCGCCGCAGCAGCTCCTGCTCCAGCGGCATGACCTCCCTGGTGATGAAGTCGCGGGCGGTATCGCGGATCGCCCGCTCGGTGTCGGAAAGCGCGAAGTCCATGTCCCCTCCGGGTGCTGGTCCGCCGGCGCGCCTCAGCGCGCGCCGCCGTTGACGTACAGGGTCTGTCCGCTGACGTACGACGCGTCGTCGCTGGCCAGGAAGGCGATCACCGAAGCGATCTCGGTCGGCTGGGCGACCCGGCGCAGCGGGGTGTGCTCGGCGACCGTCCGCTGATGCTCCTCCGGGCTGCTGCCGACCCGCTGCGCGGTGGCGGCGGTCATCGCGGTGGCCACGTAGCCCGGGGCGACGGCGTTGACCGTGACGTTGTACGGGCCGAGTTCGATGGCGAGGGTGGCCGTCAGGCCCTGCACCCCCGCCTTGGCCGCCGCGTAGTTGACCTGGCCCCGGTTGCCGAGGGCGGAGCGGCTGCTGAGGTTGACGATCCGGCCGTAGCGGGCCGCGACCATGTGCTGTTGGGCGGCCTGGCAGCAGAGGAACATGCTGGTCAGGTTGGTGGTCAGCACCGCCTCCCAGTGCGGCAGGGGCATCTTGAACAGCAGGTCGTCGCGGGTGATGCCGGCGTTGTTCACCAGCACGTGCAACCCGCCGTACGCCTGCACCACCCGGTCGGTCATCGCGGCCACCGCCGCGGGGTCGGTCACGTCGCAGCCGATGCCGACGGCCCGGCCGCCGGCCGCGGTGATCTCGTCGGCGACCGCCCGGCTGCGCTCCTCGTCGAGGTCGACCACGGCGACGGCGGCGCCCTCGGCGGCCAGCCGGTGCGCGGTCGCCGCGCCGATGCCCTGCCCGGCGCCGGTGACGACGGCCACCCGGTCGGCGAATCTGGTCACGGTTCTCCCCTTTGCTAGAAGGCGTTGACGCCGGTGAGCGCACGCCCGATGAGCAGCTGCTGGATCTGGCTGGTGCCCTCGTAGAGGGTGGCGACCCGGGCGTCGCGCAGGTACTTGCCGACCGGGTACTCGTCGATGTAGCCGTACCCGCCGAAGACCTGGACGGCGTTGTTGGCCGCCCGGACCGCTGCCTCGCTGGCGAAGAGCTTGGCCATCGAGGCCTCGGTGGCGAACGCCTCGCCCCGGTCCACGAGGTCGGCCACCCGCCACACCAGCAGCCGTGCGGCGGCGGTGTCCACGGCAATGGCGGCGAGCAACTGCTGCACCAGCTGGTGCCCGGCGATCGGCTTGCCGAACTGGGTGCGCTGCCCGGCGTAGCCGACCGCCGCGTCGAGGCAGCCCTGGGCGATGCCGACGCAGCCGGCGGCCACCGACATCCGGCCCTTGGCCAGGGTGGCCAGGGCCAGCCGGAACCCGCCGCCGGCCGGGCCGAGGCGCGCCGAGTCGGGCACCCGGACGGCGTCGAAGCACAGCTCACCGGTTGCCTGCCCGCGCAGCCCGAGCTTGCCGTGGATCTCCCTCCGGGTGAGCCCGGCGACGTTGGTGGGCACCAGGAACGCACTGATGCCCCGGTGTCCGGGTCCGCCGGTGCGGGCGAAGAGCAGGACCACGTCGGCCACGGTGCCGTTGGTGATGAACGTCTTCGCGCCGGTGATCAGCCAGTCGCCGCCGTCGCGGGTCGCCCGGGTGGTCAGCGCGGCCGCGTCCGAGCCGCTGTCCGGTTCGGTCAGGGCGAAGCAGCCGAGCGCGGTGCCGGCGCAGAGCCGGGGCAGCCACTCGGCCCGCTGCGCGGCGGACCCGTGCGCGGCGATGGCCTTGGCGACCAGCCCGAGCGACACCGAGACGATGCCCCGGACGGCGGAGTCGCCCCGGCCGAGCTCTTCCAGCACCAGGCAGTAGGAGAGGTGGTCGCCGCCGGACCCGCCGTCTTCCTCGGGGATGGTCAGCCCGAGGAAGCCCAGCCGGCCGAGCTTGTCCACGATCTCCGGGTCGACCGACTCGCGCCGGTCCCAGGCCGCGGCGTGCGGGACAACCTCACGGTCGACGAACTCGGCGGCGAGCTGACGAACCGCCGCCTGCTCCGCGGAGAGCTCAAGGTCCATGCGGCATAAACTAGCGCTGAAAGTTTAAGTACGTCCAGACCCGGCTGTGGCAGAGTTGCCGCGGACCGACGAGTGAGCGAGGGAGGCGCGGATGCCCCGGCCGAGGCAGGCGCTGCTCAGCCGGCAGCGGATCGTCGATGCCGCCGCCGCGCTGATCGACGCGGACGGGCTGGAGGCGTTCTCCACCCGCCGGCTCGCTGCCGAACTCGGCGTACGCGGGCCCTCGCTCTACAACCACTTCGCCACCAAGGACGAGATTCTCGACGCGGTGGCCGACAGCGTCACCGCCCAGGTGGACGTCTCCTTCTTCGGGCACCTCGACTGGCGCGAGGCGCTGCGCCGGTGGGGGCACTCGTATCGGGCGGCACTGGCCGCACACCCGAACATCGTCCCGTACCTGGCCCGCGGGCCGGGCCGGCGGCCGGCGGCGCTGGCGATGGCCGACGCGGTCTACGGCGGGCTCGTCGCTGCCGGCTGGCCGCCCGCGCGCGCGACGCACATCGGGGCGCTGATGCGCTACTTCGTGGCGGGCTCCGCGCTCGGATCGTTCGCCCGTGGCTTCGTCGAGGACCCGGGGTTGTACGGGGAGCGGTATCCGCACCTGACCCAGGCGCACCGGCTCGCCGAGCATCAGCAACGGGTGGACGAGGGCGCCTTCGCGCTCGGCCTCGACGCGCTCATCCATGGGCTCTCCCGCACCTACGAGGAGCACGTCGGGCCGCTACCACCCCTCCCGCCAGCCGATCCGGGGCACTAGAGTAGAAACTTGCAGCGATAGTTTTCGACCACCGTGAGGTGCGCGATGGATCTCGCACTATCCGACATCTATCTCGACGGAGCGTGGGTCGTCCCCTCCTGCGGGCAGACCATCGCGGTGCACAACCCGGCGACCGAGGAGGTGCTGGCGAGCGTGCCGGCAGGCACGGCGGCCGACGTCGACCGCGCCGTCACGGCCGCCCGCGCCGCCTTCCCGGGCTGGGCCGAACGATTCGCTAAGCATTCCCGCACGTCACGCACGCCATCCCAAGACCAGGCCGTGTAGTCGACGGCATGCCGTCGACCATCCCGCACGACATGTGGTCCCCACCCGGTCCCCCGGGCGCTGACGCGCTTGGCGACCTCACGCCCACCGGACGAGTGCCACCTCCAGTCGTCAGTTCGGAGGGCCACCATGCCGGCATGCCAAGGCGTAGATGGATCGTGGCGCTGGCCGTGGTCGCCCTCATCGGAGTCGCTGTCGGGACAGTTGCCCTGGTCGCTCCCGCCGTCGCGGCGACTGCCTGTCCACAGTGCTATGGACTTTCCGCACTCGACGGCAGCATCTACACCGACCCGGACGACGAACGGATCACCCGCTTTTACGGCACCCGGATGAGCCATCCCAGGGTATTGATCTGCGCCGCCCCAGCCTGCTACCGGCGGCTCGGCGGAGGCGGGGAGAAAGGACAGGCGATCCGCAACTGGTCCCTCATGCTGTCACCAGTCGGGGCAAACGAAACCATCGCGACCCACGAGCTGTCGCACGTCGAGTTCCACGAGCGCCTCGGGTCGGCCCGAGGCAAAGTGCCGCATTGGTTCGACGAAGGGCTGGCCGTACTCATCTCCGACGACTCCCGCTATCTGAAGCCCTCCTCTGAGGGGGACCGGTGCCGCCTGCCGTACGAGCAGGCCTCGCCGATCGTCGACTCGGATTGGCGAGCCATGACCGCGGGCGGCGTGGACCGACCGTACCTACACGCGGCCTGCGTGGTGAGTCGCTGGACCAGCGCTCACGGCGGACCCGCCGCCGTGCTGGACCTCATAGCCCGGCTCCGCGACGGCGCAGACTTCCAAACCACAGTGGCCGTCCCGCGTTGACTACCCCAGGCCTCATCCTCAGGCGGCCGGGGCGTGGGGCCCGTTTCGGGCCGTCTTGAGGACCTGAAGGACGTCTCGAATCCCTGACCGACGGGGGCCGGGGTCCGGTTGGTTCAGCTGGAGAGCTCCGATGTTGTGGGGATGAGCGATGCCAGCGGCGGCGGTGGCCAGAGTTCTGCCGGCCCGGCGGTAGTCGCGTTCAGCCGGCCGCTGAAGCTTGACCAGCGGTCAAGGAGCGCTACCGGACGGCGCACTTGACCGGCGTGGTCCCCAGGAAGCAAGCAAGGCCAGCCCCATGTTTCGGACCAGCCTTCTGAACTTCGTTTCAGCCAAGCCGAGCGCTGATCCCAGTGCTGCCGTGCGGCAGGATGGCGACCGCGGCCTTGAAGTATCCGTGTGTATCAGCTGACGTCTGACGTGCGATGCACCGCCGAGTGTTTCGACGCTGGCCGTACGTCAGAATCGGATCATGTACGAACGAGTGGTACGGCGGGCGGGCGGGCTGCCGCCGATAGCGGTGGACGCCGGGCTGGTGGTTGTCGCGTTGGTCGCCCAGCTTGCCCCGTTCGTGTCCGGCGGCCGAGATTGGCCGATCGCCGCGTACTTCATCTGTGTTGCCGTGTCGCTGCCGGTGATCTGGCGGCGGAGGGCACCGTTCGCCGTCCTCATGGTGAGCGAGCTTGCCGCCGCCGCGTACACGTTCGTCCCGGACGGGCCGCGCCAGCCCCTCTGGTATGGAGCGCTGATCGCCATGTTCACTGTCGCCGCGCAAGCGCCCCGCTGGCAACGGGTCAGCGCCGTCGTGATCATCGCGTCGGGTGCGTTCATTCTCACCGGCTCGTTCGAGACCGCTGCCCGGGGAGCGCTGCTGTGGACGACCGCGTATGCGATGGGCCGCGCTTGGTCGAACCGACAGGAGTACGTACGGACGCTTCAGGAGCGCGCCCGGCACCTCGAACGCGAGCGGGAACTGGAGGCCGAGCGGGAACGGTCCCGGATCGCGCGGAACATGCACGACATCCTGGCCCACGCGGTGAGCATCACGATCGCGCAGGCGGAGGCAGGGCCGGTGGCGATGAAGCACGGCCCTGCTCGTACAGAGGCAGCGTTCGAGGCGATTGCCACGGCGGGCCGGGACGCCATGGCCCAGTTGCGCCGGATCCTCGGCGTCCTTGACGCCGGTGGCGAGAGCGCGCGCACCCCGCAGCCGACGCTCGCTGGGATCCCGGGCCTCGTCGACACGGTCTCCCGGGTCGGCTCCACGTCGGTCACGCTGATCGTCTCCGGACGGCCCGGTACCGTAACGCCCGACGCCGAGGTCGCGGCGTATCGGATCGTCCAGGAGGCGCTGACCAACGTGCTCAAACACGCGGAGGCGAAGACGGTGACGGTGACGCTCGACTGGCGTGACGGCGAACTCGTCATCACCGTGGCCGACGACGGCCGAGGGCCCCAGACCGACGGCCGAGGACAGGGGCTCATCGGCATGCGGGAACGCGCCGCGTCCTGCGGTGGGTCCGCGTCGGTCGGCCCGGTGCCCGGCGGCAAGGGCTTCCAGGTGCAGGCGAGGTTGCCCGGCGCGGCGGCGGAGGTCGCGCGATGAGCATCCGCATCGTGGTCGCCGACGACCAGGAGCTCGTGCGGGGCGCCTTCGCGGCGATCCTCGACGCCGAGCCCGACATGGAGGTCGTCGCCGAGGCCGCTGACGGCGCCGAGGCGGTGGCCGCCGTTCACGAGCACACCCCCGACGTCCTGGTGCTCGACATCCAAATGCCGGGGATGGACGGCATCGAGGCCGCCCAGCGGCTGAGCGGCGCACCCGTACGGGTGCTCATGCTGACGACATTCGGGCAGGACGACTACATGTACGACGCGCTGCGCGCCGGAGCGAGCGGCTTCCTGCTCAAGGACGTCCGCCGCGCCGAACTGGTCCACGCGGTCCGGGTCGTCGCCGCTGGTGAGTCGCTGCTCGCCCCAGCGCTCACCACTCGGCTGATCGAGACGGCGGTCCGCAGGCCGGCGCCGCCGCCCAACTCCTGGACCGGCCTGGACCGGCTCACCCCGCGGGAGCGCGAGACGCTGCAGCTCCTCGGCCGGGGACTGACCAATGCCGAGATCGCGGCCGGACTGGTGGTCAGCGAGCACACCGTCAAGACGCATGTCAGCAGTGTGCTCGCCAAGCTCGGCCTGCGGGACCGGGCACAGGCGGTCGTGGCCGCGTACGAGTCCGGTCTCGTCGTCGCCGGCGATCCGCCTCCCTCTGTGGAGTGAGACCAGAACCGCTCGCGCGACCCAGGTAGGTCCGTTCGCTGCGGCGATGGCTGCGTACGCCGGTTCTTCGATGATCGTCCGGTGATCGCACGCACTGTCCGAATCCTGAGCCTGCTGTTCGTCGCCATCGCACTGACCGGCGTACCGTCAGCCGCCGCCCCACCGCCGGCTCCGGTCCCGGCCGACCTGACCACGACCGACGTCGGAATTCCTACGGCCGACGGAAAGACCCTTGCCGGTACGGTCTTCGCGCCTCGCGCCGCGTCCGGCCCGCTGCCCGGACTGGTGCTGGTGCACGGCTCCGGCAACGGCAAGCGGTCAAGCGTCACCCCGGAGGCGATCGCCTTCGCGCGACAGGGGATCGCCGTTCTCGCGTACGACAAACGCCCGCTCGACAACCCGGTGTACTCGCTGCTCGCCGACGACGTCGTCGCCGCGGTCGGCGTCCTGCGAAAGCAACCTGGGGTGAAGCCGAACGCCGTCGGGCTCTGGGGGATCAGCGAGGGCGGCTGGGTCATGCCCATCGCCGCGAGCCGATCGAAGGACATCGCCTTCCTCGTCCTCGCCTCCGCCCCGGCCCTGCCACCGGTGCGCGTCCAGAACTGGAACATGCGCAACAAGCTGGCTGGTGCCGGGGTCTCCGGCGCGCTCACCGACACGCTGTCTAACAAGTTCTACCGGCTCGCGGACGACGCAGGACTGTTCGCCGAGGCCGACTATGAGCCACGGCCGGCGCTGTCCGCCGTCACGCAGCCGGTCCTCGCCGTGTACGGAACGGCCGACACGCAAGTGCCGCCCGCCGAGAGCGTCGCTGTGTTGCGCCAGACGATCCGCTCACCGCTGACCGTCCGGTTCATCCCCAGCGCAGGACACACCTTGCGAGTCCTCGACGACACCGGCATGTTCACCAACGAACTGTTCCCGTCGTACCCGGAGATCGTCGGCGACTGGATCCGCGCGGTCGGCGCCGGCACCATTCCGCCGCCGCACGTCGATCAGCCCCCGGCGCAGCAGGCGAACAGCGTCGCACTGACCCCCTCGGCATGGTGGGAGTCCTGGCCCGCGCAGCTCATCGCCCTCGCCGTGCTCCTGACCGGCTTCCTGTCCTACCCGATCGTCGCTCTTGTCCGGCGAGTGCCCCGCCGTGCGGTAACCGCCGCTCGTCCCGCCCGGCTCCTCGCCGCCGCGGGTGCCACTGCGGTCATCGGCTTCGTCGCATACTTCGTCACCGTGGCCGACAGCGCAAACTGGAAGGGCATCTCACCGGGCCCGATGGTGGGTGGTCGACCCGTGTTCTGGCTGGCGCTCCAGGCCGTCGCGCTCCTAACCGTCATCACCACCGCCGTGACGATCCACGCATGGCGTACTTCCACCGTCGACCGTCTGCGCCAAGGCTTCCTGCTCGTGGCCGGCGTCCTCTTCCTCCCCTGGGCCCTGTACTGGGGCCTCCTGCTCCCCTGACCCTCTGGAAAGGCCACCTTGTGCGCACCCGCATCACCGCACTTGCCTGTCTAGCCATGGCGCTCGTACCGCTGGCCGCCTGCGACGAGCAGCAGCAGACCGAGACCCGCGCGTACGACCTCACCGACAAGGTTGACGCCCTCGCCGTCAGCAGCCTCGGCGGCCGGATCACCGTCACGGCCGGCTCCGGCGGCACCGTGCACGTCACCGAGACCATCCGGTACACCGGCGCGAAACCAGTACCGCAGCACAACGTCGTTGGGTCGGATCTCACGTTTACGTCGGGCTGCGCGGGCCACCCAGGCAGCTGCAGCGTCGACTACCACCTCGAGGTGCCGGCCACGTTCAAGGCCACGCTTGACAGTGCCGGCGGCACCATCTCCGTCACCGGCCTGTCCGGCGAGCTGAACCTGACGTCCGGCGGCGGAGCGGTCGACGCGAGCGGAATCACCCCGGCCACCATCACGGCCCGGACCGGCGGCGGCGCCATCCAGCTCACGTTCACCAAGCCGCCCGAGTCCGTCCGCGTGGACAGTAGCGGTGGTGACGTCACGCTCCGGCTACCCCGCGACCGCTACAGCATCGACGCGCAGGGCTCCGGCGGCACAACCACCGTCGAGATCCCCACCGACGCTGCCTCCGCGCACAGGATCGGTGTCCACTCCGGCGGCGGCGACATCCTCGTCACCGCACCCGAGTGAACACCGCCCGCAGCAGACGGTCCACAACGGCACGGAACGCTCACGGGATCAGACCGACGTAGCGGACCTGGCCTGACGCTGCCTGCCCGCAGGACCCGGGTGCGTGGTCATGACCGGACCAGCCACGCGCGCCGACCTCGACTGGGTCACCCCGCACACCTTCCGCAAGACCGTGGCCACCCTGATCAAGGAGGAGACCGACACCAAGAGCGCCGCAGCCCAGCTTGGGCACTCCAGCGAGGAAGTCACCGAGACCTACTACGTCGCCAAGCCCGTCCAAGCCCCGGACGTGTCCGACATCCTCGAGCGACTCGGCACCAGCCCGAACGGGCCGCAGCCACCAGCAGCACACAACGATGCACACCGATGACGAACTTGGTTGCCGTACCTCGTAAATGGGGGGTTTCGGGGGGGCGGTTCAAAGCTTCATAGATGAAAGCGAAAGCCCTGACCAGCATTCTCGCTGGTCAGGGCTTTTTTTCCTGTCGGGACGGCCGGATTCGAACCGACGACCCCTTGACCCCCAGGACGACTCGCCACACGTCCACGCACGTCACGCACACTGTCTCCACGGTCAGGCCGTGCAGTCGACGGCATCCCGGCCACTATCGCGCACACCGTGAGGTCCCCATCGGGTCCCCAGATCGCCGACCCCCTCGGCGACCGCAGCGTGCGATTGAGGAAATGCGGACCCGGCCGCAAGGCACACGGCGACGGCCCGGCTTGTCCTGCCTCGCCACACCGGCCGCCACGGCAAGGCGCCTGGATCATCCCGCATCGGCCGGTTGTAGCCTCAGCCCCTATGAGTTGGCTGCCTGAGGATTTCGTCCACCCCGTCTACGTACCCGTGCCCAACACCGCGCTTCACCTACGGCCGATCCGCGAGTCGGACACCGCGATCGACTACCCCGCCGTGATGGGCTCTCGAGAGCGCTTGTGGGAGATCTTCGGCCCGGCCTGGGGTTGGCCCGAGGAGACGATGACCCATGAAGAGGACCGCATCGACTTGCTGCGGCACGAGAAGGAGATAGCCGCGCACCAGTCGTTCAACTACGTGCTGCTGAACGACGAGGAGACGGCGATCTTCGGCTGCGTCTACATCGATCCGCCCGAGCGCACCGGCTCCGACGGAGAGGTCTCCTGGTGGGTGGTGGACGACCTCGTCGGCAGCGAGGTGGAGCGCGCGCTCGACGCCCTGGTGCCGCAATGGATTGCCGCAGATTGGCCCTTCCAGCAGCCCCGTTATCTGGGCCGCGACATCACCTGGCACGACTGGCTTGCGCTGCCGCGCGCCTAGGAGGCCCATCGGCCCGGCCCACGTCCCGCGTCGTCGAGGCGGCCCGCGTCGTGGGCCGCCTAGATGATGCGAAAGGAGCAATTTGGCAGGTAACGGGCTGGCCACATTGCTTGACCAACGGTCAAGCAACGCCAGGCCAGCTCCAACTTGACTGATCTTGGTCCCAAGAACGGCGAAAGGGCCAACCCGTTTTCCGGATCAGCCCTCTGACCTGCGTCGGGACGGCCGGATTCGAACCGACGACCCCTTGACCCCCAGTCAAGTGCGCTACCAAGCTGCGCCACGTCCCGATGCCCCCGCCAGGTCTCCCCCGCGGCAGCCGGTACAGCTTAGCGCAGGATCTTCGCACCGCGCGCAGAGGCCCCTCCCGCGCCGCGCGCCACACCCCCTAGAGCATCCTAGGAGGGTGTGGCGCGGCAAAACGGCGGCGCCCGAAGCGTCAGCCGTGGGCCTTGCCCCGGCCGCCGGGGCCGAGCTTCTTGCGCGGGCGTACCGAGATCTCGATCGGGCTGCCCTCGAAGCCGAACTCCTCGCGGAGCTTGCGCTCGACGAAGCGCTGGTAGCCGGCGTCCAGCGGCCCGGTGGTGAACAGCACGAAGCGCGGCGGCGCCGCCCCGGCCTGGGTGGCGAACAGGATGCGCGGCGCGCGTCCGCCGCGTACCGGGTGCGGGGTGGCCTGGACCAGCGCGGTGAGCCACTGGTTGAGCTGCGCGGTGGGGATGCGCGTCTCCCAGCTCGCCAGCGCCTTGCGCAGCGCGGGCGCGAGCTTGTCGACCGCGCGGCCGGTCTTCGCGGACAGGTTCAGCCGGATCGCCCAGGGGATGCGCCGCAGCTCCCGGTCGATCTCCTTGTCCAGGTAGTAGCGGCGGTCGCCGTCGACCAGGTCCCACTTGTTGAACGCGATGACCAGCGCCCGGCCGGACTCGACGACCATGGTGAGGATCCGCTGGTCCTGCTCGCTGATCACCTCGCTGGAGTCGAGCAGCACCACGGCGACCTCGGCCGCCTCGATCGCCGAGGCGGTACGCAGGCTGGCGTAGTACTCGGTGCCGCTGGCCTTGCCGACCCGCTTGCGCAGGCCGGCGGTGTCGACCAGCTGCCAGGTCTCGCCGCCGATCTCGACCAGGCTGTCGACCGGGTCGACTGTGGTGCCGGCGACCGAGTCGACCACCGCGCGCTCCTCGCCGGAGAAGCGGTTGAGCAGGCTGGACTTGCCGACGTTGGGGCGGCCCACCAGCGCCACCCGGCGGGGGCCGCGCGGCCGGTCCTCCACGATCTTCGGCGCCTCGGGCAGCGCGTCCATGATCGCGTCGAGCAGGTCGCCGGAGCCCCGGCCGTGCAGTGCCGAGATCGGGAACGGCTCACCGAGGCCGAGCGACCACAGCGAGGTCGCCTCCATCTCGATGGTGGCGTTGTCGGCCTTGTTCGCGATGAGGATCACCGGCTTGGCGCTGCGGCGCAGCATCTTCACCGCTGCCTCGTCCACGTCGGTCGCGCCGACCATGGCGTCCACCACGAACAGCACCACGTCGGCGGTCGCCACAGCGGTCTCGGCCTGCGCGGCGATGGCCGCGGCCCGGTCCTTGGCGTCGGGCTCCCAGCCGCCGGTGTCCACCACCGTGAACGCCCGGCCGTTCCACTGCGCGTCGTAGGGCACCCGGTCCCGGGTCACGCCGGGGATGTCCTCCACGACCGCCTGCCGGCGGCCGATGATGCGGTTGACCAGCGTGGACTTGCCGACGTTCGGACGGCCGACCACTGCCACCACGGGCTGCGGGCCGGTCGGCTCACCGGAGTCGGCCTCCGGCTCGCGCAGCTCCACCCAGCTACCGAAATCATTGTCACTCACGCCACACCCCGCTCGGTGAGCATGTCGCGCAGACGTGCCACTACCTCGTCGATGCCCAGCTCGGTGGTGTCCAGCACCACCGCGTCGGGGGCCTGCTGCAACGGGTTGACCGTGCGGGTCGAGTCGAGCCGGTCCCGGCGGGCCAGGTCGGCGGCGGTCGCCGCGACGTCGGCGGCGTCCTCGGCGCTGCGGCGCTTCGCGCGCGCCGCCTCGGAGGCGGTCAGGTACACCTTCAGGTCCGCGTCCGGCGCGACCACCGAGCCGATGTCCCGGCCTTCGACCACGATCCGGCCCGCGTCGGCGATCACCCGCCGCTGCCGGTCCACCAGCAGCTCGCGTACGGCGGCGACGGCGGCGACCGCGGACACCGCCTGAGTCACCTCGGCGCCGCGGATGGCTGTGGACACGTCGGTGCCGTCGACTGTCACGGCGTACCCCTGGGGGTCGGTGCCGATGCGGAGGTCGGCCTCGGCGGCGACCTTCGCCACCGACTCGGTGTCGGTGAGTTCCACCCCGGAGCGCAGGACCGCCCAGGTCAGCGCCCGGTACATGGCGCCGGTGTCGAGGTAGCGGGCGCCCAGGCCCGTGGCCAGTCGCCGCGACACGGTGGACTTCCCCGAACCGGACGGCCCGTCCACAGCGACCACACATCGCCCGGCCGGTACGTTTTCCTCCACCGTTGTCCTCCTCAGCCCGTACCTCGCGGGTCGCCCGATTCCCGGGCGCCGTTGAGCGGATGGTTCTGTCGTCAATCATGCCCGCGCCGCGCGGGCGTCCCGCCGGGCAAGCGTGTGCCGGCCCGCGGACCGCGTCGAAGCCTACCGGGAGCGGTACCCCGATCGGCGGGTCAGTCACCCACCGCCTTGAACAGGGCGGCGACCTCCGCGTTCGTCAGCCGCCGCAGCCGCCCGGTGCGCAGGTCGCCGAGCTTGATCGGACCGATCGAGGTACGGATCAGACGGGACACCGGGTGTCCCACCTCGGCCATCAGGCGCCGGACGATGTGCTTGCGCCCCTCGTGCAGGGTCAGCTCCACCTGGGCGGTTTTACCGAGCGTGTCGACCACCTTGAACCCGTGGACCTTCACCGGCCCGTCCTCCAGCTCGACGCCGGCGGTGAGCCGCTTGCTCAGGTTGCGCGGGATCGGCCCGGCGACCTCGGCGAGGTAGGTCTTGAGCACCTCGTACGACGGGTGCATGAGCTTGTGGGCGAGGGTGCCGTCGTTCGTGAGCAGGAGCAGGCCCTCGCTGTCGGCGTCGAGCCGCCCGACGTGGTAGACCCGCTGCTCCAGCCGCGCGCCGATGAAGTCGGCGAGCTCGGTGCGGCCCTTCTCGTCAGCCATGGTGGTGACCACCCCGCGCGGCTTGTTCATCGCCACGTAGACCAGGCGGACGTCGGCCTGGAGCCGCTCCCCGTCGACGACGATCACGTCGCGGGCCGGGTCGGCCTTGTCGCCGAGCTGCGCCACCCGCCCGTTCACTGTCACCCGGCGCCGGAAGATCAGGTCTTCACAGGCGCGCCGGGAACCCACCCCCGCGGCGGCGAGCACCTTCTGCAGGCGCTCGGCGCCCTCGTACACGGGGGCGTCGGGCTTCGGGGCACGGTCATCGCGTCGCATCGGCAAGCTCTTCTACGTCGTCGGGAAGGAACGGGGCGAGCGGCGGCAGGTCGTCCACCGAGTTCAGCCCCAGCTTCTCCAGGAACATGGTGGTGGTCCGGTAGAGGTAGGCGCCGCTGTCCGCTTCGGTGCCGCACTCCTCGACCAGGCCGCGACCCACCAGGGTACGGAGGACCCCGTCGCAGTTGACACCCCGGATGGCCGAGATGCGGGAACGGGTCACCGGCTGGCGGTAGGCGACCACGGCCAGGGTCTCCAGCGCGGCCTGGGTCAGCCGCACGGACTGCCCGTCCAGCACGAACCGTTCCACGTACGTCGCGTATTCCGGCCGGGTGTAGAGACGCCAGCCACCCGCCGCCCGGCGCAGGTCGAACCCGTGCCCGGCCGCGGTGTACCCGGCGGCGATCTCGTCGAGCATCGCGCCGACCCGCTCCGGGGCCTGTTCGAGGACCTCGGCCAGGGTCAGCTCGCTGACCGGCTGGTCCACCACGAGCAGGATCGCCTCCAGGGCGCCGCGCAGCTCCGCGTCGTCCAGGACGGGTGCGGGCGGCGGTTCCGGCACGGCTCGCCGCCGTCCCCGCTTCGGGGGTACGCCCTCAGCACCCGCTCCCCCGCCCTCCTGCCGCGCCGCGTCCCGCCCGGCGTCGTCGCCGAGGGCGGCCACTGGCCGATCGCCGACCGCAGGCGACGGGCGATCGTCGTCGGACCCCTCAGCGCCCGCCGCACCGCCCCCGGACCCGGTCGCCGTCCCGCCCGCCCCGCTCGCCCCGCTCGCCCCGCTCGCCCCGCTCGCCCCGCTCGCCCCCGAGATCTTGGTACGGTCCCGCCCCTCAGAGGGCGCCCCCGTACCAAGATCCGGCACGGCCGGGACCGCAGCGGCGATCTTGGAAGGAATCGGCCCCTCTGAAGGCCCCTCGCTTCCAAGATCTATGGACGGCTTCGATGCGGTGTCCGTGATGTCGGGTTTCGAAGGGTGGGTGTCGGCCGGGACGGTGTCGTCCGGGGCGGGCTTGGGCGGGGTGGGCTTGGGCGGGGTGGGGCGCTCCCACGGGGGCACCCAGGCGGCGGCCTGGTCGGCCAGGGAGTCGCGGCGTTCCTGGTCGCTCATCCGTTCACTCCTGCGTCGGTGCTGGTTCGTCCGCCGCCTCGGTGGGCACGGCGGGCTCGGATGCGGTAGGCGCTGCGACGCCGCCCGGCACGGCGGCATCGCCAGTCACGGCAGCATCGCCAGTCACGACGGCGCCGGCCGGAGCATCGTCGGCCGGAGCAGCAGCGTCGTCGGCCGGCGCGGCGGGGACGGACGTGGTCGTGGGCTCGGGGGTGCCGGCGTACTCGTCGACTGTCAGCTCGGCGTCACCGTCGGCCGGGCCGGTCCAGCGGACCGTCAGCTCCTCCAGCGCCTGCTCCTGCACGAACGCCACCAGGCCCTGCCGGTACAGCTCCAGCAGCGCCAGGAACCGGGCCACCACTTCGAGCGTCATCTCGCAGTCGGCGCAGAGCAGCGAGAACGTGGCGACCCCGGCTCGGCGCAGCCGGTCGGCGATGATGCCGGCGTGTTCCCGGACGCTGACCCGGACCATGTGCACGTGCGCGATGGACACCTCGGGCACCGGTTTCGGGCTCATCGCCTTGACCGCCAGCTTGCGCAGCCGCTCCGGGCCGATGCCGAGCACCAGGTCGGGCAGCGCCTCGGCGTACCGCGGTTCGAGGGTGACCGCCCGCGGGTAGCGCCGGCCGCCGACCGCCTCCAGCTCGGCGATGTGCGCGGCGGCCTCCTTGTACGCCTTGTACTGCAACAGCCGGGCGAACAACAGGTCCCGCGCCTCCAGCAGCGCCAGGTCCTCCTCGTCCTCGACCTCGGCCGAGGGCAGCAGCCGGGCCGCCTTCAGGTCCAGCAGGGTGGCGGCGACGAGCAGGAACTCGCTTGTCTCGTCCAGGTCCCACTGGTCGCCCATGGCCCGCAGGTACGCGATGAACTCGTCGGTGACCTTGTGCAGGGCGACCTCGGTGACGTCCAGCTTGTGCTTGCTGATCAGCTGGAGCAGCAGGTCGAACGGGCCGGTGAAGTTGTCCAGCCGGACAGTGAAGCCACCGGTCTCCGGGCTGTCGGGCACCACACCGTCGACCTCGGCGGCCAGCTCCGCGGCGACGGCGGCGTCACCGGGGCCGTGCGGCGGGTCGAGGGGCGGTGCGGTCACCGGGAAACCGTAGACGACGCGGCGGGCAGCCGGCGTACGCCCTACCGGTCCGCCTGGGCGGCGATGACCTCCCGGGCCAGCTGCCGGTAGTTGCGCGCGCCGGAGGAGGCCGGGTCGAGGGTGGTGATCGGGGCGCCGGCCACCGTGGACTCGGGGAACTTCACCGTCTTGGTGATGACGGTCTGGTAGACCTTGTCGCCGAACGCCTCGACCACCCGCTGCAGCACCTGCCGGCAGTGGGTGGTGCGGCTGTCGTACATGGTGGCGAGGATGCCTTCGAGTTCCAGGTCGAAGTTGAGCCGCTCGCGCACCTTGTCGATGGTGTCCAGCAGCAGCGCCACACCGCGCAGGCTGAAGAACTCGCACTCCAGCGGGATGAGCACCCCGTGCGCGACGGTGAGCGCGTTGATCGCCAGCAGGCCCAGCGAGGGCTGGCAGTCGATCAGGATGAAGTCGTACTCCTTGCGGATGGTGCGCAGCACCCGCGCCAGGGCCATCTCCCGGGCGACCTCGTTCACCAGCTGGATCTCGGCGGCGGAGAGGTCGATGTTGGCGGGCAGCAGGTGCAGGCCGGCCACGTCGGTCTTGATCAGGACGTCCTCGGCGGTGACGTCGTCCTGCATCAGCAGGTTGTAGACCGACAGGTCCAGGTTGTGCGGGTTGACGCCCAGCCCGACGGAGAGGGCGCCCTGCGGGTCGAAGTCGACGAGGAGCACCTTGCGGCCGTACTCGGCCAGGGCCGCGCCCAGGTTGATGGTCGTCGTGGTCTTGCCGACGCCGCCCTTCTGGTTGGCCATCGCGATGATCCGCGCCGGGCCGTGCCGGTCGGTCGGCATGGGTTCGGGGATCGGCTTGCGCATGGTGTACGCGGCCGGGTCGGCGGGGCCGAGATCGGCACCGAGCGTCGCCTGCTGCTCACGGAGCTCCGACGTCCAGGTCTCGGCACGGTCACCGTTGCCTGCCATGTCCTCGTTGCCCCCTCCCGACGACCACCCGGCGTCGGAGCCGTCCGACGTCCCTCGCGGCGCCGCTGCGCACCCCCGGTCCGTCGTACCTGGAGGCCCGCGCCGATGCCGACTGTACGCCACCGGCCAGCAGCGCGTTCGGTAGCGGGTCGGCGTGTCGGCCGCCCGTCAGCCAGGGCCGGTCGCGTCGGCGCTCAGCGGGCGCGCGGATGCGCTGTCGCGTACACCTCGCGCAGCCGCTCCACGGTCACCAGCGTGTAGACCTGGGTGGTGGTCACCGAGGCGTGGCCGAGCAGTTCCTGCACCACGCGCACGTCGGCGCCGCCGTCGAGCAGGTGGGTGGCGTACGAGTGGCGCAGCGTGTGCGGGGAGACCGCGTCGCGCCCGTCGACGGGCAGGCCGGCGCGGGTGGCAGCGGAGCGCAGCACCGCCCAGGCGCCCTGCCGGGTGAGCGGGCCACCACGGGCGTTGACGAAGACCGCGTGGGTGCCACGCCCGGCGGCGAGCAGCGCCGGGCGGCCCCGGACCAGCCAGGCGCGCAGCGCGTCGGCCGCGTACCCGCCGACCGGGACCAGCCGGGTCCGGCCGCCCTTGCCGCGCAGCAGCACGGTGCCGGCGTCCAGGTCGAGGTCGTCGACCGCCGCGCCGACCGCCTCGGAGATGCGCGCGCCGGTGCCGTACAGGAATTCCAGCAGTGCCCGGTCGCGCAGCGCGCGGGCGGCGGCGTCGCCGGTGGCGCCGGGCAGGCCGGCGGCCTCCAGCAGCCGCAGGACCGCGTCGACCGGCAGCGCCCGGGGCAGCCGGCGCGGCGGTGCGGGCGGCCGGACGTCGCGGCTGGGGTCGGCGCCGGCGAGTCCCTCGCGCAGCGCGAAGCGGTGCAGGCCGCGTACCGCGCTGGCGGCGCGGGCGGCGGACGAGACGGCGAGCGGCGGGTGGTCGTCGTCGCCCGCGCGCAGCCGGGCCAGGTGGGCCTCGACCTGCGCGGGCCCGGCGGCGGCCAGGTCGGTCACCCCGGCCGCGGCCAGGGTGGCCAGGTAGCGGTCCAGATCCCGGCGGTACGAGGCGAGCGTGTTCGCGGACAGCCCGCGTTCGACGGTGAGGTGGTCCAGGTAGGCCCGGACCGCACGGCGCAGGGCCGGCGCGGGTTCCGCGCCGGCCCTGCGCACCGCGGCGTCGGTCAGCTCAGCACCTCGTCCAGCGGCAGCACGTCCATGCCGTGCGCCTCGGCAACCGGCCCGTAGACGACCTTGCCGGCGTGGGTGTTCAGGCCCAGCGCCAGCGCCGGGTCGTTGCGCAGCGCCTGCTGCCAGCCCTGGTTGGCCAGTTCGAGGGCGTACGGCAGGGTGACGTTCGTCAGCGCGTAGGTGCTGGTGTTCGGCACCGCGCCCGGCATGTTCGCCACGCAGTAGAAGATCGAGTCGTGGACCTTGTAGACCGGGTCGGCGTGCGTGGTCGGGCGCGAGTCCTCGAAGCAGCCGCCCTGGTCGATGGCGATGTCGACGAGCACACTGCCCGGCTTCATCCGGGAGACCAGCTCGTTGGAGATGAGCTTCGGGGCCTTCGCGCCGGGCACCAGCACCGCGCCGATGACCAGGTCCGCGTCGAGCACGGCCCGTTCGATCTCGTACGCGTTGGAGGCGACCGTCTGCAGGTGGCCCCGGTAGATGGCGTCGGCCTGGCGCAGCCGGGCCACGTTCTTGTCCAGCAGCAGCACCTCGGACTGCAGGCCGAGCGCGATGGCGGCGGCGTTCAGGCCGGACACGCCCGCGCCGATGACCACGGTCTTCGCCGCGTACACGCCGGAGACGCCGCCGGGCAGCACGCCCCGCCCGCCGCCGGTGCGCATCATGTAGAAGGCGCCCACCTGCGGGGCGAGCCGGCCGGCCACCTCGGACATCGGGGCCAGCAGCGGCAGCGACCGGTCGGGCAGCTCGACCGTCTCGTACGCGATGCCGGTGACCTTGCGGTCGACCAGCGCGTCCGTGCACTCGCGGGACGCGGCCAGGTGCAGGTAGGTGAACAGCACCTGCCCCTCGCGCATCCGGTGGTACTCCTCGGCGATCGGCTCCTTGACCTTGAGCACCAGCTCGGCGGTGTCCCACACCTCGTCGGCGGTGGCCAGGATCTTCGCGCCGGCGGCGGCGAACTCGTCGTCGGTGATGCTGGAACCGACGCCCGCGCCTGCCTCCACGAAGACCTCGTGGCCGTGGCGGGTGAACTCGTTGACGCCCGCGGGTGTGATCGCCACCCGGTACTCGTGGTTCTTGACCTCGCGGGGGATTCCGACCTTCACGATGCAGACACCTTCCTCCGGGGCGGTTCACCCCCGACTGCGCGGCGCCGCGCCGGCTCCGTTGCCGGCGCGGTCTGCCGGTCCCGCCGGCGGCAGTCTAGGCCCGTGGAAGGTCCACCGGCCGCGACACTGTGACATCCGGTGGCCGCTGGTCCTGACGGTCTGTCAGGCAACCCCTCGGGCCGCCCGGTGGAGACGTCACCCGCCGACGGGACAGAGTTCGATGTCATCTTCGCACCGGCGCCGCGGCGACGCCGGACGGACGTGAACTACCGCGAAGGGCCGCCCGGCGCGGTACGCCGGGCGGCCCTTCGCGTCGTCGCCGGTCAGCGCGGCAGCGGCGCCTCCGGGCGGCGCAGCTCGGTGAAGCCGGTCTCGCGGGCGCGGGCGGCGGCGAGCAGTCCGGCCACGCAGGAGGCGTTGGTGATCTCGCCGGCCAGGACCATCCGCACCGCCTCGTCCAGGTCCACGCGCACCACCTGGAGGTCGGCCTCCTCGTCGTGGCGGTGGTGCCGCTGCTCGGCCGGCACGTCGGCCAGGTCGCGGGCCAGGAAGACCCGGACCACCTCGTCGGTGAAGCCGGGCGAGCTGTGCAGGTCGACGAGCACGTCGACGCGCCCCGCGGTGAGGTCCGCCTCCTCGCCCAGCTCCCGCAGCGCGGCGGCGGCCAGGTCCTCGCCGCCGACGTCCATCAGACCGGCGGGCAGCTCCCACAGGTGCCGGCCGACCGGGTGCCGGTACTGGCGGATCAGCACCACCTGACCGGCGTCGTCGAGCGCCACCACGGCGACCGCGCCGACGTGCCGCACGTAGTCGCGGGTCGCGCTGCCGCCGCCGGGCATGGTGACGTCGTCGCTGACCACGGAGAAGATCCGGCCGGACCAGATCTCCCGGCGGCCGGTCACCTCATAGCGGTGCTCGACGCCGCTCACTTCCCGGACGCCTTCGCGCCGCCGCCGCGGCCGGTCTTCTTCGACGCGCCGTCCAGGTCCACCGGCAGCTGGTCGGCCTGCGAGTACGCCACGGCGGCGCCGACGAACGCGGCGAACAGCGGATGCGGCCGGGTGGGGCGGCTCTTCAGCTCCGGGTGCGCCTGGGTGGCCACGAAGAACGGGTGCAGGGTGCGGTCCAGCTCGACGAACTCGACCAGCCGCCCGTCCGGCGAGGTGCCGGAGATGTTCAGGCCGGCCTTCGCGAGCTGGTCGCGGTAGGCGTTGTTCACCTCGTACCGGTGCCGGTGCCGCTCGCTGACCTCGGTGCTGCCGTACGCCTCGGCGACGATCGAGCCCTCGGCCAGCTTCGCCGGGTACGCCCCGAGCCGCATGGTGCCGCCCAGGTCGCCGCGCCCGGCGACGATGTCCTCCTGGTCGGCCATGGTGGCGATGACCGGGTGCACTGCCTCCTCGTCGAACTCCAGCGAGTTCGCCTCGTCGAGGTTGGCCAGGTGCCGGGCCACCTCGATGGTCATGCACTGCAGGCCGAGGCAGAGGCCGAGCAGCGGGACGCCGTTCTCCCGCGCGTACCGGGCGGTGCCGACCTTGCCCTCGATGCCGCGCACGCCGAAACCGCCGGGGATCACGATGCCGTCGACGCCGGACAGCGCGGCGGCGGCACCGGCCGGGGTCACGCAGTCGTCGCTGGGCACCCACTTGAGCTGCACCCGGGCGCGGTGGCCGAACCCGGCCGCCCGGATCGCCTCGCTCACCGACAGGTACGCGTCGGGCAGGTCGACGTACTTGCCGACCAGCGCCACGGTGATCGTGTGCCGGGGCTGGTGCACCCGCTCCAGCAGGTCGTCCCAGCGGGTCCAGTCGACGTCGCGGAACGACAGGCCGAGCCGGCGCACCACGTACGCGTCGAGGCCCTCGCGGTGCAGCACCTTGGGGATGTCGTAGATGCTCGGCGCGTCCGGCGCGGCGGTGACCGCCTCCCGGTCGACGTCGCAGTACAGCGACAGCTTCTCCTTGACCTTCTCCGGGATCTCCCGGTCGCAGCGCAGCACCAGCGCGTCGGGCTGGATGCCGATGCTGCGCAGCTGCGCCACCGAGTGCTGGGTCGGCTTGGTCTTCAGCTCGCCCGACGGCGCCAGGTACGGCACCAGCGACACGTGCAGGTAGAAGCAGTTGTCCCGGCCCAGGTCGTGGCGGATCTGCCGGATCGACTCCAGGAACGGCAGCGACTCGATGTCGCCGACGGTGCCGCCGACCTCGGTGATCACCACGTCGGGCACCTGGCCGTCGGCGTCCGGGTCGGCCATGCCGCGGATGCGGGCCTTGATCTCGTTGGTGATGTGCGGGATGACCTGCACCGTGTCGCCGAGGTACTCCCCGCGCCGCTCCTTGGCGATCACCGCCGAGTAGATCTGGCCGGTGGTGACGTTCGCCTTGCCGGAGAGGTCCCGGTCGAGGAACCGCTCGTAGTGGCCGACGTCGAGGTCGGTCTCGGCGCCGTCCTCGGTGACGAAGACCTCGCCGTGCTGGAACGGGTTCATCGTGCCGGGGTCGACGTTCAGGTACGGGTCGAGCTTCTGCATCACCACGCGCAGTCCGCGCGCGGTCAGCAGACTGCCGAGGCTGGAGGCGGTGAGGCCCTTACCCAGCGAGGAGGCGACGCCCCCGGTGACGAAAATGTGCCTGGTCGTCCGTGCTGTAGGGGCCAACGCCTGCTCCCGTGTCGTCCGTAGCGGTCGTGCGAACCGCCGTGCCGATCAGCAGAGTGATCACGCGATCCACGGGATTCCACGGTAACACCATCCGGACCGTGAGCCGGCGTCGCACCCGCTGTCGGCGCACGTGGGGCCGGTGGCGACCCTCTCCGGCCCGGCGCGACGGCCCTCTCCGGCCCGGCGCGGCGACCCGGCACGGCGGCCCGGACGGTCCGGTTCAGCCGGCGGGGATCTCGGTGGACGCCGGGGCCGGCTGTGCGGGGATCCGCGCACCGGCGGCACGTGGGCCCTCCGGCGCCTCCTCGCCTGCGGAGTCCCGCCCGGCCGGCTTCCCGGTCTCCCCCGGGCCGTCGCCCGCCCCGGCCGCGCCGTCGGCAGCCGCCCGGTCGCCGCCGGAACCGTCACCGGCCGCGCCGCCACCTCCCGGCCCGCCGCCCGGTGGGACCGCGCCCGTCTCCCCGCCGGGACGCCCGCTGTCGGGCACCGTACGGTCGGTGGAGTGGTCCAGCACCCGCAGCGCGGCGAGGGCCGCCATCGGCACCACGAGCGCCGCCGCCGCGCCGGCCACGTCCAGCGCCCGCCCGCCGAGTACGCCGCCCAGCCCGACGGCCACGCCGGTGCCGGCCATCGCCGCCCGGATCGCCGGGTAGATGCCGAACAGCCGCATCAGCCCGCCCCACGGCTGCAGCAGCGCTAGCCAGACCAGCGCGGCCCCGGCCAGGGCCAGCACTGTCAGCGGGCTGTTCACCAGCGTCTGGAAGTTGGAGCTGCCGGACCGGTGCACGGTGAGCCCGCCGGTGCCGTCGCCGAGCGCGGCAAGGAACCGGCCCAGGCTGCCCCGCTCGGCCGCCGGGCGACCGAGGTCGACCAGGGCGAAGCCGACGGTGACCGCGAGCGCGGCCATCGTCGCCCAGGCCAGCCGGCTCACGGTGAGCCAGCCGCCGGTGCAGATGGCGGCCGCGACGCTCACCCCGGCGGTGAGCGCGATGGCCCCGATCGAGTCGGCGCCCAGGTACGGGCTGCCCACTATCACGACGGCCAGGCCGCCGACGGTCACCATCACCATCGGCCGCCAGCCCTTGCGGAACCGCTGGGCGAGCCAGCCGCCGCTCAGCAGCGCCCCGGCGATGAACACGCCCAGCCCGACGGTGCCGAGACCGGCGTACCGGCCGCCCTCCAGCGCCGAGTAGCCGACCACGCCGTTGAGCTGCAACCGGGAGCCGGTGAGCACGTCCACACCCACGACGAGCGTGGCCAGCCCGGCGACGGCGCCGAGCGGGCCGAGCGTGCGCTCGTGGCCGGGAGTGAACCGGACCAGGGCCGTGCCGCCGACGATGAGCAGCGCGGTCACCGACGCGTACCACAGGCCGGCGTGGTCCCCCCGCCACCAGGGCACGGCGTCGGCGAGCAGCGCCGCGGGCACTGCCAGCGCGACCGCGATCAGCAGCAGCTCCACCACTGCGACGATCCGCCGGGACACCGGTTCCGGCCCGTGCGGTCCGGCGTGCCGGCGGGCCCGGCGCAGCAGCGGCAGCACCGCCACCGCGAGGGCGAGCTGGGCGGCGGCGAGCAGCGTGAAGAACCAGCCGGCGACGCGGCGCTGGGCGGCGGCCTCCCGGTCCGCGTCGGCGGGCGCCTCGATCGCGGCCCGCAGGTCGTCCGGCCGGTCGTCGACGGTCACCGCCGGCCGGCCGAGGAACGCCCGGTCCGGCATCGGCTTGTCGAGCACCGCGAGCACCGTCGGGGCCAGGTCGATCAGTTGCAGGTAGCCGGACCGGGCGGTGCTCGGCGAGGTCAGCCAGCCACCCTCCCAGCCGGGGCCGTCGGCGACCGCCACGTGCAGCCGCGCCGGGTAGTCGGTGTCGGACACGCCCGCGACGAGCACCAGCGAGCGCGGCGGCCGGGCGGCCAGCACCCGGGCCAGCCGGGCGTCGGCCTGCCGCGCCTGAACGGCCCGTACGGCTCGGTCGTCGTCGTCGACGGTGCCGATGTCGACGATGCTCAGCACGCAGGAGCCGAGCAGTTCCGCCGGGTCCTCGGGCAGCGTGGGGGCGTACCTGTCGACCCGCCCGAACGGGCGGGCGGCGGCCACCGCGGCGCCCGGCCCGACCGCCACCGAGCAGCGCACCGACTCGGCCAGCGCGCCGGGCGTGGCGCCCCAGGAGAGCTGGTCCTGGTTGTGCGCCACCGCGCCGGCCTGGTCGGGCAGGTTCGCGCCGATGCCGTCGGGCCGCTCGACGGTGACCGAGGTGGCCGGGCAGCCGCCACCCGGGCGGGCGCCGGGCCACGCCGCGTAGTTCCCCGCGCCGAGCGTGAGCCACCCGTCGACCGGGCAGGTGGGACGGTGCGCGGAGCGCACCGAGAGCGACCCGATCGCGCCCTGCTCGGCCATCCGCCACAGCGTCGGCGTGTTCTCCGGGTCGACGTCGTCCCACCGCAGGCCCGCCGCGCCGACGAGCACCACGAAGTCGGCGCCGGGCCGGGACGCGCCGTCGTCCGGACGGGCGGAGAGCGCGGTGATGCCCAGCGCCACCACGATCAGGGTCAGCAGGACCGGGGTCAGTCTGCGCAGCATCAGCGGTTCCCGGTCGACAGCTGGGGCGTCAGCTCGGCGTAGAGGCCGGCGAGCGCGGCCACGGTGTCCGCCTCGGTGGGCCAGGTAGCGGCCCGCACCACCCCACGGCGACCCAGTTCGGCCCGGCGTACGGGGTCGCCGAGCAGGTCGCGCACCGCCGCGTCGACGGCGTCCACGTCACCGGGCGGCACCAGCACGGCGGCGTCGCCGACCAGGTCCGGCAGCCCGCCGACGGCGGTCGCGACGAGCGGCACGCCCGCCCGCAGCGCCTCCTGCGCGAACAACTGTCGGGCCTCCCAGTCGCTGGTCACCACGGCGAGGTCGGTACCGGCCAGCAGGTCCGCCACGTCGGTGCGGTGCCCGAGCAGCGTCACCGGCGCGCGGGCGGCCGAGATCCGGGCGGCCAGCGGCAGGTACGCCGGACCGCTGCCGGCGATCACCACGAGCGGGGCGGGGGTGCGGGTGCGCCAGCGGGCGGCGGCGTCGATCAGCACGTCGTACCGCTTCTGCGGGTGCAGTCGACCCACTGACAGGATCAGCTCACGGTCGGCGGCGACGCCGAACTCGGCGCGTACCGCGGTGCGGCGGCGACGCGGCGCGGGCAGCACCGGCGCGGCGACCGGGGCCAGGCGGGCGTCGGCGGCGCCGAGCGCGGCGGCGCGGTCGACCAGGTCGGCGGAGGCGCCCAGGGCGACCCGCACGGACCGGGCGACGACCCGCTCGACCAGCCGGGACACCGCGCCGCGCAGGCCACCGGCGAGGACCGCGTTGTGCCAGGTGACGACCAGCGGCGCGGCGGGGCGGGCGAGCGCGGCGACCAGGCCGGCGCGCAGCCCGTGCGCGTGCACCACGTCGACAGGTGTGTCCGCGAGCGCCCGGCGCAGCGCGGTGACCGCGCGCGCGTCGCCCGGCGTGGGGCTGGCCGGGATCTCCACCGGCGCGAACCGGGCCCCGGCGGCGGTGAAGTCGAACTGTTCCTCGGTGGCGGCCGGGCCGCAGACCAGCACGGACGCGCCGGCCTCGGTCAGCCCCCGGCTGATCGAGCGCACGTGCTGCCCGACCCCGCCGGTGCTGGAGGCGAGCACCAGGGCCACCGACCCGGGCCAGCGCGGTGCCGGCGAGGCGTCCGTCATGAGGAAACGGTCTCCCTTCCGTCACCCCGCTCGCCGGGGTGCTGCTGCGCCGGCGGGCCGTCGTCCCCGCCGGCCGGGCGTCGCCGGCGTAGCCGGCGGGTCACGGCCGCGAGCAGCGGCCGCAGGTCGCGGGCGTCGGTCAGCCAGGCGACGGCCAGGAACAGGACACCGACCACGACCCCGGACAGCATGCCCTGCGCGAGCGCCCGCGGTGTCGTCGGGGTGCCGTCGCCGAGCCCGGCGAGTCCCGCCGCGACGGCCGTCCCGCCGCCCGCCGCGACGACGGCGGCGAGCAGCCCGGCGGCGCCGGCCCGGCCCGCACCGGCGAGCGCCCCGCCACCGGCGGCCCGCCGGACCGCGACGAGCAGCAGCACGCCGAGCAGCAGCATCCCGGCGGAGCTCGCCAGCGTCACCGCGAGCACCCGGTCGGCGAGCGGGAGCGCCTGGGCGGCGAGGACGGCGAGCGCGGGCACGCTGAGCCAGCCGAGCGCGGTGGCGACCGTGGCCCGGCGCGTCTCGCCGCGCGCGTACAGGGCGCGGGTGAGGACCGCGAACAGGCCGTAGCCGACGAGGCCGGGCGCGAACCCGGCGATCGCGGCCGCCGCGGTACGCGCGTCGAGCGGGTCGGCGAAGAAGAAGTGCCCGACCGGAATGGCGGTGCCGACCAGCGCGGCGGCGCCGAGCAGGCTGAGCAGCACGACGCCGCGTACCGCCGGGGCCAGCGTCTCCCGGTAGGCACGCTCGTCGCCGGTGGCCCGGGCCGCCACGAGCGTCGGGTACGCGGCCACCGCCAGCGGCACCGCCAGCACCGCCCAGGGCAGGAAGTAGACGGTCTGGGCCAGGTTGTAGACGCCGACGTCGGCGGTCCGGCCGTAGGTGACCTGGTTGAGCGCGACCACCAGCGCGATCTGCTGCGCGGTCACGGTGACCACCCCGGCGACCGCCAGACCGCCGACCCGGGCCCGTGCGTCGGCCGGGAACCGGTAGCCCGGCCGGATCCGCAGCCGCAGCCGGCGCAGCGGGATCAGCAGCGACAGCGAGAGCACCACCACGCCGAGCGTGGTGCCGGCGGACAGCAGGAACTCGCCGCCGCGCCCGGCCTCGCCGATCGTGGCCAGCCGCCCCTCGGTGGCGGTGAAGCCGAGGTAGACGGCGATGACAGTGACGCTGGACAGCAGCGGCGCGATCACCGGCCAGGCGAAGCGGCGGTGCGCCTGGAGCACGCCGGTCAGCACGATGCCCACGCCGTACAGCGGCAGCTGCGGCGCGAACACGCGCAGCATCCGCGCCCCGGACTCCTGCTGGGCCGTGCTGAGACCGTTGCCGATCAGGCCCGGCAGCGGATCGGCGAACACCGCCACCAGCACGGCCAGCGGAACCAGCAGGGTCAAGGTCCAGGTCAGCAGCGCGCCCGTCGTGGCGGCCACCGCCCGCCGGTCACCCGCCTCGACCGCGCCGGCCAGCAGCGGTACGACGAGACTGGCGAGCGCGCCACCGGCGACGATCTCGAAGATGAAGTTCGGGACGTAGTTCGCCACCACGTAGGCGCCGCCGAGGTCGCTGGTGGACAGCGTCCAGGTGAACACGGCGGTCCGGCCGAAGCCGGCGAGCCGGCTGAACACGGTGAGGACGGCGATGAGGGCGGCCGCCCCGGCGACCCGGCCGGCGGCGGCGAGAGGAGCCGGTTTCGTCACGTCAGTCCGAGAGCCGGCCCAGCTCGTCGAGATGCCGCAGCCCGGGCGTGGACGCGATCACCTGGGTGAAGCTGACCTTCTCGCTGGCGGCGGTGAGCGCGGCGAGCACGGCCAGCACCCCGGCCCGGCCCAGTGGCCCGGTACGCGCGGCGAGGCTCACCCCGAGCAGCGCGCCCAGGGCGTTGGCGCCGCTGTCGCCCACCATGACGCGCTCGCCGAGGTCGTCGCCGACCAGTGCCGCCGAGGCGCCGACAGCGCCCGCCGCGACGCCGCCGTACGGGCCGGTGGTCAGCGGCACACCGAGCAGCATGCCGGACTTCAGCGCCCGGCCGGGCCGCAGGTCGAGCAGGTTGACCAGGTTGGCGGTGCCGGCCACCACGCCGGCGCCGAGCAGCACGTCGACCCCGCGGCCGAACGCCCCGGCGCTGCGGCGGCGCGGGTGCGCGGCGACCCGGCGGTCGGCGGCCAGCAGCGCCGCGGCGCCCAGCCCGGCCACGCCCACCCCGGCGACCTTCACCATCCCGGCGGTGATCTGCCCCTCCCGCAGCGCGGCGAGGTGCCCGGCGAAGCCCTTGGCGGCCTTCTGCTCGGGACGGGCGCCGACCACGTCGTCGTAGAGGCCGACAGCGCCCGCGCCGAGCCCGGCGACGAGCGCGGCGGCGCCGGCCGGTGCGCTACCGGCGCCCAGCGCGGCCCCGGTGGCCGCGCCGACGGCCAGGGCCGGACCGGCGGCCAGGGTCACCGTGCGGCCCCGGTAGTTGGTGCGTTCCAGCGCCGGCCCGCCCGGCGACGTGCGCGTCTGGCGCAGCACGTAGCGGGCGGCCAGTGCGCCCGCGCCCACGGCCAGCAGCCGACCCAGTCTCACGGGACCTCCTCGATCCGGACTTCGAACGCGACGCGGCACGGACCGGGCGGCCCGGAGCGGTCACCGGGGCAGTGTAGGCACCCGGGTGGCGGCGTTGTCGCCCACGCCGTACTGGCCGGTCTTCTTGTCGGTGAGCTGCTCCGCCAGGGCGAGGCTGGTGGCGAGCTGACCCTGCACGGTGTTGGCGTTGTCGACGGTGGAGATGGTCTGCGACAGCACCGGGTCACCGCGGACCACGGAGACGAGGTTCCCGCCGGTCGAGCCCATGCCGGCCACCACCAGCGCGCCGGCCCGGTCGAACTGCTCGGCGATCTTCACCACCGACTCGTCCTTCTTCGCCGAGTCCTTGTCCACGTACGGCTGGCCGGTGACCATCACCACCGCCTCGGCGGCGGTGGAGATCCGGTCCGCCGGGGTGAGGTACCCGGCGGTGGCGTACTGCTCCAGCACGGCACGCCGGTCGGCCTCGCTGACCGGCGGGCTTCCGGCCGGACGGTCGACGAGCACGTTGGCCAGCAGCGCGCTGGATGTCTCCACGCCGTGCCCGTTGCCGGGCAGGTTGCCGGTCGGCGCGCTGTTCGGCCGGGCCGCGGTGACCGCCAGTTCCAGCAGGTTGTTGTTGCTGTCCGGGTTGACGAACTTGTCCTGGACGTTGATCCGTCCGGTGATGTCGGCGCCGGCGGTCTGGAGCATCTTCACCACGCCGTCGGCCTGGTCGCGGCCGGTCGGCAGGGTGAGCACCAGCACCCGGCGGCTGGTCAGCTTGCCGGGCAGGACGAGCTGGGCCATCTCGCCGGCGAAGTCCTCCTCGGTCTCCAACTGCTTCTGCATGCTGTTCACCGACTGGCGCATCAGCGAGTTGTCCTTACGCAGGCCGTTCACCTGCTCCCGGAGCGAGTCGGCGACCGGCCCGTTGAGGGCGGCCGTGCCGACCACCAGGCCGATCGCCAGTGCCAGGAACACCGCGGTCAGGGACACCACGTGGTAACGAAAGTTGATCACGCTTGCAGCCTCTTGATCGTCGGGAGGGCTAGAAGAGCTGGCCGAGTTGGAACACGAAATTGTCCCACCATTCGGAGACCACGCCCAGATACGCCTTCCCGACGGTGGAGACCGCCACGGCGGAGGCCATGGCGGCCAGCGCCGACAGGACCAGCAGCAGCAGCGACGACCCGGAGATGCTCTGCCGGTAGAGCCGGCTGACGCCCTTGGCGTCGACCAGCTTGCCGCCCACCTTGAGCCGGGTCAGGAACGTCGACGCCATGCCCCCGCGTCCCTTGTCCAGGAACTCGACGAGGGTGGCGTGGGTGCCCACCGCCACCAGGAGCGAGGCGCCCTTCTCATCGGCCAGCAGCATGGCCAGGTCCTCGCTGGTGGCCGCCGCCGGGAAGGTGATCGCCGGCACGCCGAGCCCGTTGACCCGGGCCAGACCGGGCGCCCGCCCGTCCGGGTAGGCGTGCACGATCACCTCGGCGCCGCAGCGCAGCACGTCGTCGGTGACCGAGTCCATGTCCCCGATGATCATGTCAGGCGTGTAGCCCGCCTCGACCAGCGCGTCGGCCCCGCCGTCCACGCCGATCAGCACCGGCTTGAACTCCCTGATGTACGGGCGCAGCACGTCCAGGTCGGCCTTGTAGTCGTAGCCGCGCACCACGATCAGGCAGTGCCGGCCCTGGATCTGGGTCTGGATCTCCGGCACGCCGACGCCGTCGAGCAGCAGGTCGCGTTCCTGCCGCAGGTAGTCCATCGTGTTGGCGGCGAACGCCTCCAACTGCACCGACAGGCCCTCCCGGGCGTCGGCCATCGACTTGGCCACGGTCTCGGCGTCCTGCAGTGAGCCGTGCGCGACCGGCTCCTCGCCGGCGAAGACGGTGTTGCCCTCGATGCGGACCCGGTCGCCCTCGCGGACCTGCTCGAAGACGCCCTCGCCGAGATCGTCCAGCAGCGGGATGCCGGCCGAGACCAACACCTCGGGCCCGAGGTTCGGATAGCGGCCGGAGACCGACGGCTTCGCGTTCAGCACCGCCGCCACACCCACCGCGACGAGCGAGTCGGCCGCCACCCGGTCCAGGTCGACATGGTCGATGACCGCGATGTCGCCGGGCCGCAGCCGCCCGACCAGCCGTTTCGTCCGGCGGTCCAGGCGCGCGGTGCCGACGATGGAGCCCGGCTCCGGGTTCCGGCTCCGGCGCAGTGTGGGTAGACGCATCGTGACCATCCTGGCATGTGAGGCAGGTTTTGCTGTCGCGACATGCCTGAGCAGGGCCGCCTACCCAGGGAAGCACACCGGGACCCGCGCCGGTGTGCTTGCGCTCACAATCGGGGTATCACGGACGCCTTTCCTTGGCCGCCACTGCCAGGAGTTCCTCGGCGTGGGCGATACCCAGATCCGAGTCCGGCAAACCGGCGAGCATCCGGGCCAGTTCGCGGGCGCGCTCGGTGTCCTCCACCACACGCACCCCGCTGGTGGTGACCGCTCCCCCGGTGTCCTTGGCCACCACCAGGTGCCGGTCCGCGAACGCGGCCACCTGCGGCAGGTGCGTGACCACGAGCACCTGGTGGCTGCGGGCCAGCCGGGCCAGCCGGCGACCGATCTCCACCGCGGCCTGGCCGCCGACCCCCGCGTCGACCTCGTCGAACACCAGCGTGGGCGGGCCACCGGAACCGGCGAAGACCACCTCGATGGCGAGCATCACCCGGGACAGCTCGCCGCCGGAGGCGCCCTTCTGCAACGGCAGCGCCGGTGCGCCCGGGTGCGCCAGCAACCGCAGCTCCACCTCGTCGGCGCCGTCCGCGCCGACGCCGGTCTCGACGCCGTTGACCGGCAGGCTCGGCTCGGACCGGCCCGCCGGGCGCGGCAGCACCGCCACCTCGATGCGGGCGTGCGGCATGGCCAGCCCGGCCAGCTCGACGGTCACCTCCTCGGCGAAGCGGACCGCTGCCTCCCGCCGGGACGCCGACAGCCGGCCGGCGAGGTCGGCCACCTCACCGGCGAGCCGGGTCGCCTCGCGGTCCAGCTCGTCCAGCAACTCGTCGGAGGTGTCCAGATCGGACAGCCGGGTCCGCGCCCGCTCGGCCCACGCCACCACGCCGTCGACGTCGTCGGCGTACTTGCGGGTCAGCCCGCGCAGCGCGGCCCGCCGCTCGTAGACGGTCTGCAGGCGGGCCGGGTCGGCGTCCAGCGCGGCCAGATAGGCCGACAGCTCCGCTGACACGTCGGTGACGAGCGTGGCCGCCTCCTCCAGCCGGGCCGCCAGCTCACCCAGCGCCGGGTCGGTGCCGGCCTGCGCCTCGAGGGTGCGCCGCGCGGTGCCGAGCAGCGCGCTCGCGTCCGGCGTCTCGTCGGCCGGCTCCACGCCACCGGCCACGCACTGCTGCGCCACCTGCGCGGCGGTGCGCAGCCCCTCGGCGTGCTCCAGCCGCTGCGCCTCGGCCTTCAGCTCCTCGTCCTCCCCCGGCTGCGGGTCGACCCGGGTGATCTCGTCCAGGCCCAGGCGCAGCAGGTCGGCCTCCTGGTTGCGCTCCCGGGCGTTGCGCCGCCGGTCGGCCAGGTCATCGACGACTGTGCGCCACCTGGCGTACGTCTCGCGCAGCGCGTCGAGCAGCTTCTCGTGCTCCGGCCCGGCGAACCGGTCGAGCGAGGCGCGCTGCTCGGCCGGGCGCAGCAGGCGCAGCTGGTCGGACTGGCCGTGCACGGCCAGCACCTGCTCGCCGACCTCGCCGAGCGTGGCCACCGGCATGGCGCGACCGCCCAGGTGCGCGCGCGAGCGGCCCTCGATGGTGACGGTGCGGCTGAGCAGCAGCGCGCCGTCCTCGTCGGGCTCGCCACCGGCGTCGAGGATCCGGGCGTGCACCGACTCGGCCACCCGGCCGCCCAGCCGCAGCCGGCCCTCCACGACCGCGCGGCCCGGCTGGGCGCGCACCCGGCCGGCGTCGGCGCGGCCGCCGAAGAGCAGGCCGAGGCCGGTCACCACCATGGTCTTGCCGGCGCCGGTCTCGCCGGTGATGACGTTCATCCCCGCGGCCAGCGGCAGCGTGGTGTCCTCGATGACGCCCAGTCCGGTGATGCGCAGCTCTTCCAGCACAGCACCCGACAGTAGCCCCGCCGTGTGACAGTTGACCAGCCGCCCGGGCGGGGCGCGGGCACCCGTACGGTTCAGCCCGTGCCGATGCGGCGCCTCCCGCGGCGACGTCCACAGTGCGCCCAGGTCGTCCTTGTCGGCCCGCCGCCGGGTCACCGGGACGCCGCATCGGCGCCAGGTCGACACGGGCACGACGGAGTGGGGCCGGGACGCCGGAGACCGCGTCGCCCAGTTCGCGTGCCGCCGCTTCCTCCGGCGGCGGCCCTGCGACCTGTCGGCCCGGCCGGGGTCGACACCCGACCGGACTCGGCGTGCCGGTCCGCCCGCCGCGGGCCGGCTGCGACGCTCCGGCGTCCCGACCGTCGCGGTCCCGACCACCCCCTGGCCGAGCCCGCGACAGACGGGCCGCATCCGGGAAACGACGGGCCTCACCGCCGCGCCCGGACTCACCTCTTCGCGGCCCGTACGCCCACCGTAACGCGCGCGAGCGCCGGGGCCGGTGGGCCGAACGGAGAATTTCCGCTGAGCCGCTGGTCAGCGGCGGTTGCCCCGCCAGCCCTGCACGGGCAGGTCGAACTTGGCCACCAGCCGGTCGGTGAACGGGCGGGCCCGCAGCCGCACGATGCGCACCGGCAGCGTGCCCCGGCGCACCGTGACCCGGGCGCCGGGCGGCAGGTCGTAGACGCGCCGGCCGTCACAGCAGAGCACCGCCAGGGTGGTGAACGGGTCGACGGTGATGACGAACGTCGACGTGGGCGCGGTCACCAGCGGGCGGCTGAACAACGCGTGCGCGCTGATCGGCACCAGCAGCAGCGCCTCCACCTCGGGCCAGACCACCGGCCCGCCGCCGGAGAACGCGTACGCGGTCGAGCCGGTCGGGGTCGCGCAGATCACGCCGTCGCAGCCGTACCGGGACAGCGGCCGGCCGTCCACGTCCACGAGCAGCTCCAGCATCTGGGCGCGCTCGCCCTTCTCCACACTGATCTCGTTGAGCGCCCACGACTCGATTGTCGGCCCGCCCTCGAACTCGGCGGTGACGTCGAGGGTGAGCCGCTCGTCCACCGTGTAGTTGCGGTCGACCACGTCGCGTACGGCGGTGTCCAGGTCGTCGATCTCCGCCTCGGCGAGGAAGCCGACCTTGCCCAGGTTGATGCCGAGCAGCGGCACCTTGGCCGGTCGGGCCAGCTCGGCGGCGCGCAGGAACGTGCCGTCCCCGCCGAGCGCGAACACGATCTCGGCGCCCTCGGCGGCCTCCGGGCCGGTCACCGGCACCACGCCCGGCAGGTCCAGGTCGTCGGCCTCCTCGGCCACCACCCGCACCTCGAAACCGGCGGCGATCAGGTCGGCGGCCACCGCGCGGGCGTGCTCGGTGCTGCGTCGACGGCCGGTGTGCGTGACCAGCAGCGCGGTACGGCTCACCCGGACACCTCCTCGGTCGTGGCCGCCGTCGCGGCGGCGCCCTGCGGGCCGGCGGCCACCACCGCGCGGACCCGCTCCGGGTCCGCGGCGGGCGCGTCCCCGCGCAACCATACGAAGAACTCGACGTTGCCGCTCGGGCCGGGCAGCGGGCTGGCCGCCACGCCGGCCAGGCCGAGGCCGAGGCCGGCGGCCGTCGCGGCCACGTCGAGCACCGCCTCGGCCCGCAGCGCCGGATCACGGACCACGCCGCCAGCGCCGACGCGCTCCTTGCCGACCTCGAACTGCGGCTTGACCATCAGCGCCAGATCACCGCCGGGGCCGGTGCACGCGGCCAGCGCGGGCAGCACCAGCCGCAGTGAGATGAACGACAGGTCGGCCACCGTCAGGTCGACCGGGCCGCCGATCGCCTCCGGCGTGAGGGTACGCACGTTGGTGCGCTCGAACACCCGGACCCGCTCGTCGGTCCGCAGCGACCAGGCGAGCTGCCCGTAGCCGACGTCCACGGCGACCACCTCGGCGGCGCCGCCGCGCAGCAGCACGTCGGTGAAACCGCCCGTCGACGCGCCGGCGTCCAGGCAGCGCCGGCCGGTGACGGTCAGCCCGCCGGGGGCGAACGCGGCGAGTGCGCCGGCCAGCTTGTGGCCGCCCCGGGAGACGTATGCGTCGGCCGGGTCCTCGCCGGTGACCAGCAGTGGATCGGCCGGGTCGACCATCGCGGCGGCCTTGCGCGCCTGCACTCCGCGCAGCTGCACGCGACCGGCCTCCACGAGCGCGGCGGCCTGTTCCCGGGAGCGGGCCAGCCCGCGCCGGACCAGTTCGGCGTCCAGCCGGGTACGACGAGCCATCAGGTGTGTCTCCGCCTCTGCTCAGGCCTGGTCGATGGTGGCGAGGGTCTCGCGCAGCGTCTCGTACGCCGCCTCGTACTGGGCGATCTGGTCGGCCGGGGCGAGCGCCTCGGCGTTGGCCATGCCGAGCACCGCGGCGTCGACCGCCGGGTGCCGGGCCTCGCCGACCTCCTCGACCGGCGCGGGCCGTACCCCCGGGGGTGGCCCGGGCCGCGGGCCCGGCTGCGGGCCGGGCCGGGGCGCGGTCACGACCCGGCCGCCCGGCGCCCGGTGGCCTTCTTCGCCGGCCGGGCGGGCGCGGCGGGCGAATCGTCGGCGGGGGTACGGGCCACGGTGGCCGGCGGCTTCTTCGCGATCGCCTTCTTGGCCACCGTCTTCTTCGCCACCGCCTTCGTCGGAGTCGTCGCGGGGGCCTTCGTCGGCGTCGTCGCCGGGGAGGACGCGGCGGGCGAGCCCGTCTTCGCCGGCGGCTCGGTCCCGGCCGGTGCTGCCTCGGACGACTCAGCGTGCGCGGGCCCGGTCTGCGGAGAGGCAGCCGCCCCCGACGGCGCGGTGGCGGGGGCGGACGGGGTGGCGGGCGCCGTCTCGCCCGGCCCGAGGTGGCCGCGCGCCTCACGCAACTGCCGCTCCAGGTCGTGCACCCGGCGGGTCAGCTCGGCGACCTCGTCGGCGGTGGCCAGCCCGACCGCGCCCAGTGCCCGGTCCACCTCGAAGCGGACCAGCTTGGTCAGCGACTCCCGGTTCGCCAGGCCGGTCGCCACCAGTTCCTCGGCGAGCGTCTGGATCTGGGCGGCGGTCGCGCCGCCCTGGCCGACGACGCGCATGACCGCGTCCTGTGCCTTCTTCCGGGGCGCCTCCGTCAGGCCCATGGCCAGCTCGAGGTAGGCGCGCCACGCGTCCTGCATGCCTGAGTCCTTCCGCGGGGCGAGGTGTGCAGGTGCCACGCTACCGGGGACCCCGGACGTCCCATTGCGGTACGGTGCCGGGAACGGCGTGGTTCGTGGTGAGGAGACGATGTGGCCAGCGTGGACGAGTGCCGGCAGGCGTTGCAGGACCTGGCCGCGCGGCTGGACCGCAACGCCGAGGCGCAGGGGCGCATCGACCTGGACCGCACCCTGGCCTGCCGGATCACCGACCTCGGCACCGCGTTCCACGGGCGGCTGGAGGGTGGCCGGCTGGTCGACCTCGCCGACGGCGACGACCCGAAGGCGAAGATCGCGCTGACCACCGGCAGCGACGACCTCGTCGCGCTGGTGCACGGCCGGCTCGACGTGATGTCGGCGGTGGCCTCCCGCCGGGTCTCGATCAAGGCGAACCCGTTCGACCTGATGAAGCTCCGCAAGCTGCTCTGAGCGGCCGGCGCCTCAGCCGTCGAGACCGAACGCGGCGAGCGCCTCGGCCGCCGCCGGGGACTGCGCCCGCACGCACGGCCCGGCCGCCGTCGACCAGGCCACCCCGCACAGCGCGGCGAGGGCCGCCAGCGGCGGTCCCGCGCCGTCGAGCACGAGATCCCCGCCGGACTCCGTCACCGCCCAGCCGCCCGCGTTCTCCGGGCCCGGCACGGCCACCACAGCGGCCGGGTCGAACAGACCCGCCAGGTCGAACGAGACGTACGCGGGGCGACGCTCCTGCGGCGTGGCCAGCAACTCGGCGGCGTCGCTGACACCGGTGAGCACCAGCAGGCTGTCCAGCCCGGCCCGGCGGGCGCCCTCGATGTCGGTGTCCAGCCGGTCGCCCACCACGAGGGTGCGCCCGGCCCCGGCCCGCCGCGCGGCGGTGGTGAACAGCGCCGGCTCCGGCTTGCCCACCACCACGTCGGGGTCGCGGCCCAGCGCGGTACGCAGCACCGCGACGAGCGAGCCGTTGCCCGGCAGCGGGCCGCGCGGGCTGGGCAGCGTGCGGTCGGTGTTCGTGGCGTACCAGGGCGCGCCCGCGCGTACCGCGAGGGACGCCTCGGCCAGGTCGGACCAGCCGACCTGCGGGCCGTAGCCCTGTGCCACCGCGGCGGGCTCCTCGTCGGCAGTGGACACCGGCCGCAGGCCCACCGCGCGCAGCTCGGCGCGCAGCGCCTCCGCGCCGACCACGAGCACTGGCGCACCTTCGGGCAGCCGGTCGCGGAGCAGTTCGGCGGTGGCGGCCGCGGAGGTGAGCACCTCCGCCGGCTCGGCCGGAACGCCCATGCCGGTGAGCAGGTCGGCCACCTCGCTGGAGCGGCGGGAGGCGTTGTTCGTCGCGTACGCGACCGCGCGCCCCTCGGCGTGCAGCCGGCCGACCGCCTCGACCGCGCCGGGGATGGGCCGGTCGATCAGGTAGATCACGCCGTCGAGGTCGAAGACCACGAGCGAGTACGCGTCGACCAGCCGACCGCCCGCCCCGGCGCGGTCGGGTTCTCCCCGATCCGCGCCGGAGGCGGTGTCACCGGCGTACCCGGTCATCGGCGCTCCGCCGCCTCGCCCTCGCCGCCCGTGGCGTCACCCGGCGCGGGCCGGCCGGCCTCGTCCGCCGGGGCGACGTCGGCCGCCGGGCCGTCGCCGGTCACGCCGGTGTCCGGCGTGGTCGTGGCCGGCGTGGTCGGTGCCTCGGCGGTGGCCGCCGTGGTGCCGGCCGCGAGCGAGCCGGCCTCGGCGTCGGTCAGCTCGTCGTCGTCCAGGTCGCCGGCGTCCCGGTCCCGGTAGCCGGCCCGCGCCGCGTCCCCGCCCGCACCCGAGGCGGAGTCGTCCTCGCTCAGCCGCGCGTCGTCATCCCGGTCGTCGTCATCCTCGTCGTCGTCGAGGTCGTCGTCATCGTCATCATCGTCGTCGTCGTCGTCGTCGAGGTCATCGTCGTCGTCGTCGTCGAGGTCATCCTCGTCGTCGTCATTGTCGCGGGCGGCCCCGGCCGACGGCTCGGACGCGTCCGCGTCGTCCTCCGGCTCGTCGTCGCCCTCGATGACCACGCCGTCCAGCTCCAGCAGCCGCTCGGCGGCGTCGGTCTCACCCTCGGAGTCGACGTCGGCGGCCCGGGAAAACCACTCCCGCGCCTCCTCGCGCCGGCCCACCGCCAGCAGGGCGTCCGCGTACGCGTAGCGCAGCCGCGCCGCCCACGGCTCGGTCGAGTCGCCGGTCAGCTCGCGGACCTGGAGCATCGCCACCGCGGCGTCCTTCTGCCCGAGGTCGCCACGCGCCCCGGCAGCCACGATCAGCAGCTCGATCGCGACGGCCTGGTCGAGCTTGTCGCGGTCGGCGCCGCGGAACAGGTCGATGGCCCGCTCCGGCCGGCCCAGCGCCCGCTCGCAGTCGGCCAGCACCGCCAGGTGGCTCTGCAGCCCGCTCATCCGGTGGTACGTCCGCAGCTCGGCGATGGCGGTCTGCCATTCACCGGCGTGGTACGCGGCCAGTCCGACGGCCTCCCGCACGGCGGCGATCCGCGAGGCGAGCCGGCGGGCCGCCATGGCGTGCGCCAGCGCCAGCTGCGGGTCCTCGTCGATCAGCAGACCGGTCGCGACCAGGTGCCGGGCGACGGTCTCCGCCACCGGCTTGGCGAGGGAGAGCAGCTCCGCCCGCACGGCCGAGTCGAGGTCGCTCGCGACGACGTCGTCCGGCAGCTCCGGCGCCTCGCCGGTACGCCCCTCGCCCCGCTCGTCCCGGCGCTCCCGCTGCGGGCCGTAGTTGCCACGGCGGTCGTCGCCACCCGGCCGGTCGCCGTAGCCACGGCGCTCACCGTCGCGCTCGCCCCGGAAGCCGCCCGGCCGCCGGTCGTCGCGACGATCGTCGCGCCGGAAGCCACCGTCACGGTCGCCACCACGGAAGCCGCCCTCACGGCGATCGCCTCCCTGGTAACCGCCCTCGCGACGGTCGCCGCCGGCGTAGCTCTCCCGGCGGTTGTCGCCTCCCTGGTAACCGCCTTCGCGACGGTCGCCGCCCCGGAAGCCGCCCTCACGGGCACCACCCTCGCGACGGTCACCGCCCCGGAAACCACCGTCACGGGCGCCGCTCTCGCGACGGTCACCGCCCCGGAAGCCGCCCTCACGGGCACCACCCTCACGGCGGTCACCGCCCCGGAAACCACCCTCACGGGCACCACCCTCACGGCGGTCTCCCCCACGGAAGCCACCGTCACGGTCACCACCGCGGAAGCCACCCTCACGGCGCTCGCCGCCCCGGAAGCCACCCTCGCGACGGTCGCCGCCCTCGCGGCCCCCGCTCCGGAAGCCACCCTCACGGTCGCCGCCACGGAAGCCGCCCTCGCGGCGGTCGCCACCACGGAAACCACCATCACGGGCGCCGCTCTCGCGACGGTCACCGCCCCGGAAACCGCCCTCACGGGCACCACCCTCACGGCGGTCGCCACCACGGAAACCACCCTCACGGCGCTCGCCGCTCCGGAAGCCACCCTCGCGGTCTCCGCCCCGGAAACCGCCCTCGCGACGGTCGCCGCCCTCGCGGCCCCCGCTCCGGAAGCCACCCTCACGGCGGTCGCCACCACGGAAACCGCCCTCACGGCGGTCGCCGCCACGGAAACCGCCTTCGCGACGATCGCCACCGGCGAAGCCGCCTTCACGACGCTCAGCGCCACGGAAACCACCGTCACGGGCACCCGCCTCGCGGCGGTCGCCGCCCCGGAAACCACCACTCTCACGGCGGTCGCCCCCGCGGAAGCCACCCTCACGCGCGCCGCCTTCGCGACGGTCACCGCCGCGGAAGCCACCCTCGCGACGCTCCCCGCCGCGGAAACCGCTGTCACGGTCGCCGCCCCGGAGACCGCCTTCGCGACGATCACCGCCGCCGAAACCGCCCTCACGGCGGTCGCCGCCACGGAAACCGCCCTCGCGACGGTCACCACCGCCGAAGCCGCCCTCGCGACCCCCGCTCCGGAAACCGCCCTCGCGGCGGTCCCCGCCACGGAAACCGCCCTCGCGACGGTCACCGCCACGGAAACCGCCCTCACGGGCACCACCCTCACGGCGGTCACCGCCACGGAAGCCGCCTTCGCGACGGTCGCCGCCACGGGCGCCACTGTCGCGATCGCCACCACGGAAGCCGCCCGGGCGGTCGTCGCGGCCGCCCCGGTACGAGGGACGGTCATCGCGACGGCCGTCGCGGCCGGCGTCACCACGCCCCTGGCCGCGGTCGGCGCGATCCTCGTAACGACGGGGGCGGTCCCCGCCCTGGGGTCCTGAGCTCACAGGTACATCCTTCCTGATGGCGTTTCCGCCGAGAACGCTAACGCAGTCGAGGGCCGCCCCTGCTGGGGCGGCCCTCGACTGGAAGATTGTCCGGCGGTGTCCTACTCTCCCACACCCTCCCGAGTGCAGTACCATCGGCGCTGGAGGGCTTAGCTTCCGGGTTCGGAATGTGACCGG
>NZ_JBICSV010000004.1:0-601901 GCF_043197215.1 Micromonospora sp. NPDC049203 | reverse complement strand
GCGGCCGACCTTCGGCCGGTGTGCTCCCTCCAGCCCGGCCCGGCCGCCGAGCCCCACCACGGTCGTCCCGAGCCGGCCGGGGCACCCGAGCCGGCCGGCCGTGGGGGGCGGGCCCCGCCCGGGCCCCGGGGGGGGGGGCGCCCCCCCCCCCGCCGGGGCCGGGGGGCCGCCCCCCCCCCCCCCCCCCCCGCGCCCCCCCCCCCCCGCCGGGCCGGGGGGGGGGGCGCCCGCCCCCCCCCCGCGGCGGGGGGGGGCCGCCCCCCCCCCCCCCCCCCCCCCCCCCCCCCCCCCCGCGGCGGCCCGGGCATCGAGAACGGGGGACCCGACGACTCCGGCGCCGCGTCCCACCAACGGTACTCCGGGTATCGATGATGTGCCGCCCCGCCCCGAGCCAGACGCGCCGGTGACCCGTCACCTCTCGGCGGGCTGCCTCGTTCCACACCTACGCCCCGCCGGTGTCGGCTGTCACCGCACGGCAGGGCCGGTGGTGGTGACGCCGGACACGGCGTCAGGCTCGGTCCGGTCGAACGGAGAACTCCGACGAGGTGGCGGTCGTGGCCGAACTCATCTCTGATGTCGCGTCGCCCATGTGGGCGTACGCGCTGCTGCTGATCCTGCTGATCGTCGACGCCTTCGTCCCGGTGGTGCCGACCCAGCTCGTCATGATCACCAGCGGGGCGCTGACCGTGTACGGCGGGCTCAGCCTGCCGCTGACCATCGCGGTCGGGGCGGCCGGTGTGTTCATCGGGGACCTGGCCTGCTACCTGATCGGCCGCAGCACGCCGACCCGCCGCCCGGCACGCGCCACCACACCCGGGCGGGCACGCCGGGCCGCCACCCGGGTCACCCGTGGGCTGCGCGAGCCGGGGCCACTGGTGATCCTGCTCTGCCGCTTCGTGCCCGGCGGACGGATGGCGGCCTGCTTCTCGGCCGGGCGCAGCCGCTACCCGTACCGCCTGTTCCTGCCGTACGAGGCGGCGGCGGCCCTCGCCTGGTCCAGTTACGGCGCGCTCGTCGGTCACCTGGGCGGTACGGCGCTGACCCACTCCGCGTGGCGGCTGCTGCTGATCGGCGGGGTGGCCGCGACGGGATTCGCGCTGGCCGGGTGGGCGATGACCTGGATCAGCAACAACCGGCAGACCCGCGCCGAGGCCACCGCCGACTCCACCGGCACCTGACGCGCAGTTCGGAGCGTTGACCCCCGTCGCATATAAGTCCGGTTTTTCCGTTGGCGGACGAGCGGTTCCAGGAGCACCTGATCAACTTGAAGGAAGAGCAGCCATGAGCGGTGGGGCGAACTGGCGCGACGTCAAGGCGAAGGCCCGAAGTATCGACCCCTCGTGGGACGACAGCGAGCGTGTCGCCCGGCGGGGACAGCTCCGAGAGAAGATGCTGGCTTCGGTCAGCGGCGCGCAGCTGGCGGAGATCCGCAAGCAGCTGGGTATGACCCAGGCTCAACTGGCGGAAGCGGCGGGCTTGTCTCAGGCGCGGATCAGCCAGATCGAGAATGGCGAGAGCGTCAACCTGGAGATCCTTCGCGCCTATGTGACCGGACTGGGCGGACACCTTGATGTGGTCGCCCGGATCGGGAACATCCGCCTCGACGTAGCCTGACGCGGTTCTCGGGGGTCCGGTAGGGGACGACCCGGGTAGCGAAGTGGGTGGTGGTCCCGGATCCGTCTGGGGCGGTTGCGGCGACAGGCTGGCCGTATGGCTGGAACGCGGAGAAGCGGCCTGCTGGCCCTCGGCGGGATCGTCCTGGCGGCGGTACTCGCGGTGAACGGTCACCTCGAGGTGAGCGACGACCTGGATCCCTGGTCGCTGACCGTCAGCGACTTCGCCGTCTCCGACCGGGGCGGCGTGATCGACACCGCGATGGCGGTCCTTGCGGCGGCAAGTCTCGTGCTGCTGCCCGCGCTGCGCCGCTCCGGCGCGGGCCGGGCCCCGCTCGCCCTGCTGACCGCCTGGTCGGCCGGGCTGCTGGCCGCCGCCGTGGTGCCCACGAACGAGCCGGGTACGCAGATGGACACCGCCGCGTACGTGCACCGGTACGCCTCGGTGCTGTCGTTCCTGGCCCTGCCGGTGGCCGCCTGGCTGCTGGCCCGCCACCCGGTCAGCGACGCCGCCGCCTGGCTGCGCGGCCTGACCGTAGCCAGCCTGCTCCTGGCCGGCGCGATGATCTGGTCCGCCTATCCCGGCGACCGCGCGCTGCTCGGCCTGATCGAGCGCGCGCTCATCCTCACCGAGACGGCCGTCATAACCACCCTGGCGGTGCACGCCACCCGCCGCACCCCGGCCGAGACCGGCGATCATGCAGTTGCGGCCCGCACAGAACGGGCATACCGGCTGGATCGGGGGCCACAACTGCATGATCGACGAGCGAGGGCCGCTACTCCAGCTCGTGGAGCATGAGCTGACGGGCGGCCTCGGTGATGGAGCCGGACAGGCTGGGGTAGATGGTGATGGTGTGGGCCAGCTCGTTGACGGTGAGGTTGTTCTCCACCGCCATCGTGATCGGCAGGATCAGCTCGCTCGCCTTCGGCGCCACCACCACGCCGCCGATCACCTGACCGCTCGCCGGCCGGCAGAACAGCTTGACGAAGCCGTCGGCCAGGTCGTCCATCTTCGCCCGGGCGTTGCCGGACAGCGGCAGCATCACCTGGCGGGCCGGGGTCTTGCCGGCGTCCACCTCGTCCTGCGAAACGCCGACGGTGGCCAGTTCCGGGTCGGTGAAGACGTTCGCGGCGACGGTACGCAGCCGCAGCGGCCGGACCGCCTCGCCCAGCGCGTGCCACATGGCGATCCGGCCCTGCATGGCAGCGACGCTCGCGAGCGGCAGCACCCCGGTGCAGTCACCCGCCGCGTAGATGCCCGGCACATTGGTACGGGAGACGCGGTCCACAGTCACGTAACCGCCCCGGGCCAGCTCCACGCCGTACTCGGCCAGGCCCAGGTCGGCGGTGTTCGGAATCGAGCCGACAGCGATCAGCGCGTGCGAACCGGTGACCTGACGGCCGTCGGAGAGCACCACCTCCACCCCGTCGCCGGCCCGGCGGACCGCCTCGGCGCGGGAGTTGTTCAGGATGCTCATGCCCCGGGCGCGGAACACCCGCTCGATCGCCATCGCGGCGTCGGCGTCCTCGTGCGGCATTACCCGGTCCCGGCTGGAGACGAGTGTGACCTTGACGCCCATGGCCAGGTACGCGCTGGCGAACTCGGCGCCGGTCACGCCGGAGCCGACCACGATCAGGTGCTCGGGCAGCTCGGGCAGGTCGTACACCTGGCGCCAGGTCAGGATGCGCTCACCGTCCGGTACGGCGGTGGGCAACTGGCGGGGGGTCGCGCCGGTCGCGACGAGCACCGTCGACGCGGCGATCGAGTAGTCCGCACCGCCGCCGGCCGGGGTGACGATCACCCGGTGGGTGTGACCGAGCGTGTCCTCGCCCAGCCGGGCGGTGCCGGCCACGAACTCGACGCCGGCCTTCACCAGCTTGGTGTGGATGTCGGCGGACTGGGCCAGGGCGAGCCGCTTGACCCGCTCGTGCACCGCCGAGGCGTCGACGGTGACCGCCTCCAGGCCGTCGGAGTGCACCCCGAACTCCTCGGTGTCCCGGTAGCCGGTGACCACCTCGGAGCTGGCGATGAACGTCTTGGAGGGCACGCAGTCGGACAGCACACAGGCGCCGCCGGCGCCTTCCGCCTCGACCACTGTGACATCGGCGTCCAGCTGCGCGGCGACCAGAGCCGCCTCGTACCCGGCCGGCCCGCCGCCGATGATCACGATCTGGCTCACAGAGCCGTCCCTTCGTCGAAACTCACAGTGACTTTCTTCTCCCCGCCGGGTTCGACACGCACTGTCGTATTCTCCCCCACCCGTCGGCCGGGCTATGGTCGTCGCCGTGGGTCTCTACGCTGCTTACGGCTCGAACCTGGATCCCGCCCGCATGCGCGCCTACTGCCCGCACTCGCCGATGGTGGGCACCGGCTGGCTGGAGGGGTGGCGGCTCACCTTCGCCGGCGAGGACGTCATCGGCTGGGAGGGCTCGGTCAGCACCGTGGTCGAGTCCCCGGGTGACCGGGTGTTCGTGGCGCTCTACGACATCCACCCGTACGACGCCGCGCAGCTCGACGAGATCGAGGGCGTGACCGCCGAGACGTACCGCAAGCTGACGGTCCGCGTCTCGACGCTGGACGGAGACGTGACAGCGTGGGTCTACGTGTTCGACGGGTACGAGGGCGGACTGCCCACCGCGTGGTACCTGTCGGAGCTGGCGAACGCCGCGGAGAAGGCGGGCGCGCCGGACGACTACGTCACCGAGCTGCGGTCCCGCCCCACCGGCACCGCGTCGGCGTAGCGCGTCTCCCACACCGACAGTGTGCGCCGCGCGGCCGCAGCCGCGCTCGGCGGCCCCGGTACGGGGGTGCCGGGTCACACCCGCGAGGCGGGCACACTCCGCTCGTACATGTCGACCCAGCGTTCCTCCACCAGCCCGACGGAGCGGTAGAGCGTGACCGGCGCGGTCGGGTTGGCCAGGTCGACGCCGAGCCCCGCCCCGGCGCGGCCCTTCGCCGCGTAGACCGCGAAGGCCCGGCGCAGCAGCGCCGCGCCCACCCCCCGGCGCCGGTACGCGGGCAGCACCGACAGCGTCCGCACCCACCCCCGGTCCTGGTCGAGCGCCTGGTCGGAGGACTGGAGCGCGCCGGCCGGCTCGCCGTCGACCTCGGCCAGGAACCACTCGTCCCAGACCTTGCCGTACGACGGCAGCAGATCCCGCCACTGCTCGAAGTCGAGCGGGTCGTGGTCCGGGGTGTCCCGGAACGCGGTGTCATAGATGCGGTGGAACAGCCGCAGGTCGCTCTCGTCGCCGGCGCGCAGCGGCCGGACGGTCACCCCGGGCGGGGGCGCCGGTTCGGCGGGCAGACCGGCCAGCGACCGGGTCATCCGGATGTAGCGCTTGAGCCGGGTGAACCCGGCCTCGGTCAGCTCGCCCGCCCAGCGGGTCTCCGGCGCGTACACCCCGGCGCGGGCGGTCAGCGCGGGCAGGCCGCGCTCGGCGGCCCGCTCGGCGACCCGTTCCAGCAGCCGGGCCAGCAGCGGGGCACGCAGGTCGGCGCCGCGGTCGGGGTCGACGAGCACGTCCACCCACTCCCGGCCCACGCCGCTCGGGTTGGCCAGGATCGACCAGGCCACCGCCGTACCGTCCGGGTCGGTGACCAGCCAGGAGTCGCGGGCCGGGTCGACGAACGGCGCGGTCAGCGCGGACCGCACGTCCTCGTCGTCGAAGTCGGGGTGGCCGACGGCGAACGTGTCGGCGGCGTGCACCACCGCCAGGATCGCGGGCACGTCGTCGAGGGTCGGGCGGCGGGCCGACCAGCCGGCGGGAAGCGTCACGGGCCAGATCCTGGCAGCCGGACCGGGCGCATCGCCTCCCATTTATCCGCCGCGGGCGCGCTGCCGCGCGGCACCGAGCAGACCCAGCAGCTCGGCGCCCTCGGCGGTGCTCAACGCGCGGAACGCCGCCGAGGCCAGCCGGTCGGTCACCGCCTCGGCCCACAGTCGGCGCCGTACCAGCGGCCCGACCGGCGGGTACGGGGGCGCCCAGCCGCACGCGGCCGCGCCCGCCTCGCCCTCCGGCCCGGCCAGCACCGCCTCCAGCGGCGTCAGTCCGGCCGCGCGCACCGCCAGGAGGTACGCCCCGGCGAAGTGCTCGCGCAGCAGCAGCATGCCGACCGCCGCCCGCGCGCCGGGTGACGGTTCGGGCACCGGCATGGCCCGCCAGGCGGCGAACAGCGGCATGCCGCTGGCGTCCGCCGCGTCGACCGCCCGGCCCAGCAGCGCGGCGAGCCGCGCCGACTCGGCGCCGTCACCGAGCCGGGCGGTGCCCCACCGGCAGCACTCGGCCAGGTTGGCGGCGGCCACCTCGATCGGCGGGACGGTCCGCGCGGCGGCGTCCCAGCCGTCGGTGACCGCCTCGGGCGCGATGAAACCGAGGGCCGCGGCCACCGTCTCGGCGCGGACGTCACCGAGGGCTCCGGCCCGCCCGGTGATGTAGAAGGCCCACCCGGAGATGCCGAGCAGCCGCGCCCGGCGCAGCGTGGACGGGCAGCGGGCGAACGCCTCTCCGAGTTCCAGCACGAGCGGCTTGCAGGCGGCGGCGAGCTGTTCCGGAGTCATCGGCGGCCCGTCACCGTCACTCCACCGTAGCCATTCATCACGCTCAGTCTGCCGGGTGCTCACCGGTGTCGGCATCCCCCTCTTCGGCGTCGAGCGCCTCCAACACGGCCTCCACCTCGCCGGCCCGGCGCCGAGCCGCGGTGACCGCCCGTTCCGCGCCACGGCGGGCCAGCCGGGCCCGGCTCAGCTCCTGCTCGGCCACGGCCCGGCGACGCTCCAGCTCGGCCAGTTCCGTCTCGATCCGGTCCAGCGCCGCGGCGCCGTCCCGCTCGGCCGCCTCGGCGGTTCCCAGCTCCTTCTCGGCCCGGTCCAGGTCCGCGCGGGCCCGGGTCAGCTCCCGGGTCGCGGTCCGCCGTCGCCCGGCCCGTTCGGCCCGCGCCGCCCGCTCGTCGCGGGCCCGGCGCGCGTCGGCCCGCTCGGCCGCCCGATCCGGTACGACAGGCGTCTCCCCGCCCTCGGTCACGAGCCGCAGCTGGGGGCGGGGCACCTCGCCGAACCCGGCGTAGTGGCTGGCCCGCAGCAGGCGTCCGGCGCGTACCTGCTCGGCCACCTCGGTGTCCGACAGCGCGGCGTTGAGTGTCGCCTCCACCTCGCCCAACGGCAGTTTCCCGGCCGGTGGCGCGGCGGGTTCGGCGGCGGCGAGCCGGCGTACCTCGGCCACCAGCGCGCCCACGACGGCGCGGCGCTGCGCGGACAGTTCCCGCAGTTTGCCGCCGCGCAGGTCGCGTTGCGCGGCGCGCAGCGCCCCGGCCAGCTGGGTGAGGTCGGCGACCAGCTCGGGACGGCGGATGGCCAGCAGGTTGACCAGCCAGGCCGCCACCGTCGGCCGGCGCAGTCTGCCGATCTCCCGGGCGGTACGCGGGTCGCCGGACTGCCGCGCCTGCGCGACGGCGGCGTCCCGGGCCGCGACGAACCGGTCCGGCGGGGTGGCGTAGAGCCGCCGGATCACCTCCGCGGGCACCTCGGCCATGGTCAGGCGTCGATCCGGGTGCCCGGCTCCAGACGGCGGTAGTCGGTCTTGGACAGCGCCGTGTACTGCCGGTCCAGCACGCCGAGGCCGTTGTCGTTCAGTAGCCCGTCGTGCAGCGCGTACGCCCGGCGCGGCGCGACCGCGCGGATGAAGTCGACCACCTCGGAGAACTTCGACCAGGGCGCGTGGATCGGGGCGAAAAGCGTGTCCACCCGCACGTCGTCGGGGACGAACAACGCGTCGCCCGGGTGGTACACCACGTCGGCGAAAAGGTAGCCGAGGTTCTGGATCACCGGGATGTCCGGGTGGATGACCGCGTGCTGCCCGCCGTACGCCCGCACCGGCACCCCGGCGACGGTGAACGACTGTCCCGGCTCGACCGTGACGAGCGCCTCGGCCGCGTCGCCGAGCACCCCGGCGAGCGAGGCCGGGCCGTGCACCGGCACCGGCCGCCGCTCCAGCGCCCGGGTCAGCGCGCCGACGTCCACATGGTCCGGGTGTTCGTGGGTGATCAGCACCGCGTCCGCACCGTCCAGCGCCGCCGGATCGCTGAAGACACCCGGGTCGACGACAAGCACCGCACCGTCGTGCTCCAGCCGGAGGCAGGAGTGGGCGTACTTGGTCACCTGCATCGTGATCCCTCGCTTATCGAATCGTGATGTCCTCAGCGCAGTCTGCCGGAACCGGCGCGACCACGCGTCACGTCCGAGGTATCGGTCCCGGCGGGCGGGGCCGTCGAGGATCGGAGTACGGGGCATGGGTGGACGGCGACTCCGGGGCGTGGCCCTGGTGGCGGTGGGGCTGATAGCGGCGCTGGGCGTGGGCGCGTGCAGCGCGGGCGGAGACGGTGGCGGCGACTCGGCCGCGCCGGCCGCCGACAGAGGCGCGGGGAGCGAGCAACTCGCCGAGGGCGGCGCGGACAGCGACCAGGCCGCTCCCGGCGGCACCGGCGGCGCGGACCTGCGGGTCGACCAGCGGTCCATCATCTACACCGGGACCATGCAGGTGCGGGTGGACGATGTGGAGGCCGCCGCGCGGGAGGCGACCACCGCGGTGACGGCGGCCGGCGGGTTCGTCGGCGCCGACCGGCGGTCGAGCCGGGCCGCCGAGGCGCGGGCCGCGCTGACGCTGCGGGTGCCGGCGGACCGGTTCACCGCGGTGATCGACCGGCTCGCCGGTCTCGGCCGGCAGGAGCGCCGGGAGATCCGCACCGAGGACGTCACCGAGCAGGTGGTCGACCTGGACGCCCGGATCGCCACCCAGCGGGCGCGGGTGGAGAGCGCCCGCAAGCTGCTCGCCCGCGCCACGTCGGTGGACGAGCTGGTCCGGCTGGAGAACGAGGTGGGCACCCGGCAGGCGGACCTGGCGTCGCTGGAGGCCCGCAAGCGCCGGCTGGCGGACCTGACCGCGCTGTCCACCATCACCGTGACGTTCCTCGGTCAGGACGCCAGCACCGCCGACGAGGAGGCCGACCTGGGCTTCCTGGCCGGGCTGGGCGGCGGCTGGTCGGCGTTCCTGGCCTCGGCCCGGGTCCTGCTCACAGTGCTCGGCGCGGTGCTGCCCTTCGCGGTGGTGATCGGCGTACCGCTGTGGTTGCTGCTGCTGTGGCGGCGCCGGGTGCGGGCCCGGCGGACGCCGCCGCCCGGCCCGGGCGCGATGCCGCCGCCCGGCCTGGGCCCGATGCCGCCGGGCCCGGCCGGGCCGGCCGACGGTCCGGTCAGCGCGCCGCCGCCAGTGCCCGCAGCGCGGTCTGGACCATGAGGCGTACGCCGGCTTCGATGGCGCGCTCGTCCACGTCGAACGAGGCCCGGTGCAGGTCCACGTTGGGCCCGCTCCGGCCGACGCCGAGGCGGGCGAGCGCGCCCGGCACGTGCTCCAGGTACCAGGAGAAGTCCTCGCCGCCCATGCTCTGCGGCGTCTCGGCGATGCCATCGGGGCCGAGCGCCGCGGCGGTGGCGGCGGTGAGCACGCCGATGGCGCCGGCGTCGTTCGTCACGGGGGGCCGGCCGCGCAGGTATTCCAGGTCGACTGTGGCGCCGGTGGGCGCGAGCACGTCCCGCACCACCTGAGCGACGATCTCGGGCGCCCGGTCCCAGGTGTCGCGGTCCATCACCCGCAGCGTGCCGGCCGCGCACGCCTCGGACGGGATGACGTTGTAGCGGGTGCCGGCCGAGGCGTGGCCGAACACCAGCAGCAGCCCGCTGTTGGCCGGCACCCGGCGGCTGATCAGCGTCGGCACCTCGGTCACCAGCCGGCCGAGCGCGTCCACCAGGTCGACGGTCAGGTGCGGGCGGGCGGTGTGCCCGCCGGGTCCGGTGAGCCTGACGGTGACGTTGTCGGCGGCGGCGGTGATCGGGCCGACCCGCAGGCCGACCTTGCCCACCGGCAGGTTCGGGTCGCAGTGCAGCGCGAAGATCTGCACCACGTCCTCCAGGCCGCCGGCCTCGATGACCTCCAGCGAGCCGCAGGGCAGGATCTCCTCGGCGGGCTGGAAGATCAGCCGGACCCGGCCGTCGAGCCGGCCGGTGTCGGCGAGCTGGGCCAGCAGCATGCCGACGCCGAGCATCACCGACGTGTGCACGTCGTGGCCGCAGGCGTGGCAGACGCCCTCCACGGTCGAGCGGTACGGCACGTCCTTCGGGTCGCTCAGCGGCAGCGCGTCGATGTCGGCGCGGAGCGCGATCACCGGCCCGTCCGGGCGCCCGTCGATGTCGCAGATGACGCCGTTGCCCTTCGGCAGCAGGCGCGGCTTGAGACCGGCGAGGGACAGCTCACGGTGCACCAGCGCGGCCGTCTCGAACTCCTCGCCGGACAGTTCCGGGTGGGAGTGGAGGTGACGGCGCGTTTCGATGAGGCCGGGTACGCGCAGCGCGAGCAGATGGTCGAGCTCGAAGGGCAGGGGCTGGTAACCGGTCGGCGCCTCGGGCCGGGACGACGCCAGCGGGCCGCCGGAAGGCAGCGTCAACGCACTCGTCACGTCGAATTCTCGATCACTAGAAGTGGATGGATCTTCGGGTCGGACAGCAGACAGCCTAGACCTCCGACGGTGACGCTGCGCAACATCTTTCGTGTAGCGGTCGGACCGCGCAGCGTCACGAATGCCCTGGTGGGAGGGCTCGAATATCTGCGGGACAGCAGGTAGATCGCGGTCAAACGCCGTCATCCGCCCCCCACCTCCTACAACGCGTAACCGTTTCAGCGGCCCCCAAATACCCGTCAGCCGTTCCGAATTGTCGCATTAGTCGTGGCAATTAACTGCCGCTCCGACAATTGCCCGACAACTGTCGGCTGCCGGAGGACTCCCGACGGTGACACGACCGCCCGACAGCCGCCCGCACACGCTGTCCGTCCCCGTTCACCCGATCGGGTTACCCGGATCGCCGGATCGCACACGCGCGACGGCGGCCCACGCCACGCACCGCAGTGCGCGGCGGGGCCGCCGCCGGACGGTTCAGAAGCGGTCGCTGGGCCGGTAGATCCCCCACACCTCGCGCAGCGTGCCGCAGACCTCGCCGACGGTGGCGCGGGCCCGCAGCGCCTCCTTCATCGGGTAGAGCACGTTGGCGTCCCCCTCGGCGGCGGCACGCAGCTCGGCCAGGGCCCGCTCCACCGCGCCCGAGTCCCGCTCGGCGCGCAGCCGGGCCAGCCGCTCCCCCTGCGCCGCCTCGATCGCCGGGTCCACCCGCAGCGGCTCGTACGGCTCCTCCTCGTCGATCTGGAACCGGTTGAGGCCGACCACCACACGCTCGCCCGAATCGATCTCCTGGGCGATCCGGTACGCGGACTGCTCGATCTCCCGCTTCTGGAACCCGGCCTCGATCGCGTCCACCGCCGAACCGTGGTCGAAGACCCGGTCCATCAGCTCGGTGGCCGCCGCCTCCACCTCGGCGGTCATCGCCTCCACCACGTACGACCCGGCGAACGGGTCGACGGTGGCGGTCAGGTCCGTCTCGTACGCCAGCACCTGCTGGGTGCGCAGCGCCAGCCGGGCCGCCTTCTCGGTGGGCAGCGCGATGGCCTCGTCGAAGCTGTTCGTGTGCAGCGACTGGGTGCCGCCGAGCACCGCGCCGAGACCCTGCACCGCCACCCGGACCAGGTTCACCTCCGGCTGCTGGGCGGTGAGCTGCACACCGGCGGTCTGGGTGTGGAACCGCAGCATCATCGACTTCGGATTCTTCGCGCCGAACTCGTCGCGCATCAGCCGGGCCCAGATGCGCCGGGCCGCGCGGAACTTGGCGACCTCCTCCAGCAGCGTGGTGCGGGCCACGAAGAAGAACGACAGGCGGGGCGCGAAGTCGTCCACGGCCAGCCCGGCGGCGAGCGCCGCGCGGACGTACTCCACGCCGTTGGCGAGGGTGAACGCGACCTCCTGCGCGGGCGTGGCGCCGGCCTCGGCCATGTGGTAGCCGGAGATGGAGATGGTGTTCCACTTCGGCACCTCGGCGCGGCAGTACGCGAAGGTGTCGGCGACCAGCCGCAGCGAGGGCTTCGGCGGGAAGATGTACGTCCCCCGGGCGATGTACTCCTTGAGGATGTCGTTCTGGATCGTGCCGTTGAGCGCCGCCCCCGGCACGCCGTTCTCCTCGGCCACGAGCTGGTAGAGCAGCAGCAGCACCGAGCCGGGCGCGTTGATGGTCATCGAGGTGGAGACCTTGTCCAGCGGGATGCCGCCGAACAGCGTGCGCATGTCCTCGATGGAGTCGATGGCGACGCCGACCTTGCCCACCTCGCCGTGCGCGATCGGGTCGTCCGAGTCGTACCCCATCTGGGTGGGCAGGTCGAACGCGACGGACAGGCCCATGGTCCCGGCGCGCAGCAACTGGTGGTAGCGCGCGTTGCTCTCGGTCGCGGTGCCGAACCCGGCGTACTGTCGCATCGTCCAGGGCCGGGACGTGTACATCGTCGGGTAGACCCCGCGGGTGTACGGGAACTCGCCCGGCTCACCCAGCCGGGCGTCCAGGTCCGCCGGAAGGTCTGCCGCCGTGTAGACGCCCTGGATCGGGAAACCCGACTCGCTTGACCGCGCATCGCTCATTACCGGATGGTAGGACGAGCAGACCGCCTGGTGGGTGAGGGATACCGCACACCTCACGGCGGCGTCCCACCGGAGGTGAGCGAGCGACCACATACCGTCGAGTAGGTAAACGCCCGCCGCGTCGGGTTTCGCATCGGGCGTCGGAACCAGCAAGATAGAGGGGTTGTGTCCCAGCCCCCTCGATATCCCCCGGTGGCTTTTCTGTGACTCAGATTCCGACGTGGAGCGGCGGACCGGCCAGTCCTCCCACTGGACGCGCGGCGCCCGGCACCACCATCGGTGGTCGCTACTCGCTGCGCTCCCCGGTGGGCAACGGAGGCATGGGCACGGTCTGGCGGGCCACAGACACGTTGCTGCGCCGTGATGTGGCGGTCAAGGAGGTCGTCCTCCCGCCGGGGCTCGCCCCGAGCGACCGCGACGCGCTCTACGAACGGACACTGCGGGAGGCCCGCGCCGCCGCCGCGATCCAGCACCCGGCAGTGGTGCAGGTCTACGACGTGGTCACCGAGGGTGGCCGCCCCTGGATCGTGATGGAGCTGCTGGACGCCCGCAGCCTGGCCGACATGGTGATCGAGGACGGGCCGGTCGCGCCGCGCGCCGTCGCCAAGATCGGGATCGCGCTGCTCGGCGCCCTGGAGGTGGCACACGCGATCGGCGTGCTGCACCGCGACGTCAAGCCGGCGAACGTGCTGATCTGCACCGACGGCCGCTGCGTCCTCACCGACTTCGGCGTCGCCCGGATGCCCACCGACGTGCAGCTCACCACGCCCGGCATGGTGCTCGGCTCGCCGCACTTCATCTCCCCCGAGCGGGCCATGGGCCAGGAGTTCGGGCCGCCCAGCGACCTGTTCTCGCTCGGCGTGACGCTCTACACGGCGGTCGAGGGCCGGCCACCGTTCGACAAGGGCGACCCGATCGAGACCATGCACGCGGTGGTCGAGGACCCGCCCGCCACGCCGCAGCGCAGCGGCCCGCTCACCGGCGTGCTGATGGGGCTGCTGGAGAAGGACCCGGCCCGCCGGATGGACGTGCACCGGGCCCGCGCCAACCTGCGCGAACTGCTCGCCGGGCCGCTGACCAGCACCGCCACCGCCGTCAACTCGGTCACCGACCCGTACGCGGTGGTGCCGGTGCCGCGCCCGACCACGCCGCCGGCGATCGCGGCGGAGCCGAAGCCGAGCGGGCAGATCGGCGGCCGGGCGATGATCGGCCCGGAAGAGTCGCTCACCGACCGGCTCGCCGCGCTGCGCCGCGGTGAGCGGCCCACGGCCGAGAAGCCGGCGACGGCGGCCGCGCTGGACGAGACGAGCGCCGACGCGCTGGCCGGTCCGCTGCACACGCCGACCGGCGCGATGTCCGGGCCGGGCACGCCGGAGGCCACCCAGCGCATCTCGCCGGACGCCACGGTCCGGCTCGGCCAGGGCGCCGCGGACGCGACCCAGGCGGTGCCCACCGCCGTGCCGGCCACGTACGGCCGCACCGTCGACGCCACCCAGCCGGTTTACGGCGGCAACCAGTGGTCGGTGCCCGGCACCGGCCAGCCGTGGACCACCCCGTCCACCGCCCCGGACACCGCCGGTGGCGGCGGCGCGAAGGGGCTGCTCGGCCGGGTGAAGGCGTGGCCGCGCAAGGTCCAGCTCGCCGCCGCCGGTGGCCTCGCCGTGGTGCTGCTGCTGGGCGTGATCGCGCTGACCAGCGGCGGCGACGACGCGCCCCCGCCGATCGTGGGCACGCTGCCGTCGAACTCGGCCGCCGCCTCCCCGGTGGAGATGCAGGAGCAGACCGTCAAGGGCGTGACCATCCAGGTGCCGAAGGGCTGGCAGCGGCAGACCGGCGGCCTCTACGTCGACTACGTCGACCCGGAGGACGAGGGCCGCAAGGTGCGGGTCATCGCCGAGCCGTGGGGCGGCACCTCGATCAGCTGGGCCGAGTTCGCGTCGCGGAACCTGAAGAAGAACAGCGCCAAGAGCAAGAACTGCCCCGCCCCCTACACCGAGGTGTCGGTCTCCGAGCAGCCGCTGGCCGGGCAGACCGGCGGCCAGCTCGAATACACCTGCGGCGAGGGTGAGTCCATGCGCCACGGCATCTGGCGGGGCCTGGTCAAGGACGGCAAGGTCTACTCGTTCTACCTCTCCTCGACCGACGCGCGGTTCGCCGAGAGCAAGCCGATCTTCGACGCGATGGCCGGCTCGTTCCAGCTCACGGCGGCCAACTGAGTCGAGGCCGACGGCCAGTGGTGATCCGCCGCCGTGCTTTCATGAGGCAATGGCGGCGGAAACCACTGACCTTGACGACCTTCGCGTACGGGCCGAGCGCTGGCTCGCCGACGACCCGGACCCGGCCGACCGCGACGAGCTGCGCGCGGTCCTCGACGGGCTGCCCGGCACGGCGGCCGACCTGGCCGACCGGTTCGCCGGTCCGCTGACCTTCGGCACCGCCGGGCTGCGCGGCCCGCTGCGCGCCGGGCCGAACGGCATGAACCTCGCCGTGGTCACCCAGGCCGCCGCCGGGCTCGTCGGCTGGCTCGCCGCCCAGGGCGGCGAGGGCCCGCTGGTGATCGGGTACGACGCCCGGCGCGGCTCGCGTGCCTTCGCCGAGCGCACCGCGCAGGTGGCCACAGGTGCGGGCCGCCCGGCGCTGCTGCTGCCCCGGCCGCTGCCCACGCCCGTGCTGGCGTTCGCGGTCCGGCAGCTCGGCGCGGTCGCCGGAGTGATGGTGACGGCCAGCCACAACCCGCCGCAGGACAACGGCTACAAGGTCTACCTGGGCGCACGGCTCGGCGGTGAGCTGGGCGCGGGCGCGCAGATCGTGCCGCCCGCCGACGCCGGGATCGAGGCGGCCATCCGGTCCGTCGGCCCGCTCGCGGCGGTGCCGCTCGGCCCGGCCGGTCAGGTGCTCGGCGACGACCTCGTGGCCGCGTACGTCGAGCGGGCCGCCGCCGTGGTGGATCCGACCGGACCGCGGGACCTGAGGGTGGCGTACACGCCGCTGCACGGGGTGGGCGCCGCGGTGCTGACCGCCGCGTTCGCGCGCGCCGGGTTCGGCGTGCCCGGGGTGGTGCCCGAGCAGGCCGAGCCGGACCCGGCGTTCCCGACCGTGAGCTTCCCGAACCCGGAGGAGCCGGGCGCGGTGGACCTGCTCGTCGCGCTCGCCGACCGCACCGGCGCGGACCTCGCCATCGCCAACGACCCGGACGCGGACCGCTGCGCGGTGGCCGTACGCGACGCCGGGTCCTGGCGGATGCTGCGCGGCGACGAGGTGGGCGCGCTGCTCGCCGACCACCTGATGCGGCGCGGCGTGACCGGCCTGTACGCCACCACGATCGTGTCGTCGGCGCTGCTCCGGGCCATGGCGGCGGCCCGGGGCCTGCCCTACGACGAGACGCTCACCGGGTTCAAGTGGATCGTGCGGGCCGGCGGCGGCCGGGAGCCGCTGGTGTACGGCTACGAGGAGGCGCTGGGCTACTGCGTCGCCCCCGAGCACGTGCGGGACAAGGACGGCATCACCGCCGCGCTGACTGTCGCCGAGCTGGCCGCCGGTCTCAAGACCGAGGGCCGTACGCTGCTCGACCGGCTGGACGAGCTCGCAGCCGAGTTCGGCGTGCACCACACCGAGCAGCTCTCGGTGCGGGTGGAGGACCTGCGGGTGATCGCGGACTCGATGGCGCGGATCCGGGCGGCCACCCCGACCGCGCTGCTCGGGCAGCCGGTGACCGAGGCGTCCGACCTGCTCCCCGACGCGGACGTGGTGATCCTGCGCACCGGCGCGGCCCGGGTGGTGATCCGGCCGTCGGGCACCGAGCCGAAGCTCAAGGCGTACCTGGAGGTGGTGGAGCCGGTGAGCGGCGGCGACGTGCCGGCGGCCCGGCAGCGAGCGCGTGCCGCGGTCACGGAGCTGCGCAACGAGATCGCCGCCGCCCTAGGCCTCTGACCCCGGTGAAGGAAGGGCCCCTTGTTAACGCCTGGCGTTAACAAGGGGCCCTTCCTCTACCGGAGGCGTTAAGAGGGGGCCCTTCCTTACCGCTTGCCGAGGGCGGCGTCGACGGCCTGGCCAGCGCGGCGATGACCAGGCTGATCGACGGGCGTACCACGCTGTCGTCAAGGCTCACCGTGCCGGAGAACCCGGCCCCGGCGGCGATCTCCGCCAGCCGCCGGCCGGCGTCCTCGGCGGCCGGGCCGGTCAGCCCCAGCGCCGGTTCCATCCGCAGCACCGCGACGAGCGTGGCGAGCGCGGCGGTCCGCTCGTCCGGGAGCTGCCCGCTGGTCAGCGCGTCGGCGAGCCGCCCCCGGATGTCCGCCTCGACCGAGGCGTCGGCCACCGGGTAGCGGTGCACGTGGATGAAGCCCAGCTCGGTCTCGTCGACGTCCCGCACCACGCCCCGCTCGCAGAGGTCGGAGAGGATCCGGTCGCGCAGCCCGTGCCGCAGTCGCTGCACCCACGACGACGGCGTGTGCGGGGTGTCGGCGGCGATCTTGGCGAGTACGGCGTCCGCGATCGGCTCGCCGGTCGGCGCGGGGTCGACCACCGCCAAGTTCCCGTCCGCGTACGCGACCCGTCCGGCCAGGGCCAGCTCGACCAGCACCGCGGCGGCCATGCCCAGGTCCAGGCTGATCCGCGGCATGGTGGCCTTGCCGGTTTCGTCGTCATACGCGAGGAGCAGCAACTCCTCGGCGAGCGCAACACCAGTCATGGCCCGGAACGCTAGCGCCTCCCCGCACCCCCGCGCATCGACTCGCCGGGTGGGTCCGGCGCCCGGTGCGGAGGGCCGTCCCCCGCACCGGACCGGCCTCAGAAGCGGGGCATGCCGCCGAACTGGCGGTCACCGGCGTCACCGAGGCCGGGGACGATGAACTTCGAGTCGTTCAGACCCTCGTCGATGGAGGCGGTGACCAGGCGCAGCGGCAGGCCGGAGCGCTCCAGCCGCTCGATGCCGACCGGCGCGGCCAGCACGCAGAGCACTGTGATGTCGGTGCAGCCCCGGTCGGCGAGCAGCCGGCAGCAGTGCTCCAGCGAGCCGCCGGTGGCGAGCATCGGGTCGAGCACCAGCACCGGCAGTCCGCTGAGGTCGCGCGGCAGCGACTCCATGTACGCGCGGGGCTCGTACGTCTGCTCGTCGCGGGCCAGGCCGACGAAGCCCATCGACGACTCGGGCAGCAGGCCGAGCGCGGCGTCGGCCATGCCGAGACCGGCCCGCAGCACGGGCACCAGCAGCGGCGGGTTCGCCAGCCGGCTGCCCTCGGTGGCGGTAACCGGGGTCTGGATCGAGTACTTCTCGACCGGGAAGGAGCGCGCGGCCTCGTACACCAGCATGGTGGTGAGTTCGCGCAGCGCGGCCCGGAACGACGACGAGTCGGTCCGGGCGTCCCGCATGGCGGTCAGCCGCGTCTGGGCGAGCGGATGGTCAATGACGTGTACGTCCACGATCGCTCAACCTACCGTTTGGCGGCGCGGCGCAGGGCGGGTGCGGTACGACCAGCGACACCGCTCACGTATGACGCTCACGACCCATGGCTCGTGAGCAAGATCACCCGACTCGCTGGTGCGTACTATTCGGGGCATGACGGCGACAACGACGTCGGCCCGGTCGGACCTCACCGAGCTGGGACGATCCGAGACCGCTCTGCGGACCTTCCTGCACGGCCTGCCCGGCGTGGACCAGGTCGGCGCGGAGCAGCGGGCGGCAGCACTCGGCACCCGCTCCATCAAGACCACCGCCAAGGCCGAGGCGATCGACCTGGCGATCCGGATGGTCGACCTGACCACCCTGGAGGGGGCGGACACCCCCGGCAAGGTGCGGGCGCTGGCCGCCAAGGCGCTGCGCCCCGACCCGGCCGACCCGAGCTGCCCGCACGTCGGCGCCGTCTGCGTCTACCCGTCGATGGTCCCGTACGTGGCCGAGGTGCTGCGCGGCAGCGGCGTGCACCTGGCCAGCGTGGCGACCGCGTTCCCGTCCGGCCAGGCCCCGCTGGAGATCAAGCTCGCCGACGTGCGCGCGGCGGTCGAGGCGGGCGCGGACGAGATCGACATGGTGATCAACCGGGGCGCGTTCCTCGCCGGGCGCTACCAGGAGGTCTACGACGAGATCGTGGCCACCAAGGATGCCTGCGGGGCAGCGCACCTCAAGGTGATCCTGGAGACCGGTGAGCTGGCCACGTACGACAACGTGCGGCGCGCGTCCTGGCTCGCCATGCTCGCGGGCGGAGACTTCATCAAGACCTCCACCGGCAAGGTGCCGGTCGCCGCCACGCCGCCGGTGACGCTGGTGATGCTGGAGGCGGTACGCGACTTCCGCGCCGCCACCGGGCGTCAGGTCGGCGTGAAGCCGGCCGGTGGCATCAAGACCACCAAGGACGCGATCAAGTACCTGGTCATGGTCAACGAGACGGCCGGCGCCGACTGGCTGAGCCCGGACTGGTTCCGGTTCGGCGCGTCCAGCCTGCTCAACGACCTGCTCATGCAGCGCACCAAGCTGACGACCGGCGTCTACGCCGGCCCCGACTACTTCACCCTGGACTGAACGCGATGTTCGAATACGCACCCGCCCCCGAGTCCCGCTCGGTGGTGGACATCAAGCCCTCGTACGGGCTCTTCGTCGACGGCGCGTTCGTCGACCCGGCCTCCGGCGGCAGTTTCAAGTCGGTGAACCCGGCCTCCGAGGAGGTGCTGGCCGAGATCGCCGAGGCCGGCGCCGAGGACGTGGACCGCGCGGTCCGCGCCGCCCGGAGCGCGTACGAGAAGTTCTGGGGTCCGATGCCGGGCCGGGACCGGGCCAAGTACCTGTTCCGGATCGCCCGGATCATCCAGGAGCGCTCGCGCGAGCTGGCCGTGCTGGAGTCGCTGGACAACGGCAAGCCGATCAAGGAGTCCCGCGACGTCGACCTGCCGCTTGTCGCCGCGCACTTCTTCTACTACGCGGGCTGGGCGGACAAGCTCCCCCACGCGGGCTTCGGGCCGGACCCGAAGCCGCTCGGCGTGGCCGCGCAGGTCATCCCGTGGAACTTCCCGCTGCTCATGCTGGCGTGGAAGATCGCCCCGGCGCTCGCCGCCGGCAACACCGTGGTGCTCAAGCCGGCCGAGACCACCCCGCTGACCGCGCTGCTGTTCGCCGAGATCTGCCAGCAGGCCGACCTGCCCGCCGGCGTGGTGAACATCGTCACCGGCGCCGGTGACACCGGCCGGGCGCTGGTCGAGCACCAGGGCGTGGACAAGGTGGCGTTCACCGGCTCCACCGAGGTCGGCCGCGCCATCGCCCGCGCGGTGGCCGGCACCCGCAAGAAGCTCACGCTGGAGCTGGGCGGCAAGGCCGCCAACATCGTCTTCGACGACGCCCCGATCGACCAGGCCGTCGAGGGCATCGTCAACGGCATCTTCTTCAACCAGGGGCACGTCTGCTGCGCCGGTTCCCGGCTGCTGGTCCAGGAGTCGGTGGCCGACCGGGTGCTGGAGTCGCTCAAGCGCCGGATGGCCCAGCTGCGGGTCGGCGACCCGCTGGACAAGAACACCGACGTCGGCGCGATCAACTCCGCCGCGCAGCTCGCCCGCATCCGGGAGCTGTCCGACGCCGGGTCCGCCGAGGGCGCGGAGCGCTGGTCGCCGCCGTGCGAGCTGCCCGAGCGCGGCTTCTGGTTCGCGCCGACCATCTTCACCGGAGTCACCCAGGCGCACCGGATCGCCCGCGAGGAGATCTTCGGCCCGGTGCTGTCCGTGCTCACCTTCCGCACCCCGGCGGAGGCCGTCGAGAAGGCGAACAACACGCCGTACGGGCTGTCGGCCGGGATCTGGACCGACAAGGGTTCCCGGATCCTGTGGGTGGCCGACCGGCTGCGCGCGGGCGTGGTGTGGGCCAACACGTTCAACAAGTTCGACCCGACGTCGCCGTTCGGCGGCTACAAGGAGTCGGGCTACGGTCGCGAGGGCGGCCGGCACGGGCTGGAGGGGTACCTCAATGTCTGAGCGGGTCGCGGTACGCAAGACGTACAAGCTCTTCATCGGCGGGAAGTTCCCGCGCAGCGAGTCGGGACGGTCGTATCTCGTGCAATCCGCGAACGTGTCTCTTGCCTCCCGGAAGGACGCGCGGGACGCGGTTGTGGCCGCCCGCGCCGGGGTGAAGGGCTGGGCCGGGGCGACCGCGTACAACAGGGGTCAGATCCTCTACCGGGTCGCCGAGATGCTTGAGGGCCGGCGCGAGCAGTTCGTCGCCCTGGGCGTCCCGGCCGACGAGGTGGACACGGCGATCGACCGCTGGGTCTGGTACGCCGGGTGGTCCGACAAGCTGCCCCAGGTGTACGGCGGCGCGAACCCGGTGGCCGGGCCGTACTTCAACCTGTCCGCGCCGGAGCCGACGGGCGTGGTCGCGGTGGTGGCCCCCGAGGAGCCCGCGCTGCTCGGCCTGGTGAGCGTGATCGCCCCGGCGATCGTCACCGGCAACACGGTGGTGGTGGCCGCCTCCCCGGCGGCGCCGCTGGCGGCGGTGACGCTGGCCGAGGTGCTCGCCACCTCCGACCTGCCCGGCGGGGTGGTGAACATCCTCACCGGCCGGCTGACCGAGACCGTGCCGACGCTCGCCGCGCACATGGACGTGAACGCGATCGACCTGACCGGCGTCGCCGACGCCGAGCTGGCGGCCGACCTGGAGGTCAGGGCGGCGGAGAACCTGAAGCGGGTGCTGCGGCCGGCGCCGGCCGGCCACGACTGGTACGCCGACCCCGGCGTCACCCGGATGACCATGCTGCTGGAGACCAAGACGGTCTGGCACCCGAAGGGCGTCTGACCGCACGCCGGGGGTCGGAAGGGATCTACTACCGGGGGTAGGATTGCCGGGTGACTCGGCTGGGGGACCTTGAGCGTGCGGTGATGGACGTGCTGTGGGACGCGGCACCCGCCTCGTCGGGCGGCGTGACGGTGCGCGAGGTCGCCGACGCCCTGGACGGCCGCGAACTCGCCTACACGACTGTGATGACAGTGCTCGACCGGCTCGCCGGCAAGGGCATGGTGCAGCGTGAGCGGGAGGGTCGCGCCTGGCGCTACCGTCCCGCCGCCACCCGCGAGGCACACATCGCCCAGCTCATGCTCGAAGCCCTCGACCTCGGCGGCAGCCGGGACGCCGCGCTGGTGCGCTTCGCCCGCTCGGTGACCGGCACGGAGGCGGACGTCCTCCGCGCCGCGCTCAGCGCCGAGGCCGGAGCGACCGGCCCCGCGACCGTCGAGGACGGACCGGTCGGCCGGGTCGAGGATCCCCGGCCCGGCCGGCCGGCGCTCGACGAGGCGACGGACCGGTAGGGCGGCTGCCGTGGCGTACGCCCTGCACTTCGCCGCGATCATCCTGGCCTGCTGGCTGACCGCGCAGGTCCTCGCCGTCGCGCGCTGGACCTGGCGGGCGCCCCGGGTGGCGATCGTCTGCTGGCAGGCGGTCGGGCTGGCGCTCGGCCTGTCGGCCATGGGGCTGCCGATGGCGCTGGGGCTCGACGCGTACGACCGGGCGACCGCGTGGGCGCTGCTGGCGCTGGCCGACGACCTGGCCCACGGCACGCTGCCGGCCGGGGTGGGCGCGGTGCACCTCAGCCTGGTGGGCGTCGGTCTCGGCATCGGCGTGGTGCTGCTCACCACGACGGTACGCAGCCTGCACGGCGCGGTACGCGCCCAGCGCCGGCACCGGGAGCTGCTGCACCTGGTGGCCCGGCACGACCCGACGGTGCCGGGCGCGCTGGTGCTCGACCACCCGAGCGCGGCGGCGTACTGCCTGCCGGGGGTGCGGCCCCGGGTGGTGGTGAGCGCGGGAACGCTCGATCTGCTCGATCCGGCCGAGCTGGCGGCGGTGCTCACCCACGAGCGGGCACACGCCCAGGAGCGGCACGACCTGGTGCTGCTGCCGTTCACCGCGCTGTGCCGGGCGCTGCCCTGGTTCCAGTGGGTGCGGGACGCGCACGCGCGGGTGGCGCTGCTGGTCGAGATGCGCGCCGACGACAAGGCCCGGGAACTGCACGCGGACGCGCCGCTCGCCGGGGCGCTGCGCCGGTTCGCCGCCGCCGAGCACCGGGTGCACCCGGCCGGCACGCTCGGACTCGGCGACCGCGACCTGGACGTACGCGTGCAGCGGCTGCTCGACGCGGACCGCCCGCCGCGGATGCTCGGCGCGATGGCGCTGGCGGTCGCGGGCACGCTCGTCTCCCTGCCGTTCGCCCTGTTCCTGAGCTGACCCCGACCCCTACGGGACTTCTCCGGGTTCGCGCACCCCTATAGGTAGCGATGCTACGTGTAGGTTGGCTACGACAAGAGAGCCAACCCATGGGAGGACGACAGTGGACCCGCTGCTCCTCGCCCGCCTCCAGTTCGCCACCACCACCTCGATCCACTTCCTGTTCGTGGCGGTCACGCTCGGCCTGGTCACGCTCCTGGTCGGGTTGCAGACGGCCGGCTACCTGACCGGCAAGCCGGTGTACGAGCGGCTGACCCGGTTCTGGGGCCAGCTCTACGTGATCAACTACGTGCTGGGCATCGCCACCGGCATCGTGGTGGAGTTCCAGTTCGGGCTGAACTGGAGCGGGCTGTCGCGCTACGTCGGCAACGTGTTCGGCGCGCCGCTGGCCATCGAGACGCTCGTGGCGTTCTTCCTGGAGTCCACGTTCCTCGGCATGTGGATCTTCGGGTGGCACCGGCTGCGGCGCGGCGTGCACCTGGCGCTGCTCTGGGGCGTGGCGATCACCGCGTACGCCTCGGCCTTCTGGATCATGGTCGCGAACGCCTGGCTCCAGAACCCGGTCGGGTACGGGGTCCGCGACGGCGTCGCCCACCTCACCGACTTCGGCGCGCTGCTCACCAACCCCACGTTCGGCATGGCGTTCGGCCACGTCATCTCGGCGAGCCTGGTCACCGGCGGCATGCTGATGGCCGCGGTGAGCGCCTGGCACCTGCTGCGGCGCACCAGCGACTACGCGCTCTTCCGCACCTCGCTGCGGCTCGGCCTGGTCACCGCGGCGCTGGCGGTCAGCATGCTCCAGGGCTTCGGCTTCGCCCAGTTCGGTCCGGTCGCTCAGCTCCAGCCGACCAAGTTCGGCGGCGGGCCGGACCGGGACGCGCTCGTCGCCGACTGGACCGCGCGGTTCGGCCCCGGCGACTGGGAACCGCCGGTGTTGTCGAACGTGGGTCTCGGCTTCATGATCCTGATCGGCTTCACGCTCAGTGCCCTCTGGCTCCTGCTGCCGCTGCTCTGGCGGGACTGGATCATCCGGCTGAGGGTCCCGCTCTGGCTGATCCTGCTCGGCCTGCCGCTGCCCTTCGTGGCGATGCTGCTCGGCTGGATCGCCCGCGAGGTGGGCCGCCAGCCCTGGGCCGCGTACGGGCTGCTGCCCACCGCGCAGGCCGTCTCGCCGGTCTCACCAGGGCTGATGCTCACCTCGCTGATCGGGTTCAGTCTGCTGCTCGGCGCGCTCGCGGTGACCAACTGGACGCTGCTGGCCCGGCACGCCGCCCGGGGCGCGCACGATCCCGCGCTCGGCCGCCCGCCCGCGCCCGACACCGACGCCCACCACCAGTCCGTGTTCGTCTGAGGGAGCCCGCCGTGGAACTCGCCTGGTACGCCCTGCTCGGCCTCTTCTTCGCCACATATCTCGTGCTCGGCGGCTACGACTACGGCGTCGGCCTGCTGCTGGCCCGGCGCGGCCCGGCACCGGGGAGCCGGGCCACGCTCGCCGCGCTCGGGCCGTTCTTCCTCGGCAACGAGGTCTGGCTGGTGGCGGCCGTCGGCATCCTGTTCGGCGCGTTCCCACGGCTGGAGGGCGAACTGCTCTCCGGCTTCTACCCGGCCGTGCTCGCCGCGCTGGCCGGTGTGGTGCTGGTGACCGCCGGGGTGCAGTTGCGCAGCCGCCCGGTCTCCGCCAGCGCCCGCGCCGCCTGGGACCGGGTGGTGGTGGCGGGCTGCGTACTCGCCGCGCTGGGTTGGGGCGCGCTGCTCGCCGGGCTGCTCCAGGGCCTGCCGGTGGGCACGGACGGCCACGTGGTCGGTGTCGGTCATCTCGCCACTCCGTTCGTCGCCGCCGCCGCGCTGGCGCTGCTCGCGCTGGTGGCGGTGCACGGTGCGACGTTCCTCACGCTCCGGCTGCCGACGATCGAGGCACCGGCGCTCGCCCGGCTGGCGAGCCGCCTGGTGCCCGCCGCGCTCGTCGCGGTCGGCTCCGCCACCGTCCTGGGCCTGCTCTCCGATCGGGTACGCGCCGCGGTGGCGCGGCCGGCGGTGGCCGTACTCCTGCCGTTGGCGCTCGTGGCGGCGCTGCTGACGGCCCGCGCGGCACTGCGGCGGGGCCGGGCCCTGGTGGCCTTCGCGGCGACCGCGACGGCGCTGGCGCTGCCGGCGCCGCTGATCGGGGCCGCGCTCTGGCCCCGGATCCTGGTCTCCACCGCCGACCCGGCGGCGTCGCTGACGGTGGCCGAGGCAGCCGCCAGCCGCCCCACGCTGGCGCTGTTGGGATGGCTCGCGCTACCGCTCCTGCCGGCCCTACTAGGCTTTCAGGCAATGTGCTGGTGGGTGTTCCGGGGACGGATCGACGGCAGGGCACCGGTGTACTGGTGAACCGCCGCCCGTTCGACCCGCGTCTGCTGCGTCGGGTCCCCGCGGCCCGGCGCGACCTCGCCGTGCTCGCGGTGCTGGGCGGGCTCACCGCGCTGCTGGTGATCGCTCAGGCCACCGCGCTGGCGACGCTGCTGGCGACGGCGTTCGACGGACGGCTGCACCGGCCGGCGCTGGCCGGGTTCGTGGCCGCGGTGGCCGGGCGGGCGCTGGTGAGCTGGGCGCAGGGCACTGTGGCGGCGCGGGCCGCCGCCACGGTCAAGGCGGCGCTGCGTGCCGATCTGCTGGGCGCGGTCGGCCGGCACGGCCCCACCTGGGTCGCCGGTCAGCGGGCCGGGCAGCTCGCCACGCTGGCCGGGCGCGGCCTGGACGCGCTGGACCCCTACTTCACCGGCTACCTGCCGCAGCTCGTGCTGAGCGTCACGGTGCCGGTGGCGGTGCTGGCCCGGATCGTGTTCGCCGACTGGAGTTCGGCGTTGATCATCGCGCTCACCATCCCGCTCATCCCGATCTTCGGCGCGCTGCTCGGCTGGCAGGCCCAGGCCGCCACCGAACGGCAGTGGCGGCGGTTGTCGCTGCTCGGCGGGCACTTCCTCGACATGGTCTCCGGGCTGCCCACGCTGCGCGCGTTCGGCCGGTCCCGGGGTCAGGTCGACGTGGTACGCCGGATGGCCGACGGCCACCGCCAGGCCACCATGAAGACGCTCCGGATCGCGTTCCTGTCCGCGCTGGTGCTGGAGCTGGTCGCCACGCTCTCCGTGGCGCTGGTCGCGGTGCCGGTCGGCATCCGGCTGCTCGGCGGCGGCCTCACGCTCTCCACCGCGCTGCTGGTGCTGCTGCTCACGCCGGAGGCGTACCTGCCGCTGCGAGCAGCCGGCAGCCGGTTCCACGCCAGCATGGAAGGGCTCACCGCGCTGGACGAGGCGCTCACGCTCTCCGCCACCGACACCCCCACCGCCGACGAGCCCCGCCGGCCCGCGCCGCGCGGCCGGGGCGAGATCCGCTTCGAGGACGTCACCGTCGCGTACGACCGGACCACGGCGCTGCGCGACGTCACGCTGACCATCCGGCCCGGCGACCGCGTGGCGATCATCGGGCCCAGCGGCGCCGGCAAGAGCACGCTGCTCAACCTGCTGCTCGGCTTCGTCGCACCGACCTCGGGCCGGGTCACCGTCGACGGCGTGGACCTGGCCGGGGTCGACCTCGACGCCTGGCGGCGCGAGCTGGCCTGGGTGCCGCAGCGGGCGCACCTGTTCGCCGGATCGCTCGCCGACAACATCCGCCTCGGCGCACCGGACACCCCGGATGCCGCGCTCGCCGCCGCGGTCACCGGCGCCGCGCTGGACGAGGTGGTCGACGCGCTGCCCGACGGGCTGGACACCCGCCTCGGCGAACGCGGCCACGGCCTGTCCAGCGGCCAGCGGCAACGGGTCGCGCTGGCCCGCGCGTTCCTCCGGGACGCGCCGATCGTGCTGCTCGACGAGCCGACCGCGCGGCTGGACAGCGCCAGCGAGGCGATCGTGCTGGACGCGACCCGGCGGCTGGTCACCGGGCGTACCGCGCTGCTCGTCGCGCACCGGCCCGCACTGCTCGCCGACGCCGACCGGATCCTGCGCGTCGAGGACGGCCGGGTCACCGAACTGCACCCGACCACCACCGGCCCGGCGGTGCCCCGATGATCCCCGTCTCCCCCGCCCGCCCGGCGGTGGCCCGGTGACCGCCGCCGACGGCGTGACGCCGGTGGGCCGCGAGCCCGCCGGGCCGACCGGTGTGCCGGTGACGCCCTCCGGCGCGCCGGAGCCGCCCGCACCCGCCCGGCCGGGTGCCGAGCGGGCGGTGCTGCGCCTGGCCCGGCCGTACCTGAGCCGGCTGCTCGGTGCCGGACTGCTCGCCGCGGCGACCGAGTTCGCCGGTCTGGCGCTGATGGCCACCGCCACCTGGCTGCTGATGAGCGCCGCCGGCCGGCCGCCGCTGGACAGGCTGACGGTGGCCATCGTCGCGGTCCGGGCACTGGCCGTGAGCCGGGGCGTGTTCCGGTACACCGAACGGCTCGCCGGGCACGACGCCGTCCTGCGCATGATCACCGACGTACGGGCGCGCGTCTTCGCCACGCTCGCCGCCCGGCGCGACACCGGCCGGCGTACCGGGGACGCGCTGAGCCGGCTGGTCTCCGACGTGGAGGCGGCCCAGGACCTGCTCCTGCGCGTCCTCGTGCCGGGAGCGGCGGCGGCACTGGTGAGCGTGCTCGCCGTGGGCGTCGCCGCGCTGATCTCACCGCCGGCCGCCGGTGTGCTCGCAATCGGTCTGCTGGTGGCCGGCGTGGCGCTCCCAGCGCTCGCCACCCGGATCACCCGCCGGGCCGCCGACGAGGTGGCCCCACTGCGGGGCGCGCTCGCCGTCGACGCGGTCGACCTCACCCACGGCGCCGCCGACCTGGCCGCGTTCGGTGCGACAGGCGCCGCGCTCGCCGCCGCCGGGAACCGGGGCGCCCGGCTGGCGAAGCTGGAACGCCGGCTCGCCGCGACCGGCTTCGCGGTGGACGCGCTCGGCGTCCTCGTCGGCGGCCTCACCTCCGCCGCGGTGGTGGTCGTGGCGCTGCGGGCCGGGGTCGGCGGCGTGCTGGTCGGCGTCCTCGCGGTCGGCTCGCTCGCCGCCGTGGAGGTGGCACTCGCGCTCGTCGCGGCGGCCCGCCAGCGCACCCAACTGCGGGCTGGGCTGGCCCGGGTCGCCGACCTGCTCACCGAGCCCGGTCCGGCGACGCCACCGGACGCGCCGGAGCCCACTGTCGACGGCCACGACGTGCGGTTCGCCGACGTGACGGTCCGCTACCGGGCCGGTGCCGCCCCCGCGCTGGACGGGTTCGACCTCGACCTGCCGGCCGGCCGGCGCGTGGCGGTGGTCGGGCCGAGCGGCGCCGGCAAGAGCACGCTCGCCGCGGTGCTCACCGGCGCGGTGCGCCCCGGCACCGGCCGGGTCACGGCCGGCGGCGTGCCGGTGTCCGAGATCCCGGCCGAGCACCTGCCCCGGGTCGTCGGCGGCCTGCTCGCCGAGGCGTACGTCTTCCACGCCACCGTCCGGGAGAACCTGCTCCTCGGCCGTCCGGACGCCACCGAGGCGGACCTGGCGGCCGCGACCCGCGCGGCCGGCCTGCTCGACTGGGTACGCGAACAGCCCGAGGGCTGGGACACGGTGGTCGGTGAGCAGGGCGGGCAGCTCTCCGGCGGGCAGCGGCAACGCCTCGCGCTGGCCCGGGCGTTGCTGGCCGCCCCGCCGGTGCTGGTGCTCGACGAGCCGACCGAAGGGCTCGACCCGGCGGCGGCCGACACCGTGCTGGACTCCGCACTCGCCGCGACCCCGGCCGGGCACTCGGTGCTGCTGATCAGCCACCGGCTCAGCGGCCTGGCCGGGCTGGACGAGATCGTGGTGCTCGAAGGCGGCCGGGTGGTGCAGCGCGGCCGGCACGACGAGCTGGTGGCCCGCCCCGGCTGGTACCGGGAGCAGTGGCTGCGCCAGGAGGCGGCCGAGCGCGGCTACCTGGCGATCACGCCCTGACACCCGGCCGGTCGGGGTTTTCCCTGACGCGGGTGTCGGCCGTCGATGGCAGGCTTACCGCATGCGGGTGCATGAGGAGGCGGTGGTCGACCGCCGGCTGCACGAGTTGTCCACGCGGTTGCACGGGCCGGGCCGGCTCAAGACCGACCTGCTGACCGAGGCGCGGCACGCGCTGGAGGACGCCGTCGAGGCGTACCGGGACGGGGGCCTGCCGCCGACGGAGGCGCAGCGGCGGGCGGTCGCCGAGTTCGGCAGCGACGCCCAGCTCGTGCCGGGTTTCCAGGCCGAGCTGGCCGCCGGCGCGCTGCGCGGGCTGGCGCTGCGCACGCTCGTGGTGGCGGTGGTGCTCCTGGCCACCGGTGACCTGACCTGGCAGGGGTCGAGCTGGAGCGGCGGTCCCCCACCGCCGGCCGCCTATCTGCTGCTCTCCGCCGCCCTGAACGTCATCTGGGGTGTGGTCGCCGCGCTCGCGCTCGCCGCTCTGCTGGCCGGTCCGCTCGTCGCCCGGTGGGGAACGGCACGGCTCGCCCACCCGGCCCGGCTGATCGGTTTCGGTCTGACCGGCAGCCTGCTGCTCGGCGCGGCCGCCGGAGGCGCGCTGTTCGGCTGGTCGCTCGGGCTGTGGGACGCCGCGCTCACCTGGCCGCCGATGATCATCGGGATGGTGGTGGTCTCGGCGGCCTGGTTCGCGCTGGCCCGGGCGGCCCGCTGCTGGGTGCTCGCCGACCGCCGGCTGGCCGGCTGAGCCGCCGGCCACGGCCTGACCGTTCCCGGCCTGCCCCCCCCTGCCACTCCCGACCGGCCGGGACACGGCCGGGCGCGGTCAGGCCGGCGCCGTGGGCGGCTCGTCCGCGCCGAGGAACCGCCCGACCGTGGCGCTGAACTCACGCCAGCCGGCCCGCTCCCCGGCGAGCGCCCGGCCACCGGCCTCGGTCAGCTCGTAGGTGCGGCGCTCCCGGCCGTTCACAGTGCTCCACGTGCTCGCCACCAGCCCGGCGCGCTCCAGCCGGCGCAGCGCCGGATAGATGGTGCCGGTGGGCAGGTCCAGCGCGCCGCCGCTGCGGGCGCGCAACGCCTCGATGATCGCGTAGCCGTGCAGCGCGCCCCGTTCCAGCACCGCGAGCAGCAGCGCGTCCAGGTGTCCGTGCAGCGCCTGCGCCTTCATGTGTAGCAACGCTACTTGTCGGCCCGCCGCGACGCCATGGGGTGCACCTCCCGGCCGGAACGGTCGCCCACTAGGGTATGTGCCCAGAGTCACTCGGCGGCGCGACGCCGCCGGGTGGGCAACCCGAACGCACACGGAGGTCAGCGTGGCCCGCCAGTCGCCCCAACGGCCCGACGCCGACGAGCCCGAGCTCGACGACACCGACGCCGCCGTCGCGGCCGACGAGGCCGAGGAGGACCGCCCGCCGGCCGACCGCGCGCTCTGGGACGAGGTGCGGATCGACCCGGTGGAGATCGCCCTGCCCGCCGGCACCGGCTTCACGCTGCGGGCGTACCGGCAGGCGCGCGAGCTGACCCCGACCGATGTCGTCGAGCGCGACCAGGACGACCCGTTCCTGGCCCGCCGCCAGGTCGTCGAGACCGAGGACGACGAGGAGGTGGTGATCCTCGACGAGGAGTTCGCCGCCCTCTCCGCCGAGGAGGACGACGAGGACGAGGAGAAGGACGCCAAGTCCCGCCGCAAGGGCAAGGCCGACGCCTCGGACGACGAGGCCGCGGCCGAGGCCGACGACGAGGCCGAAGACGACGAGGACGCGGACGAGGACGAGGCGGGCGACGAGGAGGTGCCGGTCTTCCTCACCCACAAGGGCCGGCTCCTGCTGTTCAAGACCCCCGAGTCATTGGTCACTTTCATCCGTTCCGGTGCGCCGAACGACATGTCCCAGCTGGACAGCTGGAATGAACTGTCCGAACGGCTGGAGCCGGCCGACATCGCCCCGCTGGACGAGGACACCTACGAGCTCGACCTGGTGGTGGAGAACCTGCGCGGTGGCCACGACGCGTGGGACCACGAGCTGCTGATCGAAGCCGGTGAGATCGCCCGTGACCTGGCGTACGCCCTGCGGCTACCGGCGGTGCTGGACATGCTCTCCGCCGGCTCCAGCCTGGACGACCTGGACGAGGCGCTGCGCGCTTCCGTGAACGGTGGCGTCGGTGGTTTCCTGGGTCGTCGCCGGCTGAAGAAAATCGGGGCACAAACCGCAAGTCTCGGTTGGCGCACCATTGTCGGGAAGATCTCTGCGGTTGTGGACTGGCGCGACTGACCCGGAGCGGGGAGCATCAGTCTCTGGCAGTGCAAGACCTGTGTCCCGGGAGGAGGACGACGCCGTGGCGCTCGTGCGCGTGTACTGCGGTCTGGCCTCGGCAGATCCGGCCGACCGAACGGCTTCGGCCGGAACGACGCTGACGTCCGCTGTGGTCGACGACGCAGGCCGTCTGCTGCACGTCTGCGAGATCGGTGACGATCCCGCCGGTTACGCCCGGCTGGTCGCGCTGCTGGTGGAGCGGTCCGGCGGTCCGAGCGGGGCGGCCATCGCCGCCGACAGCGACGACCACATCGTCACCTCGCTGCTGAGCGCCGCCGGCCGGCCGCTGGCGATCGCCGACGACGACTCGGTCGACGACTTCGCCGAGCGCTTCGCCGACGACGACTCCCTGGAGGAGATGCAGTCCCCGCCCGCCGAGCGCCGGGCGGTCGGGCTGGCCCGCGCGCTCCAGGCCGGCGCGCTCTCCGCGGTTACCCTCCCGGCCCCGCGTGAACTCGCCGGATACACGCAGGTCCTGGCCGCGCACGCGGCGCTGGCGAGTGGCCGGCACTCCGCTGCGGTGACGCTGCGCGAGGTGCTCCGCGAGCTCTATCCGGCCGCGCTGCGGGCCTATCCGGACCCCGCCGACCGGGTCGCCCTGGCGGTGCTCGACGCGCTGCCCGAACCGGGCACGCTCACCGGCCCCGCGGCCCGTGGCGGCCGCGACGGCGGGCTGACCGCCGACGCGGTGGTCGCCCATCTGGCCGGCGAAGGGGTGGCCGACGCCGACGCCGTCTCCGACGCGGTGACCGCGCTGCGCGTCGCCATCTCCGAGACGCCCCGGCGGGCCACCGTGAACCGGACGCTCACCGCGGCCGTCGCCGAGACCGTACGGCAGGCCGTCGCCTCGGTCCGGACCTGTGACGCCGGCTGCGACGCGCTCGTCGGCGCGCTCGCCGAACGCACCGCTCCCACTCCCGCGACCGGCCGCCGGGCCGCCGCCCGACGGGGAGAGCAGGTCGACGAGCTGGCCTCGACGTCGGCGGCCGACCTTCGGCCGGTGCGCTCCCTCCAGCCCGGCCCGGCCGCCGAGCCCCACCACGGTCGTCCCGAGCCGGCCGGGGCACCCGAGCCGGCCGGCCGTCGCGGCCGTCCCGAGCCGGTCCCCGGTGGGCGGCGCAGCCGCCCGGAGCCGGTGTCCGGTCCGGCCGCCACGACGACACCCCGGCCGCTCGGCCCGCCACCTGTCGCGCCCGCACCGGTGACGCCGCCGCCCGTCGCCCCGGCCCCGGTCACGCCCGTCGCTCCGGCGGCCGCACTGGGCCGGCCGGCGTCTGCTCCCCCGGCACGGCCCGAGCCGACCGGCGCGCCACTGCCGTCGCGGGTGGACGGCCCCACCAACCGGCCGGTCTCCGCGCCGCCCCCGCCGCCGCCGGGCATCACGCCGATCGCGCCCTCCCCGCGTGGCGCCGTCCCGCCGGCCGAGGCCGGCGAGCCGTTCCGCCCGACGCTCACCACCGCGGCGATCAACAAGGCCCGGGCCGAGCGGCAGCGCACCGTCATCCCGCCCCGGCCCAAGACCAACCAGCACCAGGAACCGCCGACCGGTGGGTTCAGCGCCACCGACCTGAGCATCCCGGTGCCGGCCCCGCGCCCGCCCGCGCCGGAGGCGGCTCCGCCGGGTTCCCGGGCGAACTGGCCGCTCGTGAACAACGAGGACGACGCCGCGCGGGAGCGGGAGGGCACCACCTACCCGTACGGGCGAGGCGTGGACGCGCCGAGCGACCCGGGCCGCGTCACGCCGCCGTGGCTCGCCGACGACCTGCCGCAGGAGCCGCCGATGCTGCGGCTGGTGGAGCCGCCGCCGCTCGCCGACCGCGCGTTGCGCGACGAGATGAGCCCCGGTCTGGAGACGCCCCCGCTGCGTCTGGTCGACCAGGGCGACCCGGGCCGGGTCCCGCTGCCCGCCGCACCCGAGCGGCGTCCCGCGCCGAAGGAGCACCGGCCGCCGCCGGTCTCCGACGAGGGTGACGGCGATCTGCTGATCTTCGCGCAGGCCAAGTCCGCCTGGTTCGTCGGGCACGGCGACGAGGCCGACCTGGACTGGTCGACCACCGCCGACACCGGCTGGCAGGCGGCCGAGCAGGCGGCCCGCCCGGCCGTCGGCGCGGAGACCAAGGCCGGTCTGCCCAAGCGCGTACCGCAGGCCAACCTGGTGCCGGGTTCCCCGCTGCGCGAGGAGCGTCCACTGCGCATCGTCCGGAACGCGGCGAGCCTCGCCGAGAACACCACCGGTTACTTCCGGGGGTGGCGGCGCGGTCAGGAGATCGGCGGCTTCGCCGTGGGCGGCCGTCCGGGCCGTGAGGCGGCCGGGGGCTGGGACTTCACCCGCGACACCGGTGACCGCGACGACGACCGGGAATACGAGTACCGTTCGGCGGGCTACCGCTCCTGACCCGGGCTCGCCGGGTGTTTCATCCCACACCGGGGCGATTTGACGCTGGGCTGGACCGGCCGGGAACATACCCGGCGGACCAGCGGCGGCGCCTGTTCGCCGGGGTGGGAAGGCGATTCCATTGGCGACACCGGCGTTCGACTCCACTGTGCTCACCCGGCGGGGTGTCCTCGCCGCCGCGGCCGGGAGCCTGCTGCTCGCCGGTTGCGCGCCGCAGGGCCAGCGGCCGGACGACGGCCCGTCCAGCAGCGCGCCGGCCGACCAGGACCTGATCGTCGGGGCGAGTCTTGAGCTGACCGGCGCGGGGGCGCTGCTCGGTGCCGCCCAGCGGCAGGCCCTGCAACTCACCGCCGACTCGCTGAACCGCGCCGGCGTACCGGTCGGGAACCTGGTCCGATCGGTCCGGCTGCAGATCCTGGACAACGGCAGCAATCCCGAGGTCGCCGCGCGCCATGCCGCCGATCTGACCCGGGTCGGCGCCCAGGCGCTGATCGGCGGTGTGCTCGGCGAGACCTCGATGGCCCTCGCGGCGGCCGCCCAGCGGGTCAAGACGCCCTTCCTGTCACTCGGCTACGGTGACCGCATCGTGCAGCCGCTGGACGAACGCACGTTCACCTACAAGCTCACCCCGGACGCCGTGGACATGGCCGGGCGCCTGGTGGAGCTGTTCGAGTCCAAGAAGATCCGGCGGGTGTCGGTGCTCGCCGCCGACGGGATGCACGGCGACTCGGGTGTGCGGGCGATGCGGGAGGCGCTCGCCGACAGCACCACCGACCTGGTCCGCACGGTACGCCTGCCGGCGACCGGTCGGCGCTTCCGTGCCGCCGCCGAGCGCGTCGCCGGGGGCCAGCGGGACGGCGTGGTGGTCTGGGGTACCGCGCCCGACTCCGGAGTCGCCGCGCGGGAGCTACGTGCCGCCGGCCACCGCGGGCCGATCTTCTTCGACGCCGGGGCGGTCGCCGACGACACCGTGCAGGGTGCCAACGCCGCCGCCGTGGAGGACGCGTACGCGGTGCACCCGGCCTGCCTGGACGTCTCCGCGGCCACCGCCACCACGACGGCGCAGCTGGCCCGCCGGGACTTCGTCAACCGCTACACGCAGCGCCACGGCGTCAGCCCGGACTTCGCCCCGTACGCCTCGGACGCGCTCCAGCTCCTCGCCACGTCGGCGCGGATGGCGACGAGCCTGGACCGGGGCCGGCTGCGTGCCCTACTCCAGGCGCAGACCGTCGAGGGCATCGCCGGCGGGTACGCGTTCAGCGCCGACCGGCACGGCGGCATGGAGCCCGACTCGCTCGCCGTGTACCAGGTGTTCCGGGGCACCTGGACCCGGTACGCCTGACCGGAGACGCCACCCGGCGACCGTCCTGCCTGGAGGGTCACCGGGTGATCGCGTACCGTGTCCGTCCCCAGACGCCAGGAAGCGCCCGGTGGCCTCAGGCCGCCGGGCGCTTCCGCGCGTCGGTCAGGCGGGCGCGACGGCCCGCGAGCGCCGCATGGTGAGCACGTACTCGACCAGCGAGATCAGCACGTGCTTCGTGGACTCCCGGTTACGGGCGTCGCACGGCACCACCGGCACGTCGCGGGAGATCGCCAGCGCGTCCCGGACGTCCTGCGGATCGTGGTACTGCATGCCGTCGAAGCAGTTGATGGCCACCAGGTACGGCAGCCGCCGGTGCTCGAAGAAGTCGATGGCGGCGAAGCAGTCGGCGAGCCGCCGGGTGTCGACCAGCACCACAGCGCCGATCGCACCACGGACCAACTCGTCCCACATGAACCAGAACCGCGTCTGACCCGGCGTACCGAAGAGGTACAGGATCAGGTCACGGTCGATCGAGATACGACCGAAGTCCATCGCCACCGTGGTCGTCGTCTTGCCCGGCACCTGCCGGGTGTCGTCGACGCCGACACCGGCGGAGGTCATGATCGCTTCGGTGGTCAGCGGCGTGATCTCCGAGACCGAGCCGACCAGCGTCGTCTTGCCGACGCCGAACCCACCGGCGATAACGATCTTCGCCGACGTCACGCGGCCGCTCTGGGCCGGCGGCCGGTGCGACATGTCAGAGCCTGCGAAGTCCACTCAGCACCCTCTCCAGCAGTTCAGTGCCCACCGCGTCGTCGGAGTCGTCCAAAATGGTCGGCTCGTGGACCGCGACCAGGCCGTCCGTCGCCATGTCGGCGATGAGCACCCGGGCCACGCCGAGCGGAAGCTGCATCCGCGCCGCGATCTCGGCGAGCGACTGCACACGTCCGTCACACAACGCGGCGATGTACTGGTGTTCACGACCGTGGCCACCATTGCCAGTGGCAACCGCTCGGCCGCGCACCGTCGTCTCGACGAGCGCCTCCAGGGCGATGTCGAGCCGGGGACGGGTACGACCGCGGGTAACGGCGTACGGCCGGACCAACGCTCCGGTCGGCTCGTCACGATCCGCCATTTCGCCGCTCACCTCCCTCGTACCCGGCACCGGCTCGCCCCGGTGGCATCCGTCGCTGTATTTGTCGTTCCCGCACCTGACCCACCGGCCAGCGCGTCATTCAGCCCATCATCCCCACAGCCGTTCGCGGCTGCGGCGTCAGGGCATCGCCCACCCGGTCCACGAGCAGGGCCATCTCGTACCCGACCTGACCCACGTCGCAGCTCCGCGCCGCCAGCACCGCGAACGACGAGCCGTCCGAGATGGACATCAGGAACAGGAAACCGTTGTCCATCTCGACGACTGTCTGCAACACCGCCCCGCCCTCGAAGCAGCGGGCCGCGCCCTGGGTCAGGCTGACCAGACCGGACGCGATCGCGGCGAGCTGGTCGGCGCGGTCCCGCGGAAGGTCACGGGACGAGGCGAGAAGCAGGCCGTCGGCCGACACCGCGACCGCGTGCGCCACACCGGGCACCCGGTCGGCGAAGTTGGCGAGCAGCCATCCGAGATCCTGCGTAGTAGTCATCCTTGTTGCTCCTTCTGCCCGCTCCCGGCCGCCGGGCCTGAGTCAGACTGCGAGGACTGCTGCCCGCCCGGAGTGCCCTCCGGGCCGGTCGTGTTGCTGTCGGTGTTACGCCCGCGCTGCACGCCTCGATGGTAGGCCGAGAGCAGGCCCCGGACTCCCTCCGGCGTCCGCCGCTGCACCGACGCGGAGGGCTTCTCGATGCTGCCCGGCACGAGCTGCGCCATCGGCTTCCGCTTCGGCAGACCCTTCTGGGTGGTCTCCGCGACCGGCACCTCGGTGGCCGCGGAGGCGGCCCGCCAGCCGTCGTCGGCGGCGGTCTGCCACGGTGAGGACTGCGGTGACGCGGCCGGCTGCCGGGTGGGCAACCCCCCGGTGTACGCCGGACGGGTGTTCCCGTTCGCCGCGCCGTTGTCACGCGGTGCTCCGCCGGCCGTCGGAGTGTGTGCCATCGGTGTGTTACCTGTCGTTGCTGGTGTCGTCTGCGGCACGGGCCGGCCGGCTGTGTCCACCTTGGCGAACTGCTGGGTGGCGGCGGCGCCACCGTTCGTCGCCGGGGCCGGGGCCGCCGCCTCCTCGTTGGGCCCGGGCCGGCGGGTACGGAACCACGCCGACTCCAGCTCCCGGAAGATCGGCAGCTCCATCGTCTCGTCCGCGTACCGCTGGCGGTTGCCCGGCTGCTGCGGCGCGGCCGGGCGCGACACCGGCGCCGCGGGGGTGGCCGGGCGGCCCGCCGCCGGAGCGGCGGCCTGCTGGCCAGCCGCCGGCTGCGGGTTGGCGGGCATCTCCGTGCGCGGCACCCGGGGCAGCTCGGTGGTCATGTCCATGCCACTGGCGGGCCGTTCCGGCACCGGCGGAGCCGGCGTCGGCGCGACCGGGGGCCAGACCGGCGGGGCGCTGACACCCGGGGCGGGCATCGGGCGCGTCGGCAACTGGTTCGCCGGCGGCGCGGAGGCCGGGTGACCCGAGGTGGGCTGCCCGGAGACCGGGGCGGCCGACGCGGGGTGCCCGGAGACCGGAGCCGCCGAGACCGGGCGGTACGGCAGCGGGTCACCGGAGACCGGCGCCGCGGACACCGGACGGCCCGAGAACGGGTCGCCGGAGACCGGGGCGGCCGAGACCGGGCGGTACGGCATCGGGTTGCCGGAGACCGGCACGCCGGAGACCGGCGGCAGCGGCGGCGCCGACACCGGCGGGACGGGCGGCGCGGAGACCGGCGGCGGGCTGTAGGGCCGCGCCTCCGGGCTGCTCGGGAGCTGACGCGGGATCGCCGGCTGCTGGCCGGTGCTGCCCGGATCGCCGTCGGCCGGGTTGCGCCGCTGCGGCAGCGGGTCCATCGACTGGCCGTTTGCGGGCCGGGGACCGAAGCCACCGTCCCCGCCGGCCGGGTTGGCGCCGGTCAGGTCGGACCAGGCCGGCATGGCCCGGCCGCCGCCGGCGGCGTTCGCCGGGGTGCCCGCGCCGTTGCGCGGCGCCGGGTCGAAGGCGCGTCCGCCGAGCGTGACCTGGTTGCCCGAGGAGCCCGGGTGCGCCGCGGGCGGCAGGCTCGGCGCGTTGTTGCCGAAGGCGGCCAGGGCGCCGAAGGCCGGCGCCGGGCCGTTCTGCTGCGGGCCGGCGGCCGGCAGCGCCGGTCCGGGCTGTCCGCGGCCGGCCAGGGCGCGCGGCACCAGGACCGAGGTCGGCAGCGTCACGTCGGCGACGGTGCCCCGGTCGGCGCCGGGCCGCAGCTCGACCCGGACTCCGTGCCGGGCGGCCAGCCGCGCGACCACGACCAGGCCCATCATCCGGGAGACCGCGACGTCCACCTGCGGCGGCGTGGCCAGCCGCTCGTTGAGGTCACGGATCTGCTCCGGGCTGATGCCGATGCCCCGGTCCTCCACGTAGAGGGAGGCGCGGTCGCCGACCCGCCGGGCCTCCACCATGACCTGGGAGTCCGGCGGGGAGAAGGCGGTGGCGTTGTCGAACAGCTCGGCGACCAGGTGCACCAGGTCGTTGACAGCGTGCGCGGCGACCTCGATGTCCCGGTCGATCACGCCGAACTCGATCCGGGTGTAGTGCTCGACCTCGGACTGGGCGGCGCGGAGCACGTCGATCAGGGCGGCGGGCTCGCGCTGCACGCGGGTGGAGTCCGCTCCGGCGAGGACCAGCAGGTTCTCGTCGTTGCGGCGCATCCGGGTGGCCAGGTGGTCGAGCTGGAACAGCTCGGCCAGCCGGTCCGGGTCCTCCTCGCCGCGCTCCAGCCGGTCGAGGTGGCCGATCAGCCGGTCGACCAGGATCTGCGAGCGGCGGGCCAGGTTGACGAACATGGTCGCGACCGAGGCCCGCAGGGCGGCCTGCTCGGCGGCGGTACGGACGGCCTCCAGGTGGACGGCGTTGAACGCCTCGGTCACCTGGCCGAACTCGTCCTTGCTGCGCACCGGCAGCGGCTCGGCGATCTGGTTGGCCAGTTGGACCGGGGAGAGCTGGCCGGTCACCTGCGGATCCCGCAGCCGGGCGACCGCCTGTGGCAGCCCGTACTGGGCCACCGCCAGGGCGCCCTGGCGCAGGTCGCGCAGCGAGCGGGCCATCGACCGGGCCACCAGGTAGGCGAAGAGGATGGCCAGCAGCAGCATGGTGAGCAGCAGGCCGGTCTCCAGGAACACCTGGCGCTGGGTGTCCGAGCGCAGCGCGTCGGCCTGCCGGACCACGTTGCCGTCGAGCCGGGCCTCCACGGTCCGGATCAGCTTGGCGTTGGCGACCATGGTCTGGTCCCACTGGTCCGACCCGAACGGGGCGTTCTCCATCGAGCCGTTGTTGTTGCCGGAGATGAAACTGGTGAAGCGGTCGGCCTTGCGCAGGTCGGGCCCGGAGACGGTCTGCTCGTAGAACAGCTTGTCGGGCTCGGTGGCGACGGCCTGGAAGGTGGCCAGCGACTGCGACTGGCCGGTGCCGCTGGCGATGAACTGCTCGCGCAGCGCGGCGGTGTACTGGTTCTGGGTGAGCGCCTGGTGGACGACGACCCGGCGCTGGGTCAGGTATTCCTTCTGGCGGGCCACGGCGGCCGACGCGCGCATCCGGTCACTCAGGTCGTTGTTGCCGGCGAGCTGGGTGGCCGAGTCGCGGATGGTCAGCAGGTCCTCGATGAGCTGGCGGTACGCCTGATCGGCATCGTTGATCTTGAGCTTGCCGTTCAGCACCTGGCTGCGCGTCGCCGGCAGGTCCTTCAGCTGGGTGTCGATCGTGTCCAGCAGCCCGACGAAGTTGCGGGGCAGGTCGTCGATCTCGCCACGCTGCCGCAGGTAGGGCGACTTCGCCTGGTCCACCCGCTGGTTGGCCCGGTTGTAACCCTCCTGGTACTGCGCCCGGGTCTGGAACTCCTTGGCGCCGAGGAAGAGCACGGCGCCGACCCGCTCGTCCTGCACGGTGTCGACCAGGTCACCCGAGTAGCCGATCAGGTTGGCCAGATCCCCCGCCCGGTTGGCATTGTTGAGCGTCTCCAGGTGGTCGACCAGACCACTGGTGCCCACCACGACCGTGGCGATGGTCGGCACGATCATGATCAGACCGAGCTTGGACCAGATCGGCATGTCGCGTAGCCGGCTCATCGGCCGGCGCAGCCGCGACAGGAAGGAGCCCGCCGTCGTTGGCCGTTTGCTCACGTCACCGCCCTCGCATTACCGCGCTCCGCGCCACCCTGAGGGCAACGCCGAGCGACCGACCCGGCGGGTCGGACCTCCGAGATTCCATCACGCCGCTCCGCAAAGAGAAAGACCAGGTTGTCCCTCGCCGGAGGTGTGATGAGATGTTGATGCAATTTGATAGCAATCCGTCTGGCCGGAGTCACTGAAGGTAATGAATCACCCGCACCGCGTCGTCTTGCTAGCCGGCCCCTCCGGGTCGGGAAAGTCATACATAGCCCAGCGAACCGGACTTCCGGTGCTCTGCCTGGACGACTTCTACAAGGACGGCGATGACCCTACGTGTCCACGTCGAAACGGACAGGTGGATTGGGAGTCCCCACTGTCCTGGGATGCGGACACAGCGGTGCAAACAATCACCCGACTGGCCCGTGAGGGCAAGGCCGAAGTGCCGGTTTATGCGATCGGCGCGGACCGCCGGGTAGCCACCCGGCCATTCGATGTCGACGGATCGCCAATCTTCGTCGCCGAGGGGATCTTCGCGGCCGAGATCGTGGCCGAGTGCCGGCGACGCGGGCTGCTCGCCGGGGCGTACGCGTTGCGCCGCCCGCGTGGCGCGACGTTCCTGCGCCGCCTCGCCCGGGATCTCGCCGAACAGCGCAAGGCGCCCCGGGTGCTGCTCCGGCGCGGCGTCGCGCTGCTGCGCGCCGAACCAGCCGTGCTGCGCCGGCAGACCGGACTGGGCGCCGAGGCGGCCCGGGCCGGGCAGGTGCTGCGCGGGGTGGCCGCGCTGCTCTCCGGCCACCCCCGCCAGTCGTGATCAGCCGATCAGCTCGGCGTACGCCGGCTTGATCACCTCGTCGATGATCCGCAGCCGCTCGTCGAACGGGATGAACGCGCTCTTCATCGCGTTGATGGTGAACCACTGGAGTTCCTTCCAGCCGTAGCCGAAGGCCTCCACCAGCAGCGCCATCTCCCGCGACATCGAGGTGCCGCTCATCAGCCGGTTGTCGGTGTTCACCGTCACCCGGAACCGCAGGTCGCGCAGCAGCCCGATCGGGTGGTCGGCGATCGAGGCCGCCGCCCCGGTCTGCACGTTCGACGACGGGCACAGCTCCAGCGGGATGCGCTTGTCCCGCACGTACGCGGCCAGCCGGCCCAGCACCGGCGGGTTGCCCGGGGTGATGTCGTCGACGATGCGGACGCCGTGGCCGAGCCGGTCGGCGCCGCACCACTGGATCGCCTGCCAGATGGACGGCAGGCCGAACGCCTCACCGGCGTGGATGGTGAAGTGGAAGTTCTCCCGCTGGAGGTACTCGAACGCGTCCAGGTGCCGGGTGGGCGGGAAGCCCGCCTCGGCGCCGGCGATGTCGAAGCCGACCACCCCGGTGTCGCGGTGCCGCACGGCCAGCTCGGCGATCTCCTGCGAGCGGGCCGCGTGCCGCATCGCGGTCAGCAGGGTGCCGACCCGGATCGGGGTGCCCGCCTCGGCGGCCAGCGCGCTGCCCTCCCGGAAGCCGGTGACGACGGCGTCGACCACCTCGTCCAGGGTCAGGTTCTGCTCCAGGTGCTGCTCCGGCGCGAACCGCACCTCGGCGTAGACCACACCGTCGGCGGCCAGGTCCAGCGCGCACTCCCGGGCGACCCGGCGCAACGCGGCGGGGGTCTGCATGACCGCCACCGTGTGCGCGAACGTCTCCAGGTAGCGCTCCAGCGAGCCGGAGTTCGCCGCCTCGGTGAACCAGAGGCCGAGCGCAGCCGGGTCGGTGGTGGGCAGTTCGTGACCGACCTCGGCGGCCAGCTCCACGATCGTCGCGGGCCGCAGGCCGCCGTCGAGGTGATCGTGCAGCAGCGCCTTCGGGACCTTGACGATGTCCTCGTACGAGATTGCGACCATGCTCAGACCCTAGTCACCCCCGGTGCCCGCCGGGCGGCCGACCGGGCCGGTCAGGGACGCCAGCCGTACACCCGCTCCACCGCGAGCCGCAGGACCACCCGCCCGTCGGCCACCATGGCGGCCCGGTACTCGGCCCAGTCCGGGTGCTCGCCCCGGATCCGCCGGTAGACCTCGACCAGTTCCTCGACCGTGGCGTCGTCGGTGGCGGCGGCCGGCCGGGTGAGCGTCACGGTGCCCTCGGCCACCGCGTACGCCCCGCCGTCGGCGGTGGTGACGTGGAAGCTGGCCCGGGAGTCGCGACGCAGGTTGCGCACCTTCGCCCGGTCGCCGGTGGTGGAGCAGCGGATCAGACCCGGCTCGGCCAGGTAGTCGAGGTTCGACAGCTGGGGCCGGCCGTCCCGGCGCAGCGTGGCGAGCACCCCGCGCCCGCGCTCACCGAACAGCTCCCAGAGCCGGGCGCTCACCGCGCTCACCGCGCCACCTCGGACCGCAGCGGCGCGAGCGCGACGGCCAGCCGCGCGAGCCGGTCGAGCATGAGCGCGGCGGCCTCCTCACGGCCGGGGTCGGGTCGCAGCTCACCCGACTCGTCCAGCGCCTGCCGCAGGAAGACGACCACCTGGTCGTTGACCGGCGTCATGTTCAACGTGGTCACCACCTGCTTGATCATCTGCACCGCACGCAGGCCCCCGGAGGTCATGCCGTAGCTGACGAAGCCGACCGGCTTGTGCTGCCACTCGTGGTAGAGGTAGTCGATCGCGTTCTTCAACGGCGCGCTGAAGCCGTAGTTGTACTCCGGCATGACCAGGACGAAGGCGTCCGCCGCGTCGATCTCGGCACTCCAGGCGCGGGTGTGCTCGTGCAGGTAGTCCCGTTCGGACGGGTGCTGCGGCTCGTCGTGGAAGGGCAACCCGATCTCGGCCAGGTCGACCAGGCGTACCTCGTCGAAGCCGGCGTGGCGGACGGCGGCGGCGGTGAACCAGTCACCGATGCGACGGCCGACCCGGCCGGGGCGGGTGCTGGCGACGACGACGTTCAGGCGGGGCATGGTGAGGTCACTCCTGTCGGGACGGCGGCCGGGGCCGGCGCGGTGAGCCGGGGAACGAGCCAGGCGACGATCGGCCCGATGCCGATCGCGTAGAGCAGGGTGCCGGGGCCGACGGCACCGCCGAGCAGCCAGCCGACCGTCAGCACCGTCACCTCGATCCCGGTGCGTGCCGGGCCGAGTGGCAGGCCGCGGGCGGCCAGGCCGGTCATCAGCCCGTCCCGCGGACCGGGGCCGAGGCGGGCGCCGAGGTAGAGCGCGGTGGCGAGGCCGTTGAGCAGGACGCCCGCGACCAGCAGGCCGATCCGGCCGGCGAGCGGGTCGACCGGCGGCAGCAGGGCAAGCGTCGCGTCGAGGGCCAGGCCGACGAGCGCGACGTTCGCGACGGTGCCGACGCCCGGGCGTTGCCGCAGCGGGATCCACAGCAGCAGCACCAGCAGCGCCACGCCGTTTACCAGCAGGCCCATCGGCAGGCCGGTGCGGTCGGCGAGGCCCTGGTGCAGCACGTCCCAGGACGCGAGCCCGAGGTCGGCGCGGACCATCAGCGCGACGCTGCCGCCGAACAGGGCCAGGCCGGCCGACAGCCGCACCAGCCGGGACGGCAGTTTGGTTGACATGTCATCAACCTAGGCCGCAACTTGGTGACATGTCAACAACACCGGTAGGATCGGTCTGTGGACGAACCCCGCTGGCTGGACGAGCAGGAGGACCGCGCGTGGCGCGGCTACCGCCGCATGCGCCGCCTGCTCGACCTGGAACTGGCCCGGGAGCTGATGCAGGACGCCGGGCTCTCCGAGCCCGACTACGACGTCCTGAGCGACCTCTCCGAGACCCCGGAGCAGCGGCTACGGCTCAGCGAGCTGGCAGACCGGATGCTCTGGTCCCGCAGCCGCCTGTCCCACCATATCTCCCGCATGCAGCAACGCGGCCTGGTCACCCGGGAGGAGTGCGCCACCGACGGCCGCGGCTCGGTCGTCGTGCTCACCCCGGCCGGGCGCCGGGCCGTCGAGGCCGCCGCGCCGGGGCACGTGGCAGCCGTCCGCCGGCACCTGATCGACCGGCTCACCCCGGCCGAGGTGTCCGCGCTCGGCACGCTCAGCCAGCGCGTGATCGGCCACCTCACCGGCCGCCCGGCTGCGGAGCACTGAGCCGTGGACGATCGCATCCTCGACCGGCTGCGCTGCCCGGTCTGCGCCGAACCGCTCACCGAGACCACCGCCGGCACCGCACGCGCGCTGCGCTGCCCGCGCGGGCACAGCTTCGACATGGCCCGGCAGGGATACGTCAACCTGCTCGCCGGCCGCGCCCCGCACAGCGGGGACAGCGCCGAGATGGTCGCCGCCCGCGCCGGCTTCCTCGCCGCCGGCCACTACGACACCGTCGCCGCCGCGCTCGCGACCACAGCGGTACGCGTCGCGGGCGTCGAGCCGTACCCCCTGGTCGTCGATGCCGGCGCCGGGACCGGGCATTACCTCGCGGCGGTGCTGGCGGCGCTGCCGGACGCCGCCGGCCTGGCCCTGGACGTCTCCAAGCCGGCGCTGCGCCGCGCAGCCAAGGCCCACCCGCGGGCCGCCGCCGCGCTGGCCGACACCTGGCAGCGACTACCGCTGGCCGACCGGTCCACCGCCGTGCTGCTGAACGTGTTCGCGCCGCGCAACGGCCCGGAGTTCCACCGGGTGCTCGACCCCGGCGGCGCGCTGCTCGTGGTCACCCCGGCCGCCGACCACCTGACCGAACTCGTCGACGCGCTGGACCTGCTGCGGGTGGACCCGGACAAGGCCGAGCGGGTTGCCGGGAGCCTCGGCGCCCACTTCACCGAGGAGTCCGCCACCGGGCACCGGGCCCGGCTCGCGCTGACCCGCGCCGAGGTCGCCACGCTCGTCGGGATGGGACCGAGCGCCTGGCACGCCGACCCGGAACGGCTCGCCGCGCGCATCGCCACGCTGCCCGAACCGGTGCCGGTCACGCTCTCGGTCCGGCTCGGCGTGCACCGCCCGCGCTGACCGCGCTCAGGTGGACAGGTCGACCTCTTCCCAGCCCGGCGGCTCCTCGTGGTACGGCCCGCGCAGCACCACCGCCCACTCCAGCGCCCACCGGCGCTGCCCGATCGCGTTGGCGTCCACCAGCCCGGGCAGCGGCCCGCCGGCCTTCTCCGTCTCCAGGTACGCCCAGTCCAGGCAGTAGTGCAGGTCGAGCAGGGCCGCCGCGTCGCCCGGATGCTGCGGCGCGGCCAGGATCCGGGCCTGCCACTGGCCGAACGTCTCCCCCGCGACCAGGTTCGGCATCCGCTCGACCAGCCGCTCGTCCACCGGCACCGTCGGGTCCAGCTCCTTCGCCAGCCCGAGCACCCAGGCCAGCGAGAACAGGGCGTCGTGGTGCAGCACGAACGACCTGTGGTCACCCCGGCCGCCCATCACGAACTGCCACTCCGGCGGCGTCACCGAGTCGACCAGGTGCGACTCCAGCAGCCAGCCCATCGCCGCCTGCGCGGGCATCCCGAAGCAGCGGGCCAGGATCACGTGCAGGACCGCTATCCGGGCCTCGATCTCCGCTGTCGGACGCAGCTCGATCTCGTCGTCCGGCTCCCACACCAGCGGGAACTGTGGCGGTGGCAGCGGAAGGCCCAGCCGGGACAACTCGTCCAGGCTCGCCTCCCGGACGGCCCGGGGGTCGGGAGCGGGTACGCGCACGGTCAGTCCCTGTCTGTTCGGGTCCTCGCCGGTCGGTCCCCCCTGGCCTGGGAGGATAGCGACTCCGACCGGGGCGGCACCATGGCCCTCAGCCGATCCGCTCGACGACGAGCGGCGTCGCCTCCGGCGCGTCCGGCGCCACCCGCACCGCGGCGCGTGCCTCGGCCAGCGCGGCGGGCATCCGCTCGGCGTGCTCGGCGCGCAGCTCGAACAGCGGGTCGCCGACCCGCACCCGGTCACCGCGGCGCTTGTGCAGCACCACGCCCGCCGGGATGCTCACCGGGTCCTCCTTGCGGGCCCGGCCGGCGCCGAGCCGCCAGGCGGCCACCCCGATCGCGTACGCGTCGACCTCGGCGACCCAGCCGTCCTCGGTCGCGGTGACCACCTCGACCTCGTTCGCGACGGGCATCGGGGCGTCCGGGTCACCGCCCTGCGCCCGGATCATCGTGCGCCAGGCGTCCATCGCCCGCCCGTCGCGCAGCGCGGTGGCCGGGTCGGCGTCCGGCAGGCCGGCCGCGTCGAGCATCTCCCGTGCCAGCGCCAGCGTCAGCTCCACCACGTCGGCCGGGCCGCCACCGGCGAGCACCTCCACCGACTCGGTCACCTCGACGGCGTTGCCCACTGCGAGGCCGAGCGGGGTGGTCATGTCGGTGAGCAGGGCGACGGTCCGTACGCCGTGCGCGCCGCCCAGTTCGACCATGGTGCGGGCCAGCTCGCGGGCGTCGTCGACGTTCTTCATGAACGCGCCGGAGCCGACCTTCACGTCGAGCACCAGCGCGCCGGTTCCCTCGGCGATCTTCTTGCTCATGATCGAGCTGGCGATCAGCGGGATCGCCTCGACGGTGCCGGTGACGTCGCGCAGCGCGTACAGCTTGCGGTCGGCCGGGGCGAGCCCGTCGCCGGCCGCGCAGATCACCGCGCCCACGTCGCGGAGCTGGGCGATGAACTCGTCGTTCGTGAGCGCCGCCCGCCAGCCCGGGATCGACTCCAGCTTGTCCAGCGTGCCGCCGGTGTGGCCCAGGCCCCGGCCGGACAGCTGCGGCACCGCCGCGCCGCAGGCGGCCACCAGCGGGGTCAGCGGCAGGGTGATCTTGTCACCGACGCCGCCGGTGGAGTGCTTGTCCACTGTCGGCCGGGACACCGGCGACAGGTCGAGCCGCTCGCCGCTGGCGATCATGGCGGCGGTCCACCGGGCGATCTCCGGAGCGGTCATGCCGCGCAGCAGGATCGCCATGGCCAGCGCCGACATCTGCTCGTCGGCGACCAGGCCCCTGGTGTACGCGTCGACCACCCAGTCGATCTGCCCGTCGCTCAGCACACCCCCGTCCCGCTTGGCCCGAATGACATCAACCGCCGTAAAAGCACTCACCTTTGAGTTCCCATCAATAGATCAACAACGTCGGCCGCACTCGCCGCGTTCGGTGCCCACGTCGGGCCGGGGCCGACCGTGCCCGGCGGAGGGATCAAGCCTGACCGCCCGGAGCCGGGCGCGGTCGGCCCCCGGCCCCAACCGCAACCCCCGACTCAACCGGCTCAACCCCAACGAACCGGAATCTCCGTAGGAGGCTCACCCTCACCAGCCCAGAAGATCGTCCCCGAAGCGTCCACCACCACCACGCGCGGCGTCCGCGCCAGCCCCCACTCGATCGCCCCGGCCGGGTCGTCCCAGGTCGAGCCCTCCTCCAGCACGCCGGTCTCGGCGCCGGTCTCACCGGACGACCGCTCCCAGTACGCGGTCCACACCTGCTGCCCGGCCGACAGGTCGGGGTGCACGAACACGGTGCCCCGGCCCCGCCAGGCGGCCAGCCGGTCCGGCACCACAGGCACCGGGTGCTCGCCGGTCACCGCCTCGATGTCGGCCACGTCGAAGGCGTGCGGCAGCAGCTCGGCCATCCGCAACGGCCCGCCCTTCGCCTCGACCAGGCACTCCGGCCCGCCCTGCTCCCAGAGCAACTGCCGGCACCTGCCGCACGGCATCAGCGGCTCACCGGTGGCGTCGACGCAGGACAGCGCCACGATCCGGCCGCCGCCGGTGGCGTGCAGCTGCGAGACCACACCGCACTCGGCGCAGAGGGTGACCCCGTAGCCGGCGTTCTCCACGTTGCAGCCGACCACGACCCGGCCGTCATCGACGAGCGCGGCGGCGCCCACCGGGAACTTCGAGTACGGCACGTAGGCGTGCCGCATCACCTCGGTGGCGGCGGCCCGCAGCCGCTCCCAGTCGATCTCCATCACAATCCCCATTCTGCCCAGTCAACGCCGATCGGTCGCGGTTGCGGCCGGAGACGACGATGCCCGGCGGGTCGCCCCGCCGGGCATCGGTGTCGCGGCGGGCGGTCAGCCCTTGATGTACGGCTTGCCGTCGGCGGCCGGTGCCCGGACCTTGCCGACCAGCCCGGCCACGGCCAGGATCGTCGCCAGGTACGGCAGCATCGCCAGGAACTGGCTCGGGATGCTGCTGCCGATCGCCCCGAGGTAGGTGGCGAGCTGGTCGGCGAAGCCGAAGAAGAGCGCCGCCAGCAGCGCGCCGGTCGGGCTCCACCGGCCGAAGATCAGCGCGGCCAGGGCGATGAAGCCCTTACCGCCGATCATGTTCTTGGTGAACGAGTAGAGCGCCAGCGTGTACGAGGCGCCGCCGACGCCGGCCACCAGACCGGCCAGGATCACGTTGCGGTAGCGCAGCCGCAGCACCTTCACGCCCAGCGTGTCCGCCGCGGTCGGGTGCTCACCCACCGAGCGGGTCCGCAGGCCCCACCGGGTACGGAACAGCGCCAGGTGGATGACCAGCACCAGCAGCAGACCGAGGTAGAGGAAGATGTTGCCCCGGAACAGCGCCGGACCGAGCAGCGGGATGTCGGACAGCAGCGGGATCTCCCAGTTGCCGAACCGGGGCGCGCTGTTGTACTTCGCCGCGTCGGTCTGCATCAGCCGCTCGTAGAGGAAGCCGGTGATGCCGACCGCGAGCAGGTTGAGCACGATGCCCATGACCACCTGGTCGACCAGGTAGCGGATGGAGAACACGGCCAGCAGGAACGAGATGAACGCGCCGCCGACGGCGGCGGCCACCAGACCCACCCAGACGCTGCCGGACATGCTGCCGAACAGCGCACCGGAGAACGCGCCCATCAGGAGCTGGCCCTCGATCGCCACGTTCACCACGCCGGAACGCTCGCAGAGCACACCGGCGAGCGCACCGAAGATCAGCGGCAGGGCCAGGATGAACGTGCCGCGGACGACGTTCACCAGCGGCATGAAGTTGCGCCCCTCGGGCGCGGCGGAGACCTGCCAGCACAGGAAGCTCAGCACGAAGGCGACCAGCCCGGCACCGAGCAGCAGCATGAACCAGCGCTTGGGCACACCGGCCAGCAGCGCGCCTCCGGCCGCGGCGGTGATCAGCCCGAACAGGATCGCGCCGACCGTACCGTTGATCTCCAGGGCGGCCCCGCCCTCGGTCTCACTGAGCGTGAACCGCGCGTGCTGGTCGGTCGCGAGCGCGCCGAACAGCACCGCCGCGAGCACACCGAGCGCCAGCAGGACCGCGCCGATCTTCCGGTTACGGGTCCAGAAACCCTCGTCGACCGCGGTAACGGCGACCTCGGGGACAGCGGTGGTGGACATGCTCACCAGCCCTTCGCGAGGCTCGTCTGCAACCGGGCGGCGCGGGCCGCCCGGAGCTGGAAGATCGTCTTCACCAGGGCAGGCGCGGCGATGAAGATGACGATGAGCGCCTGGAGCACGGTGACCAGTTCCAGCGAGATGCCGGAGTAGGACTGCATCCGGTTGCCGCCGGCCTGGAGCGCGCCGAACAGCAGCGCGGCCAGGAGGACGCCCCACGGCTTCACGCGGCCGAGCAGCGCGACCAGGATGCCGTCGAAGCCGATCTGCGCGATCACCAGCGGGGTCAGCGCGGTGGCGGTGGTGCCGAGCACCATGGTCGAGCCGCCGAGACCGGCAAGCATGCCGGCGAACACCATCACCAGGACGTACGTCTTCGTGACGCTGATGCCGGCGGTCCGGGCCGCGTCCGGGTTCGCGCCCACGGCCCGCAGCTCGAAGCCGAGCGTGGAGCGGTTGAGCAGCCAGGCGATGAACCAGGTGGCCGCCACCGCGAGCAGGATGCCGGCGTGCACCCGCAGGTCGTCGCCGAGCAGGCGGGGCAGCTGCGCGGTGGACTCGACCGGCTTGCTGATCGCGTCCGACCGGTTCGGGTTCTGCACCCCGTTCTGGACGATGATCCAGGACAGGAAGTAGACCGCCACGTAGTTGAGCATGATCGTGTTGATCACCTCGTGCGCGCCCGCCCGTGCCTTCAGGATGCCGGGGATGAAGCCCCAGAGCGCGCCGCCGAGCGCGCCGGCGATCAGCGCCACCAGCAGGTGCACGACGGGCGGCAGCGGCAGCGCGAAGCCGGCCACGGCGGCCAGGATGACGGCGATCGTCGCCTGTCCCTGGGCGCCGATGTTGAACAGGCCGCCGCGGAAGGCCAGCGCCACCGACAGACCGGTGAAGACGAGCGGCGCGGCGTAGGTGAGCGTCTCCGAGATCGGGCTCAGGGCGGCGGTGAAGCCGACCGCTTCCGGATCGAAGATCGCGCCCTTGAACAGGTTCGCGTACGCCTCGCTGACCACCGTCCAGCTGGCGTTCAGCGCGTCCGAGGGGCGAGCCGTGATGTAGCTGTAGGTGGCCAGCACCTCCGGGTCGGACACGATGATCAGCACCGCGCCGACCACCATGGCCAGCAGCACCGCGAGCACTGTCACGGTGACCGTGTTGGCCGCCCAGAGGTTGTCCAGGAACATCCGGCCCATGCCGGGGCGGGATTCTCCCGCCGGGGCCGGCTTCTTCGCGGTCGCGGTGGCGGGCACCGTCTGCTCGGTGTCACCGGCCGGTTGCGTCGGCGTCGCCCGGGCCTCGCTCAGCGACTCCTGCGCCTCGGTCGCCGGTTCCTTGTCCGGGGAGCCCGAGACGGGGTTCGGGTTGGTCATGCCTCGTCCTCGTTGCCAGGGCCGTCGTCGGTCGCGGTGGCGGCGTCCGGGGTGGCGGCGTCCGGGGTGGCGGCGTCCGGGGTGATGCCGGCCATCAGCAGGCCGATCTCCTCGCGCGGGGTGTCCGGGCCGACGACGCCGATGATCCGCCCGCGGTACATGACCGCGATCCGGTCGGCCAGGCCGATCACCTCGTCCAGCTCACTGGAGACCACCATGACCGCGGTACCGATGTCCCGCTCGCGGATGACCCGGCTGTGGATGAACTCGATCGAGCCGACGTCCACGCCCCGGGTGGGCTGGGCCGCGATGAAGAGCTTCAGCGGCCGGGACAGCTCCCGCGCCACGATCACCTTCTGCTGGTTGCCGCCGGAGAGCGTGCCGACCGCCGCGTCGGCCGAGGAGGTACGGACGTCGAACTGCTCGATCCGTTCCCGGGCCGACTTCGCGATGGCCTCGGGCTTGAGCGACAGGCCCTTGCCGAAGGGCGGCCGGTCGTAGATGTCCAGCACCAGGTTCTCCGCCACGGAGAACTCCTTGACCAGGCCGTCCACGCTGCGGTCCTCCGGCACGTAGCCGACGCCGGCGTGGAGCACCTTCTTCGTCGACCAGCCGGACGTCGGCTCGCCGTCGAGGCTGATCGTGCCGGCGAGCGTCGGGCGCAGGCCCATGATCGCCTCGATCAGCTCGGTCTGGCCGTTGCCCTGCACGCCCGCCACGCCGAGCACCTCACCGGCGTGCACTGTCAGGTCGACGCCGTCGACAGCGCGTACCTGCCGGTCGTCGTCCACAACCAGGCCGGCGACCTCCAGGACCGGCCTGCCCGGCGTGGCCGGCTTCTTGTCCACCGTCAGCCGGACGCTGCGTCCCACCATCAGCGCGGCCAGTTCGTCCCGGCTGGCGCTCGGCTCGGCGGTGCCGACCGTCTTCCCGCGCCGGATCACGGTGATCCGGTCGGCGATGGCCTTCACCTCGCCCAGCTTGTGGGTGATGAACACGATCGACTTGCCGGCGGCCTTGAGCGACCGCATGACCGTGAGCAGCTCCTCGGTCTCCTGCGGGGTGAGCACGGCGGTCGGCTCGTCGAGGATCAGCAGGTCGACGTCGCGGGTGAGGGCCTTGACGATCTCCACCCGCTGCTGGATGCCGACCGGCAGGTCCTCGATCACCGCGTCCGGGTCGACCCGCAGGTTGTACCGCTCGGACACCTCGGCGACCTCGCGCCGGGCCCGTCGCCGGTCGAGGATGCCGGCGAACGGCCCCCTGACCTGCTCGGCGCCGAGCATCACGTTCTCGGCCACGGTGAAGACCGGCACGAGCATGAAGTGCTGGTGCACCATCCCGATCCCGGCGGCGATCGCGTCCGACGGGCCCTTCAGCTTCAGCGGCTTGCCGTCGACCAGGATCTCGCCCTCGTCCGGCTGGTAGAGGCCGTAGAGCACGTTCATCAGGGTCGACTTGCCGGCGCCGTTCTCGCCGAGCAGGGCGTGGATCTCTCCAGGCTCCACCGTCAGGTCGATGTGGTCGTTGGCGACCAGATCACCGAACCGTTTGGTGATGCCGCGCAGTTCGAGTCTCAGCGCAACCTCCTGGAGTGCGAGCGATGGTGCAGCGTAGCGACCTGCCGCGCCGCCACCGCGCCGGGTGGGGATGTTCGGGGGATTCAAGGTGATCGGCCGCCCCGGCGCCGGGGTTCGGGACCCCGTTGCGCCGGGACGGCCGGATCGTCATGCCTGGTGCCCGCCGGCCCTCGCTGCCGATGATGGCATCGCGGCGGCCGGCGGGACTGTCACTTGGTCGGCTGGGCCTTCGAGGTGACAGTGATGGTGCCGGCGGCGATGTCCGTCTTGATCTTGTCGACCTCGGCCTTCAGGTCCGCCGGGACCTTGCTGTCGAAGTCGTGGTACGGGGCGATCGAGACGCCGTTGTTGGCGAGCGTGCCCACGAAGCCCGGCGTGGCCTGGAGCTTCTCGCCACCGGCGGCCTTCAGAGCGGCCTCCTTGACGGCGTCCGGGATGTTCTTGACCACGGTGGTCAGGATCGCCGAGCAGTCCGGGGTGCTCTCGCAGCCGTCGATGTCCACCCAGACGACCGAGTACTTGCCGCCCGAGGCCTTGGCCGCGGAGGTGGTGCCGAGACCGGCGCCACCGGCGACCGGCATCACGATGTCGGCGCCCTGCGCGACGAGCGCGTCGGAGACCTTCTTGCCCTCGTCCTGCTTCTCGAACGAGTTGGCGAAGGAGCCCTTCTGGGTGGCCTTGTCCCAGCCCAGCACCTGGACGTTCTTGCTCTTGGCCTTGTTGTAGTACGCCACGCCGTCGGCGAAGCCGTCCATGAAGATGGTGACCGGCGGGATCGGCAGGCCGCCGTAGGTGCCGACCTTGCCGGACTTGCTCATCCCGGCGGCCAGGTAGCCGGCCTGGAACCCGGCCTGCGCGGTGTCGAACTGCATCGGGTAGACGTTCGACACACCCGGGTTGGCGTCGACGATGGCGAACTGCTGGTTCGGGTTCTTCTCAGCCGCCGCCTTGGTGGCGTCCGACATCAGGCCACCGACGGCCAGGATGAAGTCGCACTTCTGGTTGACGAACCCGGTCAGGTTGACCTCGTAGTCAGCCTCGGCCTTCGACTGGACGTACTTGATGTCGATCTTGTCGTTCTCCTTCTGCGCCTCCTGCAGGCCCTTCCAGGCCGAGGCGTTGAAGGACTTGTCGTCGACGCCGCCGACGTCGGTCACCATGCAGGCGCTGAACTTCTTGCCGCCGTCGCCGCCGGCGTTGTTGTCGTCGTCCGGAGCCTCACCACACGCGGCAGCGCCCAGCACGAGTCCACCCGCCACGATGGCGGAGGCGATCCGCATCCCACGCACAGAGCGCAAGACGTCTCCTTCCCCTTGCACCCGCGTCGTGCGCGGTGTGCAGCCCTTGCGCCGGCGTGCGATGTGCCGCCGGCGTCCCACGTTACGGACGGGAGCGTACGCCCGCGCCCACCCACCGGCCGACAATCGTGCACGACTGTTGAGCGTCCGTTACCTCGGTGTAACCCTTGCGTGGGGCACGTCACTTATCCGGCCGGTGGGCGTGCGCGATGGTGTCGCGAACGTCCGTTTTCCCGAGCTTCCCCGACGCCTGGCGGACTAACGCCAGAACACCGCGACGGCCGCGTTGACCAGCGTCAACCCGACGATCGCGAGGAAGTGGCCACGGTTGACGGTCTCCCGCTTCCGGGAGAAGAAGACCATGACGAAGATGACCAGCGCGAGCACCAACTTGGTAACAAGTTTCGCCGGCGCCGGCTCGTCGCCGTCACGCAGCGGGGCGGACAGCCCGATGCCGGTGAGGACCTGGATGATCGCGCCCCAGAGCATGGCCGCGTTGATCCGCAGCCGGCCGCTGACGTACTGGGCGATCCCACCGCCGAGCAGCAACGCGAAACCGATCAGATGGACGTAGAGAAGAATCAGTCGAAGAGCTTCCACGCGTCCCATCCTCCCTCATCAACGACGCTTTGTAGTAATGACCCGGCCGAGCTGCCGTCATACCGTGACCACCTCCCCCGCGATCTTGCGGTTACCGCCCCGACACAACGGGCGAAAGCCGCGCCACAAGGGCCGCAACCGCAAGATCGCGAGAGGTCAGGGCTGGTGCAGGCGCCAGACCTGGAAGGTGGGGCCGTCGGCGGGGAGGATCACCGCGTCCTCGGCATCGGGGTGGAGGGCGGGGGCGTCGCCGTAGACGTTCTCGGCGGCGGGCAGGCCGGCCAGGCGGACCCGGGTGCCGGGGGCGCGTCTCGCCAGCACCAGCACCGTCGACCCGGGCGCCTCGCGCAGGAAGACGAGCGTGTCCGCGTCCGCGTGCACCCACCGCAGGCCGCCGTGCCGCAGCGCCGGCTCGTCGCGGCGCAGCGTCAGCAACGCACGGTACGCGTCGAACGTGCGCCGGTCCCAGCTCTGGGGCCGGTGCCACGGCATCGGGGTACGCGAGCCCTCCCCGTTCGTACCGGTCAGGCCCAGCTCGTCCCCGGCGAAGACCACAGGCGTGCCGGGCATCGTGGCGAGCAGCCCGGCCGCCACCTCCTGCCGGGCCGCGTCGCCGACCACGGTGCGGATCCGGGCCGAGTCGTGCGAGCCGAGCAGCTGCCACGAGTGCGTGTACGACCGCCACGACACCAGCGACCGGTAGGTGTTCATGGTGGCGAGCACCGCGTCCGCGTCGCGCCGCCGGACCCCGCCCGGGGTGCCGAGGAAGTTCGGCACCGGGTCGTCGCCGTGACGCAGCCAGGACCAGACCGGGTCGGTGAAGCCGACGTAGTTCATCGTCCCGTGCCAGCCGTCGCGGTCCAGGTCACCGGTGTGGTCGTGGCCGTGCTCGGCCAGCAGCAGGCCGTCCGGCCGGGTTTCGGCGACCACCTCGCGCAGCAGCCGCGCCACCTCGTGGGTGTACGCGTCCGCGCCGCGCCGGCCGGTCATGTTCGCCACGTCGACACGCCAGCCGTCCAGCCCGTACGGCGGGCGCAGCCAGCGGCGCAGCAGCGAGTCCTCGGCGGTGGCGAACCGTCGGCGCAGCTCCGCGCTGCCCCAGTTGAGCTTGGGCAGCGACTTCACCCCGTTCCACGACTCGTAGTCGCCGCCGGCCAGGTCGAAGTAGTACAGGTCGCGTTCCGGCGCGTGCACGTCGGAGACGGCGGCGGTGAACCAGTCGTGGGCGTCGCCGGTGTGGTTGCTGGTGATGTCGCCGAGCAGCCGCCAGCCCCGGGCGCGCACCGCGTCGGCGAGCCGGGCCAGCGCCGCGTCGCCGCCGAGCAGCGGGTCGACGGTGTCGAAGCTCGACGCGTCGTACCTGTGGTTGGAACGGGCCGGGAAGACCGGCGTGAGGTAGACGGTGTTGACGCCGAGCCGGTCCAGGTGGTCCAGGCGCTCGGTGATCCCGTCGAGGTCGCCGCCGTAGAACTGCCGGGGCGTCTCCGGGCCGCGTCCGATGACAGGGGTGTCCCAGTCGCATCCGATGGCCCAGTCCGGCACGGTCCGGCCATCGGCGGCGGCCGAGCGGGCGAACCGGTCCGGGAAGATCTGGTAGATCACCGCGTCGCGGGCCCAGGCCGGCGGCGGAGCGTAGCTGACCAGCTTGAAGTCGCCGTTGTCGGGCACGTCGTGCCCGGCCAGGCCGGCGGCGTTCAGCCAGCGGGTGCCGCGTTCGCCGTCGAGCAGGAAGCGGTAGTTGCTGACCGGGTTACGGACCTCGACGTCGGCCCGCCACCACACGTCGCCGCCGTCGGTGCGGTCGATCCGTGCCTCGGCGAAGCGCGGTTCGCCGTCGCCTGTAGTGCGCACGTGCACCTGGGAGACGCCGGTGCCGGCCGGGACCCGGACGAGGACCGGCACCGTCTGCCCGAGCGCGGGCTCCTGCTCCGGGACGTAGGTGGCGGAACCGTCGTGGTGCGGCTGAAGGGACATGGTGCTGCCTTTCGCGTCGTACCGACAGGGAGAGGGGCGGGCACCCGCCGCGGCCGGTTTCACCCGACCGCGGCGGTCCGCCCGAGAACCGCTCCGGTGTACGCCGACACGACGCCCTTGCCGCAGCGTGAGCCGAGGAGGCTCAGCCCTTTACCGCTCCGGAGGTGAGCCCGGAGACGATGTAGCGCTGGAGCAGCTGGAACACCAGCACCGTCGGGATCGCGGTGAGCAGCGTGCCCGCCGCGAACATCCCGAAGTTGTTGTTGCGCTCGCCCGCGACCAGGCCGAACATGCCGACCGCGAGGGTCTTCGACTCGGGTTCGGTGAGGAACACGTTGGCGATGATGAACTCGTTGATCGACCCGATGAACGCGAGCAGGCCGGTCACCGCCAGGATCGGCGCCACCAGCGGCAGCATGATCCGGAAGAAGACCTGCACGTGCGACGCGCCGTCCATGGTGGCCGACTCGTCCAGCTCCTTCGGCAGCGTGTCGAAGAAGCCCTTCATCAGCCAGGTGTTCGCACCCAGCGCGCCACCCATGTAGAGCAGGAACAGGCCCCACGGGGTGTTGAACCCGATCGCCGGGTAGAGGTCGGTGAGCGTGGTGAAGATCAGGAAGATCGCCACGATCGCCAGGAACTGCGGGAACATCTGGATCAGCAGCAGTGCCAGCAGGCCGACCCGGCGCCCGGCGAAACGCATCCGGGAGAACGCGTACGCCGCGAGCGACGACAGGAAGATCGACGCGAAGCTGGCCACGCCCGCGAGCAGCAGCGAGTTGAGGAACCAGTGGCCGAACGCGGTGTTGTCGAACAGGTTGGTGAAGTTCTCCAGCGACGCCCCGGTCGGCAGCAGCTCGGTGGAGGAGAGCGTGCCGAGCGGGTTGAACGCCGCCGAGATCACGAACAGGATCGGGAAGAGGCTGAACGCCACAGCCACCACTCCGACCAGGTGCCGCCAGCCCACCTGGGCGAACCAGCGGCTGCGCGAGCGGCGGGCCGGCGTGCGGGTGCCAGTGGGTGCGGGCGTCTCCGCGATGGTGGTCACGAGTACACCTCCTCCTGCTTGCGGGTCCGCCGGAAGCTGATCGCCGACACCGTCGCCACGATCGCGAAGATGAAGATCGAGACGGTGGCGGCCAGGCCGAACTCGGCGCCCTGCGCGCCGAACGCGAGCCGGTACGTGTAGGTGATCAGCAGGTCGGTGGCGCCGTTCGTCGGGTTGTCCGGCGCGAACGGGCCGCCCTCGGTGGTGAACAGGATCGCGTTGACGTTGTTGAAGTTGTAGGCGAACGACGCGATCAGCAGCGGCGACAGCGCCACCAGCAGCAGCGGCAGGGTGACCGCCCGGAACGACTGCCAGGGCGACGCGCCGTCGACCGAGGTCGCCTCGGTCAGCTCCCGGGGGATGGCCTGCAACGCGCCGGTGGCCACCAGGAACATGTACGGGTAGCCGAGCCACAACTGCACCAGCAGCACGGCGATCCGGGCGGACCAGTTGCCGCCGAACCAGTCGACGTTCAGCCCGAACAGGTTGTTGAGCAGACCGAAGTCCGTGTTGAACATGTCCCGCCAGATCAACAGCATGGCGAACGACGGCATGGCGTACGGCAGGATCAGCACCATCCGGTAGAGGTTGGTGCCGCGCATCCGGGGTGAGTGCAGCGCGAGCGCGATGGCCATGCCGAGCAGGAAGGTCAGCCCGGTGGAGCCGATCGCGAACGCGAAGTTCCAGGCCAGCGTGCCGAAGAACGGGCCGGAGATGTTCGGGTCGGTGAGCACGGCGCTGAAGTTCTTCAGCCCGACGTCGACCTTCCAGCCCTGGGCGAGACGCTCGCCGTCGGCGGCGACGAAGGAGCCGGACCTCTCGTCCGCGGTCCACGTCTTGCCGGTCTCGCTGTCCTTGACGCAGTCGCATCCGGCGTCGTACGCCCGGATGGCCTTGCCCTCGTACGCCCGGGTCAGGCCGTTGGAGCGGATGGCGCCCTCGTCGGTGGGCACGACGAGCGCGGTGACCGCCTCGCTGCGGGCGCTGGCCTGTCCGATGTTCAGCAGGGTGTAGCCGTCCGCGGCGGTGATCTTGCCGCTGAGGCTGCTCACCTCGACGTCGGCGGCGTCGAGCTTGCGCAGCCCGCCCGCGTCGCCGGCGAAGACCTCCTTGGTCTTCGGGTCGCCGAGCAGGAACACCAGGTCACCGGTCGCCGGGTCGCCGGTGGTGGCGACGGTGAGGTTGTACTCGGTCGAGCCGGGCACCTGCTTCACCGAGGAGGTCTGCACGGCGACGATCGCGTCGTCCTTGCTGCCCCGGTGGCCGTCGCCGAAGTTCGTGAACGCGGTGCTCGCGGTGTAGAGCACCGGGAAGACCTGGAAGGCGATCAGGAAGAGGGTGCCGGGGACCAGGTACTTGGCCGGGATGTGCCGGCGGCTCAGGTAGAGGTAGAACAGGCCGGCGGTGGTGACCGCCAGGACGCCCAGCGCGATCCAGTGCTCGGCCTCGATGAGCGGGAAGGCCGCCCAGATCGCGATCCCGGCCACCAGGCCGAGCAGGATCACCTTGACGACGAGGCCGGTCGCGGTGATCGGCGCGTGTTGCCGCGCGGTACGGGACGTGCGCGGGAGCCCACGGCGTACGGGCTCCCGGCCCGGGGCCTGCGGTGCAGACCCCGGGCCGGACAGCGGCGCGCTCATTACTTGATCTGACCCTGGATGGTCTTGCCGGCGGCCGTGATCGTCTTGGCCGGGTCGGCGCCGCCGATGATGGCGGCCTCCGCCTTGCCGAACGGGTCCCAGATCGCGGCCATGGCCGGGATCGCCGGGAGCACCTGGCCGTTCTTGCCGGCCTCGGAGAACTTGGCCAGGTCCGGGTCCTCGCCCTTGACCTGGTCGAAGGCGGCGGTCAGCGCCGGCGGGCGCGGCTCGGCCTTGTACAGCGCGACGGCCAGCTCGGGCTTGGTCACGTAGTTGGTGACGAACTCCTGGGCCAGGGCCTTGTTCTTGCCCTTGGCGGCCACGTAGAACGCCTGGACGCCCACGAACGGCTGGGCCTCCTTGCCACCGGCGAAGCCGGGGACCGGGGAGATGTCGTAGGAGATGTTGGCCTTCTTGGCGTCGGCCACGGCCCACGGGCCGGAGACCAGGAACGCGCACTTCTTGCCGGTGAAGGTGGCGATGGAGTTCTCGCCGGTGATGGAGCGCTTCAGCGCACCCTCGCCCTTCTCACCCAGCTTGGCGATCTTCTGGAAGGCAGCGATCGACTCCGGCTTGCCCACGCCCAGGTCCTTCGGGTCGTAGTCGCCGTTCGCCGCGGTGCCGAACAGGTAGCCGCCGCCCGAGGTGTAGAGCGGGTAGATGTGGTACGCGTCGCCGTTCTGGCCGGACTGCAGGCACAGGATCTCGCTGGCCTTCTTCTCGGCCTTGAGCTTCTTGCCGGCGGCGACCAGGTCCTCGATCGTCTTCGGCGCCTCGGGGGCCAGCTCGGTGTTACGGATCAGCGCCACGTTCTCGGTGGCGTAGGGCACGCCGTAGAGCTGGCCGTTGAACGTGACCGCCTTGATCGCGGTCTCGTTGAAGCCGGACTTCTGCTCGGCCGGGAGCTGCACCGGGTCGATGGCGCCGTTCTGGACCAGGTTGCCGATCCAGTCGTGCGCGCCGACCACGACGTCCGGGCCGCTGCCCTGCTGCGAGGCGGTGACGAAGTTGGTCTGCAGGTCCTTGGAGACGGCCTGGACCTCGACGGTCACGCCGTTCTCCTTGCCGAACTCCTCGGCGAACGGCTTGAGCGCGGCCGTGCGCTTGTCGTCGGCCCAGATCACCAGCTTGCCGCCGGTCGCCTTGGCGGACTCGCCGGCGGCCGGCTTGTCGTCGCTGCCGCTGTCACCACAGCCGGAGGCGGCGAGCGCCAGGCCGAGGACGGCGACCACACCCGCGGTACGGATGCGCATCGGTACTCCTGTCGTCATGGCGGCCCGCCGGGGGAAGGGCGGCCCGCCAGTGGAAACCTCTGAAATTTCTTGCTGACCGGCGCCGAGATGCTGCGCCGCTGCTCTCGCATGTTGCGGGGACGTTAGCAAGAGGTTGCAGAGAATGGAAGGGCTTGCAGAAGTGTACGCAAGACTTTGCCGTTGGGCTAAAGTGCCGCACATGCGCGCTCGACTATCCGACATCGCCCAACAGGCTGAAGTCAGCGAGGCCACGGTGTCGCGGGTGCTCAACGACCGCCCCGGTGTGGCCCCCGAGACCCGGCAGGCCGTCCTGACCGCCCTCGATGTGCTCGGCTACGAGCGACCGGCCCGGCTGCGCAAGCGCAGCGCCGGACTTGTCGGCCTGGTCGTGCCGGAGCTGGACAACCCGATCTTCCCGGCGTTCGCCCAGATCATCGAGTCCGCGCTCGCCCCCACCGGCTACACACCGGTGCTCTGCACGCAGACACCGGGCGGCGTCCGCGAGGACGAGTACGTGGAGATGCTGCTGGACCGGCAGGTCTCCGGCATCGTCTTCGTCTCCGGCCTGCACGCCGACACCGCGGCGGACCACGACCGCTACCGCACGCTGCTGGCCCGGCCGCTGCCGATCGTCATGATCAACGGGTACGCGCCGGGGATCCCCGCGCCGTTCGTCTCCTGCGACGACAGGGAGTCCGCCGAACTGGCGGTCGCCCACCTGGTCGCGCTCGGGCACCGCCGGATCGGCCTGATCACCGGCCCGGACCGGTTCGTGCCGGTGCAGCGCAAGGTCGCCGGCTACAAGGCCGCGATGGGGCGCCTGACCGACATCACCTCCGACGAGCTGTCCGAGCTGACCGAGCTGTCGCTGTTCGGCGTCGAGGGTGGCGAGGCCGCCGCCGGCCGGCTCATCGAGCGTGGCGTGACCGGACTCGTCTGCGGCTCGGACCTGATGGCGCTCGGCGCGATCCGGGCCGCCCGCCAGCGCGGGCTGTCGGTGCCCGGCGACATCTCCGTGGTCGGGTACGACGACTCCCCGCTCATGGCCTTCACCGACCCGCCGCTGACCACGGTGCGCCAGCCGGTCGCCGCCATGGCGGTCGCCGCGGTCCGCGCCCTGGTCGACGAGATCAACGGTCACCCCTCCCCCAACTCCGAATACCTGTTCCGCCCCGAGCTGGTGGTGCGCGGCTCGACAGCGGTGGCCAAGCCCGCGAGCCCGCCGGCCCGCCAGCGCCCCGCCACCCCTTCCCCCTCCCTTCCCATCCCCGCCTGACACCCCTCTCCTCTCCCCTCCCCGCCGCCGCACCCCCCTCCTGCGGTTGATCAAGGAGTTCGTGGCCGAGTCGATCTCCATCCCGGGCACAAACCCCTTGATCACCCCTCGGAGCGGAAGAGCCGAGAGCGGGGCGCGAGAGGTGGGGCGTCTCGGGATGCGGGAGACGGGGCGGCGGGCGGTGGCGCCAGCCCGTGGGTGATGGCCGTCATTTCTTGCGCAAGGAATGCTTGACTCTTGCAGGGCCGTGGCGGCATTCTGCTCTGACACCCTGCGCCGCACCAGAAGCCGCCACAGAACGGGATCGACAGCGATGACCTCCGCCCCCAGCGCCACCCCACGCACCGCCGACGACGACTGGTGGCGGTCCGCTGTCGTCTACCAGGTGTACGTCCGCAGCTTCGCTGACGCGAACTCCGACGGTGTGGGTGATCTCCAGGGCATCCGGCAGCGCCTGCCGTACCTGCGCGACCTCGGCGTGGACGCGCTCTGGCTGACGCCGTTCTACACCTCGCCGCAGGTCGACGCCGGCTACGACGTGGCCGACTACCGCGACGTCGACCCGCTGTTCGGCAACCTGACCGACTTCGACGAGATGATCACCGACGCCCACGCGCTCGGTCTGCGGATCATCGTCGACATGGTGCCGAACCACACCTCGAGCGCGCACCCGTGGTTCACCGCCGCGCTCGCCGCCGGACCGGGTTCGCCGGAGCGCGAGCGCTACCTGTTCGCCGACGGCAAGGGCGAGCAGGGCGAGCTGCCGCCGAACGACTGGGAGAGCATCTTCGGCGGCCCGGCCTGGACGCGCGTGGTCGACGGCCAGTGGTACCTGCACCTGTTCGACCCGGCGCAGCCGGACCTGAACTGGCGCCACCCGGAGGTGCGGGCCGAGTTCGAGGACGTGCTCCGCTTCTGGCTGGACCGGGGCGTGGACGGCTTCCGGATCGACGTGGCCCACGGGATGATCAAGGCCGAGGGCCTGCCGGACGTCGGCTTCAACTCGATGACCACCGGCCAGCGCCAGTCCGAGCTGCTGGGCAAGGGCCGACTGCCGTACTTCGACCAGGACGAGGTGCACGACATCTACCGCGCCTGGCGCCCGATCCTGGACAGCTACCCGGGCGGCCGGATGGCGGTCGCCGAGGCGTGGGCCGAGACCCCGCAGCGGCTGGCCCGCTACATCGGCCCGGACGAGCTGCACCAGGCGTTCAGCTTCGACTTCCTCGACGCCACCTGGTCGGCCGACTCGTTCCGCAAGGTGATCGACACCGCGCTGGCCGAGGCGACGATCGTCGGCGCGCCCACCACCTGGGTGCTCTCCAACCACGACCGGCAGCGGCACGTCACCCGGTACGGCGACGGCGAGGTCGGCCTGCGCCGTGCCCGCGCCGCCGCGCTGCTGATGTTCGCGCTGCCCGGCTGCGCGTACGTCTACCAGGGCGAGGAGCTGGGCCTGCCGGAGGTGCTGGACCTCCCCGACGAGCTGCGGCAGGACCCGGCGTTCCGGCGTACCGGGGAGAGCCGGGACGGCTGCCGGGTACCCATCCCGTGGGGCGGCGACCTGCCCCCGTACGGCTTCGGGCCCGACGGCAGCGAGCTGAGCTGGCTGCCGGCGCCGGCGACCTGGCGGTCGCTGTCGGTGGCCGCCCAGACCGGGGTGCCCGGCTCGACGCTGGAGCTGTACCGGACCGCGCTGCGCACCCGGCACGAGCACCCGGCGCTGGCCGGCCTGGACGGGATCACCTGGCTGGAGACCGAGCCCGGCGTACTGGCGTTCCGCCGCGCCGCCGGGGACGCCGAGGTGACCTGTGTGGTCAACATCAGCGGCGCCGACGTGACGGTGAGCGGCCACGGCCGCCCGCTGGTCGCGAGCGCCGAGCTCACCGAGCGGGGCGACGGGCACGTCCTGCCGGTGGACGCGGCCGCGTGGTTCGAACGGCGTCCAGCCGGGTAACCCGCCATCGACCTGGCCGTCCGTTGTGCCCCGCGCCGACGGGCGGCTGGGCTGCCGACCCCTTGTGGTGGGGGGTGAGGTGGCCCCGGCCCCTCGGGAGTCCGCTCCCGGGGGGCCGGTGTCCGTCCCGAGGGCCCGGGGTACCACCGGGGGATGACCGCACACGTCGCGCAGTACACCCTCGACGTCAGCGACCTGGACCTGATGGCCCGGTTCTGGTCGGCCGCCCTCGGCTACACCGTCTCCCAGGGCGACGACGGCAACGCGAAGCTCTACCCGCCGCCCGGCCGGCCCGGCCCGACCGTCTGGTTGCAGGGCAGCGGCACCCCGAAACGCGGCAAGAACCGGCTCCACCTGGACCTGGTCGCCGACGAGGGGCAGACGGCGGAGGTCAAGCGACTGATCGGGCTCGGCGCCCGGCTCGCCGACGTCGGGCAGACCGGCGCGGAGGGGTTCGTGGTGCTCGTCGACCCGGAGGACAACGAGTTCTGCGTGCTCGACGGGCCGCCGCGCTGAGCGTCCTCAGCCGCCCTTGGCGGTGAGCAGCGCGGCGATCCGGGCGAACCCGGCCCGGATCTCCTCCCGGTCGGGTGCCTTCGCCGGCTCGGGCTCCGGCTCGCGCTCGGCGGCCCGTTCCAGTTCCTCGTCGATGACGTCCTCGAAGTCGCCGTACAGGTCGGCCTGGTCGATCTCGGCCGCCTCGTCCTCGGCGGCGATCTGCGCGGCGGCGATCTCGCCCCGGATCTCCTCCGGCGTGAGCGCGGGCAGCAGCGGCTCCACCACCGCCATCAGCTGCTCCTCGGCCACCACCGCCTCGGCCAGCGCCAGCGCGTGCGCCCGCTCGTACGGGCCGCAGACCACCGGCTCCCACTCGTCGTCGGCGCCGAGCGGACCGAACGTGATGATCCACGGCAGGCCGAGCATCGGCGAGTCGTCCGGCAGGTCGAGTGTCACGAGTGCGCCCACCGGCCCATCATCGTCGGCCGGGATCCGCCCCGGGGAACGCATCGGCGGAGACTCCCCGCTCAGGGGACCACGCTCAGCCACGTGTACCGGCGTCCAGCGCCGCACGGACCAGGGCGACCGCCCGCTCCGGCGGGACGCCCAGGCGGCGCGCCTCGGCGGCGTACCCGGCGGCGGCCTGCTGCAACCGGTCGACGGCGTCGTCCCGCCCCGGCGCGACCACCGTGCCGTGCCGGCCGCGCGTCTGGACCAGCCCGGCGGCCTCCAGCTCCCGGTAGGCCCGGGCCACCGTGTTCACCGCCAGCCCCAGGTCCGCCGCGAGCTGCCGCACCGCCGGCAGCCGGGTGCCCACCGGCAGCCGCCCGTCGCCGATCCGCGCCGCGAACTGCGCCCGCACCTGCTCGTACGGCGGCACCGCCGACTCGGCGTCGATCCGGATCCGTGCGCTCATCCCGCCCCTCCCGGCGTGCCCGGTTCGGTCTCCTCGTCGAGCACGTCCGCCTCCACGTCCACCTCCCGGGCACCGCCCTCGGCCAGGTCCACCACCCGGCCGTACGGGCTGGTGGCGGCGAGCGCCGCGCCGAAGAGCACCAGCTGGTTGAGCAGGTAGAGGTAGAGCAGCAGGCCCACTGCGGTGGCGACCACGGTGTACGCGGGGTTCCGTTCGGTGCGTACCACGTAGTAGCGCCCCACTGTGTTCAGCAGGGTGATCCCGACGGCGATGGTCAGGATCGCCGGGCGCAGCCGGCGGCGGCTCATCCGCAGCCGGGGCACGGCGAGCAGCAGCGCGGCGGCGAGCACGGCGTTGACGAGCACGCTCAGCACCGCGCTGATCGTGGTCAGGCCCACCGAGCCGGTGCTGCGCAGCAGGAAGCGCAGCAGCGACTCCAGCGCGTCCACCGCGGCGACCGAGACGAACAGCAGCACGAAGACCGCGACCAGCACGCCCAGGTCGACGAGGCGGCGCACCACCAGGTTGCCGGGCTGCTGGTTGAAGCCGTACATCAGCCGCTGCGAGGAGCGGATCGCCTCCACCCAGCCGATGCCGGTGAAGACCAGGATGACCAGGCCGACCACGCCCACCGTGCCGCTGCTCTCGGCGATCTGGGCCGGGTCGAGAAACGGCAGGTTCTCCTCCAGGAAGTGCGCCGCGCCGCGGCTGACCTCCTCGTTGTCCCGCAGCACCGCGCCGAAGACCCAGTAAGCGACGAGCGCGAGCGCGAACACGGCGAAGAAGCCGTAGTACGCGATGGCGGCGGCGAGCCGCCCGGCGAGCAGGTCGGCGTAGAGCGTCCCGGCCCGCCAGACGTGGTCGAAGGCCGACGACCGGCCCCGGGCCGCGTCGATGCGGCGCCCCACCGCCGCCTCGATCCGGCCGAAGACGTTCACCCCGTCATCCTCGCCGATCTCCGCCCGTGGTGGAGGGGCCCCGGCCGGTCGGATGTTCAGCTCCGGCCGCCGAGCCGGAAGTCGCGGCGGGGCTGCCACCGGGTCGCGCCGCTGTGCGAGAACAGCGTGAACGCCTCCACCTGGAACAACGCGGAGAAGTCGGCCAGGTCCTCGTACGCCTTGTCGAGCACCTCGGCCGGCACGTCCTGCGCCACCGTGACGTGCGGGTGGTACGGGAAGCGCAGCTCGCGCCGCAGTTCGGGGGCCGAGTTGATGGCGGCGGCGAGCAGTTCGCACTCGCTGATCCCGGCCGCCACCGCCACGAAGACCACCTGGGTGACCGGGCGGAACGTGCCGGTGCCGCGCAGGTGCAGCGTGAACGGCAGGTGCGTGGCGGCGACCCCGGCCAGGTGCTCCTCGACGGCGGGCAGCGCGCGTACCGGGATCTCGGTGGGCCCGAGGAGGGTGACGTGCGCGGGTACGGCGAGTGGATCGCCGGCCTCGACCCGGCGGCGGGTGAGCATCCCGCCCCAGGGCTCGGGGACGTCGACAGCGATCCCGATCTGGATCGTGTCCGCGCCGCCCGGCGCCGTGTCACTGCCCGCCACGTCGCGTGCCATCCCTCCGGCCACCGGCTGCGTCACCCGTCTCCGCCCCTCCGGGCCGTTACTCGAACCGCACCGGCGGGAAGAAACCGACCCGCTCGTACGCGTCCCGCAGCGTCCCGGCGGCCACCGACCGGGCCTTCTCCGCGCCCCGCGCCAGCAGCTTGTCGAGCTGGGCCGGGTCGTTCAGGTAGGCGTTCGTGCGTTCCTGGATCGGCGTGACGAACTCCCGCACCACCTCGGCGAGGTCCTTCTTCAGGTCGCCGTAGCCCTTGCCGTCGTACGCGGCGACCAGGTCGTCGATGGAGCGGCCGGACAGCGCGGAGTAGATGGTGAGCAGGTTGGTGATCCCCGGCTTGCCCTCGGCGTCGAAGACGATCTCACGGCCGGTGTCGGTGACCGCCGAGCGGATCTTCTTGGCCGAGCGGGCCGGATCCTCCAGCAGGTCGATGATGCCGGCCGGGGAGGACGACGACTTCGACATCTTGGCCGTCGGGTCCTGCAGGTCGGTGATCTTTGCGGTGTCCTTCACGATGTGCGGGGCGGGCACCGTGAAGGTGCTGCCGAACAGCGAGTTGAACCGCTGCGCCAGGTCGCGGGAGAGTTCCAGGTGCTGCCGCTGGTCCTCGCCGACCGGCACCGCGTTCGCCTGGTAGAGCAGGATGTCGGCTGCCTGGAGGATCGGGTACGTGAACAGGCCGACGCTGGCCCGCTCGCTGCCCTGCTTCTGCGACTTGTCCTTGAACTGGGTCATCCGGCCGGCCTCGCCGAACCCGGTGATGCAGCCCAGCACCCAGGCCAGTTGCGAGTGCTCGGGCACCTGCGACTGCACGAACAGCGTGCTGCGTTCCGGGTCGAGGCCGAGCGCGAACAACTGCGCGGCGGCCACCCGGCTGCGGCGCTTGAGCACCAACGGGTCGTGCCCGGCGGTGATCGCGTGCAGGTCGACCACGCAGTAGTAGGCGTCGTGGCTGTCCTGCAACGCGACCCAGTGCCGCAGCGCGCCCAGGTAGTTGCCGAGGTGGAACGAGTCGGCCGTCGGCTGGATGCCGGAGAAGACGCGCGGGCGGGCGGGTACGTCGGACATGGCGGCAATTCTGTCAGCAAGCCCCGGCGTCCGTCATGACGGGCCGGTGGATCGGGCGGGTACGGACGGAAGCGGGCCGTTGAGCTCGCGGCGGGGCTCGGGCAGCCGCGCGGCGGAGACCGCCAGGCGGGACACCCGCCGGCCGTCGAGGGTGAGCACGCGCAGCAGCCAGCCCGCCGGATCGGCGACCACCGATCCGGTGGCCGGGTCGACAGCCACCGGCACCTCGTCGCCGGCTACCGGCAGCCGGCCCAGGGCGGCCATCACGTACCCGCCCACCGTCTCGTAGGGCCCGGCGGGCAGCGGCACCCCGGTGCGCTCGACGAAGTCGGCCAGGTTGAGCCGGCCGTCGACGACCGCGGGCAGGCCGGCGGGCTCCGGTTCGAGCGGGCCGTGCTCGTCGTCCCGGATCTCCCCGACCAACTCCTCCACGAGGTCCTCGCAGGTGACGATGCCGGCGGTGCCGCCGTACTCGTCGACGACAACGGCCAAGTGGTGGCCCTCCCGGCGCATCTCGGTGAGCGCCGCGAGCACGCGTTTGCTGTCCGGCAGGCGCTTGACCTCCCGGATCAGGTCGCCGACGAGCAGCGACCGGTCCGGTTCCGGCCGCAGCAGCACGTCGTGCAGGCGCACCAGGCCGACCACGTCGTCGTGGGTGCCGTCGACCACCGGGTAGCGGGTGTGCGGGTCGGTCCGGACCAGCCGCTGCGCCTGCGCCAGCGGCAGCGCCGCGCTGAGGAAGACCACCTCGGTGCGGGGCACCATCACCTCGCGGACGAGGCGGGCGCCGGCCACCAGCACCTCGTCGATGATCCGCCGTTCGTCCGGGTCGAGCAGCGTGTTGGCCGCGACCAGGTCACGCAGTTCGGCCTCGCTGATCCGCTCCCGCCCGGCGGTGGGGCTGGCCCCGAGCAGGGCGGTCACCAGGCGGGTCGCGCCGTCGGCGCCGCGCACCACGAGACGCGCCACGGTACGGGCCAGCGGGCCGGGTTCGCGTCGGGGCCGCCCCGACGGTCGCCGCCGGGGCCCGGGACCACCACCCTCCCGCATGAGATGGATGGTAGACAGCGGCCACCGTACGGGTGGCCGAATGTTCGAATCTGTTCAATCGTGAAGGATTATGATGGAATGGAGGCGCGCTCAACATGACAGCCGCGACCCCGCCCCCGGCCGTAGGGTGAGCGCGGGACGGCCGCCGCGGGACGCGGCCCAGGCAGGAGGACCGACGTGAAACTGCTCGTCACCGGCGGCGCCGGCTACATCGGCAGCGTGGTGACCCGGATGCTGCTCGACCACGGACACCGGGTGACCGTGCTGGACGACCTGCGCACCGGTCACCGGGAGGCCCTCGCCCCCGACGCCACCCACGTCGACCTGCCGGTGCACGAGGCCGCCCAGGTGCTCACCCCCGACGCCGGGTTCGACGGCGTGCTGCACTTCGCCGCCCTGATCGCCGCCGGCGAGTCGATGATCCGCCCCGAGCTGTACTGGCACAACAACACGGTCGGCTCGATCGCGCTCATCGACGCGGTCCGCGCCGCCCGGGTGCCCCGGATGGTCTTCTCCTCCACCGCCGCCGTCTACGGCAACCCCACCGAGCTGCCCATCCCGGAGACCGCCGTCAAGGCCCCCACCAGCACCTACGGCGCGACCAAGCTGGCCGTCGACATGGCGCTCACCTCCGAGGCGATCGCGCACGACCTGGCCGCCGTCTCACTGCGCTACTTCAACGTCGCCGGGGCGTACCTGCGCGACGGGCTGGCCATCGGCGAACGGCACGACCCGGAGACGCACCTCATCCCGATCGCGCTCGACGTGGCCGCCGGGCGGCGGGAGAAGCTCCAGCTCTTCGGCGACGACTACCCCACAGTCGACGGCACCTGCGTCCGCGACTACATCCACGTCGAGGACCTGGCCCGCGCCCACCTGCTCGCGCTGGACGCGGCCACCCCGGGCCGGCACCGGATCTACAACCTGGGCAACGGCAACGGCTTCACCAACCGGCAGGTGGTCGACGTGGTCCGCGAGGTCACCGGGCACCCGGTGCCGGTCGAGGTGGCTCCCCGCCGCGAGGGCGACCCGGCCGAGCTGGTCGCGTCCTCGTCGCTCGCCCGCGACGAGCTGGGCTGGACGCCGGCCAAGCCGACCCTGCACGACATGGTCGGCGACGCCTGGGAGTTCTACCGGGCACACGTCGCGGGGCAGCCCTCATGAACGTCGCCGACCGCGCCACGGCCGGCTTCCGGCAGCGGTACGGCGCCGAACCGGCGGGCCGCTGGGCGGCTCCCGGGCGGGTCAACCTGATCGGCGAGCACACCGACTACAACGACGGCTTCGTGCTGCCCTTCGCGCTGCCGCTGCGTACCGTCGTCGCCGCCGCGCCCGCCCCCGACGGCCGCTGGACCGTCTGGTCGGAGCTGGACGAGCGGCCGGTCGAGTTCGACGCGGCGGAGGCCGACGAGCCCGGCCGGGTCGACGGGTGGGCCGCCTACGTGGCCGGGGTGGTGTGGGCGCTGCGCGCCGACGGCCACGACGTGCCGGGCGCGCGGCTCGCCGTCGCCTCCGACGTGCCGGTCGGCTCCGGGCTCTCCTCTTCGGCCGCGATCGAGTCGGCGGTGCTGGCCGCCCTTGTCGACCTCGGCGACCTCGACCTGCCGGCCGAGCGGTGGCCCCGGCTCGCCCAGCGGGCCGAGAACGACTACGTCGGCGCGCCCACCGGGATCATGGACCAGTCCGCCGTGATCCGCGGCCGGGCCGGGCACGCGCTGTTCCTCGACTGCCGCACCGAGGAGATCGAGCAGATCCCGTTCGACCTGGACGACGCCGGGCTGGCCGTGCTGGTGATCGACAGCCGGGCGCCGCACCGGCACGCCGACGGCGAGTACGCCGCGCGGCGCCGCAGCTGCGAGCGGGCCGCCGAGACGCTCGGGGTGACCGCGCTGCGCGACGTCGACGTGGCCGGCCTCGACGCCGCCCTGGCCCGCCTCGACGACGACGAGACCCGCCGCCGGGTCCGGCACGTGGTGACCGAGAACCAGCGGGTGCTCGACACGGTCGCGCTGCTGCGCGCCGGCCGGGTCCGCGACACCGGCCCGCTGCTGACCGCCTCGCACGTCTCCATGCGCGACGACTTCGAGATCACCGTGCCGGAGGTCGACACAGCGGTCGAGGCGGCGCTGTCCGCCGGGGCGTACGGCGCGCGGATGACCGGCGGCGGCTTCGGCGGTTGCGTGCTCGCCCTGGTCGACGCCGGCGCCGCCGAAGCGGTGGCCGCCGCCGTCACCGAGGCGTACGCCGAGCGCGGCTTCACCGCCCCCGGCACGCTGACCGTCCTCCCGGCCGGCGGCGTCACCCGCCTCGGGTGAGGTGTAAGGAAGGGCCCCTTATTAACGCCTGCGGTAGAGGAAGGGCCCCTTGTTAACAGCGCACTGTTAACAAGGGGCCCTTCCTTACAACCCAGGGTCAGCCGGCCTCGACGATCATGCCGGCGCCGACCGTACGGTTCGTCGACTCGTCGATGATCACGAAGCCGCCGGTGGTGCGGTTACGCCGGTACTCGTCGGCCAGCAGCGGAACAGTGGTCCGCAGCCGGACCCGGCCGATCTCGTTGAGCTTCAGCTCACCGGCGGTCTCGTCGCGGTGCAGCGAGTTGATGTCCAGCCGGTAGTGCAGCCCGCGCACGATCGCCCGCGCCGAGCGGGTCGTGTGCTTGATCGCGTACTTGCCGCCGACCTGCAACGGCCGCGTCTCGTCCATCCAGCAGATCATCGCCTCGATGTCCTGCACGGCCATCGGGGCGTTGTTCGGCCGGCAGATCATGTCGCCGCGGGAGATGTCCAGCTCGTCGGTCAGCCGGACCGTCACCGACATCGGCGGGAACGCCTCGTCCACCGGGCCGTCGGCGGTCTCCACCGCCGCGATCCGGCTGGTGAAGCCCGACGGCAGCACCATCACCTCGTCGCCCGGCTTGAGCACGCCCGAGGCCACCTGACCGGCGTACCCCCGGTAGTCGGTGACGGTGGTGGACTGCGGCCGGATCACGTACTGCACCGGGAACCGCACGTCGACCAGGTTGCGGTCCGAGGCGATGTGCACCCGCTCCAGGTGGTGCAGCAGCGACGGGCCCTCGTACCACGGCATGTTCTCCGACCGGGTGACGATGTTGTCGCCCTGCAGCGCGGAGACCGGCACCACAGTCAGGTCCGGCACGTCGAGCTTCGCGGCGAACGCGGTGAACTCGTCCGCGATCCGCTCGTAGACCTCCTGCGACCAGTCCACCAGGTCCATCTTGTTGACGCACAGGACCAGGTGCGGCACCCGCAGCAGCGAGCAGAGGAACGCGTGCCGGCGGGACTGCTCCACCAGGCCCTTGCGCGCGTCCACCAGGATCAGCGCCAGGTCGGCGGTGGAGGCGCCGGTGACCATGTTCCGGGTGTACTGGATGTGCCCCGGGGTGTCGGCGATGATGAACTTCCGGCGCGGCGTGGCGAAGTAGCGGTACGCCACGTCGATCGTGATGCCCTGCTCCCGCTCGGCACGCAGGCCGTCGGTGAGCAGCGCCAGGTTCGTGTACTCGTCGCCCCGGGCCGCGCTGACCGCCTCGACGGCGGCGAGCTGGTCACTGAACAGCGACTTGGTGTCGTAGAGCAGACGGCCGATCAGCGTCGACTTGCCGTCGTCGACGCTGCCCGCGGTGGCGAACCGCAGCAGGTCCATCGGCCGCGCGGTCTCGCTCTCGGCCGGGGCCAGGGTCTCGACGCTCATCAGAAGTAGCCCTCTCGCTTGCGGTCCTCCATGGCGGCCTCGCTGACCCGGTCGTCACCGCGGGTCGCGCCGCGCTCGGTGATCCGCGTGGCGGCCACCTCCTCGATCACCTTCTCCACCGTGTCGGCGTCCGAGCGGACCGCCGCGGTGCAGGAGGCGTCACCCACGGTCCGGTACCGCACCTGGGCCTTGAACGGCTGCTCACCGGCGCGGGCCCGGAAGAACTCGTTCACCGCGTAGAGCATGCCGTCGCGCTCGATCACCTCGCGCTCGTGCGAGTAGTAGATCGACGGCAGCGGGATCCGCTCCCGCGCGATGTAGTGCCAGACGTCCAGCTCGGTCCAGTTCGACAGGGGGAACACCCGGATCGACTCGCCCGGGTGGTGCCGGCCGTTGTAGAGCGCCCACAGCTCCGGACGCTGGTTCTTCGGGTCCCACTGGCCGAACTCGTCGCGGAAGCTGAACACCCGCTCCTTGGCCCGCGCCTTCTCCTCGTCGCGCCGGGCGCCGCCGAACAGCGCGTCGAAGCGGTGCTTCTCCACCGCTTCCAGCAGCACCGGCGTCTGGATCCGGTTGCGCATGCCGTCGGCGGACTCGCGGACCAGGCCCTTGTTCAGCGCCTCCGGCACGCTCGCCACGATGAGCTGCAGGCCCAGCTCGGCCACCCGCTGGTCGCGGTAGTCGAGCACCTCGGGGAAGTTGTGCCCGGTGTCCACGTGCATCACCGGGAAGGGAATGTTGGCGGGCGCGAACGCCTTCTGGGCCAACCGGAGCATCACGATCGAGTCCTTGCCGCCGGAGAACAGCAGCACCGGCCGTTCCATCTCGGCGACGACCTCGCGCATCACGAAGATGCTCTCCGCCTCGAGCGCGTCGAGATGCGACACCTGGTACGCGGCGGGGGACGTCATGACACGAACTCGATTCGCTCGGATCCGTACATCGGATTCCAGACCTTTCAGGTCGGAGTCGTGAGGAAGAACGCTCAGGTTACCCGGAATGCCGCTGCAACGCTGCAAGCAACCGACTCGCGAGATCCTTGCGGCAGACCAGCAGATCCGGTAGGCGCGGGTCGGCCCCGTTGTATTTCAGCGCAGAACCGTCGATCCGGGAAGCATGCAGACCGGTGGCCGTCGCCACAGCGACCGGAGCGGCCGAATCCCACTCGTACTGACCGCCCGCGTGGATGTACGCGTCGACCTCGCCGGTGACCACGGCGGCGATCTTCGCGCCCGCCGAGCCCATCGGAACCAGATGAGCGCCGACGTCCTCTGCCAGGTCGGTCAGGAAAACCGGCGGACGGCTACGGCTGGCCGCCAACCGGATGACCCGCGCGCCGCCCCCGGTGGCCGCCTCCACTGTCATCGGCGGATACGCCGGCGGGTGGTCCGTGCCCAGCACCCGGTGCTGCGCCGGCAGCGCCACCGCGCCCGCCACCAGGCCGTGCGACGCCGACGCGTTACGCGACCAGAGCGCCACGTGCACCGCCCAGTCCGCGCGCCCCTCCTCCGCGTACTCCCGGGTGCCGTCCAGCGGGTCGACGATCCAGACGCGGTCCGCGTTCAGGCGCGACAGCGCCGCGTCGGTCAGCTCGGCCGTCCGGGCCAGCCGCGAGCCCTCGTCCTCCTCCGACAGCACCGCGTCCGCCGGCCGCCACTTCGCCAGTTCGGTCCGGATCAGGTCGTGCGACACCTTGTCACCGGCCGACCGGAGCGCGCCCGCGTCGGCGAAGCCCATCTCCGCGCGCAGTTCCGTCAGCGCCTGACCGGCCCGGGACGCCAGCCACCGGGCGAACCCGCCGTCGATCATCGGAGGACTGCCCATGATGCTCCCGTCGCCGACCTTCGCTCCCGTCAACCGAGGCGCAGACTACCGGCCGCCGGTCAGCCCCCGTGGTAGAGGTTCTGCGTCGGCTCCACGCCCTTGAGAACCACCGACTCGACCACGTCCGCCGCGCGGTCCACCAGGAACTCCAGCTCCTTGCGCTCCGGCGGGGAGAAATCCGAGAGTACGTAGTCAGCCGGGTCCTGCCGGCCCGGCGGCCGGCCGATGCCGAACCGCACCCGCACGTAGTCCTTGGTGCCGAGCGACTTCGACATCGAGCGCAGGCCGTTGTGCCCGCCCTCGCCGCCGCCGCACTTCACCCGCACCTGCCCGTACGGGATGTCCAGCTCGTCGTGCACAGCGATCACGTGCGCCGGCGGGATCTTGTGGAACTGCGCCAGCCCGGCCACCGGGCCGCCGGAGAGGTTCATGTACGTCAACGGCTTGAGCAGCACCAGCTTCGGGCCGCCGAACCCCAGCCGCCCCTCGGCGGCCTCGGCCATCGCGCGCTTGTGCCGCCCGAACTTCGCGCCCACCCGGGCCGCCAGCAGGTCGGCCACCATGAACCCGACGTTGTGCCGGTTGTTCGCGTACTCCCGGCCGGGGTTGCCCAGGCCGACCACCAGCCACGGTCCCGCCTCGTCCGTCACCCGACGCCCCTTCCCGCTCGCTTCCGACCAGCCGTCCCGATACGCCGACAGGCGCCCCCGGGAACGGGGACGCCTGTCGCACAGCCTTGCGGACCGGTCAGGCCTCGGTCTTCGCCTCGGCCGGGGCCTCCTCGCCCTCGGCGGCCGGAGCACCCTCGGCACCCTCGGCGGTCTCCTCGCCGGCCTCGGCCTCGGCCTCCTCGGTGGCCTCCTCGACCTCGGGGAGGGTGGCCTCGAGCTGCTCGGCGGTCGGAGCGGCGGTCACCGAGGCGACAGCGGTGCTGTCGTCGGTGGCCAGCTCGACGCCGGACGGCAGCTCGACGTCGGCGGCGGTGATCGTGGTGCCCGGCTCGGCGCCCTCGATCGACGCCTCCAGGTGGTCCGGCACCTTGGTCGCGTCGGCGGTCACCGACAGCGTGTCGTGGTCGTGCACGATCAGGGTGTCCTTCGCGGCCTCACCGGTCAGCTGGACCGGGACCTCGACGGTGACCTTCTCGCCCCGGCGGACCAGCAGCAGGTCCACGTGCTCGAAGGTGTCCTTGATCGGGTCACGCTGGATCGCCTTCGGCAGCGCCAGCACCTGCGTGCCGTCGCTGACCTCGATCGCGAAGAGCTGGTTCGCGCCGCCCTTGCGGATCGCGGCGGCGAACTCGCGCGCCGGAAGCGCGATGTGCTTGGGCTTCTCGCCGTGGCCGTACAGCACGGCGGGCACCTTGCCGGCCCGGCGGGTACGACGGGCACCACCCTTGCCGAACTCGGTACGGGGCTCGGCGCTGATCTTTACCTCGGACACGGGGAAACTCCTGATGCTTCGCTGCGGCGGCTTGTCGTCTGGCGGTGCTGGGGCGAGGGGCTCGCTGGGGCTAGGGTCATGAACGACCGCCCGGAGCACCGCGTCGATGACGGCGCCTCCGTGCGGTGCTTGTCAGCAGCCCGCCGGGCACCCTCGCCGTGGCAACCGCACCAGTCTACCCGAGGGAATTCCCGGCTCTCCGGCAGTCCCCCATATCACCGCCCCGCCGGTTCCGCAGGGCATCGGCCCGGCCGCCGGAGCACCGGCGACCGGACCGGAACGGTCAGCTCAGGCCACCGAACAGGGTGGTCACCGAACCGTCGTCGAAGACCTCCCGGATCGCCCGCGCCAGCAGCGGGGCGATCGACAGCACGGTCAGCTTGTCCAGCTGCTTCTCCGACGGCAGCGGCAGCGTGTTCGTCACCACGACCTCGCTGATCGGGCTGTTCTTCAGCCGCTCCGTGGCCGGGTCGGACAGCAGCGCGTGGGTCGAGGCGACCACGATCTCCGCCGCGCCCTGCTCCTTGAGGATGTCCGCCGCCTTGGTGATCGTGCCACCGGTGTCGATCATGTCGTCCACGATCAGGCACACCCGGCCCTCGACCTCACCGACCACCCGGTTCGCCACCACCTGGTTCGGCTTGAGCGGGTCGCGGGTCTTGTGGATGAACGCCAGTGGGCAGCCGCCCAGCCGGTCGGTCCAGCGCTCCGCCACGCGGACCCGGCCCGAGTCCGGCGCGACCACCGTCATCGGCCGGCCCGCGTACTTGTGCTCCACGTACTCGGCCAGCACGTCCATCGCGAACAGGTGGTCCACCGGGCCGTCGAAGAAGCCCTGGATCTGCGCGGTGTGCAGGTCGACGGTCAGGATCCGGTTCGCGCCGGCGGTCTTCAGCAGATCCGCGATCAGCCGCGCCGAGATCGGCTCCCGGCCACGGTGCTTCTTGTCCTGCCGCGCGTACGGGTAGAACGGCAGCACCACGGTGATCCGCTTGGCCGAGCCGCGCTTCAGCGCGTCGACCATGATCAGGGTCTCCATGACCCAGGTGTTCACGCCGTGCGTCACGGACTGCACCACGAAGGCGTCCGAACCACGGACCGAATCCTTGTACCGTACGAAGATCTCGCCGTTGGCGAAGTCGTACGCGTCGGCCGGCGTCGGCGCGACGCCGAGCACCTCACCGATCTCCTTGGCCAGCTCCGGAAAACCCCTCCCGGAGAAGAGCATCAGGCTCTTGCGGTTTTCGGCGACGATGCTGCCCATGGGCCCGTCTGCTCCCGTATGTCGGTGGTGCCCGGCGGCGGTGGGGCCGGGGACTGTTCGGTTGCAGTATGCCCCCGGTTCAGCGATCCACCCACAGCCCGCCGATCCCCGTGGGTTCAGTCACCTTCGCTTGCGGCGCCGCCCGTGTCCGGCACACTCTCACCGGCCCGCCGCGCCGCCTCGGCGGCGTCCGTGCCGGCCCGCTTGCGCAGCACCCAGCCCTCCACGTTGCGCTGCTGGCCACGCGCCACCGCCATCGCGCCCGGCGGCACGTCCCCGGTGATCACCGAACCGGCAGCGGTGTACGCGCCGTCGCCGACCCGCACCGGCGCCACGAACATGTTGTCCGCTCCGGTACGGGCGTGGCTGCCGATGGTGGTGTGGTGCTTGCGCACCCCGTCGTAGTTGACGAAGACGGTCGCCGCGCCGATGTTGCTGTGGTCGCCGATCGTCGCGTCACCCACGTACGACAGGTGCGGCACCTTCGAGCCGTCACCGATCGACGCCTTCTTGGTCTCCACGAACGTGCCGACCTTCGCCTTGCGGCCCAGCCGTGACTCCGGCCGCAGGTACGCGTACGGGCCGACGCTCGCCTGCGGGCCCACCTCGGCGCCGAGCGCGTGGCTGCGCACGATGCTCGCCCCCGCGCCCACCACCGTGTCCACGAGCGTGGTGTCCGGGCCGACGAGCGCGCCCTGGCCGACCGCTGTGGCACCCTGGAGCTGCGTGTTCTGGTCGATCACCGCGTCCCGCTCGACGGTCACCGTCACGTCGATCCAGGTGGTGTGCGGGTCGAGGATGCTGACCCCGGTACGCATCCAGCCCTCGTTGATCCTGTCCCGCAGCAGCCGGCGCAGCGCAGCCAGCTCGACCCGGTCGTTGCAGCCGAGCGTCTCCACGTGGTCGGCGGCGCAGTGCACGGCCACCGGCTCACCGGCGTCACGCAGCAGCGCGAAGACGTCGGTCAGGTACTCCTCGCCCTGGTCGTTGTCGGTGGAGAGCTTGCCCAGCGCCTCCCGCAGCCGGGCCGCGTCGAACGCGTAGATGCCCGCGTTGATCTCCCGCAGGGCGCGCTGCTGGGGGGTGGCGTCGCGCTCCTCGACGATCTGCTCCAGCCGCCCCTGCACGTCCCGCACGATCCGGCCCAGGCCGGTCGGGTCCGGCACCTCGGCGGCCAGCACCGTCGCCGCGGCGGCGGCCTCCTCGTGCGCCTCGACGAGCGCCTGGACCGTCTCCGGCCGCAGCAGCGGCACGTCCCCGTTGATCACCACGACCGTGCCGGTCGCGTCCGGCACCGCGTCCAGCGCGATGCGTACCGCGTGCCCGGTGCCGAGCTGCTGCTCCTGGAGCACCGGGGTGGCGGCCGGGGCGACCTCGGTCAGGTGCTCCCGTACCCGGTCGGCGCCGTGGCCGACCACGACCACGGTGCGGTCCGCGCCGAGCGGGCCGGCCGCGGCCAGGACGTGACCGAGCAGGGTACGGCCGAGCAGCGGGTGCAGCACCTTGGGCAGGGACGACTTCATCCGCTTGCCCTCACCGGCGGCGAGCACGACAACGGTGCGGAGGTGGGGCTGGGACACGACGTGCTCCCGTCGGGACGGCGACAGTCTCGCGGTCATGCTAACCACGCGACGGAGGGCAAACAGCAGAAGCTCCCGGGAGAGGATTCGAACCCCTATAATCAGGACCAAAACCTGACGTCCTGCCATTAGACGACCCGGGATGGTCGAAAACGGGCAAACAGCAATCCACCCGCCGGCTGCCTACACCTTACCGGTCACGAGGTGGATCTTCATCGCTCATTCCTTTCATGATCCCTTCGATCCTCCAGTAGAGCCGGACCCCGCCGACGACCTGCACGGTCAGGCAGCCGTGGTAGTCGACGCCCCTGTTCTTGCGCGTGGTCAGCGGTCGATGCCTCCTGATCGTGGTGGGCTGAAAGCTCTCCGCCGGCACGCCCACCCGAGCCGCCCACCAGCGCACCGCGGCCGCGTCGTCCGCCGTCTCGTGGATGCTCACCCGGAACCTCCGGTCCTCTGCCGGCACCTCGACGACGTCCAGGAAGCGCAGAAAGAGCATCACCAGCAGTGGATCACTGTTGACGAACTTGATCCGGCAGTCGTTCGGACGCCACGGCTTCGCCTTGCCGCCTTCGCACCAGTAGATCGCCGCACCGATCAGCATCAGCTCGCGCCGATCGATCTGCCGCACCCACTCCGCCGACGCCGCCACCACCTCAGCCCGGGCTGCGTCTCGCGCCGCCCGATGTGCGCTCCACTGAGCGTCAGCCCGCGCCCGCTGGGCGATCCGCCGGCGCCGGCGCACCAGTTCCGGGTCCAGTGGCAGATGCCGAGTCCACAGATATGCCGTGGACTTCGAGACGTCGAGCGCCCTGGCGATCTCCCCCACCGGGCAGCCGGCTCGCCGCAGAGCAAGCGCCTGCGCGTGCAGTTCCGGCTTCCAGCCCCGATAAGGGCGTGAGCGGGGATTGGACTCCTCAGCGACCACGGCCGCAGATTAGAACGGGCGTACGACAGCGGCCGGTCTGACCGCGAGCGCCGCGCCTGGCAGGATGGACGGGTGACCGACGTTTCCGGCAACGACCGCGCCCGCCGGCGGCCCGTGCCGGCGACCAAGCCCTCCCGGGTGCGCATGTCCGCGACGCAGCGGCGCGAGCAGTTGATCGTGATCGCCCGGCAGATCTTCGCCGAGCGCGGCTTCGACGCGACCTCGATCGAGGAGGTGGCGGCGCGCGCGAAGGTCTCCAAGCCGGTGGTCTACGAGCACTTCGGCGGCAAGGAGGGGCTCTACGCGGTGGTGGTGGACCGGGAGGTCCGCTCGCTGCTGGACCGGATCACCACGGCGCTGACCGCGGGTCATCCGAGGGAGTTGCTGGAGCAGGCCGCGCTGACGTTGCTGACCTACATCGAGGAGGAGACCAGCGGCTTCCGGGTGCTGGTCCGCGAATCACCGCTGATGTCCGCGACGGGCAACTTCAGCAGCGTGATGAACGACGTGGCGCACCAGGTGGAGCACATCCTGGCGGGCGAGTTCTCCATCCGGGGCTACGACCCGAAGCTGGCGGAGCTCTACTCGCAGGCACTGGTGGGCATGGTGGCGCTGACCGGCCGCTGGTGGCTGGAGGTGCGCAAGCCGCGCAAGGAGACGGTGGCGGCACACCTGGTGAACCTGGCCTGGAACGGGTTGTCGCACCTGGATTCGCAGCCGGGCCCGATCCGGAGTTGAGCTACGCCCCTGCGGCGGCCGTCCTGGCGGCCTCGATCGCCGAGGTGAAGTCGGGGCCGGCCCCGATCTGGGCGAGCAGCACGTTCGCCGCGTTGTAGCAGTCGAACCTTTCGATTTTTCCGTCACGGAGATACCAGAGGTCGGCCGTCGGCACGTCGATCCGGTTGCCGGTCGGCGGGATCTCACCGACCGGGGTGGGAAACGCGCCGAGGTGTGTGCCCTGAATGCGCAGTGCTACGGCGACCACGTCACCGAGCGCGTGCACGTCGAGCAGCTCGCGGTGGACGTCGGGAAAGACCCCGGCGAAGCCCGTCAGCGCCTGCGGGATCTGGTCCCCGCGGAAGGTCATCGAGTTGGGCACGTCGTTGAAGGTGCCGTCCTCGGTGAACAGGGCGCGAAAACCGGGCCCGTCGAGGACGTCCCCCTCCGCCAGCCGGTACGCCTCGCGAACGATCTCTTCGTTGCTCTTCATTCTGCCCGTCCTTGATCGTCGTGCCGCCGAGGGGAGCAGTTCCCGTCGATGCGTGCTCCACCACGCTAGCAAGTTTTTGACCGTATGGTCAATAACGTAGGCTTGCCCACGTGCCTCGCCCCCGCAAGTTCCTCGAGAGCGATGTCGTGAGCAGCGCCAGCGAGGTGTTCGCCGTGCACGGCCTCGCCGCCGCGACCCTCGACGACCTGGTGCGGGCGACCGGCCTGGGCAAGCAGAGCCTGTACAACGCGTTCGGCGGCAAGCGGGAACTGTTCCTCCGGGCGCTCTCCGAGGACCGGGAGGAGGCGACGCGCGCCGTCTCGGAAGCGCTCGGGCACGAGGGCGCCTCGCCGCTGGAACGAATCCGGGGTCACATGCTCCGCATGGCGATCGAGTTCAGCAGCGGTGATCGACGCGTCTCGCTCACCACACGCGCGCTTGTCGAGTCGACCGGCGAGGACGACGCGCTCTCGACGGTCACCAAGGCCGGCATCGAACAGCTCGCCGGGGTCTACGCGCAGTGCCTGGAACACGCGCGGGAGAACGGGGATCTCCCGGAGGACGCGAACGTGCAGTCGCTGGCGGTCTACTTCGTCGCCGTCACCCGGGGGATGGAGCTGCTCGGCCGCGCCGGTGTCGGCCGTGGCGTTCTCACAGCTGTCGCACTCGACGCGCTTCGCGCGCTCCACGGCCGGCGGTAGTCATCGAGGCCCCTCGGCGACCGGGTGGTAGCGGCGCTGCCGTTCCTCCTCGGCGTGCTCCGACGTGCCGACCTTGTCGTAGAGGCCGGTGGCGAGCAGGACCAGCCCGAACAGCAGCGACACGATGACGGTCGACATGGAGAAGTTCAGGAAGTTCGCCGGGGTCTGCAGCACCGACATCATCAGGACGCCGGTGACCAGGAAGACCACGCCGGCGGTGAGGTTCATGTAGTGGCCGAGGTTGCCGCGGCGGGAGGCGCCGACCAGCAGGACCGCGCCGAAGACCACCGAGACCAGCGAGAATGCCAGGTTGGTACGCAGGCCGAGCGCCCAGTCGCTGTCCCGGCCGAACAGTCCCTCGCCCCAGGTCTGGAAGACGCCGAAGACGCCGAAGACCAGGATGTAGAGGCCGATGAGCCCGGACAGCACCCGGTAGAGCGGCCGCGCGGGGTGGTTCACCGGGAAGTGCGCCATGATGCCCTCCAGCCCTGTGACTGATTCGGGGCAATTGTCGCCCGGGTCGTCCGCTCACGTCCGGAAAACCCCGAAGGCCCGGCGCGCTGCGCCGGGCCTTCGGTACGACGGGGTCAGAGCACCAGGCGGGCCTTCTGCCAGGCCTCGTGCTCGTCGTCGGAGCCGACCTTGCCGTACATGCCCACCATCAGGAGCACCAGCGACAGGGTCAGGACCACGACGTCGGTCATGATCGAGAAGTTGAAGATGTTGGCGTCGGTCTGCAGGAACGCCAGCGCGGCCAGGCCGATCACCATCAGCGTGTAGGCCAGCCACTGGTTGATCGCCACGTCGAGGTTGCGGCCGATCGCGGTGCCGGCCAGGATCACGACGCCGACCAGCACCGACAGCAGCGAGAACGCCATGTTGGTGCCCTGGCCGAGGACCTTGGTGTCGTCCTGGGCGAGGAAGTCGTTGCCGGCGCTGGCGATGATGCCGAGGCCGCCGAAGACGACGAAGTACAGACCAACGATCCCGCCGATCGCCCGGTAGATCGGCCGCGCGGGGTGGTTGACGGGGGTGTGGGCCATCTCTGCGTCTCCAAAAGACCGTTCGGACGAGGGTTCCACCGGTGATTGTCCCGTACGCCGGTCAGTGACGCCGCACACCCCCCACCCCGGCGGCAGGTCAGCCGCCCGGAAGCTCCTCGGCCAGGGCCAGCCAGGTCTCCTCGGTGCGGTCCCGCTCCGCCCGTACCTCCTTGAGCTGGGCGTCCAGCTCGGCGACCCGGGCGTAGTCGGTGGCGTTCGCGGCGAGCTGCTCGTGCAGGCCCGCCTCCTTCTGTTCGAGCTTGGCGATCTGCCGTTCCAGCCGGTTGAGTTCCTTCTTCGCGACGCGTACCTCGGCGGCGGACATGCCCTCGCGCGCCGGCGCCGCCGTGGCCGGGGTGAGGTCGGCGGGCGCCGGGCCGCCGGCCGCGGCGGCGCGCGCCAGGTACTCGTCGACGCCGCCGGGCAGGTGCACCAGCCGGCCGTCACCGAACATGCCGTACGCGACGTCGGTGACCCGCTCGATCAGGTAGCGGTCGTGGCTGGCCACCACGATCGTGCCGGGCCACGAGTCGAGCAGGTCCTCCAGCGCGGCGAGCGTGTCGGTGTCCAGGTCGTTCGTGGGCTCGTCGAGCAGCAGCACGTTGGGTTCCCCGGCGAGCAGCCGCAGCATCTGGAGACGGCGGCGCTCACCGCCGGACAGGTCGCTCACCGGGGTCCAGAGCCGCTTGTCGTCGAAGCCGAAGATCTCGGCGAGCTGGGCGGCGCTGATCTCCCGGTCGCCGAACTGCACGCGCCGGGCCACCTCCTCGACGGCTTCCAGCACGCGCAGGTGGCCGGGGAGTTCGGCGAGTTCCTGGGACAGGAACGCCGGCCGGACGGTCTGCCCGGCGGCGAAGCGCCCACCGTCGGGGCCGGTCACCCCGGCGAGCATCCGCAGCAGTGTGGTCTTGCCGGCGCCGTTGCGGCCGAGGATCGCCACCCGGTCGCCGGGACCGACCTGCCAGGTGGTGTCGTGCAGGATCTCCTTCGGGCCGGCGTGCAGCCGGACGTGTTCGAGGTCGTACACCTGCTTGCCGAGCCGGGCGGTGGCGAGCCGTTGCAGCGACATGGTGTCGCGGGGTTCCGGCACGTCGGCGATGAGCGCGTTCGCCGCGTCGATGCGGAACTTCGGCTTGGAGGTGCGTGCCGGAGCGCCCCGGCGCAGCCAGGCGATCTCCTTGCGGAGCAGGTTCTGCCGGCGGGCCTCGGTGGCGGCGGCGACGCGTTGCCGCTCCACGCGGGCCAGCGTCCACGCGGCGAAGCCGCCCTCGTACGCCCGGACGGTCTGGTCGGCGACCTCCCAGGTGGTGGTGCAGACGGCGTCGAGGAACCAGCGGTCGTGGGTGACCACGACGAGCGCGCCCTTGCGGGTGACGAGGTGCCGGGCCAGCCAGTCGACGCCGCCGACGTCGAGGTGGTTGGTGGGCTCGTCGAGGACGAGCAGGTCGGCGTCGCGGACCAGCAGCGCGGCGAGCGCGACCCGGCGGCGTTCCCCGCCGGACATCGGGCCGACCGGGGTGTCCAGGCCGAGGTGGGGCATGCCGAGGCCGTCGAGGATGGCACGCACCCCCGCGTCGCCGGCCCACTCGTGCTCGGCGCCCATGCTCTCGCCGAGCCAGGCGGTGCCGAGCACCACGTCCCGCACGGTGAGGTCGGGGGCCAGGTCGAGGCGCTGCGGCAGCCAGGCCACCCGCAGGTCGCGGCGGTGCGTGACGCGGCCGTCGTCGGGTTCCTCGGTGCGGGTGAGCAGCCGCAGCAGCGTCGACTTGCCGGCGCCGTTGAGGCCGACCACACCGACCCGGTCCGCGTCGTCGAGGCCGAGCGAGACGTCGGTGAGCAGCGGCCCGGCGGCGCCGTACCCCTTGGACACCCGGTCCAGGTTGACGATGTTGGCCACTGACCCACCCCTCACGACTCAGGCGTCCCGGGGGCCCGGGACGCCTGAGTCAAGGGTACGGGGCGTCAGACCACGCGGGCGCCGGCGACCGGGCCGTGCGCGACGCGGGCCTCCCGGCACACCCCGGCGGCGGTGATCTCGGCGGCGATCCGGACCGCGTCGGACTCGCCGGTGGCGAGGAAGACGCAGGTGGGGCCGGAGCCGGAGACGATGCCGGCCAGCGCGCCCGCCGCCTCGCCGGCCTTGAGTGTCTCGGCCAGCGCCGGGCGCATGGTCAGCGCGGCGTCCTGGAGGTCGTTGCCGAGCGTGGCGGCGAGCACCCTCGGGTCGCGCTGGCGCAGCGCGGCGAGCAGCGCGTCGGTGCTGCCCAGCGGCGTGCCGGCGGCGCCGGTGTCGCGCAGCCGGTCCAGTTCCCGGTAGGCGGCCGGGGTGGACAGGCCGCCGTCGGCGATCGCCACCACCCAGTGCCAGGAGGTGGGGCGGGCCAGCACCGGGCTGACCGCCTCGCCCCGGCCGGTGCCGAGCGCGGTGCCGCCGTGGATCAGGAACGGGACGTCGGAGCCGAGGTCGGCGGCGATGCCGGCGAGTTCGTCACGGGACAGCCCGGTGCCCCAGAGCGTGTCGCAGGCGACCAGCGCGGCGGCGGCGTCGGCGCTGCCACCGGCCAGCCCGCCCGCGAGCGGGATCTGCTTGCGCAGGTGCAGCCGGGCGTGCGGGGCGACGCCCGCGTAGCCGGCCAGCGCGTGCGCGGCGCGCAGCGCCAGGTTGGTGTCGTCCAGGGCCAGCTCGCCGGCGCCCTCGCCCTCCATGGTGAGGGTGAGCGTGTCGCCGCGGCGGGCGGTCAGCTCGTCGTAGATGGAGATCGCGTGGTAGACGGTGTTCAGCTCGTGGTAGCCGTCACGCCGCAGCGGCCCGACCCCGAGATGCAGGTTGACCTTGGCAGGCACCCGCACCTTGACCGGGCCGCTGGACCCGCGCCGCTGCCCGTCCTCGTCCTCCGGTCGCCATGCCTCGGTCACCGGGCGGACCCCACCGGACGTGGGCGGATGTCGAGCGGCTTCGGCACTGTCAGCTCCTCGGCGAGGGGTCGGGCAACGGCGCCAGCCTACTGCTCGCCGCCGGGGGCGTCCGGGGCCGACGCGGCGATGGCGGCGAACTGCTCGACGGTAAGCGATTCGCCCCGCGCACCGGGGTCCACGCCGGCGGCGGTGAGCGCGGCGGCGGCCCGGTCGGCGCCGCCCGCCCAGCCGGCCAGGGCGGCCCGCAGCGTCTTGCGGCGCTGCGCGAACGCGGCATCGACGACGGCGAAGACCGCCCGCCGGGGTACGTCCGGCCGGGGCGGTTCACGCCTGGTGAACGCCACCAGGCCGGAGTCGACGTTCGGCACCGGCCAGAACACGTTCGGCGGGACCTTGCCGGCGGCGCGGGAGCGGGCGTACCAGGCGAGTTTGACCGACGGGATGCCGTACACCTTGGAGCCGGGACCGGCGACGAGCCGGTCGGCTACCTCCTTCTGCACCATCACCAGGCCGTGGCGCAGCGTGGGCAGCTCGGCGAGCAGGTGCAGCACGACCGGCACGGCGACGTTGTAGGGCAGGTTCGCCACCAGCGCTGTCGGCGCCGGGCCGGCCAGGTCGGCGGCGGTTACCCGCAGCGCGTCGGCCGGGTGGACGGTGAGGCGCTCGGCGGCCGTACCGGCGAAGCGCGCGGCGGTCTCCGGGAGCGCGGCGGCCAGCGCCGGGTCGAGTTCCACGGCGTGCACGTGCGCGGCGACCGGGAGCAGGGCGAGTGTGAGCGAGCCGAGCCCGGGGCCGACCTCCAGCGCCACGTCGTCGGGGGTCAGCCCGGCGGTGGTGACGATCCGGCGCACCGTGTTCGGGTCGTGCACGAAGTTCTGGCCGAGCTTCTTGGTCGGCGTGACGCCGAGGCGCGCGGCGAGTTCCCGGATCTCCGCCGGGCCGAGGAGTCCGGTCACGCCCCGTAGCGTAAGCGCCCCCGCCCGCGGGGAAGGAAGGGCCCCTTCTTAACGCCTCGCGATATGGAGGGGCCCCTTCTTAACGCCACGGGCCGAACGCGCGCTCACCGTTCGTGGAGAGGGCGGCGCAGAGGGCCTCCACGTCGGTGCCGGTGGTCTCGGCGAGGAAGCGGACGGTCAGCGGGATCAGGTACGACGCGTTGGGCCGCCCCCGGTACGGCATCGGGGTGAGGTAGGGCGCGTCGGTCTCCACGAGCATCTGCGCCGGCGGGGTGACGGCTGCGGCCTCGCGCAGCGCGGCGGCGCTGCCGAACGTGACGGTGCCGGCGAAGCTGAGCAGGAAGCCGCGCCGGACGCACTCGCGGGCGAAGTCGGCGTCGCCGGAGAAGCAGTGCATGACCACCGTCTCCGGGGCGCCCTCGTCGTCGACGATGCGCAGCACGTCGGCGTGCGCGTCCCGGTCGTGGATGACGAGCGCCTTGCCGTGCCGCTTGGCGATGGCGATGTGCGCCCGGAAGCTCTCCTCCTGCGCGGCTCGCCCCTCCTCGCCGGTACGGAAGAAGTCCATCCCGGTCTCGCCGACGCCCCGGACCCGGTCCCGGCCGGCGAGCGTCTCGATCTGGCGCAGCGCCTCGTCCAGGTCGGCCAGCCGGGGCGCCTCGTTCGGGTGCAGCGCCACGGTGGCGAGCACCGCCGCGTACCGGTCGGCGACGTCGGCGCTCCACCGGGACGAGTCGACGTCCACCCCGACCTGGACGAGCCGGTCCACGCCGGCCCGGGTGGCGACCTCGATCGCGGCGGCCAGCGGGTCGTCGCCGGAGCCGCCGGGCGGCGTGCCGAACTCGCCGACGGTGATGTCGAGGTGGGTGTGGCTGTCCGGCACGGGTACGGGCAGCGGCTCGGGGACGGGCGGGAACTCCCCCGCCCGGCGGGCGGCGCGCTGCTTGCGGGTCTCGGTCTGCTCGCTCATCGCGGCCAGCATCACACACCGGCCCGGGGCGGCGTTCCCGGACCGCCACCGGCCGTTCACGTCGCCCACATGTGGCGGGCTTAGCGTCCTGGAGTGACCGTCACCGACCAGGCCGGCGGGCCCGCCTCCGACCGGGCCGGGTTGCGCGTGACGTACGCCGGGCGCGCGCACCCGGCCGAGGAGATCGCCCGGGGCGCGGCGTACGAGTTGTTCAGCGCCGACGAGGCGCCCGGGTTCGAGTGGTGTCCCCGGCCCGGCAACGGCTATCCGTGGCGCCGGTTCGTGCACGCGACAGAGGTCGACGCGGTGCACGGGGGCCCCGGGACGGCCGACGAGACGGACGCGCCGCTGCTGATGCCGGTGCACCGGGACCGGGGGTGGGAGTACGTACACCAGCTCAGCCAGCAGCCGGGCGCGGCGGCCGACCCGACGCTCGCGGCGGTGCGCGCCTCGGCGGTGATCCGGCCCGGTACCCGGATGGTGAAGGTGCTCTCCGCCCGGCAGCTCGCCGGATACGTGCGGGGCTGGCTGCCGCACGGCTTCTGCTACCGGGAGCACGACGTGGCGCACCTGCGGACGCCGGCCGGGATGGCGGTGCTGCGCGGCGACTCCGAGGGCGGCGACGTGGCGTACGCGCTGCGCTGGCGGGCCGCCGACCCGGCCGACTACGACGTGCCGGTGGGTGAGGCGCACCGGGGGCTCATGGCGTTGCCGCCCCGGGACCGGCTCGGGCCGCCGGTGCTCGGCACCGGGTTCGTGCCGAGTAACGGGCAGCTCGTGCCGGAGTTCGTCACCCGGGAGTTCGCCGACCTGCCGATGCCGGCGAACGCCACGCTGCTCGCCTACCCGGCCGAGGGGGTGGAGGTGGTGCTCTACACCTACCAGGCGGAGCAGCGGGGCTGGCTGCGCCTGGCCGGCCCGCAGTGGCGGCACCTGCTCGCGGCGGTGCCCGGTCTGGCCGCCGACCAGGAGTACGTGCCGACCGGCGAGGCGCCGCGCTCGACCCGGCTCGTCGGCACGTACGCGGGTTCGGAGTACGAGGCGGTCGCGGACCAGCCGGGCGGGTTCCGGGTGCTGGCGATGACCCGTGCGGCCCGGTACCCGGTGGACGCGGCGGCCCGCCGGGTGCGCACGGCGGCCTGGCGCGGAGCGCAGTGCCTGGTGCTGCGGGAGGAGGGCGGCTGGCTGCGGTTGCGGCTGCGCCGCCCGGATCCGGACGCGGTGGCCGCGACCGGCGCGCAGTGTCTGGAACGCGGCGTGTACGAGGTCTGGGCGCCCGGCGGCGAGCTGACCGACGACCGGGTGGTGGACCTGCCCTATCCGGCCCGGCACGCATAGACGGGTGCGGGTCGGGAAGGCGTGGGCATCCGAGAAACCCGCGCGAGGGGGAATCCCGACATGCCTTTCGTCACCGTCGGTACGGAGAACTCCGCACCCGTCGACCTGTACTACGAGGATCACGGTTCCGGCCAGCCGATCGTGCTGATCCACGGTTTCCCGTTCAACGGGGCGACCTGGGAGAAGGTGAGCGGCAACCTGCTGAACGCCGGATACCGGGTGATCACGTACGACAGGCGTGGATTCGGCAACTCCGCCCAGCCGGCCATGGGCTACGACTACGACACGTTCGCGGCCGACCTGGACGTGCTGATGACGGAGCTGGACCTGCGCAACGCGATCCTGGTCGGACACTCCATGGGCACCGGTGAGGTGACCCGCTACCTGGGGGCGTACGGGTCGGACCGGGTGGACCGGGCGGTGCTGATCTCGCCGTTGGCGCCGTACCTGCTGAAGACCGCCGACGATCCGCAGGGCGTGGAGCAGAGCGTGTTCGACGGCTTCCAGCAGGCCATCCTGGCGGACCGGTTCGCCTACCTGACCGCGTTCTGCGACGCGTTCTTCGATTCCGGCGGGAAGCGGGACCGGGCGGTCAGCAACGAGGCGTACCACGCCCACTGGCAGATCGGCACGCAGGCGTCGGCGAAGGGCACCCACGACTCGGTGGACGCCTGGCTCACCGACTTCCGCCCCGACCTGCCGAACATCGACGTGCCGGTGCTGATCATCCAGGGCACCAAGGACGCGGTGCTGCCGTTCGCCGCGACCGGCCAGCGGCTGGTGGACATGCTGCCCGACGCCCGGCTGGTCACGCTGCCGGACGCGCCGCACGGCCTCCCGTGGACGCACGCCGGCGAGGTCAACGAGGCGGTGCTGGAGTTCATCGGCAAGCCGCGCATGGCCCACGCCTGACCGGCGAGACGGCAGCGGCCCGGGGAACACCCGGGCCGCTGCCGCGCGTGTGCTCAGCCGGCCAGGCGGGCCAGCTCCTCCTCGACGATCGACGGGTCGAGCTTGCGGAACACCGGCTTCGGCGCCGCGAGCGGCCGGCCCACCTCCAGGGGTACGGACTCCCAGCGCGCCCCGACCGTGTAGTCGCCGGTCAGCACCGGGTACGACGGCCCGCCGTCGAGGTCGTCGACCTCCTCGATCACCGGCATCGGGGCGTGCGTGCCGGTGCCGCCGAGCAGCTCGTGGATCTTCTGCGCGGAGTGCGGCAGGAACGGGGTGAGCAGCGTGTTGGCGTCGCTGACCACCTGGAGCGCGACGTGCAGGATGGTGCCCATCCGGGGCTTGTCGTCCTCGCCCTTGAGCTTCCAGGGCGCCTGCTCGGAGAGGTACTTGTTGGCCTCGGCGACGACCTTCATGGCCTCGCCGATTGCCTGCTTCTGCCGGTGCCGCGCGATCAGGTCGCCGACGGTGGCGAAGCCCGCCTTCGCGGTGTCCAGCAGCGCCTGGTCGGCCTCGGTGAGCCCGGCCGGGTCGACCGGCGGGATCGCGCCGAAGTTCTTCGCCGCCATCGACACCGACCGGTTGACCAGGTTGCCCCAGCCGGCGACCAGCTCGTCGTTGTTGCGGCGCAGGAACTCGGCCCAGGTGAAGTCGGTGTCGTTGCTCTCCGGCCCGGCCACCGCGATGAAGTAGCGCAGGGCATCGGCGTCGTAGCGCTCCAGGAAGTCCCGTACGTAGATGACCACCTTGCGGGAGGAGGAGAACTTCCGGCCCTCCATGGTCAGGTATTCGCTGGAGACGACCTCGGTGGGCAGGTTGAGCCGGCCCAGCTCGCCCGGCTCGCCGTCGCGGGCGCCCTCGCCGGAGTAGCCGCCGAGCAGCGCCGGCCAGATCACCGAGTGGAAGACGATGTTGTCCTTGCCCATGAAGTAGTAGGAAAGGGCGTCCTTCCCCTCCGCGTCGGCGGACCACCACTTGCGCCACGCCTCCGGGTCACCGGTGCGGCGGGCCCACTCGATGGAGGCGGACAGGTAGCCGATGACCGCGTCGAACCACACGTAGATCCGCTTGTCCGGGCGGTCGCGCCAGTCGTCGAGCGGGATCGGCACACCCCACTCCAGGTCGCGGGTGATGGCTCGCGGCTGGAGGTCGTCGAGCAGGTTGCGGGAGAACCGCAGCACGTTCGGGCGCCAGCCGTCGCGGGTGTCCAGCCACTGCCGCAGCGCGTCGGCCAGCGCGGGCAGGTCGAGGAAGAAGTGCTCGGTCTCGACGAACTCCGGCGTCTCCCCGTTGATCTTCGACTTGGGGTCGATCAGGTCGATCGGGTCGAGCTGGTTGCCGCAGTTGTCGCACTGGTCGCCGCGCGCGCTGTCGTAGCCGCAGATCGGGCAGGTGCCCTCGATGTAGCGGTCGGGCAGCGTCCGGCCGGTGGAGGGGGAGATCGCCCCGGTGGTGACCTTCGGGACGATGTAGCCGTTGCGGTGCAGGCCGGTGAACAGCTCCTGCACCACCGCGTAGTGGTTGCGCGTGGTGGTGCGGGTGAACAGGTCGTACGACAGGCCCAGCGCCCGCAGGTCCTCGGCGATCACCCGGTTGTAGCGGTCGGCCAGCTCGCGCGGGGTGACCCCCTCCGCGTCGGCCTGCACCTGGATCGGGGTGCCGTGTTCGTCGGTGCCGGAGACCATGAGCACGTCGTGACCGGCCATCCGCATGTACCGGGCGAAGACGTCGGAGGGAACGCCGAATCCGGATACGTGGCCGATGTGGCGCGGGCCGTTGGCGTAGGGCCAGGCGACCGCGGCGAGAACGTGACTCATGAGCAGCAAGCCTAGTGATTGACGTGGGTGCGCCGCGAACCAATGGGGTGCGCGCTCCGACCGTACGTCCGATTTGTCGCCGACACGCGGCGTGAGCTGCCCGACAAGCCCGACGTACCGGTGTGAAATGAACATCGTGACCAGCAGACCAGCGGCGCCCGAGCCGTCCGCCGCCGCCCCCCGGCGTGCGGCACGGCCCGCGCCGCCCGGCGGACCCGTCGCCCCGCAGCCACGGCTCGACCCGGCGGACCCGCCGGTGGAGGTGGAGCCGACCACCGGAGCGCCGGTGGACGCGGTGCCGAACCGCGTGCCGGTACGCCAGCCGCGCTGGCAGCGCGCGTCCGCGCCGTCCGGCGGCTGGGCGCCGATCGAGGAGGTGCACTGGGACGGCACGCCGCTGCGCGACGAGCCGCGCCCGCATCCCGCCCGGCACCCGGCGCGACGGGAGCGCGCCCGCCCGGTCGCGCCGCCGAGCCCGCCCGCCGGGCTGGCCGTACTGCTGACGCTGAGCCTGCTCGCCGCGTTCTTCGCCTGGGTGAGCGCCGGGCCGTTCTGGCTGGCGGTGGGTCACTCGACAGGCGGCACCGTGATGATCACGCAGTGCGCGGGCGGCGGGCTCACCCAGCGCTGCCGGGGCATCTTCTCCGCCGACGGCGACCGGTTCCAGGCCCATGGGGTACGGGTCAGCGGCGTACCGGCCGGACGCACCGGCACCGGCAGTTCGCTGCGCGCGCGGATGACCGGGCCGGGCGGGTCCACCGCCTATGCGGACACCGGCGCCGGACGGCACCTGCGCTGGCTGCTGGGGCTGGCCCTGGTGGCCGGCTGCGCCGCCGGCATCGCCAGGTGGACCGGGGCAGCCCGGCTCGCCGACGAACGGCAGCGGCGCTGGGCGGTCGGCCTGGCGCTGGCCGGGCCGGCGTTGATCACGGTCGGGTTCCTGGCCGCCGCCTGGTGAGATGAGGTGTTAGAAGGGGGCCCTTCCTCTACCGCAGGCGTTAACAGGGGGCCCTTCCTTTCACTGGTGCACGACCGCGTACACCTCGCGCCGCCGCAGCCCGTACGCGGTGGCGACCTCGGTGATCGCGTCCCGGCGGGACAGCCCGCCCGCCTCGCGTTCGGCCACCGCCGCGCGCAGCGTCTCGTCGTCCGGCCGGACCGCCGGCGTGGCCGGGGCGCCCGCCACGACGAGCGTGATCTCGCCGCGCGGGTCGCCCTCGGCGGCCCACTCGGCCAGCTCGCCGAGCGGCCGGCGGACCACCTCCTCGTACGTCTTGGTCAGCTCGCGGCACAGCGCGGCGGGCCGGTCCGGGCCGAACGCCTCGGCCAGGTCGGCGAGCGCGCCGGAGATGCGGTGCGGCGCCTCGAAGAACACGAGCGTGCGGTCCTCGGCGGCGAGCGCGCGCAGCCGGGAACGGCGGGTGCCGGGGGTACGCGGCAGGAAGCCCTCGAAGCAGAACCTGTCGCAGGGCAGCCCGGAGAGCGCCAGCGCGGTGGTGACGGCGCTCGGTCCGGGCGCGGCGGTGACCGGCACGCCGGCGTCCAGCGCGGCCCGGACCAGGCGGTAGCCGGGATCGGAGACGCTCGGCATGCCGCCGTCGGTGACCAGCGCGACCGTGTAGCCGGCGGCGAGCACCTCGGCCAGCTCGGGCGTACGCCGCTCCTCGTTGCCCTCGAAGTACGAGACGATCCGGCCGGGCACCGTCACGTCCAGGTCGCGGGCCAGCCGGGTGAGCCGCCGGGTGTCCTCGGCGGCGACCACGTCGGCGGCGGCCAGCACCTCGCGGAACCGGGCGGACGCGTCGGCCGGGTTGCCGAGCGGCGCGCCGAGCAACACGAGCCGTCCTACCTCGGACATTTCCCCCACGACGTGCGCTCCCTCATCGATGGTCGTACCAATTTCGGAGACGATGGACGCCACCGGGCACCCTCGCAGCCTACGATCGCCGGGTGACGAGTGCGTCGACAGCACAGAGCGCGAACCCGGACCCTTCCACCACCGACCGGGACGACGGCGCCGGGGGCGGGATCCCCGCCGCCGTGCGGCGCCGGCTCGCCACCGTCGACGACCGCATCGGCCGGGGTCAGGCGTGGCTGGCGACAGGCGTGGTGGTGGCCATCGCGGCGATCCTGCGCTTCGTGGGGCTCGGTTTCCCGCCCGGCAAGATCTTCGACGAGACCTACTACGCCAAGGACGCGTACGGGCTGATCGACCGCGGCTTCGAGTGGAACTACAAGGACAACGGCCCCTCGTACGTGGTTCATCCGCCGCTGGGCAAGTGGATGATCGGCATCGGCGAGTGGGCCTTCGGCTACCAGGACGCCGACAGTGGCGTCTCGGTGCCGGGCCACCTGATCACCACCTCGCCGGAGTTCGGCTGGCGCTTCGGCGCGGCGGTGGCCGGCACGCTGTCGGTGCTGCTGCTGGTCCGCATCGGGCGGCGGATGTTCCGCTCCACGGTGCTCGGCTGCGCGGCCGGCCTGCTGCTCGCCCTCGACGGCTACCACCTGGTGCTGTCCCGCACGGCCATCCTCGACATCTTCCTGCTGCTGTTCGTGCTCGCCGCGTTCGGCGCGCTGGTGCTCGACCGGGACGCCCGGCGGCGGCGCTGGGCCCGGGCGCTGGAGGCCGGGCTCGACCCGACACAGCCGGGCCGGGCCGGACGGCCGTCGTCGGGCTGGCGGGACTGGCCGTGGTGGCGGCTGGCGGCCGGTGTGCTGCTCGGCTGCGCCTGCTCGGTGAAGTGGAGCGCGGTCTACTTCGTCCCGGCGTTCGCGTTGCTGGTGCTGCTCTGGGAGGTCGGTGTCCGCCGCTCGTCCGGGGTACGCCGGCCGTGGCGCGACGCCGTGCTCGACGAACTGCCGTGGCTGCTCGCCGCCGGCGTGCTGATGCTGGTGACCTACGTGGCGACCTGGTCGGGCTGGCTGCTCGGCCAGGACGGCTACTACCGCCTGGCGGAGCGCTACCCGAACAACCCGGAGCTGAGCGACACCCCCTTCGTCGGCGCGCTGATCAACCTGTGGGAATACCACAAGGCCGCGTACGGCTTCCACACCCAGCTCGACGACCCGCACAAGTACCAGTCCTGGCCGTGGCAGTGGCTGCTGCTCGGCCGCCCGGTGGCGTTCCACTGGTCCGGGGACGGCAGTTGCGGCGCGCCGAGCTGCGCCTCGGAGGTGCTGCTGCTGGGCACGCCGTTGCTGTGGTGGTCGTTCCTGCCGGCGCTGGCCGCGACCGCCTGGCTCGGCCTGGCCCGGCGGGACTGGCGTGCGGGCGCGATCCTGCTCAGCGTCGCCGCCGGCCTGCTGCCCTGGTTCTGGTTCGCCCTCGACGGGCGGACGATGTTCTCCTTCTACGCCGCCCCGGCCGTGCCGTTCCTGGTGCTCGCCGTGGTCTACGTGCTCGGCGCGATCGCCACCCCGGCGCCGGTCACCGGCACGGCCGCGCCACCGGATCCGCAGCAGGCGCACGACCGGCGGCTGGTGGGCGGGATCATCGCGGGCGCGTACGTGTTGCTCGTGGCGCTCTGTTTCGCCTACTTCTACCCGATCTTCGTGGGCCGGGTGCTGCCGTACGCGGACTGGTCGGCCCGGATGTGGCTGGACGGCCGCTGGATCTGACGCGGGGCGGCGGGCGCACAGAAAAGCGCGCCCCGATCGCCTGCCACGGGGGAAGCGGGCGATTGGGGCGCGCAAGACAGAGCTTAGCCACACTCCGGCGACGGCACAACGGGTGCGGGGCGGTCAGATTTCCGACGAGTGCACCACCGGCCGAAAGGGTTACATGGTGCAGCTGACGGTGGGTCCCCGCGAGCGGGCGTGACGGTCCGCCGGGGGCCGGGAAGCGGCCCCGCCGGGCACCTCCGACCCGAATGATCCTCCAAAGTGGATCTCACTACACTTCGCCCGGTGATCAACAAGAGACGATCGACGGCTGTCCTCATCGGACTGCTGGCGGCGGCCGCGCTGATCGGGCCGAGCCCCGCCGGGGCCGACGACGAGACCACCGAACCCGTCGCCGAACCACCGAAGGTCGAGCTGGTCCTGGACGTCAGCGGGTCGATGCGGGCCCGCGACATCGACGGGCGCAGCCGGATCTCCGTCGCGCAGCAGGCGTTCAACGAGGTGGTCGACGCCCTGCCGGACGAGACACAGCTCGGCATCCGGGTGCTCGGCGCCACCTACCGCGGCAAGGACAAGAAGCAGGGCTGCCTGGACACCCAGCAGATCGTGCCGGTCGGCCCGGTGGACCGTACCCAGGCCAAGGCAGCGGTCGCCGGCTTGCGTCCGACCGGTTTCACACCAGTCGGACTGGCGCTGCGCTCAGCCGCGCAGGACCTGGGCACCGGCAGCACCGCCCGCCGGATCGTGCTGATCACCGACGGCGAGGACACCTGCGCCCCGCCGGACCCGTGCGAGGTGGCCCGCGAACTGGCCGCCCAGGGCACCCGGCTGGTGGTCGACACGCTCGGCCTGGCGCCGGACGAGAAGGTACGCAAGCAGTTGCTCTGCATCGCCGGCGCGACCGGGGGCACCTACACGGCCGCGCAGAGCGCCGACGAGCTGACCGGCCGGATCAAGCAGCTCGTCGACCGGGCCCGGGACACGTACACCGCCGCCCCGGCGGTGGTGGGTGGCGGCACGGCCTGCGAGGGTGCCCCGCTGCTCGCGCCCGGCGTCTACAGCGACCGGGAGGCGTTCTCCGAGCACCGCTGGTACCGGGTGCCGGTGCGTCAGGGGCAGGAGCTGCGCGCCTCGGTGAGCGTCGCGCTGGACCGGCCGGTCAACCCGGACTACGGCGTGCTGCTCCGCGCCACCGCGCCGGACGGGCGGGAACTCGTCAGGGGTGTCGACGCCGGCAGCGGCCGTACCGACGTGGTCTCCGCCGGGCTGCGCTGGTCGGCCGCCGAGGAGGAGGACGGCCCGAGCGCCGAACCGACGCCCGGCGCGGAGCAGGCCGTACGGACCGTCTGCCTGGTGGTCAGCAACTCGTTCGCGGCCAAGCCCGGCACCCAGGCCCGGCCCGGCATGCCGGTGGAGCTGACCATCGACGTGGTGGCCGCCTCCCCCGCGCCGGACGGGCCGGACCTCGGCCGCGGCTGGGTGCTGCTGCTCCTGCTCACGCTGGCCGGACTGCTCACCGGGCTGGTCGCCGGGCTGCTCACCCGCTGGTGGGTGCACACGTGGAGGACGAACTGAGTATGCGTACGCTGATCCGCGCCGCGGCGGCCACGACCGCCGCCGGCCTCGCCCTCACCCCGGCGGCGGCCCTGGCCGCGCCCAGCCCGTCACCGGGCGCGACCACTGTGACGAAGGCCGGCACCTCGTTCCTCACCGCCACGACCGTCACCGCCGGCCAGCCGGTGCGGGTGGGCGCGTCGACCGGCGACCACCTGTACTGGTCGTTCCGCGCCGACGCCGGGCAGGTGCACGAGATCACCGCCACCGTCACGTTCCCGAAGCCGCGTAGCGGCGGTTCCACCTGGACCGTGGACGTCTTCGACGGGCTGCGCCGCCGGCAGGCGTGCACCGCGGGCGCGCAGACCCCCACCGCCGGCGCGTCGGCGACGAGTGTCGCGCTGGGCTGCACGCTGCGCCGGGTACGGCCGTGGGCCGAACCCTGGTCGGGCGACCCGCTGCCCGGCACCTACTACGTCCGGCTCTCCGTCACCGAGCTGCCCGAACCCGACCTCGGTCTGCCGATCGAGGTGGAGATGCTCGTCGGCGCGACCGACGAGGGCGGCGCGTCGGGCGACGACGGCGAGCTGGCCGCGCCGCTGGTGCCGAACACCAGGGCCGGCACGGTGCTGGCCGCCGAACCGACGCCCGAGGCGGTGGCCGACGACGAGGACCTCGACCTGACCGGCTGGCTCCCGGACGCGGGATCGCGCTGGGTGTGGACGAGCGTGGGCGGCGTCCTCGCCGCCGTGGCCGGCGTGGTCGGCTTCGGCCTCACCCGGCGGCCCCGCCGCCCGTGAGGACCGCGACCCCTCAGGACCGCGACCCCTGAGACCGCGGCCGGTGGCCGCCGCGAACCCGACGCGGCGGCCACCGGCCGCGCTCACGCCTCAGCGGTACGCGGGCCGCGCGGCACCCAGCCGATGAACCGGTGCTGGAGCGCGGTGACCGGAACGGAGCGCAGATCCTGCGTCGCCGCGGCCAGGCAGGATCCGAGATAGACGCTCAGCGACGCCCGGTCCACCTGGTACTCGCGCAGCAGGTGGTGACGTTTCGTGGCGCAGGGCCAGTCGTCACCGCACGAGCCGCAGGTCCAGCCGGGGGTCACCGGCACGTGCTCGCCGTCGGCACTCCCCGAAGTCTCCGCGCCAGGCGTCATCGGCCGCTCCTTCCGAGTCAGGAATGGTGGTGATGGACCGCTTACCTCCCCGCAACGTTCCTTCAGCGCCGAGGCACGCCCAAGCGTTACGGTACGTTCACCGCGTGTCCCCGTCATCCACCTCCCGTGCGTGATCTGCTTCCGGCCGAGGTCGCCGTGGCGGTGGCCGGCCCCGCCGACTGGTCCGGTGACCTGCTCCCGGCCGAACTTGCCACGCTGGGCGAGCGTGTGGTGCCGGGCCGCCGCCGCGACTTCACCGCCGGGCGGGTCTGCGCCCGGCGGGCGCTCGCCGCGCTCGGCCTGACCGCCACGCCGGTGCCCGCCGGCGCCGACCGGGCCCCGGTCTGGCCGTCCGGCGTCGTCGGCGCGATCACCCACACCCGCGACTACTGCGCGGCCGCCGTCGCCCGGGCCGCCGACGTGCGCGCCGTCGGCATCGACGCGGAACGGCACCGGCCCCTGCCCCCGGGGGTACGCCGGAAGGTGTGCCGCCCCGACGAGGAGGTGGAGCTGGCCCGGCTGCCGGCCGGCACGCCCTGGCCGACGGTGGTCTTCAGCGCGAAGGAGACCGTCTACAAGGTCTGGCACCCGCTCGTCGGGACGTGGCTGGGCTTCGCCGACGCACGGGTCGTCCTCGATCCGGCGACCGGCACGTTCCACGCCGAGATCGCGCCGGCCCGGCTCGCCGCCGCACCGGTGCCCGATCCGCCGTCAGCGGTGACCGGCCGGTTCACCGTGGACGACGACCTGGTCCGTACCGCGGCCGTCCTGCCACATCGATGACGCCCTGTCGGCCGGTTTGCGTCCGGCCTATACCGTCGACCCGACTGGACACCCCGAAGGCGCCCCAAGGAGCACGGTGAGCCACCCTGAGCCTCCGTCCGGGTCACCGGACCCGAACCAGCAGCCGCCGGAACCGCCGACGCAGGCGTTCCCTCCCGCCCCGATGCCGCCGGCGCCGGCGCCGGACAGCCCGTACGCGCCGCCGCCCGCTCCGGCCTATCCCCCGCCGCCCTCGGACGCGCCGCAGCCGCCCATGTCGGGTCCCCCGCAGCCGCCCGTCTCCGGGGCGCCCCATCCGCCGCAGCCGGGTCCGGGCGCGCAGTACCCGCCCGCGCCCGCCCCCGGCGAGGCGTACCCACCGGCACCGCCGACATCGGGCGCGCCCTACCCGCCGCCGGGCGGGGCGTACCAGCCGCCGGGGTTCGAGTACCAGCCCTCGGGCGGCGAGTACCAGGCTCCGGGTGGGGCGTACCAGCAGCCGGGCGGGTATCCGCCCCCGGGCGGTTACCCGCCGCCGGGCGGCGGGGCGTATCCGCCCGGGCAGCCGTTCGGGCCGCCGGCGAAGAAGTCGAACAGGAACGTCTGGATCACGGTCGGCGTCATCGCGGTGATCCTCGTGCTGCTGTGCTGCGGCGGCGGCCTCTTCGCCATCTACAGTGGGGCGAAGAACGACCGGGAGGCCGCCGCCCCGCCGCCCACGCCAGACATCACCTACGGACAGCCGACGGCAAGCCCTCCGACCGGTGGCACCCCGACGGACGCTCCCACCGGCACGCCGCAACCGGGCACCACCGGCGGCGTCGCGTCCAACATGCCGGCCGGCGCCAGGCTGACCGTCAACGACGCCGAGGGCAGCATCGCGATCACCGTCGGCAACTTCCGGACCCGGGACGCCGCGTGCAGCGAGGTCATGCCCGGCCCGAAGAACGGCATGTTCCTGATCGCCGACGTGACCGCCGAGATCACCAAGGGCACCGGCTCGATCAACCCGTTCTACTTCACCTGGGTCGCCGCGGACGGCACCGAGGAGAACGGCGTCGCCGGCGCCTTCTCCGGCTGCGGCAAGCTGATGCCCGCGGGCGTCAACCTGCCCGCGGGTTCCAAGCGCAGCGGGCAGCTCATCTTCGACGTGAAGGACCGCGACGGCGTCGTCGAGTACAAGCACCGCTTCCGTACCGCCGGGTCCTGGAAGCCCTGACCCGGGGCGGAACCCCCCACGAGGGCCGGTCCACAGCGGACCGGCCCTCGTGCCCGTTCGGGCGGCGACAGTAGCCGTTCGGGCATTTCCATGTGCGCATGACGGCTCGCGGTCGCCAGGCTCGGTGCATGGCGAACGAGACGACGATCCCGCTGTTGCCCTGCCGCTCCCTGGACGACGTGGCGCCCTTCTACCAGGCCCTCGGCTTCGAGGTGACGTACCGGCAGGAGCGCCCGAACCCGTACCTGACACTGCGCCGGGAGGATCTCCACCTGCACTTCTTCGGGATGGTCGGGTTCGATCCGGCCGACTCGTACGGTTCCTGCCTGGTGGTGGTGGACGACCTGGTCGCCATCCACGGCGCCTTCGCCGACGGCCTGCGCGCCGCGTACGGCAAGATGCTCGTCGCAGGCGTACCCCGGATGACCCGGCCCCGGCCCCGCCGCAACCAGGAGGGGCATTCCGGGTTCAGCATCGTCGACCCGGGCGGCAACTGGATCCGGTTCGTCGGCCGGGCCACCCAGGCGGAGACCGGCGATCGGGGCGGGCTCGCCCGCACGCTGGGCAACGCCGTGGTGCAGGGCGACTCGCGCGGGAACCCCGGGCAGGCCGCGCGGATCCTCGACGGCGCGCTCGCCCGCCCGGACGCCGCCGACGACCCGGCCGTCCACGTGGAGGCGCTTGTCTACCGCGCCGAGCTGGCGCTGCAACTCGGGGAGCCGGAGGCCGCCCGGGAACTGGTAGGGAAGGCCCGGTCGGTCCCGCTGGACGACGAGTCGCGTGCCCGGCTGGCCGGCACGCTGCGGCACGCCGAGGACCTGCTCACGGCCCTGCCGCACGGGTAGCCGCCGGGCCGGGTCGACGACCGGCGAGCCGGGCGGTGTCGGGGGTGGTTCCTATCCTGGGGCGATGGTTCTCACCGATGTCGCCGGCTCCTGGGCCGGCACCAACGGCTTCCGGCTGATGCCCGCCGACCCGCTCGCCGAGTCGCCGGCCACCGTCTCCGTCGCGACCGCCGCCGGTGGTCACCTGACCACTGTGGCGTACTCGTGGGCCCACCCCGACGACGGGCCGCAGGACGGCCTGCTGGTGATCGCGGCCGGCGACCGGCCGGGCGCGCTCGTCGCCTGGTGGGGCGACTCCTGGCACCAGCAGCCGTCCCCGATGACGCTCACCGGCACGGCGGCCGGGGCGCCTGCTGTCGAGTTGACCGCCGGGTACGCCGACGGCTGGGAGTGGCGAATCGTCCTCGACTCCGCCGACCCGGCCACGCTGCGGCTGCGGATGGAGAACGTGGTCCCCGCCGACCAGGCCGGGCCCGGCACACCGGCCGGGCCCTACCCGGTGATGGTCACCGAGGCACGCCGGGCCTGAGCCCGGTCAGGCGTCGAGGATCTCCCGCAGCCGGCGTGCGAACGCCTCCGGCTGCCCGGCGTGGCCCATCCCCTCGCCGAGGAACCCGCCGTGGTGGCTCGGGAAGACGGCGGGCTGCCCGCCGAGCAGCTCGGCGGTGGCCACCGATGTCCGCGCGGTGATCGTCTCCGCCGACTCCTCGCCCACCGCGATCACCACTCGGGTCGGCGCGGCGCGCAGCGCGTCGGCGTCCGGCCGGAAGACGGTGACCGCCGCGGACCGGTCGGACAGCAGCGGGTCGTCCCGGCTGCCGTCGTCCTCGGCCGGCATCCCGAACGCGGCGGGGTCCGGCGCGGGCTGGGCGAAGTAGTCGTCTGTGAACTCGCCCCGCCACGACGTCATGACGATGAACGCCGCCATGCCGGCGCCCCAGCCGTTCCTCCGGTACGCCTCCTGGCAGGCGGCCATGGCCCGTCCGGCCGCCTCGGCGTCCGGGAGCAGGGCGACCAGCGGCGGCTCGTGCGCCACGAGCGTGGCCACCACGTTCGGGTACGCGGCCACCAGGGCGAGCGCCGTCACCGCGCCGCCGCTGCTGGCGAACATGTCGACCGGGCCCGCGCCGAGGGCGTCGACGATGTCGCGGACGTCCCGGGCCTGCACCTCGGGCAGCGAGTCGGTCCGGCCGTCCTTGCGGACGCTGCGGCCGAGCCCGCGCGGGTCGTACGTGATGACCGTGCGGTCCGGGAAGTACGACGCGAGCGTGGTGAAGCCGTCGGCGCACATCGGCTGGCCGATCATGAAAAGGGGACGGTGCCCGGCCCCGGCCGCGGTCGGAGCGTGGACGTCGTAGACCAGGTCGACCTCGGGCGTCTGGAGAGTGAGCGTCTTCATGCCTCTGTCGACCGGCGCCGGCCCCGGAAATCATCGGTCCGGCGGATACGCGTTGCCGGCGCGGCTCGCGGCGGTGTCGACGCCCACCGCCGCGAGCCGTGCCGTCGCGGTCAGCTCACCGTGCCGGTGACGGTGCTGCCGGACTTGGTGACGTAGTAGGTCAGCTTCGTGCCGCTCCAGAAGTGGAAGGTCAGCGTGACCCGCCGGCCGTCGTTCACCTCGGCGAAGAACTCCGGCTTCAGCACGATCGTGTTGCCTGTGTAGTCCGGCGCGAACGTGACATCGAACTCCTTGTACGAGGTCCAGTTCTGCGGCCCGGCGTTGCTGCCGTCGGCGTACTTGGCCTCCATGGTGGCCAGCTGGTCGCCGCGGAACTGTGCCGGGAGCGTGAACGCGGCTGTCGTGCCGGTCGCGTTCGACAGCACCGGCGGGTCGTACGTGATGATGCTGATCCGCCACGGCACGCCCGCGGAGAACCGGGCCTGGAGGTTGGCGTTCACCCCGTACGCGCGGGAGCCGACCAGCCGGGTCAGCGCCGACGCGGTGAGCGTCAGGGTGGTGCCGGAGACCGTGTAGTCGGTGCCGTTGACGAGATCGGTGGTGCCCTGGCGCAGCCCCTGGAACGTGGTGCCGTTCAGGTTGAGCGTCAGGCTCTTGGCGGTGATCGAGCCGGTACGCGGCACGTACACCTGGTCGCTGGACGCGGTGCCGGAGCGGGTGGTCCAGCTCGACTTGATCTGGGCGAACAGCTCGGGGTCCTTCCACACGAAGGACGTCCGGTCGAAGTGCTGGCCGTTGTCCCAGAGCTGGGTGGTCAGCTTGCGGCTGCGCGCGTAGTGGCCGAGGAACTCGAAGAACTTCAGCTTCTCGCCCTGCTCGATGGTGCCGGTGTGCCGGTCGAAGCCGAGCAGCCCGTACTCACCGATGATCACCGGGATGTTGCGGCTGACGAAGGCGTTGTAGACGCGGTCGAACTGGCCGGTCAGGTCCTGCTGGACGGTGGCGTCGAACCGGGTGCCACCGGCGATGTTCACGCTGAACGGCCAGTACCCGTAGAAGTGCACGGTGGCGATCAGGTTCGGGTCGTTGAGCGTGTTGAACGTGCTGACCAGCTCGTCCACCCGGGCCTGCTCGGCCGAGGTGTGCAGGGTCGGCAGGACGAGCAGCCGGGTGGCGTTGCCGCCGCCGGACTGGCGCACGATGCGGTGGAACGAGGTGTTCAGCTCGTTCAGCAGCGTGGCGTTCTGCGCGTCGCCGGAGCTGCCGGTGAACTGCGGCTCGTTGACGCTCTCGAAGGTCAGCTTCGGCGAGGAGTCCTTGAACGCGGCGGCGATCTGCGTCCAGAGCGCGTTGTAGCGGTTCAGCACGTTCGTGCGGTCGGTGGGCATCGTGTTGATCCACTGCCACGAGTCGTGGTGGATGTTCAGCACCACGTAGAAGCCGTCGGCGAGCGCCCAGCCGACCACCTCGCGTACCCGGCTCAGCCAGGCCGCGTCGATCGTGTAGTTCGGCGCGGCGCCGTGGTGGTTGCTCCAGGTCACCGGGATGCGGATGCTGTTGAAGCCCTGCGCCCGGACGTTGTCGAGCAGCGCCTCGGTGACCCGCGGGTTGCCCCAGGCGGTCTCGTCCGCGCCGACCGCGTCGAAGGAGTTGCCGAGGTTCCAGCCGGGCTGCATGGCGGCGACAGCGGCCATGGCGTTGCCGGCCGGCGGCGGGGTCGTGGGCGGTGGCGTGGTGGGCGGCGGGGTGGTCGGGGGCGGCGTGGTCGGCGGTGGCGTGGTGGTCGGCGGCGGGGTGGTCCCGCCGACGCCGCCGGTGCATGCCACACCGTTGAGCGAGAACGCGGTGGGCGCGGTGTTCGCGCCGGACCAGGAGCCGTTGAAGCCGAACGAGACGGTGCCGTTCGTGGCGATGGAGCCGTTGTAGCCGACGTTCGTGGCGGTGACGTCGGCGCCGGAGGAGGTGACGGTGGCGCTCCACGCCTGGGTGACCCGCTGGCCGGACGGGAACGTCCAGCGCAGGTTCCAGCCGTTTATCGGGTCACCGAGGTTTGTCACGTCGACGTTCGCGGTGAAGCCGCCGGGCCACTGGCTCGCGGTCGTGTAGGTGACGCGGCAGCCGGCCGCCGCCTGGGCGTTCGTCGCCATCACGGCGGTGCCGGTCACCAGCGTGGCGGCGGTCGCCGCGACGAGGCCGACCCGCAATCGGGCGGTACGGGGAGAGCGGAACATGGTGGTTCCTTCGCGGTGGGGTGGGCGCGTGGACGGAGCGGGCGGGGCGCGACCCCGCCCAGCGCGAGAGTAAGTTTGGATTCCAAACATTGTCAATCGGCAGACGTGAATACAGTCGGCTCGCGGCGCGTCAGGCGGACGGCGGCGTCTCGACGGTGAGGTGCGCCGACAGCCCGTGCAGGAAGTCCGGCGCGTCGAAGATCCGGCCGGCCGAGGCGACGCCGGTCGCCCGGGTCCGCCCGGTCAGGATCCGGTGGACCGCCTCGACCGCCAGCGGCGCGCTGATCGCGTAGATGTCCCGCCCGTGGGCCACCACCCGCCGCCGGACGTCGCCCGCACGCACCACCACGTCGACGGTGAACGTCTGCGCCGACCGGCCGCGCTCGTCCACCGCCGCCGGGGCATCCCCGGCAGCCAGGTCCAGTGCCGCGTTCACGGTCATGTACGTGCAGACCTCCGGAATGTCCAGGTGACTCGGCACCGTCACCACGTCGGCCATGGTGAACTCGCCGAGCACCGGCCGCACACCGAGCGGCGCCGGGAACTCCCAGTCCAGGCGGGGCAGGTCGCCGTCGGCGTACACCAGGCGCCCGTCGGCGAAACGGACCCGCCGGCCGTCGCGGCGCTCGCGCGAGACGACGCCGGAGGCGACGGTCCCGGCCGTCGGGTGCCAGCTGCTCAGCGCGTACGCGACGTGCGCCTCGTCGGCCGCCGCCCAGTCCCCCATCGCGGTGGTGACCAGCAGGTCACCGAGCCCGCCGAAGAACGCCATCGCGGGCACCACAGCGACTCCGGCGGCCCCGGCGCGCTCGGCGTGGTGCGCGAACGTGTCCCGGTTCGCCTCGATCTCGGCCGCCACGTCGACGTAGGGGATCCCGGCCCGCAGCGCGGCCTCGATCAACGGGCCGGCGGTCGAGGCGAACGGCCCGGCGCAGTTGACCACCGCCGCCGCCCCGGCCAGCGCCCGGTCCAGCGAGGCCGGGTCGTCCACCGACGCCACCCGGTGCTCCGCCTCCGGGAACGTTGCCGACAGCCTCCCGGCGTCGCGTCCCACCGGCAGCGGCTCGCAGCCCCGCCGTCGCAGCTCCGCCATCACGAACCGCCCGGTGTGCCCGTACGCCCCGAAAACCGCCACCCGCATGACGTTCCCCCTCGAAGATCGACTGGGATGATCCTCGCCGGGTTCGGAGGGCCGGGCCAGTGTCGTAAACGCCAATGCCCGTACAGTTTCGGACATGGCCCTGATCGCGCTCGCCGCCACCGACGGGATGCTGCACTTCGAGCTGGCGGCGGCCTGCGAGATCTTCGTGCGCGACCCGACCGGCCTGGCCGACCCCTGGTACGACCTGGTGGTCTGCGGTCCCGGCCCGGTCGGCGTCGGCCGGTTCGCGGTCACGCCCGACCACGGGCTGGACCACCTCACCCGCGCCCACACGGTGATCGTCCCGGCGATCGAGGACACCGACGCCGAGCCGCCGTCCGACCTGGTCGACGCCGTCCGCGCCGCGCACGAGGCGGGCGCCCGGATGGTCTCGCTCTGCACTGGCGCGTTCGTGCTCGCCGCCGCCGGCATCCTCGACGGGCTGCGCGCCACCACCCACTGGGCGCACACCGACGCGCTCGCCGCCCGCTACCCGCGCGTCCAGGTCGACCCGGACGTGCTCTACGTGGACAACGGCAATGTGCTCGCCTCCGCCGGTAAGGCCGCCGCCATCGACCTGTGCCTGCACCTGATCCGCCGCGACCACGGCTCGGCGGTCGCCAACGCCGTCGCCCGCCGCCTGGTGGTGCCGCCGCACCGCGCGGGCGGCCAGGCCCAGTACGTCACGAACCCGGTCCCGGCCCGCGCGGACCACCCGATCGCCACGCTGCTGCCCTGGGCGATGGCGCGGCTGGACCGCCCGCTGACAGTCGCCGCACTCGCCCGCCAGGCCGGCATGAGCACCCGGAACCTGGTCCGCCACTTCACCGCCGCGACCGGCGCCACGCCGTCGCAGTGGCTGGCCACGCAGCGCATCCGGCGGGCACAGGAGCTGCTGGAGAACACCGACGGCGGCATCGACGCCGTCGCCGAGGCATCAGGCATGGGTACGGCGACGACGCTGCGCCGCCACTTCCAGCGCACCGTCGGCGTGCCGCCGGACACCTACCGCCGGACGTTCCGTCGCGGCTGACCGGGCTGCCCAGGTCCGGCTGCTGTCGAAGCTCGCCGGGCGGTCCGAACGAGTTGGGCGCCTACCCCTTCTTCGGGCCCTGGCGTTCCGGCGCGGAGGCTATGGTCGGCTCGTGTTCGACGTGATCGTGGTCGGCGGTGGGCCGACCGGCATGATGCTGGCGAGCGAACTGCGCCTCCAGGGCACCGGCGTGCTGGTGCTGGAGCGGGACGCCGCACCACCGCCGTACGTGCGCTCGCTCGGCCTGCACGTCCGCAGCATCGAGGTGATGGACCAGCGCGGGCTGCTGGAACGGTTCCTGGAACACGGTGGCACGCACCCCATCCGGGGGTTCTTCGCCGGCATCGACAAGCCCGCGCCAGCCGATCTGGACACCGCCCACGCGTACGTCCTCGGCATCCCGCAGACGCTCACCGACCGGCTGCTCGCCGACCACGCCGCCGAGGTCGGAGCCGAGATCCGGCGCGGTCGTGCGGTGACCGGGCTGGAGCAGGACGACGACGGCGTGACGGTCCACCTCGACGACGAGGGCGAGCCACCGCTGCGGGCGCGGTTCGTCGTCGGCTGCGACGGCGGGCGCAGCACCGTCCGCAAGCTGCTCGGCGTCGGCTTTCCCGGCGAGCCGTCGACGATCGACACGCTGCTCGGCGAGATGGAGGTGACAGCGCCGCCGGACGAGATCACCAGGATCATGACGGAGGTACGCCGCACCGAGAAGCGGTTCGGGCTCGGACCGTCCGGCAAGCCGGGCGTATACCGGGTGGTCGTACCGGCGGCCGAGGTGGCCTCGACACCGCCGACGCTCGACGACGTCAAGCGGCAACTCATCGCGTACGCGGGCACCGACTTCGGCGTGCACTCCCCCCGCTGGTTGTCGAGGTTCGGCGACGCGACCCGCCTGGCCGAGCGTTACCGGGTCGGACGGGTGTTCCTGGCCGGCGACGCCGCGCACGTCCACCCGCCGCTGGGCGGGCAGGGGCTCAACCTGGGCATCCAGGACGCGTTCAACCTGGGCTGGAAGCTGGCGGCGACGGTGAACGGCTGGGCGCCGGCGGGCCTGCTGGACACGTACGAGTCCGAGCGGCGCCCGGTCGCCGCCGACGTGCTGACGAACACCCGCGCGCAGATGCTGCTGACCACGAACGAGCCCGGAGCGCGGGCGGTACGGCAGATGCTGGCGCAGCTCATGGACTTCGACGAGGTCAACCGCTTCCTGATCGAGAAGGTCACGGCGATCGGCGTCCGGTACGACGTCGGCGAGGGTCACCCGCTGCTCGGGCGGCGGCTGCGCGACGTACCGCTGCGGGACGCACGCCTGTACGAGCTGATGCGTACCGGCCGTGGGTTGTTGCTGGACGGGACCGGGAAGCTGTCGGTGGACGGCTGGGCCGACCGGGTCGGGCTCGTCGCCGGCACCGGCGACGAGCTGGACGTGCCGGCGGTGTTGTCGCGGCCGGACGGGCACGTGGTCTGGGTGGGCCACGATCAGCAGACGCTGGAGGATGCGCTGGCCAGGTGGTTCGGCAGCCCTCAGGCCCGGGCTGTTGTCTGACTTCCGCAGATCAACTCAGGGAATGTCCGCTGCCCGGCGGGCTACTGTCACCGTTGCTGGTAAAGGCGTGCATAGCTGCAGTGGCAGGCGGGATGGGTCTTTGGGCATCTCCGCTCCCCTTTTCGTTCCGCGCCACGCGGAAGTACTCCTCATCCATGATCCGATGAACGCGCTCTTGTCCCTTTCGCCCACTGCGCACCCAGTAAGGTCTAGCCGTCTCCCAGTAGCGCCTGCCCATTTCCGTGGAAAGAATGGATGGCACAATCTCGCCGCGCAACTCGCACTCCGTAATCTCGCCCATCGACAGCAAGTCGGCCGCATGCCTCAGGCGGAGAGTAAAGTAGGCCATTCGCTGAAACACAAGGTTACCCTCTACAGTCTGGACCGCACCAAAACATATCGAGTATGTTTCGGGGTCGGCCAATGCAATTTCCATCAAGTCCTTCTGCATCGTCCGAAGAGCCAAGGCCTGATTAACTCGCGCCTGAACGGCTTGGTAGTAGAGCGAGGCAGCTACGCCGACGAGAGCAAGGGCGGAGAGGGCGACAGCGATGGCTCCGTACCACTTCGAGATCGCATCTACCGTGTCGGGCCGAATCCCCCAAGCCTCAGCGCGGAAGGCCAGCAGGAGGGGCAGCAACATCAGAAAACCTATCAGGCATGTCGAGACCGCGATGGCCAGTAGAAGGATCTTGCGCGAGTTCCCCACCCTGCCGCCCCTCACCGAGAAAGCCCGGCGTTGATCAGATGCCGGAACCACCCTCACTCAAAGTCAACACACGCACCTGACATCGATCAAGGTCGGTCGCTGCTGGCGCTGTAACCGAGCTGATCCTCGTCAAGGGTAGAGAGCACAGGCAATGCCCTGCCGACGTCGAAAGCGGCGACGCCGTCTACAGATTCCCTGCCGACCACATCTTGAAATCGTGGGGCCTGGAGGGCTGGTCGGGGCCGCTCCGTCGGTGCCCCCGCCCTCGCCCGCGTGCAGAAGCCAGCAAATCCGGCCACTTGCACTTAACCTCCGTCACCACTACCGACTCGCTCGGCGAGCCCAGCTTTCGGCTTGGCTGGGGCCTCTCACTCATCAGCTTTATGGGCGGAATTGCTGCGGGTTGGTGATCGCCGTCGACGCGGGGGGCTCGCTCGTGCCGAGTGGGCCAGCACTCGTCGGGGTGTAGGCAGGCGGCCTGCCGGGTACCTCGCGCCCTACCCCTTACCCCTGCTCAGGAGGACCCTATGACCGTCGTACTCGCCGTTGTCTGCAAAGACGGAGTGGTGATCGGCGCGGACTCCCAGATCACCGAGAGCGACCGCGGTCTGAGCTTCCCCGCCCAGAAGCTGCACCCGCTGGGCGACTGCGCCGCCTGGGGCGGCAGCGGCGCGCGGGGAGTACTCAACGACCTGCGCCCCCTCCTCCAGGACTCGGCCACCGCCATCCTCGAAGCGCCCGACATCGGCGACGAGTTGCAGGAGCGCGTCCTGCCCGTCTTCAAGAAGCACTACGCGAACTACATCCCGGACGTACCCGGCGAGGGCAGCGGCGGCGGGGTGTCGGCGTACCTGCTCGCGGCCGGCTACAGCCAGGGCGGGCCGTGGATCGTGGAGATCAACCCCAACGGGCTCATCGGCCGCTACGAGGACGTGGGCTTCCACGCCATCGGCTCCGGCGCGCCGATGGCCCAGCAGGCCGGCGCGCTGCTTGCCCACTTCCAGATGACCAGGCGCACCGTCGAGTACGGCGTGGTGGGCGTGGCACGGGTGCTGGAGGCGCTGGAGCGGACCTCGCCGTCGGTCGGCGGGCCGTTCAGCATCGCGTGCATCAGGGAGGAGGGCGCCCACCACCTCGACGAGAAGGAGGTCGCCAAGGCGCTGAAGGACGCCAAGCGCTGGCGCGACCTCGAACAGGAAGCGCTCGACCGACTGTTCGACTGACGCGGACGGGTCAACGGCGACGACCGGCACGGGGTGGCGGGCAAGCGGAAGCGCTGCGCCGCCAGCCACTGCTGCCAACGGGCCGTCTCCGAACGGACCGCCCGAGACGCTTGGACGACTCTGCGCGCCGCCTTGAACAATGCCGTGCGGGACGAGCTGCTGACCCGCAACCCGGCAGCGCTGCTCCGGGTAGCCAAGCCCCCTGTATAAGAAGCAAGCCGTGGTCCGTCGAGAAGTCCGCCAGTTCCTGGAGTCGGCACGCGCCGACGGCGACCCGCCCTACGCCGCGTACGTGATGATCCTCGTGCTCGGACTGCGTCGAAGTGAGGTGTTGGGCCTGCGCTGTGAGGACATCGAGCTGGCCACCAACGAGCTGCCACCTCGGAGGCAGCCCATGCCGCCTTGAAGCGACTTGGTGGGCGGCTCGATCCCTGTCCGTAGTCAGCCGACCGAAGCCAGCAAATCCTCAACCAAAGCAGAAGCAGCAGCCGAAACGACGGGAGGATCTCCGATACCTTCCTCAGCTCTTCCCGCCATTACCGATCCGAGCGCCTCGGGGCCTGCCGCGAATAGGTCCGCAGCAAATCCCAGGGCTTGGTCAGTAACTTGTCCAGCTAGATCATCAGCCCGCAACTCCCGTAGCTTGGCAGCAAGCTGCCCAGTTGGCACGGCTACGAGCAGACGGTAGATATCGTGCGCATCCTTGTCCACCAGGCGCTTAGGCGTTTCCTGTCGCTCGCCGATCTTGTGCAACTTGGCCACGAGCAAAGCGGCAGGGCCTGCAACATTTGCCGCATAGGCCCGACTGTCGCCCGGGGCGAGTGCATGTATTTCAACCGCATCATTGTCGACGACCGCAGCCTCCAATCCGACCGCTCGCCTGGCGGCACTTTTGGAGTGAGGTGGGATTTTCGCTGCGCGGCGACTTGATCCACCAGCAAGCGCTTCCGGAACCATCAGGTCAACGGGAATGCCTTTGGGGTTCAGCCATGCTCCAGGCTGGCGCGCTTGAACATCGAGATGAAAGCCGGCTGCGCGCATGGCCTCCTCTAGCAACGGCTCCTGCGGGAGCGCACGTGCGTCGAGCGCAAGATCACAATCCTTGGTCGCCTCAGCTAAGGCGATCGGCGCGGCCCCCGTGTGCAGATATACGGCTTGCGCTCCCACTACGACCACAGCGTCGGCATGCTCGCGAAGGGCTTCCAGTGCATCCAGTAACGCGCCACGTGCGGCTACCAGCAGGTCAGCGTCGCCAAGCCCGCTCATGCTTCTCCATCCAATCTAGGAGTTCTTGCCCCTCAGCAGGAGTCCGCCCAGGACCTGTTAGTAGATCGACAGCAGCTTGGCTCGGAGCCACATAAAGTAGACCATCATCCTGCACCAGTCGATCGAACACGACGTCATATTTGCCTTGAGCGACAAGTACGTTTGCGCCGGTATCAACGGCGCGCAGATTGAGTCTTTCAGCGGCTTGGTCCATATCGTCTACATAAACCATCGCCAGCTTGGCGGGAGCATACGGTGCTAAGCGATGGGCCGCCAGAGAACCAGTCAATGCGTAGCGCAACCCTTGGGCTCTCCGCAGGCCTTCCTGCAACGCCGGCAGCCCTCGCGGACTCAAGTAAGAGTTGACAGTGTTGCTGCGCTGAAAACCGTAATCATCGCTCCATCGCTCCAGGATTCGACGCCACTCGACGTCCACTATCGGGCCGCGGCCATCACGTCCAACAAGCGCTTCGCGCTCAAGGAACTCAACCACTCGGTACGTCGCACCTGTCGACGCCCCAGACAGTCGTATCAAGTCCGGAACGGTCATGGGCTGAGCGATATCGACCAAGGCACGCACAACACGGGCGGCTGGAGGCCCCTGCAAAGTTCCGCGCGGCCTGCCTGGCCCACGCCAGGGATCTCGATCAGCGCCCCTGTCACGCAGGTACAACGCTGGACGTTCAAGCAGGACGTGCATGTTCCCAGTGGCGTCAACGTAGGAAATCCTGCGTTCTTCTAGCCATGCGCGAGCGGAAGCTCCGATGTACCGCGCGGCGAGCATAGGCACCGGACGATCGATGTGAGGCAGGCTGTAGGAGCGAAGCTGGTCAAGGGCCGCAGGAAGATCGCTCGTGACGACTGAGCGCTTTGCCTCAATGAAGAAGACCGCTTGCGTCCCATCAGGAGCGGTTAACTCGGCCACACCGTCGATCCGCCGGTCCACCCCCTGACCATCAATGCGGATCGACCACCCAGGCGGCAGGCGATCCTCCACGAGGGCCACGGCGCGGCGGAGGACATCGACCTCGCGCTCCGGCGGCGCACCAAGCGAAGCTTTGCGTGAGGTTCGCACGCCTCACCCCCCATCACTGGGTTCGGGTAATTGGTTAGTTCCGTTCCGAACGGAAACATCATATATCCAGAACCCGTCAAGCTCGACCATCGCGCCGCGTCCTGACGGCCCAGCTCGCATGACTGCCGCACTGCGCTGCTGTACAAGATCGAAAAAGGCCGCTTCCCATCACGGGAAACGGCCTTTGAACTGGGTGGAGCTGAGGGGATTTGAACCCCTGACCCCCTCGATGCGAACGAGGTGCGCTACCGGTCTGCGCCACAGCCCCTCCGCCGGCGAACCGGCGTCGGTCCCACCCGGCTTTCACCGGGCGGGCCGACGACAAGGCTAACAGGTCGCGCCCCCACGACGCGAACCGCCCCGCCGCCCCGTAGATCTTGGAAGGAAAAGGCCCCCGGAGGGGCCGAAACCTTCCAAGATCGCCACCAGCAAAGCCGCGAACGAGGCGGTCAGGCGCCTCGGCCGGACTGGTAGGGGCGTCCGCGCAGGCCACCTGCCCGCCGGTAGGACACCGAGCCGCCGCTCGCCGCCGGCGGCAGGTCCGCCGGGCGGTCCAGCCCCATCGCCGTACGCCGGACCGCCTCGCGCTGGGCGGCCAGCCGGCGCTGCGCCTCTCGCCGGGCCGCCGCGCGCCGGGCCTGTTCGCGGCGCACCTCGGCCTGGCGGGCGGCCAGCCAGGCCGCCTCGCGGGCGTCCGCGCGCCGCCGCCGGCGCTCGGCCAGGGCGCGCTGCCGCAGGTGTACGACGTACGCGACGAGCAGTGTGCCGGTGACCGAGACGCTGATCCAGAACCCGGGTCCGACGAGCACCACGCCGCCCAGTTCCACCAGGTTGAGCAGCAGCAGCGCGGCGAGCACCCGGCGCCGCCGGTAGATCGCCGGGGTGTGCCGCCGCCGGGGTGGGTTCCGTCGGCGGGACTGGGCCGGGATGGCGGAGACGGGCCGGAGCCGCCCGGAACGGCGGCGCAGCGGTGGCGCGGAAACCGGGCGGGCAAGACTTCCCGTGTCGGAGTCTTCACTAAGGGTCACTACCAGGGAGCGCGGCGGGTGCAGCGGTCGACGCCCGGGCACGGTGCGCCGTCGACGCTGGCGCTGGAGCACCCGCGCCGTCGACTGCGCCCGCTCCGCCACCTGCCGCTCGGTGGCGTCGTACCGGCGGACCAGCGCCGGAGCGAGGGCGAGCAGACCGGCGGCGGCGAGGACGGCGAGGAGCACCGACGTGGGCACCCTCACCCCTCCCGTCACCAATGTTCGCGACGAGCGCCACACTGCCGCAACTTGTTCCGTAGACCCTCGTTTACGGCGCACTTCGTGCGGGCTGGCAGCGCTTGCCACAGCTTGCAGTTACTTGAGGTTACGGGCCGCCGACCCGGTTCACAGTGCGCCGCGCCGGGCGTACGCCTCAGCGGCGGTTGTCACGTACGCGGTGCCACCGCGCCAGCAAGCCGCCCTCGGCAGCCACTTCCTCACCGGTCATCGCGTATCCGATGTGGTCGCGCCATGCACCATCGATGTGCATGTAGCGCACGTGATAGGCCTCCTCGCGGAAGCCGAGCTTCTCCACCACCCGCCGGGACGGCATGTTCTCCGGCCGGATGTTCACCTCGATCCGGTGCAGGCCGCCCGGCCCGAACGCGTGGTCGACGGCGAGCGCCACAGCGGTCGGGATCACACCCCGACCGGCCACCCGGGAGTCCACCCAGTAGCCCACGTAGCCGGAGCAGAACGCCCGCCGCACGATGCTGCCCACGTTCACGTGACCGACCAGCCGCTCCCGGCCGTCCTCACGCAGGCAGACGGCGAACGGCATGCCCTCACCGGTACGCGCGGACCTGCGCTGGTCGGCGTGCACCAGGCGAAACGCGGCGGGTGAGTTCGTCTCGTACCAGCCACCAGGCACATGGGACTCCCACGGTGCCAACCAGTCCTGGTTCGCGCGCCGGATCTCCGACCAGGCGGCGGCGTCCGAACGCCGATACGGCCGCAGCACCACCGGACCGTCCACCAGCACCGCCGGCCACCCCGGCGCCCGCCGGAACCTCACCGGCGCCGGTCCAGCAGGAGCACATCCACCGTGGACCCGGCGGCGGCGGTGGTGACCCGCTCGCCGAGCACCAGCAGGCCGTTGGCGTCGGACAGGCCGGAGAGCGTGTACGGACCACCGGCGAGCGGCTGCACGGTGTACCCGCCGCCGCGCCGCTCGGCCACGTGCGCGGGCCGGAACTCGCGCAGCCCCACCGGGGACGAGACCGTCTCCAGCAGGTGCGCGCGGACGCTCGGCCGGAACACCGGCTCGGCCCCGGCCAGCAGCTGGATGGCCGGGCGGGCCAGCACCTCGAAGCCGATCAGCGCCGCACCGGGCTCACCGGGAAGACACACCACCGGCACCTCCTCGGCGCCGACCGTACCGAACCCGAGGGCCGTTCCGGGATAGAGGGCCACCTCTGTGAAGGCGACCGGCCCGGCCCGGCCGCCGTCGCGGCGGGACAGGATGCGGCGCACCATGTCACCGGGGCCGGTGCCGGTGCCGCCGGTGGTGATGATCAGGTCGGCCCGCAGTGTCTGGTCCTCCAGCAGGCCACGCAGCGCCTCCGGGTCGTCGTCGCAGATCCCCACCCGGTACGCGAGCGCGCCCGCCTCCGCCGCCGCGGCGGTCAGCGCGTGCGAGTTGGTGTCCACCACCTGACCGGGCTGGCTGCCCCGGCCCACGTCCACCAGTTCGTCGCCGGTGGCCACGATCACCACGCGCGGGCTGGGCCGCACCACGACGTGCCCGATGCCGGTGGCGGCGAACACCGCGACCAGAGCCGGGGACACGTACGCCCCGGCGCGGGCGAGCAGCGTGCCGGCGACCAGTTCCTCCCCGGCGCGGCGCAGGCCGTACCCCCGCTTGGGGGCGCGGAAGATCTCCACGGCGGCCATGCCCTGGTCGGTCCACTCCACCGGGACGACCACGTCCGCGCCGATCGGCAGCGGCGCGCCCGCCGCCACCGAGAAGCACGAGCCGGGGGTGAGCCGCACCGGCCGCCAGCTCGCCGCGCCCAGGTCGCCCACCACGTTGAGGCGGATGCTGCGGCCGCCGGGCATACCGGAGGGGGCCGGGACGTAGCCCGGCCCCCGACTCCCACCGGAGATGTCCTCCCAGCGCGCGGCGTATCCGTCCACCGCCGCCTGGTCGAAGGCGGGGTACGAGTGCGGGGCGACCACGTCCTCGGCGAGCACGTTGCCGTACGCCTGGGTCAGGTCGAGGTCGAGTGGAGGCAGCGCGCGTAACCTGCGCAGCACACTGCCCAGGTAGTCGGCGAGCGGCGTCAACTCGTTCGCGGCCGCCTCGGCGTCGGCCGTCGCGGTCATGTATCGGCACCGCCGGACGCGTCGCGGATGCCGTTGAGGACGGCGGCGGTGACCGTCTCGTCGCCGTTGTTGACGAACTCGACGAGCCACTTGCGGAACTCGGCGCCCAGGTCGTCCCGCTCGGCGGCGATCTGCACCACGGTCTGGAGGTAGCCCAGCGGCATGCCGGTGTCGTAGCGGGTGCCCCGGTAGACGATCGCGTGCACCGGCACCCCCTCGGTACGCAGCAGCTCCATCGCGTCGGTGAGCTGGATCTCGCCGCCGCTGCCCGGGTCGGTACGCCGGATCGCGTCGAAGATCTTCCCGGGGAGCACGTACCGGCCGAGGACCGCCAGGTTGCTGGGGGCCTCCTCCGGGCTGGGCTTCTCCACCATGCCGGTGACCTTGACGACCTCGGCGATGTCGGAGTATTCCGACTCGGCGGGCTCGACCGACGCGATGCCGTAGCGGCTGGTCTCGGCCGGGTCGACCTCGAAGAACGCGAGCACCACACCGCCGGTGCGGGCCTGGAGTTCCAGCATGGCCGGCAGCAGCGGCTCGGAGGGCTTGACGAACTCGTCGCCGAGCAGCACCGCGAAGGGCGCGTCACCGACGTGCGACTCGGCGTACCCGACGGCGTGGCCGAGACCGAGCTGTTCCGGCTGGCGGACGGTGTAGATCGCGGCCAGCTCCTCGGTGCGCTTGACCTCGGCCAGCAGCTCGGGCTTCTTGGCGAGCCGTTCCTCCAGGTCGGGCCGGCGGTCGAAGTGGTCCACCATCGAGGTCTTGCCGCGACCGGTGATCAGCAGGATGTCGTCGATGCCGGCCTGGGCGGCCTCCTCGACGATGTACTGCAACACCGGCCGGTCGACGACCGGCAGCAGTTCCTTGGGAACCGCCTTGGTGGCCGGCAGGAACCGGGTGGCCAGGCCGGCGGCCGGGATCACGGCCTTGACCGCACGGGAGCGACCGGGGGCCGCTGAGGGGTTCGCTGAGTGCTCCGACATGCCGCGAGACTATCGGCCACGGCTCTGCCGCGGCGGGTGAGGACCGGAAGACGCGCCGCCCTTGACGGTGCCCGCCGGGTCCGCCGAGCCGGCCCGGGGCAGCCCGTCCGGCGGGCTGAGGCCGGCGGCCACCACCGGGATCTCCTGGGTGGGCACCGGATCGGGCGCCGGGGCGAGCCGGTAGCCGTCGCGTCCGGCGGCCTTCGCCGCGTACAACGCGTCGTCGGCGGCGTCGAGCACCTGCTGGCCGTCGGCGGCGTGGTCCGGGTAGACGGCGATGCCGATGGAGACGGTCACCGGCACCCGCACCGGCTCGTCGCCACTGCCCTCGACCGCCACCGGCTGGTCGCGTACCACCGCGCCGAGCCGCTCGGCGACGATCGCCGCGCCCCGGGCGTCGGTCTCCGGCAGCAGCACCACGAACTCCTCGCCGCCCTGCCGGAACGCCAGGTCCACCTCGCGGATCACGCCGCGTACGCGGCGGGCGAACTCGACCAGCACGGCGTCCCCGGCGGCGTGCCCCCAGGTGTCGTTGACGTTCTTGAACCGGTCCAGGTCGAGCGCGAGCACGCTGAGCATCCGGCCGAAGCGGTTCGCCCGTTCCACCTCGCGGCGGATCGACTCGCGCAGGTAGCGGTAGTTCCACAGCCCGGTCAGCGGGTCGGTGAGGGAGAGCCGCTGCGCCTCCTCGTGCACCCGGACGTTCTCCACGGCGACCGCCGCGTGCCCGGCGAACGTCCGCAGCGTCACCACGTCGTCGTCGTGGAACTCGTGCCCGCCGAGCCGGTCGTAGAGCACCAGCACGCCGAGCGCCGCGCAGGGCGAGCCGGGCGGGTCGCCGTCGGCGGGCGGGTGGCCGGGCCGGTCCGGGCCGCGCGGCTCGGTGGCGCCGGGGGTGGCGAACGGCACGGCCACGTACGTCTCGCAGGACGGCTCCCCGGTCGGTGTGTCAGGTGGCGTCCACCGTCCGCGCAGCGGTTCGCCGGTGGCGGCCACCGCGCCGAGCACCCCGGCGCCGACCGGCACCCGTAGCGTCGCCGGGTCGGCCGGGTCGGCAGTGGGCCAGCGCCCGGTCAGTCCCTCCACGCACCGGCCGACGAGTACGCCGTCGCCGTCGACCAGCAGCACCGCACCGGCCCGGGCGCCGGTGGCGCCGATCGCGCTGTCCAGGATCACCCGCAGGATGCGTTGCAGGTCGTGCGTGCTGGCGAGCGTGTCGCCGAGCACCGCGAGGTGGTTGCGGAGCTGGTCGCGGCTGCTTGTCAACGCCGCCACGTAGCTGCCGGTCTCCCGGGTCATCCGGTTGAACGCGCTGGCCAGCCGCCCGATCTCGTCGCGGCTGCGCACCGGCACCCGGGCGCTCAGGTCGCCGCGCGCCACCCGGTCGACCGCACCGGCCAGCTCGCCGAGCGGCCGGGTGGTGACCCGGGCCAGCCGCCAGGCGGCGAGCACGGCGAGCAGGGCGGCGAGCGCGCCGGCCGCGATCAGCGCCCCGTACAGACCGGCCGTGCGCTCGCCGGGCACCGACAGCACCAGTGGCAGCGGCTGACCGGGAGACGGCCCGACCCGGCGCACGTACCGGCCGTCGCCGGTCCCGGTCACCCGATTCCCGTCGGCCTTTCCGGCGGCGGCCAGCACCGCTGCGCGTACCCCCTGGTCCTCGGTCGTCTGGGTGATGCCGCCGGGGTCGTCGAGGAGGGTGACCCCGACGCCGGTCACCGCGGCGAGCCGCGCCACGAACGCCCGGTCGACGGGCTGGGCGGCGGCGACCGCGCCCAGGTCGGTGCCGGCCTGGTCGCGGAGCCGGACCTGGGCGGACAGCGCGGCGACGGGGGTGGCCGGCGGGCCGGCGCAGTCCTGCCAGCGCCCGGCCGTCCCGCCCGGTGTGGCGTAGGTGGTGCGGCCGGCGGCGTCGGCGATCAGCACGGCGGCGGCCAGGCCCCGCGCGACCACCTGGTCGGCCGATCGGGGCCGGAGAGCGGGGTCGCTGACCAGGGCGACCGCGTCTGCCGCCGCGCGTAGTTGCTGGCAGAGCGCGTCGACCGAGGTACGCACACCGGCCGCCGCCAGGCCCAGCCGCTCGGTGGCGCGGCTGCGGTCGACGGCGCTGAGCGTGGCCCCGACGAAGAACGCGCCGAGCAGGACGGGGCCGAGGACCACCGCGAGGAAAGCCGCCGTCAACCGCCCGCGTAGCGTCAATCTTCCCCCCGGAAGGTCCGCCCTCTTGGTGCGATGCTGACACAGAGCGACCATTAGGCAAGCGTTGCGTCAGGAGTGTTGCGTGCCGGAATTTTCGGATGAAGCGCACGATGCGAAGCGGGAGATGCGCGTCGCGCTACTCGCCGCCCGCCGGTCGATGTCCGCGGTCCAGCGCGCGGTGGCGGCGGCGGCCGTCCAGGCCGAGCTGGTGACACTGGTACGCCGGCTGCGGCCGGCCAGGATGAGCGCGTACGTGCCGGTCTCCTCCGAGCCCGGCGGGGACGACCTGCCGGACGTGCTGCGCGCCGCGCTGCCGCCCGAGGCCGAGTTGCTGCTGCCGGTGCTCCGCGACGACCTGGACCTGGACTGGGCCCCGTACACCGGCCCGGAGTCACTGCGCGCCGCCGGTCGGGGCCTGCGCGAGCCGACCGCGCCACCCCGGGGACGTTCCGCCGTGGCCGGAGCCGGCCTGGTGGTGGTGCCCGCCGTCGCGGTGGACCGCCGGGGCATCCGGCTGGGCAGGGGCGGCGGCTCGTACGACCGCGCGCTGGCCCGGGTGCCCGCCACCGTGCCGACAGTGGCGCTGCTGCACGACGGCGAGCTGGTCGAGGCGGTGCCCGCCCTGCCGCACGACCGCCCGGTGCACTGCGTGATCACCCCGGCGGACGGGTTGGTGGCGGTACCGGGTGTGGGCCCGGGCGCTTCCGCTGGACGAACCCGGGGGTGATGACGCACCATTGGCACTCGAAGACCACGAGTGCCAAACCGGCCGTGCCAAGATCCGGAGGAGAACGTGCCCACGTACCAGTACGCCTGCACCGCGTGCGGCCACCAGCTCGAGGCGGTGCAGTCCTTCTCGGACGACCCGCTGACCGAGTGCCCGGCGTGTGAGGGGCGGCTGCGAAAGCTCTTCAACTCGGTGGGCATCGTGTTCAAGGGCTCCGGCTTCTACCGCACGGACTCCCGTTCGTCCGGTTCCGACAACGCCTCCTCGACCTCGTCGGGCAAGCCGGCCAAGACCGAGTCGTCCTCCTCGTCGTCGGACTCCTCGTCCTCGTCGTCCGGTTCGTCGTCCTCGTCGTCCGGGTCTTCTTCGTCGTCCGGCTCCGGGTCGGGCTCGACGGCCGGCAAGGCGCCGGCGGCGTCCAGCTCCTCCTGACCTGCTTCGTACCGGCACGTGGCCGTCCCCTTCTCAGGGGCGGCCACGTTCCGTGTGGCCGTCTCCCGTTCGCGGCAGACGCTCGCCCGCTCGGCGAGGTTGCCGCATCAGCCCGTCCGGCAGCGGCCACCGTCCCTGGTGACGGCAGGCCCGCACGGGGAACGGTTTTCCACAGGCCGGCGGGTTATCCACAGCGACGGGCCGTGGGACGGCGAGCGACCTGATCCGGTCCTAGCCTGCGGATCGGATGGTCGGCCGGCGGCGGGAGGCAGCGGTGACTGGTGGCGAGGCGACGTTGCGTCCGGTCCGCTGGCGCGGGCTGCCCCGGCGCCGGACCCTGCTGCGGGTGACGCTCGTCGCGGTGCTGCTCGGGTTGGCGGCGGCGGTGCTCCAGACGCCGCAGTCCTGCCCACCGCCCCGAATCCCACCGGCCGCCCCGGCGTCGGCGCCGCCCTCCGGCGGCATCCGCGCCCTGCCGGCCGGCACGGTGGGCGTGCCGATCCGGCTGGCCGAGCCGGCCGCACTCGCGGTGCTGCGCCCGGGTGCCCGGGTCGACCTGCTCGTCGTGCCGGCGGGCGGTGCGCCCGACCCGGCGCTGCTGGCCCCGCGCGCGTTGGTGCTCGACGTGGTGGGCGCCGCCGGGGCGGTCGACGGCTCGTCGGCGCTCTACCTGGCGCTGCCGCCGGCACAGGCGCGGCGGGCGGTCGGGTTGCCGGAGGGCAGCCGCTTCGCAGTGGTGGTACGCGGCTGACCCGAGCCCCGGCGATCAGCCCGGCACGACGCGGTCAGCCCCAGTGCGGGGGGCGCTCGGCGAGCAGCCAGTCGTCGTTGCCGCCGGGGCGCTCACCCCAACCGCGGTCGGTGTCGTCGCTCGTCTGTTCGGGCAGCACCACGAAGTCGTCGCTGAGGTCGACCACGCGGTCGTCGTCATCGCGCGGTGCCCGGATGGCGGGGTCGGTCACGAGCAGCAACGATACCGCCGAATCGGCCGCCGGCCCGATCCCCGGGAACGTGGCGGGCCGGACGGCCGAGCCCGGCGGTGACGCCCGCGCCCACCCGTGGCCCCCGGACGGCTTCGGAACGTCGGGCGCGACCGAGGGTGCCGGTGATCGACGCGTCGGGCGGCCGACCCGCCGGGGCGTTGGTAGCGTCGGACGGCGTGACGACGCCGAGCGGTGGCAGCCCCGACGACGAGACCTGGCGACGCCCGGAGCAACCGGCACCGGCCGGGGAGGACGCCTCCCGGGCGGTTCCCGGCAGCGGCCCGGACGCCCACTCGGCCGGCCCCGAAGCCCGCCCCTCCGGCGCCGGCGACCCGGACCGCACCACCGAGCCGGCCGGGGCCTTCGGGCCGCCCGAGCCGGAGGCGGCCGGCAGCGCCAGCCCGTGGTCACGCGAGGCGGCCACCGAGAGCCCATGGGCACGAGCGGAGGCGGCAGGCGGTTGGACGGTGGCCGGCGGAGCGTGGCCGGGGTCGCCCGGCGGCAAGCCGCCCTCGGGATACGCGGGACCGCCGCCGAGTACGCCTCCGCCGCCCGGCTGGCGGCCACCGGTACACGTGCAGCCGTCACCGCCCCGCCGGCTGCCGCCGCAGGACATGGCCGCGATGGACCAGGCGGAGCAGCGGGCGCAGCGGCTCACCTACGGCATCGGGGCGGCCGTCGCGGTGGTGCTGGTGCTGCTCACCTGCCTGCTCTGCTCGCGGGTGCTGTTCTGACCCGCGGCGGTCAGACGACGCCGTCCCAGACCATCTTGGCGCCACTGTCCCCGGTCAGGTAGACGTACACGATCGCGAAGACCGCGAGCACCGCCACCACGACGGTGAGCGCCACCGGCAGCCAGCGGGGCAGCTTCCGGTCCGCGACGAAACGGCTCGTCGACAGCACGAGCAGCAGCGCCGCGACGCCGAGCCCGAGCGCGAACCAGAACAGCGTGTCGCCGTACTCGGCGTGCTCGTGGATCTGCTGGAGCCGGTCCGGCGGGTAGCCCTTCGCGCGCAGGGCCTCCTCCAGTGCCTCGCCGGACTCGGTCGCCACCCAGGCCACGATCGGGGTGACCACGGCGAGCGCGGCGACCGCCCAGCCGAGGCGGGGCCGCCAGCGGGGCAGCACGCCGTACCCGACGGCGAGCAGTGCCAGCAGCGGCACCAGCACCACCGCCGCGTGGATGACGAGTACGTGGAGCGGTAGACCGTTGATTTCCCTGAACACCGCGACACCTCCGGCGAGTGGGTGGTTAGCGGGCCCAGCGTACGGCGTGACACCGCCTGTTTCGATACACGCGGGCGCGGCGGCAACGGTTCACCTGTGGCCCCGGCCACGGGTGAACGACGCTCGCTTGTCGGCCCGCCCGGCCCGTGCTGTCATGGATGCGTGTCCACAGGTGAGGAGCTGCTCCGGTCGAGGGGCCTACGCGTCACCCGGCCGCGTCTCGCCGTGCTGGACGTGCTCTCCGCCGGCGGTCACCTGGAGGTCGACGAGATCACCCGGCGGGTCCGCCAGCGGATCGACTCGGTCTCCACCCAGGCCGTCTACGACGTGCTGGGCGCCCTGTCCCGGGCCGGCCTGTCCCGCCGGATCGAGCCGGCCGGCAGCCCCGCGCGGTACGAGGCCCGGGTCGGCGACAACCACCACCACGTGGTGTGCCGGGGCTGCGGTGAGATCGCCGACGTGGACTGCGCGGTCGGCAGCGCCCCCTGTCTGGACCCGAACGTGGCGCACGGCTTCGTGCTGGACGAGGCGGAAGTGACCTTCTGGGGTCTCTGCCCGGCCTGCCAGTCCCGCCGCTCGGCCGACGACTGACCGGAGTGCCACGCCCGGCGTGGCACTCTTGATCGGTGGACACCGAAGACCTCGGCCTCTTCGGTCCGGGATCGGTCACGTGGAAGGTGCACGAGGAACCGATCCTGATCGTCGCCGGCCTGCGCTCCCTCTACCTCCAGGCGCTGCACCCCCGCGCGATGGCCGGCGTGGCGCAGAACAGCAACTACCGCACCGACGCGTGGGGCCGGCTGGTCCGTACGGCGACGTACGTGGGCACGACGATCTACGGCACCACCGCCGAGGCGGAGGCGGCCGGGCGGCGGCTGCGTACGCGGCACGCCCGGATGCGCGCCACCGACCCGTTCACCGGTGCGGAGTTCCGCGTCGACGATCCGGAGCTGCTGCGCTGGGTGCACGTCACCGAGGTCGAGTCGTTCGTGAGCACCGCCCGGCGGGCCGGTCTGGCGCTCACCGACGACGAGGTGGACGGCTACTACACCGAGCAGCGACGGTCGGCGGCCCTGGTCGGGCTGGACCCGGACGACGTACCGGGCACCGCCGCCGAGGTGGCCGACTACTACCGGGACGTACGCCCGCAGTTGCGGATGACCCGGGAGGCGGCCGAGACCGCGCTGTTCCTGACCGCGCCGCCGATCCCGTGGAAGCTCAGCCTGCCGGCGCGGGTCGGCCTGAACCTCGGCCCGCCGCGCTGGGCGTACTTCGGGATCGCCGCCACCGCGCTGGGGATGCTGCCGCCCTGGGCGTTGCGGCTCTACGGCGGGCTGGGCCTGCCCACCACCGCCCTGTCGGCGGACCTGAGCGCGCGGGCGCTGCGCCTGGCGCTGGCCGCGGTGCCGCGGCGCTACCGGGAGGGGCCGTTGCAGCAGGCCGCCAAGGAACGCGCCGCCCGCCTGGCCGCGGCCTGACGGTGAGCCCCGGTCAGTCCGGGTCGGCGAACCGCTCGACCGCCGACCAGGGCTCCTTGCCCGGGGTCTGCGCGCCGACCGGGCACGTGCGCCGGTAGTCGCACCAGCCGCACCTCGGACCCGGCTCGGTGGGGAACGACTCGTCGGGGTCGGCGCCGTCGGCCACCGCGCGCTCGGCAGTCATGATGTCGCGGGCGGTGTCCTCGGCGCGGGTGAGCTGCCGGTGCAGGGACTCCGGCGTGTGCTCGTGCGCGGCCACGGTGCCGGTGGGCAGGTGGTGCAGCTCGACCCGGCGGCATGGCTTGCGGAACACCCGCTCGGCCGCATACGCGTAGAGCGCGAGCGCCTGCGAGCCGCGCGCGTCGTCGGCGTCGAGCCCGGTGCGGCCGGTCTTGTAGTCGACGATGACCAGCTCGGGCCGCCCGTCCGGGCCGGGGCGCGAGTCGATTCGGTCGGTGCGGCCGTTGAACGCGAGCACAGCGGTCTTGACCGCGACAACGCGTTCCACGCCGACCGGCTCGTCGGCCGGGTCGAGGCCCGCCACGTAGCTCTCCAGCCAGGTCAGCGCCCGCCGGAAGGCGTCGCGCTCCTGCTCGTCGTCGCGGTAGCCCTCGCGGACCCAGGTGCCCTTGAGCAGCGTGCCGAGCACCTCGGGGCGGCGGCGGTCGGGGGCCAGCGCGTACCAGTTCTTCAGCGCGGTGTGGACGCTGGCGCCGAGCGAGTTGTGCGCCCACGGCGGGCCCTTGGGCGGGGCGGGGCGGTCCACGTAGGCGTAGCGGTAGCGGCGGGGACAGTCCGCGTAGGCGCCGAGCTTGCTGGGCGTGCAGACGAACAGGCGCTCCGGCATGCCCTCGAAGCCGAGCTGCTCGGACTGCTCTGCTCGGGGCCGGGGAGCCCGGGAACCGCTGGCTGCTGCCTGTCGTCGCACGCTTGAATCCTGCCATCCGGGTACGACACCGGGCGGACCCGCTCAGGCGTTGTTGAGGTACTGGGTCACGAACGCGGCGATCGCGTCGGCGATGAGCTGCACGGCGATGGCGGCCAGCAGCAGGCCGGCGATCCGGGTCAGCACCTCGATGCCGCCGGGTCGGAGCACCTTGACGATCCCGCCGGAGAAGCGCAGCACCACCCAGACGGTCACCATCACCGCGACGATGGCGAGCCCGATGGCGAGGTAGTCGACGGCGCCGCCGGCCTGCTGCACGAACAGCATGGTCGCCACGATGGCACCCGGCCCGGCCAGCAGCGGCGTGCCGAGCGGCACCAACGCGATGTTGGAGGTGACCTGGTTGCTCGGGTCGTCCGCCTTGCCGGTCAGCAGCTCCAGCGCGACCAGGATCAGCAGCAGGCCGCCCGCCGCCTGGAGCGCGGGCAGGTCGACGTGCAGGTACGCCAGGATCGTCTGCCCCGCCACCGCGAAGATCACGATGACTCCGAGCGCCAGCGCCACGGCCTGCCAGGCGGCCCGGTTCCGGTCGCGCGCGGGCAGCGGCCCGGTCAGCGCGAGGAAGATGGGCATCATTCCGGGCGGGTCGACGATCACCAGCAGGGTCACGAAGACCTCGCCGAAGAGCTTGAGATCCACGCGGACACGGTAGCCGTGCCGTCGGAGCGCTTCAGCCTGAAGCGACAGGGGTCACCCCGCGGGCCAGCGCGACGATCCGCTCGTACGCCTCGGGGCCGGTGGTGTACGCGCCGAGCCGTACCGTCTTGTGCGTGCCGTGGAAGTCGGACGAGCCGGTGACCAGCAGTCCCAGGTCGGCGGCGAGCCCTCGGACGTGCGCCCGCTCGGCCGGGTCGTGGTCCTCGTGGTCGGCCTCCAGCCCGGCCAGGCCGGCCGCCGCCAGGTCCGCGATCAGCTCGTCCGGCACGATCCGGCCGCGCCGGCTGGCCCTCGGGTGGGCGAAGACAGGCACGCCGCCGGCCGCCCGCACCAGCGCCACCGCCCGGAACACCTCGATGTCGTCCTTCGGCAGCCGGTACCGCTCGCCGAGCCAGTCCGGCCCGAACGCCTCGGTGGTGGTGGCGACCAGACCGGCCCGGATCAGCGCCTGCGCGATGTGCGGACGGCCGACGGTGCCGCCGCCCGCTCCGGCCAGGATCTCCGTCCAGCTCACCCGGATCCCGTCGGCCTGGAGCAGCCGGACGATGCGCTCGCCGCGCTCCTCCCGGGCCCGGCGGACCCGGGCCAGCTCGGCGGCCAGTTCCGGCTCGGCCGGGTCGAACAGGTACGCGAGCAGGTGCAGCGGGACCGCCGGTTCGGCGCCGAACCAGCGGCAGGAGATCTCCGCGCCGCGGATCAGGGTGAGGCCCGGCGGCAGGGCGGCGACGGCGGGCGCCCAGCCGGCGGTGGTGTCGTGGTCGGTGAGTGCCACCACGTCCAGCCCCGCGTCGGCGGCGGCCCGGACCAGCTCGGCGGGGGTCAGGGTGCCGTCGCTGGCGGTGGAGTGGGTGTGCAGGTCGATGCGGGCGGGGACGCTCACCCGCCCGACGCTACGCCCCGTCCGGCGCCGTGGGGACGCCGGCCACCACCACCGGACGCTCGTGCGGCGCCAGTCCTTCGACAGGTGAACCCGTGGGCCGGTCACCGGCCAGCACCCGATCGGGCTTGACCCGGACCAACCCGCCGTTCGCGTCCACGTGCAGCGCCACACCGGCCCGGGTCCACGCCACCCCGCCGGCCAGCACCGGGCCGGCCGGGTGGAGAGCCGGGCTGGCCGGATCGGCCAGGTCGATCAGGAGGGCGGTGCGCGCCGTGCCGTTGGCGAGCAGCCACCGGCCGTCGAAGGAGAGGGCGCCACGGCCGTCGGTGGCCAGTCTCGGGCCGCACGCGACACGCACCGGGGCGAGGTCCCGGGCCGGGTCGAGTAGACCCAGGCACGGCTGGCCGTCCGGGCCGGCGGCGACCAGGCCGACCGCCCGGCCGTCGGGGCGGGTGCCGTAGACGACGCGTACGTCCTGGTTCACCGGCCCCGGCTGCCCGCCGAGCGCGCGGTTCCAGACGCTCATCCCCCCGCCACCGGGTTGCTGGATGAGCACGGCGTCGCCGGCGAAGCCGACCGGCACGGCGCCCTCCGGCGCGGCGGTCCGGACCGGCGCGATGAGCTGACCGGCGACCACACCGGCGGCGATCACGTCCGGGCCGTCCCGCCAGGCGACCTGGCGTCCGTCCGGCGAGACGGCCACCGCGTCCGCGGCGGCCAGCATGACCTGCGGCGCGGTGCCGTCGACCGGAGCCCACCAGAGGGTACGGCCGGCGGCGGTGGCCGCCGAGGTGAGCAGCCAGCCCTCCTCGTCGTGGATCCGCTGCGCCCGTTCGACGCCGCTCACGCCGGTCAGTTGACGCCGTTCGCCGCCGCTGGTGTCCAGCCGGTCACCGACGAGCAGGTCGAGCTCGGCGCGGATCGGCCCGTAGCGGGTGACCGAGGGCGGCTCGGTGGACAGCGGGGAGGGCGCGAGGACGGGCGGATCGCCGAGCACCACGGTGGGGGTGCCGCCGTCGCCGCCCGGCGCGGTGAACTGGACCACCCCGAAGGTGATGGACACGGTGGCGACCCCGGCCAGCGCCAGGCCGCTGAGCGTACGCCGCCGGCCCACGCGCCGCGCCCGGCGCAGGACCTCCCCCGCCGGGTCGGCGGTCAGCGGGCGGGACGTGGCGACGCGGCGGGTCAGCGTCTCCCGCAGCGCCCGCTCCAGCTCGTCGTCGCTCACGGGGAATGGACGCTCCGGGCTGCCCGTCCGGTTGTCACAGTCGTGCCGGGGGCCGCTCATCGGCTCTCCGCCGCGATCGGGACGGCGGGGCGGACCGGCGCGGGACGGACCGGGGCCGGGGACTGGACCGGCCGGGGCACCCGGGCGGCGGACCGGGGCGCCGGTGCTCGGGCCGGCTCGGCACCCGTGGTCGGATGGACGGCGCGGCCGGACCGGCCGGCCGGAGCCGGGGCGGACGGAGTCCCGGCGGGCGCGTCGGCCGGCGTGGGGAGGCTCAGGGCCGCCTCGGAGCCCAGCCGGCGGCGCAGCGTGTTGAGCGCCCTGGAGGTCTGACTCTTGACGGTGCCCGGGGAGATCTCCAGCAGCGCGGCGGTCTGCGCCTCGGACATGTCCTCGTAGAAGCGCAGCACCAGCACGGCCCGTTGCCGGGCCGGCAGCGCCTGGAGGTGCCGCCAGAGCGCGTCCCGGTCGAGTTGCTGCTCGATCTCGTCGACGCCGGCGCGCTCCGGCAGCACCTCGGTGGGACGCTCGCCGTGCCAGCGGCGCCGCCACCAGCTCGTGGACGTGTTGACCATGACCCGGCGGGCGTACGGCTCGATGGCGTCGATCCCGCCGAGCCGTTTCCACGCCAGGTAGGTCTTCGTGAGCGCGGTCTGGAGCAGGTCCTCGGCGGTGGCCCAGTCACCGGCGAGCAGATACGCGGTGCGCAGCAGCGCGCCGGACCGGGCCGCGACGAATTCGCGGAACTCCTCCTCCAGCGGGTCTCTGCTCACCACAGTCATCTCCCCCCGTCCTGCCTGGCAGAATGCCACGGCCACGCCGGTCGGGTCGATGGCGGAAGGTGTGCAGTTCATCCGATGTTCGGACGAAAAGTTTCAGGCTCCGTCGTCGGCCTTGGCCTCGTCGGCCTCCTTGCCCAACCGCGCTTCGACCGCCTGCGGCTCGTACATCTCCTCGACCACACGCAGGTAGAGCTCGTTCGGGTTGGGCAGATTCTTGATCACCCGGAGTGCCTGTTCCTGGCCGGCGGACTCCAGCACGAACGTGCCGTAGTTGAGGGCGCGGCCGGTCGGGCTCTGCTCGTACTTCATGTCGGTGACCCGGGTGAGCGGCATCATCGCGACCTGCCGGGTGATGATGCCGTTGACCACCATCACCCGTTTGTTGGTCAGGATGAACCGGTCGTACCACCAGTCGGCGACCTTCCACGCGACCCAGCCCATCACGGCGAACCAGAGCAGCACCGCGACGGTGGTCAACGCGCCGACGTCCCGCCCGGCGAGGAAGCCGGAGAGGTAGCCGAGCACGAACGTGGCCGCGACGCCGACGATGATCGGGGTGGTGAGGTGGATCCAGTGCCGCTTCCACTCGCCCCGGTAGCGCTCGGTGGGGAAGAGGTAGCGCGCCACGAGCGAACTGGGCTCGTCCTCCAGCGGCAGCACCCGACGGGGTGCCATGCCGGTGGCGTCGGACCGCAGCCCGGCCAGCTCCTCCTCGGAGATCGGCTGGTCCGGGAAGCCGTCCGGATCCCGCGCCCAGGCCCGGCCGGACCGCCCCTCGGCGGCGTAGGCGCTGCCGTAACCGACGTCGTCCGCGTCCGCGTACGGGCCGGGGCCGTAACCGGCCGGGTCGTCCGGGTCGATCCGGGGGATCGGCTCGGTGTCACGCTCCCGTCGCGCCCGGTCGGGGTCGTCCGGGTCGAAGGGTGGACCGGAAGGGCTTCCCATCGGCGGCTAGGCGACGAGGTTGGTGAAGAAGTCGCCGAACCCCTGCGCGATGTCCATGATGCCGCCACCGAGAGACTTGAAGACGTCGGCGGCGGAGTTGGGCCGGTACGCAACGAAGAAGATCAAGAATGCGATGCCGGCCCAGGTGAGGACCTTCTTGACCATAGCGGGCCATCCTCTCGCGCGGCGCCGGGTCCGTTTACCGCAGCGGCACCCAGAGTATCAGCATGGTGTCTTACCGTGAATATCTGCGTCCGCTCTCTCCGACTCGCCGTGGCGAGCCGGTCAGGCCCGCCCGTGCAGGTACGGAGACGGTGCGCCATACACGAGTTCGGGCGGTGTCCACTCGGTGAGGTCGTGCAACACGACCTCTTCCGCGAGGAGGTGACCCGCGCTCGCCGGCCAGGCTATCGCATGGAGCCACATTCCCCGAGCCTCGCCGGCGTACGCGCTTCGATCCGTTACGGAACGGACGAGCCACAGTGGAGTCGGATGACCGCCCGCCCGGATCTTCGCGTGCGGCAGACGCTCGGGATGACCAGGGCCGGGGTCGGTCAGCGCCTCCTCCACCTGGGGACCGGGATCGGGTCCGGGCAGTCCCGCGAAGCGGGAACCGAGACCGACGCCGGGCTCCTCGGCGACGAAGATGAGATCGGCCGGCCCACCGTCCAGGGGGGCCGGACCGGCGCAGGCGACCAGAGTGGCCCGTACGCCCGCCCGCTCGTCGCCCGCCCAGGCGACGCCGGTGAGCGTCCAGCCCGGCGGGAGCGGCCACGGACACCACAGCGGCATCCGGAGCCGGTCGGCCGGATCGGGATCGGCTGCCACCCGCTCCACCACGCTGGCCATGATCTCGGCGCTGATGTGCTCCGGCACGTGCAGCGGCGCGACCGGGCCGCAGCGCACGCACCGGTGCTCGGCGTGCATCAGGTCCGGCTCGCGCACCGGCCCCGCGCACTTCGGACAACTCACCGCGACAGTCACACCCTCACCGTCGCCCCGGACCCGCGAGGCGTCAAGCGGGGCGCGTGGGATTTCCGTCCGGTGGTGGACCCACGGGGTTTCAGTCCGGCGGCGGCCCGGCGTACGACCGGATCCAGGCGTGCATGGCGATGCCGCTGGCCACACCCGCGTTTATGGACCGGGTCGAACCGTACTGGGCGATGGAGAACAGCGCGTCGCAGGCCGACCGGGCCACCGGCGACAGCCCCGGCCCCTCCTGGCCGAACAGGAGCACGCAGCGGCGCGGCAGCACCGCCGTCTCCATCGGCCGGGAGCCGGGCAGGTTGTCGATCCCGACCACCGGCAGCCGCTCGCCGCGCGCCCACGCGACGAACTCCTCGATCGTGGCGTGGTGCCGGACGTGCTGGTAGCGGTCGGTCACCATGGCGCCCCGCCGGTTCCACCGCCGCCGCCCGACGATGTGCACCTCGGCGGCGAGGAAGGCGTTGGCGTTGCGGACCACGGTGCCGATGTTGAAGTCGTGCTGCCAGTTCTCGATCGCGACGTGGAAGTCGTGCCGGCGCCGGTCCAGGTCGGCCACCACCGCCTCGCGCCGCCAGTAGCGGTAGCGGTCCACCACGTTGCGCCGGTCCCCGCCGGCGAGCAGCTCCGGGTCGTAGCGCGGGTCGTCCGGCGGGTCACCGGGCCACGGCCCCACACCCACGTCGAGCTGGTCGTCGGTCACGGTTGCCGAGGGTACGGCCCGGCGGCGTCACTGTCAGCGCAGGTCGAGCGCGCCGCCCAGCCGGTCGAGGAAACGCGTGTCGGCGGGACTCGGGGCGCCCTCCCCGGCCCGGCACACCCGGGCCGCCACGGACTCCACCCACTGCCGGTACGCCGCCGAGTCGGCCGGATCGGCCCGGCGGCGCAGCACACGTACCGCGGCCCGGGCTGCGGCCAGCAGGTCGACCAGGTCGGTCAGGCGCTCGTCCCGCTCGGTGGCCCCGTCGTGGCGGGCGTAGATCGCGGCCACCACGGCGCGGACGAGATCACTGTCGAACGCCCGGCCGGCGGCGACCGCGTCCAGGCCGGCCAGACCGGCGGCCACACCGCGCGGCGGGCGTCCGGGTCCGGGAGAGGCGGCGGCGACGAGGACGCGGCCCGGCAGGTCGGTCAGCAGGTCCCACTCCGCCGCGGAGTAGGCGGCGGTGGTGAGCGGTGCGGCGCGGCGACCGGCGGAGGGCGGTTCGCCGGCTACGGAGTGGCTCATGGGAACCTCCAGCCCGAGCATATGCCCCCGGACGAGGTCCGGGCCCCGTCCCCGCCGAACGGGGAACGAGGCCCGGTGACCGGACGGACGTGAGGTCAGCGCGGCTCGGGGAAGCTGGGACGCTCCGGGTCGACGCCGTCCGGGACGGCGGCGGCCGCGTACTCCTTCTTCGGCACCATGACCTTGCGGCGGAACACGCAGACGAGGGTGCCGTCCTGGTTGTAGCCGCGGGTCTCGACCGCCACCACGCCGCGGTCGGGCTTCGACGCCGACTCCCGCTTGTCCAGCACCGTCGTCTCGCCGTAGATGGTGTCGCCGTGGAACGTGGGCGCGACGTGCCGCAGCGACTCGATCTCCAGGTTGGCGATCGCCTTGCCGCTGACGTCCGGCACGGACATGCCCAGCAGCAGCGAGTAGATGTAGTTGCCGACCACCACGTTGCGCTTGAACTGCGAGGCGGACTCGGCGTAGTGCGCGTCCATGTGCAGCGGGTGGTGGTTCATGGTGAGCAGGCAGAAGAGGTGGTCGTCGTACTCGGTGACCGTCTTGCCCGGCCAGTGCCGGTAGACCGCGCCGACCTCGAACTCCTCGTAGTAGCGGCCGAACTGCATCCTTGTCCCCTTCACGGGCGGCGATGGAGTTCGGCACAGCATGCCTTATCGCTTGTTAAGGCGAGGGGCGGGGCGCTCGCCCGGCGGAAATGTCACACCGGGGGTCACCGAGGTCCGGACGCAATGAGCGGCGGGGCCCTCCCCGGCACCCGCCGCCCACGCTCTGATGCGAAGAATTCTGCCGTACGACCACCCTCCGCCGACAGAGACGGAGGTCACATTTATCTTTTCGTAACACTACTGAAAGTAACCGACACTCAGTCGGTAAGCGATCACCGCAGGCTGCATAGACGCTTGTCAAGGCCGAAGTTACCGGCGCGTAGCGGACACATAGCGTGATCTCCTTGGAAACGCTCCCATCACCGCCCGTCACGCAAGTGCGGCATGCATTTGCGTTCCGCACGGCCGGGGCGAACAGATGGGGTTCGATGTGCTCAGGGTCACCGTCCCGGCGCTCAGCGTTTCGTCACCCGCGCGCCGGGAATTCGGACGGACTGACCCTGGTTCCACCGGACGTACGACAATCCGCGGTGATCGGAGAGAGCAAATGGCAACGGTTGAGCTGACCACGGCCAACTTTGACGAGGTGACCGGGCGCGACGGGATCGTCCTGCTCGACTTCTGGGCGGACTGGTGCGGCCCGTGCAAGCGCTTCGCCCCGGTCTACGAGCGCTCCTCGGAGAAGCACCCGGACATCGCCTTCGGCAAGGTCGACACCGAGGCGCAGCAGGAGCTGGCGGTGAAGTTCAACATCAGCTCCATCCCGACGATCATGGCGATCCGTGACGGCGTGATCGTCTTCGCCCAGCCGGGCGCGCTGCCGGAGTCGGCGCTGGAGAACCTCATCGAGCAGGTCCAGGCGCTGGACATGGACGACGTCCGCAAGAAGCTGGCCGAGCACAACCACTGACGTTCCGTACGCCACCGGCCGGCGCCCTCCGGGGTGCCGGCCGGCGGCGTCCTCGCGCCCGCCGGACCGGCGGGACGGGTAGTGAGGAATGGCCGAGTGAGGGACACTTTCGGCCACTTCACTCCCGTAACGTCACCACACGATGGAGACCTTGACCGCCCACGGGCGCGCGGTCCGAGTGGGCGCCACCCTGCTCGGCCTGGCGCTGCTGCTCCTGGGCACCGTGCGCGGCACCGACGACGACTTCCCGTTCGGGCCGTTCCGGATGTACTCCACCTCCGACCCGCCGAACGCGCCCGCCCCGGACACCCGGGTCGAGGGCGTCGACACCACCGGGACGGTGGTCGCGCTCGGCCAGGAGGCCACCGGCATCCGCCGGGCCGAGATCGAGGGTCAGCAGGGCCGGTACGCCACGGACCCGAGCCTGCTGCGCACCGTCGCCGACGCGTACGCCGAACGCCACCCCGGCGCACCCGAGCTGGTCGAGGTGCGGATCGTCGTCCGCTGGTTCGACATCCAGGGTGGCCGCCCGACCGGCAGGTGGACCGACGAGACAGCGGTGCGCTGGGAGATCGGCCGATGACCGGCTGGCTGACCGAGGCGGTCCCGCGCGGCCGGATCGCCGCCTTCCGCACCCTGGTCTACCTCTTCGTCGCCGCCGACCTGGTCGTCTTCACCCCCTGGGTACGCACCCGGGTCGACGTTCCCGGCGACCTCTACCAGCCGCTGCTCGTCGGCCGGCTGCTCCCGCTGCCCACCCCCACCCCGGCCCTGGTCGGCGTGGTGTTCTGGGCACTGCTGGTCACCGCGCTGCTGGCCGCCACCGGCCGGGCGCACCGGCTGCTCGGCTGGACGGTCTTCGCGCTGTACTTCGAGTGGATGATCGTGGCGATGAGCTACGGCAAGGTCGACCACGACCGGTTCGCGCTCCTGGTGGCACTGGCCGTGCTGCCCACCGCGGGGCGCGCCCGGCACGGCGACCCGACCCGTACCGAGGCGGGCGGCTGGGCGCTGCGGGTCACCCAGATCGCGGTCATCTGCACGTACTTCCTCGCCGCCTGGGCCAAGTTCCGCTTCGGCGGCTGGGACTGGGCGACCGGTTCCGTGCTGGCGAAGGCGATCATCCGGCGCGGCACCGACCTCGCCGACCTGATCGCGCAGGTGCCGCACCTGCTGATCGTGGCGCAGTTCGGCATCCTGGCGTTCGAGCTGCTCAGCCCGCTGGTGTTCGTGCTGCCGGCCCGGTGGCGGACGATGACCGTCGGCTTCTTCTACTCGTTCCACCTGGTGACCATCGCGACGATCACCATCTCGTTCGCGCCGCACCTGGCGGCGATGACCAGCTTCCTGGCGCTGGAGAAGGTCCGCCCCGTGGTGTTCGTCAGGCGCCTGCTCGGCCGCCCGCCGCCGGCCGCCCCGACATCCCCCGCGCCGGCGACCGCCGATGTGACGCCGGCCCCCGGCCCCTCCGCGCCGGCGACCGCCTGAGCGCGGGCACGCCGGTCAGGCGGTCGGACCCGGGCGGCCGGTCGGGCCGTACAGCCGCTCCCGGGCCTCCTGCGGCAACGCGCAGGCGGCGGTACCGCCCGGCATCCGGTGCCGGTTGCGCGCCACCCAGCGGTACGCGGGCCAGGCCGCCGCGCGGACCGGCACGAGGCGCAGCCCGGCCCCGGCGAACCGCCAGAGCGGCCCGCTGTCGCCGAGCAGCCGGGCGATGGCGTCCGGACCGGCGGCGCGGGAGCCGTCGGCGCCCACCCACTGGACCGCCTCCTCGCACTCGGCCTCCGTCAGGCCCAGCGCCGCCAGGTCGGCGAACTGCCACGGCACCACCCGGGCGCCGGTCGGGATGCGGCGCTCGATGAACTGCGCGCAACTGGTGCAGAAGGCGCAGTCGCCGTCGTAGACGAAGGTCGACGTCTCCATGCCTCCATCCTGCACCCGCCCCGGGCCCCGGCGGCGCGCGGTGTCCGGAGCATCACTTGCGCTTTGTTCGTACACATGTTCGAATGAACGCCATGCGCTGGGACAACCTCTCCGCTCCCCCGGACGAGGGGACTCCCGATCGGGCGGCGCCGGCGGCTCCACCCCTGCCGCTGGCGCTGCCCGGCGCCGTCGCCCGCACGTTCGACACCCCGGGCTTCGCCGGCATGACGTTCTACGAGGTGCACGCCAAGTCGATCATCAACCGGGTGCCCGGCCAGTCGCGGGTGCCGTTCGAGTGGACGATCAACCCCTACCGTGGTTGCTCGCACGCGTGCGTCTACTGCCTGGGCGGCGACACACCGATCCTGATGGCCGACGGCCGCACCAGGGCGATCAGCGAGCTGGAGCCCGGCGACCGGATCTACGGCACCCGCCGGCGCGGCGCCTACCGCCACTACGTCGTCACCTCGGTGCTCGACAAGTGGTCCACTGTGAAGCGGGCCTACCGGGTCACCCTGGCCGACGGCACCACGCTCGTCGCCAGCGGCGACCACCGGTTCCTCACCGAACGCGGCTGGAAGCACGTCACCGGAACCATGCGGGGCGGCGGGCGCCGTCCTCACCTGACCACCCGCAACCGCCTGCTGGGCACCGGCCGGTTCGCGGTCGCGCCGAAACGCTCGGCCGACTACCACAGGGGCTACCTGCACGCCCTGATCCGCGACCACGACCGGCCCGGCTTCGGTGCCCGCTTCCGGCTGGCCACCGCCGAGACGGAGGCGCTGGATCGTGCCGAGCGCTACCTGGCCGACGCCGGGGTCACCGTCGAGCGGGCCACAGCCGGCCGGGTCGGCCGGCGGGCGACGACCACTGTGGTACGCACATCCGGCCCGGCCGAGGTCGTCACCGGGTTGTTCGCGCCACCCGACGACACCACCGGTGACTGGGCGCTCGGCTACCTGGCCGGCATGTTCGACGCCGCCGGCACATGCCACCGGGGCGTGTTCCGGATCAGCGTCGCGGACGACGAGAGCCGGGCCCGCACGGCCGCCGCGCTGGACCGGTTCGACTTCCGCTGGGCGCTCGACGTGCCGGGTACGCCGGGTGCGGCGCGTCAGCTCCGGCTGACCGGCGGGCTGCCGGAGCGGCTGCGCTTCTTCCACCTCACCGACCCGGCAGTCACCGCCCGGCGCTCGATCGAGGGCATGGCGCTCAAGTGCGCGGCGCGGCTCCAGGTGACCGCCGTCGAGGATCTGGGCCTGGAGCTTCCGCTGTGGGACATCACCACCGGCACCGGCGACTTCATCGCCAACGGTGTGGTCAGCCACAACTGCTTCGCCCGCAACACCCACACCTATCTCGACCTGGACGCCGGTGCCGACTTCGACCGCAAGGTCATCGTCAAGGTCAACGCGGGCGAGCTGGTACGCCGGGAGCTGGCCGCTCCGCGCTGGCGCGGCGCGCACGTCGCCATGGGCACCAACGTGGACTGCTACCAGCGGGCCGAGGGCCGCTACCGCCTGATGCCACAGATCATCGAGGCGCTGCGCGACTTCGCGAACCCGTTCTCCATCCTGACGAAGGGCACGCTGCTGCTGCGTGACCTGCCACTGCTGCGCCAGGCCGCCGAGGTGACCCGGGTCGGGCTGTCGTACTCCGTGGGGTTCGTCGACGAGGCGCTCTGGCGGGCGGCCGAGCCGGGCACCCCGAGCCCGCGCCGCCGCCTGGACGCGGTCCGTCAGCTCGCCGACGCCGGCTTCGAGGTGGGTGTGCTGATGGCGCCGATCCTGCCCGGTCTCAGCGACGACGAGGAGTCGATCGACGCCACTGTCGCAGCGATCGCCGCCTCCGGCGCGGCCGGCGTGACGCCGCTGCCGCTGCACCTGCGGCCCGGCGCCCGGGAGTGGTACGCCCGCTGGCTGGCCCGGGAGTTCCCGCACCTGGTGCCCCGTTACCGGCAGCTCTACCAGGCCGGCTCGTACGCGCCGCAGGCGTACCAGCGGGAGGTGACCGCGCGGGTGCGGATCGCGGCACGCCGGCACGGGCTGCACCGGGGCGAGACCGGCGACAACCGCCGACTGCCCGAAACTCCGCCGCCTGCCCCGGCCGCCGAACAGCTCTCCCTGCTCTAGCCGCCGAGAGAACCCGCACCGGCGGGGCTAGTGTCGGGGGATGCGTTCCGCTCAGCAGATCCTCGCCGACTCCGCCGTGATCGCCGTCGTGGGCGCCTCCCGTGACCCGGGCAAGGCCGCGCACCGCGTACCGCTGGAGATGCAGCGGCACGGCTGGCGGATCATCCCGGTCAACCCGACGGTGGACGAGTTGTTCGGCGAGAAGGCGTACCCGACGCTCGCCGACATCCCGCACCCGGTCGACCTGGTCGACGTGTTCCGCCCGGCCCGGGACGCGGTCGACGTGGTCCGGCAGGCGGTGGCGATCGGCGCCCCGGCGGTGTGGTTGCAGCTCGGGATCTTCTCGGACGAGGCACGCCGGATCGCCGAGGAGGCCGGCCTCGACTACGTCGAGGACAGATGCCTCATCGTCGAGCGGGCCGCCGCCGGACTGACCCGTACGCCAGGCGGAACGGCCGGCTGACGGCGCGTACCCTTCGGGCATGTCCGATCCCGGCCCGATGGCGGCTGCGGCGGTGCCCGACCGCGACGGGCTGTGGTCCCGCCGGCTGCTCGCGCCGAGCGGCTGATCGCCGCGATCGAGCGGTTCCGGACCACGCCGGAGGCACTGGCGGTGGGGTTGCCGGTGACCGCACCGGAACCGGCCCCCGGCGTGGCGGAACGATGAGTCCTACTGCTTGTACTGCTTGAGCAGGCCGCGCGAGATGATCGTCTTCTGGATCTCCGAGGTGCCCTCGCCGATCAGCAGGAACGGCGCCTCGCGCATCAGGCGCTCGATCTCGTACTCCTTGGAGTAGCCGTAGCCGCCGTGGATCCGGAACGCCTCCTGGACCACCTCGGCGCAGTACTCGGACGCGAGCAGCTTCGCCATGCCGGCCTCGACGTCGTTGCGCTGGCCGGCGTCCTTGAGCCGGGCCGCGTTGACCATGAGGGCGTGCGCGGCCTCGATCTTCGTGCCCATCTCGGCGAGCTTGAACGCGACGGCCTGGTGCTTGGCGAGCGGCTGGCCGAAGGTGTGGCGCTGCTGGGCGTACGCGACAGCCAGCTCGAACGCCCGGATCGAGATGCCGCAGGCGCGGGCCGCCACGTTGACCCGGCCGACCTCGATGCCGTCCATCATCTGGTAGAAGCCCCGGCCGACCTTCTCCTCGCCGCCGAGCACGGCGGAGGCGGGCACTGTGACGCCGTCGAGCACCATCTCGGTGGTCTCGACGCCCTTGTAGCCCATCTTGTCGATCTTGCCGGGGATGGTGAGGCCGGGCGCGGTCTCGCCGAAGCCGGGCTCCTTCTCCAGCAGGAAGGTGCTCATGTTGCCGTAGACCGAGTCGGCCCCGGTGTCGGTCTTGACCAGAGTGGCCACCACCGACGAGTACGCCCCGTTCGTCAGCCACATCTTCTGGCCGTTGAGGACGTAGTTGTCACCCTCGCGGACGGCCTTCGACTTGATCGCCGAGACGTCCGAGCCGCACTCGGGCTCGGACATCGAGAACGCGCCGCGCACCTCGCCGGTGGCCATCCGGGGCAGCAGCCGGGCCTTCTGGTCGGCCGAGCCGTGCTGCGAGACCAGGTACGCCACGATGAAGTGGGTGTTGACGATGCCGGAGATCGACATCCAGCCCCGGGACAGCTCCTCCACCACGAGCGCGTAGGTCAGCAGGGACTCGCCCAGGCCGCCGTACTCCTCGTCGATGGTGAGGCCGAACAGCCCCATCTCGCGCATGCCGTCGAGGATGTCGCTCGGGTACTCGTCGGCGTGCTCCAGCCGCTGCGCGTGCGGGATGATCTCCTTGTCGGCGAACTCCCGGACGGTTTCCAGGATCGACCGCTGCACGTCGGTCAGTCCGGGTGTCTGGGCGAGTCGGGCCATCTCAGCCTCCGGGGTCGGCGCCTTACTCATGGGTAACTGAACGCTCGGTCAGTATCGGCCCCGGGACCGGCCGCGCCAAGGTGACCAGTCCACACAACCGCTGTGAAAAGGTTCACCGCTGCGGGTAGCGTCCGCAAGAGAAAAGGCCGTCGACCTGGGGAAAGGGGCGCGCGTGAGTGACGAGCAGCCACCCTCGCCGTACGAGCCGCCGTCGCACGGCCAGCCGTACGGGCAGCCGCAGTACGGCCAGCAGCACCAGCAGTACGGCCAGCAGCCGCCGTACGCGCCGCAGCCGCCCTACGGCCAGTACGGCCCGCCCGGCCAGGGACCAGGACCCCGTGGCACGAACGTGCTCGCCATCCTGTCGCTCGTCTTCGCGTTCGTCTTCGCGCCCGCCGGCATCGTCTGCGGCCACCTGGCCAAGCGGCAGATCCGGCAGACCGGCGAGGACGGCGACCAGCTCGCCACCTGGGGGCTGGTCCTCAGTTACATCTTCACCGCGCTCGGCGTGCTGATCTGCTGCGGCTGGATCGGCCTGGCGTTCTGGGCCAACTCCGACAACAGCACCCACTGACGGTCAGCGGAACTGCGCCTCCCGGACGCTGTTGCCGCCGTCGACCACGAGCATCTGCCCGGTGATGTACGAGGCGGCCGGTGAGCAGAGGAACGCGATCGCCGCGGCCACCTCGTCCGGGGTGCCGGGGCGCCCGACCGGCGTACCGAGCCCCTGCTTGATCTCCGCCATGGTGGATGCCGCGGTGTGGATGATGCCCGGCGCCACCGCGTTCACCGTCACGCCGTCGGCGATCATCTCCATCGCCAGCGCCCGGGTCAGCCCGACCACGCCGGCCTTGGCCGCCGCGTAGGCCGCCTCGGTGGGCAGCGCGTTCACCGGCCCGGCGGTGGCCGCCAGATTGACGATCCGGCCCCAGCCCCGCTCGGCCATGCCGCCGATGAACGCACGGCTGCTCAGGAACGCGGTGGTCAGGTTGCGGTCGATCTCGCCGCGCCACTCGTCGTACGTCAACTGGGCCACCGGACGCAGCACCTCCGGGCTGGCCCGGCTGGCCAGCCCCGCGTTGTTCACCAGCACCTCGACGTCGCCGAGCTGCTCGGCGACCGCGTCGGCGAGCGCGCCCACCTCCGACTCGTCGGTGAGGTCGGCGACGAAACCGGTGACACCCAGCTCGCCCGCGCGATCGTGGATGCGCCTCGTGGTGGACACGATCGCCACCCGGGCGCCCAGGTCGGACAGCCGGCGCGCGGTCGCGTACCCGATGCCGTCGGGGCTGCCCGCGCCGGTCACCAGCGCGACCCGGCCGTCCAGGCGCATGGTGGCCGGTTCCGGCAGCGGCGCGGGCCGCTCGGAGTCGGCGGCGCCGACCGGCTCGCCGCCACGCGGGCGTCGCACCGACCCCGGCCGGCTCATGTCCCGTCGCGACCGACCCCCACGCGCGTCAAGTGCCATGCCGAAGATCCTGCCCGGTGCCGACCGAACGGGCAACGCGGTGGCCGAAAGGGGACGCCCGTGTCGCGCGCCGGGTGGCTACCCTGAGCGCGACCACGTACCTGGAGATGATCAGATGACCTATCCCCCACCGTCCGGTGGCTGGCAGGACCCCTCGGCGGCCGGGCCGCAGTCGAGCCCACCGGCCGACCCGCTGCTGCCGATGGCCGGCAACCCCATCCCGGCCCAGCCCAGCCCGGCGGACCCGTACGCGCCCGCCGACTCGTACGCCGGCATGAAGTCCGCCGACCCGTACGCGGCGGCCGGTTACCCGCCGGGCGCCTATCCGCAGCCGGGCGCGTACCCGCCCCCGGGGGGTTACCCCGGATACGGGTACCCCGCCGGACCGAAGCAGAACGGCCTGGCCATCGCCGCGATGATCGTTTCGATCATCGGCGCGCTCGGCCTCTGCGGTTACGGCCTCGGTGGCTACATCGGCGTGGTGGGCGCGATCCTCGGTCACGTGTCCCGTAAGCAGATCAGGGAACGCGGTGAGGGCGGCGAGGGCTTCGCCACCGCGGGCATCATCGTCGGCTGGATCGCCACCGCGCTGGCCGTGCTGGCCACCGCCGCCATCGTGATCTTGATTGTCTGGGCGGCCAACCAGGAGTCGTCCGGCTACAGCGGCACGACCTACTGAACCCGGCGGGCCGCCCCGCGAACTCGGGGCGGCCCGGGCCGGTCACTCCGAGGGCGGGGTGAACGAGGAGGTACGGGACATGCCCGCGGCACGGCCCTTCGCGGCGATCACCAGCGCCATCTTGCGGGACGCCTCGTCGATCATCTCGTCGCCGAGCATCACCGCGCCGAGCTTCCCGCCCGCCTCCGAGGTGTAGTAGTCGTACGCGTCGAGGATCAGCTCGGCGTGGTCGTAGTCGGCCTGCGCCGGGGAGTAGACCTCGTTGGCGGCGTCGATCTGGCCGGGGTGCAGCACCCACTTGCCGTCGAAGCCCAGCGCCGCCGAGCGCTTCGCCACCTCACGGAACGCGTCCACGTCCCGGATCTGCAGGAACGGGCCGTCGATGGCCTGCTTGTCGTGCATCCGCGCGGCCATCAGGATGCGCATCAGGATGTAGTGGTACGGGTCACCCGGGTAGTCCGGGATCAGCGCGCCGACCACCAGCGACTTCATGTTGATCGAGGCCATGAAGTCGGCCGGGCCGAAGATGATCGTCTCGACCCGGGGCGAGGCCCCGGCGATGGCGTCCACGTTCACCAGCCCGGCCGCGTTCTCGATCTGCGCCTCGATGCCGATCCGGCCCACCTCCAGGCCGAGCGTCTTCTCGATCTGGGTGAGCAGCAGGTCCAGCCAGTGCACCTGCTCGGCGTTCTGCACCTTCGGCAGCATGATGCAGTCCAGGTTCGCCCCGGCGCCCTCGACCACCTCGATGACGTCCCGGTAGGTCCACGGCGTGGTCAGGTCGTTCACCCGGACCACGCGGGTCTTGCCCGTCCAGTCGCCCTCGTTCAGCGCGGCCACGATGTTCTTGCGCGCGTCCGGCTTGGCCAGCGGGGCGACCGCGTCCTCCAGGTCGAGGAAGACCTGGTCGGCGGGGAGGCCCTGGGCCTTGCCGAGCATTTTGACGCTGGAGCCGGGTACCGCCAGGCAGGATCGGCGGGGACGACCGACAGCGGTCATGGATGCGCTCCTTCCAGCGTCCGGCGCGGTGCCGGCGCAGCGGTGGATTTCGAGAACTTAACGATCCCAAAGGGCGTGGTGACGCCACGGTAACCTCGTGCCGTGACCGGGGTGAATGGACCTGTGGAAGATCTCACTGACCGTCGGATCGTGGTGCTGACCGGGGCGAGCTCCGGCATCGGCCTGGCCGCCGCGGAGGAGCTGGCTCGCCGTGGTGACCAGGTCGTGCTGGTCGGCCGCGACCCGGCCCGGCTGCGCGCCGCGGGCGAGCGGGTCCGCGAGTGCTGCGGTGAGCAGCCGGAGCTGTTCCGCGCCGACTTCGCCGTGCTCGACGACGTACGCGGGCTCGCCGAACGGCTGCGCGAGCGGTACGACCGGATCGACGTGCTCGCCAACAACGCGGGCGCGATCGTGCTGGAACCGATCACGACGGTCGACGGTTTCGAGCTGAGCATTCAGGCCAACCACCTCGCCCCGTTCCTGCTCAGCAACCTGCTGGCCGACCGGATCGGGCGGATGGTGGTCACCGCCTCGGACGCGCACCGCAGCGGCGTGCTCGACCCGGACGACCTCAATTCCGCGCTGCGCTCGTACCGGCCGTTCCGGGCGTACGGCACCAGCAAGCAGGCGAACATCCTGTTCACCGCCGAGGCCGCGCGGCGCTGGCCGGAGGTGCCGGCGCACGCGTTCCACCCCGGCGTGGTGCGCACCCGCTTCGGCAACGAGAGCCGGATCGTGGCGCTCGGCATGCGGCTGCTGCCGTTCCGCAGCCCGGAGAAGGGCGCGGAGACGCTCGTGTGGCTGGCCTGCCAGGACCCGTCCCGGCTGACGGACGGCGGCTACTACGCCGACCGCAAGCCGCACCGGCCCCGGCCCAAGGCGGCCGATCCGGCGCTCGCCGCGCGGCTCTGGACCGCCAGCGCGCAGGCGGTTGGGCTCGACGCCTGACGACACCGAGGGGACATATGACCACAGAGCAAGAGGTCCTGCTGGTCGCGCTCGTCGACCTGAGCGCCGACATGGACGCCGGGCGGCGCTACGAGGACGGGGTGCTGGCGCTGCTCGGCCGGCACGGCGGCGAGTTGGAACGGCGGCTGCGCACCGGCGACGGGGAGACCGAGGTGCACGTCATCCGGTTCGCCGCCCGCGCCGGGCTCGACGCGTTCCTGGTCGACCCGGACCGCGTCGCGCTGCGCGCCGAGCTGGGCGACGCGGCGCCCGCCACCCGGGTGCTGGAGGTACGCGACGTCTGAGCTGCGCCTTCTCCCTCACTTCATCACGCGGGGACGCCGAGAACAAGACTTGATCTTGAGGCTGGCGAGGCGCAGTGTCGGGGCGTGGACTTCGATCCCCTGGCCACCGCCCGCCGCGCACTCTGGATCGGCGGCGCGCAGTGGGCCGGCAAGACGACACTCGCGGTCACGTTGGCACTGCGGTACGGGCTGACCGCGTACCTCTACGACCGCCACGACGCGCGAGGGCACGACGACCGGCGGATCGCCGACCGGATCCGACGGGGTGAGCCGCCGGACGGCCCGGACGCGGAGGCGACCTGGGTGACGACGGACCCGGAGCGGATGGCAGCCGAGACCCTCGCCGGGTTTCCGCGCCGCTTCGAGTGGGTGCTCGACGACCTGAGCGCGCTGGTGAGCGGCCGCCGGGTGGTCGCCGAGGGCTGGGGGCTGCGGCCCGAACTGGTCGCCCCGGTCGTCGAGTCGACAGGGCAGATGGTGGTGCTGGTGCCGACGCCGGAGTTCCGCGCGTACCAGGTGGAACGGCTGCCGCGGGCGACGGCCCGGCATCCCGGCGTGAGCGACCCGGAGCGGGCGTGGCGTCATCGGATCGCGCGCGACGAGCTGGTCGCCGCCGACGCGGTCGCCGGCGCCCGGACGCTCGGGGTACGCGTGATCGAGGTGGACCTGGGCCGGGACGCCGAGGCGGTCGCCGCGCTGGTCGCCGACCACTTCGCCGGGTACCTCTGAGCGTCACCGCGACACGTGCACCGGGACGCTGGTGACCACCACGCCGGGCAGCGCCCGCAACGCCGCCCGCAGCCGCTGCTCGGCGCGGCTGTGCAACAACCGGTACCGCCGTCGGCGCAGCACCACCTCCGGCACGATCACGGTGAGCGTCAGCTCCGGGTGCGCGGCGTGCAGCGCCTCCAGGTAGTGCGCGAGCGGCCCGATCACCGACCGGTACGGCGACACGATCGTCTCCAGCCGCAGGTGGTCGCCCCAGGCCCGCCACTGGTCCCGGAACCGGTCCGCCTCGGCCTCCTCCGGCGCGAGGTGCACGGCGAGCGTCGGCCGCCCGAGCGACGTGGCGTACGCCAGTGCGCGCAGCGACGCCCGGTTCAGCCGGGCCACCGGCACGACCACCAGATGGCGTACCTGCTGGGGCAGCTCGTCGCCCTCGGCGGGCGGCGCCGACGGCGGCGGGTGCAGCGCCAGCGCGCGGTGCAGCCGGTCGTAGTGCCTGTGGATCCGGCGGAACAGCAGCACCAGCAGCGGCACGGCGAGCACCACCACCCAGGCGCCCTCGGTGAACTTGGCGACCGCCGCGGTGAGCAGCACCAGCCCGGACAGCGCCGCACCCGCCGCGTTCAGGGCGAGCCGGCGACGCCATCCCGGCCCCCGGTGGCGCCGCCAGTGCACCACCATCCCGGTCTGGGACAGCGTGAAGGCGAGGAACACACCGACCGCGTAGAGCGGGATCAGCCGCTCGGTGTGCCCGCCGAACGCGACGAACACCAGCGCGGCCGTCAGCGCCAGCGCCACCAGCCCGTTGCTGAAGGCCAGCCGGTCGCCCATGTGCAGGAACCGGCGCGGCGCGTGGCCGTCCCGGGCCATGAAGAACAGCAGCCGGGGGAAGTCGTTGAACGCGGTGTTCGCGGCGAGCAGCAGGATCAGCGCGGTGGTGGCCTGGAGGATGGCGTACCCGGGCCCGCTCGGGAACGTCACCCGGCCGAGCTGGGACAGCAGCGTCTCGTCCGCCCGGGGCGCCAGGCCGTCGAGGTGGATCAGCCCGACCAGGCCGGCGAACAGCGTGACCAGCATGGCGACCATCCAGCCGAGCGTGGTGCGGGCGTTGCGCCACTCGGTCGGCCGGAACGCGGGAACCGCGTTCGAGACCGCCTCGATGCCGGTCATCGACACCGCGCCGGAGGAGAACGCGCGCAGCACCAGCAGCACGCCAAGGCCCTCGGCGGCGGGCACCGAGGGCGGCGGCAGCGGCGCGAAACCCCGCGAGGCGGCCTTCGCGTACCCGACCGCCAGCACCGCGACCAGCACCACCACGAACGCGTACGTGGGCAGCACGAAGATGTTCCCGGCGGTCCGTACGCCGCGCAGGTTGCCGGCGAGCAGCACGGCGATCACCAGCACCCCGAGCGGCACGGTCCACCGGCCGAGCCCGGGTAGCGCCGACGTGACCGCGTGCACCCCGGCCGCCACCGACACCGACACGGTCAGCACGTAGTCGAGCATCAGCCCGGCGGCGGCGGCCAGTCCCGGCGTACGCCCGAGGTTGTCCCCCGCGACGATGTAGGAGCCGGCGCCGTGCGGGTAGGCCGGGATGGTCTGCCGGTAGGACAGGCCGACCGCGACCATCAGCACCACGAGCACGGCGGCGAGCGGCAACGCCAGGCCGAGCGCGGCGCTCCCGGCCAGCACCAGCACCACGAGCATCGCCTCCGGCCCGTACGCCACGGAACTGAGCAGGTCCGAGGAGAGCACCGGCAGCGCGACCAGTTTGCGCATCCGCTCGTACAGCACCGAAGCGCTGGACAACGGCGGACCGAACAGGGCCCGGCGGACCCGGGTGGCGGCCCGCCCGGCCCGGCCACCGGGCAGGTCGGCCGCCCCGGTGGCGACCAGCTCGCCCGGCTGCGCCACGGTGAACATGTCGATCGGCGCCAGCCGGCCGAACCGGGTCGGCGCCGGGTGACGGTCGTGCCGCCCGAGCGCCGGGTCCACCGGCAGGTCGTCGGCGTCGCGAGGGCCGCGCCAGCGTTCGCCGATCCGGCCGAGCGCCGCCCGGTCCTCGTCGCCGAGCGGCGGGAACTCGGCCGAGGGCGTGACGACGGTGCCCGCCTCCGCCGCGTCGTCCCGGTCCGCCCCCACCCTGAGCACTTTCGTGCAAACCGGACCGCCCGGTGGCCGGAACGGCGCGACTTCGCCCCGACCGGCTCAGCCGCCCGGCGGCGTCGGGCCGGCCGGAGCCGCCCCAGGCGAGGATCGCCGGCCAGCCGACGCGTCGAGTGGCGGGTGCGGAACGGTCGGTAATCCTCACCCGGACACCCGACAGACACGCACCGTCAACGAACCGTTACGATCATGCACGTCCCGGCGATCCCTGACAGACGTCCGGAGGCGTCCCTCATGCCCAGGTTCCAGGCGGTGCTGTTCGACTTCTTCGGCACCCTGACCCACGGCGCGCGGCGCGGAGCCGCCCACCGCGCCACCGCCGAGGCGCTCGGCTGCTCCACCGAGTCCCTGGTGGAGGTGCTGGACAGCAGCTACTACGAACGGGCCAGCGGATCCTTCGGCGACGCCGAGTCGACGATGCGGTGGGTGTGCGGCCGGCTCGGCGTCCACCCGTCCGACGCGGCGGTACGCGCCGCCGTCGCCACCCGCCACCGGGCCGTGCGGGCCGGCGCCCGGCTACGCGCCGAAGCGGTGCCGGTGCTGGCCGCGTTGCGCCACCGGGGCGTACGCACCGGGCTGGTGAGCGACTGCACGCACGAGCTGCCGGCGTTCCTGCCGCAGCTCGCCGTCGCGCCACTGCTCGACGCCCAGGTCTTCTCGATACGGGTCGGACGCTGCAAGCCCGATCCGGCGCTCTACCTGGCCGCGTGTTACCGGCTCGGCCAGGAGCCGGCCGACTGCCTCTACGTCGGCGACGGCGACAGTCAGGAACTCACCGGGGCGGAGCGGGCCGGGCTGAGCGCGGTCCGGTTGGCCGCGCCGGACCTCGCCGACCACGTGGTGCTCAACGCCGACCACGGCTTCCACGGGCCGTCGATGACCTCGCTGACGGAGGTGCTCGGCCTGCTCGACCCGGTCCCTGTCGCCTGACCGGCTCGTCAACGGCTTCACACGGTCAGCGGCGGCGGACGCGGTGCAGGCGGAACGGCTTGCGGGCGGCCCGCACCACAGGCGCCGGGCGGGGCTGCTCACTGAGCGAGCCGTCCGGCAGGTCGGCGCCGGTCACTGCGGTGCCGGCGGGCGCGAGCCGGTTGAGCGCGCAGCCCTGCGCCGCCCACCGCTCGACCAGCTCCGTGGCGGAGCCGGAGGCGTTGAGCCGCTTCGCCGCGACCAGCGGCGCGACGGTTTCCCACTCCTCGGTGCCCGGTCGCAGCCGGGTCACCCGCGCCGGCCAGGTGACGATCCGCCCGCCGTGATCGCCGCGCAGCGTCACGTCGGCGGTGTCGCTGCCGGCCAGCCCTGGTGCGGCCTGCTCGCCGGGGCCGGTGACCACGAGCAGCGTGCCCTCCACCGGCAGGCACCACAGCGCGTACGCCGGGCCGCCGCCGGTGCTCACCCAGCAGACCGCGGCCTTCTTCACCGCCTCGTCCACGAGCGGCGGCGTCACCCGCTCGTCCACCTCGTCGCTCACCCCGCCATCCTCCCCCATCCCCACCCCAACTCGCCCCACCCCGCCACCCCGCCCGCCCCCGCCGCCCCCACCCCCGCCCGCGGTGATCAAGGAGTTTGTGTCCTTCCCCGGCCCGTTCGCCGGCACAAACTCCTTGATCACCGGAGCGGCCGGCCGGGGGGCGGAGGAGGGAGGGCCGGGGTGGGGGGTGGGTGGGCTCAGCCGATGAAGGGGGGGACGGTGATCTCGCCTCGGGCCACCGGCATCACCTGGCCGGAGACCGTCGCGCCCATCGCCAGCCCGCCGGAGGCGGTCACCGTGCAGTGGAGCGTGGACGGGCGGTTGATCTCGATGCCCTGCCGGACGGTGTACTCCGCGCGGCCGTCGCCGGGAAGCAGGCCGCTGGCGACCAGCCACACGCCCAGTCCCAGGGCGGCCGAGCCGGTCGCCGGGTCCTCGGGCACGCCGAGCCCCGGCACGAAGACCCGGGCGTGCGCGGTTTGCGAATCGGCGTCCCAGGAGAAGAGGCTGACGTGCTCAACGCCGTACCGCTCCGCCGCCGCCGTGTTCAACAGTGCCCGGGCCACCGCGTCCGGGCGTACCGGAAGGTAGGGGAACTCCAGGCCGCACCCGGCGACGCGCGGCGGCGGGCCGACGTGGTCGGGGCCGGTGAGGCCGACCATCTCCAGCAGCGGTTCCGGGTCGAGTTCCGGGCCGAGCGTGGGCGTGCCGCCGGTGAGCGTCGCGCCGGTGGCAGTCACCTCGATCGGCAGGACGCCGGCGCCGCACTCCTGGGTGACCCGGCCCGCGCCGAAGACGCCACGCCGGCTCGCGGTCACCGCGGCGCCGACGCTCGGGTGCCCGGCGAAGGGCAGTTCGTCGGCGGGGGTGAAGATCCGCGCCCGGTAGGTGGCACCGACCTGTGTCGGCGGGAGCACGAAGACCGTCTCGGACAGGTTGAACTCCAGCGCGAGCGCCTGCATCTGCTCGGTGGCCAGCCCTTCCGCGCCGAACACCACGGCCAGCGGGTTGCCGGCGAAGGGGCGGTCGGTGAAGACGTCCACGATCTCGTAGCCCAAGGTCGACATGCTGTTAGAGAGTAGGCCCTTAGGCTGGTGCCCGTGAGCACGCCGAACCGGGTCTACCTCGCTCGACTCGCCGGAGTCGCCGTTTTCGACCCGAACGGCGATCAGGTCGGCCGCGTCCGGGACGCGGTGGCGCGGATGCGCGCGACCCAGCGACCGCCGGAGGTGGTCGGCCTGGTCGCGGAGATGCCGATGCGACGACGCATCTTCCTGTCCATCAACCGGATCACCTCCATCGATCCCGACGGGGTGGTGCTCGGCAGCGGCACGCTCAACCTGCGCCGCTTCGAGAAGCGCCCGAACGAGCTGCTGGTGCTCCAGGAACTGCTCGACCGCCGGGTCCAGGTCGAGGGCGGCCGGGCCGGCTCCGTGGTGGACGTGGCCATGGAGTGCAGCCGCGGCGGCGAGTGGGCGCTAGGCCGGGTCGCCGTCCGCGAGCACACCGGCCGGCTCACCCGCCGCGGCCACCTCCACCAGGTCGACTGGGACCGGGTCCGCGGCCTGGGCACGGTCGGCGACAACCGGGGTACGGCGAACCTGCTCGCCGTCCTGGAGGACATGCGCCCGGCCGACCTGGCGAACGCCCTCCAGGACCTGCCCGACGCCCGGCGCAACGAGGTGGCCGCCGCGCTCGACGACGAACGCCTGGCCGACGTGCTGAGCGAGCTGCCCGAGCGCGACCAGGTGGAGATCCTGGCCGCGCTGGACCGCCAGCGCGCCGCCGACGTCCTGGAGGAGATGGAACCGGACGACGCGGCCGACCTGCTGAACGAGCTGCCCCCGCCGGAGCAGGACGTGCTGCTGGACCTGATGGAGCCGGACGAGGCCGACCCGGTACGCCAGCTGCTGCGCTACGCCTCCGGAACGGCCGGCAGCGTGATGACCTCGGAGCCGGTGATCCTGCCGCCGGACGCCACGGTGGCCGAGGCGCTGGCCCGGATCCGGGAGGTGCAACTGTCCCCCGCCGTGGCGGCCCAGGTCTTCGTAGCCCGTGCCCCGCTCACCACACCGACCGGCCGCTACCTGGGTATGGTGCACTTCCAGCGGTTGCTCCGCGAACCGCCGGCCGACCTGCTCGGCGGCATCGTGGTGAACGACATCGACCCGCTGCGCACGTCGACCCCGCTGCCCGAGATCACCCGCCGGATGGCCACGTACGACATGGTCGGCATGCCGGTGGTGGACCGGAACAACCGGCTCGTCGGCGCGGTGACAGTGGACGACGTGCTGGACCACTCCCTGCCGCGGGACTGGCGGGAACGGGACGCGGCATCCACCTCGTCCGCCACCGACGACGGCACCCTGGACGGCGACGATGAGTGACCAGCGACGCGGCGACCGGCTCGACCAGCCGCGCGCCCCGCGGAGCCTGCACCTGCCGCGGGTCGACGCGGAGACGTTCGGCCGCTGGGCCGAGGGCATCGCCCGGGGCATGGGTACGGCGAACTTCCTCGTCTACATGACGCTGATCCTGGTGGCCTGGTTCCTGTGGAACACGCTGGCGCCGGCGAATCTGCGCTTCGACCCGTACACCTTCACGTTCTTGACCTTGATCCTCTCCCTCCAGGCGTCGTACGCCGCGCCGTTGATCCTGCTCGCGCAGAACCGGCAGGCGGACCGGGACCGGATCGCGATGGACGAGGACCGGCGGCGGGCCACGCTGCAGAAGGCCGACACGGAATACCTGGCCCGGGAGATCGCCGCGCTGCGGATAGCGATGGGTGACGTGGCGACCCGGGACTTCCTGCGCTCGGAGCTGACCCGGCTGGGTGAGGAGCTGGACGAGGCGGCCGAGCGGCGGCGCAAGCTGGAGCGGCGGCAGCAGGAGCGTGAGGGCCGGCGGGCGGGCGGCGGCGAGCCGCTGGACGAGCCCCGGGACGAGCTGGACAGCGACTACGCGCGCGACCGCTGACCGGTCATCGAATCGCTCACACCGCCCCCGCCAGCGGCGGTGGCGGATGACCCGCGACGTAGCATTGCGGGCATGTCAGCACCCGTCAGCACCGTCTCCGACGCGATCCAGGCCGCCCTGGCCACCGTCAACGACCCGGAGATCCGCCGGCCGATCACCGAACTCGGCATGGTCAAGTCCGCCGAGCGCGACGAGGACGGCGTGGTCCGGGTGGAGCTGCTGCTCACCGTGGCCGGCTGCCCGCTGAAGGACAAGCTGCGCAGCGACATCACCGCCGCCGTGGGCGCGGTACCCGGCGTGAGCGGTGTCGAGATCACCTTCGGGGTGATGAGCCCGGAGCAGCGCCAGGAGCTGCAGTCGAAGCTGCGCGGTGGCGGCGCCACCGCCGAGCCGGTGATCCCGTTCGCCCAGCCGGGCTCGCGGACCCGGGTCTACGCGGTCGCCAGCGGCAAGGGCGGCGTCGGCAAGTCCAGCGTCACCGTCAACCTGGCCGCCGCGCTGGCCGCCCGGGGCCTGTCGGTGGGCGTGGTGGACGCGGACATCTACGGTCACTCGGTGCCCCGGATGCTCGGCGCCGACGGTGCGCCGACCCGCGTCGAGGACATGATCATGCCGCCGCAGTCGCACGGCGTGAAGGTCATCTCGATCGGCATGTTCACCCCCGGCAACGCCGCTGTGGTCTGGCGCGGGCCGATGCTGCACCGGGCGCTCCAGCAGTTCCTCGCCGACGTCTACTGGGGTGACCTGGACGTCCTCCTGCTCGACCTGCCGCCGGGCACCGGCGACATCGCGATCTCGGTGGCCCAGTTGCTGCCGAACGCGGAGATCCTGGTCGTCACCACGCCGCAGGCGGCCGCCGCCGAGGTGGCCGAGCGGGCCGGCGCGATCGCGTTGCAGACCCACCAGCGGGTGGTCGGCGTGATCGAGAACATGTCCTGGCTGGAGATGCCGGACGGCTCCCGGATGGAGGTCTTCGGGGCCGGCGGCGGCGCGGCGGTGGCCGAGTCGCTGACCCGTACGATCGGCGCGCAGGTGCCGGTGCTGGGGCAGATCCCGCTGGACACCCGGGTACGCGAGGGCGGCGATGCCGGTCAGCCGATCGTGCTGGCCCAGCCGGACGCCCCGGCCGCGAAGGCGCTGTTCGAGGTCGCCGACCGCCTGGCCGTGCGCCGTGAGTCCCTGCTCGGCAAGCCCCTGGGCCTCAAGCCGGCCGGCCGCTGACCCGCACCGCTCCCGCTCTCCGCCGCCCCTTCCCGCCACGCGGGAGGGGGCGGCGCCCGTTTCAGCGGACGATCATGAGGTTGGCGGTCGCCGACGCGCCGCCACCTTCATGATCGACGGCGCGCGAGAGGGCGAGCGGTCAGGTGGCGTCGTCGTAGGACGGGCGGGGGGCCGGGGGCGTCGGGGTGGGTGCGGGGGTGCTGGTCGCCACGCTCGGGGTGCGCAGGTCGGCGGCCTTCGCCACGTCCTTCAACTCGTCGTGCACGCCTGTGACGTCCGAGCGCAGGTCGTCGTACATGCTCTGGAGCGGCTTGCGGATCGCCTGCTCGTCTTCCTCGCTGAGCAGGTGCTTGCGGATGAACGCCTTGGGGTGCAGATCCTCCAGCTGGATGTCGGTGCCCAGCTCGCGACTCAGGTCGCCGGTGGCGTTGCGCGCCATGTTGCGCAGGTTGCGGACCATCCGGAGGCCGTCGCTGATCACGTTGGGCAGCCGGTCCCCGAAGATCAACAGCGCCAGGAGCAGCAGGACGCCGATCTCCCACCAGTTCAGGTTCTCGAACACCGCGGCCTCCTCGTCCGTGTGAGGGCAAGACTACGCACGTCAGGTGACCATCCGGGAGGGGGTGACGGGTGCTTACTTCGCGTCAGCGGCGAGCGTCACCGACGCGTTCTGGCGCGACGACCCGCGCCGGTACTCGACTGTCACCACCGAACCGGGCGCGTACTTGCGCACCAGGGCCACCAGGTCGGTCGGATCGGTCATCGGATGGCCGTCCAGCCGCAGCACCACGTCCCCGGTACGGAGTCCGGCAGCCGCCGCCGGGCCGGCCGGCTCGACCGCGTTGAGGCGTACCCCGCCGCCGGTGGCGCCGGTGCCGCCGACCTGGGCGCCGATCACCGTACGCCGGGCCTTGCCGGTGCCGATGATGTCCTCGGTGATCCGCTTCGCCTGGTTGATCGGGATGGCGAAGGCGAGGCCGATGTTGCCGGCCTCCTGCCCGTCGGCCACCAGCGACTTGATCGTCGAGTTCACCCCGACCACCCGCCCGGCGCCGTCCACCAGCGGGCCGCCGGAGTTGCCGTGGTTGACCGCGGCGTCGGTCTGGATCGCCGCGTAGTAGCGGGTCGGCCCGCCCGGCTCGCCGGCCTGCATGGTCCGGTCCAGCGCGCTCACGATGCCGGCGGTGACGGTGTTCGCGAGCGACAGCGGTGACCCGATGGCGAGCACCGGGTCACCGACGGCGAGCGCGTCGGAGTCGCCGAACTGCACCGGGGTCAGCCCGCTGCGGGAGACTTTGATCACGGCGAGGTCCGACTCCGGGTCCTGCCCGACCACGGTGGCGGCGGCGGTGCTGCCGTCGTTGAACACGACAGTGGCCTTACCCGGGCCGTCGGCGACCACGTGGTCGTTCGTGACGATGTGGCCCTCGCTGGTCACCACGAAGCCGGAGCCCTCGCTGGTGCCGCCGAGGCTGACCACGCGGATGGTGACCACGCTGGGCAGGACCCGCTCGGCCACCCCGGCCAGCGACTCGGGCTTGCGCTGCGCCAGCGCCGGGGCCTGGCCGGACTGCGCGCCGATCGTCGGCACGTCGCCGCCGCGCAGGAACGCGTACGTCAGGGCGCTGCCCAGGGAACCGGCCAGCAGCGCGGTGACCAGCGAGATCAGCACCACCTGCCGCAGCCCCGGCCGGGCCGGCAGATCGGGGTCGGTGACTGGCTCCGGCTCCCCCGCACCGGGCGCCGGTGTCGCCGGAACCACCACGGCGGCGGGCGCGTACGGGTCCCGCCAGGGGTCGGCCAGCGCGTCGGACCACCACGGCGACGGCACCTGACCCGGGGCGTCCTGCGGCGGTCGTCCGGACGCCGGCCCACCCGGTGCCGGCGATCCGCCGGGCCGCCGCCAGTCCCAGCCGTCGGTCACGTCGGTGCCTCCCACTCCGTCCCGCTGGCCCCGCGCCGGCGGCCGGCGGAGCCGGACGACAGTGACGCGCGGGACCCATCCAGGATTACACGGATGGCGCGAATGGGGTCAGGGGTTGCCGTCGGTGAGCACCCGGCGACGGACTCGCGGCTGCGCCGGTACCGGCCCGCCTCTACGCTCACAGTGCATACCGCCCCTCGCACCAGTCCGCCCCTCGGAGGTGTCCCATCGCCACGGTCGCCGGTCACGGCAGTTCGACGGCCCAGGCGCTTCACTTCGCCGAGTCTTTCGTCCCCGAGGATCTCGTGCTGCGCACGGCCCGCGCCCTCGCCCACGAGGTGGGGGTGGAAGCGGTCACGCCCGGGTCGGGCGCCGCGCTGCGGCTGCTCGCCGCCGCCGGCAACGCCCGGGCGGTGGTGGAGATCGGCACCGGCACCGGCGTGAGCGGCGTGTGGCTGCTGCGCGGCATGCGCCCCGACGGGGTGCTCACCACGATCGACGTCGAGGTCGAATACCAGCGCATCGCCCGGCGGCTGTTCCAGGAGGCGGGCTTTCCGTCGGGACGTACCCGGATCATCACCGGCCGGGCCCTCGACGTGCTGCCCCGGCTCGCGGACGGCGCCTACGACCTGGTCTTCGTGGACGCGGTGGCGACCGGCTTCGCCGCGTACGTGGACGCGGCGCTGCGGCTGCTGCGCCCCGGCGGGGTGCTCGCGCTCAACGGCGCGCTGGCGGCCGGCCGGATCAGCGACCCGGCCGCGCGCGACGTCGAGACGGTCACCGTGCGGGAGACGATCAAGGCGATCCGCGAGTCGGAGCAGTGGGTGCCCGCGCTGCTGCCGGTCGGCCACGGCCTGCTCGCCGCGGTGAAGGCCTGACTCGGCCCCCACGTGCCCCGGCACGCCCGACTCAGCCCAGCGTCGCCAGCCAGCGGAGCAACCCGCGCACGCCCCAGCCGGTGGCGCCCTTGACCAGCTCGCCGTGCGTGTCGTCGGACCAGGACGGCGCGGACATGTCCAGGTGCGCCCACCGGTCCCGCAGGTCGCCGGTGAACTCCCGCAGGAACAGCGCGGCCACCACCGAACCGGCGCCCTGCGCCGGCGAGCTGTGCAGGTCGGCGACGTCGCTGGCCAGGTATTCCAGGTAGTCGTCGGCGAGCGGCATCCGCCAGGCCCGCTCGCCGGCCGCGGTGATCGCGTCGAGCAGGCCGGCGGCGAGCGCGTCGTTGTCGCTGTAGAGCGCGGCGTGCCGCTTGCCCAGGGCGACGGCGTTCGCGCCGGTCAGCGTCGCCAGGTCGATCAGCAGGTCGGGCTTCAGCTCGCGGGCGGCGTACGCCAGCGCGTCGGCGAGCACCAGCCGGCCCTCGGCGTCGGAGTTGGTGCTCTCGCTGGTCAGCCCGCCGTAGTGCCGGATCACGTCGCCGGGGCGGAACGCCGAGCCGCTGACCATGTTCTCGGCGAGCGGGGCGAGCGTGGTGATCCGTACCGGCAGGCGCAGCTCGGCGGCGCCGAGCGTCGCGGCGATCACCGCCGCGGCGCCGGCCATGTCCTTGCGCATCAGCTTCATGGCCGGCACCGGCTTGATCGAGATGCCGCCGGTGTCGAACGTGATGCCCTTGCCGACGAGCACCACGTGGGTACGCGCGCCCTCGGGCCGCCAGTCCAGCTCCACCAGGCGCGGGCCGCTCGCGGATCCGCCGCCGACGGCCAGCAGACCGCCGAAGCCCTCGGCCGCCAGTTCCTCCGGGCCGCGCACCCGCAGGTGCAGGCCGGGGTGCCCGGACGCGGCCTCGGCCACCTGCGCGGCGAACCACTCCGGGTTCTTGGTGGACGAGGGCATGTTCGTGAGGTCCCGCGCGAGCCGGGTCGTCTCGGCGGTGGCCCGGGCGGCGGCGAGCGTGCCGGCGAGCGCGTCCGGGTCGTCGACCAGGACCGAAACCCCGGCCAGGGCGGACCGCCCGCCGGCCTCGGTCAGGCGGAAACGGTACGAGCCGAGCAGCAGCCCTTCGGCCAGTCCGCGTAGCGCCGCCGTCGCCTCACCGGGAAGCGCGATGGTGATCTGCGTCTCATCCTTCGCCGCGCGGGCCAGCGCCGCCCCGGCGGTACGCCAGTCGCGCTCGTCGCCGTCGCCGACACCGAGGAGCCACAGCCGCGCCGGCGAGCCGCCGGGACGCAGGTGCTCGCGCACCTCGCCGGCCGCGCCGGTGAGCCGGGTGACGGGCAGTACGGCGGCGGCCTCGGCCCGCACGTCGTCGCCGACCGGCACGGCGGTCGGCACCAGTCGGGCCGGGGAGTCCGGGGGGTCCGGCGAGTCCGGCCCTCCGGAGCGGACGGGCAGGACGAGAGCGTCGGGCCCCGCGGGCCCGCTCACCAGACGAATGACCAGCACGCTGGACCGTACCTCCGAGAAGGGGTGAACAGGCACGTTTCACCACGCACCCGTCGAGGAAAGACCCTGAGCCACCGGGCAGCCCGGTGGCTCAGGGTAGGACGAACCGCCCGCGCGGCGGATGCCGCGCGGGACACTCCTCGAATCAGCCCGCAGCCGCCTTCAGCGCGTCACCGAGCGCGGTGGCCTCGTCGGGAGTCATCTCGACGACGAGCCGGCCACCACCCTCCAGCGGGACTCGCATGACGATGCCCCGGCCCTCCTTGGTGACTTCCAGCGGACCGTCGCCCGTCCGCGGCTTCATCGCCGCCATGTTGTCTCCCCTCAGACCTACACCAGGGTCGGTGAGTTGCCCCACAGCCACTTCGCCATCGCCGTCCGCAGCCATCACGGAAGGCTCGACAAACGATTTTCCCTGATGAACACCGCCGGACCCAAACCGAGGCAGCATTGATGTAACAGCATCTAGCTTATCTTGGATAGGCCTGTCACAATGTGCGGTCATGCAGGCACGGTCGGCACTCTTCGACCTGTACGGCGACCACCTCCGGGCCCGGGGTGGCCGCGCACCGGTCGCCGCCCTGGTCAAGCTGCTCGCCCCGCTGGGGATCGCCCCACCGGCGGTACGCACCGCGGTCTCCCGGATGGTCCGCCAGGGCTGGCTGGAACCGCTCCGGCTCGCGTCCGGACCGGGATATTCGATCACCCCGAAGGCGGCTCGTCGACTCGACGAGGCGGCGTCCCGGATCTACCGGACCGGGCGGCACAATTGGGACGGACGGTTCGATCTCCTGGTGCTCACCGCGCCCTCCTCCCGACGGGACCGGCAGCGGCTCGCCGCGAACCTCTCCTTCCTCGGCTACGGCACGCTCGACGACTGCACCTGGGTGGCCACCCGCCCGGCGGAGGACGTCGACCTGCTGCTCGACGAGGCGGGTGTGCGCTTCGAGCGGTTCACCGCCGCGCACGCGGCGGGCACACCAGGTGCGATGGGCGTGGTCCGCCGCGCCTGGGACCTGGCCGAGATCGGCCGGGCGTACGAACGCTTCGTCGCCGAGCAGAAGCCGCTGCTCTCCGGCATCACGGTGCGCAGCAACGACGAGGACGCGTACGCGGCCCGGTTCCGGCTCGTGCACGCGTGGCGTACGTTCCTGTTCCGGGATCCGCAACTGCCCCCGGCACTGCTGCCCGAGCGCTGGCCGGGCACCAGCGCGGCCGCGTTCTTCGACCGGCACGCGGCCCGGCTCCGGCCGGCCGCCGACCGGTACGTCGAGCAGTGCCTCGACGCCAGCAACCGCCTCGCCCGACAGAAGGGTCGTTAGAACGTGACCGAGCCGCTGCTCGTCGACCGCACCGACGCCGTCGTCACCCTGACGCTGAACCGCCCGACGGCGATGAACTCGCTCGACGTGGCGCTCAAGGAGGCGCTCCGGGACACCCTGGCCGAGCTGGAGACCGACCGGTCCTGCCGGGCGGTGGTGCTCGCCGGCGCGGGCGGCTCGTTCAGCGCCGGGCAGGACCTGCGCGAGCACGTGCGGACGCTCGAGACAGCGGACGCGGACCCGCTGGGCACGGTGCGGGCGCACTACAACCCGATCGCCGCCCGGCTGGCCAACCTGCCCAAGCCGGTGGTCGCCGCGGTGCGCGGGATGGCCGCCGGGGCGGGCGCCTCGCTGGCGTTCCTCGCCGACTTCCGCATCGGCGGTCCGAAGACCCGGTTCCTGATGGCGTTCGCCGGGGTGGGGCTCGCCGCCGACACCGGCGCCTCCTGGACGCTGCCCCGGCTGGTCGGCCACGCCAAGGCCGTCGAGCTGCTGATGCTCGCCGAGCCGGTCGGCGCCGACGACGCGTGCCGGCTGGGCCTGCTGACCAGGCTGGTGGACGACGACGAGCAGGTGCTCCCGGCCGCGCAGGAACTGGCCGCACGGCTCGCCGCCGGCCCGACCGTCGCATACGGGGCGATCAAGCGCCAGCTCTCCATCGCCGACGCGGGCACGCTCGCCGACGCGCTGGCGGCCGAGGCGCAGGCACAGGCGATCTGCGGCGCCACCGCCGACCACCGGGCCGCCACGATGGCGTTCGTCGAGAAGCAGAAGCCGGTCTTCCAGGGCCGCTGACCGCGCCGGCCGGCCCCGGCTGTCAGTCGTCCTCTTCCGGATCCTGGTTGGCCTCGACGCCCAGCACGAACGCCTGCATGGCCAGCTCGTCGCCGTACGGCGAGACGAACGCCGGCAGCTCCCGAGGGCCCAGCTCCTGCACGTAGGACCAGAAGATCCGCACCGCCTCGGCGCGCGACGCGGCCTCGATCGGCAGGTCCAGGCTGACCAGCCAGGTGCTGCGGGCCGGCGGCGGGCCGAGCCGGTCGGCCAGCGACCGCCAGCGGGCCGGGTCGAGCGCCACGACCGGGCCGTCCGGCGCCGGGCCGTCGACCGGCACCGGCTCGTCGAGCACCCGCCGGGTGTACGTGACCACGAGCGGCGCGTCCACCGGGTCGGACTGCGGATCGTCCGGGTCCTCCCGGGGCCCGGACACCGCGGGCGCGACCTTGCCGAGCGCGACCAGACGCAGCGGCTCGTCGACGAGCACCGCCACCTGGTCGCCGGGCCGGGGGCGGGCCGCCTCGGCCAGCCCGGTCAGCTCCAGCAGGTCGTGGTGCACCAGCCGTTCGGCCTCGAAGCGCTCGGCGGGCAGCAGCACCGCCCAGGCGCCGGTGGTGGTCGCACCGTCTGTCGTCCCGCTCGTACGCGGCTCGGTGTCGGTCATGCCCCAATCCCATCACGCCGGAGGTGGCGCGCTCCGTCACACCCCGGCCCGGTCACCGCTCACGTGGCAGTCGGCCAGGTGGTCGTCGACCATGCCGGTGGCCTGCATCAGCGCGTAGGCGGTGGTGGGGCCGACGAACCGGAAACCCTGCTTCTTGAGCGCCTTGGCCATCGCCACGGACTCCGGGCTGGTGGCCGGCACCTCGGCGAAGGACCGGGGTCGCGCCGCCCGGGGCGGGGGCGCGAACGACCAGAGCAGCGCGGAGAGGCCCTCGGGCAGCTCCGACGCCGCCCGGGCGTTGGCGATCGCCGCCTCGATCTTGGCTCGGTTGCGGACGATCCCGGCGTCGGCCAGCAGCCGGGTCACGTCGGCCTCACCGAAGCGGGCCACCGCGTCGATCCGGAAGCCGGCGAAGGCGTCCCGGAACGCCTGCCGTTTGCGCAGGATGGTCAGCCAGGACAGGCCGGACTGGAACGCCTCCAGCGTCAGCCGCTCGTAGAGCGCGTCGTCGCCGCGCAGCGGCCGGCCCCACTCCTCGTCGTGGTAGACGGCGTAGTCGGGGGTGCTCGCCCCCCATGCGCAGCGCGGCAGCCCGTCCGCGCCGGTCACCAGGTCAGTCACGGCGTCCACGGTAGGTCAGCCCACCGACAACCCGGCTCAGGGCAGGCGGCCCTGCTCGACCAGCCGGGCGAACTTCTTCAGCGCCTGGGTGAGGCTGAACTTCGAGCCGGGCCAGAGCACCGGCCAGGCGACCCGGCCGGCCCGCCCGCCCGGCAGGTGGAACCACTCGTGCCAGATCACCTGTGTGCGGTCGCGGTCCATCGGGGTGCAGCGCAGCACGCCGGGGCCGCGCAGCAGCCTGCCGCAGTGCACCACACCGACCTCGTACGGCGCGTCGACCCGGACCACCCGCATCTCGTCGCGGAGCACGGCCGGACCGAGCGCGGTGACCGCCTCGACCAGGCTGCCCTCGCCGCCGTCGCCCTCGACCACCCGGACCCGGGTCAGCGGGATCCAGTCCGACTGCCGCTCCCACGCGGTGAGCGCGGCGAACACCCGCTCCGCCGGCGCCTCGACGATCACCGTGGCGGTGACCTCGGCGGCACCGCGCCGGGACGCCTCGGTGAAGTCGTCAGCCGGCCGGCCGGCGCCGGTCACGCCGACTCCGATCGGACCACCGAACCGCGCTCCCGGTCACCGTCGGCGCTCCCGTCCGCCGGGGAGACGGTGTCCTCGGTGGCCGCGGCGGCCGGGGCCTCCGCCACACCCGCCTCGGCCGGCGCGCGTCCCGGCTGCCCGCCGGCGTCGGGCCGGTCCGGCTGCCCGTCGCCGTCGATCCGGCTCGACGGCTCCGGCCCGGACAGGTCGATCACCACCGGCTCGGGGGCGGACGGGCCGGGCGCCGGCTCCGTCTCGGGGCGGGTCGCGGCGGCCTCCTCGCGCGCCCGGCGCAGCGCGTCGGCGTCCTCGGTACGCCCGTCCCGCAGGGCCGCGTTCTCCGCCTCCAGGACGCCGATCAGCTCGGTCTTGTAGCCGATGTCGTACGCCGCCCGGCGCAGTGCCGCGTCGACCTGACTCATCCGGTAACCGCGCAGCGCCGTGTCGAAGCGGACGCCTGACACGTCCGACTCGTCGAGCGGACGGCTGCCGGGCAGTGGCACGGCCCGGCCGTCCGGCTCGGCCGGTGTGAGGCCCGGATCCTTGCCGGAGACCAGCACCGTCACCCCGAACACCACAGCCGCGACTGTCAGCGCGACGACCAAGAGGAGCAGAACCTCACCCATGCACAGATCGTGGCATGCGGGGCGGGATCGGGCGAGCCCTCTGAGGCGTCCGTTCCGCGAATGCGTCCGCCGCGCGGTACCGGCACGGGCGGCGCGGGCGACGCGGGCGGGACCGGATAGCGTCGGACCGGCCGGTGCGGTCCGGCGGCGAGGAGGCGGGCATGACCGGGGCGTTGCGGCTGGGCGGACGGACGTTCGGCCCCGGTGAGCTGGTGGTGATGGCTATCGTCAACCGCACGCCCGACTCGTTCTTCGACCGGGGCGCCACCTTCGCCCAGGACAGCGCGCTGCGCGCGGTGGAACGCGCGGTGGACGAGGGCGCCGAGATCATCGACATCGGCGGGGTGAAGGCCGGGCCGGGCGACGAGGTGGACGTGGCCGAGGAGATCCGGCGGACGGTGGACACCATCGCCGCGGTCCGGTCCGCCTTCCCGGACGTGGTCGTCTCCATCGACACCTGGCGTGCCGAGGTGGCGGTGGAGGCGGTAGTGGCCGGCGCGGACCTGCTGAACGACACCTGGTCGGGGGCGGACCCGGCGCTGGCCCGGGTCGCCGCGGCGACCGGCGCCGGCCTGGTCTGCTCGCACGCGGGCGGGCTCGCCCCGCGTACCCGGCCGCACCGGGCCGCCTTCGACGACGTGGTGGCCGACGTGCTCGGCACGGTGACCGGCCTGGCCGAACGCGCGGTCGGGCTGGGTGTGCGCCGGGACGGCATCCTGATCGACCCGGCGCACGACTTCGGCAAGAACACCCGGCACTCGCTGGAGATCACCAGGCGGCTGTCGGAGCTGACCGACACGGGCTGGCCGCTGCTGGTGGCGCTGTCGAACAAGGACTTCATCGGCGAGACGCTCGACCTGCCGGTGCCCGAGCGGCTGGAGGGGACGCTCGCCGCCACGGCGGTCTCGGCCTGGCTCGGCGCCCGGGTGTTCCGTGCCCACCAGGTCCGCGAGACCCGCCGGGTGCTGGACATGGTGGCGTCGATCCGGGGCGACCGGCCGCCGGCGGCGACCCGGCGCGGGCTGGCCTAGCGGGCCGGGCCCGGTGCCGGGCCGCTGGTCAGGTCCAGCGCAGGACGCCGCGCCGCCACGCGTAGAGGATGCCGAGCGCGACGATCGCCACGAAGACGCCCATCTCCACGACCGTGGTGGCGCCGAATCCGGGCCGGTCGAAGACCAGCGCCCAGGGGAACAGGAAGACCGCCTCGACCGCGAAGAGCACGTAGAGATACGCGTAGACGTAGTACCTGATCTGCATCTGCGCCCAGTCGCCGCCGACCGGGTCGATGCCGCACTCGTACGTGGCCCGCTTGCCCCACGGCTCGGCCGGCCGGCTCGGACGTAACACCCGGTTCGCCGAGAACGCCGTCACGAAGAAGAGCACGGCGGCGAGCAGCAGCAGACCGAGCGTGGCGTACGAGCCGAGGTATCCGGTCACGACCGGAGCGTACCGGTCTCGTCCAGATGTCCCGGACACGTTACGAATTTGTTTCCTGGCAGGACTAGTGCCTGATGGCAAGTATCACCGAATAATGGGATCCCGTTGATCGTCCGGAGGACAGATGCCCCGCCCCAGCGTTGCGCCCGATCGGCGGGCCGCGTTCCGCCGTACCCTCGCGGTGCTGGCGCCCGTGCTCGTCGCGGCGATGGTGGCGGTGGTGCCCGCCGGGGCGGTCGCGCACCCGGGCCCGGCGGCCGTGCTCCGGGCGATCGAGCCGGTGGAGCCGGGCGGCGACCCCGGCGGCGAGCCGTCCGGTCCGGCGCCCAGCGGCGACCCGGCGCCCACGGCGACGGCCCCGCCGCCGACCGAGGCGCCGCCGCCACCGACCACGCCCCCGGCGCCGGCCCCCACCTCGCCGGCCGCGCCGCCGGCCAGCGCGCCCGCCGATCCGGCGCCGACCACCGCCGCGCCGGCCACCACGGCGCCCGCGCCGCCGCCCGTCGTGCCGCCGGTCAAGCCACCACCGCCCCCGCCGGCGCAGCCGGCCGGCGGCCCTCTGGGGGTACGCGTGAACACCGGCGACGTGGTGCTGCCGCCGGCCTACTGGAACGCCGACGCCACGGTGGCCGCGCTACGGGTGACGGTGACGAACACCGGTGGGCGGGCGGAGCGGATCAGCCTGGGCTACACGCTGCCGCCCGGGCTGTCCGACGCGGGCACCCCCGGTTGCGAGCCGGCCGGTGGCGGCAACCACCGCTGCGCCGGGTGGGACGCGGAGCCGGGCGCCCGGTTCAGCGCCACCATCCGGGTCCGGGTCGACGGCGACGCCTGGCGGACCATGCCGCTGGCCGGGTCGGTCCAGGTCACCGCCGTCGCACCCGGGGTCAGCGGCGCGGCGTACGACGACGAGGGCTTCGCCGTGCTGTTCCCGCCCGGGCCGCCGGTACCCGGCATCTCGCTCCGCGCCGACGAGGTGCTGTTCGACATCAGCGGCGCTCCCGCGACGCTCACCGTCCGGCTCGGTAACACCGGCCGGGTCGACGCGGCCGGCCGGATCGACGTTCTCCTGCCCGCCGGGGTGACAGTCGCCGGCAGCGAGCCCGGCTGTGCCCCGGTCTCGGCCGACCGGACCCGCTGCGATCTGGGCGTGCTGGCGGCGGGGCGGACCGGCGGCGTACGGCTGACGCTCGCCGCCTCGGCGGAGGCCCAGCGGCTGGCACCGCTGTCCGGCGCGGTGATCGGCCGGCTGGACCCGCGCAGCGGGCGGGACCGGCAGGTGCAGATGAGCTTCCGGATCAGCGCCGCCGCGGCGGACGCCACGCCGCCGGTCGCCGCGCCGGCCCCGACCGGTTCGCAGGGCGTGCTCGTCGCCGCCGGCGAACGCGACGGTGACGGCACCTCGGTCCGGGGGGCCGCCATCGCGTTGATCGCCGTGTCCGGTCTCCTCGTCGTGCTCGCGCTGGCTCTGGCGACCCGCTCGCTGCGCCGCCGCAGCGACATCACCGCGCCGGAGCGGCCGGTCGCCGACAGGTGATCATGGATATGTGGTGATCTGGGTTACGGGCCCAGGTACTAAACGCTGCAAAGCAGGGCATACAGCAGCCCGATCCAGTCCCATACGTCGGACCTCGACCAAGGTGGCCCTAACGTGGCGACGTAGGCTCTGACGTGAGAATCGGAGCGGGCCGGACCGGCGAGGGTGACGGCGCTCAGTTAAGCGAGGTGCGGGTGTGACCAAGCAGATCCGTCAACTGGACCGGGTGGTCATCCGGTTCGCCGGTGACTCCGGCGACGGCATGCAGCTCACCGGCGACCGGTTCACCTCGGAGACGGCGCAGTTGGGCAACGACATCTCCACGTTGCCGAACTTCCCCGCCGAGATCCGCGCTCCCGCCGGCACCCTGCCCGGCGTGTCGAGCTTCCAGGTGCACTTCGCCGACTACGACATCCTGACCCCGGGTGACGCGCCGAACGTGCTGGTGGCGATGAACCCGGCGGCGCTGAAGGCCAACCTGGCGGACCTGCCGCGCGGGGCGGACATCATCGTCAACACCGACGAGTTCACCCGGCGCAACCTGGCCAAGGTCGGCTACGCGACGAGTCCGCTCGACGACGACTCGCTCGCCGGATACGCGGTGCACCCGGTGGCGCTCACCTCGATGACCGTGGGCGCGCTGGCCGAGCACGACGTGTCCAAGAAGGACGCCGAGCGGGCAAAGAACATGTTCGCGCTCGGGCTGCTGAGCTGGATGTACTCCCGCCCGTACGAGTCGACCCTGCGGTTCCTGGAGCGCAAGTTCGCGGCCCGCCCCGAGCTGGTGGCGGCGAACGTGGCCGCGTTCCGGGCCGGCTGGAACTTCGGCGAGACGACCGAGGACTTCTCCGTCCGGTACGAGGTCAAGCCCGCCAGGATGCTGCCGGGCACCTACCGGAACATCACCGGCAACGCGGCGCTGTCGCTGGGTCTGGTGGCCGCCGGGGTGCGCTCCGGGCTGCCGGTGTTCCTCGGCGCGTACCCGATCACGCCGGCCTCGGACATCCTGCACGAGCTGAGCAAGCACAAGAGGTTCGGCGTGGTCACCATGCAGGCCGAGGACGAGATCGCCGCGGTCGGGGCGGCGCTCGGCGCGTCGTACGGCGGCTCGCTCGGCGTGACCACCACGAGCGGTCCGGGCGTGGCGCTCAAGAGCGAGACGATCTCCCTGGCGGTGGCCCTGGAGCTGCCCCTGGTCATCGTCGACGTGCAGCGGGCCGGGCCGTCCACCGGCATGCCCACCAAGACCGAGCAGGCCGACCTGAACATGGCCCTGTACGGCCGGCACGGCGAGGCGCCGGTCGCGGTGATCGCGCCGAAGTCCCCGTCGGACTGCTTCCACGCGGCGCTGGAGGCGGCCCGGATCGCGCTGACCTACCGCACCCCGGTGATCCTGCTCTCCGACAACTACGTCGCGAACGGCTCCGAGCCGTGGCTGCTGCCGGACGTGGAGTCGCTGCCCGACCTGCGGGTCGAGTTCGCCACCGAGCCCAACGGCGAGGACGGCACGACCTTCCTGCCGTACCTGCGGGATCCGCAGACGCTGGCCCGCCCGTGGGCGGTGCCCGGCACGGCCGGCCTGGAGCACCGGATCGGCGGCCTGGAGAAGGCCGACAAGACCGGCGACATCTCGTACGACCCGGCCAACCACGACTTCATGGTGCGGACCCGGGCGGCCCGCATCGAGACCATCCCGGTGCCGGACGTCGAGGTGGAGGACCCGGACGGCGACGCCCGGGTGCTGGTGCTGGGCTGGGGCTCGACGTACGGCCCGATCGGCGCCGCCTGCCGTGGCCTGCGCCAGCGCGGGCTCTCGGTGGCCCAGGCCCACCTGCGGCACCTGGCCCCGATGCCGGCGAACCTCGGCGAGGTGCTGAGCCGCTACGACAGGGTGGTCGTGCCGGAGATGAACCTCGGCCAGCTCGCCCACGTGATCCGGGCGAAGTACCTGGTCGACGCGATCGGCTACAACCAGGTCCGCGGCCTGCCGTTCACCGCCGCCGAGCTGGAGACGATGCTGGAAGAGGTCCTGAAGAATGTCTGAGCCCGTCGCCCTGAAGCTCACCGCCAAGGACTTCAAGTCCGACCAGGAGGTGCGCTGGTGCCCCGGTTGCGGCGACTACGCCATCCTGGCCGCCGTGCAGGGCTTCATGCCGGAGCTGAACATCCCCCGGGAGAACATCGTCTTCGTCTCGGGCATCGGCTGCTCGTCGCGTTTCCCGTACTACATGAACACGTACGGCATGCACTCGATCCACGGCCGCGCCCCGGCGATCGCCACCGGCCTGTCGGTGTCCCGGCCGGACCTGTCGGTCTGGGTGGTCACCGGTGACGGCGACGCGCTCTCCATCGGCGGCAACCACCTGATCCACGCGCTGCGCCGCAACGTGAACCTGAAGATCCTGCTGTTCAACAACCGGATCTACGGGCTCACGAAGGGCCAGTACTCGCCGACCTCCGAGGTCGGCAAGATCACCAAGTCGACGCCGGTCGGGTCGGCGGACGCCCCGTTCAACCCGCTGTCGCTGGCACTCGGCGCGGAGGCCACGTTCGTGGCCCGGACGATCGACTCGGACCGCAAGCACCTCCAGTCGGTGCTGCGGGCCGCCGCCCAGCACGAGGGTTCGGCGTTCGTGGAGATCTACCAGAACTGCAACATCTTCAACGACGGCGCGTTCGACCCACTGAAGGAGCCGGCCACCCGGGACGACTTCCTGATCCGGCTGGAGCACGGGCAGCCGATCACGTTCGGCAAGGACGGGCAGTTCTGCGTGGTGCACCCGCCGGGTGGCTTCGGGCTGGAGGTGCGGGAGACCGCGAACACCCCGGCCGAGGAGATCGTCGTGCACGATGCCACGGTGGCCGACCCGGCGTACGCGTTCGCGCTGTCCCGGCTGCCCGGCCTGGACCTGAGCAACACCCCGATCGGAGTGTTCCGCTCGGTGGGCCGCCCCTCCTACGACAGCACCGTGCAGGAGCAGGTCGCGGCCGCCAGGGCTAGCGTCGACCAGACCCCGGAGCAGCAGCTCGCCGCCCTGCTCGGCAGCGGCGACACCTGGACGATCCTCTGATCCGCCGCTGACCCGTCACGCGAGAGGGCGGGCCGTTCCCCCGCGGAACGGCCCGCCCTTCGCGTGTGGCGCAGCCTGGTCAGGCGGCCGCCGAGGCGGGCACCCACAGCTCGTCGACGGCCCGCTCGGCAGCGGCGAGGCTCTGCTCGAACAGCGGGATCAGCTCGGCCATCGCCGGGTTGACCGGGGCCAGGGTCAGCTCGGCGCAGATGAACCGCGGCTCCAGCCCGGTCAGGGAGAGGCCGTGCGGCAGCCACGGCTCGGCGTGGTCCCAGCCCTCCCGCGGGGTGCCCGCGCCGTACCCGCCGCCGCGGCTGACCAGGACGACGAACTGGCGGTCGCCGAGCAGCCCGGCGTTCGTCACCGGGTCGTACGCGATGCCGGGGGCGATCAGGTGGTCGACCCAGGACTTCACGCTGCTGGGCGGCCCGTAGTTGTAGAGCGGCAGCCCGAGCAGGACCGTGTCGGCCTGCTTCACCTCGGCCACCACCTCCTGGGTCCGCCGCCAGGACGCCGCCTGCTCGGGGGTGTGCTGATCCGGCGGCACCATGCGCGCGAGACCGCTCGCCGTGTCCAGGTGTGGCAGCGGGTTCTGGCCCAGGTCGCGGTAGGTGACGGTGCCGTCCGGGTGGGCGGCGCGCCAGGCGGCGGCGGCACGGGCGGTGAGCCGTCGGCTGATCGACCGCTCCCCCGTGATGCTGGAGTCGATGTGCAGCAGGTGAGCCATTTCTTTCTCCTCCATCGATCGTTTGTGTAGAACAAACTATTTATAGCAGGTCGATGTTTCCCGGGGCGCGTAAACTGGGTCACATGTCCGCCGCACCGGTCGAGGAGTCCGAGCGCCGCTCCGGGCCCCTGCTCGACCATCTGGCCCGGCGGATGCGGCTGCGCTCCGAGTCGGTGCTGACCCCGCTGGGCCTGCGCCCACGCCACCTGGTGGCGCTCACAGTGCTGCGCGACTCCGGCGGCATCAGCCAGCAGGCGCTCGCCGGCACGCTTCAGATCGACAGCACGAACGTGGTCGGGCTGCTGAACGACCTGGAGGCGGACGGCCTGGCCGAGCGCCGCCGCTCCCCGGAGGACCGCCGACGGCACGAGGTACGCCTCACCGAGGCGGGCACCAGGCGGCTCCGCGAGGCCGAGTGCGCGCTCGCCGGAGCCGAGGAGGAGGTCCTCGGCGCGCTGGCTCCCGGCGAGCGGGACCTGCTCTACGACCTGCTACGACGGGCCACCCAGGGCCGGTCGTCGACGTGCGGCGAAGTGCTCGCGGAGGGCGGCCCGGGCACCTGCTGAACGTCGCGCTCAGCGGGGCGCGGTCAGAGCGCGGTGGTGGCCTGCGGCCGGTCGTCCCGGACGTGGACGAGCATGTCGCCGGTCTCGATCACCGCGCCCGCACGGTCGTTGAGCGTGACCACCTTGCCCCGGCGGACCAGCGCGATGACGAGCGACTCCAGCTCACGGGGTGAGCGGCCCACCTCGTCACGCTCGGCCGACCGCATGGCCAGCGCCATGCCCTGACCCGGGGTGAGCAGGTCCTCCACCACGTCGATCAGGGGCGGGGCCGAGGTGGACAGGCCGAGCAGCCGGCCCGCGGTGGCCGACGAGACGATCACGTGGTGGGCGCCGCTCTGCTTGAGCAGCGGCGCGTTCTCCGCCTCGCGTACCGCCGCGATGATCCGGACCTGGCCGGCGGTGAGCTGCCGGACCGTGAGCGCCACCAGCACCGACGCGTCGTCGCTGTCGGTCGCGATGATGACCGACTTCGCGGTACGCACGTGCGCCTGCTCCAGCACCGACGACCGGGTAGCCGAACCCTCGATCGTCACCAGCCCGTTGGAGGTGGCCTGCCGCAGTGCGGGCCCGCTCCGCTCGACCACCACGATCTTGGACTTGTCCGTGCCGTTCTCCAGCAGGGCGGAGACCGCGCTGCGGCCCTTGGTGCCGTAGCCGCAGATGATGACGTGGTCCTTCACGGTTCTCCTCCACCGCGACAGGCGACGCCCGGTGCGGTACTGCTCGGTCAGGACTTCCAGGGTGGTGCCGACCAGGATGATCAGGAACAGCACCCGGGCGGGGGTGATGAACAGGACGTTGGCCAGGCGGGCGGACGGGCTGACCGGGGTGATGTCGCCGTACCCGGTGGTGGAGAGCGAGACCACCACGTAGTAGAAGCAGTCGAGCAGGGTCAGGCCGCTCTCGTCGACGTCGCGGTAGCCGTCGCGGTCGAGCCACACCACGAACACCGTGGCGAAGACCAGGCCGAGGGCGGCGAGCAGGCGCAGACTCAGCGCGCTCAGCGGCCCCCGCCGCTGCGCGGGAAAATGGATCACCGTCGGTCCCGCTCCGCCACCGTCGCCTGCACGCCCTCAAGATAGCGGGTACGCCCCGAGCCGGCTGGTCGGGCAGGGGCCGGTCCGTCGCCGCGAGCGGTAAGGATTTCGTCACATCCATCGGCGCCGTCACGGGTGAGACTGATGACCGACCGGTCGTCCCGCGTTGATCCACACCTGCCCGGTCGGTACACGGGGGCTGACCGGGCAGGTGCCGGGGGCGTGGACGGGGCATGATGGGGACGTCCGGACGGCGACCGCGAGGAGGCCGGCATGTCGTTGCTGCGACGCGTGATCGGCGGGGTGCTGCGGCGCATCCGCCTGCGCCAGGGCCGCACGCTGCGCGAGGTGGCCCAGGCCGCCGGCGTCTCCCTGCCCTATCTGTCCGAGGTCGAACGCGGGCGCAAGGAGGCCTCCTCCGAGGTGCTGGCCGCGATCTGCCGCGCGCTCGGGATCCACCTCGCCGACCTGCTCGAAGAGGCCCGCGACGAGCTGCGCCGGGAGCGGCCGACGCCGGTCGGCCCCGGGATCTCGGCGGCCCGGTTCGACCGGGTGCCGGCCGCGCGCACCGGGCCACAGCTGCGGGTCGGCCCGCCGCGGCTGTCCGTCACGCGCCGCCCGGTCGTGTCGCCCCGGCCGCCCGTGTCCCGCCGGCCCGCCGTCTCGCTCCGGCCGCACGTCGCCCGCCGGCCGGTCACCGCCACGCCGCTGCTGGGCGGCGCGCTGCGGCCCGTCGGGCTCGGGCCGGCGCCGCTCGGTCCGGCGTTCGACGCCGCCACGCCGATCGGGTTCTCCGGCGGCATCCGGATCTGGCCGGCTCCCTCCGCCCCGGCCGTCCGCCCCCGTCCGCGTATCTCATCGGCGGTGGCCCGGCGACGGGCCCGCGCCGGCCGGCGGCGGCCGGTCGCCGCGTAGCTTCTGCCCAGGGCGAATCTGCCCGGGGCAGAAAGCCTGGGCCGCGCGGGTGCGTCCGGCGGACGCTGGAGACCGCCGGTTCCCGGGCGGTCCCCCGCCCACCGGCGGCACGGAGGTGGGCGGCGATGGGTGGCATCTGGATGCTCGACGAGGGACAGCCGGCGTTCGGTGACCGGGTCTTCGAGCGGCTGCTGAAGGAACGGATCATCTTCCTCGGCACCGAGGTCACCGACGCGTCGGCCAACCAGATCTGCGCGCAGATCCTGCTCCTCGCGGCCGAGGACGCGGAGCGCGACATCTTCCTCTACATCAACTCGCCGGGCGGCTCGGTCAGCGCCGGCATGGCCGTCTACGACACCATGCGGTACGTCAAGAACGACGTGGCGACGCTGGCGCTCGGCATGGCCGGGTCGATGGGGCAGTTCCTGCTCTGCGCCGGGGCGGCCGGCAAGCGGTTCGCGCTGCCGCACTCGCGGATCATGATGCACCAGCCGTCCGGCGGAATGGGCGGCACCGCCGCGGACATCACCATCCAGGCCGAGAACATGCTGCACGTCAAGCGCACCATGCAGGAGCTGATCGCCCAGCACAGCGGGCGCACGCTGGAGGAAATCCAGCGCGACTGGGACCGCGACCGCTGGTTTACCGCCGAGCAGGCCCGCGAGTACGGCCTCGTCGACCAGGTGCTCACCCGCGTCGACCAGCTCGCCGGGTGAGCCGGGACGGCCCGGCCGATGATCCGGCCGGGCCGTCCCGACGCCGGTCAGGGGTAGCTGACCACCGGGCTGGTGCCGTACGAGCCGACGACGGGAGTGCCGGCCTCGTTGATCGTGCGCTCGATGCCGCCGCTGCCGTCCAGGAACACGGTGATCGCGTCGTGGAACCGCACGCCCGCCCGGCGCGGCGCCTCGATCGCCCGGTCGCAGCGGATGTCCACGCCCTGGTTGAAGTACGAGTACACGCCGAGTCCCCACGCCTCGTGCGTGCGGACGTGGTCGGCCACCTTGTACGAGGCCCAGCCGTTGCCGGTCGGGCTGCGCCAGGCCGCCTGGCTCGGCGGGTCGTAGGGCAGCTCGCTCTGGTAGAACACGGTCCGGCCGCGCTCACCGTTCCAGATCGTCTGCCAGCGCTGGTAGTGCTCGACGAACAGCCCGTACGCGGTCACGTCGTCGCCGTTGACGATCACGCCGGTGGCGGCGGTGTTCACCGTCCAGCCGATCGTGCCCGCCCGGCCGTGGTCGCCGCGCCAGGCCCAGATGTTGTCGATGAGCGTGTGCCGGCTGTGCACCACCAGGCTGGTAGCCGCCCGCCCGGCGTACGGGCCGCCGATGCGGAAGAAGACGTCCTGGAGCGAGATCGGGTTCGTGGCGTGGGACCGGTGGCAGTGCCGCGTGCCGACCTCGACCAGCACCGGTGACTCGACCGGCCCGGCGTCCACGAGCACCCCGGCGACGCGGACCCCGTCCACGTCCTCGATCCGCAGCGCCGCGTCCCCCCGGTCCGGCACCAGGCTCGGCATGCCGAGGCCGAGCACGACGGTGTCCGGGCGGCGTACCCGCAGCGCCCGGTCGAGGTGGTAGACGCCGGGGGTGAGCAGCAGGTGCCGGCCGCGAGCGAGTTCCGCGTTGATCCGCTTCGCCGAGTCGGTGGGCCGGGCCAGGAAGAACGCGGACAGCGGCAGCGACGGCACCGGAGCGCCACCGGCGGCCCAGGTGGTGCCGGCGGTGTTCCGGCGCAGGCGCGGTACGGCGACCCGCCAGGCGCCCCGGGCGTCGACGAACAGGTACGGCTTCTCCCGGGTCACCGGGCTGCTCGGCAGCGTGGTGTACGGCGGGTCGGGGAAGCCCTGCGCGGGCGCGCCGATCACGCCGGAGAAGACCTGGTTCCACACGCCGTTGGTCCACTCGCCGCCGAGTTCGCTGTCGCGGGTGAGCCACTGCTGCTGTGAGCCGTTGATCGTGATGCCGTCCACCTTGGAGTCGGCGATGTAGCCGCCGCTGGAGTAGCCGCCGTTGCCGGGTTCCAGCCACAGCACGCCCTTGACGTGCACCCGGCGCATCGGTGACGCCTGCGAGACGGCCCATTGGTTCGACCAGTCGGTCGGGGTGACGGCGAGGTTCTCCGCCGAACGCCAGAAGTTGGTGAGCGCGGAGATGCCGGCGGGCGAGTTCGGGTCCGGCTGGCCGACCACCCGGACCGCGCCGTGGATCTCCACGTCGTCCGGGTGGGTACCGAGACCGGCGACAGTCGTGTAGTAGCCGAGCCGGGCGTCCACCTCGTAGCGGCCGGGCTTGAACAGCACGGCGTACCTGTCGAAGCCCATCTCGTTGCGCTCCTGGGCGGTGAAGAGCCGGTCCAGCGTGGACTGGATCTCCTCGACCGGCGTGTCCTGGTCGTACACGAAGACGTTCGGTCCGAAGTCGGGCTCGCGGGCCGGGCGCGCGGCCGGGGACGCGGCTGCGGCGCCGGCCGGGAGGCCGAGGGCGGTGAGCGAGGCCGCGGAGGCGGTGAGGGTGAGGAAACGGCGGCGGGAGGGGTCGGGTGATCGCATCTGCCTGCCTGTTCGGTGATGGGACGGGAGAGCGCTCTCTCGCTGTTCCTACCCCATCGCCGTCGATACCGCCAGGGCCCGCCGGTTCCGAAACCGGCGGGCCCTGCTGCGGTCCGTGCTCAGGCGCGCTCGGCGCGCCGCTTCACCAGGTCGTCGACGAGCTTCTCGACGTAGTCGGCGGTCTCCTCCCAGCGGGTGACCGCCGCACAGCGGATGCCCATCGCCTTGACCGGGTAGTCGTTGCCACCCACATCCAGGCGGTCACCCACGAAGAGCACGTTGTCGATCTTCAGATCCAGGTGCTCCAGCAGCTTGCGCATGCCGTACGCCTTGTCCACGCCCTTGCGGGTGACGTCGATCGAGGTCGAGCCACCGCCGCGCACCTCCAGGTCGGGCAGCTTCGCCGCGACCGCGTCGCGCAGCCGCCGCTTCTTGTCGCCGTCCGGATCCCAGCCGTACTTCTCGGCCGGCGGGGCGGACTGCCCCAGCGCGGAGAACGTGATCTGGCTGCCCCGGTCCTCGATGATGTCGCCCCAGGTCTTCGTCTCCCACAGGCCCAGCGCCTGCGCCGACTCGGTGAGCGCGGCGACGACGCGGGCCTTGTCGGCCTCGGTGAGGTCCTCGGCGTAGACCTGCCGCCAGTCCCCGTCGGACCACCGGTAGTAGCGGGTGCCGCAGGTCGGCATCAGGTGCAGCCGGCGGCGCTGCTCCTCGGTGAGTTCGAGGTGGGCGAGCACCTGCGACTGGAACTGCTCGAACCGGCCACCGGAGATGACCAGTACGTCCACCTCGGTGAGCAGGTGGCCGAGCAACTCCGCCATCCGACGATCGATCTGGGACTTGGAAATCGCCAGGGTGTCGTCGAGATCGAACGCCACCACTCGAAGATCGTTCACGAATACCTCATGTCGTCGCGGACAGGCCAGGACATGCCAGGGTACCGACGGGTCCTGGCACCGGCCTGAGGACCCGGCAGGCGGCACGCCCTCTTGACGGAGAGTAACGCGGCAGGCCTCCGGGCGGGCCCCGCTTCCCGCTCCCGACGTTCGACGCTCCCCCGTTGACGGGATCGTCGAACATCGATAGCGTTCGGCCGATAATTACTTTCATCGATGGAGGTGCGCCGGTGAGATTCCTTCGAATGCGCGGATGCCTCGTTGCCCTCGCCGCGACCGCCCTGACGGCCACCACAGCGGGCGTGGTTCCCGCCACCGCCGCGCCCGCCGGCGACATGTCCACGCTGGCGAGCTCGTCCACCTTCCCGCTGGCCGACCCGGACACCTTGCTGGCGAAGGACGGCTCCTACGTCACCTACGGCACCACAGTCGGCGCCGGGACCGGCGCGCGCTGCGGCGCGACCGGCAGGCTGTACGTACCGGTCCTCGTCCACGGCTCCGGCAACAGCGTCGGCATGGCCGACTGCGCCTCCCACGACGCCCTGCCGTCCGGTCCCGGCGCCTGGGCCGAACCCGGCGGCGCGGTCTGGGCCCCCGGCGTCGCACGCTTCGACGGCCGGTTCTTCATGTTCTACACCGCCTCCCGCAAGGGCTCCGGGCAGAAGTGCATCGGACGGGCCGTCTCCGACAGTGCCCGCGGCCCGTTCCAGAACCAGGGCGAGTGGGCCTGCCCGGACGCCGGCCGGTGGGCACTGGACGCCAACCCGTTCGTGGCTGGCGGGAACCTGTACGTCACCTACCGGGACGACGCCATCGCCTCCGGCGCCGAGACCGGCATCTCCACGGTCCGCACCGACGGTGAGGGCCGCGCCATCTGGGACACCCGCCGGGACATGCTCAAGAGCACCGACATCACCTGGGACACCGCCAAGACCAGCGGCGGTACGCACGTGGTCGAGAACCCGTCGATGTGGAAGGCCGCCGACGGCGACTGGTACCTGATGTACTCGGGCAACAACTGGGACAGCGCGCGCTACTCCACCGGCATCGCCCGCTGCGGCGCCACTCCGCTACCCGGCTCCCGCTGCACCCCGATCCGCGAGGGCGTGTCCCGCCCGTTCTTCGGCTTCACCGGCGCCGCCGGCCTCAACCCGATCCGCGACCTGCCCGGCAACCACCAGGGCCCCGGCGGAATGGACGTCTTCGCCGCCGCCGACGGCAGCGAGCGCGTGGTGTGGCACTGGTGGAACGGCACCACCCGCTTCCCGATGACAGGCGTCCTGACCCGCCCCTCCACCGGCTTCCTCGTCTCGTAGCCGGCCGTCCACGTAGCAGCCGACCAGTAAGGAGTCGCATGGAACGCGTCAGCAGACGACAGGCACTCGGCCTCGCGGGCGGCGTCGCGCTCGCCGGCGCCCTGGGGTTCCCCGCACCCGCCGGGGCGGCGACCGCCTGGCGGAACCTGGGCGTCGTCACCGCCAACATCGGCCGGGCGAACCTCGACAAGCGCAAGGCCGCGATCACGGCGGTCCGCAACGCCCTCGACATGACCGGCCCCGAGGACCGTCCGCTCGTCGGCTGGCAGGAGATCGGCGGGGGTGACGGTGACACGAAGGAGAAGGGCTGGATCAACGAGCTGTTCGGCGAGCGCTACCGCAACGTGCACCTCGACGACGGCGGGCACTACGTCCCGATCTCCGTGCCCAAGGCGTACGACGTGCTCGACAAGCACGTCACACCCGTACACGAGGGTCTGGCGGGCGTCTCGGTGAACCGCGTCATCTCCGAGGTCCTGCTGGCCGCCAACGACGACGCGGCGCTTCAGTTCGCGTTCCTCAACACGCACTTCGTGGCCGGCGCGTTTAACGGCCAGGAAGATCCGCACGAGGAGTGGCGCAGGACCAAGTGGGCGCACCACTTCGACGTCCTCCGGGAACGGATCTCCAGTTGGCAGGCCCGTGGCTACCCGGTGATCTGGACCGGTGACACCAACCGCAACCCGATGCCGAAGCTGTTCCCCGCGAAGGAGACCCGCGCCTTCGACGCCGGCATCGACCAGATCGGCTGGCTCCAGGGGTCGAACGGAGTCCAGATCCAGTTGCGCAACCGCAAGACGGTGCCCATGCACGTCGACGGCCACGACGCCCGCGTGGCGGTGCTCCAGCTCCGCCGGGCCTGACAGCACGCCTGCTCACCATGCGCTCTGGCCCAGTCACGCTCGGTTGAACTGCTTCACGGAAAATTGCATTTGGCAAGAGCTGGCACCGGAATTTTCTCGATGCGATGCATCTGCTTGTCAGGTACCCGACAGTGAAATGCCGACTCTTGTGCTAGCCGTCCGCCGGGAGCATGCTCGAACCGTCGAACGGCACAGCGTCGCCTCACACAGAGGGCGGCGCCCGGCTGCCACCGGACGCCGCATTCGACTCCACCGCTGCAACGGAAGGAGTCACGTTGACTGTAATCCCTCACGGGTCAGACTTCGAGACACCAGAGGACGAGGACGAAGCCGTTGCCGAACTGACAGGCCGGCACCGCATCATCCTGGCGTACATCAAGACGCTCAGTCCGATCATCGCCGCCGTCGTCGCCTGCATCGGGACGCTGGTGGCAGCGCTGGTCCGCTGACCCGCCGGCCCCGCGCTCCGGCTCCGGCCGGACGCGGGGCCGTCCCGTTCCCCAAGGATCTGGCACACTGCGGCGATGCCGACCTTCGATCGCCTCTTCGCCGAACACGTCGGCACCGGGCTGGCCCGTCAGTTGGCGCTGGCAGATCTCCTCGGCGAACGCGACTGGCAGCTCGACGTGCCCGACGGCACCGTGACGTTCGGGAACGACCTGCGATACCGCGTCCAGCTCCTCGGCACCGAAAGTCACGACGACGGCACCTGGCTGTGGGCCTGGGCGAACGAGGCCAGCAACCTCCCACCGGCGCTGCTGCACCTGGCCGGCTGGCTCCGCGAGTACGGGCACCGCCAGCAGGTCGCCGAACTCACCGAACCCACGTTCCCGCTCCGGCGCGCCGACGGACACCGGCTCGCCCTGCTGGCGTCCGGCCTGACCGGCCGCTGCTACTACCGCGGGCCGTACGACGGCGGCGCGGTCTTCTTCCACCTCGACGACGCCCCGCCGCAGATCACCGCGCCGGTCCGGCCGGAGCGGGTGCCGACCGTCCTGGCCCAGGTCCTCCAGTCCTTCCCGGTGGAACACCGCGTCACCGTCGAGGCGTTCCTGCACCAGCAGGGATGGCGCCTGGACCGGGCACCGATGTCGGTGACGGCACAGAGTCAGGACGGCTCCGTCCTGCGCGTCGACTTCGACGCGATGGGGCGTGTCAGCAACATGTCGGGGACGGTCAGCCCGTAGGCGAATCTGGTGCCCCGGCAGGATTCGAACCTGCCGCACGCGGTTCAACACGTGTGGACACGGCCGAGAGCGGCACGGCGGTTACCTCGCTGGACCCGCGCGGCTCCCACCTCCAGGAGCTGACCGCCGTCGACCCTCGGGTCCCGTCCCATCGGGCCCGTCGTCGGGGCGATGCCATCCCCGAGCTTCACCTCGACCCTCGCTACAGGCCCGTCTGACTTGTCCCCGTCGAGACCCAGAGCACGAACACGATCGTCACGACCACCCCGGCGACTGCGACCAGACCGGTCACCAGGGCCGCACGAGGCGAGTGGCGCCGACGCAGCTCGAAAGCCGCGGTGACAGTGAACAGCAACGCGAACATCTCGAACGCGGCGAGCCAGAGGAGTCCGATGAAGCTCAGCAGGCCCTCGACCATGTCGCGGCCGGAAAAGATCAGCCAACCGCCGTATGCCGCGCCTCCCCAACACAACGTCGCCAGGATCGCCAACACGTACACCGCTCGATAGGAAACGGGGGCAGAACGGCCACCCTCCGGCATCGGGAGGTGCGTCCCGGCGGGACCACCGGGCTGACTCGACGGTCGAGGCGGATGAGAGGGGGGCATACACGGACGCTAGCCGCGCAGGTGTGCCACGGGAATCGGTCGACAGGCCCGCAGCGGCCTCGGCACGGAAACGGTGCGAGTCACGACAGGTGGAACCGTGGCGCGCCAATGCCGCGGTCGCGCCAGCTGCGAAAATCGCTGTCCCGCTATCGGAACACACTGGTAGAAAGCCGGGATGCAAAAGACTTTGACGTTCGCTGATCATCTGCGGCTGATCGACGAACGGTCGACCGCCTTCCGTGCCGCGGTCGCTGCGGCGCCCAGCCTCGACGTGCCGGTGCCGACCTGTCCGGAGTGGACGCTGTTCGATCTCGTGCAGCACCTGGGCATGGGCCGTCGCAGGTCGGCCGCCATCGTCGCCGCCGGGCCAGCCGACGCTCCCCCGGAGAAGTCCGCTTGGGACGACGGCGCGGGTGCGCCTCGGGAACGCGAGGCTCTGCTGGCCTGGTGGACCGAGTCCGTCGAGCGACTGACGAGCGCGCTGCGTGAGGCCGGCCCGGACCGCGGTTGTTGGACGTTCTGGGGTGACTCGCAGTCACCGGAAACCTCCGGCGCATGGGCTCGGCGCCAGGTGCCCGAGATCGCGGTGCACACCTACGATGCCCAGCTCACCGTGGGGAACCCGGCACCGCTACCGGAGGAGGTCGCCCTTGAGGGTTTCGACGACTGCCAGTTCACCCTCTGCTCGACGGATGTCGCCTGGCCGCACGACCCCGCGGTCGTCGATTACCACGCCACCGAGGGCCGCTCTTGGCGCCTTCGGCTGTCCCGCGAGGGCGCACGGGCCGCCCGTCTCGGCACGTCGGCTGCCAGCGAGGACCCGGACACGGCCGACGTCTCCGCCCGGGGCACGGCCAGTGACCTGGTCTTGTTCTTTTACGGCCGCGTACCGCTGGATTCTCCGAAGCTGGAGCTGGACGGCGACCGTCGCATCTTCGACCAGCTCATCGCCTGGGACCCGTCGGTGTAGCGACGATCCCATTCATCCTGAGGCTGGGCTGGTCTGGACGTGATGTAGGACGAGGATGGCCTGGACGATCGCGGGGTCAACCTCGTCTTGACGCGGGACGGGTAGGAGCACGGCGCCGGGCAACCGACGAGTCCGTGGTGAGGATGCGGCGCGAGCGTCACGGGCAGGCCCCCGCTGCCGGCAACCGAGGTAGCCGACAGGGCCGGATACAGGCGGCGTTTCGGCGGTGTATCGAGGTGCCCCCGGCAGGATTCGAACCTGCGACACACGGTTTAGGAAACCGATGCTCTATCCCCTGAGCTACGAGGGCGCGAGTGCCCAGTCTAGCGGCCTGCCGGTTCACCCGGGGTGGCAGGGAGTGGCCCACGTTCACCCACGTCGTCGCCCTGGTCAGGGCCGACCGATGACCACACCCCGAGCACACGGACCCCGGCAGCGACCCGGCCCGTTGACCCGCCGTGGCATCCGGTGGCACCGGTTGCCCCACGGTGGCATCCGCTCTCGAGCACACACCGCGCACATCATCGAAGGTCCGGAGTCGGGTCTCGGGTCGCCCGCCGATAGACGTTGCTCGGCGCGGACAAGGACGTCGGCGCCGGGGTTGTTGAGGCGCTGGCCGGTTCTGGCGGAGATCGGTTACGGTAACGTCGCTTTGCGTCAATGCAGCCGTCGTGTCCGTACGGGGTTGTGAAGGGACGGGCGTCATGATCGATCCGCAGCGGGTAGACGATGCGAAGCGGGCACTGGGTGCAAGGCTTGCCGCCTGGCGCAACGTGCGTGGGCTGACCCAGTTGGCATTGGCGAGGCGGGTGCCGGTTTCCCGGACCACGATCGCGGGCGTCGAGCGCGGGCAGCAATGCCCGGACCGGATCTTCTGGCAGCGCTGTGAAGCGGCCCTAGCCGCTGGTGGAGAGTTGCTGGCCGACTACGACGACTATCGGCGCCTGAAGCAGCAGCTTGATCAGGAGAAAGTCGAAGCGGCACAACGCATGCGGTGGGGCGAAGTCGAGGACCGCTCACTACCGGCTGGCACTCACGGTGTCCCGGTGACGGATCCGGCACGGGAGTCGTTGCGCGACCTCGCCGCCACGGATCTGACGGCCGGTGGTCCGAACGGCCTGACGGCACCACTCGCGCGGGTCGCCGGTGCCGCGGTGGCAGGTGAGACGGACTTTCACGATGGTGACGCGGTTACGCTTGCGGTCATGTCCGATGGGCAGGCGATGTCATTGCGGGTAAGCCGGAGGGCTCTGCTGGAACTGGCCGCTGGCCTCACCGCCGTGCCGGTTGTCACCACCACAGGCGTTTCTCACCCACGGTCCGTCGACCCTGCCGTTGTCGATCACTTCGCGGAGCTTCGCGCGCTCCTCGTACAAGCGGACGACCTGCTGGGTGGCCTCACCATCCTGTCGACCGTCGAACAGCAGATCGCGCTGATCGCCGCCCTGCGTCGGCAGACACGTGGACAGCTTCGTAACCGGCTTCTCAGCACCGAGGCACGGTGGAGCGAGTTCGCGGGTTGGCTCAGCGACGATCTCGGCGACCGGGCCGCGGGCGACCGCTGGCTGGACCGCGCGGGAAGCATGGCGCAGGAAGCCGACGATCAGGAGTTCTGGGCGTACGTCCTGACCGCGCTGGTACCCCACCGAGTTCGTCACCACCGCGACGTCGCGCAGCGCCGCCAGGTCCTGCTCGGCGCGCCCGGTGTGCTCGGCGACGAACGTCCCGTCAGGGCGGGTCACCACCTGATGCGCCTCGCCCCACCGAACCGATGCGCGGGCGCCGAACTCGACCGGAGCCACCCCGGCGAAGGTGCCGAACGGTGTCGCCCGGGTGGTCCACCTCAGCAGGTACCGGACCGTCGAGTCGACCATGCGCCCGAACCGGCGGTCGGTGGTCGGCGCACTGGCCACGGTCCGGGTGATCTGTTCGGCCAACTGGGGTGTGGCAGCGGCGACGGCGGTGGCGAATCCCGGCAGCGCCCACACTGCGGCCAGCCACTGCCGCCACTGCTCGGGCTGATCCGTCGTCAGGTCGGGCCACGCGGGCAGGGTCAGACCGCTGGGGTAGGCGGCAACTCTGATCAGCGCCGCACCGGCCGTGGGGAACATGAACGCACCCTCGAAGACGGGGGCCCGGCGCTGGAGACGCCGGGCCCGGGGTGGATCGTCAGGGACGGTTACTTGCTGCCGCCGGAACAGGCGTTCGAGCCCGTGTTGCCCGAGCCGCAGCCGTCGTCGGTGCTGGTGGCGTACCCGCTGGCAGCGGGGCCGGCGTCCACCAGGGTGATGTCCAGGTCGAACTCCTCGAGTTCCATGGTCTCCACTCGCGTGTTCCTTCCTATGCGGAGGTGAAGGTGAGGACGAGGCGACTGTGTCGCTTGTCCAGCACCGTCCCGGCCGGCAGGGCGCCGTCGGGAGTACCTGCGGGTAGGACGTGCAGCACCGGAGAGGGCTCGCCAGCGTCCACCCACGCGCGCATGTGCCCGGCCATCCGTCCCGCCGCCGCGGCGGCGTCGGGCCCGTGAGCGCAGGCGCCGAGGTCGAACGTGTCGTCGGTCCAGCGCAGCGTCGACCGGTAGGAGAACGTCCCCTCGTGCAGGGCGGCGGGCGTACCGAACCGCCAGGCAGGGGCGACGATGCCGGCGTCGACGGCCTCCTGCTGCGCCGAGAGCACCACGAACTGGTCGACCTCATCGGCGAGGCGGGCCGCCAGCCACAGGTCCAGGTCGGCCAGGACGCTACGAGGCGGCAGGCCCACCCCTGCCCATGCCTGCTCCTGCGGCTGCGACAGCAGCCCACCGACCGATTCCGGGTCGACCTGCTGGCCCTCATCCAGCCGCAGGTGGACACCGGCGGCGATGTCGACATACCGCATCTCGTGGGCTCCGGTGCCCCGCATCGCCACGAACCCGCAGAGGCGCTGGCTGTGGCTGACCAGCCGGTCACCGACCCGGCGCAGCGCCCACGACCGGGTCATCCCGAACGTCCGTAGCGGCACCACCAGCACGCCGTCCTCGGCGAGCTGCGCGATCCACGCCGCGGGGATGTCCCACGCCCCGGCCGTCACGATGATCAGGTCGTAGCAGCGCCCCAGGTCGATCGGCTGCTCCGCGTCCGCGCACACCACGCTGACATCGCCGTAACCTGCCACCGCCAGACACGCCACCGCCCGCTCGGTCACCTCCGGGTCGATGTCCACGGTCGTGACCGAACCCGACGGCCCGACCAGCTCGCGCAGCAGCGACGCGTTGTAGCCGCCCGATCCGATCTCCAGCACGTGCCGGCCGTGCAGGCCACCGGTGAGGGCGTCAGCCGCCTGCCCGAGCATCTCCGCGATCAGCCACGGCGCGGACACCGAACTGACGGTCTCATCACCGAGCCGCTTGGTGACGACCGCGGTGTCGCTGCGGTACGCCTCCTCCATCGGGACACCCGGCGTGTACAGCTCGCGGGGAACCACCCGCAGTGCCGCCTCGACCTCGGGCCGCATCGTCAGCCCCTTGGCCGCATGGTCAGCGACCAGCTGGTCGACCATCGCGTCACGGAGGTCGTCGCTGCTCATCGTGTCGACGCTCATGTGCGCGTCACTCTCCTGTTCGTCAGGACCGCCGCCGTTGCGGACGGCCCGCACTTTCCGTTATCCGCCAAGGACGAACACGGCCTCAGACGCCCGAGGACTGTTCCCCTGCTGGGCAGGACGCAGGCCGAACTCACCGGGTGCCCAACCGGCAAGGCGACGCAAGGCGGCCCGGGTTCGATCAAGCCGCAGTCAACGTGAGGTCCGAGCCGTCCCGGCCACCAGCGGTCCCGGATTCCTCGGCAGCGGCGAGAAACTGCGGTACAGGGTCACACGGATCAACTCCCCTCGGGTTGGGCGGTGCCGGGGACCCCTGAGCGGCGGGCGCCGAGCGGTCATGTCCACCACTCAACGCCGGTCTGACCGTGTCGAACACCCTCGACACGGGATTTCGACACGGTCAGACCGGCCCCAGCGCCTCTCGGGGGCCGACTACGACAGGCGGGCGGACAGCCTGTGGAGTTCGTCGAGGATCACGTTCCAGCGGAAGGGCTGATCGTCGTGAGCTGGTCGCAGCGCCTCGGTGGCGGTGAGGCGTACGCCGTGGTCGGCGAGGAGCCGCAGGTGGGCGTCGAACGCGGGGTGGCGGGCGAGGGTGGGTTTGACGTACGGGGAGACGATGATCGGCATGCCTGCGCCGAGAGCTTCGTTGAGGATGCCGAGGGCCAGACTGTCGTTGATGCCGGTGGCCCACTTGTTGATGGTGTTGAACGTCGCCGGAACGACCGCGACGGCATCGGCGCGTGGCAGGACGCTCGGTTCGTCAGGATGCCGCTGCCGGTAGCTGACGGGCCTGCCCGTAACGGCGGCCAGCCGATCGTTGGGAAGCCAGGTGTGCGCGGTTTCGGTCGCGATGACGTACACATCCCAGCCGTCGCGCCGCACCGCCTCGACCAGCTCGACGATGCGGCGGGCCGGTGGCGCGGCACAGACCACCAGGTAGAGCAGACGGGCATTCGCGGATCCGGACGTCACGCGGCGATTCCGGCGCGTTCGGCGAGTGCCCGCAGGCCGGGGGTGACGGCGCGCCGCTCACGGGTGAGCAGGTCGCCGATCAGATGGCGCGTCCGGCCGTGCACGTGCACCGTCTGCGGCGCGATGCGTTCGGCTTCGAGCAGGTGCAGCACGGCTGCGGGATCGTTGCCGGGCGAGCAGGCGTAGGCGGCGGCGAGGTCGAGGTGGACCCGGGCGCGGCGGCTCACCAGGGCCGCCGGCAGCGACGAGGTGTCGAGCTGTTCTCCAAGGTGGATCGCCAGCTGAGGCTGGTCCGTTCGGGCGGCGATGCTGATGCGGTGGATCATCACGTTCGTCGGACCGAACCCGGTCCACAGGTCGTTACGATCGGCGCCGAGCCGCCGGGCCAGGGCGTTCGCGTCGTCGAGGTGCCGCTCGACAGCGGCGGGCTGGGCCTGCCGGGCGGCGATCAGCGCCGCGAGCAGAGTCAACGCCCCGTGGGCCGACAGGACACGCGGACCCGTCGACGCGGAGTCCCTCGTGTCCGTCACACCATCGAGAGCGGCCAGCACCACCTCCTCGGCATCGCCGACGCGGTCCGGCATCGCCAGCAGCGCAGTACCCACCGAGAACGCCGCCGCAGCGACGAGCGCAACATCCTCGGCCTGCTCGGCGGCGACACGAGCGGCACGGTCCGCCGCCACCCAGGCAAGGCTGGGATCGCCGAGTTTCACGGTGAGTTTGGCGGCGGCGAGATTCGCCGCCGCCAGCGACCCGACGGCCAGGGCGCGCTGCGTGCCGGTGCAGGTCCGGGTCAACAGGTTCGCCTGCTCGAACGTGTCGGGCAACGCCCGGACCGCCTCGGCATAGTTGCCACGCTGGTAAAGGCTATGGAGATGGGCCACCCGCTGACGGACCTCCGAAAGCGTGAGAGGCTCGACCGGCTGTTTCGGTGCGGCAGGTGCGAGCAGGTGCCGGCGCAGCTCGGCCAGCAGTCGCGACCTGGCATCGTGGTCGGCTTCCTCGCCACGGCCTGCTACCGCGTTGACGACTGAGACCTGCCCGGTTCGTGTGGTGCGGCCCGCCTCCGGGCGCTCGCCGTGGAACCGGTCCGGCGGGCGTCGATTGTCGCCGACTTCGCCGTACCTTTCGCCTGTGGCCTCGCCGGCTGCCATCACCGCCTCGGGTACCGCTCCCCACCGCGCCCGCTGTGCCGCCTCGGCCTGCTGTGCCTGGAACCGGGACTGGAGGTGTCGGTAGGCGTCGTAGGCGGCGAGTAGCTCGCCCTGGGCGTCCAGCAGGGTGTCGCACTGCAGCCAGAAGATCCGGTCCACGACCTGCCGGCCCCGCTCGACCATTCCCAGGGTGCTGCGCGTCGTGTGCACCTGGCGTGCGAGGGCTTCCTGAATGAGTCCCCTCGACCTACGCAGGGCGGCGAGCTTACGGCCGAGATCGTCCCTGGCCTGTTGAAGATCCTGGCGATCAATCATGGGCTCGCCTTTCCGTTCGCATCGACCTGCGTCGAGCCGACTGTTGCGGCGCCCCGACGCACGGCGATTCGACGTTAGCGGATCGCACGCGACCTGGGCGTGGAGCTGGTGCGAATGGCGTGCTGGCCTGGCAGAGAGGGCGCCTGTGTCGAAAACCGGGGGGGGGGAGCGGGGTTGGCACCTCGAACGTCAGCCACGATCACGGCGGAACACACTTCAGCCATCCCCACTCCCGGCCCAACGGGCACGGCAACCTCAGCCTGCCGCCGTCACCGACAGACACCCCGGACACGATGTGCGAGTTCGGTGGGCATCGGCCCTCTTCGACGAGCGCGGAAGAGCGTGCGGTGATGCCCATAAAGGGCGCGCGGCGCCAGCCCTGCCGCAAGGGCTTTCGGCGGTTCAGTAGCCCCACCGGTGCCGGACGCGGGTTTCGCGTACCGGGATTTCGGGGTGGGGACTTCGGGTTCGTCGCCTACGCCGACACCGACACCGCCCAGGACGTCCTGGTCCGCGTTGTCGGTGGCGACACCGACCCGGGAGCCCAGACCGCCCCCCTCGCACGCGCCCGCGAGTTGTGGTGGCTCTCCCGCGCCGTACGGGCCAAGTACACCGCCATCTCCCGCGCCGTGCCGCTGCTGCTCGCCGGGTACGCCGGCGCCGCCACCACCGCAGCCCTGGCGATCTGGGCCCGGTGACCACGATGACCGCGACCACCACCCTCGTCGTGCAGGACCCCGTCGACGCCTACGAACTGTTCGCCCACGCCCGCACCGTGCTCAGGCTGCCCCTGGACGGCCGATGGCACCTGGTCGACCACGGCCGCGTCCACATGCTGCAAACCCTGCCCGGACAGGGCGCACCGGCCCTGGCCAGCGTGCACCTCCCCGTCGACGGCAGCCGGCACCCCGGCGAGCCCCACGCCGGCATCCCCGGCGGCTACGCCCTGCTCGCCTTCACCACCGACGGCGGCGACACCAACAGGACCCAGCGCCGGCACCGCGACCTCGCCGGCCAGGCTAGTGCGTGGCTGACCCACCGACGGCTTCGCTGGACCTGGTCACACGCCGACGGGCCCTTCACGACCAACCACGCCGATCTTGCGACCAGGGGCCAAATAGTTGATCTTTTTGGGGGTCTGCGCGGTCCCTGATCGCTGCCACGGTGGTTGACCGCTGTGAGTCGATCTCCTCTGAGCATCGGCGAGCTGGTCGAGCACTGGACCCTTGTCCCTGCTGAGCTGGACCTGGTTGCGTCCAAGCATGGCGAGATACGGCCGGGTTCGCGCTGTTGCGGAGGTTCTACGACCGGTACGGCCGCTTCCCGCGAGGTTGGGCAGATCTGCGCCCGGAGGCGATGGACTTCGCCTCTCGCCAGGTCAAGGCGGAGCCGGGTTACTTGGCGTTCTACGGAGACCAGGGCCAGCGGATCCATCACACCCCCAATCGGCTAGATCAACCCGACAACGCACCCAGAATCCAATCCACGGATTCAGGCTAAGGTCCGGTCCGGCAGCGGAACAGGGGCGCAGGACCTGCGGCAGGGTGGGGCGAGCGCCCCACCCTGCCGTTGAACTCAGCCGATCTGCAGGGTCACGTCGTCCAGCACGAAGCTGGTCTGCAGGTAGGCGTCCTCGGTGCCGGTGAAGGTCAGCGTGACCGTCTGGCCGGCGTACGCGCCGAGGTTGACGGTGCGCTGCGTGTAGCCCGTGGCAGCGTTCATGTTGGACAGCGACGCCACGGTGGTGCCGTTGGCCTTGATCGTGAACACGTCGTAGGCGAGCGCCCCGTACTCGCTCGTGTCGATGTGCAGCCAGTAGGTCAGTACCGCACTGGTGCAGCCCGACGGGATGGTGACGGTCTGGCTGATGGCCTCGGTCGCGGTGTAGCCGTATCCGCCGAGCCACGCGTACCGGGTGCCGCTGCGCGGCACCTGCCCGATAGAGGTGCCGATCGCGCCGGTGGAGCCGGTCCACGGCGAGGTGCCGCTTTCGAACCCGCCGTTGAGGATCAGCTGGGCGGCGGTGCAGCCGCCCGGTCCGCCGGTCACGGTCAGCGTGTACGTGGTGCTGTGCGACACCGACCCCGTGCCGGTGATGGTGATGGTGTAGGTGCCGCCGGCCACCGACGAGCCGACCGCGATGGTGGCGGTCGACGAGCTGCCGGAGGTGACCGACGACGGGCTGAACGAGACCGTTACGCCCGTGGGGGCGCCGCTGGCGGTCAGGGTCACCGTCTGGGCGCTGCCCGAGGTGGTGGCGGTGCCGACGGTGGTCGTGGTGCTGGACCCCGCGTTCACGGTGCCCGACGAGGGGCTGGCCGAGATCGAGAAGTCGTTGGTCGGCGTCGAGGTGCCGACCGCCCGGTTCCACAGCGTGTAGGCGATGCCGTCGGCAGCCCGGTTCAGCGCGGTGGCGTCGATGTTGCTGAGGGTGTCGCACGAGGAGTGGTAGCAGGAGTCGTAGGACTGACCGGCCGTGCCGCCCCACTTCGACGCCTGGGCCGACGTCTTGGTGGCGCTGGCGCCCATCGCGTAACCGGAGGTCGGGATGCCCGCGTTCTGGAACGAGTAGTCGTCGGAACGGCCCTGGCCCTCGACGTTCTCCTCCGGCTGCAGGCTGAGGGAGTCCCAGTACGCCTTCATCGGCTGCGACGCGGTCGAGGTGATGTTGTTGATGAAGTAGCCGCCGTTCTTCGACGCGATCATGTCGAAGTTGTAGTAGGCCTTGATCGCCGTTCGCTGGGTACTGGTCAGCGAGTTGACGTAGAACTTGGAGCCGTTGAGGCCCTGTTCCTCGTCGGTCCACCAGCCGAAGCGGACCTTGTTCAGCATGGTCGGGTTCTGCGCGGCCAGCGCGAGGGCGACCTCGAGCAGCGCCGCCGAGCCGGAGCCGTTGTCGTTGATGCCCGGACCGACCGAGACGCCGTCCAGGTGGGCGCCGAACATGTAGACGTTGCTCGCGTTACCGCCCGGCCACTCGGCGATCAGGTTCGGGCCTGCACCGCTGGTGCAGCCGGAGGTGCAGGGCTGCTCGGTGACGGTGAAGCCGGCGGCCTGCAGCTTGCCCTTGACGTACGCCACCGACTGCAGGTAGCCCTGGCCGGTCGAGCGGCGGGTGCCGCCGTTATTGGTGGCGATGGTGCTGAGCTGTGTCAGGTGCGCCTGCACGTTGGCGACGTCGATGTCCGGCGCGGTGCCACCGGGGGTGCCGCCGTTGACCGTGAGCGTGTACTGCGCGGTGTGGGTGATCGAACCGGTGCCGGTCACGGTGATGGTGTACGTGCCCGCAGCCGCACTGGAGGTGGTCGCCACCGTCATCGTGGAGCTGTTGCCCGACGTCACCGACGTCGGGCTGAACGACACGGTGACCCCCGACGGGGCACCCGAGGAGGTCAGCGACACGGTCTGCGCGCTGCCGGAGACGGTCGCGGTGTTGACCGTCGCGGTGACCGAGGAGCCCGCGTTGACGCTGCCCGAGGTGGGGCTGACCGAGACGGAGAAGTCGGTGCTGGAACCGGTGCAGGTCGGGTCGCCGGTCTGGGCCGGGACCGCGACCGCGTTCCACGCGTCCTTGGTCCGGTTGAACAGGACGCACGAGGAGTCCAGGTTCTTCGCGGCGGTCAGGGTCGCGGTGCGGTACTTCTTGTGGGTCATGCCGGAGGTCTTCAGCAGCATGCCGCCGTAGAAGATCTTTCCGGCGGACTGGATGCCCACGCCGGTGACCGACGACGGGCCGCCCGAGCAGATGGGGCTGTTCGGCTTGCCGCCGCCCGGCGCGCTGCCCTCGGCGAGCAGGTAGAACCAGTGGTTGAGCGGACCTGCGGCCGCGTGTACCTCCGTGTTCGGGATCGACGAGGAGTAGCAGTTCGGGTGGCCGCCGACCAGCGAGGGGTTGTACATGTTGCGGATCGGGCCGTCGCCGACGAGGTCGATCTCCTCACCGACCAGGTAGTCGGGTTCGTCGTAGGCGCTGGACTGGTTGGCGTATGCCTCGGTCAGGGCGCCGAAGATGTCGCCGGTGGCTTCGCCGAGGCCGGCTTCGGAGCTGGTGCCGCCGGGGGTGTTCTGGTCCATGCCGTGGCCGAACTCGTGACCCACCACATCCATCGAGGAGATCCAGTTGCCTGCCGAGTTCTTGCCGATCGTGATCGTCGAGCCGTCCCAGTAGGCGTTCTGCTCGTTCAGGCCGACCTTGATCGGCCAGCTGCCGCCGTTGCCGTTGTGCCCGTTGCGGCCCAGCCAGGCCGACAGCATGTCCCATTCCTTCTGCGCCGAGTACAGTGCGTCGACGCAGCCGGTCTCCTTGCTTGTGCCCACTCCGTTGCCCCAGCTGTCGTCGGCGCCGGAGAAGACGGTGCTGGTGCTGTAGTCCTGGCAGTTCAGGCCGGTGCGCGTGGTGTCGCGCAGGTAGTACGTGCTGCCCGACTGCGACGTGGTGATCGACAGTGGGCTGGGCCCGTTCCACTTGCCGGTGCCGGAACCGGCCGCGGCGTCCTCCTGCTTGGCCAGCACCTGGCCGTTGCGCGCGTCCACGAAGACATGCAGGTGGCTGGGCGCCGAGGCGGTGCGCCCGGCGACGACGACCTCCCACGCGAGTCGCGCGGTGCTGTCCTTGACGTGCACCACGAGGGTGCGCGACTCGACCTGGTCGACCTTGGTGAGCAGGCCCTTGGCGGTCTGCTCGGCGCGGTCGGCGGCGACCGTCGGCACGACGGAGACGTTGATCTTCGTCTTGGTGGCGGCCGAGATCGCCCGGATGGCGCCCCGGCCGTCGGCGAGTACGGCGGCGTCGCCGCCGACCACCGGCAGGCCCCGGTAGGTGCGCTCGTAGGCAATGGAGAACAGGCCGTCCACCCACGGGATCACCATGCGACGGTCGTACTGCTCGAAGGGGCCTTTCGCCAGCGCGTCGTGACCGCCGTCGGCAGCGCGGTCGGCTGCAGAGATCGCCAGCGACAGCGGGCTCTGCGCAACCGTGGGTGTAGGGGGCGGGGTGGCTGCGGTCGACTGGGTGGCCACCCCGGTCACGGTGCCCAGGGTAAGCGCAACCGCGACAGCGGCCGCCATGGCAGTTCTTCGATACATCGCAATCCTCCCGCCGAGATGGGTTGAGGGGTGTGGCAGCAGGGCCCGTGTTGATGGGATCTCCGGCAACCGGTGACAGCTCGGCTTTGGCGATGACACTAGGAACGGCGGAGGCTGGCCGAAATCAGGGCAACCCCTTGCTCTGGTGCGCGAAGGACCGTCGGGCGCACTATGATCCGGTGCCAGATTCTGCGACGGCAGTGAATGCGCATCAGGGGGCCACCGGCACCATGCTGCCGGTGGTACCGGGCGTCGTGCGCGGCGCCCGTCGGGTGGTGCTGTTCGGTCCGCCCGGGATCGGCAAGACCGCTGCGGCCGGTGTACTCGGGCAGCAGCTGGGCATGCCTGTCCTAAGGCTGGCTCCGAGCCCACAGGACGCCCAGGTCCCCTACACCGGACTGCTCGAACTCGCACTGGCCCTCCAACCGCTGCCGGCCGCGCGGGAACTCGCGACCGGAATCGACAAGGCCGTCGGAGTGCCGGGCTCTGCCGATCCCGCCGGGACCGCTCTACGGCTGCGCCGGTTGACCGCCACCCTGCTGCTGGACACCCCGCCTCTGACACTGGTGGTGGACAACGCCCAGTGGCTGGATACGGCCAGCGCGGCCGTCTTGCGTTGGGCACTGCGCCTGGCTCCCGACCTTCCCGTCATAGCCGCAGAGCGAATCTGGCGCCCGGGGAGCGAAGGCCACTGGTGCGGCGAGGACCCCTGTGCGGTACGCATCCCGGCGCTGACACCCGATCAGGTCGCAACCCTGCTGTCGCCGTACCGGCTAACCCCCTACGAGGTCACGCAGACCCACATCCGCAGCGGAGGGAACCCGGCCCTAGCCCTCGCATTCGCCGGGGCCCGCAGCCGCGCCACCGACCTGCCGGCCGCTCAGGGTCTCGTAGACGACCTGGTCCTGCCGCCGGCCGCCCGCCGACTGGTGAACGAATGGCTGGGCACTGTGTCGGCCGAAGTTCAGGAACTGTTGACGGTCGCCGCACTCGACGACCGGCCCGACCGCGAACTGCTGAGCCGCCTCGCCGGCCCGCCCGCCGAAAACCTTCTCGCAGAGGCCGAGGCAGCCGGACTGATCAACATCGGGCAGGTCGACGGGAAGATCCGGTTCGCCGCCGCCGCGATCGGTGCCGAACTCGCGGCCCGACCGCCGGTCGCCACACGCAGGCTCCTGCACGCCCGCCTGGCCGAAGCCAGCCGCGACAGCATCCGCCGCGACCGTCACACCACGCTGGCGGCCGACACCAACGACCCGCAGTCGGCCGACTGCGCCGACCGCGCCGCCGCCCGCGCCCGGCTGCGCGGAGAACCCGCACTAGCGGCCGAGCTCTCCCTGCTCGCCGCCGAACGTACCCCGGAGACCGACGCCGACCTGCTCACCGAACGGGCGCTGACCGCCGTACGCGACGCCGCCCACAACGGCGACCTGCCCCGCGGCCAGGCTGCCGTCCGCCTCGTCCTGAACCACGACAGCAGCCCCGCCAACCGCGTCAACGCCCTCATCGCCCTGATCGACTCAGGCGGACAGCACCTGTACAACGGCGACAAGCTGTTCGCCGACGCACTTCACGAAGCGGCCGGACATCCGGACCTGACCGCGCAGATCCTCGTCCGCCAGGCGATCTGGGCCAACGTCAACGGCGATCCCGACCGGGCGTGCGCCCAGGCTGCCCGGGCCGCCAGCCTCGCCCGGAGCGCTGGCGACACCGCCACCACCGCCATGGCCCTCACGATGCAGGCCCGCATCCAACGCATCCTCGGCCGCCCCCAAGCCGAGACCACGCTCGGCCACGCCCTGTCCCTGCCACGCAGCACTCACATCCCCGTCAACGCCAGGCCCGAACAGCTCTCCGCCCGGCACGCCATCTTCGACGACCGTCTGGACGAAGCCCGCAGCGCACTGCTGCCTCTGCTCGTCGAAGCCGAGCGGACCGGAGACGCCGAAGCCACCGTGGATGTCCTGCGTAGCCTCGCCGAAGTCGAGATCCGCGCCGGACGGTGCGGACTGGCCCTCGACTACGCCGGCCGCGCCCTGTCGCTTACCGACAGAGCCGCCTTGGACCCCGCACCAACGTGCTACACCTCCGCCCTGGTCGAGGGCACCGCCTCGTGCACCGACTCCGCCCTCGCTCACGCACGCCGCGGGGCGGACACCTCCCGCCGGGAGGACAACAAAGTCTTCCTCTCCCGAAACCTCTTCGTCCTCGGACATCTTCTCCTGGTCACCGGGCGTCCGAAAGAAGCCCTGGAGGCGCTGGAAGAGGTCCGTACGCTTGAGAAGCGCCAGCAGGTCCGCGACCCGTCCGTCCTGCGCTGGCACGCCGACCTCGCCCAAGCCCTCATCTCCCTCGGCTACCTCGACCAAGCCCGCAAACTGCTGACCGATACCCGTCGCACCGCGACTGATCTAGATAGAAGCTGCGTCCTCCCCGTGCTCGACCGCTCCCAGGCACTCCTGGAAGCCACCCTGGGCAACTACGATGCGGCCGCCGACCTCCTCACCGCAGCAGCCGACCACCTCCGCCACCTGCCCATCGAACACGGTCGAACCCTCCTGGCCCTCAGCCACACCGAACGACGCGGACGCCGACGCGCCAGCGCCCGCACCGCGGCGCAGAGCGCCGCCGACCTCTTCAGCACGCACCAGGCACACCCCTGGATCGAAGCCGCCACCCGCACCCTCCACCAACTGGAGCCCGTCCCCGCGCACAGCAGTACGCTCCCCTGCCTCACCTCCGCCGAACAGCGCTGCGTCGAGCTCGCCGCCAGCGGAGCGACCAACCGCGACATCGCCACCGCCCTCACCATCAGTGTCAAAACAGTCGAAGCAAACCTCACCCGCGTCTACCGGAAGCTCGGCATCCACTCACGCGTCCAACTCGCGCACCTTGCAGCCCTGACGGCAGCGCCGGCAGAAGCCCTGCAGCCCGGCCTGGCGCATCAGCCTGGCAACGCGTTTGCGCCCACTTCCGACTCCGGTGCCCAGGCGTAACTCGGCGTGCGGCGTAAAGGAGCGGGTTGGGCGAGGATCGCACGTGCTTCCCCGGACAGCATCCTCGCTACGTCAAGTCGCAAAATGCCGTGACGAGGATTTAGAATCGAGAAAGTTGACACAAAAAGCAACAGAGGCGGCCGGTTTGCTACTGTAACCGCCAGCAACGGAGCGCAGCAGCTATCCAATGCGACCAACAAACAGAGGTAATGAACGGCTGAATCGCAGGCAGTCGGCCTACCGACATGCATAGATGACGGTCTTAGGAAACCGATGCTCTATCCCCTGAGCTACGAGGGCGCGAGCGCCTAGTCTAGCGACGTGGGGGTTCACCTGGGGTGGCAGGGAGTGGCCCCCGTTCACCCACGTCACCCGGACCGCCGTTCTCCCAGCCCAGGACCACACCCGGCGCACACGAACCCCGGTTCGCGACCGGCGGTCGGCCATGGTGACCCACGTTGGCACCGGTTCACCCCGGTCGGCATCCGCTGGAGGAGTCTCCAGGTGACCCCGGTTGATCTTGGCGGGCAGAATGAAGTGTCCGGCGCGATGGGGTCGCGTCGGGGAGCGGACCGCCGCCGGCGTCGACTGTCTGGGGCGTCACGCTGGCACGCCGCACCGGCCATCCACGATCCTCGCCACACCTTGGCGACGGTCAGCGGGGAACCATGCGTCAGCTGTCGAGGCCTGCGAGGTTGAGGCGTTCGAGCAAACTGGGCTTGCGGGCGTGCGCCACCCGTAGCTCGGCCAGCTGGTGCTGGAACGACGAACTGTCCCCGTCGCGTTCGCTGAGTTCGCGCAGGTCGACGAGGAGTTGCACGGCGGTGTCGTACTCGCGGGGTTTCTTCGTGGCGATGAGCTCGTCGACTCGCTGCCAGGCGGCGGGTTGGTCGACTGCGAGGGTGTCGAGGTGCCGTTGCCGGGCTGCTGCGGCGGACCGTTCGCGGCGAATCCGGTCGCGTTCGCGTTGCTCGGCGTCCCGTCGTTCCCGTTCGGCGCGCAACTCCGCGGCGGTGGCGAGCAGTTCCCCGGCGGTACGGGCGGCTGCCGGGGTGGGCGTATCAGTGCGGTGTGCGTCGCGGTAGCGGCGCAGCAGCCGGTTGCGCAGTTGGCTGTCGCCGCCGGTGATCAGGTCGGTCAAGATGGCGTCCTTGTCCCGCGCGGACAGCCCGACGACCCAGGTGCGTAGTTGCGCAGCGGTCGGTTCGCCGGAGGTGGCCGGCGCCGATCCGGCCGCCGCGGCCGCGATCAGGTCGGGGTCGATGCGTAGGAACTCGGCGACGGCGGTGAGGGACGCGTCGAGGGTCCCCAGCCGGGCGGGGACGGGCGGTTCAGGCTCGTCGTCGGCGATCTCGGCGGACTGTACGCAGCGCAGCCAGGCCAGGTAGAGCAGGCGCAGGTCGCCGGCGGCGAGGCGGGCCCGGACCGGGATGATGGAGGCGAGGAGGCCGTGACCGTCGAGGTCCCACTCATCGGTGCCGTCCTCGTCCTCGTCGTGGAGGTCGATGATGACGTGCTTGCCGGCGGTCCACGCGGATGCACTGTCACCTTGGCAGTACTGGGAGACGGTGGCGGGGTCGAGCACGTGTTTCGGTAGTCGCAGCATGAGCTGGCGGGTGCCCCAGTTCGCCAGGTACAGGTGCGCGTCGAAGTACCGTTCCATCAGCGTGCGCGGGTTGCCCTTGAAGTTGCCCCACTCGTAGGTGTTGACGAAGCTGGTGGCAGTGATGTCGGCCCGGGTGGACAGCGACCGCAGCTCGGCCCGCTCGCGGCCGGTGAGGGGTCGGTCGACGGCGGTGAATTCGTAGTACTGGTACTCGCTCATGGTGGCCTACCTCCCGGCCCAGTGCCGGTAGGCGTCGACCCACGCGGCACCGTCCGGCATAGGGGTGGGTAGCGGAAGGTCGAGAAGACCGACCCGTTGCCGGTGGCGGCCTCGGGCGCAGACCGCGACGATGCTGTCCGCGGTCAGGTCGATCTTCTGCACGGTGGCCTCGACGCCGAGGACGGTGGTGGTGAACGGCACCGCCAGATGCTCCTCGATCATGGCGAACAGGCCGGCACGCTGGTCCTCGTGACCGTCCGTGTCGACGGTGGCTTCCTCGATCATCGCCTCCAGCGCGGCGGTTCCCTTCGATGCCATCGGCGGAGGATAGCGGACCGGTGTCGGGGTGTTCGGAGCCTGATGCGCGAGGATGGTCGGCATGGGTTCGGTGGCCGAGTTCGTCGATCTTCGGCGGGAGGTGAAGCGGTTACGGGCGGAGAACGCCCGGCTGGGGCGTCTGCTGGAGCTGCGCGGCCAGGACACGACTGCGGCGCCGGAGCAGTTGTCCGCTCCGGTTGAGCCGCCAGGGCTGGTCACCATGGCTTCGCCGACCCGGGACAAGCTGACGTTGTTCACCGACCGGTTCCGGGCCCGGGCCGACGTGTACGCCGTGCGGTGGGACAACGCCCGTACCGGCGCAGCCGGATGGATGCCCGCGGTCGCGGGCGGCTGGCGCAAGGGTATGGACCGGCAGGGTGCCACCTACCTGCCCCGCACGACGGAGGTCGTCGCGGCACATCTGGTCGGCGACGTGTTCATGGGCCTGTACCCGCTGATGCCCGGCAACACCTGCCACTTCGTCGTGGCCGACTTCGACGGCCCGACGGCGATGCTCGACGCCCTCGCATACGTGAAGGCGGCACGCGCCTGCGCGGTGCCCGCCGCGTTGGAGATCTCCCAGTCGGGCCGCGGAGCCCACGTGTGGGCTTTCTTCACCAGCGCTGTTCCCGCGGCCACCGCGCGGGCCGTGGGTACGGTCCTGCTGCGCGAGGCGATGGTGCTGCGCGGGTCGATGGATCTGCGGTCGTACGACCGTCTCTTCCCCAACCAGGACGTCCTTCCTGAGGGTGGCTTCGGCAACCTCATCGCCGCGCCGCTACAGGGCCGCCGCCGCAAGGATGGACTGACCACCTTCCTCGACCTCGGCACCCTCGAGCCGTACGCCGACCAGTGGGCATTTCTGTCGACACTGGACCGGCTCAGCCCCGGCGACGCCGAACAGATTGCCCGGCAGGCCAAACAATCCGTCACCGGTGCCGACATCGCAACGATCAGCCGGTCCGCCGCGACGCAGGTCCACCCTCCACTGCCTCCGGTGGTCCACGCGGAGGCCGGTGCCGGGCTGAGCATCGACGCCGGACAGCTCACCCCCGCCGCACTCGCCACGTTCAAACACGTCGCCGCCATGGCCAACCCGAAGTTCTACGAGCTGCAACGACTCCGCAAGTCCACCTGGGATACGCCACGCTTCATCCAGGGCTACGACCTCACCCTCGATGGTCGCCTGGTCCTTCCGCGCGGGCTGCGGCACACCATCGCCACGATCGTCGAGCGCGCCGGGTCGCGGCTGGCCGTCACGGACGTACGAAACTCCGGGAGCGAGATCGACATCGCTTTCACCGCCGAACTCACCGGCAGGCAAGCCAGCGCGGTCGGCGCGCTTCTCGCCCACGACGACGGGATCCTGGTCGCCCCACCGGGCTCCGGCAAGACCGTCATGGCCTGCGCCGTGATCGCCGAACGCAACACCTCCACCCTCGTCCTCGTCGACCGCAAAGCCCTCGCCGACCAGTGGCGCACCCGCATCCAACAGTTCCTCGGCATCAAGCCCGGCCAACTCGGCGGCGGCCGACGCAAGCTCACCGGCACCGTGGACATCGCCCTGCTGCCCTCCCTCGCCCGGCGCGACGACGTCGCGACCCTGACCCAGGGTTACGGGCACGTCATTGTCGACGAATGCCACCACCTCGGCGCCGCAGCCTACGAGCACTCGGTCAAACGGATCGCCGCGCAGTTCTGGCTCGGCCTCACCGCCACCCCCACCCGACGCGACGGCCTCGGACAACTCGTCACCTGGCAACTCGGACCCGTCCGCCACACCCTCACCGACGAGGAACAAGGCACCCTCGCAGCCGCGATGCACACCGACGCCGGACCCCGTCGAGCGCTGTTCATCCACGAGACCACCTTCCAACCCGGCGACATCGACCTGGACGCGCCCGGCGCGCTCGCCGAGGTGCACCGACGGCTGGCCCTCGACGAGCCCCGCAACACCCAGATCACCGACGACGTCGCCGCAGCCCTGACCCGCGGCCGCAACTGTCTCGTCCTGACCCGACGCGTCGCCCAGGTCGAGGCACTCACTGCCTTGCTCGCCGCACGCGGACACCAGCCGCTCGTGCTCCAAGGCGCGATGAGCACCCGCGAACGGCGAACCATCGTCGACCGGCTCGACGGCGCCAAAGCCGGCGACGGTCTGCTCGTCATCGGCACCACACCGTTCATCGGTGAAGGCTTCGACGCCCCCGCCCTCGACACCCTCTTCCTCGCCGGCCCGATCTCCTACGACGGCCTACTCGTTCAATGCGCCGGCCGCGTCATCCGCGCCGCGGCCGGCAAGGACCTCGCCGAGGTCCACGACTACCACGACCCAGCCACACCCATCCTTGCCGCCTCACTCCCACGCCGCATGCCCGGATACCGGGTACTCGGCTTCACCAGAACATGAGTGCATGCCATCGCGATCACCAAGACCGGTCCCGCCGGTTACAGGGATTGACAAAAGGCCAAGCGTGCTGGGCCTAGCATGGCAGGCTAACGGCCATGGGCCGGTTTCTCCGAGGATGAGCTGCACGCGGTTGTCTCCAGGTATGAGGCGATGCGGGCGGCCGCGTTGACCGAGCGGGACGAGCAGATGCGGGCGTTTCACCGGCTGGCGGCCGGTAGATCTGCAGCGGGTCACCGGATACAGCCGGGAGACGATCCGTCAGGCGCTACGACCGGAAGTCCGGCGGGCGACGAACCTCAGCCGGCGCAGGATGTCACCCCAGCCGCCAGCGGACTACCGGCCATACGGCGACCGGAAGCCCTACGTGGTGGCCGAAACCCTCGCCGCACTGCACGGTCCCACCGAAGGGACGGTGACGCTTCCGCGTCACCTCGACTGGTCAGGGCATGCCGAGTACGACCTGAACCGGCCCGCACGCCTGGCCGGCATGTACAAGGTGGTGCTCACCGAAGCCAGCACCGTCGAGGACCTGCACACCTGGCTCAATGCCGACCTGCTGCGGCGGCTCTGGCCCACCCTGTGGCTGCCACCCCAGCTCCGCCAGGACTGGGAGGGTGCCTTCCCCGAACTCGCCGCGATTTGCAGCAACGCGACGTAGCGGTGGACCCCTTCCACGAACCGCCCCGTTCGCCTAACCCGCAGATCGAACATCAAATGCCCGCGCATCGAACGCCTATGGCACCGCAAATCGAAAGCAAACGGCCTCGCAGATCAGAAATGCGGCGGTTATGATGACGCCGTGCCCACACCGCACCTAATCCCCCGCCGCGCCGCCGCGCAGGTCAACGCCGCTCTGGCGGACACCCGCGTCGTCTTGATCAGTGGGGCACGCCAAGCAGGCAAGAGCACCCTGGTTCGCCTCGTTGCCGGCGACCGTCTGGCCGAGCGCCGCGATCTTGATCGGGCTCAGGACCGGGCGGCGGCGATTGCCGATCCGGTCGGGTTCGTAGACTCCTCCGAACTCCTGGTCATCGACGAGATCCAGCGCGCTCCGGAGCTCCTGTTGGCCATCAAGGCTGCCGTCGACGAAGATCCCCGTCCTGGCCGTTACCTGCTCACCGGATCGTCTCGGCTGTTCGGCATGGTGGCTGCGCCGGACGCGCTGCCCGGTCGGATGGAAACGGTCGAGCTCTGGCCATTCTCCCAAGGCGAACTCGACGGAGCCCTGGACGGATTCATCGACGCCGTCTTCGTGCTCGGCCCGGACCTGCGACACGAGTCGAACGTGACCCGAGCCGACTACGCAGCCCGAATCGTGCGCGGCGGCCTACCCGAGGCCACCACCCGTACCGACCCGCGTCGCCGCCAACGCTTCCTCGACGCGTACGTCCAGGCGCTCATCGACCGCGACGTCCGGCAGCTGTCCGACATCCAGCACAAGGGCGAGCTACGCAAACTGGTACGCATCCTCGCGGCCAGATCCGCGACCATCATCGCCGCCAACGCCCTTGAATCCGCCCTCGGACTGAGCCGGCCGACGATCGTCCGCTACCTCCAAGCCCTGGAAGAGATCTTCCTGATCAAACGGATTCCCGGCTGGTCCCGCAACCTGGGCACCCGTGCCACCGCCGCGTCGAAGCTGATCTTCGTCGACTCGGGCATCGCCGCCAACGAAATCGCGACCGACGCCCGGGCACTGCTCCGGCCGGGTGCACCGTTCGGCCCGCTGCTCGAGTCATTTGTGCTGTCCGAGCTGTCCCGGCAGCTGACCTGGTCCGAGGAGTTCGTCGACCTGTCTCACTACCGCGACCAGAGCAGGTACGAAGTCGACGCGGTGCTCGAGACCCGAGCTGGTCAGGTGGTCGGCATCGAGGTCAAAGCAGCCAGCACCGTCGGACCCGACGACTTCCGCGGCCTACGCCGACTCGCCGACCGCCTCGGCGACGACTTCATCGTCGGCATCGTCCTCTATACCGGAACCGCCACGCTGCCGTTCGGCGACAAACTCCGCGCCATGCCGGTCAGCGCCCTATGGCAGGTTTCCGCCTCGGGCAGAGAGTAAGCTCGGCCCAGAGTGGACGCGACCCAACGCCGAGCCGAGCGCAGCACGTCGCAGTAGACAACTACGACGGTCGATGAAAAGTAGAGCTGACCAGCACTTACGCACTTCGCTGAGCTTCCGCAGGCGATCACAGCGGCGCGCACGTGCGACCGGCGCAGGACCCTGGAAAGAGAAAATCCGCAGGTCATCAGTCTGCGGACACAAACGGAGCGTCGGGTTAGGAAACCGATGCTCTATCCCCCTGAGCTACGAGGGCGCGAGGGCCCAGTCTAGCGACCTGGGGGTTCACCTGGGGTGGCAGGGAGCGACAGGCGTTCACCCACGTTGCCCGGACCGCCGTTCTCCCAGCCCAGGAGCACACCCGGAGCATACGAACCCGGTTCGCGTCAGGGGGCGGGTAGCGGCCCGACCGCCATCCGAAGGACGATGTACAGGGTTTACCCCAAGACGCCGACGGGGGACCGCGCGGGACGGTGACGCAGTGACCGCCAGGTCGGCAGTGCGCTCGCCAGCACCGCCAGGAGCAGGCAGAGCCCCACCACCCCGCTGACCACTGGCCACGGCACCACCAGGTCGACCGGTACGCCGACCTGCTCGGCCAGGCCGGCACGGATGCTCAGCAGACCGACGAGGGCGACAGCCCCGCCGAGCAGCGCGCCGATCAGGACCACCAGGGTTGACTCGGCAGTGACCAGCCACATGACCTGCTTCCGGGTCGCACCGGCCAACCGGATCAGCCGCAGATCAGCCACCCGGCCGGCAGCGGCCATCAGCAGCGTGTTCGCCACCGCAACCGCCCCGTAGCCGGCCGACACACCGATCAGCAGCAGGGTGAAGAGCCAGACGAGGCGATCCTCGGCGCGGTCCGCCTCGGCCGCCCACGCCGAAACGTCGACGATCCGCGCTCCGACCGGAGGATCGACCCGGTCCTGGACGTACACGGCGGAGGTGAGCGCCGAGGGGTCGTGCGCCCGCACCAGCGACCGGGGCAGTAGCAGGTCGCCGGGGATCGAGTCGTCGGTGACGACCGCGACGACGCGCAGCGACACGCGCTCGCCATCGGCGAAGACAAGCGCGTACGGCTCGGACGGCTGCCGGTTCGCCGAGGCGGGGAGGACCACCGTGTCACCACCGCTCAGGTCGTCCAGTGAGCCGGCAACGACGGTGAGCGCCCGGTTCGCGGCGGTGAAGCCCGCCGGGTCCACGCCGAGCGCGGTCAGTGGCCGGTTCTCCGGCGACGAGTCCGGGTTGGCATCGAAGACCGTCGTCGGTAGCAGGGCGGCACCCCCGGTCGCCGCGACGGCCTGGTCCGACAGGCCCGGCGCGCGGTCGGGCACGACGACCCAGCCGGCGTTGACGTTGTCGGCCCGGCCCGCCGCGTAGGCAGCAGTGGTGGTGCGCACCATTCCAGAGACCAGCACCGCGAACGCGACAGTGAGCAGCACCGGGGCGGCGATCGAGGCTGTCCGCCGGGTCGCGGTCAACGCCCCGGCCCGGACCAGCATCCCGATCGCGCCACCCGGTCGGCGCACCGGCGACCGCAGCATCAGCACCACCGGGCCGACTGCCGCCGGCGCCAGCACGGTGGCACCGGCCACCAAGGCCATCACCGCGTACAGGGCGTACTGCGCCGCGACGCGGGCCTCGTCGGCGGTCGCCGTCCCGACGCTGAGCGCGCCCCCCACCGCGACGAGCAGCGCGCCGGTGGCGATGCGCAGCCGCCCGATCGGTCGCTGCTCCGCCGCCGCATCGCGCAACGCCTCAAGCGGTCGAACCCGCGCCGCCCGGCGCGAGGCCGACCAGACAGCCAGCAGCGAGATCACCGGCCCGGCGACAAGCGAGAGCGCGACCGGCCAGGGCTCGTACCCGACCCGGAAGCTCGACGGTTCGAAGCCGACGTCGACGAGAAGCGGGCCCAGCAGCGGCGCAAGCCCACCGCCGACCAGCAGTCCGACAGTCCCGCCCGAGGCGCCGACGACGAGCGCCTCGGCGTACACAATGCGGCGGACCTGATGCGGGGTGGCGCCGACGGCGCGCAGCAGGCCCAGCTCACGGCGGCGCTGCGCGACGGTGAACGCGAAGGTGGAGGCGACCACGAAGACCGTGACGAAGCCGGCGAGAGCCGCCGTGGCGGTAAGCACCTGCATGCCGATCCAGCGGGTACGGGCATCCCCCCGGGGTTCCAGCGCGGCACGGTCGTCCCCGGTCAGCGCCCGCCCGTCGCGGCCGAGGAGACCGCGAGCCGTATCGGCAACCACCTCGGGGTCGGCGCCCGGTGCGACGAGCAGGCCGATGGCCCGGACTCCGGGCGCGAGCACGGCCGCGACCTCGTCCGCGACGTAGAGGCCGGGCGCATCGACCAGACCCGTGACGGTGTACGGCTGCGCACCCGCCGCCGTGAGCAGGGTGACCGGCCCGCCGGGACGCAGCCCGAGCGTGCGGTCGACGACCACCTCGCCGGCCCGCCGGGGCGGCTCGCCGGCGGTGGGACGGAGTCCGCCCAACCGGGCACTGGACCAGCCGTGCCCCTGATGGGCGTCCTCCCGCTGCGCATCGGTGCCCGGGGGCCGGCCGTCGACGAGCGCCTGAGCGTAGAAGGTCCGGTCGGGCACCGCCGCCGTGACGCCCGGCACCTCGGCCAGCCTGCTGGTGAGTTCCGCCGACCTGGCGGCGGACCATGGCCGGGTGGGCGCGAACGAGTCGGCCGGCGCACCGGCCTCGGGGCTCTGCACCACGACCGCCGCGTTCGCCAGCCGGTCGGGCACCCGCGGGCGGCCGGAGGCGAGCAGCAGGGTGGCCGCCGCGACCAGTGTGACGCCGATGGCGACGGCCGCAAACGCGCCGGCCGACCGCCGGACGCTCAGCACGACGGCTCCACGGCGCTTCCCGCCGTGATCTCCGCCTCGGCGATCCGCGCGGCGATGGCCGCAGCGGTGATCCCGCCGGTCATCTCGTCCACGACGCGACCGTCGGCGAGCAGGAGGACCCGATCGGCGAACGCGGCGGCGGTGGGATCGTGGGTCACCATCACGACCGTCTGCCGGTGATCGTCGACGAGTGCGCGAAGCAGCCGGAGGACCTGCCGGGATGCCGCGCTGTCCAGGGCCCCTGTCGGTTCGTCGGCGAAGACCACCGCGGGGCGGGTGATCAACGCCCGGGCCACGGCGACGCGTTGCTGTTCACCGCCGGACAGTTCGCTCGGCCGGTGCCCGGACCGGCCGGCCAGTCCCACGGCGTCGAGCGCGGCGACGACGTCCCGGACCGGGGGACGGCGCCCGGCCAGCCGCAGCGGCAACTCGACGTTCTGCGCCGCGGTCAACGTGGACACCAGGTTGAACCCCTGGAACACGAAGCCGATCCGGTCGCGGCGCAGCCGGGTCAGCTCGTCCTCCCCCAGATCGTCGAGGCGCCTGCCGTCGATCTCGACGGTCCCCGCTGTCGGTTTGTCCAACCCGGCCGCACAATGCAGCAGGGTGGATTTCCCCGAGCCCGACGGGCCCATCACCGCAGTGAAGGTGCCGCTGGCGAAGCTGGTCGTCACGCCGTCGAGCGCCGCCACCCGGCGGGCTCCGGTGCCGTACACCGCTCGCAGCCCGGTCAGGATCACCGTTTGTGTGGTCATGACCGCCAGGGTGCCGGTCACGGCGGGTGCGGCGCGTCGTGCCGGTGTGGACACTCTCCGGCCCGTCCCTGAGCGGATCCGGGGATCGGAAAGCGTCAGACGTCGTACCCGAGGATGACCGACCGCAGGTGGACGCGGCCCGGCCGGCCGGCCGATACGCTTCGGCAGGTGACCGCCATCCTGCCGATCCGGCGGCTGCGGCCGGCGGAACTGGCCGCCGTGGACGCCGTACTCGCCCTGGCGATCGGCGCGCTGCTCGGCCCGTACGCGGCACTGGAGTCACCGCTGCACGGTGGGGTGCGCGAACCGCTCTGGGTGTCGGTGCTCGTCGGGATGGCCCTCGGGTTGCCGTTGGCCGTCCGGCGGCGGTGGCCGATCACCGTCGCCGTCGTGATCAGCTCCGTCGCCGCAGTCGCACTGATCACGGGTGTGATCCCGGGCTACGCCGCTGCCGCTCCGGGGCTCGCCATCGGTCTGTCCCTCTACACGATGGCCGTGTCGACACGTACGCCCCGGTCGATGCTCTGCGCCGCCGGTTGCCTCGCGCTGGTGAGCGTCGCCCTGGCGCTGACCGAGAGCGACCTCTGGTCGCGAACCGGTGGGGTCGTCTACGCCGCCGCCATGATCGCGCCCGCCTGGATGATCGGCTGGCTGGTCCGCGAGCGACGGGTCGTCGCCGCCCGCCAGGGCGAGCACCTGGTCCGCCGAGCCGCCGCCGAGGAGCGGTTGCGGGTGGCCCGCGAGCTGCACGACGTGGTCGCGCACACGCTGAGCCTCATCGTGGTGAAGGCGGCCGTCGCCAACCACGTCGCCGACGCCGATCCCCGCGAGGCGGGGGCCGCCCTGCGGGTGATCGAGGAGACCGGCCGCAACGCCCTGACCGACGTACGCCGGGTGCTCGGCGCGCTGCGCGAGGACACCCCGTACGCCCCGCCGCCCGGGCTGGACGCGCTGCCCGTACTCGCGCAGCAGGCGGCGATGGGCGGTGTCGACGTACGGCTCGACGTACGTCGGGAGGATTCGCCCGGCGTGGTGCCGGAGTCAGTGGGCCTGGCGGTGTACCGGATCGTGCAGGAGGCGGTGACAAACGTGGTGAAGCACGCGGCACCGGCCGTCTGCCGGGCGACGGTGACCGTCACGCCCGGCGAGGTCAGGGTCGAGGTCATGGACGACGGCGACCGTCCGGTCCTGATCGGCGGGGAGGGACACGGACTGATCGGCATGCGGGAACGGGTGACGTTGCACGGGGGCGAGTTCCGTGCCGGGCCACGCTCCGGCGGCGGCTTCGCGGTGACGGCCAGCCTGCCCTACCGGGCGACCGCGTGACCCGGGTGCTGATCGCCGACGACCAGGCGCTGCTACGCGGCAGTTTTCGGCTGTTGGTCGATTCGGCCCCGGACCTCACCACGGTCGGTGAGGCCGGCACCGGCGTCGAGGCTGTGGCTCTGACCGCCGAACACCGGCCGGACGTGGTGCTGATGGACGTGCGGATGCCAGAGATGGACGGTATCGAGGCGACCCGGCGGATCTGTGGCAACCCCGCCACGGCCGGCACCCGGGTCGTCATCCTGACCACGTTCGACCTGGACGAATACGTCTACGGAGCCCTACGCGCCGGAGCCAGCGGCTTCCTGCTCAAGGACACCCCACCGGCGGACCTGCTTGCCGGCATCCGGGTGGTGGCCGCCGGCGAAGGACTGCTCGCACCGACTGTGACCCGCCGGCTCATCGACGAGTTCGCGCGTCGGCCGGAGCCGGCCCGGCCGCTGCCACGACAGCTGGAGGGGGTTACCGAACGGGAACGGGAAGTACTCACACTGATCGGCCGGGGCCTGTCCAACGCGGAGTTGGCCGGGCACCTCGGTCTCAGCCTGGCCACCGTGAAGACGCACGTCGGGCGGTTGCTGACCAAACTGGCGGTACGTGATCGGGCGCAACTGGTCATCGTCGCCTACGAGACGGGCCTGGTCGGACCGGGCGGCCTGCGCTGAGAGCGTCGCCCCGCCGCGGAGAGACACCAAGCGTGCTCGGGCTGGCGTAGTAGGCCTGTCGGCACGGGCCGGTTCTCCGAGCTTGAACCCGCCGGGGCGGGTCAGCTCATCGCGCGGGGCTCGGCGGTCTGCTCCCAGAGGGACCGCATCTCCTCGAACGCCTGTTCCATGAGCTGCACCATCGCCAGCCGGGCGCGCTCGCCCTCGTGCCGCTGGATCGCCTGGGCCACCTCGGCGTGCAGGCGCAGCGCCTGCTCGTGCGGGTGGTGCGGCATGAGGTGGTGCTTGTGCCGGCCGGTGAGCACCTCGGCGACCAGGTCCTGCAGCCGGACGAACATCTCGTTGCCGGAGGCGAGCAGCACCCGCCGGTGGAACTCGATGTCCAGGCGCAGGAAGCGCTCCTCGTCGCCGGCCTTGCCGGCGGCCCACATCTTCGCCGCCAGGCCGACGAGGTCGCTGGCCTCGTCGTGACCGGCCCGCTCGGCGGCCAGCAGGGCGGCGTGCGGCTCGATGGCGGTGCGCAGCTCGGTGATGGACCGGAGCTGGGCGAGCCGGCTGGCCGAGGCCAGCCGCCACCGGATCACCTGCGGATCGAAGACGTTCCAGTCGTGCGCGGGCCGGATCGTCACCCCTACCCGTCGGCGGGTCTCGATGAACCCGATCGACGCCAGGACACGCAGCACCTCGCGGACCACCGAGCGGGAGACCTCGTACCGGTCGACCAGGTCGTCGATGTTGAGGACCGCCCCGGGGGCGAACTCTCCGCCGCAGATGGCGGTGCCGAGGTGCTCGAGGACGCGGGCGTGCAACCCGACCTCGGCCGGAGCGGGCTGGGTGCCGACGCCCCCGGAGGAGTACGGTTCCACGCCAACGATCATATCAGTTCGGTCAACCCCTTGAATAAATCAGCTTTTTCGACCTAGCATCCCGTAGTTAAGCGGACGTTACAGCGTTGTGGCGCTCTTCCCCCGGGGCGGCGACCACGAGAAATGGAGAGATGGCGTGCGACGTCGATCGATAATCGGTACGTCTCTGGCCGTGGTGGTCGCCATGGGCCTGGCCGCCTGCGGCGGTGGAGAGGACAGCGGCGGTTCGAAGACCGTGCGCGTGACGCTGGTGAACCACGTCTGGACGGAGAACGTCAAGAAGGCGCTGCCGGAGTTCGAGAAGCAGACCGGCCTGAAGGTCGAGGTCACCCAGCTCGGTGAGGACCAGCTGTCCGACCAGTACAACGTCAAGCTGAACGCGGGATCCAGCGACCTCGACGTGATGATGTACCGGCCGCTGCAGGAGGGCAAGCAGTTCGGCAAGAACAAGTACCTGGCCGACCTGACCGAGCGGTCCAAGGCGGACAGCGCCTTCGACTTCAGCGACTTCCAGGCCGGCCCGGTGCAGGCCACCACCTACGACGACAAGGTGGTCGGCGTGCCGATCATCACCGAGTCGGAGGTGCTGTACTACCGCAAGGACCTGCTGAAGAAGTCCGGCTTCGACGCCCCGCCGAAGAGCCTGGACGAGCTCAAGGCGCAGGCCGCCAAGGTCGAGGCCGACAACCCGGGCGTCGCGGGCTTCGTCTCCCGCACCGGCAAGGCCGCCGCCGTCACCCAGTTCTCCAGCTTCCTGTTCAGCTTCGGCGGTGACTTCGTCGACGCCAACGGCAAGGCCGCGGTCAACACCGACCAGGCCAAGCAGGCGTACGCCTACTACGGCGGGCTGCTGCGCGAGCACGGCCCGGACAACGTCAGCACCGACATGAGCTGGTCCGAGGCCATGGCGATCTTCACCCAGGGCAAGGCGGCCTTCTACACCGAGGCCAACTCGCTCTACAAGAACGCCACCGACCCGGCCAAGTCGAAGGTCTCCGACACCGTCGGCTTCGCGCCCTTCCCGGCCGGCCCGGCCGGCTCGAAGCCCTACAACATCCCGTCCTGGGCGCTGGGCATCAACGACCAGTCGAAGAACAAGGACAACGCCTGGAAGTTCATCGAGTGGGCGGCCGGCAAGGAGCAGTCGCTGGCGCAGCAGGAGGCCGGCGTCCCCGGCGCCCGCGCCTCGGTCTGGGCCAACCCGCAGGCCATCGCCACCTACCCGAAGGACCTCGCCGAGGCCACCACGGCCAGCACTGACAACGGCGTCGGTCACGACCGTCCGCTCGTCGTGAAGGTCGCCCAGGCCCGCGAGATCGTCGGCCAGCCGATCGTCGACGCGATCACCGGCAAGGATCCGGCCGCCTCGGCGGACGCGGCGAACGAGGCGTTCCAGAAGTTCCTCGACGACGAGGCGAAGTAACCCGACCGCGGGGACGGCGGGGCCTACCGGCTCCGCCGTCCCCGCGCCGGGTCCCGGCCCTGAGCACTCGGAGACCTCATGTCAGCCGTCACCACACCAGTCACCAGTCCGTCGAACGCCGGCGCGGCCCCGGCGGAGTCGGGCTGGTCGCGCTGGGCCAACGCGCACCGCAAATGGCTCTTCGCGGCTCCCGCCATGGCGTTCGTCGCCGTGCTGATCATCTTTCCGGTGGCGTGGACCGGATACCTCAGCCTCACCGACGCCGAGGGTTCGGTCCGCGCCGAGAGCGAGTTCATCGGGTTCCAGAACTACCTGGACGTGCTCGCCGACACCGACCGGTTCTGGCCGGCGGTGTGGCGCACCGTCCTGTTCACCGGCGTCGTGCTCGCCGTCGAGGTGGCGCTCGGCATGGCGATCGCCCTGCTGCTGTGGCGGCCGTTCCGCGGTGAGCGCTGGGTCCGGGTCGCCATCCTGCTGCCGCTGGTCGCCACCCCGGTGGCGGTCGGCATGATGTGGCGGCTGATCTTCGACCCCACCATCGGCATGGCCAACCAGGTGCTTAGCTGGGTCGGGATCGGCCCGCAGCCCTGGCTGTCCGGTCAGAACAGCGCACTGCCGACGACGATGTTCATCGACATCTGGCAGTGGACCCCGATGGTGGTGCTGATCCTGCTCGCCGGCCTCACGTCGCTGTCGGACGAGCCGCAGGAGGCCGCCCTCATCGACGGCGCCAGCACCTGGCAGCGGTTCCGGCACGTCACGCTGCCGCTGCTGATGCCCACGGTGATCGTCGCGATCCTGCTGCGCGGCATCGACGCGCTGAAGACCTTCGACATCCTCTACGCCACAAAGGGTCGCGGCGGCGGGTCGTTCCACGAGGTCGAGACGCTCAACGTCTACGCGTACGGGCTGAGCTTCGACTACAACGAGTACGGCCTCTCGTCGACGGTCCTGATCATCTTCTTCCTGATCATCATCGGGGTGATGTGGGCCCTGACCTACCGCAAGAAGGGGCTGGACCGATGAAGCCGGGCAAGCCGTTCAAGGTCTTCCGGGCGGTTGCCCTGACCGTCGTGGTGCTGGGGCTGATCGCGCCGCTGCTCTGGATGATCGCCGCGTCGTTCAAGACCAACGTCGACATCTACGACACCGGCAAGGCCTTCGTCTTCTCGCCCACCCTGGACAACTACGACAACGTGCTCCAGCAGGCCAACTACGTCCAGTTCATCGGCAACAGCCTGTGGGTGGCGTTCGCCGCCACGCTGCTCTCGCTCGTCCTCGGGGTGCCGGCCGCCTACTCGATGAGCCGGTTCAACATGAAGAAGTCCGCGCTCGTGGTGCTCATGGCCCGGATCATCCCGGGCGTGTCGCTCCTGGTGCCCTGGTACTACGTCTTCTCGAACCTGCAGATGGTCGGCGGGTACACCGTGCTGATCCTCAGCCACATGTTCGTGTCGCTGCCGCTGATCGTCTACATCATGATGGGCTTCTTCGACAGCCTGCCGGAGGACCTGGAAGAGGCGGCGCTTGTCGACGGGCTGACCCACATCGGCGCGTTCCGGCGGATCACCCTGCCGCTGTCCGTGCCCGGCGTCGCCACCGCCGGCATCCTGTCCTTCATCTTCTCCTGGAACAACTTCATGTTCGCCCTGGTGCTCTCCGGTGCGGACACGAAGACCCTGCCCGTGGCGATCTTCGACTTCGTCGGCTACGCCAGCATCGACTGGGGCGGCCTGATGGCCGCGGCCACCGTGGTCACTCTGCCGATCATGGTGATCGCCCTGTTCGTGCAGAAGTACATCGTCTCCGGTCTCACCGCCGGCGCCACGAAGGGCTGAGGACGCCATGACAACGATCGCACGGGTGGAGACGTTCCTCGTCGCGCCGCGGTGGCTGTTCGTCCGGGTCGAAACGGTCGACGGGATCGTCGGCTGGGGCGAGGCGACCTGCGAGGGCCGCTCCGAGACCGTCCGCACCGCCGTCGAGCAGCTCAGCGAGCTGCTGGTCGGCCGGGACGCGCTGCGGATCGAGGACCACTGGCAGGTGCTGACGAAGTCCTCGTTCTACCGGGGCGGACCGATCCTGGCCAGCGCCGTCGCCGGGCTCGACCAGGCACTGTGGGACATCGCCGGCAAGCACTTCGGCGCCCCGGTGCACCAGCTGCTCGGCGGACCGGTCCGCGACCGGATCCGGGTCTACGGCTGGGTCGGCGGCGACGAGCCCGCCGAGGTGCGCGACCAGATCAGCGCCGCCGTCGAGACGGGCCTGACCGCCGTGAAGATGAACGCGTCCGGGCGGATGAGCCCGGTCGCCTCGGTCGCCGAGCTCGACGGCGTGGTCCAGCGGGTGGCCGCCGCCCGGGAGGTGCTCGGCGACGAGCGGGACGTCGCCGTCGACTTCCACGGCCGGTTCAGCCTGGCCACCGCCCGGCGGGTCGCCCCGCTGCTCGAGCCGTATCGGCCGTTCTTCCTGGAGGAGCCGGTGGTGCCGGAGAACTCGCACCTGATCGGCGAGTTCGTGCGCGCCACGACCACCCCGGTGTCCACCGGGGAACGGCTCTACAACCGGCAGGAGTTCCTGCCGGTGCTGCAGGCCGGCATCGCGGTCGCCCAGCCGGACCTGTCGCACGCCGGCGGCATCACCGAGGTCCGCAAGATCGCCGCGCTGGCCGAGGTGTACGACGTCCAGCTCGCCCCGCACTGCCCGCTCGGCCCGATCGCCCTGGCGTCCTGCCTGCAGGTCGGTTTCGCCACGCCCAACTACCTGATCCAGGAACAGAGCATCGGCATCCACTACAACCTCGGCGCCGAGGTGCTCGACTACTGCCTCGACAAGACCCCACTGACCTTCGTCGACGGGTATGTCGAGCGCCTCACCGCGCCCGGCCTCGGCATCGAGATCGACGAACACGCGGTGCGGACGGCGGACAAGCGCGGCCACGCCTGGCGCAGCCCCACCTGGCGGCACGCCGACGGCTCCTACGCGGAATGGTGAAGAACATGACTGTCGATCTCGTCACCGAACTCGCCGCCGCCCGGATCCTCGCGGTCATCCGGGGCACCGACACCGCCGGCGCGATCGCCGCCGGCACCGCCCTGCTGGAGGAGGGCGTACGGGTCGTGGAGGTGGCCCTCACCACGCCGGACGCGGCTCGGGCCGTCGAGGCGCTGCGCGCTGTCGCGCCGGCCGGCTCCCTGGTCGGCGCCGGCACGGTGCTCACCGCCGCGGACGTCGCCGAGGTGGCGGCGGCCGGCGCGCAGTTCGTGGTGACGCCCGCTGTGGTCGAGTCGATCGCCGAGGCGGCGCGGCTCGGCCTGCCCGTCGCCGCCGGGGCGTTCACCCCGACCGAGGCGTACACGGCGATGCGGCTGGGCGCGTCGGCGATCAAGCTGTTCCCGGCGTCGGTGGGTGGCCCCGCGTACCTCAAGGCGGTGCGCGACCCGTTCCCGGACATCCCGTTCGTGGCGGTCGGCGGTGTCGGCCTGGCCGACCTGCCCGGCTACTTCGCCGCCGGCGCGATCGCGGTCGGCGTCGGCGGCCCGCTGGTCGGTGACGCCGCCTCCGGCGGCGACCTCGACGCCCTGCGCCAGCGCGCCCGCGCCTACCTCGCCGCCGTCGCATGAGCGCCGCCGGCCTGCCCGCCGCGCGGCCGCGCGGCACCCGCCCGTCCGCCACGCGTCCGCGCGCCGGCGGCTACCCGGCCACCGCGTCATGACCGCCGTCGACCTGCTCACCTTCGGCGAGGCCCTGGTGTCGCTGCGCACGGCCGGGCCCATCGTCACCGGTGGCGCGCTCACCCCGCACCTGGCCGGGGCGGAGGCCAACGTGGCCGTCGGGGTGGCCCGGCTCGGCCACCGCGCGGCCTTCGCCGGGCGGGTCAGCGCCGACGAACTCGGCGAGTTCCTGCTCCGGCAGCTGCGCGCCGAGGGGGTACGCCTCGAGCACGTGGTCCGCGACCCGGACCGCCCGGCCGGACTGATGTTCCTGGAACGGCGGACCGCCGACCTGACCCGGGTGATCTACCAGCGGGCCGGCTCGGCCGGCTCGGCGGTGACCGTCGAGGACCTGCGGCCCGCCCTGGCCGCCGGCGCCCGGGTGCTGCACCTGACCGGGATCACCGCGGCGCTCTCCGACGGCGCCCGGGAGGCCACCCGGTGGGCGGCCGAGACCGCCGCCCGGGCCGGGACGCTGGTCTGCCTCGACGTCAACCACCGGACGAAACTGTGGAGCCGGGACGCGGCGCGGGCCGCGCTCGCCGACATCGTCGGCCACGCCACGGTCGTGGTCGCCTCCGCCGACGAACTGGACCTGGTCGGCACGCCGGGCGCGGACGAGCCGACGGCGGTCGCCGAGTTGCTGGACCGGGGCGTGTCGACGGTGCTGGTGAAGCTCGGCGGCGACGGCGCCCGCGCGTACACCCGGGAGGGCGTGCGGCACGCGGCGGCGGTGCCCGTGACGGCGGTGGACACCGTCGGCGCGGGGGACGCCTTCACCGCCGGCTACCTCTCCGGCCACCTCGACGGTCTCGACCTGGCCGGGCGGCTGCGCCGCGCGGTCACCCTGGGCGCCTTCGCCGTCGGCGGCAACGGCGACTGGGAGTCGCTGCCCCGCCGCGACGAACTGTCCCTCCTGAACGACGTGCAGCCCGGCAGCACGCTGCGCTGACATCACCCCTGAGAAAGGCATCGGCATGAAGATCGTCGCCGCGGACGTCATCGTCTCCAGCCCCGACCGCAACTTCGTCACCCTCAAGATCACAACTGACGAGGGGCTCACCGGGCTGGGCGACGGCACCCTCAACGGGCGCGAACTGGCCGTCGCGTCGTACCTGGCCGACCACGTCGTCCCGCTGCTGATCGGGCGCGACCCGCATCAGATCGAGGACACCTGGCAGTTCCTCTACCGCTCGGCCTACTGGCGGCGCGGACCGGTCACCATGGCCGCCATCGCGGCCGTGGACGTCGCCCTCTGGGACATCAAGGCCAAGGCCGCCGGGATGCCGCTCTACCAGCTCCTGGGCGGGGCCTCCCGGACCGGGATCCTGGCCTACGGGCACGCCTCCGGGCGGGACCTGCCCGAGCTGTTCGACTCCATCCGCCACCACCTGGAGCAGGGCTTCCGCGCCATCCGGGTGCAGACCTCGGTGCCCGGCATCAACGCCGTCTACGGCGTGGCCGCCCAGCCCAGCGTCGACGGCAAGCGCTACGACTACGAGCCGGCCCAGCGCACGCCGCTGCCCGCCGAGGAGGACTGGGACACCCGCTCGTACCTGCGGCACCTGCCGGAGGTCTTCGAGGCCGTTCGCAACGAGTTCGGCCCCGAGCTGCCCCTGCTGCACGACGGGCACCACCGGATGACCCCCATCCAGGCCGCCAAGCTGGGCAAGGCGCTCGAGCCGTACGACCTGTTCTGGCTGGAGGACTGCACCCCGGCGGAGAACCAGGAGGCGCTGCGGCTGGTCCGGCAGCACACCACCACCCCGTTGGCCATCGGCGAGGTCTTCAACACCGTCTGGGACTACCAGACGCTGATCCGTGAACAGCTCATCGACTACGTGCGCTCCGCCGTCACCCACACCGGCGGCATCACCGCCATGCGGAAGCTGCTCGACTACGCCGCCCAGTACCAGATCAAGTCCGGCATCCACGGCCCGACCGACATCTCCCCGGTCGGCATGGCCGCCGCGCTCCACCTCGACCTGGCCATCCACAACTTCGGCATCCAGGAGTACATGCGGCACGGGGCGCTCACCGACGAGGTGTTCCGGCAGTCGTTCACCTTCGCCGACGGGTACCTGCACCCGGGACAGCAGCCCGGCCTCGGCGTGGAACTCGACGAGGAGGCCGCGGCCCGGTTCCCGTACCAGCCGGCGTACCTGCCGTTCAACCGGCTCAAGGACGGCACGGTCCATGACTGGTGACCGCCGCCCACCCACCCGGCACGTGGTGGTGATGGGCGTGTCCGGGGCGGGCAAGACGACGGTGGCGCGGGGGATCAGCGAGCTCACCGAGCTGGTGTTCGCCGAGGCGGACGAGTTCCACCCGCCGGCCAACGTGGCCCGGATGCGCGCCGGCGTCCCGCTGGACGACGCGGCACGCTGGCCCTGGCTGCGCGACCTCGCGGCCTGGATGGCCGGCCGGCACGCCGAGGGCGTGTCCACGGTGCTGGCCTGCTCGGCGTTGAAACGCTCCTACCGGGACGTGCTGCGCCAGGGACCGCCCGGCGTGGAGTTCGTGCACCTGGCCGGCACGGCCGGGCTGATCCGGGACCGGATGACCCGGCGGGTCGGGCACTACATGCCGGCCAGTCTGCTCGACTCCCAGCGGGCCACCCTTGAGGATCTGGCGCCCGACGAACCCGGGGTGGTGCTGGACGTGGCCGCCGCACCGGAGGAACTGGTCGTCGCGGCGGTCGAGCGGCTCGGCCTGCCCCGGCGGACATCCGTCGGCACCGGCTGACCCGGCGGTCCGGCTCCGGCCGGCGCGGCCGTGTCGTCGAAGCACGACCCGGTGACGGTCAGGACGTCCGTCCCGATTCCTGGCTGGGTGACAGCGGTTGCGGGCCGGCCAGCTCCCGGCGGCACCGGGCGAGTTCCGCGCGCAGGTCCCGGCGCAGGGCCCGGTCCAGGCCGGGTTGGGCGAGCGCCTCGGTGAAGTCACGGGCCGCGTCGCCCCACCGGCCCAGCCGGGCCAGGGCGGTGCCCCGGTTGTAACGCGGCACGGGGGCCGCCGACAGCGCCACCGCCCGGTCCAGGTCGGCGAGCGCGGCGGTCACGTCGCCGCGCTCGAACCGGACGGCGGCCCGGTTCGTCCACGCCTCCACCAGCTCGGGGTCCCCGCTCAGGGCCCGGGTGAGCAGCTGGTCGGCCTCGGCGGGCCGGCCACGCTCGGCGAGGATCAGGCCCAGTGTGCACAGCAGCGCGGGCTCCTGCGCGGCGCCGGCCAGCCCGGCCCGCGCGCCGGCCTCGGCGGCGTCCAGCGCGCCGCGCGCCACGTGCAGGTTGACCAGGGCGATCCGGGCATCGAGGTGCCCGGGGTCGATGGCGAGCACCCGCTCCAGGTCGGCGTGCGCCCGCCCGGGGCGGCCCCGCTCCTGGTGGAGCATGGCCCGGTTGTAGTACGCCTCGGGCAGGTGCGGTCCCAGCCGGATGGCGGCGTCGTAGTCCCTGATCGCGGCTCGGGTCCGGCCCGCCGCCCGGTACAGGGCGGCGCGGTCCACGTAGTACTCGCAGTTGTCGGGGTCGTGGGCGATCACGGTGTCCAGGTCGGCCAGCGCCCGGGCCGGGTCGCCCAGCGCGAGGTGGACCTGCGCCCGGTTGTGGCGCAACCGGGCCAGGTGCTGCGGGCGTTCGCCGGGTCCGAGTGCGGCCGTCAGCCGGGCCAGCCCGTCGTCGACGACCCGCAGCGCGCGGTCGGGCCGGCCGGCCCGGCTGTCCAGCAGCGCCAGGCCCTGTTCGTAGAAGACCGTCGACAGCAGCCGCCGGCGTGGGTCGGTCAGCCCGGCGGCGAGGTGCAGGGCCCGATCCAGCCAGAGTCGGGCCTGTTCCGGGTCCTGGTCGGCGGCCGGCAGGTGCCGGGCGTGCAGCATGGCGGTGGCGTACGCCGCCGACATGGTGATCTTCGGGTCGTCGGTGACGGCCCGCGCCTCGTCGTAGAGGTCGAGCGCCTCCGCGGCCCGGTCCAGGGCCGCCAGCGCGGTGGCCAGGCCGGTGGTGAACGCCCACCAGTGCGGCAGGTCGCCGCCGGGGGTGACCACCGCCCGCCCGCGCCGGGCGACCCGGGCCGCGTGGTGGTAGAAGCCGCCGGCCAGGCTGTCGCCCAGGGCCCGCCGCAACGCCTGCGGGGTGCGCTCGTCGGGCGCCGGGTCGGGGGCCCCGCCATCGCGCAGGTCGAGGCGCACCGGGGCCGGCCCGAGCCGGCGGACCAGCGCGTCCAGCAACTCGGCTGTCGTCTCGTCGGCGCTGGCGACGTGATCGAACCGGACGGTCACCGGCCGCCGGAGCGTGCCGGCCCAGGCCGCCACCAGCTCCGCCGCGCCGTAGGCCAGGCAGGCGGTCCGGCGGGCCGGGTGGAAACGGATCGGCTCCTCCTCGGCGGCCGGCCGGGCCGCCGGATCGAGCTGAGGGGCGATCGCGTACAGCTCGACGGCGTGCCGCGCCGCCAGGCGGGGCCGATCGGCGGCGACCCGGCCGAGGAAGGTCGAGACCCCGGCGTACGGCCCGTGGTCACGATGGCAGTCGTAGCGCTCCGCCACGCCGGTCACCGCAGGGCCCACCGCCGCTGAGGCGGGCGCCCGGGAGCGCCCGCCCGGCTGGCAGCTACCAGCACCACTCGATCCACAGCCGACGGGCACCGGACACCAGGCGGAGCGCGGTCGTGCGACGGATGGTCATCTTCCTCATACGAACCTCCGATGTGATCCACCAGGACTGGCCCAGAGAGTAATCCCTATCGATGCAAATAAGAAGAGTCCTCAGGTTGGTCCGGAGCCCATGGCTTCGAGCGCCGGCTCAGACCACGACGCGGACACCGGGCCAGCGTTCGGCTGGGCGGTGACGGGCGAGTCGCTGCCGGGAGATCTCCGGGCCGACCCGGGTCGGGTTGCGCCGCCACACCCCGTCGAGCAGGTCGTCGAGGCCGTGCGGCGCGCAGACCGCGATCCGGCCGTCCGCGTCGAGGCGTACCGCCACGGCGGTGGCGTACTCGGGCCAGGTGGCAACGGCATCGGCGATCGTCCGCAACGGCGCCACCGGACCGCCGCCGAACTTCGCCGGGTACCAGGTGTGCACGGCGGCCTGGTTCTTCGCCTCCCACGGCGGCTCCGGCCAGGCCGTCACCAGCCGGCGGGTGGCCCGGTCGTCGTTGTCGCGGCTCAGGTCCGCCGGGTCGAGGAAGACGACATCGACGTCCCGCACCGACGACGGGTCGAAGCCGTCGCCGTAGCGCTCGCTCCAGACCAGGTCGCGGATGGCGCCCGCGCCGATCCAGGCGTCCGGCAGGCCGGAGTCCCGGACGACGCCCAGCGCCCGGATCAGCCACTGGCTGCGCTCGACGAGGCCCCGCAGTTCGTCCTCGCGCATCGTCTCCCCGGTTACCTCTGTCTTCCTGGCTCGCCCATCGCTCGGGCGTCGGACCGCGCAGCGCCAACTCGAAGACGTGCCGACGTTGGATCTCGAAGCGGAGCGGGCTGATGTCGTACTCGATCGCCCTCAGCTTGCGCACGACGGTGAAGCCGGTCAGTCCGGTCTCTTCGCGGGCCTCGCGCAGCACCGCGTCCGCCGGGTCCTCACCGGGGCGGACGCTGCCGCCGGGCACCTGGATGCCCGCCGCTTCATAGCTGAAGTCGGTGTGCCGGAAGACGGCCCCGAGTCAGGTGCGGGCACTCTCCTCGGAAGGAACTGCCGTTCGCTGCACGGTTCCAGGCAGGCGGCGCACGATCAGAATGGTGCGGGTCCGCGGCCTGCCAGCGACATCAACACCTGCGTCGCGAGTAGCTTGCGAATGCCGGTGACGGCGACTGTCCCCACCCGATCGTAGGGCAACTCCAGTTGCAGGCCCTCGACTGCGTCGCGAAGCTCCGACGTGATCTCGTCCGGCCGGAACGTGCCGCCCCAGCCGTTGAGCCCTCCGCGCTGGTTGGTACTGAGAGAGGCCATGCCGGAGATGCAGGCGCCGTCGACCAGGATCAGCTTCGCAGGACCGGAGTAGGTCGTCGTCATAGTCACCAACCTTTCAAGATGTACGCCGCACACACCAGGGTCCAGGCGGGCTGCCAGTCATCAGGAGGTAACGCGTGGAGTCCGACCATGGTGTGCTCCACCTGACCGCGACCGTACGTGCCTCCGCCGTCAGGCTGGCCCGCGAGGCGGCATTCTGTGCGTTAGCGATAGGAACCGATGCTTAAGATCAGCGCCCGGCGTCGGCCTTCCGCAGACCAGACGAGTGCCGCGATGCCCTGGTGAGCGCGTGAAACGCCGAACGGCGGCCCGCTGAACCAGTCGGGCCGCCGTTCGGCGAGTGTGGATCAGAGCGGGCGAATGTTCTCCGCCTGCGGGCCCTTCTGGCCCTGGGTGATGTCGAACTCCACCTTCTGGTTCTCGTCGAGGCTGCGGAAGCCGCTCGCCGAGATCGCGGAGAAGTGGGCGAAGACGTCAGCGCCGCCGTCGTCCGGGCTGATGAAGCCGAAGCCCTTGTCGGCGTTGAACCACTTCACGGTGCCTGTAGTCATGTCTGCTCCTTCGCAGGCTGTCAGAGGCCGCACTGTGCGGACCCTTACGCCGCCGCGTTGATCACCCGCGTCGAAACGACACGAAAAACGAAAAGCGCCTTGATGGGTTTCAGATGCCCCATCAGGCGCCGGAAAACGTCTACGGAAATCAAAACTGCAACGTGACTACCGTACCACGTGATCCGCCGTCGGTGTCACGCCAGCACGAGGACGTTGATCCTGTGGGATCGGTTCGTGACGGGGGGCATATCGGGGCGAAACGGGGGTAACGGGCCGCCGGAGGTGGCGCATGGTGGCGATGGGGCAGACCGCGCTCTCGGGTGAGCGGCTCCGGCAGACCGACGGCTTCCTCGCCGAGGCGTGGGCCGACATGGTCCGGCACGACGAGCGGCTGCGCGGGACGGCAGTCGAGGTGCGCTTCGACCGGGGGGTGGCGCACCTGACCGGCGAGGTCGCCGACCCTGAACAGTTGCGGCTGGTACGGGAGCTGATCGGCCGGCTCTCCGGCGTACTCGGGGTCTGGTGCCGGGTCACCGTGGCCGGGCGGGCGCCGGTGGTGGTCGACCTGGGCTGCGGCGCGACCAAACAGTGGCCGGGCAACCTGGGACTGGACATCTATCCGGCGCCGGGGGTGAACGCGGTCGCCAACCTGGCCGGCTCGCTGCCGCTGCGCGACGACTCGGTGGACGTGTTCTTCGCGGTGCACATCGTCGAGCACCTGATCGACTTCCTGCCGCTGTTCGACGAGTGCCACCGGGTGCTGCGTCCCGGCGGGGTGCTGCACGTGATGAGCCCCTGGTGGCGGCACGTCAACGCGGTGGCCGACCCGACCCACGTACGGCTGCTCGACGTCCAGACGTTCAAGGGGATCTGCGGTCAGCGCCCACCGGGTACGCCGCGCTGGTATCCGCTGCACGTCGGCTGCGACGGCGCCTCGATCTTCGCCGACCTGACTCCCCTGCCCGCGGACGCCCCAGCTCCCTCGTCGGCCCACCTGGCCCGCTTCTTCGACTGACCACGGCACCGGAGGGCTAGGCGGGGCGGGGTGGGGCGGACTCTCTCAGGGCCAGCTGGTGGGAGACCACCAGCTCTCGGGGCGGTGCGTCGCGGTCCTGGCCCAGGCGACCGGCCAGCAGCTCGACCGCGAGGCGGGCGATGCGCTCCTTGTCCGGGGCGACTGTGGTCAGCGTCGGGATCGAGAAGCGGCCGTCCTCGATGTCGTCGAAGCCGGCCACCGCGACGTCCTCGGGCACGCGCAGGCCCTCCTCGTGCAGCGCCCGCAGCGCGCCGAGCGCGAGCGTGTCGTTGAAGCAGAAGGCGGCGTCGGGGCGTACCCCGGTGGAGAGAAGTTGCCGCATGGCGGCGGCGCCGTCCGCGCGGTGCCAGGCCGGCGCGGGCGCCACCAGGCGGTCGTCGTAGGCGATGCCGGCCTCGGCCAGCGCGGCGGTGTAGCCGGCCAGGCGGAGCCGGGCGCTGGCGCCCTCGGGGGTCCGCTGGGAGCCGATCGCGGCGATCCGGCGGCGGCCGAGCCCGATCAGGTGGGTGGTGATCTCGCGGGCGGCGGCCACGTTGTCGGTCATGACGTGGTCGGCGGGGCCGTGGTCGACCCGTTCGCCGAGCAGCACCATGGGCAGGCCGGCCAGGGCGGCGAGGTCGTCTGCGGTGAGCGCGAGCGGGCTCAGGATCAGGCCGTCGATCATGTGGTCGCCGATACCGCTGGCGGCCTTGCGTTCCTGCTCGGAGCGGCCGCCGGTCTGGTCGATCAGCACTGTCCAGTCGTGGTCGGCGGCGGCGGTGACGACGTGCCGGGCCAGCTCGGCGAAGTAGGGGATGTCCAGCTCGGGCACGGCCAGCGCGATCACCCCGGTACGCCCCTTGCGCAGGTTGCGGGCCGACAGGTTGGGCCGGTAGTTGAGCGCGGCGATGGCCTCCTCGACCCGGGCCCGGGTGTCGGCGCGCACGTGCTGGTAGCCGTTGACGACGTTGGAGACGGTCTTCACCGACACTCCGGCCCGCTCGGCGACGTCCTTGAGCCTGTGCCGCACTGAACTTCCTCCCGGTGAACGCTGGCCGCAGCGTACCGCGTCGCGACGACACGACTGCCTCTTTACACAGGTGCTTACAACGTTGTAGAAACCACTGACAACGGAGTGACAGCCGTCACTCGCCATCGCCACGAGGAAGAGGTTGGCACAGTGCCGAACGCGCAGCTCACTATCGATCCGGCGTTCCGGGTCGCGCCGGCGGACCGCCGGATCTTCGGTTCCTTCGTCGAGCACATGGGGCGCTGCGTCTACGGCGGGGTGTACGAGCCCGGCCACCCCACAGCCGACCGGCGGGGGCTGCGGCGCGACGTGCTGGACCTGACCCGTGAGCTGGGCGTCTCGGTGGTGCGCTACCCGGGCGGCAACTTCGTCTCCAGCTACCGGTGGGAGGACGGCATCGGCCCGGTCGGCGACCGGCCGCGCCGGCTCGACCTGGCCTGGAAGACGATCGAGACCAACGAGTTCGGCCTGGACGAGTTCATGACCTGGGCGGCCGAGGCCGGGGTCGAGCCGATGATGGCCGTCAACCTCGGCACCCGCGGCGTGACCGAGGCGCTCGACCTGCTTGAGTACACCAACCACCCGGGCGGCACCCAACTATCCGACCTGCGCCGCAAGCACGGCGCCGAGCAGCCGTACGGGGTGCGGCTGTGGTGCCTCGGCAACGAGATGGACGGGCCGTGGCAGGTCGGGCACAAGACCGCCGACGAGTACGGCCGGCTCGCCGCCGAGACCGCCCGCGCGATGAAGATGGTCGACCCCTCGATCAGCCTGGTCGCCTGCGGAAGCTCCAACCGGGGCATGCCCACGTTCGGCGCGTGGGAGGCGACAGTGCTGGAGCACGCGTACGAGCACGTCGACTACATCTCCGCCCACACCTACTACGACCCCTCCGACGGTGACCGGGCCAGCCTGCTCGCCTCCGCCGTCGACATGGACGCCTTCATCACCGAGGTCGTCGCCACCGCCGACCACGTGGGCGCCAAGCTGCGGCAGAGGCGCAAGCTGAAGATCTCCTTCGACGAGTGGAACGTCTGGTACCAGTCCCGCCTCCAGTCCGACCTGGACCGGCGCGGCTGGGTCGAGGCGCCGGCACTGATCGAGGACGACTACACGGCCGTCGACGCGGTGGTGGTGGGCGACCTGCTGATCACCCTGCTCCGGCACGCCGACCGCATCGGCGTGGCCTGCCAGGCGCAGCTCGCCAACGTGATCGCCCCGATCCGTACCCGCGACGGCGGCCCGGCCTGGCGGCAGAGCATCTTCCACCCGTTCGCCCTGACCGCCCGGTACGCCCGCGGCACCGTGCTGCGGACCGAGCCCACCGGCCCGACCTACGAGACCCGGCGCTACGGCGACGTGCCCGCGCTGGACACCGTCGCCGTGCACGACGAGGAGACCGGCGAGCTGGCCGTCTTCGCGGTCAACAGGGGTCCGCAGGACCTCCCGCTCGACCTGGACCTGCGCGGCCTGCCCGGCCTGCGGGCCGAGGCGCACACCACGGTGGCGGCCGGAACCGACCCGGACGCCACGAACACCGAAGAAGACCCGGAGCGGGTCGCGCCCCGGGACCTCACCACGCCCACAGTCGACGGCGGCCGCGCCTCCGTGCTGCTGCCGGCCACCTCCTGGAACCTGCTGCGCTTCGTGCCGGCGTCGTGACCAGGCAATACTCCATTCCGTCCCCCAAGGAGTACGCATGATCCAGAACGAGATGAGCCGGCGGCGTCTGCTCGGCCTCGGCGTCGGGCTCGGCGCGGCGGCCACGCTGACGCTCAGCGGCTGCGGCGGCGGCAGCAGCTCCGACAGTTCCGGCGCGGCCGGCAACGGCGGCAAGGACTACACCGGCCCGAAGGTGGACCTGAAGCTGTGGAACGGCTTCACCGGCGGTGACGGTGACATCTTCAAGACGCTCGTCGAGCAGTTCAACGGCGAGCACAAGAACATCGCGGTCAGCGTGATCACGTACCAGTGGGAGGACTACTACAGCAAGCTTCCCGGCGCGGTCTCCAGCGGCAACGGCCCGGACATCGCTGTCATGCACATGGACCAGCTCGCCACGTTCGCCGCCCGGGGCGTGATCACCGAACTGGACGACGTGGCGAAGGCGCTGGAGCTGAGCGAGGGCGACTTCGCCCCGACGGTCTGGAAGGGCGGCCTCTACGGCGACAAGCGGTACGGCATCCCGCTGGACATGCACCCGCTGGGCTTCTACTACAACAAGGCGGTCATGCGGAAGGCCGGCCTGGACCCGGAGAAGCCACCGGCCACCAGGGAGGAGTACACGGCCGCGCTCACCGAGCTGAAGAAGTCGGGCGTGCAGGGCTTCTGGGTCAGCCCGTTCCAGTTCACCGGCGGCATGACGTTCTACAGCCTGCTGCACCAGTGGGGCGGCACGCTCTTCGACGCCGAGGTGGCGAAGGCGACGTTCAACTCCGACCCGGCGGTCGAGGCGTGCACCTGGCTGGTCGACCTGATCAAGCAGGGCCACTCCCCCGCGAACGTCGGCCAGGACGCCGACTACCTGGCGTTCAAGAGCGGCAAGAACGCGTTCAACTGGAACGGCATCTGGCAGATCAACGACCTGAAGAAGAGCGCGAACGTGCAGTGGGGCGTCGCGCCCCTGCCGCAGATCGGCAGCCAGAAAGCCGCCTGGGCGAACTCGCACAACTTCACCATCGTCAAGCAGCGCTCCGCGAACGCCGACAAGACCGCCGGGGCGAAGGTTTTCATCAACTGGCTGAGCCAGCACTCCCTGGACTGGGCCAAGGGCGGCCAGGTGCCGGCCCGCAAGGCGGTGCGGGAGAGCAGTGAGTTCACCGCGCTCACCGAGGTCAACGCGCTCGCACCGGAGCTGGAGTACGCCGCGTTCCCGCCGTCCGTGCCGGGCCTGAACGAGGCCATGCTGACCTTCTACAACGCGTTCAACGAGGCGGCGCTGGGCAAGAAGCCGCCGAAGCAGGCGCTCGACGACGGCGCGGCGAAGGCGAACAAGCAGCTGGAGGACAGCCGCAAGAAGTACGGGAACTGATCCGCCGTGGCGGACGTGATCGAGGTCGGGGCGGCGCGCGACGGCGTGCCGCCCCCGGCGCGCACCCGCCGCCGGGGCGCGACGGAACGCGGCAACCGCGCGACCCCGTACCTCTTCCTCGCGCCGTACCTGATCCTGTTCGGGGTCTTCGGCCTGGCGCCGATCCTGTTCGGGGTCTGGATCAGCCTGCACCAGTGGGACCTGCAACTGCCAAACCGGCCGTTCGTCGGGCTCGGCAACTACCGGGATCTGTTCTCCAGCGACTCGGCGATCTTCGGGGACTGGTGGTCGAGCGTCCGGGCGACCGGGGTCTTCACGCTGTTCTCCGTACCGCTGCTGGTGGTCGTCCCGCTCGGGCTGGCGCTGCTGCTCAACCGCTCGTTCCCCGGCCGGACGTTCTTCCGGGCCGCGTTCTTCGCGCCGTACGTGCTGGGCGTCGCGGTGATCGGCCTGCTCTGGCGGTTCCTGCTGGATGCCAACCTGGGCCTGGTCAACCGGCTGCTCGGTGTGGTCGGGCTCCCCTCGGACACGCCGTGGGTGACCGACGTGCCGTGGGCCTGGGTGTCGCTCGTCGGCGTGACCGTGTGGTGGACCTGCGGCTTCAACGCGGTGATCTACCTGGCCGGTCTCCAGGACATCCCGGCCGAGCTGTACGAGGCGGCCAAGGTGGACGGCGCCGGCGGCTGGGACCGGTTCCGCCACGTCACGATCCCCGGCCTGCGCCCGGTGATGCTGTTCGTCTTCACCACCACGATCCTCGCCTCGGCGAACGTGTTCGGGCAGGCGTTCCTGATCACCCAGGGCGCGCCGGGCGAGCAGACCCGGACCGTGGTCTGGCGGATCGTCGACGAGGGGCTGCGCGACTACGACGCCGGACGGGCCGCCGCGATGAGCGTGTTCTTCGCGCTGATGCTGGCGGTGGTGAGCGTCGCCAACTTCCGGCTGTTCCGCTACCGGGAAGACTGAGGGCTACGACATGAGGAACACGCGCGCGGTGGCGCGGTACGGCGTCCTGCTCCTGGTCACCGCGATCTTCGTGACCCCTCTGGTGTGGATGCTGCTGACGTCGGTGAAGACGTACGACGACGCGCAGCGGGTGCCGCCCGGCTGGCTGCCGGACCCGTTCTCCACCTACGGCTACCAGCAGATAGTCGACAACGCGGCGAACCCGGTGCTGCGCTGGTTCGTCAACAGCATGCTCGCGGCCACCCTGCACACGCTGCTGGTGCTGGTGACCGCGTCGATGGCCGCGTACGCGCTGGCCCGGATGCGGTTCCGCGGCCGCAAGGTGCTGTTCGCGCTGATCGTGGGCACGCTGTTCCTGCCACCCACCTCGCTGATCATCCCGAACTTCATCATCGCCGAGCGGCTGGACTGGATCGACACGCTCACTGTGGTGATCGTGCCGGGCGCGGCGAGCGCGTTCGGGGTGTTCTTCCTGCGGCAGTTCTTCCTCTCCATCCCGGCCGAGCTGGAGGAGGCGGCGGTGCTGGACGGCGCGAACCACTGGCAGGTGTTCCGCCGGGTGCTGCTGCCGCTGTCGAAGCCGGCCCTGGCCACGCTCGCGGTGCTGTCGTTCCTGACCAACTGGAACGACTTCCTCTGGCCGGTGTACGTGCTGTTCAGCCCGGAACGGCTGACCCTGCCGGCGGGCCTGGGCCTGCTCCAGGGCGCGTACGTGACCGACTATCCGGTCATCATGGCGGGCGCGGTGCTGGCGAGCGTGCCGGTGCTGATCCTGTTCGTGCTCGCCCAGCGGCACGTCATCCAGGGCGTCTCCCGCAGCGGCCTGAAGGGGTGAGCGGGTAAGGAAGGGCCCCCTTTTAACGCCTCCGGTAGTAGAAGGGCCCCTTCTTAACGCCTGGCGTTAAGAAGGGGCCCTTCCTTCCGGGCGTCAGGGGGTGGGGGCGGGCTCGGGGGTGTCCGAGTGCTCGCTGCGGGCGAGCCGGTTCTTGCGGTGGCCGTACCCGAAGTAGATGACCGCGCCGATCAGCATCCACGCGAGGAACCGCAGCCAGGTCTCGACCGAGAGGTTCAGGCTCAGGTAGAGGCAGGCCAGCGCGGTGACGATCGGCAGCACCGGCGAGAACGGCACCTTGAACGGCCGCTCCAGGTCGGGGCGGCGCTTGCGCAGGATCGGCACCGCGATGGCGACAAGCGTGAACGCGCAGAGCGCGCCGATGCTGACCAGGTCGGCGAGCGCGGACAGCGGCAGGAAACCGGCGAGTAGCGCCACCGCGACGGTCATGATCCCGGCGATCCGGTACGGGGTGCCCCAGCGCGGGTGCACCTTGGCGATGGCGGGCGGGATGAGCCCGTCCCGGGCGATGGCGAAGCCGATCCGGCCCATGGCCACCAGGTCGACAAGGATCACGCTGGTGAGCCCGGCGACGGCGGCGATGGAGACGAGCACCGCGGCCCAGCCGGCGCCGACCGCCCGGAACGCGGACGCGATCGGCGCGCCCTCGTCGATCTCGGTGTACTTGACCATCCCGACCACCACCAGCGAGACGCCGATGTAGAGCACCGTGGAGATGAGCAGCGTGCCGAGCAGGCCCAGCGGCAGGTCCCGCTTGGGCTTGCGGGTCTCCTCACCCAGGTTCGCCACGGCCTCGAACCCGGTGTACGCGAAGAACACCACGGCGGCGGCGGTGAGCACCCCGGCGAAGCCGAAGACTGAGGGTTCCAGCCCGAAGATGGCCTGGGTGACAGGTTGCTTGATGCCGTCGTCCCCGGCACCGGCCGGCTCGGCGGCCGGGATGAACGGGCTGAGGTTGGCCGCCTTGACGAAGAACAGCCCGGCGATGACGACGAAGGCACAGATCGCCACCTTGACCAGCACGAGCAGGTTGGTGACCCGGGCGGACTCGCGGATGCCGACGATGGCGACCACGCCGAGCACCAGCACGATGCCGATGGCGCCGAGGTTGACGACGCTGCCCTCCTCTGCGAACCAGGCGCTGGGCAGGCCGAGCAGGTCGGCGAGGTAGCCGGACCAGCCGCGGGCCACCACCGCCGCGCCGAGCGCGAACTCCAGGAGCAGGTCCCAGCCGATGATCCAGGCGACGATCTCGCCCATCGTCGCGTACGCGTAGGTGTAGGCGCTGCCGGCGGTCGGCACGCTGCTGGCCAGTTCGGCGTAGCAGAGCGCGGCGAGTAGCGCGACCAGGCCGGCGATGCCGAACGAGATCACCACGCCCGGCCCGGCGCTGTTGCGCGCCTCGACACCGGTGAGCGTGAAGATGCCGGTGCCGATCACGATGCCGATGCCGAAGCCCATCAGGTCGACCGCGCCGAGCCGGCGCCGCAGCCCCGGCTTGCCGTCCTCGCCGTCGGCGTCGCCCTGGGCGAGCACGTCCTGGATCGGCTTGGTACGCAGGACCGACATCTGATCACCTCCCCCGCCGTGTGGCCGCCACGGTGGCGGTCTGTGACCGGGGGAGCTACCCAGCCGTTTTCCACCCCAATCCCGTACGCCAGGTATCGGAATCGTCACGATCCGGTCGATCGCACGGAGCCGGACATCGATCGGCCGTCCAGGTCTTGCGCCGGGCACGGATAGATGAAAGTTTCCTACCGGAGGCATGGGTGTATCGGCGAATCTTGCCGCAACGCCCGCCCCCGACTGTCCCCCCGGACCCGACGAAGGGACCGCACCGCATGAAGGCAACTCGGCTCGGAGCCGCCGCGCTGGCCGCGGCGTTGCTCGGCACGCTGGTCGCCGGCACGCCGGCGCAGGCCGCACCCGACGACAACGGCACCGCCACTTCCCCCTCCACCGACTGCGTCACCGACCCGGCCACCCCCAAGCGCCAGTTCCGGGCCATGTGGATCGCCTCGGTGACGAACATCGACTGGCCCAGCAAGGGCTCCTGGACCGCGCCGGACCAGGTGGCCAAGCAGAAGGCCGAATACCTGGCCTGGCTGGACCTGGCGCAGAAGCTCAACCACAACGCCGTCGTGGTCCAGGTCCGCCCGACCGCCGACGCGTTCTGGCCCTCGCCGTACGAGCCGTGGTCGGAGTACCTGACCGGCGTACGCGGCAAGAACCCCGGCTGGGATCCGCTGGACTTCCTGGTCGCCGAGTCGCACAAGCGCAACCTGGAGTTCCACGCCTGGTTCAACCCGTACCGCGTCTCCATGCCCGCGCCCGGCGGCGCCGGCGCCGACCTGTCGCAACTGGCCCCGGACAGCCCGGCCCGCCAGCACCCCGACTGGGTCTTCGCCTACCCGCCCGCCGGCGTCGCCGGCAGCCGGCTCTACTACAACCCCGGCGTCCCCGAGGTCCGCGAGTTCGTCCAGACCGCGATGATGGACGCGGTCAAGCGGTACGACATCGACGGCGTGCACTTCGACGACTACTTCTACCCGTACCCGAGCGGCACCCACCAGGTGCCCGACGACGCCACGTTCGCGGCGTACAACAGGGGCTTCACCGACAAGGCCGACTGGCGGCGGGACAACATCAACCTGCTGATCCAGGAGATGAACGCCAAGATCAAGGCGGTCAAGCCGTATGTGAAGTTCGGCGTCAGCCCGTTCGGCATCTGGCGCAACGCGTCGGCCGACCCGAACGGCTCGGACACCACCGGCTCGCAGTCGTACGACATCATCTCCGCCGACTCCCGCAAGTGGGTCAAGGAGGAGTGGATCGACTACATCGTGCCGCAGCTCTACTGGTACATCGGCCAGTACCCGGCCGCCGACTACGCCCGTCTGGTGCCGTGGTGGGCCGAGCAGGTGCGCGGCACGCGGGTGCAGCTCTACATCGGCCAGGCCGACTACAAGAGCGGTGACCCGGCGTACGGGTCGTTCTGGATGAACCCGCAGGAGCTGTCGAACCACCTGACACTCAACCGGTCGTACCCGGAGGTGCTCGGCAACGTGCACTTCTCCGCGGTGCAGGTCCGGGCCAACCGGCTCGGCGCCATCGACATCTACGCGGCCGAGCACTACTCCCGCCCGGCGCTGGTGCCCACCATGACGCACCTGCCGCGCAAGCCGCTGCTGTTCCCGGTGGTCACCAAGGCCCAGCGGGAGGCGGACGGGGTACGCCTGAGCTGGCGGCAGCCGGCCGACGGCAAGGGCCCGCTCGGCACCGCCGCGTCGTACGCGATCTACCGGTTCGACGGGCACGGCCTGGCCGGGCGCTGCGACTTCGCGGACGCCTCGCACCTGGTCGGCACCGTGCGAGCCACCGACGACGCGGTGCAGTCCTGGGTGGACACCACGGCGGCCGACGGCGCGAAGTACACCTACTACGTGACCGCGCTGGACCGGCTGGCGAACGAGAGCCCGGCGAGCCCGCCGCGCTTCGTGCGCTGATCTCCACCGGATGCCCCCGGGCCGCCTCGCCGGCCCGGGGGCATTCGTCTGTTTGGGCGGATGCCAGCGAGCCGTTCCCCGGAACATCGTCGCAGCTCATCGGCTTGATCGACACTTGTCGACATCCGGAGATCCCGGACGCCACCCCTGCGGAGGTTCCCGTGTCCCGTCGCCTCGCCACCACCCTCGCCGCCGCAACACTCGCCCTGCTCACGGCACTCAGCCTGGCCGCACCGGCCGCCGCCGCGGTGAGCACCGAGCAGAAGCTGTCCGTCCTGACCAGCTGGACGCAGACCAGCGCGTCCAGCTACAACGCCTGGAACAGCGCCCGGCAGAACCGGTCGCCCTGGACCGACTACGGCTTCGACTGGTCCACCGACTACTGCTCGTCCAGCCCCGACAACCCGATCGGGTTCAACTTCAAGCTCTCCTGCTACCGCCACGACTTCGGCTACCGCAACCACAAGGCCATGGGCGTCTTCTCCGCCAGCAAGTCCCGGTTGGACAACGCCTTCTACGCCGACCTGAAGCGGGTCTGCGCCACGTACAACGCGGTGGTCCGGCCCGCCTGCTACAGCCTCGCCTGGACGTACTACCAGGCGGTGAGCGTCTTCGGCTCGGTCGCCGCCGTGTCGCGGGCCGACCTCGACCGCGCCGCCCGGATGAAGGCCGAGGCCGAGCGCCGCGCCGCCGCACGCGCCTGACGGATGGGGAGCCCGCCGCCCGGCGGGCTCCCGCACGGCCGCTCAGCGGCCCGGCTCAGCCCGCCGTGCTGCGCGGCTCGAACGCCGGCCACGAACCCGGCTTCCGCCCGCCGAACCTCGGCGAGTCGGCCGCCATGTCCGGGTGCTCCACGTGCAGCGCGAGCGCCGCCACCTCGTCCAGCCGCAGCCCCGCACCGGCGCCGTACGCGGCGTCGAACGCCTCGTCACCGAGCACCCGCCGCAGCTCCGTCTGCCGGGCCGACCAGTACGGGCCGTATATCCCCGGCGTGGCCCGCAGGTTCGCCCGGGTGGCCTGCGCCGCGCCGAACAGCCGGGCCGCTGACAACGCGTCCCCGGCGAGCGCGCAGCGCACCGCTATCGCGTTTATCGTGTCGCATGCCCGGCCCAGGTAGCCGTGGCTCATCCGGGACCGTAACGCCACCAGCAGGTGCTCGTGCGCGGCGACCAGATCGCCCCGGGCCAGCGCCACCATGCCGAGCAGCATGTCCACCGAGCGTCCGCCCCGCTCGGCCGGCCGGGACGCCTCGACCGGGCGGGCCGCGGCCAGCAGGTCGGCCGCCTCGTCCAGCGCGCCCCGGCGCCAGAGCAGCTCGGAGAGGTTGTAGACGGCCAGCAGCGCGTCACCCACCACGTCCTGCGCGTACGCCCAGTCGATCACCTCGCGGCAGATCCGCTCCGCCTCGGCGAACTGCCCCATGTCGACAAGCGGCGCCGCGCGTCCGGCCAGCACCCGGGCCAGCAGCCCCCGGTCGCCGGACTGCCGGGCGGCCGCCTCGGCCCGCTGCGAGTACCGCAGCTCCTCGCCGAACTCGCCGTCCGCGCCCGCGTGCAACGAGTGCATGTGGTACGCGGCGGCCAGTTCGGCGTCCGGCATCACCTCGCCGGTCTCGGCCAGCCGGCCGTAGAGCCGGAACAGCCAGAGCCGCCCCTCCCGGGCCAGCCCGCGCTCCCGCCACCACTGGTCCAGGTCACCCGCGAGCGACAGGCCCGACCGCGCGCTGCCGCCGGTGGCGCACCAGCGCAACGCGGCCCGCAACTCGTTCGCCAGCGGGTCGAGCGCGTACAGGGAGAGCGTCACCGGGCGGCCGTCCGGCCCCAGGTGCGCCCGGTCCAGCGCGTGCCGGCACCAGGCGACGTGCCGGTCCCGGGCGCTCTGCTCCTCGCCCGCCTCGATCAGCCGCCGGGCCGCGTACGCCCGGATCGGGTCGAGCATCCGGTACGTGCTGCCGGAGGCGTGCGGCTCGGCCAGCACCATCGACTTGTCCACCAGCACCGAGAGCGGGTCGAGTGGGTCCTCGTCGAGCAGCCACTGCACGGTGGGCAGGTCCACCGGGCCGGCGAACACCGCCATCCAGCGCAGCAGCCGGGCCGAGCGCGCGCCCAGCGTCCGGTACGACCAGGTCACAGTGGCCTGGATGGTCAGGTGCCGCTCACTCGCCGAACGCTGCACTGCCCGGCTCGCCGGGGTGGGCGGGGCGGCGCCGGTCGCGGCGGCCACCAGGTCCACCGTGTCCTGCTGGTTGCCGCTCCAGCCCGCCTCCACCGGCGGCGGCTCCGCCGTCTCCCGGCCGGCGTCGAGCGTGCCCAGCATGTCGTCCAGCCGCTCGGCCAGCTGGCCGACCGAGAGCACCCGCAGCCGGGCCGCGGCCAGCTCTATGGCCAGCGGCAGCCCGTCCAGACGGCGTACCACCCGGTGCAGGTCGGCCTGCTCGGCCGGCTCCGGTGCCCGTCCGCCCCGGGCCACGGCGGTGCGGTCCAGCAGCAGCGCCACCGCGTCGCTCCCCCCGCCGTCGGGGCCCTCGTCCACCGACAGCGGCGGGATCCGCCACACCACCTCGCCGGGTACGCCGAACGACTCCCGGCTGGTCGCCAGCACCCGCACCCCCCGGCCGCCGGCCAGCAGCCGGCTGATCACGTCGGCCGACGCGGCGGTCTGGGCGTCGCAGGTGTCCAGCAGCACGAGCATCCGGCGCGGCGCCGCGTACTCGACGAGGGTGTCGACCATCGGCCGGCCCGGCTCCGGGCGGAGGCCGAGCACGGCGGCGATCTCGAACGCCACGAGCCCCGGGTCGGTCACCGCGGCGATGTCGACGAACCAGACGCCGTCCGGGTAGTCCTCGACGATGCCGGAGGCCAGCTCCACCGCCAGCCGGGTCTTGCCGGCGCCGCCCGCGCCGAGCACCGTCACCAGCCGGTACGCCTCGACCAGCCGGCCAAGCTCGGCGCGCTCGGCCTGCCGGCCGACGAACGAGGTGACCTGGGTGGGCAGGTTGTGCGCTGTCGCGTCGGCGGTACGCGGGCGCGGGAACCGCCGCTCCAGCCCCGGCGCGACGAGCTGGAACAGCCGCTCCCGGTCGTCGAACCCGCGCAGCCGGTGCAGACCGAGGTCCAGCAGGGACACCCCGTCCGGCAGCGGGTCGGCGTGCCGGGCGGTGGCGGCCGAGCAGAGCACCTGCCCACCGTGTGCGGCGGCGGCCACGCGGGCGGCCCGGTGCACCTCGGGGCTGGCGTACTCGCCGTCGCGGGGCTCGGCGTAGCCGGTGTGCAGCCCCATGCGTACCCGTGGGGTGGCGTCCGGGTTGGGCCAGTCGTGATCGGAGAGCGCCCGCTGCGCGGTCAGGCAGGCGCGGACCGCGGCGGCGGCGTCCGGGAACGCGAGGAAGAACGAGTCCCCCTCGGTCAGCAGCTCCGCGCCGTCCGTGCCGGCCAGGGTGTCGCGCAGCAACCGCCGATGCTCGTGCAGCACCGGACGGTAGACCGGGCCGAGCATCCGGGCCAGCCGTGTCGAGCCCTCGATGTCGGTGAACACGAAGGTCACCCACCCGCTGGGGAGGTGGTGTCCTTTGGACATACGTCGAACCTCCGCCCGGTGACGTCGGGTTCATGCTGCCCTATGGTCGTGCCGTCACGCATCGTGAGAACGGCTGGGCAGATTCCGCCCCAAGGTGCCAAAAGATCACACCGGCGGCAAGACCCCGATCGACACGCGGGACGGACGACGGAAAGTCAGCAACCGCAGGAGCCGCCGCAGCAACCACCACCGCTGGGAATCCCACCACTCGGGGCGGCGCCGCCCCGGCCGGTGACAGCCACGGTGGACAGCAGTTTCACCGTGTCGGCGTGGCCCTGCGGGCAGGTGGCCGGCCGTGCGGCCTGCGCCATCGGACGATTGACCTCGAAGGTGTCGCCGCAGGCGCGGCAACGGAACTCGTACCGGGGCATGACCCAAGCGTACGGCCGGGCCTGACGTCGTCACTCCGATGGGTGATACTCGACGGGTGGTGGACGGCGAACGGCGAGCGACGGCCCGGCCCCTGCGACCCGCCGCGCCACCCGACGACGGCACCCGGTCCATCCCGCGTCCACGCCGCGAGCGGAAGCCCCTTCCCCCGGAGCCGCCCGCCGACCCGGCCCGCGACGCGGACGCCGCGGCCGGAACGAGCACGGCGGCCGAAACGGGTGCGGCGGTCGACGCGGGGGCCGGTGCGAAGCCGGGCGAGAAGCCGCAGCCCGAACCACACGCGAAGGCGGACGCCGAGCCCGGGTCGAACGACGAGCGTGAGCAGCCGGCCACCGAAGCGGCGGCCGAGGCCGGGGCCGGGGCGGTAACGGCAGAGGCGGCGGCGAAGGCCGGGACGGCGGCCGAGGCCGGCGGGCGACGACGGCGGATGCCGTTCGCGCACGCTGTCCGGGCGCGTCCCCGGCAGGTCGCTGTCGGCGCGGCCCGGGCCACCCGCGCCTGGTCCCGGCGGCCCGGCGGCCGCACCGCGATGCCCGCGCTGTTCCTGCTCGCGCTGGTCGCCGCCGCCGCCACGGCCGGCGCGGTGGTCGTCCCGGCGGCGGTCGGCCGGCCGGAGCCGGTCGCCGACGCCACGCCGTCGCAGAGCGTGCCGCAGACCGCCGCCGCGCCCGCCACACCACCGTTGCCGGACCTGACCGGGTTGCCCGGCGGCGCCGTACCGACCGGCACGCCAGTGCCCGGCACGCCACTGCCCGGTGCGACCACCGCCCCGGTTCTGCCCGCCGGCCGTCCGGCCGACGCGCTCGCCGGCTGGGCGCAGCGGGTCAGCGCGGTGACCGGCATCCCCGTGGTGGCGCTCCAGGCGTACGCCTACGCCGAGCTGGCGCTCGCCCAGACCAACCGGGGCTGCCAGCTGAGCTGGACCACGCTGGCCGCCATCGGGTACGTCGAGTCGCGCCACGGTGCGGCGAACGGCGCCACGCTGCAAGCCGACGGACGGGCCCTGCCGGAGATCAAGGGGCAGCCGCTGGACGGGCAGGGCGGCCGGTCCCGCATCCTCGACACCGACCAGGGGCTGCTCGACGGCGACCGCGTCTTCGACCGGGCGCTCGGCCCGATGCAGTTCATCCCGACCACCTGGCAGGAGATCGGCGGGGACGCCGACGGCGACGGCGTGAAGAACCCGCACGACATCGACGACGCGGCGCTGGCCGCCGGGCTCTACCTGTGCAAGGGCGGTCGGAACATGACCATCCCGGGCGACTGGTGGAGCGCCATCCTCTCCTACAACGACGTGCGTCGGTACGCCCAGGCGGTCTTCGACAAGGCCGACGAGTACGGCAGGCTCAGCCGCAACGTGAGGTGACGGCTCACGTACATTCGCGGACTGAACCCTTCCCCCCGGCTGCCGTTGGCGGCAAGCTAGACGGGTGATGGTGCGCGAGTGGGATCCCCGGACCGCGTCGTCCGCCGAGATCGCATCCCTGCTGGACACGCTGAACGCGGTCCTGGCGGCCGATCTGCCGCAGGATCCGCCATGGCGGGAGAGCTCCCTGCGGGAGTATCTGTCCGAGGTGATGCCCGGCGAGCGGCGGATCTCGTGGGTCGCGCAGGACGACACCGCGCCGGACGGCACGCCCGGCGCGATCCTCGGGCATGTGCATGTGCTGCTGCTCGGCGGGATCGGCGTGCTGGAGGTGCTGGTGCACCCGGCGATCCGGCGCGGCGGGGTCGGCCGTGAGCTGGTGCGGGTGGCCGCCCGCCGGGTCTGGGACGAGGGCTTCCAGTCGATCGGCGTGGAGGTGGTCGGCGACACCCCGGCCGTGGGGTTCTACGAGTCGCTGGGCTTCACCCGGGACTACGTGGAGACCCGCAGCGTGCTCGACCTGCATTCGGTGGACTGGCCGGCGCTCACCGAGATGGCCGCCGGGCTCGGCGCGGGCTACCGCGTGGAGTTCTGGCCGGGTGGCCCGCCGGACGAGCTGATCGAGGCGTACGCGCGGGCCAAGGCCGAGGTGCGCGACTCCGACGACGTGGAGCTGCGGCCCAGCTCCTACGACCCGGACCGGCTGCGCGACAGCCTCGCCACGCTGCACCGGCGCGGCATGAAGCCGTACATCGTGCTGGCGCTGCACGAGCAGACCGGCGAGGTGGCCGGGTTGACCGAGGTGGTCGTGCCGGCGCAGCACCCGACCCGGGCCGACCAGTACGACACGATCGTCGTCCACGATCACCGCGGCTACGGCATCGACCGGGCCATCAAGGCGCGGATGCTGCTGGAGCTGCGCTCGGCCGAGCCCGAGGTGATCGAGGTGCAGACCTGGAACGCGCAGGACAACGAGTCGATGCTGAAGGTGAACGCCGAGTTGGGCTACCGCCCCGACCGCGACTGGTGCGAATACGGTGTGGACGTCGCCGAGCTGGTGCACCGGCTGGACAGTCATCGCTGATCGTTCATCGGCCGGTCATCGACAGGGCTGGACGGCGCACCCACGAGAGCCTTAACGTTCGTTAGTTCATGTCCACCCATCGTGGAGGCCCCATGCGCCCGCGCCGCACCCTCGCCGCGTTCGCGACCACCGCCGCCGTCACCCTCACGGCGATCGCTGTCGCGCCCACCGCGGCCAGCGCCGCGCCCACCGACCTGTTCATCTCCGAATATGTCGAGGGGTCGTCCAACAACAAGGCCGTCGAGCTGTACAACGGCACCGGCGCACCGATCGACCTGGCCGCCGGCGGCTACCAGCTCCAGCTCTTCTTCAACGGCGCCACCACCTCGACGAACGTGGCCCTGACCGGGACCGTCGCCGCCGGTGACGTGTTCGTCTTCGCCGCCGCGTCGGCCGGCCCGGCGATCCTCGCCCAGGCCGACCAGACGTACTCCGGTTCGCTGTTCAACGGCGACGACGCGATAGTGCTGCGCAAGGGTGACGCGGTGGTCGACTCCCTCGGCCAGGTCGGCGTCGACCCGGGCACCGAGTGGGGCAGCGGGCTGACCAGCACCGCGGACAACACGCTGCGCCGCCTGCCCTCTGTGACCGCCGGCGACACCGACCCGGCGGACCCGTTCGACCCGGCCGCGCAGTGGGCCGGCTTCGCCACCGACACCTTCGACGGGCTGGGCAGCCACACCGTCGGCGGCGGCCCGGCCGACCAGCCACCCACGGTGGCCTGCGGCGGCGCGCTGACGCTGTCGGCGGGTGCCACCGCGACCCGCGAGGTGACCGCTACCGACGCCGACGACACGGTCACCGACCTGGCTGTCACCTCGGTCGTGCCGGTGCCGGCGAGCGGCTCGATCAGCCGTACCGCGTTCACCCCGGCGACCGGGGACGGCGGCACGGCCACCGCGACGCTCACCGCCACCGGCCTGCCGGCCGGCGGCTACGCGGTCACCGTGACCTCCACCGACGACGAGGGCGACACCGCCACCTGCACGCTCACCGTGCAGGCCACGAGCGTGCTGTCGATCGGCGAGGTGCAGGGCCGCACCGCCGACGACGAGGACGGCCGCACCGACCGGTCGCCGCTCGCGCCGGCCAGCGGCAACGGCACCAGCTCCACGCTGTACGACGTACGCGGTGTCATCACCGGCATGTCGCTGACCCGCAGTTCCGCCGGAGCCGACCAGTGGGGCTTCTACCTCCAGAGCCGGCTCGGCACCTCCGACGGCGACCCGCTGACCTCCGACGGCCTGTTCGTCTTCATGGGCTCGTTCACCACGCTGATCGGCGGGTACGCCCCGACCGTCGGTGACGAGGTCGTGCTGCGCGGGCGGGTCTCCGAGTACTTCAACCAGACCCAGCTCTCCGGCGCCTCGCTGGTCCGCAAGCTCGACTCCGGCCTCGACGTGGACACCGTCGTCCGGGTCGACGACGCGATCCCGCCGGCCGAGGCGGCCGCCGCCGACCTGTTCTGGGAGCGGCACGAGGGCGAGCGGATGCGGGTACGCGCCGGCAGCGGCGTCTCCGCGCCCCGGCACATCTACTCCTCCACCGCCGACTCCGAGATCTACGTGCTGGACCGCGAGGACCCGATCATGAAGCGGTCCGACCCGTACGCCCGCCGGGTGTTCCGGGACGCCCACCCGCTCGACGACATCCCCGGCACGCTCTTCGACAACGGCAACAACCAGCGGATCCTGCTGGGCGCCGGTGGCGTGAAGGCGACCGCCGGTGACTCCCGGGCGCTGCTGCCCGAGGCGCGCACCTTCGACACGCTCACCGAGGACGCCTACGGCTCCGTCTCGTACGCGTTCAGCAAGTACAGCGTGCAGCCCGAGCAGCTCACCCTGACCGGTGGCACGGACCCGGCCGGAAACCACCCGCCGCAGCCGGCCGACCGCGGCAGTGAGGTGGCGATCGCCACCTACAACGTGGAGAACCTGTACGACTACCGGGACGACCCGTTCGACGGCTGCGACTTCGCCGGCAACACCGGCTGCCCCGGCGTCAACCCGCCGTTCGACTACGTGCCGGCGAGCCCGGAGGCGTACGCGGCGAAGCTGGCCGTGCAGGCCCGGCAGATCGTCAACTCGCTGCACAGCCCGGATCTGATCCTGGTGCAGGAGGCCGAGGACCAGGACATCTGCTCGGTGGTCGACGGCGCACTGGCCTGCGGCGACGCCGACAACGCCGACGGCGCGCCGGACACGGTGCAGGAGCTCGCGCTGGCCATCGCGGCGAACGGCGGCCCGGCCTACGCCGCCGCGTACGACCGGACCGGCGCGGACGCCCGGGGCATCGCCTCGGCGTTCCTGTACCGCACCGACCGGCTGACGCTCGCCCAGGCGACCGCCACGGACCCGCTGCTGGGCTCCGCCCCGACCGTCCAGTACCGCTCGGCGGCGCTGCCCGCGAACGCCGAGGTGCAGAACCCGAAGGCGTTCAACGCGGTGCTGCCGGCCGACGTGGACCGGTCGACCGGGGTGGACGGCAGCAACGTCTACACCCGCGCCGCGCAGGTGGCCCGGTTCACGGTCAAGGCCGCGCCCGGATCGAGCGAGCGGTTCACGCTCTGGGCGGTCGCCAACCACTTCTCGTCCGGGCCGGACAGCCGGGTCGGGCAGCGCCGCGAACAGGCCGCGTACGGGGCGGCGATCGTGCAGGCGGTCGAGGCGAGCGACCCGGACGCCCGGGTGGTCTACGGCGGGGACCTGAACGTCTTCCCCCGCCCCGACGACCCGATCGCCACCGCACAGAACCCGATCCCGTCGGACCAGCTCGCCCCGCTGTACGAGGCCGGGCTGCACAACCTCTGGGACGACCTGGTGGCGGACGCGCCCGCGTCGGCGTACTCGTACACCTTCAGCGGCCAGGCGCAGACGCTGGACAACCTCTTCGTCAACGACCCGATGCACAAGGACCTGGTGCAGGTACGGACGGCGCACGTCAACGCCGACTACCCCACCGACGCGCCGGAGCTGGGTGACCGGGGCGCGAGCGACCACGACCCGCAGGTGGCGCGGTTCCGGTCGCGCGCCTCGCTGCGGGTTGCGGACACCTCGGTCGTCGAGGGCGACAAGGGCACCCGCGCGATGACGTTCACCGTCACCGTGTCCCGCCCGCTCTCCGAACCGGCCCTGATCTGCGCGGCCACCTACGGCAGCACCGCCCTGGCCGGATCGGACTACGACCCGTACGTGGGCTGCCGGTTGCTGGCCGCCGGCCGGACCTCGCTGGAGTTCCCGGTCACCGTGCGCGGCGACCGCAAACGCGAGGCGGACGAGAAGCTCACGCTGTACGTGACCGGGGTGCCGGGCCTGCGGCTCGTCGACCCGTCCGGCGTCGGGACGATCCTGAACGACGACTGAGCGGTGTTCCGCGCGGCGGCCCGTCGATCCCCTCATGGGCGGATCGGCGGGCCGCCGCGGTATCCGCACCGCTGCGGGTCGGGCGGGGGCGGCACGTTCCGGTACTTGGCCACCCGTACCTCCCACTGGCTGCGGCGGCGCAGCCAGTCCCGGACCTCCCGGTTGCGGTAGAAGGTCTCCGGCGGGCGGGCCAGCCCGTACCGGTCGGCCCACCACTCTCCCGGCTCCGGGTCGGTGACCACGTCGAGGTGGGATGGGTACCGCCGGTCCGCGCCGTCACGCAGGTCGGCCCGGTCACGCATGGGCTTGAGCACCCGGCCGGCCTCGTCGACGACCACGAGCCGGAAGCCGGCCGTGCCCACGATGCGCGACAGCATGGCCAGGCTGGGCGTCAGGTTGCCCGCCTCGATCCGCCCGATCGTGCTGGGATGCACCCGGGCGAACCGGGCCAGCTCGCGTTGACTGGCATCGGCCCGGCGACGTACCGCCCGGACGATCCCCGGTGCCGGAAACGGGACGTCGAACGGCTCGGTGAGCAGCGCCGGCCCGCCGTCTCCCGCCGTAGCGGCGGACGCCCGCGGCTCGCTGTCGGCGATGTCTGTCACGCCGCCCACGGTCCCGTCTCCCCCACCGGCCGGGCAACCCCGCTCCCCGCCCCTGTGGAAAACCCGGGATGCGACGTCCGAACCCGCTCCGGCGCCGACCGTCGCCACACACAGAGGGTAACGCTCACTCAGCGTTAAGCGCGCCACCAAAACGAGCGATCCGGCTGCGGCACAAACAAGACTTGAGCGGACATAATACTCGCGTTCGCCGCCGGAGATAGGACCACTTCACCAGACTTTGCTCTGCAGCCACCGAGGCAGCGCTCACGATTCGTGACGGTTGCGCCCATGGCTGCAGAGCAAAGTCGGCGCGGGGTTGGGTGTCCTGCCGCCCGAAAGAACACGCTCAGTTACCACTTTGGGATGTGGACAGCGGCGACCACAACGAGGGGTGAAACCGGAGAACCGGCGAGGCGAGCCCGCCGCTGCCGCACGTGCCGGCAGCAGAGGGGCGGGCGACGCCGGCCGAGCGGCGGTCAGTAGCGCTGGCGCAGCAACTGGGCGGCCTCGACGGCCCAGTAGGTGAGGATGATCTGGGCGCCGGCCCGCCGGATCGAGGTGAGCGTCTCCAGCATCACCCGCTCCCGGTCGATCCAACCGTTAGCGGCCGCGGCCTCGACCATCGCGTACTCGCCGGAGACCTGGTAGGCGGCGACCGGGACGTTCACGGCGGCCCGGACCGCCGACACCACGTCGAGGTAGGGCAGCGCCGGCTTGACCATCACCATGTCGGCGCCCTCGGCCACGTCCAGCTCGACCTCGCGCAGCGACTCGCGCAGGTTCGCCGGGTCCTGCTGGTAGGTGCGCCGGTCCCCCTCCAGCGCGGACTCCACCGCGTCGCGGAACGGGCCGTAGAAGGCGGAGGCGTACTTCACCGCGTACGCGAGCACCGAGACGTCCTGGTGCCCGGCGGCGTCGAGCGCCTTGCGGACCACGCCGACCTGGCCGTCCATCATCCCGGACGGCCCGACCACGTGGACCCCGGCGGCGGCCTGGGCCACCGCCATGTCGGCGTACGCGGCGAGCGTGGCGTCGTTGTCGACCCCGCCGTCGGGGGTGAGCAGGCCGCAGTGCCCGTGCGAGGTGAACTCGTCCAGGCACAGGTCGCTCATCACCACAGTCGAGTCGCCGACCTCGGCGATCACGTCCCGGATCGCCGTGTTGAGCACGCCGGCCGGGTCGAGGCCACCGGAGCCGGTCTCGTCCCGCGTCGCCGGCACCCCGAACAGCATGATCCCGCCGACCCCGGCCTGGACCGCCTCGGCGGCGGCCTTGCGCAGCGAGTCCCGGGAGTGCTGGAGCACCCCCGGGAGCGACGCGATCGCCCTCGGCTCGGTCAGCCCCTCCTTGACGAACATCGGCACGACCAGCTCGGCCGGGTCGACGCGGGTCTCGGAGACCAGCCGCCGCACGGCCGCGTTGCGGCGCAGCCGGCGGGGCCGGATCTCGGGGTACGGCATGACGGGGCCTCCTGTCAGCGGAACCGCAGGGCGGTCGGGCCCTGCACCTTGGAGCCCCGGCGCTGCTTCGCCGGCATCGCGGCGAGCTTCTCCCGCAGCTCGACGGCGTAGGCGGCGAGCGCCTCCACCAGGTCGGGCACCGAGGCGTGCGGCGGCTGCACGTCGACGCGCAGGCCGAACTCGGTGGCGGTCTCCGCAGTCTTGGGCCCGATCACTGCAACAACCGTCCGCGCATGCGGCTTCCCGGCGATACCGACGAGGTTCCGCACGGTGGAGGACGAGGTGAACAGCACCGCGTCGAACCCGCCCGACTTGATCGCGTCGCGGATCTCGGCGGGCGGCGGGGCCGCCCGCACGGTCCGGTACGCGGTCACGTCGTCGACCTCCCAGCCCCGCTCGGTGAGGCCGGCGGCCAGCGTCTCGGTGGCGATGTCGGCGCGCGGCAGCAGCACCCGGCCGACCGGGTCGAGGATCTCGTCGTGCGGCGAGAACTCGGCCAGCAGGCCCTCGGAGGACTGCTCCCCGGAGGGGATCAGCTCCGGCTGGATACCGAAGGCGCGGACCGCCTCGGCGGTGGCGTCACCGATGCAGGCGATCTTCACGCCGCCGAAATGGCGGGCGTCAAGGCCGTGCTCGGCGAACTTCTCCCACACCGCCCGGACCGCGTTCACCGAGGTGAAGATGACCCAGGCGTAACGGCCGTCGACCAGGCCCTTCACCGCCCGCTCCATCTGCGCGGGGGTACGCGGCGGCTCGACCGCGATGGTCGGCACCTCGCACGGGATCGCCCCGTACGCGCGCAGCCGTGCGCTCATCACGCCGGCCTGCTCCTTGGTGCGGGGCACCAGCACCTTCCAGCCGTACAGCGGGCGGTTCTCCCACCAGCTCAGCTTGTCGCGGTCGGTGACGGCCGCGCCGACGGTGAGCACCACCCGGCCGGTGAAGCCGAGTGCCGCCGCGACGAAGGAGTCGACAGTCGACGTGGTGGTGTACTGCGTCTCACCGGTGCCGTCGCCGGTCACCCCGACCGCCGTGGTGCCGTCGACCCCGGCGGCCAGCAGGCCGTCCCGGACGGCGGCCAGGTCACCGGCGTCCACGGCGAGCGCCAGCGAACCCCGCCCGACGGCGGTGGCGAGCGCCTCGAAGTCCAGCGCGGTGACGTCCTCGATGTCGGCGGCGGTGCGTACGCCCGGCAGCGGGACACCCGCGTAGGTGGCCACGCCCTCGGCCTGGCCGACGCCCGGCACCACCTCGAAGTGCGCGGCGGTACGGGCGACCGCCTGCACCTCCTTGACCACCGAGTCGTGGCCGAACGGGTCACCGGCGACGAGGTGCACGGCGTTCTGCCCGGACCGGGCCGCGGAGATCAGCACCTTCGCCACGTCCCCCGGTACGCCCTCGGCGGGACTGAACTCGGCGTCGGGCCGGGCCTGGGCGCGGACGTGCGCCAGGAGCGACTCGGGTACGCCCCGGTCGTAGACCACCTGGTCGGCCTCGACCAGGGCGTCCAGCGCCCGGCGGGTCAGCAGGCCCGGGTCGCCGGGACCGGCCCCGACGAATGCGATCTGGCCGACGGGCTTACGGGTGCGGGTCATTCTGTGCTCCCAAGTTGCTGGGTCCTCGGGCCGGCCTGAGCGTCCTGGCCGAGGATCGAGTCGGCGCCGAGTTCGAGGAGTTCGGCGGCGAGTGCCTTGCCGATCTCCGCCGCGTCGGCGGGCGTTCCGGTGCGGGACAGCCGGAGGTCACGCGTACCGTCCGGGCTGATCACCGCACCGCGCAGGTAGATCTCCTGATTCACGTCGCCCTCGTCGGTGGGCTCGCCTTCGGCGAGGACGGCGTACGCGGCCACGGGTGCGCTGCACCCTGCCTCCAGGGTGGCCAGCAGCGCCCGTTCCGCGATGACCGCGGCGCGGGACGGTGCGTGGTCGAGCAACGCGAGCAGCTCGATCACGTCCTGGTCGTCGGCCCGGCACTCGACGGCCAACGCACCCTGGGCGGGCGCGGGCAGCATGAGCATCGGGTCGAGCGTCTCGGTGATGACGTCGGCACGGCCGATCCGGTTGAGCCCGGCGCGGGCCAGCACGACGGCGTCGAGGTCGGCGTCCGGACCGAGCACCCGGGCCACCCGGGTGTCGATGTTGCCCCGGATCGGGGTGACCTCCAACTGCATGCCCAGCGCGTGCAGCTGGGCGATCCGGCGCAGCGCGCCGGTGCCGACGCGGGCACCGGGCGGCAGCTCGGCGAGCGTACGGCCGTTCGTCGCCACCAGCGCGTCGCGCGGGTCCTGCCGGGGCGGCACGGCCGCGACGTGCAGGCCGGGTGCCGCCGCGGTGGGCAGGTCCTTGTACGAGTGGACGGCGAAGTCGATCTCACCGGCGGTCAGCGCGTCGCGCAGCGCGGAGACGAACACTCCGACGCCGAGCCGCTGCACCGGGGCGGTGGACCGGTCGCCGGCGGTCACCACCTCGACCAGCTCGACCGGGCGGCCGGTGGCCGCGGTGAGGGCCTCGGCGACGTGGCCGGACTGGGCCATCGCCAGGGCGCTGCCCCGGGTACCGAGGCGAAGGGGGGCGGTCATCGCGCACCTCCGGTGGGCGGGACGTCGGCGGCGTCGAACGACGGCCGGCCGTCGAGGTCGGTGGTGACCACGTCGGGGACGGTGTCGACCGGGGACGTCTGCGGGACGTCCAGGTCGAACAGTTCGCGCAACAGCGCCGCGTACTGGTCGCCGCCGGGCTCGGCGGCGAGCTGGCGGACCCGTACGGTCGGCTGGTGCAGCAGCCGCTGCACGACCCGGTGCACGGTGCGGGCTACCTCGGCGCGCTGGTCCTCGCTGAGGTCGGGACGGCGCTGGCCGAGCCGGCGCAGCTCGGCGGTGACGACGTCCTCGGCCCGGCCGCGCAGGGCGGCCACCGTCGGCGCGACGTCGGCGCCACGCAGCCAGCTCAGGAACGCCTCGACCTCGCCGGCCACGATCCGGGCCACCTCGGCGGCGTCGGCGGCGGCCGGTCCGTCGGCGAGCACGGCGGCCATCCGGTCGATGTCGATCACCTCGACGCCGGGCAGCTCGGCGACGCCGGGCTCGACGTCGCGCGGGACGGCCAGGTCGAGCAGGACCAGCGGGCCCCGGTCGGCGTCCCGGTGGGCCAGCGCCCGGGTCACCACGTCGCGGGTGAGCACCGGCTCGGTGGCGGCGGTGGCGGCGACCACGACGTCGACGGCGGCGAGCGCGGTGATCAGCTCGGCCATCGGCACGGCGGACGCGCCGTACGACTCGGCGAGCCGGACGGCACGGGCGGCGCCCCGGTTGGTCACGGTGAGCGGGCCGGCGCCCAGCCGGGACAGCGTGGCCACGCCCAGCGAGCCCATCGCACCGGCGCCGACCACCATGGCGGGCCGGCCGGTCAGGTCGCCGTCGAGCAGCTCGGCGGCGAGGTCGAGGGCGGCGGTGACGACGCTCTGCCCGGCCCGGTCGATGTTGGTCTCGGCGTGCGCGCGCTTGCCGACCCGCAGCGCCTGCTGCATCAGCTCGTGCAGCAGCCGGCCGGCGGAGTCGGCGCCACCGGCGGAGTGGTAGGCGTCGCGGAGCTGGCCGAGGATCTGCGCCTCGCCCACCACCATCGAGTCGAGACCGGCGGCCACCCGGAAGACGTGGTCCACCGCCGCGGCGTCGTAGTGCACGTAGAGGTGCGGGGCGAGCGCCGCCGGCTGGCAGCCGGCCTGGTCGGCCAGGACCGCGCAGATGTCGCCGAGCCCGCCGTGGAACCCGGAGACGGCGGCGTAGACCTCCACCCGGTTGCAGGTGGAGACCAGGACGGCCTCGGCGACGTACGGCTGGGCGATCAGGCGGTCCAGCGTGCGGGTGAGATCGGCGGGCGGGACGGCCAGTTGTTCCAGGGTGGCGACCGGGGCGGTGCGGTAGGACGCGCCGACGACGAGCAGTTTCACGTGCCGATCGCCTCCTGGGTCTCGGTTGCCGCGAGTCCGCCGGGCAGGGCGGTGAGGGCGGACCCGCCGGTGGCGGGGAGCGCGGTCAGCGACGCCTTGCGGTGCTCGTGGAAGGACAGGATCTGCAGCTCGATGGCGAGGTCGACCTTGCGCACGTCGACCCCGTCCGGAACCGAGAGTACGCAGGGCGCGAAGTTGAGGATGCTCGTCACGCCGACGGCGACCAACTGGTCGGCGACCGCCTGGGCGGCCGGGGCCGGGGTGGCGATGACGCCGATCGAGATCGACTCCTCGGCGACGATGTCGGGCAGCTCGTCGACGTGCCGTACGACCAGGCCGTTGATCTCCTCGCCGACGCGGGACCGGTCGGCGTCGACCAGCGCGGCGATGCGGAATCCGCGGTTGGCGAAGCCGTCGTAGCCGGCCAGGGCGTGACCGAGGTTACCCACGCCGACGAGCGCGACGGCCCGGCACTGGGTGAGCCCGAGCACAGAGGAGATCTGGTCGATCAGCAGCGCGACGTCGTAGCCGACCCCCCGGGTGCCGTACGAGCCGAGGTGGGACAGGTCCTTGCGGAGCTTCGCGGAGTTGACGCCGGCGGCGTTCGCGAGGCCCTCACTGGACACCGTCTCGTGCCCGGAGTCGGCGAGCGCGTGCAGCGCACGCAGGTATTCCGGGAGCCGGGACACGGTCGCCTCGGGCAGGTCCGGAAGCGCCGGTATGGCACCGGTGCGATCGGGCGCGCCTGGTTGACGGTGCTGGCTCATGAGACTCCGTGCGGTGCGATCCTCGACCAGCGACGGGGGCCGGTCGTTTCGGGACTCCCGCTGGCGACCGAGATTGCCGGCTGTGCTAGCAGGGCGCGTCGGAACTACAGAGTAGGTGTTTGTGAAGGGGTGCACAAATCGCGATCTTGAAAGCTCGCGACGCGCCTTCACCTGCCCCTCCATTCCCGCAAGATCGATCAACCGCGTCCGTCGGCGGCGCGTGGCGATTATTGCTCATTCCAGACTTCTCTGACCAATCGCGCGCGGGTCGTAGCGCTCCGTGACCGGCGCGGCGAGGCGAGTCTCACGTTTTCGAGTAGGGAGAACCCCACCCCGAAGAGGCCCGCGTGCGGGATGGGTCGGCGGGGCACGCGCCCATAGCCTCGAACCATGACCGCCGTACCACTGGCCACCGCGCCCACACCGCTGTCCCCCGTTCACGGGCTCCTGCGCCGCCTCGCCCGCGACTCCACCTACGTACTGGTGGGTTTCCCGCTGGCGATCGTCAGCTTCGTGCTCGCGGTGGTGGGGATCGCACTGAGCGCCGGGCTGCTGGTGACCACGCTCGGACTGCCGATCCTCGCCGGCTTCCTCTACGCGGCCCGGGGACTGGCCGACATCGAGCGGCTCCGGCTGGCCGGGGTGCTGGACCGGCCCCGGGTACGCCCGGTCTACCGCACGCCGGAGCCGGGCGCGCGGTTCTGGCGGCGGGTGTTCACCCCGATCCGGGACGCGCAGTCGTGGCTCGACCTGCTGCACGCGTTCGTCCGGCTGCTGGTGGCGGTGCCCACGTTCGTGCTGCTGGTGGTCTGGTGGGTGCTGGCGCTGGGCGGCACGCTCTACATCACCTACGACTGGGCCATCCCGCGCGGCGTCGACGACCAGGACCTGAGCCAGCTCCTCGGGATGGGTGACGGCGCGGGGGCGCGGATCACGCTGAACACCGCTATCGGGCTGTTCGCCCTGTTCACGCTTCCGCTGGTGGCGCGCGGCTGCGCCCGGCTCCAGGCCGGGCTGGCGTACTCGCTGCTCACCGGCGTGGCCGAGATGCGGCAGCGGATCATCACGCTGGAGGAGCAGAAGCGGGCCGCCGCCTCGGCCGAGGCGGTCGCGCTGCGCCGCCTGGAACGCGACATCCACGACGGCCCGCAGCAGCGGCTGGTCCGGCTCGCCATGGACCTCGGCCGGGCCCGCCACCAGCTCGCCGCCGACCCGGAGGCGGCCCGGCAGACGCTCGACGAGGCGGTCGCGCAGACCCGGGAGACGCTCGACGAGCTGCGCGCCCTGTCCCGGGGCATCGCGCCGCCGATCCTGGTCGACCGGGGCCTGCCCAGCGCGCTCGCCGCGCTCGCCGCCCGCGCCCTGGTGCCCACCGAGCTGACCGTGGACGACGACCTGGGCACCGCCGCCGGGCGGCTCGACCCGGGGCTGGAGAGCACCGCGTACTTCGTGGTGGCCGAGGCCCTGACGAACGTCTCGAAGCACAGCCGGGCGACCGCCTGCCGGGTGGAGGTCACCCGGAAGGTGGGCCGGCTGGAGATCACCGTCGCCGACGACGGCGCGGGCGGCGCGCACCTGGCCAAGGGGCACGGGCTCAGCGGCATCGCCGACCGGGTCCGGGCGGCGGGCGGCACGCTGGCGGTGGAGAGCCCGGCCGGCGGCCCGACCCGGATCCACGCCGAACTGCCGAGGTGAGCCGGGCCGCCGCGCGTGACGCGGCGCGCGCCCGGCATCCGGGCCGCCGGGCGGGTGCCGGGTCGGGGCGTGATAGACACCGGACCCATGCGGGTGGTGATCGCGGACGACGCCGTACTGCTCCGGGAGGGGCTGGTCCGGCTGCTGACCGAGTACGGGCACGAGGTGGTGGCGGCCGTCGGTGACGGTGTCGCGCTGGTCGAGGCGGTGGTGGCGCACCGGCCCGACGTCTCGGTGGTGGACGTGCGGATGCCGCCGTCACACACGGACGAGGGGCTGCGCGCCGCGGTGGAGGCCCGCCGCCGGGTGCCGGGTACGCCGATCCTGGTGCTGTCCCAGTACGTCGAGGTGTCGTACGCCGACGACCTGCTGGACACCGCGGGCGGGACCGGCGGCGGGATCGGCTACCTGCTCAAGGACCGGGTCGCCGCGATCGACGAGTTCCTGGACGGCCTGGCCCGGGTGGCCGCCGGCGGCACGGTGCTCGACCCGGAGGTGATCAGCCAGTTGCTGGTCCGGCGGCGGCGCGACGACCCGCTGGGATCGCTGACCCCGCGCGAGCGCGAGGTGCTGGCGCTGATGGCCGAGGGCCGCTCGAACACCGCCATCGCGCGGACGCTCGTGGTGAGTGACGGCGCGGTCGAGAAGCACGTCCGCAACATCTTCACCAAGCTCGACCTGCCCCCGGACGCGACCACCCACCACCGCCGCGTCCTGGCCGTCCTGGCCCACCTGCGCGCCTGACCGGGCCGGTCAGGCCAGCGTGCGGGCCAGTGTCACCGCGTCGGTGAGCGTGTCGGCGGCCGGGTGGCCGCTGTCGCGCAGCCGGTCCGGGTCGGAGAGGCCGCCGGTGTAGAGGACGCAGCGGGCGCCGACCGAGGCGGCCGCGTCGGCGTCGTCGAGCGAGTCACCGATCAGCACCACCTCGTGCCCGCCCAGCCCCAGCTCGGCCAGGTGCTTCTCCAGCCACTCGGCCTTGTGCCCGCCGCCGACAGTGGCGCGCAGCCCGTCCACCCGGCGGAAGTGCGGGGTCAGCCCGTACGTGTGCACGGTCGGCACCAGCTCGTCGTGGAACCACATGGACAGCAGGGACTGGCTGCCCTCCCACGCCTCGATCGCGGCGGTGGCGTCGGCGGCCAGGGCGCAGGTGGTGAGCCCGGCCCGGTACGCGTCGTGGAAGACCCGGTCCAGCGTCCCGAACGACTCGGCGTCCACGGCCCGGCCGAGCATCTCGGCGTAGTAGTCGGCGATCGGCCGCCGGAACCGCACCCGGTGCTCGGCCGCGGTGACCGCCGGCCCGCCGGCGCTGGCGAAGGCGACGTTGGTGGCCCGGACCACCAGGTCGAGGTCGTCGAGGAGCGTTCCGTTCCAGTCCCACACGAGGTGGCGTCGCATACCCGTCACCCGAGCACTCTAAGGCTAGAGCTGCGGCGTGGTCAGATCGCGCAGCAGCCGGTCCTCCTCGACCCGCCAGTAGCCGTGCTCCTTGCCGTCGAGCAGCACCACCGGCAGCCGGTCGCCGTAGTCGCGCTCCATCTCCAGGTCGCCGGTGACGTCCCGCTCCACCCAGCGGTCGCCGGTGACCGCCACCACCCGGTCGAGCGCGGCCTTCGCGTCGTCGCACAGGTGGCAGCCGGGCCGGGTGATCAGGATGAGCCTCGGGTCACTGGACATCGGTTACCTCCGTGCGGATCTCGGTCGGCGGCGCCGGCGACGGGACGCGGGCGCCGGGCGCGGCTCGGCCTTGCGCGCCTTCCCGGTCGCCGGGTGCGGCGGGCTGCCGACGAACTCGACTGCGGTCGGGCACTCGAACCGGGCCAGGTTACGCGCGCGGCGGGCGCGCCGTGTCCGCCGGGCCATGCCGGACACGCCCGCCGGGTCCCCCGCACGGGACTGCAATTGCCGTAGCGTGGGATTCCCTGCCACGGGACGAGGATCTCCACAGGTGTCCGGCGGACAGCCCGAGATGAGCCCACCGCACCACCCCCGCGACACGCCGAGCGAAAAGAAAATCGGCTCCGACCAGGACTTTCCACTGCGGACCAGGTTCCGGCGCGAAAGTCAACCACGCGCGACGGACAACCGGTCCGCCATGTGTGCGACCTGGCGGGAAATACTTCCGCTCTGTGTAACGGACTTGCCACGCGTGGGTGACGTTGGCCCTATCATCACTCGGGTCGGCTCACCCCATTTGCCGTGAGTCGACACCCCTCAGCCCGAGGAGGCCCCCGTGCCGTTGAGCGCATTGGACCAGCACCTCAAGGGGATCTGCCGCGCGTCGGCACGTCCCGACCCGGCCGTGCCCGACCGGGTGCCACCCGGTCCTCCGGCGCCACCATGGCCCGCGGCACGGTCACTGTCCGCTCGGACCGGGGAGGCGCGGTGACCACCTTCGGGTACGCCGAACGACCATCCGGTGTCACCGGCCCGGCCCAGCGCAACCCGCTCAACGAGCGCGCCGACCCCGGCCCCCGGGGCGCCGACGGCCAGCTCGCGGTCCGCGGCGAGGGCTGGCGGGCACGCAGCCGCACGCACCACACGAACGAGGCGCCACCGAGACCCGCGGCGCCCGGCGGCAACGCGAAGCCCGCGACCGGCCGCCTGGGCAGCCCGACCCGCCCGGCCATGCCCGCCCAGGCGCGACGCGGCGACGCGGCGACCGGGAGTGAGCCGTCCGCCGCCGAGACCGCGATCCTGCCGGCGGTGACCACAGGCGACACCGCCGTCCTGCCGGCCGTGCCGGCCGCCGCGCCCACCACCGGCTTCCCCAGCCGCCCCGACCCGTCCGACCCGGCGACCGAGGTGTGGACGCTCGTCGAGCGCGCGCAGGCGGGCGAGTCCGAGGCGTTCGGGCTGATCTACGACAGGTACGTGGACACCGTCTTCCGGTTCGTCTACTTCCGGGTCGGCAACCGCCAGCTCGCCGAGGACCTCACCTCCGACACGTTCCTGCGGGCGCTCAAGCGGATCGGCAGCTTCACCTGGCAGGGGCGCGACCTCGGCGCCTGGCTGGTCACCATCGCCCGCAACCTGGTCGCCGACCACTTCAAGTCCGGGCGCTACCGGCTGGAGGTCACCACCGGTGACGTCCTGGACGCCGACCGGGAGGACCGCGGGCCGGAGGGCAGCCCGGAGGCCGCGGTGGTGGAGCACATCACCAACGTCGCCCTGCTCACCGCCGTCAAGCAGCTCAACCCGGAGCAGCAGGAGTGCATCGTGCTGCGTTTCCTCCAGGGCTTCTCGGTGGCCGAGACGGCCCGCGCCATGGGCAAGAACGAGGGCGCCATCAAGGCCCTCCAGTACCGGGCGGTCCGGGCGCTGGCCCGGCTGCTGCCCGACGGTTTCCACTCCTGACCTGTCGTACCCTCCCGGCGCACGGACGCCGGGCGGTGTCGCATGCCCGACGTGCCCGCTCGCCCCTCACTCCCGGTGATTTCTTCCGCCGTCCCGGCCGTAACCGGCGACCGGCGCGGTCCGTTTCTCCGGGTGCGACCAGTGGTTGTCCCGGCGTCCCCCGGGCCACCCGGTCCGGCGGGTCAGGTCGGCCGTCCCGGTCGGCCCTGGGCCACACGCTGCCACCGGTCGCTGGTGACGACGACGGCCGTCCGGCCGTGACCAGCGAGAGGGGGTGCCGCGGTGGACAGCGACCTCTTCTCCCGTCGGCGAGCCGAGCGCTTCGCGCAACTCCTCGACGAGGCCAACGGCGGGCGCCGGCACCACGTCCGGTCCAGGGCGGACGACGAACTCGCCGCGCTCGTCGAGGTGAGCCGCCGGCTCACCGCAGACCGGCCCGACGTCGAGGTGGACGCCGAGTTCCGTACCGGCCTGCGGGCGATGCTCGTGGCCACCGCCGAGCGCGAGGGCGTCGGTGCCCCGGCCAAGACCGCCACCACCGGTGTACGCGGCACGCTGCTGCCCGCCATCACCGGCCGCCGGGCGCGGGCCCGGGGAGCGATCCTGGTCGGCGTGGCCGCCGGGGCGATAGCCCTCTCCGGCATCTCCGCCGCGAGCGAGAACGCGCTGCCCGGCGACGCCCTGTACGGCATGAAGCGCTCCACCGAACGCGCCCAGCTCGCGCTCGCCAGCTCGGACATCGGCCGTGGGCAGCTCTTCCTCGACTTCGCCCGCACCCGGCTCGACGAGGCCGCCTCGGTGCGCGACGACCGCGTCGGCTTCAGTGCCGTCCTGGACGACATGGACGCGGACACCCGCCAGGGCGTACGCCTGCTGACCACTGTCGCCGCGCAGCGCTCCGACCCGACGGCGCTGGACGCGGTGGACACCTTCCTGGCCGGCCAGCGCCGGGTCGTCAGCGGCCTGCTCGACCGGCCCGACCACGCCGACCGCGAGCGCACCCGCCGCTCCCTGGCGCTGCTCGACGCGGCGGGCAAGCGCGCGGACGCGCTCCGCGAGGCGATCGCCTGCGGGCTGCCCGCACCGCGGGCCAGCGACACGCTCGGGCCCGCTCCGGCCACCTGCCCGGCCGACCGCTGAGCGGCGGACGCCTACCGCGCCACACTTCTCCCGGCGGGCACCCGGCCGCCACACGGTGCCGGATACGCTCGACGAGGAGGGCGCACGCCGTCGTCGAGGCAGGGAGGTCACCGTGGCCGGAAGCCGGAAGGTGACCGTCAGCACCGACGCGCACGGGCACACCGCGGGCTGGTCGGAGACCCCGTCGGCACCGGCGACCACAGTCACGCCGGACCCGACCGCCGCCGCGTTCTTCGACGTCGACAACACGATGATGCAGGGCGCCTCGATCTACTGGTTCGCCCGCGGGCTGGCCGCCCGGAAGTACTTCACCACCGGTGACCTGGCCCGGTTCGCCTGGCAGCAGGCGCGGTTCCGGCTGCTCGCCACCGAGCACGCGGGCGACATGTCGCAGGCCAAGGAGGCGGCGCTCGCCTTCGTCCAGGGCTGGCGGGTGGACGACATCGAACGCCTCGCCGACGAGATCTTCGACGAGCTGATGGCGCCGCGCATCTGGGCCGGCACGCGCCGCCTGGCCCAGCGTCACCTCGACGCGGGCGAGCGGGTCTGGCTGGTCAGCGCCGCCCCGGTGGAGATCGGCCGGGTGATCGCGGCCCGGCTCGGCCTGACCGGCGCGATCGGCACGGTGGCCGAGGTGGTCGACGGCGCGTACACCGGGCGGCTGGTCGGCGACCTGATGCACGGGCCGGCGAAGGCCGAGGCGGTCACCCAGCTCGCCGCCGTGGAAGGGCTGGACCTGGCCCGGTGCGCGGCCTACAGCGACTCGGCGAACGACCTGCCGATGCTCTCCGCCGTCGGCCGTGCGGTGGCGGTCAACCCCGACCCGGCGCTGCTGCGGCAGGCCCGCGAGCGGGGCTGGGACGTGCGCGACTTCCGCACCGGGCGGCGGGCCGCACGCATCGCCGTCCCCTCCACCGCGGCGGCCGGGCTGCTCGCCGGAGCGGTCACCGCCGGCCTGGCGCTGCACCGGCGCCGCCACCGCGACGCCTGAACCGGCTCAGGGGCCGAACGGGTCCGGCCGGCGTTCGAGCAGCTTGTGCAGCGTCTGCTGGATCGTCTCCCGCACCTGGTCGGCGAGGTTGAACACCACAAGCGGGTCGTCGGCGGCGTCCCGCAGGTGCGCGGTCGGGATCGGCGGGCAGAACTCGATCAGCCACTTGCTCGGCAGCGGCACCATGCCCAGCGGCCCCAGCCAGGGGAACGTCGGCGTGACCGGGAAGTACGGCAGTTTGAGCAGCCGGGCCAGCGGCTTGATGTCGGCCAGCATCGGATAGATCTCCTCGCCGCCCACTATCGCCACCGGCACGATCGGCGTGCCGGTGCGCAGCGCGGCGGAGACGAACCCGCCCCGGCCGAAGCGCTGGAGCTTGTAGCGGTCGGCGTAGAGCTTGCCGACGCCCTTGAAGCCCTCCGGGAACACGCCCACCAGTTCGCCGTTGCCGAGCAGCCGCTCCGCGTCCGGGTTGCACGCGACGGTGCCGCCGGTCTTGCGCGCTATCTCCGAGACGACGGGCATCCGGAAGACCAGGTCGGCGCCGAGCAGCCGCAGGTAGCGGTGCGCCGGGTGCCGGTCGTGCAGTGCGGTGGAGAGGATCAGCGCGTCGAGCGCCACAGTGCCGGAGTGGTTGCCGACGACCAGGCCGGCGCCGTCGGCGGGCACGTGCTCGAGGCCGGTGACCTCGGTGCGGAACCAGTCCCGGTAGAGCAGCCGGACCAGCGGGTGGACCACCGCGTCGGTCAGGTCGGGGTCGAAGCCGAACTCGTCCACCTCGTAGTCGCCGGCCAGCCGCCGCCGCAGGAACGCCAGCCCCTTGGCCACCCGGCGGTCCCACTGGTCCCCCGGCCGGTCGGCCACCGCCGGCCCCGACGGCGCGGCGTCGGTCGACGCCTCGTCTGCGGGTGCCTGCGGCGCGACGGCCTTCTTCGCCACGGCCTTCTTGGCGACCGTCTTCTTCGCCACAGTCTTCTTCGCGGCCTGGTGCGGCGTGGCCGGGCCCGGAATGCCCGCGCCGGCGGCGACGCCCGGCTCGTCGGCGGAGGTGTCCGGCTCGTCCGGCGGCGTCGCCGGGCGGGCGGACGGCGCGGTCACCCGCCGGTGCCCGTTGCGCCGCGCCGGCTCCGCGCCCGGATCCGGCAACTCCAGCGGTACGTCGTAGCGCGCGTCACGCCGCTCGTCGGGGCTGCTCACGAACGCTCCCGTACGGTCGACCGGACCTGCCTGATGCTCTCCAGCACCAACTGCTCGGCGGCGGCCAACTGATCGCGGGTGACCACGACGCCGCCGTGGTGGGCGCGGATGAAGTCCTCGAACGCGGCGGCGGTCGAGCGGGGCGTGAAGCCGTACTCCCGCTCCAGTCGGCTGGTGTCCACCACCCGACCGTGCACGAAGAGGTCCACCTGGTCCAAGCCGTACCGGCCGAAGCCCAGACTGCGGGCCACTGCGGCGACCCCGGCCAGCCCCGGTTCCAGCACCGGCACCGCCACCCGACCGGCCCGGCGGATCGCCTGCGACAGCGACAGCACCCCCGGCCCGGCCACGTTGTAGGTGCCCGGGTGGTCCTCGGCGACGGACCGGTGCAGCACCTCCAGCGCGTCGTCGAAGTGCACGAACTGCAGGCGCGGGTCGCGGCCGAAGACGGTGGGCACCACGGGCTGCGAGAAGTAGCGGGTGAGCGTGGTGTCGGCGGCGTACCCGATGAACGGCGCGAACCGCAGCACCGTCGCGGTGACGTCGGGACGGCGGCGGCGGAACCCGCGGACGTACCCCTCGATGTCGAGTATGTCGCGGCCGAAACCGCCGCGCGGCACCTCGCGCGGCTCGGTCTCCTCGGTGAAGACGGCCGGATCCCGGAACGACACCCCGTACGCGGCGGTGGACGAGCGGACCACGAGCTTGCGCAGCCGGGGCGCGCGCTGCGCGGCGGCGAGCAGCTGCATGGTGCCGATGACGTTCTGTTCCTTCATCCCCGCCCGGCCGCCCTGCTGCGGGTCGGGGGCGCTGACCAGCGCCAGGTGCACCACCGTGTCGACGTCGAGGTCGAGCAGGAGGCCACCGAGCGAGTCGAGGTCCAGGCGGATCCGCTCGACGTCGGAGAGCAGGTCGGCCAGCTCGGGGTTGGGCGGCGCCGGGTCGACGCCGATGACGCGCTCGATCCGCTCGTCGGCGGCGAGCCGGGCGGCCACGTGGGCGCCGAGCCAGCGACCGACCCCGGTCACGACGACGACCCCCGGGGCACCGGAGGTGTCACCGGGGGTCATGTCGAGCGCCTAGCGCGGCAGGCGGGATCGAGCCGGGACGTCCACGGCCTGATCACCTGAGCCTCCGAGGGTCGACAGTTGGCAAGTGGTGCCGGGTGCCGGGCCGGAGCCCGGCCCGGTCACTTGCCGAGACGGCGACGCTGGACGCGGGTCTTGCGCAGCAGCTTGCGGTGCTTCTTCTTAGCCATGCGCTTGCGGCGCTTCTTGACCACCGAGCCCATACGACAGCCTTTCGATGCAACGTGCGGGGCGGACCGGAGAACACCACCGCGAGGTGGCATCCTGACCGCTTGCGGACAACGGACCGGACCAGCGTGGTGGGCAGGGCACACCAGAGGGCGATCACGGTCGTGGTCCAGCCTAACCGGAGTGCGTCAGCAGGACCAACGCGCCCCCGTCGATGCCCCTTTCGTCGCACTCGGGCGGACCGGGCGCCGAGGGCTCAGGCGGACTCCTGGAAGGCGCCCCTGAGGTATTCGTGCACGGCGTGCTCGGGCACCCGGAACGACCGGCCGACCCGCACCGCGGTCAGCTCACCGCTGTGCACGAGACGGTAGACGGTCATCTTGGAGACCCGCATGACCGTCGCCACCTCGGCGACGGTCAGGAACCTGACATCCGACAGTCGTGCGTCGGACTGCGACCCGGCCATGGCTCACCGACCCATTCCCGTGCCCGGCGCGTGTCACCGGGCAGGTGCTTCCGCCTCGACGAGCGACGCGCGTGTTACCAGTACGGTAGCGGGACGGCTGTGACCTGCGCGATCCCTTCCACCCTTTGATCATGGCGGGACAGCCGTTCACCCGATGTCCACCAGGGCTTTTTCGCCCGGACGGGTGTCTCGTCCGAATCCGCTACCGGTGTTCACTCGGCGCGCAGCGCCACCACCGGGTCGAGCCGTCCGGCCCGCTGTGCCGGCACCACGCCGAAGACGATGCCGACCGCCGCGGAGACGCCGAACGCCAGCGCCAGCGACCACCAGGTGATCGCCGCCGGGATCGGCGAGAACGCGTCCACGAGCAGCGCGGTGCCCACGCCCAGCGCCATCCCGGCCAGGCCGCCGACCGAGGTGAGCAGCACCGCCTCCAGCAGGAACTGCACGCCGATGTCGCGAGGGCGGGCGCCCACCGCCTTGCGCAGGCCGATCTCGCGGGTCCGCTCGCGTACCGAGACCAGCATGATGTTCGAGACGCCGACGCCGCCGACCAGCAGCGAGATGCCCGCGATGGCGGCCAGTACGCCGGTCAGGACGCCCAGGATGTCGCCGAGCACACCGAGGATCTGCCGCTGGGTGACGGCGCTGAACTCGGTGTCCGGGTGCCGGCGGGACAGCTCCGCGACGATCCGGTCGCCGAGTTCGTCGATCCGTTCCCGGTCCGGTGCCTTGACCGCGATGCCGTCGATGCGCTGCGTGCCCCAGAGCCGTTGCGCCGCCGTCACCGGTACGTGCACCTCGTCGTCCCGGTCCACGCCGAGGCTCTGGCCGAGCGGGGCGAAGACGCCGATCACCCGGAACCGCACACCGGCCAGCGTGACCTGCTGGCCGAGCGGGTCCCGGTCGGGAAAGAGCGCCCGGGCCACCGAGTCGCCGAGCACCGCCACCCGGCGGCTGGTGTCCACGTCCGCCCCGGTGAGGTAGCGGCCCCGCGACAGCGACCTGGTGAACACCGACGGGGTGGTCTCCAGCACGCCCTGCACCGTGGTGAAGTCGGACCGGTTGCCGGCCCGCGCGGTCGCGCCGGAGGCCACCGTGACGGCGACCCGGCCGGGGTCGCCGACCACCCGGGAGACCGCGTCGGCGTCGCCGAGGTCCAGCGGCGACACCACAGGCGCGTTGCCCACCTCGATGCGGCCCGGCACCACCAGCAGCAAATTCGATCCGAGTCCTTCGACCTGCTGCTCGACCTGCTGTTTCGTGCCGGTGCCGATGGCCACCAGGATCACCACCGAGGCCACCCCGATGATCACCCCGAGCATGGTGAGCAGGCTGCGCAGCCGGTTGGCCCGCAACGCGTCCGACGCCACCCGCCACGCCTCGGCAAGCCTCATCCGGCGCCGCCCTGTCGGCGGCGGCCCTCGGCCGGTAGGCGCTCCTCGGCCCGCGGAAGGCGCCCGGTGGCCCCGATGGCGCCACCGGGGCCACCGGACGGGTGCCCCGGGCCGCTTCCGGACGCGGACCGGGGCTCCGCGCTGGGAGCGGGGTCCAGTGTCGCAGGTCCGCCGGATCCGTCCGACAGCGGTCGATCATGAGCGCTGTCGGACCGGATCAGCCCGTCCCGTACCGCTATCCGCCGGTGTGCCCGGGCGGCCACCTCCTGGTCGTGGGTCACCATCACCAGCGCCACCCCGGACTCGGCGTTCAGCCGTTCCAGCAGCTCCAGCACCGCCTCGCCGGTGGCGCTGTCCAGGTTGCCGGTCGGCTCGTCGGCGAGCAGCACCGCCGGTTCGGTGACCAGCGCCCGGGCGATCGCCACCCGCTGCTGCTCACCGCCGGAGAGCTGGTTGGGCCGGTGGTGCAGCCGGTGGCCGAGCCCGACCCGGCCCAGCATCGCCGCCGCGCGCTCCCGCCGCTGCCGCGCCCCGACACCCCGGTAGACCAGGGGTAACGCCACGTTGTCCACTGCCGACGTACGGGCCAGCAGGTGGAACGCCTGGAACACGAAGCCGATCGTCTCGTTGCGCAGCGTCGCCAGCTCCGGCGCGGTGAGCGTGGTCACGTCCCGCCCGCCGATCACCAGCCGGCCGCCGCTGGGCCGGTCCAGCCCGCCGAGCAGGTGCATCAGCGTCGACTTACCCGAGCCGGACGGCCCGATCACCGCCACGTACTCGCCCTGGTCGATGGTGAGCGACACCCCGCGCAGCGCGGACACCGACACCCCGTCCAGCTCGTACGTGCGCCAGACGTCGACCGCCTCGACCGCCGGTACGGTCACGGCAGCTCCTGGCCGTCGCGCACCTGGTCGGCGCCGCGCACCACCACCCGGTCACCGGCCCGTACGCCGTCGACGATCTGCACCAGGTCCTGCCCCTGCACGCCGACCGTCACCGGCACCCGGTCGGCCCGGCCGTCGCGCAGCACCCAGACCGCGTCCCGCCCGTCGGCGGAGAACACCGCCGACGCCGGCACCGCCACCGCGTCGGCCGCCTCCCGCACCCGCAGCCGCACCACGGCGTTCATGCCGGGGCGGGGCGCCGGCGCGGCCTCGGCCTCACCGAGGCGGCCGGCGCCCAGGTCGAGCCGGACCCGGTAGGTGACGCCACCCCGGGCCGAACTGCTCGGCAGCACGTCGACCGACCGCACCGTCGCCTCGTACGTCGCGCCGGTCACCGCGTCCAGCTCGACCGACGCGGGCACCCCGGCCCGGACCAGCAGCACGTCGGTCTCGTCCACCTCGGCGAGCAGGCCGAGCCGGCCGATGTCCACGACGGTGAGCACCGGGGTGCCGGCGGTGACCCGGCCCCCGGCCGGAATCGCGTCGTCAACGCCCGGCGGCGGACCGCCCTGCCCGCCACCGCCCAGCGCCGACGGGTCGAGACCGGGCACCCCGGCGCCACCCGCCGCACCGAGCAGCCCGGCCAGGTCGGCCGGCGCCGCCGACCGGGTGCCGCCCGGCTGCACCACACCGGCGATCGGGGCGCGTAACGTCAGCGCGTCCACAGTCGCCTTCGCCAGGTCGTACGCCTGCTGGGCCTGGAGTCGTTGCGCGGCCGACAGCGCGCCGACGGCGCTGTTCAGGCCGGCCACCCCGCGCTGCACCTGCGCGACGGCCCGGTCGGCGGCGCGGGCAGCCGACTCGTACTGTCGCTGCGCCGACTGGACCTGGAGCAGCAGCGCCGCGCGTACCCGCGGGTCGCCGACCCTGCCGGCGGCGGTGCGGGCGGCGGCGAACGCCTCGTCGGCGGCCCGGTCGGTGCCGCGCCGGCTGCCGCCCAGGTCGCCGGTGCCGGTGCCCCGCCCGGCCCGCTTCGCCGCGCGCAGCGCGTCCCGCGCCTTCGCCAGGCGGTCCCGGGCCGACGGCGAGTCGATCACCGCGAGCACCTGCCCCCGGGCCACCCGCTGTCCCGGCTGCACCCGCAGGCGGGACAGCGTGCCGTCGGCGGGTGCGGTGAGGGTGGCCGCGGCTCGCGCGGTGACGGTGGCCGGAGCGTCGATCACCTCGCTCACCGGCGCGCGGGAGACCTGGGCGACTGTCACCGCCGGGGCGTCGTCGCCGCAGGACGCGGCGGTCGTGCCGGTCAGCGCGACGACGGCGAGCACCGCGGTGACGAGACGGGGGCGGCGGGCCGCGGGCAGCCGCGGCGAGGAGGTGCGGGCCACCCGGCCCATGCTACGACCCGTCGACAGACGTCGACGTGTCAGCCGACCACGCCACGCACATAGGCCACGCAGTCGTCGTGCAGCATCGACCACGGGTCGCCGAACACCTCGTCGGCGGCCTGCGCCGGGGACCGGCCCTGGTGCACGACGGCCCGGTAGAAGTCCAGCATCCGCTGTTCGCCGTACCTGTCGACCAGATGGCGTACGGCCAGGTAGCTGACGCCGTAGGCACCGCCGACCCGGTCGTCGCCGGCGTCGTCGGCGGGCGCCACCGCGTCCAGCCGCCCGGACCACCCGCCGCGCAGCAGCTTCCGCACCTCGGCCAGGCCGTCGTAGCGGTGCACGGGCTGGCCGTCGGCCCCGGCGTACTCGGCCAGCCCTTCCACCAGCCACCAGTCCGCGCGGTCGGCGTAGCCCCGGTCGGGCAGCGAGGCGGCATGGGTCAGCTCGTGGCGGAGCAGGTCGTCGATGCCGGCCGGGGTGACGATCTGGGCGTTGAGCACAACGTCGTGCCGTCCCCCGCCGACGCCCACCGCGTACCCGGCGGTCCACTTCGGCCGGCCGCCGCCGTACCAGCGCTGCCACTCGCCCTTCCCGGCGTAGTAGACGAGATACCGGTCCGGCGGCGTCCCGCCGATCGCGTACCGGTCGGCGGCCAGGGCGGCGGTCTCGGCCTGGGCGAGCAGGCCGGGCAGCCGGCGCCGCTGGGCGGGCGTGGTGGCCACGACGACCCGCTTGCCGACCGCCACCGCGAGGTCGCTCACCTGCCACGGGCGCACGCCCGCCGGGTCCGTGGCCGACGGGTCCACGGCGGCCAGCCGGGGCTCCTCCCCCGTCAGCCGCCAGCGCGTGCCGAGTTCCACTGTGCTCGGCGCGCAGTCGGGCACCACGAAGCAGTAGCCGACTGTGACCACGAACCGCCACTCCCCCGGCTTGCCGTCGACCGCCGCCGGCACCCCGTCGGCCGTCGACCGCCAGGTGGTGACGCGCAGCGCCCGCAGCGCCTCGTACCGGCGGGTCAGCCCCGCCCGGGCCGCCGGTTCGGCGACCGCGAGGAAGCCGGCCCGGTCCGCGCGGACGAGGGCGGTGGCCTGCCGGTCCAGCAGCGCGAGCATCCGCTCGCCGAGCCGCCGCTGCGCCGCCGTGCCCGGGTCGTCCTTCGCGGCCGTCCGCCCGGCCGCGTCCGGTGGCGGCTCCCGCAGGAGTACGCCGGGCACCGCGCCCGCCACCAGGCCGAGCGCGAGTCCGAGCGCGGTCCAGAGCGCCCACCGCCGTCGTCCCCGCACCGTTCGCGCCGGGTCCGGCTGCGCCGGCGGTACGGGGTACGGCGCCACGACGGCGACGGGCTGCGAGGGACTCGTGTCCGCGACGGGGTGCGGCGGCGGGCTTGTGTCCGCTGCCGGGTCGCCGAGATCGGGCGCGCTGTCGGCGTTCTCGCTCGGCACAGGTGCGGAGTCGCCGTCGCCCGCCGGAACGGAGGCAGGGGGCGGGGGTGCGGCGTCGGCGCGGTTCGCCGACGGCGGGTCTACGTCGGCGGCATCCACGTCGGCGACGAGGGCAGCGCCCGTGGTACTGCTGTCGGTGGGACGAGGCTCGTCGCCGTCCGTCGTCCGGCCGGGAGGCTGCTCGTCGCCGTCGGTCACCGGCGAAGGGTACGACCAATCGGGCGTTCCGGGAAAGAATCCCGCCGCAGTTCCGCTCCAGTCAGAGATCTTCTCTCAGATCGGGTACGGCTCACCGTCAGCGCGGTCTTGTCCGCTGCCCAGAGGGCCACCGGGCAAGGCCCACACCCCGGCGGACGGGATGCGGGCCTCGTCGCCTGGCGCCTCAGTCGCTCCAGATCGCCTCGGTGTCGAGGAAGATCGGCTTCTGCACGTTGCGGATGGCGATCCACACGCGCTTGATCTCCTCAATCGTGGCGGCCTGGACCTCGCACGCCGTTAGCAGCGCCTCCACCTTCCACCAGCGCGGCAAGGTCCTGCCGGTGCCGTTGAGCAGCCGCGATACCGTGGACTTGGAGACGCCCATGCTGTCCGTAAGTAGTTTGTACGGTGGCTCACCGGCCTCGCGGTACTCCAGCATGAGCCGGCCGGCCAGCTGGTCGAGTTGGGCCCGGGTCACGGCGGCGGCGCTCATGCCGTGCCAGCGCGGCGGTGACCGCCCAGATACACGCTGACGGCCGTGGCGGCCCCGACGACCGCCAGGATGGCGCTTACCGCCGCCGCGACGGTGTACCCGGCCAGCACCAGGGTCGTGACCGTCATGCCAACGACGACCAGGACGATCAGCCGGAGCCGGCGCCGACGGCGCTCGCGCAGCTCCCTGGTGGTAGCTGGCGGCCAGAGGATCTTGCAGGAAAACCTCAGGTGCATGTCTAGCTCCACTTCTCGGCGTAGATATGTCCGCCCGGATGCCTCCGCGAACGGAGACACCCGGGCCATCGGTCTTGGCGGCCCGGGATGGACCTGAGCGAATTGCCGTGCCCTCGGTTCCAGCCGAGCGCACCTCGCTTGGCGAACATGGTGCACGACGATTGACCCCAACGGAAGCCGGTCTGAAGCACGAACCGGTGCAGACCGTTTTGGGAAACCAATTCTTACGATCGGAAGTGATCGAATCGGGGGGAACCCGGCGAAGGCGAGACCTCCGGCGTTCGGAGTGGCCACGATCGCAACGAGGAGCCCTCAAATAAAAATGGCCCCCGCTGGAACGGGAGCCATTTTCTTGTTCATTCCCGAGCCGCCAAGACCAATGAAGAAGCTTCGGGAAATCCGCCTGAAGCGGACGCTGAGCGCTGGGAGCGGGCCGGACGCCTGCGCGTCCCCAGGCGACCGCCGCCGCAACGAAGCTTGCCCCAAGGTTCCCTCAACTACAAGCGCTGAGCTGCGATTGAAACGAACTGAAACGCTCCGAAACGCAATGGATCAAGGTGCAAGCAAATGCAACCCAAGAACGTCCCGCCGGCGCGACACGCGCATGCCACCCGCCCCTCGCGCGACGCGCGTGCGCACGCACGCGCACGCCTACGCGTGCGCGAGCCCGACGCGCGAAAAGACACCCTCGACCAAACGCCCAGAAACAGCTTCCGAACATATTTCCGCCGCCATTCATCCGCCCTTTCCTGACACTCACGAAGCCTCTGCGGCGAAGCATTTAGATCCGCCCTCAGGAGCCGCACAAGGAGCACTTGTCGATCATAGATACGCCCGGCTAGAAATTGCCTACAATAAATAGCGATTCAAATCTCAGAAGCGGAGAAGGTTGCATGAATGGCCGGCACATGTGATCCTCGTCACACCACTGTTCGTGGATGTCTTCAACGGGATCTTCGCCGTGGTGGCGAGGCCACGGCGGGTACGGCATGTCCGGCCAGGGTGAGCAGCACGCCGCCGGCGAGGAAGCAGGCGGTCTGGACGGCGAGCTTGGCCGGGTCGGGCACCGAGCCCAGCAGGGCCAGTTCCAGCAGGAAGATCACGCCGAGCAGCGCCCTCATCGGTTCTCCCAGGACAGGTAGGCACGGTCCAGGCCGGAGACCAGCTCGCCGAAGGAACGGTCGGTGTCGCGGGGCAGCCCGAAGCCGCCTGCCGCCTCCAGCGCGACGAAGCCGTGCACGGCGGCCCGGAACATCCGGATGGCGTCGGTGGCGGCGTCGCCGTCGAGGCCGTACCCGAGCAGGATGGCGCGGATCGCGCCGACCGCGCGCTCCCCGGCGGCCAGGTGGTCGGGGTCGGCCGGGTCGGGTGCGCGCTGGGCGGCCGGGTAGCGGCCGGGGTGCCGCCGCGCGTACTCCCGGTAGGCGGCGGCGACGGCGCGCAACGCGTCGCCGCCGGAGCGACCGGCGGCGGCGGCCGTGAGCACGTCGGCGATCTCGGCGGTGGCGAGCACGGCGAGCTTCTGGTGCAGCGCGTCCGCGCCCCGGACGTGCTTGTAGAGGCTCGGCAGCGCGACGCCGAGCCGGGTCGCGAGCGCGGCAAGGGTCAGCTTCTCGTAGCCGACCTCGTCGGCGAGCGCGGCGGCCTCCCGCACCACCGTCGCCGGGGTCAGGCCGGCCCTAGGCACGCGCGGTCACCGCCAGGAACTCGACCAGGTCGGTGGCGGTGGCGTCGGGCTGGTCGGCGTGCGGGTAGTGCCCGGAGTCGGCGACCATCCGGGCCTCGGCGACGGCGAACAGCCGCCGCGCGGCCCGCGCCTCGGCGCCCGGGTCGGGGAAGTCCGGGTCCTTCGTGCCCATCAGCACCAGCACCGGCCGGCGTACCTCGGGTGCCCGCGCGGTCCAGTGCGGGTCGGCGGGTGCGATCACCCCGCGCACCGCGGCCATCCGGCCGCGCAGCCTGGCGACCAGTTCCTTCCGGTACGCGGCGTCGTCCGCCGGCCGCCCGCACGGGAACAGCGTGCGGTGGAACAGCCCGAACAGCCGAGGGCTGCGCAGCACTGCCGCCTGCGCGACACGCATGAGGGGGTTCGGCTTCGGCGAGCCGACGAACGCGCCGATCTGCACGATGCCGCTGACCAGTTCCGGCGCCTCGGCGGCGGCGAAGACCACGGCGGCGGCGCTGGACGAGCTGCCGACGAGTGTGGCGGGTTCACCGCCGAGCGCCTGGACCACGGCGAGCAGGTCACCGCCGACCTGCTCGGGGGCGTACGTGGGCCATTGCGGGCTGGAGTCGCCGTGGCCGCGTACGTCGACCGACGCGACCCGGTATCCGGCTGCGACCAGAAGGGGTGTCAGGTGCCGGAAGGCCGCCCGGTTCTCCCCCATGCCGTGCGCGAGGACCACGAGCGGCCCCGATCCGTGCACCTCGAACGCGATGATGCCGCCGTCCCGCGCCACTTGGCTAACTGTCATAGCCATTAAGCTAATGCCATTAGCTTGAGCCGTCAAGAAGCCGTCCCGAGACGAAGACAGGCCGGCGGGACCAGAGGTCTCCGCCGGCCTGTCTCGGGACAGACGAGGGTGTCAGGCCCGGTTCACTTCTTCGACAGCACCGCGCGGCCGAAGAACGCCAGGTTGGCCGGGCGCTCCGCGAGCCGGCGCATCAGGTAGCCGTACCACTGGTCGCCGTAGGGGACGTAGGTCCGCACCGTGTAACCCTCGCCGACCAGGCGCTGCTGCTCCTCCGGGCGGATGCCGTAGAGCATCTGGAACTCGAACCGGGCCGGGTCGCGGTCGAACCAGCGGGCCCGGTCCTCCCCGATCGCGATCAGCCGCGGGTCGTGCGTGGCCAGCATCGGGTAGCCGTCGCCGGACATCAGCACGTTCATGCAGCGCACGTACGACTTGTCCACCTCGCGGGCGGACTGGTAGGCCACCGACTCCGGCTCCTTGTACGCGCCCTTGCACAACCGCACCCGCGACCCGGCCGAGGCCAGCTCCCGGCAGTCCGACTCGGTCCGACGCAGGTACGCCTGGAGCACCGCGCCCGTCGACGGGTGGTCCTTGCGCAGCTTCGCCAGGATGTCCAGCGTCGAGTCGGTGGTGGTGTGGTCCTCCATGTCCAGCGTGACTGTGGTGCCCGCCGCGTCGGCCGCCGCGCAGATCGCCCGCGCGTTGTCGTACGCCAACTGCTCGTCGAACATCTGGCCCAGCGCGGACAGCTTCACACTGACCTCGGCGCCCGGGGTGAGCCCGGCGGCGGCGAGGCGACTCAGCAGCGTGAGGTATTCGTCCCGGGTGGCGTTCGCCTGCTCCGGGGTGGTGGTGTCCTCGCCCAGGTAGTCGAGGGTGACCGCTTGGCCGTCGGCGACCAGCTCGCGGGTGGCGCGCAGCGCGTCGTCGGTGGCGGCGCCGGCGACGAACCGGCGGACGACGTCCCGGGTGAACGGGGCCGTCGCGACGAGCCGCTCCACCTGGGAAGACCGGGAGGCGGCGAGGATGACGGAACGGAGCATGAGCCGAGCGTAACGCTCACCACCGGACCCCCGCCGGGTACGTCCGAGGCCCGCCCGCACCCTCCTCCGACCTGGGCCGGGCACCCCCGGCTGGCGCGGATCGGCTACAACGTTCACGTGGATCGACGACACCCCCGGCGCCGGCTCCGCTCGGCCTCCGTGCAGCTCGGCGCGCTGACCGCGCTGGCCCTCGCGCTCTCCGGCTGCAACAACGGTTACGACGACGACGATGACGACTGCGCGCTCGGCCCCGCCGGCGGGGGCGGCGACGTCGTCGCCGTCGCCCAGCGCGTACCGGCGGCGACGGCCACCACCGGCGCGCGCGGCGAGGCGTTCCCGACGACCTCCGCGCTGCCCGAACGCGGCGGCTTCGGCACCCACCTCGCCTCCTGCGGCGGCTGACGTGCGTCGCGAGGCGAGCACACCGCGCCCCGGCTGGGACGAGACCATCCGGGCCCAGGGCCTGGTGTACGTCGACACCGAGCTGCCCGACGGCGAGATCATGTCGTACTGGGACGAGACGGCGGCGTACGCGTTCACGCTGGACGAGGTGCTCCGGCTGGAGGAGGCCACCGAGGAGTTGCACCGGATGTCGGTGGCCGCCGCCGAGCACGTGGTGGCCCGCAACCGGTACGCCGAGTTCGGCATCCCCGAGTGGGCCGCCGAGGCGGTCGCACGCTCGCTGCGCGAGTCCCCGCCGACGCTCTACGGCCGGTTCGACCTCTGGTACGACGGCAGCGGGCCGCCGAAGATGCTGGAGTACAACGCCGACACCCCGACCGCGCTGGTCGAGGCGAGCATCGTGCAGTGGTACTGGCTGGAGCACACCCGCCCGGACGCGGACCAGTGGAACAGCCTGCACGAACGCCTCGTCGGCGCCTGGGCCAAGATCGGCGCCGGGCTGCACGAGCCGCGGGCGCACGTGCTCTGGTCCTCCGAGGAGGAGTCGGGCGAGGACCAGATCACCGCGGGTTACCTGGCCGAGACGGCCCGCCAGGCCGGGCTGGACGTGACGCTCATGCCGATCCAGCGGGTCGGCTGGGACGGGCGGCGCTTCGTCGACGCCGACGACCGGCCGATCACCACCTGCTTCAAGCTCTACCCATGGGAGTGGATGCTCGCCGAGCCGTACGGGCGGCCGGCACTCGACCCCGGCACGCCCACCACCTGGATCGAGCCGGCCTGGAAGCTGCTGCTGTCGAACAAGGCGCTGCTCGCGGTGCTCTGGGAGCTGTACCCCGGGCACGAGTACCTGCTGCCCGCGTACCTGGACTCGCCGCGCGGCATGACCGAGTACGTGGCCAAGCCGCTGCTCGGCCGCGAAGGCGGATCGGTACGCATCGTGACCGGCGACACGGAGATCACCAACCCGGGGATCTACGGCGAGGAGGGCTTCTGCTTCCAGGAGTTCCGCGCGTTGCCCGAGTTCGAGGGCAACCGGACGGTGCTCGGTAGCTGGATCGTGGACGGCGAGTCGGCCGGCGCGGGCGTACGGGAAAGCGAAAGCCTCATCACCGACGGTTACGCGCGGTTCCTGCCCCACTACATCGACGCACCGCGTCTGCCGTGAGTCGTCTACCGTTGGTGTCGTGAACTTCGACGCGTACGCCCGGACCGGGGTCGAGCTCGTCAACGCCCGGCTGGACGACCTCGACGGCCTGCGGGCCCTCTTCCCGGACGAGAACGCCTGGATGCGCGACGAGGTCGCGGAACGGGACCTCGCGATCTTCCGGCGGGCGCAGAAGCGCCTCCGGGACGTCTTCGAATACGGCACCTCCGGCCGGGACAACGAGGCGGTGGCGGAGCTGAACGCGCTGCTGGAGGCGTTCCCGGTGCAGCCGCGCATCTCCGGCCACGACTCCTCCGACTGGCACATGCACGTGACCAGCCGGGGCGCGTCGGTCTCCGCCGAATACCTGGCGGGTGCGGTCTGGGGCCTGTCGGTGTGGCTCTGCGAGTACGGCAGCGCCCGCTTCGGGGTCTGCGCCGACGACCGCTGCGGCAACGTCTACCTGGACACCTCGTCCAACTGCTGCCGCCGGTTCTGCTCCGAGCGCTGCGCCACCCGCTCCCACGTGGCGGCGCATCGGGCCCGCAAGCGGGCCGCGGTCGGCGAGCAGGCCGTACCGGCGCAGCCGCTGTCCCCGGTGAGCTGACCCGCCGCCCGGCCGGGGCGACGCGTCGCGGTCAGACGTCGACAGGCGAGGGCGCGGTCAGGTTCGCCCGGGCGAACTCCAGCGACTCCCGCAGGTCCGCCTCACGGACCGCGCGGCTCTTGGCGCCCCGGGTGGTCACCTCCACCGCCACCGAGCCGGTGAAGCCCCGCCCGGCCAGCGAGCGCAGCATCTCCGCGCAGGGCTGGCCGCCGCGACCCGGCACGAGGTGCTCGTCGCGCCCCTCGCCGGTGCCGTCGCCCAGGTGCACGTGTGCCAGCCCGGAGCCCATCCGGTCGGCCATCGCCATCGCGTCGGTGTGCGAGGCCGCGCAGTGCGACAGGTCGAGCGTGTACGAGGCATACCCGATCTCGGTCGGATCCCAGCCCGGCGCGTACGGGACGAACTGCCGCCCGGCCATCCGCACCGGGTACATGTTCTCCACCCCGAAGTGCAGCCCACCGAACTGCCCGGCGATGGTGTCGAGCCCGTCGGCGAAGGTGCGCGCGTAGTCACGCTGCCAGGTGAACGGCGGGTGCACCACGACCGTCGGCGCCTCCAGCGTCTCGGCCAGCTCGGCGGCCTTGCGCAGCCGCTCCCACGGGTCGGGGCTCCACACCCGCTGGGTGACGAGCAGGCACGGGGCGTGCACCGACAGCACCGGTACGCCGTAGTGCTCGGCGAGGCCGCGCAGCGCGCCCGCGTCCTGGCTGACCGGGTCGGTCCAGACCATCACTTCGAGGCCGTCGTAGCCGAGTTCGGCGGCGAGCTGGAACGCCGCCGCGGTCCGTTCGGGAAAGACCGAGGACGTGGACAGGAGCACCGGAACGCGGTAGGTCACGCTTTCGAGGGTAGCCCCAACCGCCAGCGAGCATCGGGACGAGCAACCGCAAAACTACCCAGAGCGCTCGTACGGTCACATCGGCGCGAGCTGATCCAGCCGGCGCAGGATCACACCCTCCCGTAGCGCCCACGGGCAGATGTCCACGCAGTCCACGTCGAGCCGGCGCATCACCGCCTCGGCCACCACCGCGCCCGCGAGGAGCTGGTGCGCCCGCTGCGCGCTGACCCCCTCCAGCTCGGGCAGCTGGGCCGGCGGGATGTGCCTGATGAACCCGAGCACCTGCCGCAGGCCGGTACGGGTCAGGCTGCGCCGAGCCCACAGTCCCGCGCCGGAGGGTGCCGCTCCGGCCAGCCGGGCCAGCGTGCGAAAGGTCTTCGAGGTGGCGACCGGACGCTCCCAGCCCACCGCTGTCAACTGCTCCACCACCGGGTCGAGCTGCGCGTCCACGTACGCCCGCAGTTCCTCCACGGCCTCGGCCGGCGGCGGCGCCGCGCCGGCCGGATCGACGGCGAGCCGCTCCCGGCTGAGCCGCCCCGCGCCGAGCGGCAGCGAGATCGCCACGTCCGGGTGCTCGTCGATGCCGGCGGCCAGCTCCAGCGAGCCGCCGCCGATGTCCATCGCCAGCAGCCGCCCTGCGGACCAGCCGAACCACCGCCGCACCGCCAGGAACGTCATCCGCGCCTCGTCCGCGCCGGAGAGCACCTCCAGGCGTACGCCGGTCTCGTCGCGGACGCGCGCCAGCACGTCGGCGGCGTTCGTGGCGTCGCGGACCGCGCTCGTGGCGAACGCCAGCAGATCCTCGGCGCCCAGCCCGTCCGCCGCCGCCCTGGCCATGCCGACCGCCTTGACCAGGCCGTCCGCGCCGCCGACGGTGAGCGCGCCGTCCGGCCCGATCTGCTCGGCCAGCCGCAGCACCACCTTCTCCGAGTGCGCCGGCCAGGGATGCGCGCCGTGGTGGGCGTCCACCACCAGCAGGTGCACCGTGTTGGAACCGACGTCGAGGACACCCAGTCGCATGGGAAAGACCCTAGGGCCAACACGTTTCGTCGGCTCGACGGCCGGGCGGGGTCACCGCGCGTACGCTGGTCCGAGTGACAGGGCAGATCGAGCTTCACGTGCTGGTGGACGACCCCGAGGACCCGCGCAGCCGCGAGGTCGGGCTGGACTTCCCACGGGAGTGGATCGAGTTCGTCGACCCGGCCGACCCGAAGCATGTCGTCCGCGCCGACCTCACCTGGCTGCTGTCCCGCTGGACGTGCGTCTTCGGCCAGGGCTGCCACGGCATCATCGCCGGCCGGGCCGCCGACGGCTGCTGCTCGCACGGCGCGTTCTTCACCGACTCCGACGACGAGAAGCGGGTCCGGGCCGCGGTGAAGCGGCTGACGCCGGAGACGTGGCAGCACTTCCGGCGCGGGTTCAAGAACTGGACCGAGAACGACACGGTCGACGGCAAGACCCCGGCCCGGCGTACCGCCACCCGCGACGTGGACGCCCCGTGCGTGTTCCTCAACGACGCCGACTTCCCCGGCGGTGGCGGCTGCGCGCTGCACGCCCAGGCGCTGCGCGACGGGGTGCACCCGCTGGAGTACAAGCCGGACGTCTGCTGGCAGTTGCCGGTACGCCGCGACCAGGAGTGGCACAAGCGGCCGGACAACACGAAGGTGCTGATCTCCACGCTCGCCGAGTTCGACAGGCGCGGCTGGGGCGCGGGCGGGCACGACCTCGACTGGTGGTGCACGTCCTCCACCGACGCGCACGTCGGCACCGACCCGATGTACGTCTCGTACGGCCCGGAGCTGACCGCGCTGATCGGCGCGCCCGCGTACGCGAAGCTCGCCGAGCTCTGCGCCGCCCGGCAGCGCCAGGGCCAGGTCGCCCCGCACCCGGCAAGCGCGTGAAGGCCGGCACCCCGTTCGGGGTGCCGGCCTGTCTCGCTTACTTGTTCCAGTGCTCGGCGACGAGGTCGGCGGCCTGCTGTTCCCACTGGGCGTAGTGGTCGGGGTAGGCCGACACCTGGACGGTCTGGGCGGCCTTGGTCAGCGGCATGTCGCGCCAGCCGTCGACCTGCTTGAGACCCTTCAGGAACGCGGTCGTGGAGTACTCGGGGTCGGTGATCTGCTCGACCGTGCCCCAGCCGCTGGAGGGGCGCTGCTGGAACAGGCCCTGCGAGTCGTGGTCGTTACGGTCACCGAGGTGGCCGAGGTTCTCCAGCTTCGACTCCTGCAACGCCGTCGCGATCGACACGACAGCGGCACGCTCGTCCATACCGGCCTTCTTCGTCGCCGCGATGATCGCCTTCACATTGGCGGTCTGCTCGTCGTTCAACTCGATACGCGACTGGTTGCCCTGCACACCGTGCGGGACCAGCTTGTCGCCCTGCTGCACGGTGGCCGAGACCGGCTTGGCCGCGTGGGTGGTGTCCGCCGCGTGGGCCGCGACCGGGCCGGCGAACACGCCACCGGTGAAAGCCAGACCAGCGATACCCAGGACGCTCTTACGCAGGATCGTGTTCATGATGGGGCTCCATTCGGGGGTCGACGCACCCGAGGGACGGGATGCGGGGGCACCGTCAGGCGCTCAAAGTCTCAAGGGGGTTCGGCTACTCACGGGGCGGGGCCTCTCGCGGCGCCGGAAGGATGTCCAACGACCGGCGGCCCGGGATGATTCCCGAGGACGTCTCACGCACCCGGGATAGCAGGTGCGGGCCTCACGCCGCCAGAACCGTACTCAACGCGTGGCGGCCCGGCGAGATTCCCCGGGACCCGCCCCGCCTGGGGCGAGCCGCGCTCGGTCGTTCACCCGGTTACAACGCCACCGGCCCGCCGACGATTCCACCCCCAGAGTGCCGCCCACCACCCCCGAACCAGACACCCACCCCAAACCCCCAAGTCCCGCCCCCAGCACCGCGCCCTGCCACCCGTGATCAAGGACTTTGCGGCAGCCTTCTGCGCCAACGACGACACAAACCCCTTGATCACCCCCGAGAGGCACTCCCGGGTCACCCGGCACCCGGTGCCCGGCGATCATGAGGTTGGCGGCGACAAAACGGACACCGAGCGCCGTCAACTTCATGATCGACGCCCTCGGGCGGGGCAGATCGTGGGCGGGAGGCGGGCACTGCGGGACAAACCGGCGATCTTGCAGTTTGAGCCCATCGGATGCCCCATTCGCGCGCTATGCGGGGTACCGAAGTGCAAGATCGCGGCGTTCAGGGGGTGGTAGCGGTCAGCGCGTACGAGGATCCGCTGCGGTCTGGGGCGAGTTCATCGATCTTGGAGTTGTGGTACCTCGCGAACCTGCACCAAAAGGGCAATTCGGGGAGCCACAACTCCAAGATCGGCGTGGGTCGGCGCGCGAGCCACGGCGGCGGAGGGGTCAGGGCTCGAACTTGTAGCCGAGGCCGCGGACCGTGACGATGTAGCGCGGGGCGGACGGCTCCGGCTCGATCTTGGAGCGCAGCCGCTTCACGTGCACGTCCAGCGTCTTGGTGTCGCCCACGTAGTCGGCGCCCCAGACCCGGTCGATCAGCTGCCCCCGGGTGAGCACCCGTCCGGCGTTGCGCAGCAGCAGCTCCAACAGCTCGAACTCCTTGAGCGGGAGCTGCACCCCGGCGCCGCCGACCGTCACCACGTGCCGTTCGATGTCCATCCGCACCGGCCCGGCGGCGAGCGTCGGCGCACCCGTCTCGTTCGACTCGGCGCTCTGCCGGCGCAGCACCGCCCGGATGCGGGCGACCAGCTCACGCGGCGAGTACGGCTTCGTCACGTAGTCGTCGGCGCCGATCTCCAGGCCAACCACCTTGTCGATCTCGCTGTCCCGCGCGGTGACCATGATGATCGGCACGTGCGAGCGCTGGCGGAGCTGCCGGCAGACCTCGGTGCCGGACATCTCCGGCAGCATCAGGTCGAGCAGCACGATGTCGGCGCCGGTCCGGTCGAACTCGGTGAGGGCGGCGGGGCCCGTCGCGGCGACGGAGACCTCGAACCCCTCCTTGCGGAGCATGTAGGACAGGGCGTCGGAGAACGACTCCTCGTCCTCGACCACCAGTACGCGGCTCAACGGGTGTTTCCTTTCCTGTGGTCAGACCTGCCGGAGCTCGGCCGGGCCGGCCTCGATCCCAGCGGAGGCGAGTGTCGTCTCCAGGTCGTCCGGGGGGCGTGCGGGCAGCCGGAGAGTGAACGTCGATCCCCCACCAAGGGTGCTCGACACGTCCACCCGGCCGCCATGGTTGCTGGCGATGTGCTTGACGATGGCCAGGCCCAGGCCGGTGCCGCCGGTGGACCGGGAGCGGGCCTGGTCGGCCCGGTAGAAGCGCTCGAAGATCCGGTCGACCTCGTTCGGGGCGATGCCGATGCCCTGGTCGGCCACGGCGATCTCGACGTGCTCCTCGGTGCCGGTGACGGTCACCCGGACCGTGGTGTCCTCGCCGGAGTAGTTGATCGCGTTCTCCACCAGGTTCGCCACCGCCGTGGCCAGTTGGCTGTCGCTGCCGTACACGGTCAGGCCCCGCTGCCCACCGACGGCGATCTCCACCCGGCGGGCGGTGGCCGCGGTGCGGGTCCGGTCGACGACCTCGGCGAGCACCCAGTCCACCGAGACCGGCTCGGGGGCGGGTTGCGGCTCGGCGCCCTGGAGACGGGTCAGTTCCAGCAGCTCCTGCACCAGGCGGCCGAGCCGGGTCGACTCGTGCTGGATCCGCTCGGCGAACCGCCGCGCGGCGACCAGGTCCTCGGACAGGTCGGGTGCGCCGTCGGCGGCCGGCTCGGTGGCGTCGACGAGCGCCTCGGCGAGCAGTTGCAGCGCGCCGATCGGCGTCTTCAGCTCGTGGCTCACGTTGGCGACGAAGTCCCGGCGTACCCGGGCGAGACGATGTGACTCGGTGACGTCCACCGCCTCGACGGAGATGTAGCCGGAGCCCAGTCCCATCGCCCGCAGGTGCACGCCGAGCGGGTTGTCCCCACCGCCGTCGCGACCCCGGGGGAGGTCCAGCTCGATCTCGCGCCGCACGCCCGTGCGGCGGACCTGCCCGGCGAGGGTACGGATCAACGGGTGTGCCGCGATCGACCCGGGCGTCGCCCCGGTACGGAGCAGACCCATCGCCCGGGCGGCCGGGTTCACCAGCACCGGCACGTCGTCCGGGCCGAGCACCACCACGCCGGCGCGCAGCGAGTCGATCGTCTTGCGGCCGAGCCCGGGCAGGCCCCCCTGCTGGTCGTCCGGAATGTTCGTCCTCCCTGCGTCACGACGGAGGATCCCGCCGCCCTGCGACGCCCTGCGGCGCCGCCACTCGTCAACGGGTCCGGACAGCAGCGCCCCGGCGACCAGCCCGGTCACCAGCGCTCCGGCCACCACGACGGCCACCGCCCATTCCACCCGGCGATCGTAGGGTCATTGTTAACCCGGAGATCGGTCACAGGGGGACGAATCACTCTCGCTTTCGGCAAAGTTCACCTGCGGGCCCAGCGTCGTTCACCCGCGTTCACCCTGGTGCCGACCGTTCGGCCTAGCGTGGGTCGCGCACCTGCTCCTGCCGTACCCCTCCAGGTGGCGGCAACCGACCCCAGGAAGTGACGATGCGCGACGAGTTCCGGGCCGACCTGCAGATTGTCAGCCAGTTGCTGGTGGACATGGCCGAGGCGGTACGCGCGGCCATGCGCCAGGCCACGAAGGCGCTGCTCACCGCCGACCGGACGGCCGCCGAGACGGTGATCGCGCGGGACGCCGAGATCGACGAGCTGTACCGGCACGTGGAGGAGCGGGTCTGTGACCTGCTGGCCCGGCAGGCGCCGGTCGCCTCCGACCTGCGCGCGATGATCACCGCGTTGCACGTGGCCGCCGACCTCGAACGGATGGGCGACCTGGCCGACCACGTGGCCAAGACGGCACTGCGCCGGCACCCGTCCCCGGCGGTGCCGGCGGAGCTGCGGCCGGTCTTCACCGACATGGCCGGGATCGCCGACCGGATGGCCGAGAAGATCGGCTCGGTGCTGGCCAAGCCGGACGCCGCCGTGGCCGCCGAGCTGGACCGTGACGACGACGCGATGGACGACCTGCACAAGAGCCTGTTCGGCGTGCTGCTCGGCGACGACTGGCCGTACGGGGTGGAGACGGCGATCGACGCGACGTTGCTGGGGCGCTTCTACGAGCGCTTCGCCGACCACGCGGTGAACGCGGGCGAGCACGTGGTCTACCTGATCACCGGTTCCACCTCCGCCTGACCGCGTGCAAGGAAGGGCCCCTTGTTAACGCGTCGGGTTAACAAGGGGCCCTTCCTCTACCTCAGGCGTTAATAGGGGGCCCTTCCTTACACCTCAGCGGCCCTGGTTGGCCACCGCGGCGGCGGCGTCCTTCGCCGCGTCCGGGTCCAGGTAGGTCCCGCCGAGCACCTGCGGACGCAGATCGGCGTCCAGGTCGTAGCGCAGCGGGATGCCGGTGGGGATGTTCAGCTTGGCGATCGCCTCGTCGGAGATCTGGTCGAGGTGCTTGACCAGGGCGCGCAGCGAGTTGCCGTGCGCGGCCACCAGCACGGTCCGGCCGGCCAGGATGTCCGGCACGATCGAGTCGTACCAGTAGGGCAGCATCCGGTCGACGACGTCCTTCAGGCACTCGGTGCGCGGCATCAGCTCGGTCGGCAGCAGCGCGTACCGGGGGTCGCCGACCTGCGACCACTCGTCGGCGTCGTCGATCGGCGGCGGCGGCGTGTCGTACGAGCGGCGCCAGAGCATGAACTGCTCCTCGCCGTACTCGTCAAGGGTCTGCTTCTTGTCCTTACCCTGCAGGGCGCCGTAGTGGCGCTCGTTGAGCCGCCACGACCGGCGTACCGCGATCCAGTGCCGGTCGGCGGCGTTCAGCGCCAGCTCGGCGGTGCGGATGGCCCGGCGCATCAGGCTCGTGTGCACCACGTCCGGCAGCAGGTCGTGCTCGCGCAGCAGTTCGCCGCCGCGCCGCGCCTCGGTCTCCCCCTTTGTGGTCAGGTCGACGTCGACCCAGCCGGTGAAGAGGTTCTTGGCGTTCCAGTCGCTCTCGCCGTGCCGCAGCAGGACCAGCGTCCCGACGGTGGGCCCCTCGCTCGCAGTCATGCCGATCATCCTGCCGTACGGCGCGGGCGGACACGCGGCGACCTGTGGTGACGACCACCACGTGGAAATCCTGATGACCACGGCTCCGGCCCGGCACTAGGTTGTAAGGCGTCTTACAGGGGTCGGTCATTACCAATCGGGGGCGTCGGGATGCGGACGGTACGGGGCTGGTTCCAGGACACGGCGGGTGGCCTGCCACGGACGTTCTGGTACCTCTGGGCCGGCACGCTGATCAACCGCCTCGGCTCCTTCGTGCTGATCTTCCTGGCCATCTACCTCACCCAGGAACGCGGCTTCTCCGCCGCACAGGCCGGTCTGGTGATCGGCCTCTGGGGTGCCGGCGGCGCAGTCGGCACCACTATCGGCGGCACCCTGACCGACCGCTGGGGACGGCGGCCCACGCTGCTCGTCGCGCACGTCGGCGCGGCCGGGATGATGGTCGCGCTGGGCCTCGCCCGTCCGCTGTGGGCGGTCGCCGTGGGCGCGCTGCTCCTCGGCGCGTTCGCCGAGGCGGCCCGCCCGGCCTTCGGCGCGATGATGATCGACGTGGTGCCGGACAAGGACCGGCTGCGTGCCTTCTCGCTCAACTACTGGGCGATCAACCTCGGCTTCGCCTGCGCCGCGGTGCTCGCCGGCTTCGCCGCGCAGAGCAGCTACCTGCTGTTGTTCCTGGTCAACGCGACCACCACGCTGGTCACCGCGCTGATCATCTTCGCCAGGGTCGGCGAGACACGCGGCCCGGTGACCGCGCTCCCGGCCAAGGGGATGCCGGCGCCGGCCGGCGCGCTGCGCACCATCCTTGCCGACCGGGTGTTCCTCGGCTTCGTCGCGCTCAACCTGCTCGCCGCGTTGGTGTTCCTCCAGCACATCTCGATGCTGCCGATCGCCATGGGCGACTCCGGGCTCAGCCCGGCCACCTACGGCTCGGTGATCGCACTGAACGGCGTGCTCATCGTGTTCGGCCAGTTGTTCGTACCCCGGCTCATCAAGGGCCGCAGCCGCTCGCACGTGCTGGCGCTCGCGGCGCTGGTGATGGGCGCCGGGTTCGGGCTCACCGCGTTCGCCGACACGGTCTGGCTCTACGGCCTCACCGTGCTGATCTGGACCGTCGGCGAGATGCTCAACTCGCCGTCGAACGCCACCCTGATCGCGGAGCTGTCGCCGGCCGCGCTGCGCGGCCGCTACCAGGGCGCCTTCTCGCTGTCCTGGCAGCTCGCCGGCGCCGCCGCGCCGATCCTCGGCGGCCTGGTGCGCGAGCACGCCGGCAACAGCGCGCTCTGGCTCGGCTGCGCGGGCATCGGTGTCGTGGCGGCGGTCGCCCACCTGGTCTCCGGCCCGGCCCGGGAGCGCCGCGCGGTCGCCCTGCGCGCCGCAGGCACGCCGGTCGCGCCGGTCACCGTCACCGCCGCCCCGGCGCCCGAGGCGGGCGAGGCCGCTGCCACCGCACCCGCCGAACCGGTCCGGGCCGGTTCCTGAGTGCGCCCGCGCGCGCCCTGCCCGAGGCGGATCGATACGGTACGGGGAGGAATCGTAAGGAAACCTTTCTGGAGGACGTGTGCGCGGCCTGGGGCGCTGGTGGGACGACACGGCCGGCGGACTGCCGGCCACGTTCTGGTACCTCTGGTCCGGCCTGCTGATCAACCGGGCGGGCGCGTTCGCGCTGCTGTTCCTGTCGCTCTACCTGACCGCCGCGCGAGGCGCCCCGCCGTCGCTGGCCGGGCTGGTGGTCGGCGCGTACGGCATCGGCGGCGCGGCCGGCACGCTGCTCGGCGGCGTCCTGGCCGACCGCTGGGGACGGCGGGCCACGCTCCTCGCCGCCCACCTGGCCGCCGCCGGGCTGATGGCGGCGCTGGCGTTCAGCACGCACCTGGCGGCGATCGCCGTACTCGCCACGCTGGTCGGGGTGGCGCACTCGATGCCCAGCCCGGCGTTCGTGGCCGCCATCGTGGACGTGGTGCCGGAGGCCCGCCGCTCCCGCGCGTTCAACCTCCAGTTCTGGGCGTTCAACCTGGGCATGGCGGTCGCCTCGCTGCTGGCCGGCATCCTCGCCGAGGCGAGCTTCACGGCGCTGTTCCTGGTCGACGCCGGTGCCACGCTGGCGGCGGCGGTGGTGATCGCGCTGAAGGTGCCGGAGACGCTCACCCGGCGGCCGGCGCTCACCCCACGGGCGGTGGTCGGACGCCGTCCCGGGCTACGCACCGCGCTCACCGACCGCACGTTCCTGGTGTTCGTCGGGCTGACGTTCCTGCTCGCCGTGCTGACCATGCAGACCTCGACGATCATGCCGCTGGCGATGCGCGCGGACGGCCTGCGCCCGTCGGCGTACGGGCTGGTGGTGGCACTCGGCGGGGCGCTGATCGTGGCCGGGCAACTGTTCGTGCCGCGGCTCATCGAGCCGTACCGGAAGTCGAGCGTGCTGGCCGCCTCCACCGGGCTGATGGCGCTCGGGTTCGGTGCGCTGACGATGGCCGACGGGCTGCCGCTCTACCTCGGCGCGGCGGTGGTCTGGACGGTCGGGCAGATGCTCGCCGCGCCGCCGAACGCACAGATCAACGCGGACCTCGCGCCGCCGGAACTGCGCGCCCGCTACCAGTCGGTTTTCTACCTGACGTTCCCGGCCGCGTCGTTCGTGGCGCCCGCGCTCGGCGGGATCAGCCTGGAACACCTCGGCGAGCGGCACTGGCTGGTGGTGGGCGCGCTCGGTCTGCTGGCCGCCGCCGGGCACCTGCTCGCCGGGCCGCGCCGGGAACGGCGGGTGGCCGCGCTGCGGGCGGCGGCTGCGGAGCCGGTCGGTGCCACCGGCTGAAGGGGCTCGGGACAACGGCAGAGCGCCCACCCCGACCCCCGTCGAGATGGGCGCTCTGACCGTACGCCCGGCGGCGGCGGGCGACACTCACCCCCGTAAGCGTCGCCCGCTCGCGCCGCCGGTTCCACGGGTGGCACCGTCCCCCAACGGTGTGCTCCACCCGATCTTCGCGTCTCGCCTGCGCGGACCTGATCGATCCACCGCTCCCCCGAACGGAAACAAGCGTGACGCGGTGCAATAAAGTTAGTTCGCCCGGATTCCGGATTCAACCCAGATCGCTGTCTTGCCCGTCACAGCGCCCTGTCGGAAACCCGGCTGTCCCTGTTGTCGTCCCTGGAGTGGCAAACACGGCGTTCCCGTCCGCCATTCCCGTAAACCTCAGCCGTCCTCGCGATTCGGGTTCTCGGTCCGGAAGAAGTTGCTCTGCCGGCCGTCCCGCATCTGCTCCTGATAGATCAGGTTCAGCCGCCGGAGATCGAACGTGCGGAACCAGTCGTCCCAGGTGATCTCCCGGATCCGGCTGCTCTCCCGGTAGCCGGGGATGTTGAACGTGAGCACCCCGGGCCGGTTGCCGCGCTCGGTGCCGGCGATGGTGGCGGGCTTCGCGCCCCGCGCCCGCGCCCAGCGCTGGATCACCTCGTGGTTACGGGTGACCAGGCTCCGGCCCGGACGCTCCGGCCGGTCCGCGAGCGACGTGATGAGCTGCGACGATCCGATCGACCGGCTGGATGCCGGGCCACGGGTCGGCGCGCTCTGCGCCCGAGCGGACGACGCCTTCCGAGCCGGCGCCGCCTTCGCGCGCGACGGAGCTGCCTTCGCCCGCGACGGAGCGGCCTTCGCCCGTGACGGGGCCGCCTTCGCGCGCGGCGGGGCTGCCTTCGCGCGCGGCGGGGCTGCCTTCGCCCGAGCCGACGTCGCCGTTGCCCGCGACGACGTCGCCTTCGCGCGGGCGGGTGCCGCCTTGCGCGTACCCGCCGCCTTGGCCCTGGCGCCGGTGGCCCGCGCGGCCGGCGCGGACTTGGCCGGCGACGTCGCCCGGCGGGCTGTGGTCTTCTTCGCGGCGGTGCTCTTGCGGGTGGCCGACGGCCGGCCGGCCGGGCCGGAGCTGCGCCGGGCCGCGCCGCCCTCCCCCCGCATGGTGCGCGCCAGGGTCTTCACCAGTTCCGGCTTCCGCAGCGCGGAGATCCCGGAGACACCGCGCCGCCGAAGCTGGCTGCGGAGGTCGTCGACCTTCATCCGCGAGATCGCCGACTCCGACACCCTCGGGGTGTTCGGCGTCTGGTTGCCGGTTTGCCGCTTGGTCCGGGTCGCAGTCGTGCCGCGACCTGAGCTGTTGCGCTGAGCCATGGGACACGCTCCTCGACAGTCCGTCCTCGGCCCGCGGTGGGTCCCAGTGCTCCGCACCGCGCGGGGCGGCATACCCGTCAGGAGGGCTCCGAACCTCCGGCGGACGAACCGGCGGTCGCGGAGGGCTCGAAGAGGTGCGCGAACGCGGCCAGGTTCGCCGTCGACTCGCCGCGCTTGACCCGCCACTCCCACTCCCGGCGGATGGCGGTGCCGAAGCCGATCTCCAGCATGCTGTCGAACGACTCGTCGGCGTACGTCAGCACGGAACCGAGCAGCCGGTCCAGCTCGTCGGCGTCGACCCCGGCCAGGTTGACCCGCCCGGTCAGGTAGACGTCGCCGACCGAGTCGATGGAGAACGAGACGCCGTACATGCGGGCGTTGCGCTGGAGCAGCCAGGCCCACAGCTCCTCGCGGCGCTCGTCGGGCTGGCGCATCACGAACGCCTCGACCCGCAGCGCGTGCTCACCCACGATCAGGTTGCAGATCGTCTTGAGCTTGTGCGTGCCGGGCAGCGTCACCGCGTACGACGCCTCGCCCGTGGACTCCCACTCCAGCTCGCGCTCCGCGCAGACGGACTCGATCAGCGCGGCGACCTCACTCCTGCGGCTCATCGCACCCACTCTACGACCGGCGGACCGGGGCCGCCCGGTGGCCGGTGACGGTCACCAGGAGCACAGCAGGGCCGGGTCGCCGCACCGCCGCGCCAGCCGGGCCCGGTGCTCGGTGATCGCCTCCCCGTAGACCGCGAGCAGGCCGGCGGCGGTGCGCTGCCAGGAGAAGTCCCGGGCGTGCCGCTCGGCGCCCCGGCCCAGCGCGGCACGGCGTGCCCGGTCGGGCAGCAGGCGGGCGAGCGCCCGGGCCCAGTCGACCGGGTCGTGCCCGTCGATGAGCACGCCGCTGACGCCGTCGCGTACCGCGGTGACCAGGCCGCCCACGGCGGCGGCAAGCACCGGCGTGCCGCACGCCTGGGCCTCCAGCGCGACCAGCCCGAACGACTCGTTGTGCGACGGCACCGCGACCAGGTCGGCGGCGCGGTAGAGGGCGGGCAGGTCACCGCCGGTCTGCGGCGGGAGGAAACGCACCCGGTCGGCGACGCCGAGCGCGTGCGCCAGTTCGATCAGGGCGGTGGGCCGGTCCAGGCCGCTGCCGCTCGGCCCGCCGCAGATCACCACGGTCAGCTCGTCGGCCAGCGCCGGGTCCCGTTCGCGCAGCGCGGCGGCGGCGCGGACCAGCACGTCCGGCGCCTTGAGCGGCTGGATCCGGCCGACGAACGCGACCACGTACCCGTCGGCCGGCAGGCCGAGCCGGCGGCGCGCGGCCCGGGTCGCGGCGTCCCGGTCGCCGGGCGCCGGGCGGAACCGGTCCAGGTCGACGCCGGGCTCCACGACCGCCACCCGGTCCGGGGCGGCCGCGTACCTGTCGAGCAGGTCGCGGGCCTCCACCCGGGTGTTGGCGACCAGCCGGTCCGCCTCGGTGACCACCTGCTCCTCGCCGATCACCCGGGCCTTCGGCTCGGGACGGTCGCCGGCGGCGAGGCGGGCGTTCTTGACCTTGGCCAGGGTGTGCGCGGTGTGGACAAGCGGTACGCCCCAGCGCTCCTTGGCCAGCCAGCCGACCTGCCCGGAGAGCCAGTAGTGCGAGTGGATCAGGTCGTAGTGGCCCGGCGGGCGGGCGGCCTCGGCGCGCAGCACCCCGGCGGTGAAGGCGCAGAGCTGACCCGGCAGCTCCTCCTTGGTCAGCCCCTCCAGCGGGCCGGCGGTGACGTGCCGGACGGACACCCCGGGCGCCACCTCGACCACCGGGGGCAGGTCACCGGCGGTGGCCCGGGTGAAGATCTCCACCTCGACGTCGGCCTCGGCCAGCCGCCGGGCCACCTCCAGGATGTAGACGTTCATGCCGCCCGCGTCACCGGTGCCGGGCTGGTGCAGCGGCGACGTGTGCACCGACAGGGTGGCGATACGGCGGGGCCGCGGCCACGGAAGGGCACCTCGCTGACGACCGACACCGGTGTGCAAATCCGCCACGTCCGCTCCCTCTGTCACGGTTGATGCCGTCCCGCACGACCGGCGCTTCTCGGTCAACCCGTGTGCCGGATGTCATCTTCCCCATCGGGGTACGGAAATGCTTTCCGCCGGGTCCCGGGCGTGACGGACCTCATCCCGCCGCCCGGCGCGGCGACGGGAGACAATGACCGGATGACTTCCATCGCCATCGTCACCGGGGCGTCCAGCGGCATCGGCACGGCCACCGCCCGCCGGCTCGCCGCCGAGGGCTTCCACGTGCTGGCCGCCGCCCGGCGTACCGACCGGCTGGCCGCGCTGGTCACCGAGATCGAGGCGGCCGGCGGCGCGGCGACGGCGGTGGCCTGCGACGTGACCTCGGACGAGTCGGTGGCCGCCCTGGCCGCCGCCGCCGAGGCCGCCCCCGGGCCGGTCACGCTGCTGGTGAACAACGCCGGCGGCGCGCGCGGCCTGGACCCGGTCGAGTCCGCCGACGTGGGCGACTGGCAATGGATGTACGACGTGAACGTGCTCGGCACGCTCCGCGTCACCAAGGCGCTGCTCCCGGCGCTGGAGCGCTCCGGCGCCGGCACTGTCGTGATCGTCAGCTCCACCGCCGGGCACGTGGTCTACGAGGGCGGCGGCGGCTACACGGCCGCCAAGCACGCGCAGACCGCGATCGCCGGAACGCTCCGGCTGGAGCTGTGCGGCCGCCCGGTCCGGGTGGTCGAGATCGACCCCGGCATGGTGAAGACCGAGGAGTTCGGCCTGGTCCGCTTCGGCGGCGACGCCGACCGGGCCGAGGCGGTCTACGCCGGAGTCGCCGAACCGCTCGTGGCCGACGACGTGGCCGACTGCGTCGCCTGGTGCGCGACCCGCCCGCACCACGTCAACATCGACCGGCTCGTGGTCCGCCCGCTGGCCCAGGCCGCGCAGCACAAGGTGCACCGGATCTCCTGATGGAGCGTCCGCTCGGCGTGGCCACCCGGGGCACCACCAACCCCAACCGGCTCCGGCGGGTGGACAACTGGATCGTCGAGACCTGCGGCGACGCGCTGCGCGCCGCCGCCGACCCGCTCGTGGTGGACCTGGGCTACGGCGCCACCCCGGTCACCCCCGTCGAACTGCGGGCCCGTCTCGCCGCCGGGGTCCGCGCCGACGTGCGGGTGGTCGGCCTGGAGATCGATCCGGTACGCGTCACCGCCGCCTCGGCCGCCGCCGACCCACCCGGGCTGACGTTCGCCCGGGGCGGCTTCGAGCTGGCCGGGCTGCGTCCCGCGCTGGTCCGGGCGTTAAACGTCCTACGCCAGTACGACGAGAGCGAGGTGGCCGACGCCTGGCGTACCGTCACCGGGCGGCTCGCGCCGGGCGGGCTGCTGGTCGAGGGCACCTGCGACGAGCTGGGGCGGCTCGGCTCCTGGGTGCTGCTGGACGCCACCGGCCCGCGCACGCTCACCCTGTCGGCGAAGCTGACCACGCTGGAGAGCCCGGCCACGCTCGCCGAGCGGCTGCCGAAGGCGCTGATCCACCGCAACGTGCCGGGGGAACGCGTCCACGACCTCATCGAGGCGCTGGAACACGCCTGGCGTTCGGCCGCCGGGTACGCCCCGTTCGGCCCTCGCCAGCGCTGGCTGCGTACGGTCGAGGTGGTGAAGGAGGCGGGCTGGCCGATCCAGGACACCCCCCGCACCTGGCGCCACGGCTACCTGACCCTCCCCTGGCCCGCCGTCTCCCCCCGCTGAACCGCCCGCACCAAGGGCCGGAAGTGCAACATCGCGGGGGTGAGGCGGGCGGGGTGGGGTCAGATGGTGCAGTTGATGAGGACCGGCTCGGGGTGGAGGGGGACGCCGAAGCGGGACTGCACGCCGTCGCGGATCTCGCGGGCCAGCGCCACCAGCCCGGCCGTACTGGCGGTGCCGGAGCGGTTGGTGAGCGCGAGCGTGTGCTTGCTGGAGATGGCGACGCCCTCCGGGCCCGCGTACCCCTTGCCGAACCCGGCCTTGTCGATCAGCCACGCCGCGCTGAGCTTCACCGTGCCGTCGGCGCCCGGCCAGTGCGGCGGCTCCCCCAGGTCGGCGGCGCGCTCCCGCACCTGCGCGAACGCCTCGACCGGCAGCACCGGGTTGGTGAAGAACGAGCCCACCGACCAGGTGTCCGGGTCGGCCGGGTCGAGCACCATGCCCTTGCCGGCGCGCAGCTCGCGCACGGTGGCCCGGGCGTCGGCGAGCGGCACCCGGTCGCCCACCTCGACGCCGAGCGCCCGGGCCAGTTCGGCGTAGCGGACCGGACCGGACAGCGGCGACCTGGTGAGCTGGAAGTCGACCGCTAGCACCACCCAGCGGTCGCTGTACTTGAAGATGCTGCCCCGGTAGGCGAACCCGCAGTCGGCCGCCGCGATCCGCACCACCCGGCGTTCCGTCCGGTCGTACGCCTCGACGGCGACGATCGTCTCGGCGACCTCCTGGCCGTACGCGCCGACGTTCTGGATCGGGGTCGCGCCGGCCGACCCGGGGATGCCGGAGAGGCACTCCAGTCCGGACCAGCCGCGCTCGACGGTGGCGGCGACGAGGTCGTCCCACGGCTCGCCTGCCTGCACACGTACCGTGACGGTGTCGCCGTCCTCGGCGACGACCTGGAACCCCCGGGAGCGGACGAGCACGACGGTGCCGGGGAAGCCCTGATCGCCGATCACGACGTTGCTGCCGCCCGCCAGCACCAGCACCGCCTGCTCACGGGCTTCCGCTTCCTGCACCTTTAATACGATCTGGGAGGCATCCCCGGCGACCTCCAGCCGCCCGGCGGGGCCGCCGAGCCGGAGCGTGGTGTAGCGCGCCAGGGTGGCCGGATCGGTCGGGTCACCGGCAGTCGCCGGTTCGGCGTAGACGTCTGACACGCCTTTCACCCTAGGCTGAGGGGTAGCCGGAGCACCCACTGGTGGCCCGGTCACCCCCGGGAGGATGGCGATGAGCAGACTGCACCACACGAAGGACTTCTGGATCGGCGCGCTGCGCACGGAGGGCCCCGCCTTCGCCGTGGCGGTGACAGAGGCGCCGCCCGAGACACCCGTGCTGTCCTGTCCCGGCTGGACGGTCACCGACCTCGCTCATCACCTGACCCGCGCGTACATCTGGGTGGGCACCGTCCTGACCGCCGGCGGGACGGCCCGGCCGGAGCGGCACGACCCGGAGCCGCCCGCGGGTCTGACCGCGGCGCAGTGGTACACGCGGGAGTACGAGCGGATCAGCGCGCTGCTGGAGGCGACGGATCCGGAGGCGCCGGCCTGGAACTTCGCGCCCCAGCCGAAGAAGGCGGCCTTCTGGCCGCGCCGGGTCGCGCACGAGACCGCCGTCCACCGCTGGGACGCCCAGCTCGCGATCGGTGCGGGTGACCCGATCGAGGCGAAGCTCGCGGCCGACGGGGTGAGCGAGGTGCTGGACACCTGGCTGCCGGCGGGACGGCGGGTACGGCCCGGGCAGTGGCACGGCGTGGTGCATCTGAACGCGACCGACGCCGCGCAGGAGTGGTATCTGCGGTTGCGGGGCGAGGGGGTCGCGCTGCTGGACACCGCGACGATCCTCGACCACGACGACCACCGGGCGCGGGCGCAGGTGTCCGGCACGGCGAGCGATCTGCTGCTGGCGTTGATGGGCCGGATCAGCTTCGACGCGCTGGACGTGGCGGGCGACTCGGCCCTGCTGGGGGGCCTGCGGGTCGGCTGACGACGGGCACCGGACGGAGAGGGACGGCGGCCGTCCCTCTCCGTTTCTTTTCGGACAGCTCTGAGAGCGCTCTCTTGACAAGGTCCGGGACCCTCCACCACGCTGTCGTGAGAGCGCTCTCTTAGTTCCGGAACCGCCTTCCACCACCCGTTTCGACGACCCGAGAGGTCAGGACAGATGCTCACCTTCACGCGCCGCCGCCTGGCGGCGGTGGCCCTGGTCGCCGCCACCGCGTTGCTCGGCACCACCGCCTGCGGCGGCGGTGACGACGACGCCGCAGCCGACGGGCCGATAACGCTCACCGTCGACGTCTTCGGCCAGTTCGGTTACGCCGATCTCTACCAGGAGTACATGGCCAGCCACCCCGGCGTGAAGATCGTCGAGCGGGGCACCGGCGGAAACCTCGACGAGTACTCCCCGAAGCTCACCCAGTGGCTCGCCGCGGGCAAGGGCGCCGGTGACGTGGTCGCCATCGAGGAGGGCCTGCTCGTCGAGTACAAGGCCAACCCGCAGAACTTCGTCAACCTCCTCGACCACGGCGCGGCCGACCTGAAGGGGAACTTCCTCGACTGGAAGTGGAACCAGGGGCTCACCGCCGACGGCAAGCAGCTCATCGGCCTCGGCACCGACGTCGGCGGCATGGCGATGTGCTACCGCACGGACCTGTTCGCCAAGGCCGGCCTGCCCACCGACCGGGAGGCGGTGTCCAAGCTCTGGCCCACCTGGCAGGACTACATCAAGGTCGGCGAGCAGTTCACCGCGAAGAAGACCGGCGCGTCGTTCCTGGACGCCGCGACGAACACGTTCAACACGATCCTGCTCCAGACCGCCGGCAACAGCAGCGGCTACAGCTACTACGACACCGGCAACAACCTGGTCGTGGGCAGCAACCCGGCGGTGAAGCAGGCGTACGACACCACGATGGACATCATCGACTCCGGGCTGTCCGGCAAGTACGGCTCCTGGTCCGAGGAGTGGGTGTCGGCGTTCAAGCAGTCGAAGTTCGCCACCATCGCCTGCCCGGCCTGGATGACCGGCGTGATCGAGGGCAACGCGGGCGCCGCCGCCAAGGGCAAGTGGGACATCGCCCAGATCCCCGGCAACGGCGGCAACTGGGGCGGCTCGTTCCTCGCCGTGCCGAAGCAGAGCAAGCACCAGGCCGAGGCGATCGAGCTGGCCAAGTTCCTGACCAGCACCAAGGGCCAGATCGGCGCGTTCAAGGCGAAGGGTCCCCTGCCCTCTTCGCCGCAGGCGCTGGAGGACCCGGCGATCCTCGACTCGAAGAACGCCTACTTCTCCGAGGCGCCCGTCGGCAAGATCTTCGCCACCGGCGCCAAGAGCCTGAAGCCGGTCTACATGGGACCGAAGAACCAGGCCGTACGCACCGAGGTGGAGAACGCCGTCCGCTCGGTGGAGCTGGGTAAGCGCTCCCCGGAGCAGGGCTGGACCGACGCGGTCGCCAACGCCGAGAAGGCCGCCGCCAAGTAACCCGAGCAGCGCGTGCGGGCGGCCACCCGGCCACGGGGGCCGCCCGCACGGCGGAAAGGAGTCCCGGGTCATGGCCGTCCAGCTCGACGCCCGCCCGCCGGTCGCACCGGCACCCCGTCCCACCCGTCCCGGCCTGGGCAACCGGCTCAGCCGGCTCGACACCAAATACTCGCCGTACCTGTTCATCGCCCCGTTCTTCCTGCTGTTCGGCGTCTTCGGGGCGTACCCGCTGGCGTACACGTTCTGGGTCTCGCTGCACGACTGGGACCTGCTCGGCGCGGAGCACCCGTTCATCGGCTTCGACAACTACACGCAGTTGCTCGCCGACACGGACTTCTGGCACTCGGTGGTGAACACGCTGGGCATCTTCGTGATCTCCACGGTTCCCCAGCTGCTCGCCGCACTCTGGCTGGCCAACCTGCTCAACCGGCAGTTGCGCGCCCGTACCACCTGGCGGATGGCGGTGCTGATCCCGAACGTCACCTCGACCGCCGCCGTGGCGATCGTGTTCGCGGTGCTGTTCGGCCGCGAGTTCGGCATGATCAACTGGCTGCTCGACCACATCGGGATCAACGCGATCGACTGGAAGGCGAACCGGTTCGCCGCCTGGGTCGCCATCTCCACCATGGTCGACTGGCGCTGGACCGGCTACAACGCGCTGATCTTCCTGGCCGCCATGCAGGCCATCCCCCGCGACCTGTACGAGTCGGCGGCGATCGACGGCGCCGGCCGGGCACGCCAGTTCTGGGCCATCACCGTGCCGCTACTCAAGCCGACGATCATCTTCGCGGTCATCATCTCCACCATCGGCGGCCTCCAGCTCTTCACCGAGCCGCGGATGTTCAACTCCGGCACCAACGCGATCCGCGGCGGGCCGCTGCGGGAGTCGCAGACGGTGACCATGTACATGTTCGAGAACGCCTTCGCGCCGCACTACAACTTCGGCTACGGCTCGGCCGTCGCCTGGCTGCTGTTCGCGTTGATCGCCGTGGTCGCCGCCATAAACGTCCTGCTCCTGCGCCGGCTCGGCGGCGGCTCCCGCAAGGAGGTCTCCCGATGACCCGCCTCTGGTCGGCAAGCCGGCTCACCTACCTGGCGCTGACGCTCTCGGCCGTCCTGTCGATCTTCCCGATCTACTGGATGTTCGTCGTCGCCAGCCGCACCAGCGACACGATGGGCCAGGTGCCGCCGCCGCTCACCCCCGGCGGCAACCTCGGCGCCAACATCGCCCGGCTGTTCGACAACACCGACGCGTACTTCCTGACCGGCCTGATCAACTCGGCGATCGTAGCCGTCACCGTGACGGTCTCGGTGGTGTTCTTCTCCACCCTGGCCGGGTTCGCCTTCGCCAAGCTGCGCTTCCGTGGCCGCAACGCGCTGCTGCTGGTCATCGTCGCCACCATGATGGTCCCAACCCAGCTCGGCGTCATCCCGCTCTACCTGCTGATGACCAAGCTGAACTGGAACGACCGGCTGCCCGCCGTGATCGTGCCGGCACTGGTCACCGGATTCGGCGTGTTCATGATGCGCCAGTACGCCGGCCAGGCGGTCAGCACCGAACTGATCGAGGCGGCCCGGATGGACGGCTGCAACACCGCGCGGATCTACTGGAACGTGGTGCTGCCCGCGCTGCGCCCGGCCGCCGCCGTCCTCGGCCTGCTCACGTTCATGACCACCTGGAACGACTTCCTGTGGCCGTACGCGGTGCTGAACGACCCGGAGAACCCGACGGTGCAGCTGTCGCTGCGGGCCCTCTCCGACGGGTACTACCAGGACATGTCGCAGGTGTTCACCGGCACGGCCATCGCCACGCTGCCGCTGCTGCTGGTGTTCATCGTCTTCGGCCGCCAGATCATCGGCGGCATCATGGAAGGTGCGGTCAAGGCATGAGCAACGTCCGATTCCCGGAGGGCTTCGTCTGGGGCGGAGCCACCGCCGCGTACCAGATCGAGGGCGCCGCCCGCGACGACGGTCGCGGCCCGTCGATCTGGGACACCTTCAGCCGTACGCCCGGCGCGGTGTTCTCCGGACACACCGGCGACGTGGCCTGCGACCACTACCACCGGTACGCCGAGGACGTCGCGCTGATGGCCGAGCTGGGGCTGCGGGCGTACCGGTTCTCGGTGTCCTGGCCCCGGGTGCGGCCGGACGGCACCGGCCCGGTCGAGCCGCGCGGACTCGACTTCTACGACCGGCTGACCGACGCGCTGCTGGACGCCGGCATCGACCCGATCGTCACGCTCTACCACTGGGACCTGCCGCAGGCGCTGGAGGACCGGGGCGGCTGGACCGTCCGGGAGACCGCCGAGCACTTCGCCGAGTACGCGCTCACCGTGCACGGCCGCCTCGGCGACCGGGTCCGCACCTGGACCACGCTCAACGAACCGTGGTGCTCGGCCTACCTCGGGTACGGCAACGGGGTGCACGCCCCGGGCCGCCGCGACGCCGGTGACGCGTTCCGGGCCGTACACCATCTGCTGCTCGGCCACGGCCTGGCGGCGCGGGCGCTGCGCGCGGCCGGCGCGCAGACGCTCGGGGTCACGCTCAACCTGGCCGACGTGCAGCCGGCGGACGCCGGTAGCGCCGCGGACGCCGAAGCGGTCCGGCTCGTCGACGGCCTGCACAACCGGATCTTCCTGGACCCGCTCACCGGCGGCGGCTACCCGGAGGACGTGCTGGCCCACGTCAGCCGGATCGTCGCGCCCGACTTCGTCCGGGACGGGGACGAGAAGCTGATCGCCGCGCCGCTGGACCTGCTCGGCCTGAACTACTACGCGCCCACCTACGTGGCCGGGCGGCCGGGTGGCGCCGGGAGCGACGCCTACCCGGGCACCGCCGGGCTGGTCGAGTTCCTGCCGCCCGAGGAGCCGCTCACCGACATGGGCTGGTCGATCGAGCCGGCCGGGCTGACCCGGCTGCTGGAGCGGGTGGCGGCCGACCACCCCGGGCTCCCGCTGATGATCACCGAGAACGGCGGGGCGTTCCCGGACACCGACAGCGACACCGACGGCGCGGTGGCCGACGCCGACCGGGTCGCCTACCTCGACGGGCACCTGCGCGCGGCGCACGAAGCCATCGCCCGCGGCGTGGACCTGCGCGGTTATCTCGTATGGTCGGTGCTGGACAACTTCGAATGGGCCGAGGGTTACCGGAAGCGGTTCGGGATCGTCCACGTCGACTACCTGACCCAGCGGCGCACACCCAAGCGCAGTGCCCGCTGGTACCAGGAGGTGATCGCCCGGAACGGGCTGTGACGAGGTGGTGGTAACGGGGATGACGACGGCACAGCGACCGACCCTGGAGGCGGTGGCCCGGCTGGCCGGCGTGTCCCGGGCCACCGTCTCCCGGGTGGTGAACGGCTCGACCACAGTCGCGGAGCCGATCCGGCAGGCGGTACGCCGGGCGGTCGAGGAACTCGGGTACGTCCCGAACCTCGCCGCCCGCAGCCTGGTCACCCAGCGGACCGACTCGGTCGCGCTGGTGATGCCCGAGGCGGCCACCCGGGTCTTCTCCGACGACCAGGTGTTCCCGGGCATCATCCGGGGCGCGGCGCAGGAGCTGGAGGCGGCGGACAAGCAGCTCGTGCTGATGCTCGCCGGTTCGCCGGCCGGGCACGAACGGGTCGAGCGGTACACCACCGGCCGGCACGTCGACGGGGTGCTGTTCGCCTCGCTGCACGGCGAGGACCCGCTGCCCGGCCGGCTGGCCCGCCTCGGCATCCCGGTGGTGTGCAGCGGACGGCCGCTCGACGGCGCCGACGTGCCGTACGTGGACGTCGACCACACCGGCGGCGTCAGCACGGCGGTCCAGCACCTGATCACCAGCGGGCGGCGGCGGATCGCCACCATCGCCGGGCCGCAGGACATGGTCGCCGGGATCGAGCGGCTGATCGGCTACCGCGACGCGATCACCGGGGCCGGGCTGCCGGAGCTGGTCGCGTACGGCGACTTCACCCGGGAGTCCGGCACCGCCGCGATGCGCGAACTGCTCGCCGCCGACCCGGAGCTGGACGCCGTGTTCGCCGCCTCCGACCTGATGGCGCACGCCGCCCTGCGGACGCTGCGGGAGGCGGGACGGCGGGTGCCCGAGGACGTGGCGGTGATCGGGTTCGACGACATCGAGACGGCCGCGTACACCGAGCCGCCGCTGACCACAGTGCGGCAGCCGATAGTGGAGCTGGGCCGGTCGATGACCCGGCAACTGCTGCGCATCGCCGCGGGCGAGACGGTCGAGCAGGCGCTGGTGCTGCCCACGGAGCTGGTGCTGCGCGAGTCGGCTTAAGGAAGGGCCCCCTCTTAACGCCTCAGGTAGAGGAGGGGGCCCCTCTTAACAGCCTGCGGGGCAGCCCGCCGCGCGTTAACCGGTCGCGGGGCTGGCGGGCGCGGGGCTAGGGTCCGCCGGATGAGTGGAGCCGAGATCCGTCCCGCCCGCCCCGACGACGCGCCCGCAGTGGTGGCGTTGCGCGCGCTCGTCTACCCGTACCTGGTGCGCGGCGTCGAGTCGACCCGTCGCATGATCGCCGACCCGCCGGCCGGCGAGGACTGGTCGGCCTGGGTCGCCGAGGCGGGCGGGCAGGTGATCGGCTGGGTGTCGGCGTACCGCAACACGCAGACCTCGACGCCCGGCGTGGGCGAGATGGCCCTGCTGCACGTCCACCCGCGGCACCGCCGCCGGGGCACCGGCACCGCGCTGTTCGAGACCGCGTTCGACCACCTGCTGACGCTCGGGACGACACGCGTGCTCACCCATGCGCGTACCGACTCGCTGCCGTTCGCGCGGCGGCACGGCTTCGAGCCCAGCCGGGAGCTGCGCTACTCGGCGCTGGACCTCACCACCGCCCCGCCGATGCCGCAGCCGCCGCCGGGCGTACGGCTGGTGTCCGCCGCCGCGCTCGACCCGCGCCAGGTGCACCGGGTCGACGCCGAGGCGGCCCGGGACGAGCCGGGAGACGTGCCCACGGACTCGCTCGGCTTCGACCTGTGGCTCCACGAGTGCTGGGACAACCCGGGTCTGGACCGGGAGGCCAGCACGCTTGCCGAGGTGGACGGCGAACTCGTCGCGCTGAGCCTGGTCAAGCGGGACGGCGACCGGATGTGGTCGGACTTCACCGGCACGCTGCCCGCGTACCGGGGGCGAGGGCTGGCCCGGCTGGCCAAGCAGGCCGCGCTGCACACCGCCGCGACGCGCGGGGTACGCACCGCGTACACCTCGAACGACGGGGCGAACGCGCCGATGCTGGCAGTGAACGAGCGGCTCGGCTACCGGCCGGTGGACAGCCAGTGGTCGTGCCGGCGCACGCTCAGCTGAGCCTGGCGGCAACCCGCACCGCCGTGGCGTACGTGTCGCCGCCGAACAGCACCAGCCGGGCCTCGGTGACGTGCTCCGGGTTGGCCGCGTGCAGCACGGTGAGCGCCTGCGCCACCGCGTCGTCGACCGGCCACCCGTAGACGCCCGCACTGATCAGCGGGAACGCGATCCGGGTCGCGCCCAGCCCGTCGGCGACCCGCAGGCTGTTGGCGTAGCAGTCGCGCAGCAACGCCGACCGGTCCTCGTGCGGCGAGAAGACCGGGCCGACCGTGTGCACCACCCAGCGGGCGGGCAGGTTGCCGGCGGTGGTGGCGACGGCCTGGCCGGTGGGCAGCCCGCGCCCGTAGCGGGACGCGCGCAGCGCCCGGCACTCCTCCAGGATGGTCGGGCCGCCGCGCCGGTGGATCGCGCCGTCCACTCCCCCGCCGCCGAGCAGCGACGAGTTGGCGGCGTTGACTATCGCGTCGACCTGCTGCGCGGTGATGTCGCCCTCGATCAGGACGGTGTCCATCTCAGCTCTCCTCGATGGGCTGGCCCAGCGACCGGCGGGCCAGCAGCGCGGCCCCGGCGACGGCGGCCGGCATGACCAGCACCGCGCCGAGCGGGATCAGGAAGCACAGGAAGACCGCCACCCCGAAGCCGAGCGCCGTCGGCCGGTCGGCCCGCAGCCGCACCCGCCGGTCCGGCAGCCGCATCCCCCGCCGGTAGAACGGCGCGCCGACCAGCTCCAGCGCCAGGAACCAGCCACCCACCAGGGCACCGACCACCGGGACCATCGTCTGCCCCACCACCGGGATGAAACCGGCCGCGAAAAGGGGTACGCCGATCAGCGCGGACAGCGCCACCAGGCGCAGCGAGTCGGCGAGGCTGCGTCGCAGCGAGGACCAGAACGGCACGTCCACCGCACCGGGGGTGCCGCCGAGCCGGTCCTCGACCCGCTCGGAGATCGCCTCGTAGAACGGGTCACCGATGACCAGCGTGACGGCGGTGAACGTGAGCACCCCGACCAGCCCGGCGACCCCGACCACCGCCAGCCCGGCGGCCACCCGCAGCAGCCCGCGCCAGGGCGACGACCAGTCGTCGGCGAACGGGGTGAGCCAGCCCGCCAGGTCGTCCACGAAGTAGAGCAGCGTGGCGAACAGGGCCACGTAGAGCGCGCCGGTGATCAGCGCCGGGATCACGCCGAGCAGCATCAGCTTCGGGCTGCGGACGTACATGCCGAAGCCGCGCAGCAGCAGCCCGGCGCCGCCGAGGAAGCGGGTGGCCGCGCCGGTGACGGGCGCGACGGTACGGGAGGCGTTCACGACGGCACAGCCTAATCCGCCGGTGCACCACAATGGGCCTGTGCGTGCGTCGCGGCTGATCTCGCTGGTGTTGTTGCTCCAGTCCCGGGAGACGATGACGGCCGCCGAGCTGGCCCGCGAGCTGGAGGTGTCGGAGCGCACCGTCTACCGGGACGTGCTGGCGCTCTCCGCCGCCGGTGTGCCGGTGTACGCGGACCGGGGGCGGGCCGGCGGCTACCGGCTGCTGGGCGGCTACCGGACCCGGCTGACCGGGTTGAGCCGGGACGAGGCCGAGGCGCTGTTCCTGGCCGGGCTGCCCGGTCCCGCAGGGGACATGGGACTTGCCGACTCGGTCGCCGCCGCCGAGCTGAAGGTGCTGGCCGCGCTGCCGCCGAGCCTGCGGGACGCGCCCGCGCGTACCGGGCAGCGGTTCCACCTGGACGTGCCCGGCTGGTTCCGGGAGACCGCGCCGCCGCCGGCCCTGACCGAGCTGGCCCGGGCGGTCTGGCGGGACCGGTTGGTGGAGCTGCGCTACCGGCGCGGGGACCGGGAGGTGACCCGCACGCTGGCGCCGTACGGGCTGGTGCTGAAGAACGGGGTCTGGTATCTGGTCGGCCGGGTCGGGGACGGCTGGCGGACGTACCGGGTGGACCGGGTGGTCTCGGTCGAGGTGAGCGCCGACGGGTTCGAGCGGGACGAGGACTTCGACCTCGGGGCGTACTGGCGGGAGCAGGCGGGCGCGTTCCTGCGTGAGCTGCTGCGGGAGCGGGTGACGGTGCGGCTGGGCCCGGCCGGGTTGCGGGCGTTGCGGCACCTGGTGGACGCGCCGTTCGTCCACACCGAGGCGGTGGAGGCGGCCGGGCCGCCGGACGAGCAGGGCCGGCTGGTGCTGCGGCTGCCTGTCGAGTCGGTGGACGTCGCGTACGGCCAGTTGCTGGCGCTCGGCCCGGAGGTGGAGGTGCTGGCGCCGCCGCAGCTGCGGGCGCGCTTCGCCGAGGCGACCCGCCGCGCGGCGGCGCTCTACACCGATCCGCCGTCCGACGGTCAGCGGTAGCCGGTGGCGTCGGCCGGCTTACCGGCCTTGATACCTGACAGCGGAAGTCCGGTTTGCCGGACGATCCGGATGGGCGATCATCACCGGTATGCACCTGCTGCTGTCCGGGATCGTCGGCTCGGTCGCGTACGGGCTGGCCGGTCCCGGCTCGGACACCGACCGGATCGGCGTGTTCGCCGCGCCCACAGTCGCGTTCCACGGCCTGCGCCCGCCCCGCGAGTCGGTGGTCACCACCGACCCGGACGTCACGCTGCACGAGGCCCGCAAGTACGCGCTGCTGGCGCTGAGCGGCAACCCGACCGCCACCGAGCTGATGTGGCTGCCCGGCGACTGCTACGAGACCCGTACCGGGTTCGGCGACGAGCTGATCGCCATCCGGTCGGCGTTCCTCAGCGCGCCGCGCGTCCGTGACGCCTACCTCGGGTACGCCTCGCAGCAGTTCCGCAAGCTCGCCACCCGCTCGGCGGACGACGGCGGGCGACGGCGCTCGGCCAAGCACGCCCGGCACCTGGCCCGGCTGCTGCACCAGGGCCGGGTGCTGTACGCGACGGGCGTGCTGGAGATCCGCCTCGCCGACCCGGGCTGGTTCCGCGCGTTCGGCGAGCGGGTCGCCGGCGGCGCGCTTGACGAGGCGCAGGCGCTGGTGGCGGAAGCCGAGGCGGAATTCGACCGGATCCGGTCGCCGCTGCCGGAGCGCCCGGACGAGCAGACGGTGGAACGCTGGCTGCTCGCCGTCCGGGCGGCGTACCTGCCGCGCTGAGCCGTCAGTCCGCCAGGCGTACGCGTACCCGGCGGTTGGCCCGGCCCTTGCTCTCCACCTTGACCACCTGGACCTTTCCGATCTGGGCGGTGGACGCGACGTGCGTGCCGCCGTCGGCCTGCACGTCCAGCCCGACGATGTCGACGATCCGCACCTCCTGCTCCTCCGGCGGGATCAGGTTCGACTGGGTACGGATGATGTCCGGCAGGGCGAGCGCCTCGGCGCGCGGCAGCACCCGCACGGCCACCGACCGGTCGGCGGCCACCTCGGCGTTCACCAGTTCCTCGATGCGAGCCTTGAAGTCCGGCGGCACCTCGGGCAGGTTGAAGTCCATCCGCGCCTCGCCCGGTTCCATGTTGCCGCCGGTGACCAGCGCGCCGAAGTCGCGGAACACCACGCCGCAGAGCACGTGCAGCCCGGAGTGGGTGCGCATCAGCATGGTCCGGCGGTCGTCCTCCACCGCGCCGACCACCTCGGCGCCCACCGGCGGCACCGGGTCGCCCTCGGCCGGGATCAGCCACAGGTCGTCGCCCTTGCGGGTGCCGACGATCCGGGTCTGTACGCCCTGCCAGAGCAGCACCCCGTGGTCCGGCGGCTGCCCGCCGCCACCGGGGTAGAACGCGGACCGGTCCAGCACGATGCCCTGCTCGGGATCGGCCGCCAGCACCCGGCAGGTCCACTCCCGCAGGGTCGGGTCGGCGAGGTCGAGCCGGTGCGTACGGCCGTGGTGTGTGACGCCCATGGTCGGCGACGTTACCCGTTCAGGAACTCCGAGACGCGCCCCCGCAGGTCGGCGCGTTCGGTCCAGAGCACGCCGGGACGGTCGTACACGTGCAGTGTGGCGTTCGGGAGCGCGGCGGCGAGCCGTTCGGCGACGGCGACCGGGTGCAGGTCGTCCTCGGCGGCGGCGATGACGAGGGCCGGCGCGGTGACCGAGGCGAGCGACCCGGCGTCGTCGAGCGGCGCCTGGGCGGGCAGGTCGGCCAGCCCTGGTGCGAGCCCGTCGCGCAGCAACTGGTCGAGCCGCTGCCGCAGGTACGCCCAGCCGGCCGGGGTGTTGCGCACCGACGGCGGCAGCTCCAGCGACACCGCGTCGGCCAGCGCCGAGGCGTCGCCCTCGGCCACCGCGTCGAGCAGGCCGGTGAGCCGGGCACGGGCCACCTCGCCGCGCGGCGTGTCCAGTGCGGCGGGGAGGAAGAAGACGAGCCGCTCGAAGCGCTCCGGGCTCTCCGCGAGCAGCCGGCAGAGCGCGCCCGCACCGAGGCTGGCGCCGAACGCCCGGGTCGCGCCGCTCAGGTCGGCGATCGCGCGCAGGTCACGGGCGAGGTCGAGATAGCTCCACGGCCCGGGCGGGGAGTCGGATCGGCCGTGCCCGCGGAACTGGAAGAAGACGCGCCGCCCGGCGACGCCGCTGCCGAACGGGCGGGTGGTGGCGATGCCGCTGCCGAGCCCGTGGGCGAACACGGTTACCGGGTCACCGGTGCCGGTGACCAGCCGTTCCAGGCTCACCCCGTGCGGCGTGGCGACCAGTTCCGTCTCCGGCTCGGGCAGCGCGGGCCGCCCGGTCCGGGGCGCACCGGGACCGGGCCCCCAGGTGCGGGGGCCGCCGTCCGGCGGCGGAGGCCAGCGGAAACCTCTCACCAGGACCCTCGGCCGTCGTGCAGGTCCCGCAGGCCGGGCCGCACGTCGAGCAGGTAGATGAGACCGGCCGCGATGCCGATCAGTCCGAACAGGCTGATCGGGCCGAAGCCGAGCAGGGTGAGCGCCAGGCAGACCGCCAGGATGGCGACCCAGCCGCCCTTGGGCAGCGTGCCGATCGCGGCGAATCCGTCGCCGCGCTGGGTGACCGCGTGCACCAGCGCCACCCCCTGAACGACGAGGGCGAAGACGAGCAGGATCAGCTGGATCACGCTTTGGACTGCGAACGCGAAGATCGGCGCGGCGGTGGCCATGGGTGCAAGCTTAAGCCGAGACCCCGGAAACGTCCGACAGGACGTTGTCCGGGGTCCCGGTGGAGCATCGGATCACTCGGCGGCCGGGCGGGTCCGCTTCGTGGTCTTCGGCAGCTTCGCCGCCGAAGTGGCCGGCTTGGTCGCCTTCGTGGCGGTCGTCTTGGTGACTGCCTTGGTGGCGGTCGCCTTGGTGGCGCGGGTCCGCTTCACCGCGGCCGGCTTGGCGGCCACAGCCTCGGCCACCTCGGCCGGGCTGGGCACCTCGGCCGGCGCGGTGGCGGCCGGCTTCGGGGCGGCCTCGGTCTTCGGGGCCACGTCGACGCCGGTGGCCTCGGTGGCCTCGATGTCGGCGTTCACGGTGTCGGCGGCCTCCAGCACCCCGGCGCCGACGACACGCTCACCCCGGGCGACAAGCTCGGCGTACGCGGCGAGGGCGCGCTCCTGCGCGGCGTGCGCACCGGCCACCACGACGGCGGCGTTGCGGGTGGCGGCCTCGCGGAGCTTCTCGATGTTGGCGGCCTCGCGCAGCTTCTCCAGGTTGGCCGCCTCGCGGAGCTGGTCGAGGTCGGTGGCGACGGCCCGCTCGCGCAGCCCGGTGGCGGTCTGGTTTGCCGTCTTCAGCGTCTCGGTGGCCTTCTGGCGCAGCTCGAAGCCGGTGACGACGGCCTTGCCACCGAGGTCGGCGACGACCCGGGTGCCGAGGCCGCTGACCACGGTGGGCAGCTTGCGCAGCTGCTCCAGGGCCAGCTCACCGGCGCCGGCGGCGGCGTAGAGGGGTGCGGGGATGCGGTTGGTCTTCGGCTGGGTGGTCATGACTGCTCCTCTTCGGCCGCACCGGCGGCCTTCCGGGCCGCCCGGCGGGCGGTCGTGTGCTCAGGGGCGGCGGTGGTCGGGGCCGGCGCGGCACCCGCTTCGGTGACGGCCACCGATTCGAGGACCGCCTCGGTCGGGGTGCCCTCCGGCGTGACCGGACCGGTGGCGGCCGCCGCGACGGTCGCCGGGGCCTCCGGCGCACCGGCCGCCTCGGTCGCGGTTGTCCCCGTCGTGGCGGCCTTCTCGGCCGTGGCGGCCGTCTCCGCCGCCGTGGCCGCCTCGGTCGCCTCGGCCAGGCGGGCGTTCTCGCGCCGGAACGTCTCGTAGATCTGGGTGAGCGACTGCTTCTGGGCCATGGTCAGCTCGGGGTCGACGGCGATCGCCGCGAGCACGCCCTGGCCCTCCTTGTCGTCGAGCAGCCCGGCGCGCAGGTACATCGCCGGGGTGGAGACACGAAGCGCGCTGGCGAGCTGCTGGAGCACCTCGGCACTCGGCTTGCGCAGCCCGCGCTCGATCTGGCTCAGGTAGGGATTGCTGACACCCGCCTGCTCGGCGAGCTGGCGCAGTGAGATCTTCGCGTTGCGCCGCAGGTCGCGAATGAACCCGCCGACATCGGGAAGGTCCTTACTGGTGGCCATGACTCAACGCTAGCTCGGTCCGCTAACTGCTGCAAGCAAAACGCTAGCCAGAGTTAGCAGGGTCACCGAAGGTGGGTTGCGGAGCCGATGTCCGGTCCGTACCGTTCCCGTCCGTGACCAAGATCGATATCAACGGCGCCCAGCTCGCGTACGACGAGAGCGGCGCCGGCACCACCGTGGTGCTGCTGCACGCCGGCATCGCCGACCGGCGGATGTGGCGCGAGCAGGTCCCGGCGCTCGCCCAGCGGCACCGGGTGCTCGCCCTGGACCTGCGCGGCTACGGCGAGTCGGAGCTGCCGCCCGCGCCGTTCGCCCACCACGACGACGTGATCGGGCTGCTCGACGCCCTCGGCATCGAGCGGGCCGCGCTCGTCGGCTGCTCGTTCGGCGGCCGGGTCGCCGTGGACACCGCGCTCGCCCACCCGGAGCGGGTCTCGGCGCTGGCGCTGTTCGGCGCCGCCATCTCCGGCAACGAGTGGTCGGAGGAGACCGAGCAGCTCTGGGAGGAGCTGGTCGGCGACGTGGACCCGGAGGACTTCGCCGCCACCGCCGCCGGGGAGGTGCGCTTCTGGGTGGTCGGCCCGACCCGCCGCCCGGAGGACGTCGATCCGGAGCTGATCCGGTTCGCCGAGGAGATGGACCGCCGGGCGCTCGCCGCCGAGCAGGCGCTGAGCGCGATCGAGGTGGGCGAGCTGGACCCGCCGGCCATCGACCGGCTGGGCGAGCTGCGCGTACCGGTGCTCGTCGCCGCCGGCGCCGACGACCTGGCCGACATCCGCCGCCTGGCCGACCGCATCGCCGACGAGGCCCCGAACGGCGTACGCCTCCCCGACGTCCCCGACGCGGCCCACCTGCTCCCCGTCGAGCGCCCCACCGAGACGAACGCCGCCCTCCTGCCCTTCCTCCCCTGACCCCCTCTTTCGCCGATCTTGCACTTACGGCCCTCCGCGCGCCCGGAATACCCGGTTCGCCGGGGCAGCAAGTGCAAGATCAGCGAGAGGGGTGGAGGTGAGGGTCACCAGAGGGGGCGGATGGCTCCTACCGGGAGGCCGCCGCCCAGCAAGGGGGGCTCGGCGTACTCGGTGAGGATGGGGGCGCGTACGTTCAGGCGGGCCAGGGCGGACACCAGGACAGGTGTGCGGGCTCTCGCGGCGCCGTCGTCGATCTTCAGGGCGACAGCGCCGACCTCCGGGATCGCCGCCGCGATCACACCCTCCGCGCCGATCTTGGCGAGCAGACCGGGTACGCCGCGCATCAGCCGCGTGTCCTCCGCCTGGGTGCCGCCGACCAGCTCCGGGTACGCCCGCATCGCGTCCGCCACCGTCCGCTCCTCGGTGCCCGGCTCGGCGCCGACCAGCCGCAGGAACGCCCGCGCCAGCCCGGTCAGCGAGACGGCGAGCACCGGTGCGCCGCAGCCGTCCACCCCGACCGCAGCCGCCCGCTCGCCGGTGAACTCCTCGATGGTGGCGGTCAGGTGCTGCTGGAGCGGATGCTCCGGCCGCCAGTAGCCGTCCAGCGGCCACCCGGCGGCCAGGCAGGTGCGCAGCATGCCCGCGTGCTTGCCGGAGCAGTTCATCAGCACCCGGGCCGGGCCGCCGCCGGCCCGCAGCACCGCCTCCCGGGCCGCCTCGCCGAACGGCAGGTCCGGCGGGTTGTGCAACGCGTCCCCGCTCAGGCCGGCGTCGCGCAGCAGCGCTGTCACCCGCTCGACGTGGAACTCCTCGCCGGCGTGACTGGCCGCGACGAGCGCGACGTCGGCCGGGTCGGTCAGCGGCAACCCCGCCCGGAGCATGCCGATCGCCTGCATCGGCTTGTTCGACGAGCGGGGGAAGATCGGCGAGGTGACGTCACCGGCCCCGGCGACCGGCTCACCGGCGGCGTCGAGCACCACCACTGAACCCCGGTGGACGCCCTCCACGAACCCGGACCGGACCACCTCGGCGAGCGGCACGCCGCCCTCGTACGTTTTTCCCACGTTATGGACGGTACCGAGGGGACGGGCCCGGTCGGCGGCGGGGTGACCTGCGACGTCGACCGAGGCGGTACGGGGCCGCAGCGGGGTGCGCCGCTTACCTGGCGGTAGCCGGGAGGCCGAGCAGCGTACGGGCCTCGGCGGTGGTCAGCGGCGGGCGCTGGGCGAGCTGGGCGAAGCCCACCGCCCGCGCGACGAGCTGCATGTTGGACTCCACCGGGCGCCCCTTGGCGTACGTGACCGTGTCTTCCATGCCGACGCGCAGGTGACCACCGGTCGACAGCGAGGCCAGCATCACCGGGATGGTGCTACGCCCGATGCCGGTGGCCGAGAACGTGGTGCCCTCGGGCAGGTCACGCAGCATCTGCTGGGCTGCCACCAGGGTCGCCGTGGTGCCCGGCATGCCGCCCGGCACGCCCATCACGAAGTCGACGTGCACGTGCCCGCCGTGCGGCAGGCCGTACTTGCCGAGCAGCCGCTGCAACGCGGTGAGGTGGCCCAGGTCGAAGATCTCGTACTCGGGGACGACGCCCCGCTCCTGCATCCGGGTGTGCAGGTCGACGATGAACTCCCACCGGTTGAGGAACACGTCGTCGCCGAAGTTGACGGTGCCCATGGTGCAGGAGGCCATGTCCGGCCCGGCGTCGAGCACCGCCAGCCGGGCGGCCTCCGGGTCGGTCACCGCACCGCCGGAGGAGAGCTGCACGATCAGGTCGGTGCTCTCCCGCAGCGCCGCCACCGTGTCGCGCAGCCGCCCCTGGTCGAGCGTGGGCCGCGCGTCGTCGTCGCGGATGTGGACGTGGATCACGGCGGCGCCGAGCGCCTCGCACTCCTTGGCGGTCAGCAGCAGCTCGTCGAGCGTCACCGGCAGCGCCGGCACCTCCGCCTTCGCCGACTCCGCGCCGGTGGGGGCAACCGTGATCAACGTCCCTGTCGTCATGCCCCGGATCCTAGACCGGTGCCCGACGCCGGGTCGACCGGAGGATTTCCGGTGCGAGCGGCGTTAAGAAGGGACCCTTCCTCTACCGGAGGCGTTAATAGGGGGCCCTTCCTTACACGTCAATGGCGGCGGCGCTCTCACCCACCAGCAGGCGGGCGTCGTCGGGCGTGTTGCGCTTCAACACGGCGAGCGCCACCTGGCCCAGCTCGAAGTGCTGCACGGCGGTGCCCACGAAGCCGACGGTCCGGCCGTCGAGCGTCACCGGCGTACCGGCCACCGGCGGCTGGTCGGTCGCCACGCCGTCCAGGTGCAGCAGGACGAGCCGGCGGGGCGGCTTGCCCAGGTTGTGCACCCGGGCCACGGTCTCCTGACCCCGGTAGCAGCCCTTGTCGAGGTGCACGGCCGGGGCGATCAGGTCCACCTCGGCCGGGATCGTCCGGTGGTCGGTGTCCACGCCGGCCCGGGCCCGCCTGGCGGCCACCCGCATCGCCTCGTACGCCCACAGCCCCGCCACCGGCACCCCGGCGCCGCGCAGCTCGGCGACCACCTCGTCCATGGCGGGCCGGGGCACCAGCAGGTCGACGCCGAGCGCCACCCGCCGGGCCCAGCCGCCGACGGGGAGCGGCTTCACGTCGTACACCACTGAGGGCCGCGCGGGCAGCTCACCGGAACGGAACTTCGGACCCGGCACCGCGACCACGTCGGGTGCGGCCAGCCCGGTGACGCCGAGCGTGTCCAGCGCGCCGGACGCCTCCGGCCCGACCAGCGACAGCAACGCGTGCTCGGCGGTGGCGTCGCGCGGGTCGACCCGGCTGAAGAACCGCATCTTCTCCAGGAATGACAGGAGGCCCTCGGTCATCCCCGGCTCGGTGTCCAGCCAGGTGGTCTCGCCGTCGTCGGCGACCATCGCGTGCTGCTCGACGTGCCCGTGCGGGGAGAGCACCAGCAGTTCGGTGCCCTGCCACGGCGCCAGCGCGGCCAGGTGCTGGCTGGTGAGCGTGTGCAGCCAGCCGATCCGCTCCTCGCCCGGCACGGCGACCACGCCCCGGTGCGAGCGGTCGACCAGCCCCACGCCGGTGGCCAGGAGCCGCTGCTCGCGCATCGGGTCGCCGTAGTGCGCGGCCACCGGGCCGACCCCGGCGGCGCGGTGGGCCGGCTCGGGCTGGTCCCGGGTCTTGTCGTCGATGGCGTCGGTGGTCACCGCGCCGGCGATGTCGATCATGTGTGTTCCCCGTCCTGTGCGCAGCGGCCGCAGACCCCGAAGAGCGCGACGTGCCCGATGTCGACCTGGAACCCGCGCTGGTCGGCCAGCTGGTCGGCGAGCGGGCGGAACATCTCGGGTGAGATCTCGTCGATCGCCCCGCACTCCCGGCACACCAGGTGCACGTGCTGGTGCTCGCCGGCCGCGTGGTAGGTCGGCGAACCGTGCGACAGGTGCGTGTGCGTGACCAGACCGAGCCGCTCCAGCAGCTCCAGGGTGCGGTAGATGGTGGTGATGTTGACGCCGGCCGCCACCTCACGGACCGCCGTGTGCACCTGCTCCGGGGTGGCGTGCCCGAGGTCGAGGACGGCCTGGAGCACCAGCTGCCGCTGCGCCGTCAGCCGCAGCCCGCGCGCGCGGAGCATTTCCGCCAGGGAGGATTCGGACACCCTTCGATCATAGTTCGGCCGCCGCGCCGGTCCGTCCGCCGCCGGGGTACGCCACTACGCTGCGGCCGTGGAGGCGACGCGGGTGGCGGTGCTCGGCCGGGGGCTCGTACCGGCGGGTGAGCCGGTGCTGCGCGGCGACGACCGGGGCGTGCTGCACGGCGACGGCCTGTTCGAGACGCTGCACCTGCGCGACGGGCGGCCCTGGCTGCTGGAGCCGCACCTGGCCCGGCTGCGGGCCGGCGCCGCGGCGATCGACCTGCCGCTGCCCCCGGACGCCGCGCTTGTCGAACTGCTGGACGCGGTGTGCGCCGGCTGGCCCGCGCGGACCGAGGGCGCGCTGCGGCTGGTCTGCACCCGGGGGCCGGAGGGCGGCGGGCCGCCGACGGTGTACGCCACGCTCGGCGAGGTGCCCGCGTCGGCCCGGGCCGCCCGGCGCGACGGGGTGACGGTGGCCACGCTGCCGCTCGGGGTGGCCGCCCGGTCCCGCCCGGAGCTGGGGTGGCTGCCCAGCGGCGTGAAGTCCACCTCGTACGCGCTGAGCACCGCCGCCCGGCGGTGGGCGCGGCGGACCGGCGTGGACGACGTGCTCTGGGTCTCGTCCGACGGCTACGTGCTGGAGGGGCCCACCGCCAACGTGGTGTGGTGCAGCGGAGGCCGTCTCCTCACGGTGCCGGCGGCGCAGACCGGGATCCTGCCCGGCGTGACCGCCCACCACCTGCTGGAACGCGCGGCCGAACTGGGCCTGGCGGCCGGCGAGCACCTGCCCACGGTGCCCGACCTGCACGAGGCCGAGGCGATCTGGCTGACCAGCTCCCTACGCGGCCCGGTCGAGGTGACCAGCCTGGACGGCGATCCCCGCCCCAGGCACCACCTGACCCACCGCGTCCAGGCCCTCCTGCGCTTCACCCCACCCCGTTGACCATGAAGTTGGCGGCGTCGGCTGCCCGATTCGTCGCCGCCAACTTCATGATCGCCGGGATCGACGGCGGGGCGGGGTCAGCCGGCCACCCGGGTGAGACGGGCGGAGAGGTGCGGGCTCAGCGGCTGACCCACGGCGGCCATCTCCTGGGCGTACAGCAGGGCGCCCTCCACGATGCCGAACAGGCGGGCACCGGCGGTGACCTCCTTCGCCGTGGCGGTACGCACGACGGCGTCGGTGGCGAACTCGATCTGGGTGCCCTTGCGCTTGCCGATGTGCAGCTCCATCACGCCGGTCGGCACGGTCATCAACGCCTCCAGCTCGTCGGTGACCCGCTCACCGTCGAGCACCGGACGCCACCAGCCCACCTCGCGGCCGGCGGGGCGGACCGGGCGGCTCTGCTCGTCCAGGAGCCAGGCCCGTGACTCGTAGAACAGGAACGGCCGGCCGTCGTGGCTGATCCGGATCTCCTGCGCGTAGTCGAAGTCCTCGATCGTCGGGAACCCACCCCGGCCCCGGCCGCGCCACACCCCGACGTACGGCAGCAGCCCGTCCAGGCTCGGGTGCAGTTTCGGGCCGACGCGCAGGTCGTGGCTCTCCTCGTACGGGTACGGGTCGACCGGCGGCGCGTTCAACCAGGGCGGCTGAAGCGGATTCTCACTCACAGATTCACCACTTACCTCTAGCTATGCGGACCGCGAGATAGACCAGGCCACCGGCGAGCGCGCCCAGGCCGGCGACCAGCAGGCTGACGAACCCGATCTCGGTAACCATCCCGGCCATCCTATGCTGGCGGCATGGCGCGCACTCTCGTCGTGAAGGCCACCGCCGGCGCGGACTCCCCGGAACGCTGCGCCCAGGCGTTCACAGTCGCCTCCACCGCGGCCGCGGCCGGGGTGGACGTGTCGCTCTGGCTCACCGGTGAGTCCACCTGGTTCGCGCTTCCCGGGCGAGCGGAGACGTTCGAGCTGCCGCACTCCGCGCCGCTCGGCGAGCTGCTGCACGTCGTCCTGGCCACCGGCCGGCTGACCGCCTGCACCCAGTGCGCGGCCCGGCGGGACATCGGACCGGGCGACGTCATCCCCGGCGTACGCATCGCCGGAGCAGCGGTGTTCGTCGAGGAGGCGATGGCAGAGGGCGCGCAGGCGCTCGTCTACTGAGCCACCAACCAGCTTGTCCACTCTGCCCGGTGGGCCGATCCTGGCCCGACATGTCCGGATTGCGCCTACCATGCGCATGTGAGTGAGGCGATCAAACGGTTCTTCGCGTCGCTGCCGGCGCGCGCCGCGGTGGTGCTCAACAGCCCGATCGGCGGCACGCTCCAGATCGATCTGGCTGACGGCAACCGCACCGAGCACTGGTACGTGACGCTGAGTCCCGGATCAGCGAAGGTCAGCCGGGAGGAGCAACGGCCGGCCGACGGCGTGCTGACCCTCTCCACCGAGCTGTTCGAGAAGCTGGTCACCGGCCGGGAAGCAGGCATGGCAGCGGTGCTGCGCAACGAGGCCACGTTCAGCGGGCACGTCGTGCTCTTCCTCGCGTTCCGCCGCTTCCTGCCGGCCCGGCCCGACGCACGGGATCCGCGGGACACCGCCCGCGAACACGTCCGGCGGCCGGTGTGAAGGACCGGGTCAGCATCCTCGACGGCAACACGTTCCTGGTCAGCGACGATCGCGGCAACATCGAGCCGTCGTACGACTTCCCCACCGGGCTCTTCTCCTTCGACACCCGGTTCCTCTCCACCTGGTTCCTCACCCTCGACGGGCAACGCCTGCACGCGCTCTCGATCGACGACTCGCTGTCGTACAAGACGCGGTTCTTCCTGGTCCCCGGCGAGCCGACGCACTATCTGGACGCGGACGTCTCGCTGATCCGCGCTCGCGCGATCGGCGGCGGCCTCGACGAGCAACTGACCCTGCTCAACCACTCCGAGCAGGAGAAGGAGTTCCGGCTCCGGCTGGAGATCGGCTCCGACTTCGCCGACCTCTTCGAGATCAAGCACAAGCGGGACAAGAAGGGACGCACCACACCCACCGTGGAGCGCAACGCGCTGCGGCTGACCTACCGCAGGCAGGCGTTCCACCGCGAGACGCTGGTGACGAGCAGCGCGCCGGCCGAGGTCGACGCTGGCGGGATGACGTTCCGGATCCGGGTCGGCCCGCACAGCGAGTGGACCACCACGCTGCACATCGAGACGGTCATCTACGGTGCCCGGGGCGAGGACATCCGGGCCGCCCTTCCCCTCGGCCGCCGGCGCACGGCCGACGACATCGACGCGGAACAGAGCGACCTGATCAGCCGCGCGCCCAAGCTGGGCTGCGACTGCGAGCCGCTGGCCGGTGCGTACCGGCGCAGCCTCAACGACCTGGCCGCCCTCCGGTACGAGTCGATCACGCTCGGCGTCCGGCTGCTCGCCGCCGGCCTGCCCTGGTTCATGACGCTGTTCGGCCGGGACAGCATCTTCACCTCGTTACAGGTGCTGCCGTTCCTGCCGGAACTGGTCAAGCCCACGATCGTCATGCTCGCCGGCCTCCAGGGCAGCCGGATCGACGACTTCCGGGACGAGGAGCCCGGCAAGATCCTGCACGAGCTGCGCTACGGCGAGACCGCCGGCTTCGAGGAGCAGCCGCACTCGCCATACTACGGCGCCGCCGACACCACGGCGCTGTTCGTGATCCTGCTCGACGAGTACGAGCGGTGGACCGGTGACGCCGCGCTGGTGCGCCAGCTGGAACACGAGACGCGGGCGGCGCTGACCTGGCTGGACACGTACGGCGACCTGCTCGGCACCGGCTACGTCTGGTACATGTCCCGCAACCCGGAGACCGGCCTGCCGAACCAGTGCTGGAAGGACTCGCCGGACGCCATCTCCTACGCCGACGGGCGGATGCCCGAATTCCCCCGGGCGACGTGCGAACTTCAGGGGTACGCGTACGACGCGAAGCTGCGCGGTGCCCGCATGGCCCGCACCCACTGGAACGACCCGGCGTACGCCGACCGGCTGGAACGCGAGGCGTCGGCGCTGAAGGAACGGTTCAACAACGACTTCTGGATCCCGGACCGTGAGTACTACGCGCTGGCGCTCGACCCGTGGGGCCGTCGGGTGGACGCGCTCACCTCCAACATCGGCCACCTGCTGTGGAGCGGCATCGTCGACGAATCCCGGGCCCCGGCCGTCGCCGCCCACCTGCTCGGCCCGCGCCTGTTCTCCGGGTGGGGCGTGCGTACGCTCGCCGACGGGCAGGGCCGGTACAACCCGGTCGGCTACCACGTCGGCACGGTGTGGCCGTTCGACAACTCGATCATCGCCTGGGGCCTGTGGCGGTACGGCTTCCGGCAGGAGGCCGGACGGATCTGCGACGCCCTGCTCAGCGCGTCGCAGTACTTCGACGGGCGGCTGCCCGAGGTGTTCGCCGGCTACGCGCGCGACCTGACCGAGTACCCGGTGGAGTACCCCACCGCGTGCAGCCCGCAGGCGTGGTCCGCCGGCACGCCCCTGCTGCTGCTACGGGTGATCCTGGGCCTGGAACCGCAGGGCGAGCACCTGATCATCGACCCGGCCGTACCGGCGGGGATGGGCCGGGTGGAACTGCTCGACATCCCGGGACGCTGGGGCCGGGTGGACGCGCTCGGCCGCAGCCGCGAGCCACACGAGGAACCCGCGCCGCCGCCGCTCACGCTGCCCGACCAGTGACGTCAGGCCGGGCAGGACGTGGTCACCGCCACCCGGACCCGCTCGCCGACCCGCTGCGCCAGCACCGCCGGGTCGCCCGGGCGCGCGTACCTGTCGGCCGAGTCCACGACCGGCGCGGCGCCGCCGCCGAACGCGACGGCCAGCGGCTGATCGGCCGGTGCGGCCGCCTCGGACCGGACCGTGCGGGCGGTCCCGCCGCCCGGGCAGGGCGCGGCCAGCACCTGGACCGGGCCGGTCGCGCCGCCCCACCGGCCCAGCGCCGCGGCCAGCACTGCCGACTCGGCGGCGGCGTCGGCGGACGGGGCCCGGTAACCGGAACCCACCGGGCGGCAGCCCGTGTCGGCGGTGAGCAGTAGCCGGCCCGGTCCACCGGCCCGGCCCTCGACGGTGACGAACTCGCCCGCGTCGGCGCGCAGCAGCGGCTCGCCGTCGAGCGTCGACACCCCGGCCCGCCACGGCGCCGGCAGCCGGTCGGCGATGCCGCGCAGCACCGCGCGCACGTCGTCGCCGCCGATCGCCACCTCGACGCCGCGCTCCAGCGTCGCGCCGTCGTCCATCGGCGTGATCCGGCAGCCGCGTTCCAGCCGGTCCGGCAGGAGCGCCGGTACGCCCGCACCGCCCACCGCGGCGGTCAGCTCGCCGATCGCCCGGTCCACCACCGGGCCGGCCTGCTCCAGCGACCGCTGCTCCTTGACCGTCGGCGGATCGGTGCGCACCGACCACCAGGTCAGGCCGGCCAGCAGCACTGCCCACGCCACGGTGGCGACCACCGGCCAGCGCGGCCGGCGTCGGGCACCCGGTCCGGGGCCGGGCGGGTTGGGCGGGGCGTAGCCCGTCTCGACGGCAGTCACCCGGCAATGGTGTCACGTACCGGCGAGCTGCCCGGCCGCGCCTCGGCACCCTGGAACGGCTCGTGGCCCGCCACCCGGTCAGGTGGCGGGCCACGATCAGAGCGTGGGTCAGGCGGCGACCGAGACGGTCACCTCGTTGATCCCGCGGGTCGCCGACACGGCGGTGTCGCCGTTGCCGTGGCGGGACAGCGCGCGCAGCGTCCAGGAACCCGGCGCGGCGAAGAACCGGAACTGCCCGGCCGCCGACGTCACCACCTCGGCGGTGAACTCACCCGTCGAGTCGAGCAGACGCACGTACGCGCCCGGCACTACCTCACCGGACTCGGCCAGCACGCGGCCGGTGATGACGGTCTCCTTCTCCAGGTCCAGGCTGGCCGGGAGCGGAGCGGACTGGTCCGGCGCGGCGCAGCCGGCGGCAGCCGTCGAGGCGGCGGAGGCGGCGGTCATCAGGCCTCCCCCGGCTCGTCGCCGAGCGCCACCGGCACGCCGACGAGCGAGCCGTACTCGGTCCAGGAGCCGTCGTAGTTCTTCACGTTGCGGTGCCCGAGCAGCTCCTGGAGCACGAACCAGCTGTGCGAGGAGCGCTCGCCGATCCGGCAGTACGCGATCGTCTCCTTGCCGTCGTCCAGCCCGGCGTCGGCGTAGATCTTGCGCAGCTCGTCGTCGGACTTGAACGTGCCGTCCTCGTTCGCCGCCTTGGACCACGGGACGCTGATCGCGGTCGGGATGTGGCCAGCCCGCTGCGCCTGCTCCTGCGGCAGGTGGGCGGGGGCGAGCAGGCGGCCCGCGAACTCGTCGGGGCTGCGCACGTCGACCAGGTTCTTGGTGCCGATCGCGTCGACCACCTCGTCGCGGAACGCCCGGATCGAGGTGTCCGGCTCCTGCGCGACGTACTGCGTCTTCGGCCGCTCCACCGCGTCGGTGACGAGCGGACGGGCGTCCAGCTCCCACTTCTTGCGGCCGCCGTCGAGCAGCTTCACGTCGCGGTGGCCGTAGAGCTTGAAGTACCAGTACGCGTACGCGGCGAACCAGTTGTTGTTGCCGCCGTACAGGATCACGGTGTCGTCGTTGGCGATGCCCCGGTCGGACAGCAGCGCCTCGAACTGGGTCTTGTTGACGAAGTCCCGGCGGACCTGGTCCTGCAGGTCGGTACGCCAGTCGAGCTTGACGGCGCCGGCGATGTGCCCGGTGTCGTAGGCCGAGGTGTCCTCGTCGACCTCGACGAAGACGACGCCCGGGGCGCCGAGGTTCTTCTCGGCCCACTCGGCCGAGACGAGTGCGGTGTCGCGACTCATCAGATCACTCCCTGGTGAGGATGGTTTGGTGAGCCTGCGCGTGGGGATCGATCTCGGTGATTGTCGCACCACACGCGGACCCTGAGCTAGGAACGGATCACGGGTACGTGCGACGGCGCCGCTGCCGGGCGTTGAGGGGAGGTTCGTGGACCCTTGGGGCCGCCGTTCAGGCGGCCGGAGACAGCCCCGCCGTCAGATGACGGGGCGACACAGGCAGGTGGCCACGCGGCACAGGTCGACCGCGCGCCGTTTGGTGAGGAGGGTCCCCATGGGCAGGGAGATTACCAGCCCGCGCCACGGACGCCACCAGGCCGACCAGCATCCGGGACGGCAGGCCCGGTCACCGGACCGGGCGCGTGCGGCTTGTCAGCCGGCGGAGTCGATGGCAGGCCGGCTTGTCAGCCGGCGGAGTTGATGGCAGGCCGGCTTGTCAGCCGGCGGAGTTGATGGGCACGTTCGCCGCGTCCGCCGTGACCACCAGGCCCTCCGGCTTCGGCTCCACCTTGCGCAGGTTGAGCTGGAACGGCAGCTCCGGCAGCGGCACGTCGATCGAGATGCCCTGCGCGTACCGGGTCAGCGCGGCCCGGGCCAGCGGCAGGTTCGGCAGGCCATCGGCGGTGAGGTCGTTGAACCGCAGCGCCACCTTGTTGCCGGTCACCGTGACGTCGGCGGTGCCGTTGACGGTGAGCTTGATGCCCAGGACGTCGACCGGGGCGGTCACGGCGAGCTTGCCGTTGCGCTCGCCCAGCGTCAGCCCGGGCCGGTCCAGCAGCTTGGCCAGGCTCTCGTAGGTGACGGTGCCCCGCCCGTCCACGCTCTCGGCCACCACGTCGCCCCGGCCGGAGCGCAGCGTGTCCAGCGACGCGGTCACGTTGCGCGCGTCCACGTCCAGCTTCGGCACCTCCACCGCGTCACCCTGCACGTTCCCGCGCACGTCGGTGAGCTGGATCGAGATGCGTTCGTACCGGCCGTCGAGCACCTGGGTGAGGAACGGGAAACCGGCCACCTCGACCTGCGGCGCGGAGGACTGCGCGTCCTGCTTGGCGACCTCCTGCCGGACCTGGTCGGCGATGGCACGCTCGGCCACCCCGGCGGCGACCCGGTCGGCTACGACGAGCAGCCCGGCCAGCACCAGCAGCAGGACGAGGAAGCCGATCAGCACCTTCCGGCCCCGTCGCCGGGGTCGGCCCTCCGCCGGGTACGCCTCTGCCACGCCGCCTCCAGTCCTCGCCGCCGTCACCGCGCCTCGCGGCGCAACCGTACTTACCCGAGGCGAATCCTCCCCAACCGCGTCAGAGGAACAGCACGCACATGGCGTACGCGGCGGGCGCGGCCAGCGCGAACCCGCCCAGCGGCCCCTGCATGTGCCGGGCCACCCACATCGTCGGCGGCTCGCCGGCCATCAGCCGGCCCGCCTCGGCGTACCCCACGGCGAGGTCGGCCAGGACGGCGGTGGCCGCGCTGACCACCCCGACCAGGGCGGCGCTAGTCGGGGTGAAGCCGACCAGGTAGCTGCCGAGCACGGCGCTGGTGAGGGTGCCGATCATGGCGCCGGCGACCACACCGGCCGCGCCGCGCGGCACCTGCGGGGCAAGCCGGGGCCACGGCGCGACCGCGTCGGTGAGCCGGGCGACGAGCAGCGCCACCCCGGCGGCGGTGAGGCAGACGGTGATCGCCTGGGTGCCCTTGGGGATCCGGCTGAGCACGATGAGCGTGGCGAAGGCGACCACGCCCACCACGATGAACAGCGTGCCGCCGAGCGAGTCGGTCACCCGGACCCGGTCCACCCGCCGCACGAGCTGCCCCAGCACGCCGAGCAGGAAGCCGGCGGCCGCGGCGTAGCCGAGCGGGGCGAGGCCGGCGATGTCCGACCGCACGGCGGCGACGTCGGCGATCACGGCCGTGCCGGCGCTGACGAGCGCGACGACGAGCAGCGCGGGCGGTCGCATGGCCATCGTCCAGGCCAGCACGAACAGCAACTGGACGCCGAAGATGATCGCCGCGAACGGCAGCCGGTGCCCCGGGCCCGCGGTCTGCGCGCCGAGCACCAGGCCGACGCCGAGCAGCGCGGCGAAGCCCGCCACGGTGAGCGCCAGAGGCCGGCGGACGGGGACCGGCGGCACCTCCTCCTCGGGCTCCTCGTCGGACTCGTCGTCGGGACGCCGGCCGGGGCCGCCCTTACGCAGCCGGCGCGGACCCTTGCGCTCCCGCCGGTCACCGTCCTCGTCGGCGGGGCCGGTACGCGGGGCGGGCGGGTAGCCACGGGCGGGGCCGGGCGGCCCGGCGGACGGGTCGCCGGCCCACGGTTCACGACCGGTGTCGCGCGAGGTGGAGGGAAACACGCCCCGATCGTGCCAGACCCGGGCGGCTCGGCGGAGGTCCCGGTTTCGGCGACGTTAAAACCTGCGGCGCGATCAAGGGCAGAAAGGGCAAACGGTAAATCGCGCGAAGGTGACGGCTGGCCCATCGGTTACGCTCAGGCCGTTACCCCGCCCGTCGACGACGCCGGGACCCACGCAAGTTCACAGTGCCGCCCCCACCCGGGCGTGTCGCTGGTCGCGCGCGGCCGAAAGGCCGCCGGGACGGAGGTGATCGTGGAGCTCCTGCTGCTCGTGACCGCACGGGCCGGTGAGCCGTCGGCGGTGTTGCCGGCACTCGACCTGCTACCGCACTCGGTTCGCACCGCACCCCGCGACGTCCGCACGCTGGTCTCCGGCCCGACGCCGGACGCCGTTCTGGTGGACGCCCGCTCCGAGCTGAGCGAGGCGCGGGCCACCTGCCGGATGTTGCACGCCACCGGGCTCGGCGTACCCCTGGTCGCGGTCGTCACCGAGGCGGGGCTGATCGCGCTGAACGCGGACTGGGGCGTCGACGACGTGATCCTGGCCGGCGCCGGGCCGGCCGAGGTGGAGGCCCGGCTGCGGCTGGCGGTCGGCCGCCTCAGTAACGCCACCGCCGGTGCCGGTGGCTCGATCCGGGCCGGCGAGCTGAACATCGACCCGGACACGTACGCCGCCAAGCTGAAGGGCCGGCCGCTCGACCTCACCTACAAGGAGTTCGAGCTGTTGAAGTTCCTGGCCCAGCACCCCGGGCGGGTGTTCACCCGGGACCAGTTGCTGCGCGAGGTCTGGGGCTACGACTACTTCGGCGGCACCCGCACTGTGGACGTGCACGTGCGGCGGCTGCGCGCCAAGCTCGGCTCGGAGTACGAGTCGATGATCGGCACCGTCCGCCAGGTGGGCTACAAGTTCGTCGTCCCGCCGTCGCGCTCGCTGCCGGAGTCGGAGCCCGCCCCGCTGCCGGTCTGACCGCCCACGCCCCACCCCGCTAGAGGGCACTTTTCTCGTATGCCCTTTTTGCCCGACAAGTCAGCCATATCCTGGCTGACGGAATTGTCGGGCTAAGGGGGCGGCGGTGCGTGCGGTGAACACGGGGGCGACGAACGGCCGGTGCCGCTGATGCGGGGCTCAAGGCTGCGCGCCGCCGGGCTCGTGAGCGTCGTGCTGGCGGGCCTGCTCGGCTCGGCGTTCGTGCTGGGTCGCAGCCTGGTGCCGGAGCCGCGCCGGTCCGACGCCGGGGTGGCCACCACGCTCAACGGCCCGCGTTACGGCGACCAGCCACCCAGCACCGACCTCCCGAGCGGCACGGCAAGCGCCCGGCCGAGCCCCGACGCCGCGCCGGACACCGCCCCGGTCGAGCCCGGCGGCGACGGCCCGTACGGCGCCCTGATCGCCACCGGCTCGTCCCGCGTCGCGCTGACCTTCGACGACGGCCCCGACCCCCGCTGGACCCCGCAGGTGCTCTCGCTGCTGGCCCGGTACGGCGTGAAGGCGACATTCTGCGTCGTGGGCGAGAACGCCGAGGCCTACCCGGACCTGGTCCGGTCGATCGCGGCCGACGGACACACGCTGTGCAACCACTCCTGGAGCCACGACGTCAACCTGGGCAAGCGATCCCCGGCGACGATCCGGGCCGACCTGCTGCGGACCAGGGACGCGATAGTGGCCGCCGCGCCGGACGCGCGGATCGCGTACTACCGCCAGCCCGGCGGGGCCTGGACACCGTCTGTCATGTCGGCCTGCGCCGACCTGGGTCTCACCCCGCTGCACTGGAGCGTGGACCCGTCGGACTGGAGGGCGCCGGGCGCCACCACCATCGAGGCGAGTGTCCGCGCGCAGATGGGTCCCGGCGCGATAGTGCTCATGCACGACGCGGGCGGGGACCGGTCCGGCACCGTCAGCGCGCTGCAGGAACTCCTGCCCGAACTGCTGGCCCGGTTCGAGTTGGAGCCGCTGCCCGCCGGCAGGCCGTGACGAGCGCCACCGACCGCCGTCGTCGTCCACCGCGAACCACGGCCCACCGCCCGCTACCGTGACTCAGATGAGCAGCACCGAGCCGACGAGTGGTCCCGCGGCCGACCGGATCGCCTGGGGGGACCGGCTGACGCCGGACGGAATCGCCCGGACGGACCGGCTGACGCCCGACGAGGTCGCCGAGGTGCTGGCGCTGGCCCGCGCCGCCGGTGACGCCGACGGCGCCGACCCCCTCGACGAGCACGTGCTGCTGCGGATGCGCGATCCCGAGGCGCCGGCCGTGCACCTCACCGCCCGGACCTCCGACGGCACCCTCACCGGGTACGCGCACCTCGACACCACCGCACCGGCCGACGGCGTGGGCGTGGAGATGGTGGTGCACCCCGCGTACCGGCGGCGGGGCGCCGGGCGGGCGCTGGCCCGGGGCGTGGTGGACGCCGCGTCCGGGCCGCTGCGCGCCTGGGCGCACGGCGACCACCCTTCGGCCGCCGCGCTCGCCGTCGACCTGGGCTTCTCCCGGGCGCGGGTGCTCTGGCAGATGCGCCGCCCGCTCACCGCCGAGTTGCCGGCGCCGGTCGTGCCGGACGGCGTGACGCTGCGCGCGTTCCGCCCGGGCGAGGACGACGAGGCCTGGCTGGCGGTGAACAACGCCGCCTTCGCCCAGCACCCCGAGCAGGGCAAGTGGACGCTCGACGACCTGCGCGTCCGGATCGCCGAGCCGTGGTTCGACAGTGCCGGTTTCCTGCTCGCCGTCGACTCCGGCACCGGGCGGCTGCTCGGCTTCCACTGGACCAAGGTGCACGAGCAGCAGGGCTCGGCCCGCATCGGCGAGGTGTACGTGCTCGGCGTGGACCCGTCCGCGCACCGGGGCGGGCTCGGCCGGGTGCTGACCGCCGCCGGCCTGACGCACCTGCGCGACGAGCGCGGGCTCGACCGCGTGATGCTCTACGTGGACGAGAGCAACACCGCAGCTGTCGCGCTCTACCAGCGGCTGGGCTTCGCGCGCTGGTCCGCGCACGTCAACTACCAGCTGGGCTGAGCCTTCGCCCGCCCGGGAAAATCGTCACAAAGGCGATGCCGGGGCGCTAGTTCACGAAATGGACAACCCTTCCTCAGCGTACGGCCACCTCGTCGGCTGAACGTGTTCACCGCGCGTTCACTTGCGTCCGGCGAACCGTCCACCTGGCCCTCCTACCTTTCGTGTCAGCCGGTCAGCGCCGGCGCCCGGTACTCCGGGCGACCTGACCAAAGACGTGAAGGGAAACCCCTGAAGTGAAGCTCCAGCGGCACGGCGCCATCGCCTGTCTCGCTCTTACCGCGGTTCTCGGTCTCAGCGCCTGCGGCTCGGACAACAACGAGCCGGCCGGCGCCTCCGGCACCACCGCAGCGGCGGACTGCGCGACGGGCACGCTGAACGCGCAGGGCTCCTCCGCCCAGAAGAACGCCATGGCCGAGTGGATCAAGGCTTACCAGCAGAAGTGCGCCGGTACCACGATCAACTACGAGCCCAGCGGTTCGGGCGCCGGCATCCAGGCGTTCATCGCCGGCACCGCCGACTTCGCCGGCTCGGACTCCGCCCTCAAGCCGGAGGAGCAGCCGCAGGCCGACGCCAAGTGCGTCGGCGGCCAGGCGCTCAACCTGCCCATGGTCATCGGCCCGGTCGCTGTCGTCTACAACATCGACGGCGCGGACAACCTCCAGTTCAGCCCGGCCACCCTGGCGAAGATCTTCGCCGGCAAGGTGACCAAGTGGGACGACCCGGCGATCAAGGCCGACAACCCGGACGCCAAGCTGCCGTCGACCGCGATCCAGGCCGTGCACCGCTCCGACGAGTCGGGCACCACCGACAACTTCACCAAGTACCTCTCCAAGACCGCCGAGGCGGACTGGACGCTCGGCAACTCCAAGGCGTGGAAGGCCCCGGGCGGCGTCGGCGCGGCCAAGTCCGACGGTGTGGCCAGCAAGGTCAAGAGCACCGACGGCACCATCAGCTACGTCGAGTGGTCGTACGCCGAGAACTCCGACCTGAAGATGGCCAAGATCAAGAACGGTAACGGCGAGTTCGTCGAGCTGACCGGCGACTCGGCCGGCAAGACCATCGCCGGCGCCAAGTTCGAGGGTCAGGGCAACGACCTCAAGATGTCGATCGACTACAACACCAAGGAGGCCGGGGCGTACCCGATCGTCCTGGCGACCTACGAGATCGTCTGCAGCAAGGGGCTCGCCGCCGACAAGCTGCCGCTGGTCAAGGGCCTGCTCGGCCACGCCGCCAGCGCCGAGGGGCAGAAGGAGCTCGTCGAGCTGGGCTACGCGCCGCTGCCCGAGACCGTCCGCACCAAGGTCGAGGCCGCGGTCACGAGCCTCTCCTGACGCTCTGACCGACACCTCCTCAACACGAAGCGAGCGAGCAGATGGGTGACACCCCTCACCGCTCGGCCGACGCCGGCACCGGCGGGAACCCCGTGGCCACGAGCCACGAGCGACCCGCCGGTGCCTCGGCGCGTCTGGCCGAGCGCCCCGGTAACCCGGGCCGCCCCGACGGCGGCCTCGGCGGCGGCGGTGCCCTCCCCCGGGCCCGCGCCTTCGGCGCGGAACGGGCGTTCCGCGGCCTGACCCTGGCCGCCGGCACCACGGTCCTGGTGGTCATCGCGGCCATCGCGATCTTCCTCGTCGCCCGGGCCGTCCCGGCGCTGCGGGCCAACACCGAGTCGTTCTGGACATTCGAGGGCTGGTTCCCGAACGACAACCCGCCGCAGTTCGGCATCGGCGCGCTCGCCTTCGGCACCGTCCTGAGCTCGCTGCTGGCGCTGCTCATGGCGGTGCCGGTCGCGCTGGGCATCGCCCTGTACCTGTCGCACTACGCGCCCCGGCGGCTCGGCAACGCCCTGGGCTTCCTGATCGACCTGCTGGCCGCTGTGCCCAGTGTGGTCTTCGGCCTCTGGGGACGGGACTACTTCGCCCAGCCGGTCGCCGACCTGTCCGCGTGGCTGAACAGGTACTTCGGCTGGATCCCCATCTTCGGCGACGGCCCGTACGGCAACTCGATCCTGCTCGGCTCCGTGGTGCTCGCCATCATGGTGCTGCCGATCATCACCTCGCTGTCCCGCGAGGTGTTCCGGCAGACCCCGACCGCGAACGAGGAGGCCGCGCTCGCGCTCGGCGCCACCCGCTGGGAGATGATCCGCACCGCCGTCCTGCCGTACGGCCGGCCCGGCGTCATCGCCGCGGTGATGCTCGGCCTGGGCCGGGCGCTCGGCGAGACCATCGCGCTGGCGCTCACGCTCGGCTCCACGTACGCCATCTCGTTCAACATCCTTCAGAGCGGCGGGAACTCGATCGCCGCCAACATCGCCAACCGGTTCGCCGAGGCGAACGACACCGGCCGCGGCGCGCTCATCGCCTCCGGCCTGGTGCTGTTCGCGATCACGCTGATCGTCAACATCACCGCTCGGGCGATCATCTACCGGCGGCGCGAGTTCACGGAGTCGGCCGCATGACAACCACCCTTACCCCCCGCCGCCCGCGCCCGCCGGCCCAGCCGGCCACGCTGCGGGCGAGACGGCTTCCCGCGTACGCCGCTCCGGCCATCGCCGTCGCGGCGCTGCTGCTCGCGGCGGGCATCGTGTACGGCGCCGGCATCGGCGGCCCGGTCCTGGTCGTGGTGGTCGGCGCGCTGCTCTACCTGGCCGGTCTCTTCGCCGCGGCCAACGCGGTGGAGGGCCGCCGGTCGGCCCGCAACCGGACCTGGAGCGCGTTGATCCACTCCGCGTTCGTGCTGGCGGTGCTGCCGCTGGCGTCGGTGGTCTGGACGCTCGTCAGCAAGGGCTCCGAACGGCTGGACGCCGACTTCTTCGGCACCTCGATGAACAACATCGGGTCGCGGGACGCCAACGGCGGCGCGTACCACGCGATCGTCGGCACCTTGCAGCAGGTGGGCATCGCCACGCTGATCACGGTGCCGCTCGGCGTGCTCTGCGCGATCTACATCGTCGAGTACGGCCGGGGCCGGTTCGCGTTCACCATCCGCTTCTTCGTGGACGTGATGACCGGCATCCCGTCGATCGTCACCGGCCTGTTCGTGCTGGCCTTCTGGGTGTTGATCGTCTCGCCGTGGTTCAACGACGGGCGGCCGGGCTTCTCCGGCTTCGCCGCCGCGCTGGCGCTGAGCGTGCTGATGCTGCCCACTGTGGTCCGCTCCACCGAGGAGATGCTCCGCCTGGTGCCCGCGCCGCTGCGCGAGGGCGCGTACGCGCTGGGCGTACCGAAGTGGAAGACGATCCTGCGCGTCGTGCTGCCGACCGCGCTGCCCGGCATCGTCACCGGCATCATGCTCGCCATCGCGCGGGCCGCCGGTGAGACCGCGCCGGTGCTGCTCGTCGCCGGTGGCGGCGCGGCGATCAACTTCAACCCGTTCGAGAACAACCAGTCGTCGCTCGCCCTCTTCGTCTACCAGCAGGCCGGCGAGGCGTCGAGGTACTCGCCGGCACGGGCGTGGACCGCGGCGCTGACCCTGGTCGCCCTCGTCCTCGTCCTCACCGTGGCGGCGAAGCTGCTGTCCCGCCGCAACCGGCTCGGCCGATGAACCCCGGAGGTACCGCCACCATGGCCAAGCGCATCGAAGCCACGAACGTGACCGCCTACTACGGCGGGTTCAAGGCGATCGAGAGCATCAACCTGACCGTCGAGCCGAAGACCGTCACCGCTCTGATCGGGCCGTCCGGCTGCGGCAAGTCAACCTTCCTGCGGTCGATCAACCGGATGCACGAGGTGCTGCCCGGCGCCCGGGTCGAGGGCAGCCTCACCATCGACGACCAGGACATCTACGACCGGGACGTGGACGTCACGGCGGTCCGCCGGATGATCGGCATGGTCTTCCAGCGGCCGAACCCGTTCCCCACCATGAGCATCTTCGAGAACGTGGTGGCCGGGCTGCGCCTCAACGGCGTGCGGCGCAAGTCGATCCTGGAGGAGGCGGCCGAGAAGGCGCTCCGCTCGGCGAACCTGTGGGACGAGGTCAAGGACCGCCTCGCCAAGCCCGGCGCGGGACTGTCCGGCGGCCAGCAGCAGCGGCTCTGCATCGCCCGCACCATCGCCGTCGAGCCGCAGGTGGTGCTGATGGACGAGCCCTGCTCGGCGCTGGACCCGATCTCCACGCTGGCCATCGAGGACCTGATGTTCCAGCTCAAGGACAAGTTCACCATCATCATCGTCACGCACAACATGCAGCAGGCCGCCCGGGTGTCCGACCGGACCGCCTTCTTCTCGATCGAGAAGACCGGCGACCCGGGCCGCCTCATCGAGTACGACAACACCCAGAAGATCTTCAGCAACCCGGCCCAGAAGAAGACCGAGGACTACATCACCGGCCGCTTCGGCTGAGATGTAAGGAGGGGCCCCCTGTTAACGCCTCCGGTAGAGGAAGGGGCCCTTTTTAACACCGCCGCCGCCTGCGGTCAGCTGAGGCGGAAGCTGGGCTCGGCGCCGTCCAGGCCCTCGATGTACGGGAGGATCGGCGTACCCGGATCGCGCTCCGCGGCGGCGCGGGCCACGCCGGCGAGGTCGCCCGCGGCGACGACCTCGGCGAGCGTGACCATGGTCGGCGGCAGCATGGTCAGCTCGCCGGCCTCCGCCCGGGTCAGCGCGTCCGCCGGGCGCAGCCACAGCGTGTGGTCGGCCTCGCCGGACACGTCCCGGGTCCGCTGCCCCTCGGGCAGCAGGGCGACGAAGAAGTACGTGTCGAAGCGGCGCGGCTCGAACTCCGGGGTGATCCAGCGGCTCCACGGCAGCAGCAGGTCGGACCGGAGCGTGAGGCCGCGACCGGCCAGCAGGTCCGCGAAGCCGACCCGCCGTCCCTCCAGATCCTGCCGGGCCGCCTCCCAGTCGTCGCCGCTCACGTCGCCGACCACGTTGTCGGGGTCCGGCCCGGCGAGCAGCACACCCGCCTCCTCGAAGACCTCGCGGGCGGCGGCGCACACCACCGCCTGCGCTGCGGCCGGATCGAGCCGGAGCCGCTCCCCCCACGCCGCCGGGTCCGGGCCCGCCCAGCCGAGATGCGCCTCCGAGTCGGAGCGGTCCACCCCGCCGCCGGGAAAGGCGTACATGCCGCCGAACGTCATCGCCGCCACCCGGCGGATCATGTAGACCTCGAATCCGTCGCCGGCCGGACGGAGCAGCAGCACGGTGGCGGCGACCCGGGGCACGGCCGGTACGGCGCCCTCGGCCCGGAATCGGCGGGCGTGCTCCACCAGGGCGGGGGGTGCGGCGAAGCCGTCGATCGTCATGCGCCCGAGCCTAGTGCCGTGACGGGCGACGCCGCCCCGCCGCCCGATGCCGCCCTCCTCCGATTGCAGCAGTACTCCACCCGGTCGCACTTCCGTGGCTGAACGGCATCGATCGGCGGGCACGCGTTCTCGACTACGGGTGCGGCTACGGCCGGCTGGCAGGGCTGCTCGTGCGGCAGGGCTTCGAAAATGTCGAGGGGGGGTGGATGTCGCGCCCCGTCTCGTCAGCCGCGCCAGGAGCGAGGCGATTTCCACCTCGTCGCCAGCCGCGAGGTCGCGGTGGAGACGATGAACGGCCGTCCGGCCCGGGCGAGCCAGCGGTTGGTGGCCGCGCCGCAGCCCGGAGCATCCAGGGCCGGGCGCGATGGCACGGGAGACGCCTGACGTCCCGACGGGTGAATCACCTGCCGGTCCCGGAGCACGAGGCGATGGCGTGCCGGGCATGACGCGGTGGGCAGTCCGGTCGTGCTCGCCGGCGCACGCGGAACTCACGCTCCACACACGGGTGCCCCAATCACACCGGGTAGTTTTCGCCCAGCCACTGGCACACTCCTCCGCCGCCTTTGCTCTGCAGCCGAATCCGCAACGGTGACCCTCCGCGAGCGGTGCGCAAACGGCTGCAGAGCAAAGGGGCCGGGGGGACCTTCACCGAGCCGGGAGCAAGGTGGGCTTATGCCCGGTAAACCCCTTCTGGAGACTCGACCCTGACGAGTAGCAGACAACCGCCGTGACGCTGTGCAATCTGCACGCTCCGTGTGCGCCGGTCCGATGTTCAGATGGACGGTTCGAGGGCTCAGCGACAGAGACCGCGGAAGCCCTTTCCCCGCACCGCGCGGCCAGTCGCGCACCTCCGGGCGGCCCAGCGGGCCGTCGGCACGGGGCTACGGCGGCCGGCCACGCCTGGCAGGGTGGTGACCTGTAATCGACGACTTCGCGAAGCAGTACCTGCACCACGACCTGCGTCAGATCCGCGAGGTGCTGCTGTGGAAGCTCGACGGGCTGTCCGAGTACGACGTACGCCGCCCTCTGACCGCCTCCGGCACCAACCTGCTCGGCCTGGTCAAGCACCTGTCGTTCACGGAGGCTCGGTACTTCGGCGAGGTGTTCGGCAGGCCGTTCCCGGAACCCCTGCCCCGATGGGACGATCCTGATCCGGACGGCGCCGACATGTGGGCGACCGAGCACGAGAGCCGGGCAGGGGTGCTCGGCCGCTACCGGCGGGCGACCGAGCACGCGGACGCGACGATCGACGCCCTCGCCATCGACGCTCCCGGCCACGTGCCGTGGTGGCCCCGGCCGGACGTCAAGTTGTTCAACGTCATGGTCCACGTGCTCGCCGAGACCAGCCGGCACGCGGGGCACGCCGACATCCTGCGCGAGCAGCTCGACGGCTCGACCGGGGCGTGGGCCGCGTACGCGCACCTGGAACCCGAACCGCCGACGCTGGCGACGCGGCGGGCGATGATCGAACGGGCCGCCCGGGCCGCCGCCGACGCCCACGGCTGAGCCGTCCCGACCGGTGGATCACCCTCCCGGCCTCCGAGCGGTACGGGATAGCGTGCCGGGCATGACGCGTTGGGGAATCCTGGCCACCGGAAACATCGCCGCCCGCTTCGCCGAGGATCTGCGGCTGGTGCCGGACGCCGAACTGCTGGCGGTCGGCTCGCGTACCCGGGAGAGCGCCGAGCTGTTCGCGCAGCGGCACGACGTGCCGCAGGCGTACGCCTCGTGGGCGGAACTGGCCGCGGACCCGGACCTGGACGCGATCTACGTGGCCACCCCCCACGCCGCCCACCACGAGGCGGCGCTCGCCTGTCTGGCCGGCGGCAAGGCCGTGTTGGTGGAGAAGCCGTGCACGCTGGACCTGCCGACCACCGTCGAGCTGATGGAGACGGCTCGAGCCCGAGGTCTGTTCCTCATGGAGGCCATGTGGATGCGGACCAACCCGCTGATCCTGCGCGTGCTGGAGCTGATCCGGGACGGCGCGATCGGCGAGGTCACGCACGTACGGGCGGACTTCGGCGTGGCCGGGCCGTTCCCGCCGGAGCACCGGATGCGGGCCCGTACGCTCGGCGGCGGCGCGCTGCTCGACCTCGGCGTCTACCCGCTGAGCCTGGCCCACCTGGTGCTCGGCGTGCCGCAGCACGTGCAGGCCTGGGCGAAGCTGACCCCGGAGGCGGTGGACGAGAACACCGGAATGGTCCTCGGCTGGGACTCCGGCGCGGTGGCGACGCTCAGCTGCGGCATGGTCGGCGCGACAGCGATCACCGCGTCGATCACCGGTACGACCGGCCGGATCGACCTGCCCGAGCTGTTCTTCCGGCCCGCGCACGCGGTGCTGCACCGGGCCGGCGCCGAACCGGAGACCGTTCCGGCGGACCTGACCGGCGGCGGCTACCAGTACGAGGCGATCGAGGTGCAGCGCTGCCTGGCGGCCGGGCTGACCGAGAGCCCGCTGGTGCCGCACTCCGCCACGCTTGAGGTGATGGGCCTGATCGACGACGTCAAGGCCCGGATCGGCGTCTCCTACGCGTGAGGGGTCCCCCGCCACGGCGGGGAACCCCTCGGCGTCAGGTCACTCAGAACAAGGGCCGGACCAGCAGGTACGCCAGGCAGGCGATCGCCGCGGCGGCCGGGAACGTGATGATCCAGGCGATGACGATGTTGCCGGCCACGTTCCAGCGCACCGCGGATAGCCGTTTCGTCGCGCCCACACCCATGATCGCCGAGGTGATCGTGTGGGTGGTGGAGATCGGCGCCTTGAGCACCAGCGCGTTGAAGTAGAGCACCGCGCTGGCCACGGTCTCGGCGGCGAAGCCCTCCGCCGGGCCGAGGTCGATGATCTTCCGGCCGAGCGTCCGGATGATCCGCCAGCCACCCGCGTACGTGCCGGCGGCCAGCATCGCGGCGGAGGTCCAGAAGACCCAGCCCGGGATGTGGGTCTTGCTCTCCTGGAAACCACCGGTGTAGAGCGCCAGCACGATGATGCCCATGGTCTTGGCGGCGTCCTGCATGCCGTGGCCGACCGACATGGCGGCGGCGGAGGCGGTCTGCGCCCACCGGAAGCCACGGCTGAGCTTGCCCGGCTGCCCCTTCCGGAACAGCCACATGATCGCCAGCATCATCAGGAAGCCCAGCACCAGGCCGACCACCGGCGAGAGCACCATCGGGATGAGGACCTTCTCGATGATGGTGGCCCACTGCACGATGCCGTCGGCGGCGAACAGGGTCGCGCCGACCAGGCCGCCGAAGAGCGCGTGCGACGACGAGGACGGCAGGCCGAAGTACCAGGTGATCAGGTTCCAGATGATCGCACCGAGCACACCGGCGAAGACCACGCCGAGGCTCTCCACCCCGGTCGGCAACGTCACCAGCCCGTCGCCGACGGTCTTTGCCACCCCGGCGCCGAAGTGCGCGCCGACGAAGTTGCCGACGGCGGCCAGCGCGAGCGCGATCCGGGGGGTCAGCGCCCGGGTCGAGATGCTGGTGGCGATCGCGTTCGCCGCGTCATGGAAGCCGTTCGTGTAGTCGAACGCCATGGCGACCGCGATCACCGCCAGCACGGCGATGAGTTCGGGACTCACTGGCTCAGGACTCCTTGACCGCGATGGTCTCGACCGTGTTGGCCACGTGCTCGAAGGCGTCGCAGGCGGCCTCCAGCTCGTCGGCCACCTCCTTCATCTTCAGCACCGTGAGCGCGTCGTACTCGCCGGAGAAGAGACGTACGAGCAGCATCCGGTACGCCTGGTCGCCGTCGTTCTCGAGCCGGTTGCACTCGATCCAGTAGTCCTCGAGATCCTTCATCGACTTCAGCCGGGGCATCGCCTCGGCGGTGAGCTTGGCCTGCAGGTCGAGCACGTTGACCAGCTCGTGCAGCTCGCGTGGGAGCGACGGGAGCTTGGTCAGGCCGTACAGGTAGAGCAGGTTGCCGACCGCCTCCAGGTGGTCCATCACGTCGTCGAGCAGCGAGCCCAGCCGGTAGATGTCCTCGCGGTCGAACGGCGTGATGAACGTGGAGTTGATCTTCTTGTACAGCTCGTGCGTGATCTGGTCGCTGTCGTGCTCGATGTCGGTCAGCCGCTCGCTGATCGACTGCACGTCGGCGCCGGGCAGGCCCAGCTCGTTGAGCAGGTCGGTCCCCTTCACCAGGTTCTGCGCGGCCCTGGTGAAGAGCTCGTAGAAAGCGCCCTCGGTGGGACGGAAGGAAAACTTCACAGCACGGACCTCGTCGTGTCGGTGGAAGGGTGGCCGTCGCCCTCCGGGGCGTCTGCATTGCGCATGCTAGGGACCGCGTCCAGGCGGCTTTCGATCGGCCCACCCGTGGTCAAGCCCGATTCACCGCTCGTTCACCTTCCGTTCACCTGATCACCCGCCGAGTTGGTTCCGTAACCGGTCACGCTCCCGTTCAACGTCGAAATCGGCAGGCGGATACCCCAGATCCAACCCGTCGAACGTCTCACGCAGCAGGTGGGCGACCGCCCAGTCGCGATACCACTTGCGGTCCGCCGGCACCACGAACCAGGGCGCGGCGTCCGTGCCGCAACGCTCCATGGCCTCGGCGTACGCCGCCTGGTAGTCGTCCCAGCGGGCCCGGGTGTCCAGGTCACTCGGGTTGAACTTCCAGAACTTCGTCGGGTCGGTCAGCCGCTCCATCAGCCGCTCGCCCTGCTCGGCGTACGAGATGTGCAGCATGACCTTCACCACTGTGACCGCCTGCTCGGTCAGCTCCCGCTCGAAGTCGTTGATGACCTCGTACCGGGATCGCCAGGTCGCCTCGTCGACCAGCCCTTCGACCCGGGCGATGAGCACGTCCTCGTAGTGCGAGCGGTTGAACACGCCCACATATCCGGGTGGCGGCAGTGCCCGGCGCACCCGCCACAGGAAGTCGTGCCGCAACTCCTCCTCGGTCGGCGGCCCGAACGAGCGGATGTGCAGCCCGAGCGGGTTCATCGCGCCCGCCACCCGCTTGACGGTGCCGTCCTTGCCGCCGCAGTCCATCGCCTGGAGCACCAGCAGCACCCGGCGCGGCCGGTTCCCGTCCAGTCCGGCGTCCGCCTGAGCCGGCGCGCTGGTGGCGCTGCCCGGACCGGCGGCGCCCTGCGCCGAGGCGTACAACATCTCCTGCTGCCGCCCCAGTTCCCCGCCGACCAGTTCGACCTGGGCCCGCGCCCACTCCTTGCGCCCGGGCCCGCGCCCGGCCGCCGCCGGCAGACCCGGCGTGGACCGGGGATCGATCGCCGCCAGATCCACCGCCCCGGACCCCACCCGCAGCAACTCCCGCATCCGCCCGCCCTCGGGCCCCACCACCTCACTCATCCCCCGATCCTCACCCCCTCGGGCCATTCCCGCCCGCCCACCCCGTCGCTCTTGCGGTTGCGGCCCCCGACACGCCCGGAAAGCGCCGTTTGTCGGGGCAGAAAGTGCAAGATCGACGGGGTGGGCGGGACGGGGCGGGGGCGGGGCGGGGGCGGGGTGGGGGCGGGGTGGGGGCGGGGCGGCGGGCGGCGGGGCAGCCGGCGCGGGCGGTGGGCGGGAGAATGGGCGGGTGGACGAGCTTGCGGGGGAGTTCGAGGCGGAACGGGGGCGTCTCCTGGCAATCGCGCGACGGATGCTCGGCAGCCGCGGCGAGGCCGAAGACGCCGTGCAGGAGACCTGGCTGCGCTTCTCCGGGGCGCTGAGCGATCCGGAGCAACGCGCCCGCGTACGCGATCTGCGGGGCTGGCTCGTCACCACCTGCTCCCGGATCTGCCTGGACGTGCTGCGCTCCGCCCGGGTACGCCGGGAGGCGTACCCGGGTCAGTGGCTCCCCGAGCCGGTGGTGACCGCGGCGCCCACGCCGGACGGGTTCGCGCCCGACCCCGCCGAGCGGGCGGTGCGGGCCGACCAGCTCGGCACCGCCCTGCTGGTGGTGCTGGAACGGCTGACGCCGGAGCAGCGGGTGGCGTTCGTGCTGCACGACGTGTTCACGGTGCCGTTCGGCGACGTGGCGGACGTGCTCGCGGTGACCCCGGAGGCGGCGCGTCAGCTCGCCTCCCGGGCCCGCCGGGCGGTGCAGGGGCCGGACGCGCCCCGGCACAGCGCCGACCTGGCCGAGCAGCGACGGGTGCTCAACGCGTTCGTCGCGGCGGTGGAGTCGGGTGAGCTGGAGCAGTTGGTGCGGGTGCTCGCCCCGGACGTGGTGGCGATCGGCGACTCCGGCGGCCACTTCCCGGCGGCCCGCCGCCCGGTGGTCGGCGCGGAGGCGGCCGGACGCCTGCTCCTCGGCCTGTTCGGCCAGGCCCGCAAGTGGGGCGCGATGCGGGTACGGCCGGTGCTCGTCGACGGCGCGCTGGGCTGGCAGGGGGAGGTCCCCTACCGGGACGGACGGATCATGCGGCTGGTCACCTCGTTCGCCGTCCACGAGGGGCGGATCACCGGCGTGTTCAACCAGCTCAACCCGGACAAGGTCGGTGAGCTGCCGCCGCTGGGGACGGACGCCGTCTGGCCGCCGCGCTGGTGACCCGGCTCAGACCACCACGGCAAGCCACTTCCGGTACGACGTGGCGAACGGCTCGGTGCCGTCGCCGAGCGCGCCGAGCAGCCAGCGGGACGCCGCCTCGGCCTCGGTGACCACGTCGTCCGGGTAGCCCCAGCGGGCCCGGTGCTCGGCGAACTCGTCCTCGTCGCGCAGCTCGACCAGGCCGGTCTCGCGGCGGCGCACCACGTCCAGGTCGAGGTCGATCAGGTGGACCGTGTCCTCGCCCTCCCAGCGGGCCGGGGTGGCGATGTCGCAGTAGACCTCGCTGGTGCGCGGCGGCGGGTTGAACATGCCGGTCCACCAGCCGTGGTGCGGCACCAGCAGGACGAACGGGATCTGCTCGACCGAGGGGCGGCCGTGGTAGACGGACTCGGTGCCGGCGGGCACGCCGAGCCAGACGCCGAGGTCGTCCTCGGCCAGCCGGCGGGCGGGGTAGTCGCGGTGGGCGCTGCCGTCGTACTTGCGGTAGATCACGCGGACCACGTCGCTCGGCATGCCTGGCACCCTAACCGATTCCGGCCACGCCACGCGATCGGGAAGTAACCGGACGCGACCCGCCGTCCGCCACGCCGCCGGAGGGGCCGGACCGCCGTCGGTGCCGGCGGGTACGGTCGCACGGTGACCCCGTCCCGCACCGCCACCGGCCCGGCCGTCCCCAGGAAGCGCCGGAGCAACCGACCCGGTGCCGGGGAGCTGCTGACCGCCGCGGTGGGCGCGGTTCCGGGCGGCGCGGCCCGGCCGGGTCAGCAGCAGATGGCCGAGGCGATCGAGCGCAGCATCACCTCCGGTGAGCACCTGCTGGTGCAGGCCGGCACCGGCACCGGCAAGTCCCTGGCCTACCTCGCTCCGGCACTGACCGTGGACGGGCCGGTGGTGGTCTCCACCGCCACGCTGGCGTTGCAGTCCCAGCTCGTCGAGCACGACCTGCCCCGGCTGGCCGACGCGGTCGAGCCGGTGCTGGGCCGCCGCCCCACCTTCGCCGTGTTGAAAGGCCGCCACCACTATCTCTGCCTGGCCCGGCTGGACAGCTCGGTCGAGGACGAGCCGGACGACGCGCTGTTCGACGCGCCGCGCCCCGGCAACGGCGGCACCAAGTGGCTCGGCGAGGCGGGCCGGCTGGGCAAGCAGGTGCAGCGGCTGCGCGACTGGGCCGAGGAGACCGCCACCGGCGACCGGGACGAGCTGGACCCGGGCGTGGACGAGCAGGTGTGGCGCAGCGTGTCCATGCCGGCCCGGGAGTGCGTCGGCGCGAGCCGCTGCCCGTTCGGGCAGGAGTGCTTCGCCGAGGCGTCCCGCGCCCGGGCCCGTGAGGCCGACATCGTGGTCACCAACCACAGCCTGCTCGCGGTCGACATGCTCGCCGGGCGGCACATCGTGCCGCCGCACCGGCTGCTCGTGGTCGACGAGGCGCACGAGCTGGCCGACCGGGTGTCGTCGGCCGCCCAGGCCGAGCTGGTGCCGGAGCTGATCGACAGGTCCACCCGGCGGGCCCGGCCGCTGCTGCGCCCCGACGTGGCCGAGCGGCTCACCGAGGCCGGTGACGCGCTCGCCGTGGGGCTGGCCGAGGCGCCGGCCGGGCGGCTCACCGCCGGTCTGCCGCCCGCGCTGCGCGAGGCGTGCACGCTGCTGGACTCGGCGACCCGGGCCGCGCTGGAGGCGATCGGCGACGTGAAGGCCGACGACCCCGATCCGGTACGCAAGCAGCAGGCCAAGGCGGTGCTGGACGAGCTGTCCACCACCGCCCAGCGGCTGCTGGAGGAGGCCGACCACGACGTCGCCTGGGTCGAGAAGCCGGACAACGGCAGCCGCCGGGCGCTCGTCGTGGCGCCGCTGTCGGTGGCGGGCACGCTCGCCACCCACCTGTACGACGAGCGCACGGTGGTCGCCACCTCGGCGACGCTGGCGCTGGGGGGCCGCTTCGACACGGTGGCCCGGGCGCTGGGGCTGGACGCGCCGCCGCCCGCCCCGCCGTCCCCGGCCGCCGCCGCGCTCGCCACCACTGCCGCTGCCGGCCGTTCACCGGTCACGCCGCCGGTGGCCGCCACCGAGGGCAGCCGGGCATCGATCGGCACCGTACCGGCGACCAAGGGGCCGGGCTGGAGCTCGCTCGACGTCGGCTCGCCGTTCGACTACGCCCGGCAGGGCATCCTGTACGTGGCAGCGCACCTGCCCCGCCCCAGCGTCTCCGGGCTGCCCGGGCCGGCGGGTGAGGAGCTGCTGGCGCTGGTCGAGGCGCTCGGTGGTCGTACCCTCGGGCTCTTCTCGTCGCGACGGGCCGCGCAGCAGGCGGCGGAGCTGGTCCGCGCGCGGACCGACCTGCCCGTGCTGCTCCAGGGCGAGGAGGCGCTGCCGCTGCTGGTGCGCCGGTTCCGCGAGGTGCGGGAGAGCTGCCTGTTCGGGGTGATGTCGCTCTGGCAGGGGGTGGACGTGCCGGGCGACGCCTGCCAGCTCGTGGTGATCGACAGGCTGCCGTTCCCCCGCCCGGACGAACCGCTCGCGGCGGCACGGGCGGCGGCGGTGGACGCCGGCGGCGGGTCCGGGTTCGCGGCGGTGAGCGTGCCGATCGCGGCGGTCCGGCTGGCCCAGGGCGTCGGCCGGCTGATCCGGGCCACCGGCGACCGGGGCGTGGTGGCGGTGCTCGACTCACGGCTGGAGACGGCCCGCGGGTACGGCCCGTTCCTGCGCCGCTCGCTGCCGCCGTTCTGGTACACCACCCGGCCGGAGGTGGCCCGGGGCGCGCTGGAACGGCTCGCCAAGAGCTGACGCCCGCGCCTCCCCGGGCGGGGGTGACGCGGGCGTCGGCGGGTCTTGCCTGATCAGGGCGCCTGGGAGGCGACCACCACCGCGTCCGGTGGGGTGTCCGGCACGGTACGCGCGGAGAGCCGGCGCACCGCCGTGTTGAGTACGGCGATCAGCGGCACCGCGACCAGCGCGCCGGCGATCCCGGCGAGCACCACTCCGGCGGCGATGCCGATGATCACGGCGAGCGGGTGGATGGCCACCGCGCGGCCCATGATCAGCGGCTGGAGCACGTGGCCCTCGATCTGCTGCACCCCGACCACCGCGGCGAGGATGACCAGCGCGATGCCCGGGCCGCTGTCGACCAGCGCCACCAGCACCGCCACCACGCCGGACAGGAACGCGCCGACGATCGGGATGAACGCGCCCAGGAAGACCAGCGCGGCCAGCGGGAACGCGAACGGGATGTCGAACAGCACCAGGAAGATGCCGATGCCGACCGCGTCGATGAAGGCCACGAGCACCGTGGCCCGCACGTAGGCACCGAGCGTCGCCCAGGACGCGCGGCCGGCGTCGTCGACCTTCCAGCGGGCGGCTACCGGCAGCAGCCGGACCAGGAACCGCCAGATGTTGTTGCCGTCGCGCAGGAAGAAGAACGTGGCGAACAGGACCAGGACGGTGCCGGTGAGCACCTCGGCGAGCGTGGCGGCGGTGCTGAGCGCACCGCTGGTGAACCGCTCGGTGTTGCCGTTGATCCAGTTCTGCGCCTCGTCGATGTAGCGGTTGAGCTGGCTGTCGGACAGGTGCAGCGGCCCGGTCTTGAACCAGTCCTGGATCTGCCGTACGCCCTCGGAGGACTTCTGGCTCAGCTCCGGTACGCCCTTGATGAACTCGTTGACCACGAACGTGAGCGTGCCGACGACAGCGGCCAGGCCGGTGACCAGCACCACGGCGGTCGCCAGCGAGCGGGGCAGCCGGGCCCGGAGCAGCCAGCCGACCGCCGGGGCGAGCAGCGCGGAGAGGAGCAGCGCGACGGCCAACGGGATGATCACGATGCTGATCGTGCCGACGATCTTGAGCAGGGCCCAGGTGACGATGCCGATCACGATCAGCCGCCAGCACCACGCGGCGGCGATGCGCAGCGCGTGCGGCACCTCGGTGTCGTCCCGGCTCACAGTCGACGAGTGCAACGCCGCCGGCGGCTCGACGCCCACCACGGCCGCCTCCGGCGAGGCGGCCGGGCCCGGTGAGGCGGGCGAGGCCACGCCCCCGTCCGCCGCCTCCGCGGCGGCTGCTCGCCGGGTCCGGGCGGCTTCGCGGCCCGACTCGTACGCACGGCGGAGCCGTCCGCGCATCCGCTCCATGCGGCTCAAGCGCACCTCCGGCAAAATCAGCCCCACCGGGTCGCAGGGGGCACAGGAAACGTCCGTACGCCCCACCCTAGGGCGACTCGGCCACACATTGCCCGCCCGGCACTCTCACCAACCACGCCGGAATCGGCTGACGGCCACGCGGTAGCGTCTTCGCGTGACCGCCGACCAGAGTCTCGACGCCGGGCTGCCGATCCGCCTGCTGCACGACCGCGTGCTGGTGCGTACCGAGGGTGGTGAGGGCGAACGCCGTTCCACCGCCGGCATCGTGATCCCCGCGACGGCCGCCGTGGGCAAGCGGCTGGCCTGGGCCACAGCGGTCGGCGTCGGGCCGAACGTCCGCGCGATAGTGGCCGGCGACCGGGTGCTGTTCGACCCGGACGACCGCTCCGAGGTCGAGCTGCACGGGCGGGCGTACGTGCTGCTGCGTGAGCGGGACGTGCACGCCGTGGCGGCCGAGCGGGTGGAGAGCACCGCGGCCGGGTCCACCGGCCTCTACCTGTAGCCCCACCCCTCTGGCGGCGGTAGCTGCGCGGCGGCGCCGTTTGCGGCGCTGCCCGGCGGGAAGCCCAGGCACCTCAGCGCGCCCCTGGGGAGGGACACCATGCCGGTAGTGATCAAAAAGATCCTCGCCTGGGGATTCCTCGCGTTCCTGATCTACTTCATGGCGTTCCGGCCGGACGGGGCGGCGCAGGTGTTCAAGGGCATCGGGGCCGCGCTGATGGCCATCGCCCAGGGGCTCGGTGACTTCCTGACCGGCCTGATGAGCTGACCCCCGCCACCGAGCGCGGCCAGCAGCCGGGATGCCGCGTCAGCGCCCGGGATGCCAGGGCGCGCCCGGGTCGTGCCAGCCGGCCGGACCGTGGCCGGCACCCGGTCCCTGCCAGCCGCCCGGACCGTGGCCGGCGCCCGGTCCGTGCCAGCCGGCCGGACCGGGACCGCTCGGGCCGTAGCCGCCCGGCGGGAAGGCGGGCGGCGGGGCCAGCACCACCGGGATCGGCACCACCGGGTCGTCCGGCGCCTCGACCGGGCGCTGCGAACCGTCCGGGAACCGCAGGTGATAGCGCTGACCGTCCCACACCCCGACCGGCGCCTGCGGGTCACGACCGACGAAGAACTCCCGGTACGCGGCGATCGCGTCCAGCAACTCCCGTTCCTCCCGTGCCGTCCGCTCCCGCTCGGCGGGCTTGTGATCGAGTCCCCGGCGCATCCCGTCGCGCAGCAGCGCCAGCCGGGTCGCGGCGAACTGGTAGCCGCGCATCGCGCGTAGCCCGCCGTCACCGGCCACCCGCCGCGCCCAGGTACGCGCCGCGTGCCGCCGGCCCAGGCTGCCCAGCGCCGCCACCTCGGGCGGTGTGAGCCAGCCCGCGCGTACGTAGTCGGGCAGTGTGCGCTCGGTGAGCCGGCCCTCCCAGGCGCGCAGCCAGACCGCCAGCCCGACCATCGCGAAGAAGATCGGCATCATCAGGCCGATGAAGCCGTAGAGCGCGATCACCGGCTGCCCGATGGCCTGGGCCAGCGTCGGCAGCAGGTTCCAGGTGCCGTGCAGGATCATCGCCAGGAGCAGCCCGGCGAGCGGCGCGAGCACCCGTACCCGCCGGTCGGCGGTACGCGCGGCGATACCGAGCCCGACACCGGTCATCGAGGTGAACAGCGGGTGGGCGAAGCCGAACAGCAGGATCCGGCCGATGAACAGCGCGATCACCAGCTGCGTGCCGGTGGCCGGGCCGTACTGCTCCACGCCGGTGCGGTAGCCGTACCCGCCCAGGTAGAGGATGTTCTCCACCATGGCGAAGCCGACCGCGGACAGCCCGCAGTAGACCAGGCCGTCGGTGATCCCGGAGAACTCCCGGCGCCGGAAGATCAGCAGCAGGAGCGGGCCGGCCGCCTTGGTCAGCTCCTCGATGAACGGCGCGACAAGCACCGCGGTGAGCGCGGCGGGCAGCCCCCAGTCCTCGAAGAGCCGCGCGCCGGTCCGGTTGACGATGAGCGAGAGGGCGGTGGAGACGAAGGCGCCCCAGGCGAAGCAGAAGACCAGGTAGGGCAGCGGCTCGGGTTCGTAGCGGTCGAGCCACAGGAGGCAGGCGACCAGCACCGGCACCGGCAGGACCGACGCGGCCGCGCCCACCAGCAGCGCCTCCGCGCCCAGGCTCTCACTCAGCTCGTAGACCATGTAGAGCGCGCCTGCCGCGATCAGCAGCACCACCCCGGCCAGCACGAACACCCGCCGCCAGCCGATCCGGCGCGGCGGCATCCCGGGCGTCGGCGCCCCCGGCGGCGGTGCGGCGGGCGCGTACGGTGGCGGCAGGGCTCCGCCGGACGGGGTGTCGGCCATGCGGTCAGCGTAGTCACCCGCGCCCCACCGTTCCGGTCGCATCACGACGCCCGCGCCCCCCGAACAGCTCACGAGCACCCGCCTACCGGCCGCCCCCGGCCCCCACCCCACTCCCACCCCGTCGATCAGGACGAGTTCACCCGCCCCACCGGCATCGAGGCGGTGATCAAGGAGTTTGCGTACCAGTCGATCTGGCGGGGCCGTTAACTCCTTGATCAACGCGATTGGGTGCGGGAGGGCGGGGGGCGAGGAGGCGGGGGTCAGCCGACGGGTGGGGCTGTGGGGGGATGGGCGGCCGGGCTGCGGTCGGTGGGGCCGCCGGTCCGGTGTTCCTTCTCGCCGAACGCCTGCCGGACCAGTCGGTTCGCCTCCTCCTGCTCGATCCCGGACGCCACCAGCAGGTCGCTCGCCGTGGTGCGCACCTGGGCGATCACCACGCTGCCGGAGAAGCCCACCCCGTCGGCGTACGCCCGGCCGGCCTCGCTCACCGCGCGCAGCGACCGTTCCCGGGCGTGTTCCGGCTCCTGCCCGGCGGCGAACTCCTGCCGGAGCAGACGTACCGACTCGGCCAGGTGACCGATGGCGTCGGGCATCGGCTCCGGGACCGGTTCGGAGTCCTCGATCATGGTGACCGCGCGGCGGACCAGCGTGCCGCTGTTACGCATGGCCCGGTCGATCGGGTCGGCCGCCTCGGCGTAGTGGGTCAGCTCGCTGCGCCGGTGCCACCGGGCCGGTGAGAGCGTGCTCGTCTCCTTGGCGCCCTCGATCGCCTCGGAGAGCGCGGCCAGCTCCTCCTTGTTCTCGCGCAGCCGGAACAGGGCCCGCTGGGCCGCGTCCCGATCCCGGTTGCGCAGCGCCTCGGCGCCCGCGTCGAGCTGGTCGGCGAGCAGGTCGAGGGCCGGCCGGGCGGCCCGGTTGATAACCCGCAGCGGGTTGAGCGGCAGCAGGATGGCGGTGACCAGCAGCGCGATGCCGCCGCCGAGCAACGCGTCGACGAAGCGGGGGAACTCCAGGTTCTCGGTGGACGGGCTGAGCGTCACGATCAGCACCGCCGTGGCCGCGGCCTGGATCACGATGGCCACGCTCGCCCCGGCGAAGATGCTCAGCAGGATCGCCGAGGTCACCACGAGGGCGAGCTGCCACGCGCCGGTGCCGACGAAGTAGATCAGCACGTCGCCGACGAGCACGCCGACCGCCACCCCGGCGATCAGCTCGACCGTACGCCGGAACCGCTGCCCCACCGAGGCGGCGAGCGTGCCCACCGCGGAGATCGGGGCGAAGACCGGCTGGGGGTTCTTCAGCAGCCGGTGGGAGACCAGGTACGCCAGGCCGGCGGCGAGCCCGGCCTGCACCGCCAGGCCGAACGCGGTACGGACCCGGTGCAGCCGGTCGTGCAGGGTGGCCTTGCCCCGGTGCCGCAGCCCCTCCATCGCGGAGGCGATCCGCTGCCCGTCGCGGTCGGCCGACCCGTCACGCGGGTTGCCGCGACGAAGGAACGGCAGACGTCGGTCCCGGGCCATGGCGGGTACTACCCGCGACGAACCCGCTGAATCCCCGGTCCACTGCCCGGTGGGGCAGACTGCACCCGGTGGACGACCTGAGGGCGCGGTGGCGGGACACGGCACGGGCGGCGGGCGCGACGGATCCGGCGGCGGCCGACCGGGCCGGCGTCCGGCTGCTGGCGGCCTGGCGGGAGCCGCACCGGCGCTACCACGACGAGGCGCACCTGCGCGCGGTGCTCGACGTGGTCGACGCGTACGCCGGTCTGGCCCGCGACGCGGACCTGGTCCGGCTGGCGGCGTGGTGCCACGACGCGGTCTACGACCCGCGCGCGGCGGGCGACGCCAACGAGCGGGCCAGCGCCGACCTGGCCGGCGAACTGCTGGCCGCCGCCGGGCTCCCGGCCGCGACGGTGACCGGGGTACGCCGCCTGGTGCTGCTCACCGCCGGTCACGCGGTCGGGCCGGACGACCCGGACGGCGCACTGCTGTGCGACGCGGACCTGGCGGTGCTCGCGGCCCCGGCGGAGCGCTACGACAGGTACGCCGCCGCGATCCGCGCCGAGTACGCGCACGTGCCCGAGCCGGACTTCCGCACCGGCCGGGCCGCCGTGCTGCGGCACCTGCTCGCCCTGCCGGCGCTCTACCGGCTACCCGAGCCGCACGCCCGCTGGGAGGTCCGGGCCCGGGCCAACCTGTCCCGGGAGCTGACCACGCTCAGCTGAGACGCGGTGCTTCGGGCGGCGCAGGCCGGCGTCCCGCAGCAGCCGGACGATCTCCCGTGACGGCACGACAGTGGCGCCCAGCCAGACCGCCGCCCGGAACCGCTCGGCGGGCAGGTCGTAGTGATCGCGGTCGAAGCCGCGCCGGGGTGCGCCGAGCAGCTCGGCGAACGCGTGCAGCTCGGCGTACGACACGTCGCTGATCAGGTGCGACCAGAGCCGGCCACGCCAGGGCACGGTGGGCGGGTCCAGGTAGAGCACGGCAACAGACGGTACGCCGGTAGCCTTCCCGGCATGGCCGCCCATCCCCTGCTCGACGACCTGCGGGCCGCGCTCGGCGACGCCGCCGTGCTGACCGATCCGGACCTGCTGGCCGGGCACGAGCGCGACGAGGCCGACCTGTGCGACTCGGGTACCCCGCTGGTGGTGGTGCGTCCCCGCGGCACCGATGAGGTGGTGGCGGTGGTCCGTGCGGCCGGCCGGCACGGCGTACCGGTGGTGCCGCAGGGCGCGCGGACCGGGCTGGCCGGCGCGGCGAACGCGGTCGACGGCGCGGTGGTGGTGAGCACCGTGGCGATGGACCAGGTCCGGGAGATCGACCCGGTGGGCCGGATCGCCGTGGTGCAGCCGGGCGTGGTGAACGCGGCGCTGGCCCGCGCGGTACGGGAGCACGGCCTCTGGTATCCGCCGGATCCCGGCTCGTGGGAGTCGTCCACGATCGGCGGCAACGTGGCCACCAACGCCGGTGGCATGTGCTGCGTGAAGTACGGCGTGACCAGCGAGTACGTGCTGGGCCTGGAGGTGGTGCTCGCCTCCGGTGAGGTGCTGCGCACCGGGCGGCGCACCGCCAAGGGGGTCGCCGGGTACGACCTGACCCGCCTCTTCGTGGGCTCGGAGGGCACGCTCGGCGTGATCACCGAGGTGACTGTGGCGTTGCGTCCGGCCCCGGAGGAGTCGCTGACCCTGGTCGCGGTCTTCCCCACGGTGGCGGCGGCAGGTGGCGCGGTCGCCGGGATCGCCGAGCGCGGGCTCACGCCGAGCCTGCTGGAACTGCTGGACCGCACCCATCTGCTGGCTATCGAGGCGTACCGGCCGATGGGTCTGCGCACCGACGCCGAGGCGCTGCTGCTCGCGGCGGTGGACACCGGCTCCCGGGCCGCCGACGACCTGGCCCGGCTGGCCGAGGTGTGCACCGCGGCGGGTGCCGACGAGGTCTACGCGGCCACCGACGCGACCGAGGCCGCCGCCCTGCTCCAGGCGCGTCGGCTGGCCCACCCGGCGATGGAGCGGTTCGCGGCGCAGACGTTCCCGGGCGGCAACGGCGGCCTGGTCATCGACGACGTGGCGGTGCCGCGCGGCCGGCTCGCGGAGCTGCTCGACGGGGTGGCCGGGATCGCCGAGGCGTGCCAGGTGCCGATCGGGGTGGTCGGGCACGCCGGCGACGGCAACATGCACCCGAACATCGTGGTCGACCGGGCGGATCCGGCGAGCCTGGCCCGGGGCCGGCGGGCCTTCGACGAGATCATGCGGCTGGGGCTGGAACTGGGCGGCACCTGCACCGGGGAACACGGCGTCGGGCTGCTCAAGCGGGACTGGCTGGCCCACGAGATCGGCCCGGTGGGCGTACGCGTGCACCAGGCGATCAAGGCGGCGCTGGACCCGGCGGGGCTGTTCAACCCCGGGAAGGTCTTCTAGCCCTTGTCCTCGGCCGGCGTGGCCTGGGTGACGAGCAGCAGCACGTCGTAGGCGACCTTCGGCTTGGGCTCGCCCGGGCAGTCCTGGATGGTGACCGTCAGGTCCGGCGGCACGAGCAGCGTCGACGTCAGCACACCGATGCAGCCCTGCTTGTAGCCGCGGGCCTGGTCGGTCTCCTTCGCGATCGCCGGGTCCGCGAGCATCCGCTGGAGCCGCTTCGTCTGCTCCGGGTTCAGCGTGCCGGTGGCGTCCACGCCGTCACCGGCGCAGTCGCGGCACTGCCAGCGGCCGGACGGGTCCACGTCGAGGTGGCGGACCGGGCCGTCGCCGAGCCGCTGCACCAGGGAGACGCGCCTGCCGTCCGGGGTCGGAGCGGCAGCGCCCGCCGCCCCGGGTGTCGTGGCACCCTCGGCCCGGCCGAAGGAGCAACCGGTCAGAGCCAGCAGGACCACTGCGGACAGGGCGGGGAGGCGCAACCAGGACGGGCGGACCACGCCGGGAAACCTACACTTCCGTAGGTAGCGCGCACTACCGGCCGAGCGGCCCGGGTCGGGGATCCCCTACCTGGGGGAGGCCGGAAGTTCAACGCCCGGGCCGTCGGTTCCCCGGTCGGCCGCGAACCCGCGTACGTCGGGCGCTCCGAGGCGGGCCGCGTCGGCAGCGATGTCGTCCGGCATGAGCTGCGACTCCCGCTCGGCCAGCACCCGCGCCCGGTAGTGGGCGACCTCCCGGTCCCGGGTCGCCGCGTCCCAGCCGAGCACCGCGCCCATCAGCTCCGCGGCGTGCTCCGCCGACTCCAGGCCGCGGTGGCTGGTCTCGATCGAGATCCGGGTACGCCGGGTCAGCACGTCCTCCAGGTGCAGCGCGCCCTCGGCGCGGGCGGCGTACGTCACCTCGGCGGCCAGGTATTCGGGTGCGCCGGCCAGCGGCGAACCGAGCAACGGATCGGCGTCGACCAGGGCGAGCAGGTCGAGGGTGAGCGTGCCGTAGCGCTCCAGCAGGTGCTCGACCACCCCGACCGCCACCCCGTGCCGGCGGGCCAGGTCGGCCCGGTCCCGCCACATGGCCGCGTACCCGTCGGCGCCGAGCAGCGGCAGGTCGGCGGTACGCGAGGAGCGGGCCCGGCCGAGCCGGTGCATCGCGCGGTCCACCACGTCGGAGGCCATCACCCGGTAGGTGGTGTATTTCCCGCCCGCCACCAGCAGCAGGCCGAGCATCGGCTCCACCACGGCGTGCTCGCGGGACAGCTTCGAGGTGGAGTCCGCCTCGCCGGCCAGCAGCGGGCGCAGCCCGGCGTAGACGCCCTCGATGTCGGCGGTGGTCAGCGGCCGGTCCAGCACCATGTTGACCTGCGACAGCAGGTAGTCGATGTCGCTCGCGGTGGCGGCCGGGTGGGACCTGTCGAGTTGCCAGTCCGTGTCCGTGGTGCCGATGATCCAGTGCCCGCCCCACGGGATCACGAACAGCACGCTCGTCGCGGTACGCAGGATCAGGCCGGTCTCGCCGACGATCGCCGAGCGGGGCACCACCAGGTGCACCCCCTTGGAGGCGCGGACCCGCAGCTTCGGGCGCAGCCCGACGTCGTTGAGCATCCGCGACATGTCGTCGCTCCACACACCGGTGGCGGCGATCACGGTGCGGGCGCGTACCTCGAACTCGGTGTCCGGCGAGCCGGCGGGCGCCTCCAGGTCGCGGACCCGCACGCCGGTGACCTCCCGGGCCTGCCGGGTCAGGCCGACCGCGCGGGCGCTCGTCACCACAGTCGCGCCGAGGCTGGCCGCGGTGCGCGCCAGCGTCACCACCAGGCGGGCGTCGTCGACCTGGCCGTCGTAGTAGCGGATCGCGCCGGCCAGCTTGTCCGGCCGCAGGCTGGGGAAGATCCGCCGGGCGCCCTCGCGGGTGAGGTGCCGGTGCAGCGGCATGCCCCGCCCGCCGCCGAACACCCCGGCGAACGCGTCGTACGCGGCCACGCCGAGGCCGTAGTAGGAGCGGCGGAAGAACCGCCGGGGCAGGTCCCGCGCACCGCCCTCGGCGGGCAGCGGCACCAGGATCGGCACCGGCCGGACCAGGTGCGGTGCGAGCCGGGTGGCGAGCAGCCCGCGCTCGGTCAGCGCCTCGTGGACCAGGTGGAACTCCAACTGCTCCAGGTAGCGCAGGCCGCCGTGGATCAGCTTGCTGGATCGGCTGGACGTGCCGGCGGCGTAGTCACGCGCCTCCACGAGGGCGACCTTCAGCCCTCGGGACGCGGCGTCGAGCGCGGCGCCCGCTCCGGTCACGCCACCGCCGATGACCAGCACGTCGAACCGCTCGGCCCGGAGCCGGCGCAGGTCGTCGGCGCGGCGCTCGGCGGAGAGCCGGCCGGCCGTGGATCGGGACACACTCGGGTCACGCACCAGTCAACGGTAACCGTCCAGGGCGCGCGGCGACACGGCCCGGCCGTACCGTGATGACCATGCTGACCGGTCCGCCGCTCGTCCCCGTACCGCCGTCGCCACCGCGTCCGAGCGGGCCGTGGCCGGTCGTCGCGGCGGTGGCGACCGGGGTGTGGATCGTGCTGCTCACCGTGCCGGGCCAGATCATCGGCTGGCTGGCCGACCAGGTGGCGCTGGTGACCGGCACGGACCGGCCGGTGGTGGCGTGGCCGGTGGTCGCGGTGGCGACGGTGCTGCTGGCCGGCGCACCGGCGCTGGCGCTGGCGCTCGCGCCGCGTTCCCCGGCGCTGCGGGCGACCGGCCGGGCCTGGACCTCCGCCGTGGTGGCGCTCGGCGCGACCACGCTGCTGCGGGCGGTGCCGCCGGTGCACCACGAGGCGTACCTGGCCGCGCTGGCGATCACCGGCGCGGTGCTCGCGCTCGTCGCCGCCCGCCTCGGCCGCGTCCGGCCACCGGTCGTCGTGGACACGGTCCCGGAGGGCCGGTTCGGGCCGGTGTCGCTGCTCGCGGTCGCGGCCGGGCTGGCCGTGCTGCTGCCGTGGCCCTGGGTCGGCGCGCTGGGCGGTGCGCTGGAGACGCTTCTCGCCGGACTGGCCGCCGCCGCGCTGGGCGCGCTCGCCGGGGTGCTGCTCGGCACCGGTTTCTGGGCCTCGTTCGGGCCCGGCCCGGCCCGGCTGGTGCTGGTCGGCGGCCTGGTCGCGGGCGTCGCGCTGACGCCGCTCGCGGCCGGCGCCGGGCAGTCGGGCGTGCAGTTGCCGGCGCTGCTCCTGCTGCCGCCGCTCGGTTTCGTGCTGGCCGCACTGGAGGCGGCGGCCCGCCACGCGGGCCGGCCGGCCGGGCCCGCGCCGGCACGCTGGCTGGTCGGGCTCGCCCTGGTGGGACCGCTCGCCTTCACCGACCCGGAGGAGATCAGCATCCTGCTGGCCACCACCCGCGACACGCCGTTCTGGGTCGCGGTGGGCACCGGCGTGACGTTCGCCGTCGCGGTCGTCCTCGCCGTCGGGTACGGCGTCCTGCTCGCCCGGTCCCGCGCCCGCGCGCCCCGGCGCGGCCCGGCCGCGCTGGCCGCCGCCGCGCTGCTCGCCGCCGTCGCCGTCGTGTACGTCGTCCCCGGCCAGCCCGGACTGTACGGCGAGCGGCTACTGGTGGTGCTGCGCGAGCAGGCCGAGCTGACCGGCCTGCCGGCCGGCACGCCGGGCCGGGCCGGGCGGGACGCCCGGGCGACGGAGGTCTACCGGCGGCTGGTGGCGACAGCCGACCGCACGCAGGACGACCTGCGCGGCACGCTGACCCGGATGCGGCTGAACCCGACGCCGTACTACCTGGTCAACGCGATCGAGACGGACGGCGGGCCGGCGGTGCGCGCCTGGCTGTCCAGCCGCCCCGAGGTGGCCCGGGTGCTGGTCAGCCAGCGGGTGCGCCCGCTGCCCGCGCCCGCCCCGCAGGCGCGCGGCGACCTGCCGGCCCCGGCCGGGCCGGCCTGGAACATCTCACTGATCGGCGCGGACCGCGTCTGGTCGGATCTCGGGGTCACCGGGTCCGGTGTGGTGGTGGGCAGCTCCGACTCCGGGGTGGACGGCCGGCACCCGGCGCTCGCGGGCGGCTTCCGGGGCGGCGACGACTCCTGGTACGACCCGTGGGAGGGCCGCCGCGCCCCGGCCGACAGGGGTGGCCACGGCACCCACACGCTCGGCAGCGCGGTCGGCCGGGACGGGATCGGGGTCGCGCCCGGCGCGAGCTGGGTCGGCTGCGTCAACCTGGACCGCAACATGGGCAGCCCGGCCCGCTACCTCGACTGTCTCCAGTTCATGCTGGCCCCGTTCCCGCCGGGCGGGAACCCGCTCACCGACGGCCGGCCCTCCCGCGCCCCGGACGTGCTGACCAACTCGTGGGGCTGCCCGCCGGTGGAGGGCTGCGACCCGGGCGCGCTGCGACCGGCGACCGCCGCGCTGACCGCCGCCGGCATCCTGGTGGTCGCCGCCGCCGGGAACACCGGCCCGTCGTGCGGCTCCATCGCCGACCCGCCCGCGCCGTACCCGGACGTGCTGACCGTCGGGGCGGTGGACCGGCAGCGCCGCGTCACCGCCTTCTCCAGCCGGGGCCCGGCACCGGACGGCAAGGACAAGCCGGACCTGGTCGCCCCCGGCGCCGATGTGGTCTCGGCGATGCCGGGTGGCGGGTACGCGGCCCTGGACGGCACCTCGATGGCCACGCCGCAGGTGGCGGGCGTGGTGGCGCTGATGTGGTCGGCGAACCCGGCACTGATCGGGGACCTGGAGCGGACCCGGGCGATTCTGCGCGACACCGCCCGGCCGGTCGCGTCGCCCACCGACGCGTGCGGCGGACCGGGTGACGTCTCCGGCGCCGGGCTGGTCGACGCGTACGCGGCGGTGCGCGCGGCCACGACCGGTTAACAACCCTGTCCATTGACCTGCCGTATGCCCTAGGGTCGGCGTCCATGGACGTGGGGATCATCGAGCTGGGCCGGGACCGGCTGCCCGAGATGGTCGAGCTGTGCCGGCTGTCGCTCGACCTGCCGGAGGACGCGGCCGAGGCGTCAGCGGTGGTGGCCACCGTGGCGGAGCGGGCCGACGCCGACCGCCCGGTGCTGCGCCTCGGCGCGGTACGCGACGGCGCGCTGGCCGGCGTACTCGTCGGGTCGCTGTCGGCGGCGGATCCGCGCCTCGGCCACGTCGACCTGATCGCGGTCGCGCCGACGGAACGCCGTCAGGGCGTGGGCCAGGCGCTGCTGGGCGAGGCGGAACGGCGGCTGGGCGCGCTCGGGGCGGCCGAGGTGCTGCTCGCCGGGAACCCGCCGCACTACGCCTGGCCGGGCATCGACGTGCGCTACACGCCGGCGGTCTGCGCCGCGCTGCGGCTCGGCTACCGGCAGGACCGTACCGCCTGGAACATGACCGCCGACCTGGCCGAGGGGTCGGCGGCGCTGCGCTCCACCGAGGCCGCCGAGCAGCGACTGGCCGGGCGGGGCGTGACGGTACGCCGCGCGACCCCGGACGACCTGCCGGCGCTCACCGCGTTCGCCAGGTCCACGTTCGGCGGCACCTGGGACGGCGAGCTGGCCGGTTCGGTCGGGCGGCCGGACGCGGGCGCGCACCTCGCCGAGCGCGACGGCGCGATCCTCGGGTTCGCCGCGTACGGGTCGGCCCGGCCGAGCTGGTTCGGGCCGATGGGCACCGCGCCGGAGGCGGAGGGCTCCGGTATCGGCGGCGTGCTGTTGCGCCGCTGCCTGCGCGACCAGGCGGCGGCCGGGATCGGCGCGGCGCAGATCGGCTGGGTGGGGCCGGTGCCGTTCTACTCGAACGCGGCCGGGGCCCGGATCGAGCGGGTGTTCTTCCTCTACCGGAAAGCCATAAGCGGCGCATAGACGCCAATAGCGCCATTCGGTCTCCTTCGTCATCGACCGGGCTCTACGGTCGGGCTCTACGTCGGGGCAGAGGAGGCGGTGCATGACCACGAATGACGAACGGGCCGAGGATCCGGCCGACGAGCGTCCCGCCCAGCTCCCGTTCGACCGGCTCGACATCGGCGACGCCGAGCAGCTCGCCGAACGCAGCGGCGCGGACCGGCAGCCGGTGGAGGAGCCACGGCAGCCGGTGGACGAGCCGAGGCGGCTGCCACCGCCGTACGACAGGGCGCACAAGCGGCGCAACCAGCGTCGGCTGCCCACCTGACGGGTACGCGGAAGGGGGCGGACCGCTGACGCGGCCCGCCCCCTTCGGCGTACTGGATGGAGCTGGACTCAGAAGTCCATCTCCCCGCCACCCGGGCCAGCCGGGGCGGCCGGGGTCTTCTCCGGCTTGTCCGCCACGACGGCCTCGGTGGTGAGGAACAGCGCGGCGATCGAGGCGGCGTTCTGCAGGGCGGAACGGGTCACCTTGGCCGGGTCGATGATGCCCGCGGCCAGCAGGTCGACGTACTCGCCGGTCGCGGCGTTGAGGCCGTGACCCGGGTCGAGGTTGCGGACCCGCTCGACGACGACGCCACCCTCCATGCCGGCGTTGACGGCGATCTGCCGCAGCGGGGCGTCCAGCGCGACCTTGACGATCTGCGCGCCGGTGGCCTCGTCGCCGGCCAGGTCCAGCTTGTCGAAGGCGGTCTTGCCGGCCTGCACCAGCGCGACGCCACCACCCGGGACGATGCCCTCCTCGACGGCGGCCTTCGCGTTGCGGACGGCGTCCTCGATGCGGTGCTTGCGCTCCTTCAGCTCGACCTCGGTGGCCGCGCCGACCTTGATCACCGCAACACCGCCGGCCAGCTTGGCCAGACGCTCCTGCAGCTTCTCCCGGTCGTAGTCGGAGTCGCTCTTGTCGATCTCGGCCCGGATCTGGTTCACCCGGCCCTGGATCTGGTCGGCGTCGCCGGCACCGTCGACGATGGTGGTCTCGTCCTTGGTCACCACGACCTTGCGGGCGCGGCCCAGCATCTCGAGGCCGGTCGCGTCCAGCTTGAGGCCGACCTCCTCGCTGATGACCTGGCCACCGGTGAGGATGGCGATGTCGGTCAGCATGGCCTTGCGGCGGTCACCGAAGCCCGGCGCCTTGACGGCGACCGACTTGAAGGTGCCACGGACCTTGTTGACCACCAGGGTGGCCAGGGCCTCGCCCTCCAGGTCCTCGGCGATGATCAGCAGCGGCTTGCCCGACTGCATGACCTTCTCCAGGATCGGGAGCAGGTCCTTCACCGACGAGATCTTGCTGTTGACGATCAGGATGTACGGGTCGTCGAAGACGGCCTCCATACGCTCCGGGTCGGTCATGAAGTAGGCGGAGATGTAGCCCTTGTCGAAGCGCATGCCCTCGGTGAGCTCGAGCTCCAGGCCGAAGGTGTTGCTCTCCTCGACGGTGATGACACCTTCCTTGCCCACCTTGTCCATCGCCTCGGCGATGATCTCGCCGACGCTGGGGTCGGCGGCGGAGATGGAGGCGGTGGAGGCGATCTGCTCCTTGGTCTCCACGTCCTTGGCGAGCTTGAGCAGCTCCTCCGAGACGCTGGCCACGGCCGCCTCGATGCCCCGCTTCAGGGCCATCGGGTTGGCGCCGGCGGCCACGTTGCGCAGACCCTCACGGACCAGGGCCTGGGCCAGGACGGTCGCCGTCGTCGTGCCGTCACCGGCGACGTCGTCGGTCTTCTTCGCGACCTCCTTGACCAGCTCGGCGCCGATCTTCTCGTACGGGTCCTCGAGCTCGATCTCCTTGGCGATGCTCACACCATCGTTGGTGATGGTGGGGGCACCCCACTTCTTCTCGAGCACGACGTTGCGGCCCTTGGGGCCGAGCGTCACCTTCACGGCGTCGGCGAGCTGGTTCATGCCCCGCTCGAGGCCGCGGCGCGCCTCTTCGTCGAACGCGATCATCTTGGCCATACGGCGTTGTCCTCCTGGACACTCACGGGCCACCCGGGATGCCCGGATGGGCCGTCTGGTGTACGCACCTTGGGGACGTCGCCACCTGGCGACGACGACGTCTCCTCGGTCGGGCCGGACAGCCCGCGACGACCGGCCTCGTACCGCTCCGGCGCCACCTGGGACACCGGTGCGGCCGTGGCCCTACCGCCCCGACCTTCTGGCACTCACCGTACGCGAGTGCCAATGACTTGTTTAGCACTCTCCCTAGCCGAGTGCAAGCACGACAGCCCCGCTCAGCCGAGTTCCGCCGCCAGCTGGGCCGCGCTCACCGGGCCTTCCTGGGCCCGTTGCTCGGCGTACGTGACGACCAGCCCCACCTGCTGCGCAAGGTAGGCCGGGACAGCCACCACGGCGCTGAGAACGGTCATCGTCACCGCGCCGATCGCGGTGCCCACCGCACCCAACGGCTCGACCCCGAACACCGCCGTGTTGATCCCGCTCAGCACGACGTCCAGCAGCGCCGCCGCGACCAGCGCCGCCACCACGAGCATGACCCGGCCCAGCACCATGAGGAACCGGCTGTGGAACAACCGCCACGACCGCCCGACCGGATCACTCCGCTCGAACAGGTAGACCGGACCGAACAGGACGAGCGCGACGGCGACGTAGACGCCGGGCAGCAGGCAGAAGCAGGCGCCGAGCGTGACCAGCAGCGACACCACGATGGTCCAGCCCCAGAGCCCGAGGGCACGGCTCAGCCCGTACCGGAGGGCGGCACCGAGCCCGGCCGGCTCACCGGCCGCCTGCCGGGTCATCACCCAGGTTCCCGCCGCCCAGCCCATCGCCTGGAGCGCGCCGAAGATCAGCCCGGCGAACAGGATCGTGCCGTAGAAGCCGAGCGTCTGCTGCCAGAAGCCCTCCGGCAGCCTCGGCGAGCCGTCCGGCGCGGTCGCCATCTGCCCGTCGGGGGCGACGAGGAGCGTGAGGACGCCGATCACCGCCGCCGGGAGGACCTGGGTGAGCAGCACGATCGGCACGAGCTGCCGCCAGCCGCGCCGCAGCGCTCCCCAGCAACGGGCGAACCAGGGGCCGATGCCCGCGTGCGGCGGGTTGACGAGCGGGTCCTGCGGGTTGATGCCGGAAGGCCAGCCGCCGGGCATCGGGTAGGCGGCGCCGGGCATCGGATGCGGCGGGTACCCGGGGCCGGGCCAGCCCGCCTGCGGAGCACCGCTCGGGTGGCCCGGCGTGGGGTAGCCGGGCATCGGGGGGTAGCCGGAGGGCGGGACGGCACCCGGCGCGGTCCAGCCGGACTGGGCGCCCCAGCCCGGGGTCGGGGTGCCGTGTGATCCGCTCTGGCCCGGCGGGTACGTGGCGGGCGGACCGCCTCCACCGGGCGGGGTGGCCGGGTCGGCGGGCGCGGCCGGGCCGGGCGGGTTCGGGTGGGGGGGCTGCGCTCCGGGCCCGGGTTGCTGCGGAATGCTCGGGCCGTGGCCGGTCTGGTCGGCCCACGGATCGGCGGGTGCCGGGTCGGGAGCGGGCACGGACGGCCCGGTGGCCCTCGACGACGTCGGATCGGTGGCCGGGGGCGCGGTCGGGTCGGCCGGTGGACCGGACGGCGTCGGCGGCACCGGTTCGGCGGGACCCGGCGGAGGCAGATCGGACACGAGCCCTCCTCAGCGGCTACGGCTGGAACGGCTCTCGATCTTCCACTGTGCGCGCTCGCACCGCAGCCCCCCGATCGGCGGACCCGGCTGCGGAACCGCCCGGCGGGCGGAGGTCAGGCGATGACGCGGACCCGCTCGGCCTGCGGACCCTTCTGCCCCTGCGCGATCTCGAACTCGACCCGCTGGCCGTCGTCGAGCGCCTTGTAGCCGTCCATCTCGATCGCGGAGAAGTGGACGAAGACGTCCTGCCCGCCGTCGACGGCGATGAAGCCGTAGCCCTTTTCGGCGTTGAACCACTTCACGGTGCCCTGTGCCACGGTGCACTTCCTCACTCTGCGCGGCGTTCCAAGACCCGGAAACCGGCGGACCGGCACCGGCGGTGCACAGGCTCAGCAATCGGCGATGCTGAATTCAGTGACCGAAATCGCACGCTACACGAGGCGTGACGACGGCGCACGACCACAAATCGGGCATATTCCGGGGGTTGGATGGCCCGGTCGCACACGCGCGCCGGGCCGTCCGGTATGCATGCGGCATGACCAGCGCGACCACCATGACCACCGTCCGCCGGGTCCGGCCGGAGGACGCCGCACGGATGCGGGCGCTCCGGCTGGAGATGCTGGCCGACGCCCCGCTGGCGTTCCTGGAGACAGTGGCCGAGGCCGCGGCCCGGCCGCACACCGAGTTCGCGGCCCGGATCGCGGCCGTCTCCCGTGGCGACCACACCGCGCAGTTCGTGGCCGACCCGGGCGGCCGCCTGGTCGGCCACGCCGGCGGCACCGCCGCGCCGGACGAGCCGGGCCTGACGCTCGTCTACGCGGTCTACGTGACACCGGCCCGGCGGGGCAGCGGCCTGCTCGCCGCGCTCGTCGACGAGGTGGCCGCCTGGTCGCGCGCCTGCGGGCGGCCCGAGCTGATGATGGAGGTGGTGGTCGGCAACGACCGCGCCTACCGGGCCTATCAGAAGCTGGGCTTCGTGGACACCGGGGTACGGGTGCCGCACCCCCGCATCACCGGTCTGTACGAACTCCAGATGCGCCGCCCCGCGTGAGGCCGACCGGGCGCAGTTGTTAAAAGGGGGCCCCTCCTCTACCGGAGGCGTTAAGAAGGGGCCCCTCCTTTCAGGAGTGGCGGCGGCTCTGGACGATGCGGAACCGGTTCGCGACGTACGCGCCGTCGGTGAGCGCCGAGTTGGCCGCCGCGTTCGCACCCGAGCCGTGGAAGTCGGAGAACGCCGCCGACTGGTTGACGAACACCCCGCCGGTCAGGTTGCAGGACAGGTGCACCCCGGCGTCGATCGCCGCCGCCTCGGCCGCGTCCAGCACCGCCTCGTCGGTCGAGTAGACGCCGGCGGTCAGCGCGCCCTTCTCCCCCACCGTCTCGCGCATGATGCGCAGGCTGTGCTCGGTCGAGTCGGTGGCGATGGCGAACGAGATCGGGCCGAACCACTCCCGCGAGTAGATCGCGGTGTCGGACGCGTCCAGCTTCACCACCGTCGGCGTACGCACCACGGCGCCGGGGAAGGACGGGTGCTCGACGGTGCGCGACTCCAGCACCGGCTCGCCGACCTTGGTGACCTCCTCCAGCCGCTCCAGCACGCCGTCGTTGACGATCGCGCCGGTCAGCTCGACGCCCCGGGCCGGGTCGGCGGTCAGCTTGGCGACCGCGCCGGCGATCCCGGCGGCCACCTCGTCGAAGCTCTTGTGCCCCTGGTCGGTGGCGATGCCGTCGCGCGGGATCAGCAGGTTCTGCGAGGTGGTGCACATCTGGCCGCTGTAGAGCGTCAGCGTGAAGCCGAGGTTGCGGCAGAGCCCGGCGAAGTCGTCGGTGGAGTCGATCACCACCGTGTTCAGGCCGGCCTTCTCGGTGTAGACGGCGGCCTGCCGGGCGTTCGCCTCCAGCCAGTCGCCGTACTCGGTGGAGCCGGTGAAGTCGACGATCCTCACAGCCGGGTGCAGGGCGAGCGTGGTGGCGAGCTTCTCACCGTCCGTCTCGGTGGCGAGCTGCACCAGGTTCGGGTCGAACCCGGCCTCGGCGAGCACCTGGCGGGCGTACCTGACGGTGATCGCCAGCGGCAGCACCGCGCGCGGGTGCGGCTTGACCACCACCGGGTTGCCGGTGGCGAGCGAGGCGAACAGACCGGGGTACGAGTTCCAGGTCGGGAACGTGTTGCAGCCGATGACCAGCGCGACCCCGCGCGGCACCACGTGGAACGTCTTCGTCATCCGCAGCGGGTCGCCCTTGCCGGCGGCCTTCTCCCATCCGGCGGTCCCCGGGTGGCGGGTCATCTCCGCGTACGCGTACGCGACCGCCTCCAGGGCCCGGTCCAGCGCGTGCGCGCCACCGGCCTGGAACGCCATCACGAACGCCTGGCCGCTGGTGAACTGCACCGCGTTCGCCAGCTCGAAGATGTTCCTGTGCAGCCGGTCCAGGATCTCCAGGCAGACACCGACCCGGGCCTGCGGGCCGGCGTCACGCCAGGCGGGCAGCGCGGCGCTCGCGGCGGACACCAGCTGGTCGGCGCCCGCGTGCGGGTAGCGCACGTCCAGCGCCAGCCCGAACGGGCTGACCTCGGTGGCCACTGTGGTGCCGTCACCGGCCTGGTCGAGCGGGAAGTCGCCGCCCAGGTACGCCCCGAAGGCGGCCTTGCCGTCGGCGGCGGCGGTCTCGCCGTACACCCGGGGGCTGGGCGACTCGGGGTAGGCCGACCAGTACCCGCGCTCCGCGATGGCGGTCAGCGCCCGGTCGAGGGTCTCGCGGTGCCTGTCGTACAGGGGGTGCGGGGTCTCCGTCATGCCCGCCATCATGCAACAGAAAGGCACCAGATCAGTAGGGGCGTGTCACAACTTTAGATCGTCAACTGCCAGTCGACGGACCCGGCGGCCGGGCGGTACCCGAGCTGGTCGTTGATCGCGACCATGTGCCGGTTCGCCACCGCGTTCCAGGTGTCGACGGCCCGCAGCGCCGGTTCGTGCGCCAGCGCGTACGCCAGGTTCCCGGCCTTGCAGAGCAGGCCGAGCCGGTGGCCGCGGTGGTCGGGGTCGACCAGGGTGATCTGCTGCCAGGCATGGTCGGTGCTGCTCGCGTCAATGCTGAGCTGCGTCCACCCGACCAGGCGGCCGGTCGCCTCGTGCACCACGCCGGTGTTGTAGCGGCGTACGCCCCGGGCGTCCAGCGCCCGCTCCGCGTCCCGTACCCGCGCCGCGTCCACCTGCTCCGGCTCCCAGTCCAGCTCGCCCATCGGGGCGTCGAGCAGCAGCCGACCGTCCAGGTAGGCGACGTCCGCGACGTACTCCTCGGGGGTGTGGTCGCGCCACCGCACCGGCCGGTAACCGGTCGCCGCGGCGCGGGCTCCGGCCAGCAGCGCGGCCAGCCGGTCGCGGTCGAGCCCGGCCACGTCGAGGCGGCGGCGGACGTCGGCCAGCGCCGGTTTCGCGCCCATGGCGGCGGCGAACGCGGCACCGGGGAAGACCCGGTCCTCCTCGCCGGGCAGCGCGGCGGTGGTCGAGCCGACAAGGCGTTTGCCGCCGTGCTCGCGGAGCAGCCGCACGCCGTGCTCGTGCAGCACGCGGCCGATGCCGCGCCGCCGGTACGCCGGGTCGACGGTCAGCTCGACGGTCGCGTTCTCGGTGTTCTCGATCGTGTGCAGGTGCAGCCGGAGCCAGCCCACCGGCAGGCCGTTCAGGCGGGCAACGAGCCAGCGTCCCTCGATGCCGGGCATCGGGTGCGACAGCAGCGCCTCGAAGCGGCGGCGGCAGGTCGGCGGAAGGTCCGGCTCGTCGACGGCCTGGGCGGCGCACGCGATCCGGTACGCCGCGTCGAGCGTCTGCCGGTCGGCGGGATCCAGCGGTGTCACGGTCAGCGTCATGTCACCCAGGGTGCGCCGGACACAGCGAAGAGGCCAGCGGTTTCCGCTGGCCTCTTCGGACGTTGGTCGGGAGGGACGTCCGCACAACGCCTCCGGCGTTGGGTCGCAAGAACTTGAAAAGTCTCCGGCGGATGCCCTCCCGCACGAAGCATCTTGCGCCGTCCGGTTCCTGCCGTCAAGTCCCTGAGGGCGGTTTTCTGGCACTCAGCGCACATCACCGGTTACCCACCGGTCTTACCCGATCCCCCACCCGGGCGAGCCGTCCTCCCCCACCCGGCCACCCCGGCCCGGCCGGGGTGGCGGGAGAAGGGACCGTCAGGCGAGGAGGCCGGCGTCGCGGGCGGCACGCAGGCTGGGCTTGATGCGGTGGGTGGGGCCGACCTCGCCGGCCACCGCGTCGAGCGTCTTCAGGCCCTCGCCGGTGTTGAAGACGACCGTCTCGGCGGCCGGGTCGAGCCGCCCCGACTCCACCAGCTTGCGCAGCACCGCGACAGTCACGCCGCCCGCCGTCTCGGCGAACACTCCCGTGGTACGGGCGAGCAGCCGGATGCCGGCGCGGATCTCGTCGTCGTCGGCGTAGTCCATCCAGCCGCCGGTACGGCGTACCGCCTCCAGCGCGTACAGCCCGGCCGCCGGGTCGCCGATGTTCAGTGACTTGGCGATGCCGGTCGGCTTGACCGGCGTGATCGTGTCGGTGTCACCGTGCAGCGCGGTGGCGATCGGGTTGCACCCGGCCGACTGCGCGCCGAACACCTTCCAGCCACCGGCCGGTGCCTCGACCAGCCCGATCTCGACCAGCTCGGCGAACGCCTTGTCGATCTTGGTGAGCAGCTCGCCGCTGGCCATCGGGATGACCACCTGGGCCGGGATACGCCAGCCGAGCTGCTCGGCCACCTCGTAGCCGAGCGTCTTGGAGCCCTCGGCGTAGTAGGGCCGCACGTTCACGTTGACGAACGCGGTGTCCTCGAACTCGTCGGTCTCCACCAGCTCGCCGCAGAGCCGGTTCACGTCGTCGTACGAGCCGTCGATGGCGACCAGGTCGCCGCCGTAGACGGCGGTGGTGACGACCTTGCCCTGCTCCAGGTCACCGGGGATGAAGACGATCGACGGCACGCCCGCCCGGGCCGCGTGCGCGGCGACGGAGTTGGCGAGGTTGCCGGTGGAGGCGCAGGCGTAGCGGGTGAAGCCGAGCGACCGGGCCGCGGTGAGCGCCACCGAGACCACCCGGTCCTTGAACGAGTGAGTGGGGTTCGCGCTGTCGTCCTTGACCCAGAGCGGCGCGGTGAGCCCCAGCTCGGCCGCCAGGTGCGGGGCGGCCACCAGCGGGGTCAGCCCCGGGTCGAGCGTGACCCGGGTGGCCGGGTCCTGACCGGCCGGCAGCAGCGGCGCGTACCGCCAGATGTTCTCCGGGCCGGACTCGATCCGCTCGCGGGTGACGGTGGCCAGGGCGGCGGTGTCGTAGTCGACCTCCAGCGGCCCGAAACACTCGTAACAGGCGTGCTGTGCGGCCAGCGGGTACCGCGCCGAACAGGCGCGGCAGACCAGGGCGCGGGCCGGGCTGAGGGTGGTGTCGATACCGGTGGCGACGGGAAGCGTCGACGTCATGTCGAGGAGGTTCCTCTCATCTTTCCCCGCATCGCCGGGTGCGGCGGGGACGGAATTGGCACCTGCCCGCTGTCGCTCGTCGTCGAGCGTGCGGGTGGTTGCCGGGGCGTCGTCGGGCCGTATCCCTCAGCCCCTCTGGATGAGGTATTCAGTTGTGCCGCCGAGTCTATGCGCTGCTCACGGGCGCGCCACCCGGGTATCCCACGCTGTGGGCCGGCTCAGCGTCCGACCACCGCGGCCGGCTCCACCACGGCGGGCCGGTCCACCACCGCGAGCGGCTCCGGCGCCGTCGTGGTCACCGGTCACCGCCGTGCTGGCGGCGCCGGCCGACGACGTCCGGCGGCAGATCGTGCGCGCGCTCGCGCGGGGGGCGGGGAGCGCTCCCGGCGGGGTGACATGATCGCCTGATGCGGAAGGCGGCGGCCCGGATCGGGCTCCTCACCGGCGCGACACTGCTCGCCGGCTGCGCGCCGGCACCCGACCCGGTCGACGGGCTGCCGTCGGCGCCGCCCCGGCCCGGCGCCGAGGCCGCCCCACCCGCTACCGCCGCCTGCTCCCCGGAGGGCATCCGGATCACCGGGCTCGGCGTGAGCGCGGCCATGGGGCTGCGCGCGATGGGCCTGGAGCTGGTCAACTGCGGCGACCGCCCGTACGAGCTGCGCGGCTATCCGGCGGTCGCGCTCCGGGACGCGGACGGGGATGCGATCACGGTACGGATCATCCCGGGCGCGGCGCCGATCACCGCCGGCTTCGACCACCCGCCCACGCGGATCGTGCTGGCGCCGGGTGAACGGGCCGGCGCGGCGCTGATCTGGCGCAACCTCGTCACTGACCCGACGGTGGTGGCCACCGCGGGCGCCGAACTCGACGTCGCCCCGTCGACCGGCCGGCCGGCGTACCCGGTCACGCTGGACGGGCCGATCGACCTCGGGAACACCGGCCGGCTCGGCGTCAGCGCCTGGAAGCGCCGCGACGCCGACCCGGCGACGCAGGCGCCCCCACGCTCCGATCCACCGGCCCCCTCGACCTCGCCGGTCAACCCGCTCTGACAGGGATCGCGGTACGGAAGCGCCCTCCCGTACCGCGATCCCGTCGGGCGGCCGATCAGACCGGAACCGAGGCGGGCGACGCGGCGGCGGGCTCGGCCGGGGCGGAGCGGCGGCGGGCAAGCAGCGCGTCCAGCGCCCAGCTGCCCGGGCCGAGCACTGCCACGAGCAGGAACGACCAGCAGAAGAGCGCGGCCAGCTCGCCGCCGTTGCGGATCGGCAGCAGGCCGTGGGGCTGGTGCACCACGAAGTACGCGTACGCCATCGAGCCGGAGGCGAGCAGCGCGGCCGGACGGGTGAGCAGGCCGACGAGGACCAGCACGCCGCAGACGAGCTGGATCAGCGCCGCCCACCAACCGGGCCAGGTGGCGAACGGGACGGCCTCGCCGGAGCCTCGGTTGCCGCCGAGGACGCCGAATATCGACGCCGCGCCGTGGCATAGGAACAGCAACCCCACAACAACGCGGAACAGGGACAGGACAGGGCCGCTGAGCTGGGTCGGAATCATGTGTGACCTCCTGGGGCGGGTGTTTGACGGCTCCAGGATGGCGATCACATGTATCGATGTTAATCAATTTCTTTGCAGGCGGGACAATTGCATGGGAACGCTCCCATGATATGGGCGGACGCGCCAATGCGGGTACCCCGGCGGTCACCTCAGCTGGTGACGTCCTTGCGGGTGAAGCGCCAGAAGGCCAGGCTCCAGAACAACGTGGCGTAGACGATTGCCGAGAACGCGCCCTTGACGACGTCGTCGGTCTGCATCGGCGTGGACAGCAACCCCAGCCAGGCGCTGCTGTAGTGGGTCGGCAGCAGGTTGCGCAGCCCGCCCAGCGCGGTGATCTGGTCCAGGATGCTGGACAGGATCCACAGCAGCACCGCGCCACCGACCGCGCCGAGCGCGGCATCCGTGGTCACCGACAGCAGGAACGCCAGCCCGGCCACGACCAGCAGCACCACCGCCAGATAGCCGAGCACGCCGAGCAGCCGCAACAACCCGTCCGCCGGTGCCAGCTCGGCCGAGACCTGGCTGCTCAGCGGCTTCCAGCCGTACCGCAGGGTGCCGGCCAGCAGCGCGGTGCCGGCGAGCAACAGCAGGGCCAGCCCGGAGTACGCGAGCGCGACGACCAGCTTCACCGCGAGCAACCGGGCCCGGGGCACCGGCACGGCCAGCAGGTAGCGCAGGCTGCCCCAGCTCGCCTCGCTCGCCACCGTGTCACCGCAGAACAGCGCGACCACCACGACCAGCAGGAACGAAGCGGACACCAGGATCGAGAACAGGGTGAAGTTGAGCCCGCCCGAGGTCGCCAGGTCGGCCAGGCTGGAGAACTCGCCCCGCCCGCCGCCGTCGTCGTCCCCGGCGTCGAACTGGAACGCCACCAGGATGATCAGCGGCAGCAGCACCATGAACCCCAGCGCGAGCTGGGTACGCCGGCGCGACGCCTGCCGCCGGAACTCCGCGCCGAACGGGAGCGTGGCCGAGGGCCGGTAGCCCGCCGCCGCCCCGCCCGCGCCCGGCCCCGGCCTACCGAACGTGCCGCCACCAGGCGACGATGCCACAGACGAACCCGCCATCACCGGTCCCCGCTTCCCCGAGAGTTCTCGCCCACCAGGGCGAGGAACGCGTCCTCCAGGCGGCGCCGGGGCACCACCCGGTCCACCCCGATACCGGCGCGGACCAGTTCGGCCACCACCTCGCTGCGGGCGGTGCCGTTGGTGTCGACCACCAGCCCGCCGTCGCCGTCGGGCAGCACCCGTACGCCGTCGAGCCGGTCGAGCACCGTCCGCGCCGCATCAGGGTCGCTCACCTCGAACAGCACGCTCGGCGACTCGCCGACGATCTCCTCCACCGGGCCGGACGCCACGATCCGCCCCTTGTTCACCACCACCGCGTGCGTGCAGGTCTGCTCCACCTCGGCCAGCAGGTGGCTGGAGACCAGCACCGCCCGGCCGTCCGTGGCGTAGCGCTGGAGCACCCGGCGCATCTCGGCGATCTGCGGCGGGTCCAGCCCGTCCGTCGGCTCGTCCAGCACCAGCAGCTCGGGCAGGCCGAGCATGGCCTGGGCGATGGCCAGCCGCTGCCGCATGCCGTGGCTGTACTTCTTCGTCCGCCGGTGCACCGAGTCGCCCAGGCCGGCGATCTCCAGCGCCTGGTCGAAGTGCGCGTCCTCCCACGGCCGGCCGGTCGCCCGCCAGTACGCCTTGAGGTTGTCCAGCCCGGACAGGTGGGGCAGGAAGCCCGGCCCCTCGACCAGCGCGCCGATCCGGGAGAGCACCGGCGAGCCGGGCACCAGCCGGTGACCGAAGACGTAGATCTCCCCGGCGGTGGGCTGGGTCAGCCCCATCAGCACCCGCAGCGTCGTGGTCTTGCCCGCGCCGTTGGGCCCGAGCAGGCCGACCACCTGGCCGGGGTGCACCTCGAAGTCGACGTCGGAGACCGCGACGAAGCCGTCCGCGTACTCCTTGCGCAGGTTGCGCACGGCGAGCGGGACGCCCGCGTACTCCGGGTGCACGGAGTCGTCCTGGCGGCGGTGCCGGCGGCGGGTGAGCAGCACGACCACGACGAGCCCGGCCGCGATCGCGGCCAGCAGGCCGGCCAGCGCCCAGCGCCAGATCGCCGCCGTGGTGGGGATCGGCGCGGCGTCGACGGTGGGCAGCGTCAGCGGCCCGTCGGCCAGCGCCACCGTGTGCACGGCCGGTTCGGCCGGCGAGGCGTACGCCTGGTCCGACGTCGCCACCACGAGCCGCAGCCGGTGCCCGGCCTCGACCCGCCGGACGATCCCCGGCAGCGTGACGGTGACCGGCGTGGCCGCCTCGACGGTGGGCGGCAGGCCGGTCAGGCGCACCGGCGCGACCAGGCCGGACGGCAGCGTCGCGGCGCCCTGCGGGTCGACGTCGTAGAGCTTCACGAACAGCACCGCCTCGCCGGTCGCGGAGGCGGCCCTGATCCGCACGGTGGGCGCGCCCACCACGTCCACCGGCTCGTCCAGCGGCGCGGACTCGAAGCGGGCGTGCTGGCCGGGGATGTCACCGGCCACGCCGTCCAGCAGCGAACCGAGCGCGCCAGCGAACGGCACCGAGGAGATCGCCGCCGGGTTGCCGTTGGGCGGTACGGCGACCGGCTGGGGCGGACCGGCGAGCGTCACCTCGCGGCGGCCCTCACCGGTCAGGCCCGGATAGTCGGCGGTACGGAAGCCGGTCGCCACCAGGCCCCGGTCCAGCGCGTCGAACCCGGCGATCCGGGAGAACGTGAACGTGTCGCCGGGCGCCGCCCCGTCCCCCTTGACGTAGTGGTCGAGCCACTGCGCGGTCAGGAACTTCACCCGGTCGGAGTCGGAGGTGGGTCCGGAGCCGCCGTCGTGGCCGCCGGTGAACCAGGCGACCCGCACCGGCGTGCCGGCGGCGGCGATGCCCCGGGCGTTGGCGTCCGCCTCGGCCAGCGGGAACAGCGTGTCCGCCTCGCCCTGCACCAGCAGCGTCGGCGACTTGATCCGGTCCAGCACGCCGGCCGGTGACGACCGGCGCAGCAGCTCGACCGCCGCCGCGTCGGCTCGGCCGGTGGTGGCGATGCGCAGGTACGCGGCGCAGACGTCGGCCGCGAAGCGCCCGCACGCCGGGTCGGCGGCGCCGGCTGGCGCGCGACCGGAACCGGTGCCCGGCCCGGCGCCCGGCTGCGGGCTCGGCGGGCCGGCCGACTCGGGAGCGCCCTCCGGCGCGGCGGCGGTGGCCCCGGAGAGCCCGGCCGGGCCGGAGCCGGCGTTTCCGCCGCCGCCGAAGAAGATGCCGGCCCAGCCCTTCTTGAACACGCCGTCGGCAGGCTGCCGGCCGCTGCTCTCCGGCAGGAAGGCGCGGGACAGGTCGTTCCAGGTGATCATCGGGACGATCGCGTCGATCCGCTGGTCCTGCGCGGCCAGCAGCAGCGCCAGGCCGCCGCCGTACGAGCCGCCGACCACGCCGACCCGGGGGTCGCCCGGCGAGTCGAGGCGGATGTCCGGGCGCTCGGCGAGCCGGTCGAGCAGGCGCTGCGCGTCCCGCACCTCGTAGTCGGGGTTGTCCAGGTGGATCTGACCGCCGCTGCGCCCGAAACCGCGGGCGGTCCAGGTGAGCACCGCGTACCCACGGGCGACCAGGTCCTCGGCGTCCGGGCGGACCGAGTCCTTGGTGCCACCGAAGCCGTGCGCCAGCAGCACCGCCGGCACCCGCTTCGACGCCGACGCGTCCGCCGGCAGGTATAGCGTCGTGTCCAGATCGACCGGCTCGTCGCCGGAGGGCCCGGAACGCACTGTCACAGTCGTCGACTCGGTCCGGAAGTCCGCGCCGCGCGGCCGGGCCGTCCAGACCAGCGCGGCGGCGACGAGAACGATCACCACCACTGCGGCGACGGTGCGGCGCGGACGGCCGGCCAGGGCGCGCCGGAGCCGCGCGGCGGTTGATCTCATGCGGCACACGGTACGGGCCGGCGGCTGAGCATTCGCTGAGATCCGCCGTACGTCTGTCCGGTTGCACCGTTCGTCGCGTGGCGTCCCTCATCCGCCAAAGGTCCAGAGCATCCCAGCGAGACGTATTCGGATCATGTGAATTCACATCTACCGGCGCAAACCAGCGTCGATGTCATTTCTCGGCAGCACGATCACACGCTACGTGCCTTTCGCCCCGACACAGGGTGACCCGAAGTGGACTGACGTGAAGCCGACTCATCGGCCGAGGTCACACCCGCATCCGGTTCGACTAATTTTCCGGTCCGGTGCACGGGACTGCGTACGGCGACCTCCCGGCGCACCGACCGCCCCGCCGTCGCCGGAGGAGACACACCATGACAGTCCCCGCGTCGCGGGTCCGTCGGCGGCCCGCCGTACCGGGCCGTACGCTCGCCCTGGTGCTGGCACTGGCACTGCTGGCCCCGCTCGGGCTGATCTTCATCCAGGCCGAGCGCGACTACTCCGACGACCACGACCTGGCCAGCCGGGAACGGCTCGGCGTCCGCTACCTGCGCGCCCTCGGGCCGGTCACCGACACCCTGGTGGAGGCCCAGGCCATCGCCGTCGCCGAAGGCGCCGTGTCCCGCGCCTCGCTCGCTGCCGCCATCGAGGGCGTCGCGGAGGTGGACAACGCCGTCGGCGACGAGTTGCGCACCCACGAACGCTGGGCCGGGCTGCGGGCCAAGCTGGAGTCGCTGCCCGACCGCGGGATCGGCGACCCCGAGGCGGCGTACCGGGCCTACGGCGAGGCGTCCGACCTGCTGCTGGCCCTCTACCGCAAGGTACGGGAGAGCTCCGGCCTGATCCGCGACCCCCGCGCCGACTCGTTCTTCCTCCAGGACGGCATCGGCGGCGACCTGCCCACCGCGACGGTGCTGGCCGGACGGCTCGTCGACCTGGCCCGGCTGGCCGCCAAGCGCCCCGCCGACCAACGCGCGAGGACGGGCGCGGAGCTGGCCGAGCTGCGGGTCGCCGCGCTCGGTCCCGCCACCGACCTGGTCACCGACCTGCGCTCGGCGGTGGACAACTCGGAGAGCACCGACCTGGGCGCCAACGTACTCACCCCGCTGGACACCTACCAGCGTTCGCTGGAGACGTTCGCGGTCTACTCGGCGCCCGGCGGCGGCCGGTCCGCCCCGGGCACCGACCAGCTCACCCGCGCCGGGCTCAGCGCGCAGAACGCCGCCAAGCAGCTCCGGACGGTCATCCTCGACCAGCTCGACGCGCTGCTGCGGGAACGGCTCGACGACCTGGATCGGGACCGGCTGCTGGGCCGGATCGCGGCCGGGGCGGCGCTGGTGCTGATCGCCGGGATCGTCGCTCTGCAGGTGGCCGCGCTGCGCCGGGACCAGTTCCGCACGGCCGCGGCACGCCGGGAGCCGGCCGAGGCCCCGCCGGCGCCGCCGCTCGCCGCGCCCGAGACCGACCGCCGGCCGGTCGCGGTGGGGCGCGGCATCGACTCCGACGGGTGGAGGCCGTTCGATGCTGCTCGGTAGCCTGCGGATCCGGGGCAAGCTCGCCCTGCTGGTGATCATCCCGCTGCTCAGCATGGTCGGGCTGGCCGTACCCGTGGTCATCGACCGGGTGTCCGCCGCCCGGCAGGCCGCCGACACCGCCGAGACCGTCCGCATCGCCAGCCGGGTCGGCAGCCTGGTCCAGGATCTCCAGCAGGAACGCCTGCTCTCGGTCGGGCTGCTGCTGCGGCGGGTGAGCCGCACCGAGCTGATCCAGAAGTCGGCGACCGTCGACGACCGGGTCGCCGACCTGCGCGCCGAGCCGCTGCCGGCGCCGGTCCGGGCGAGCCTCGACCAGGTACGCCGGCTGGAGGACGTCCGGAACGCCACGCTCGCCGGCCGCGCCACGCCGCAACAGATCCTGACCGTGTTCGGCGAGGTCGACACCGCCCTGATCGACGCGCTGCGGCTGCCCTTCCAGGTGGACACCGACACCGCCGCCGGACGGCAGGTGCTCGCCCTGGACGCGCTGCTGCGCGTCGACGAGGCCCTCAGCTCGTGCACCACCCAGATCGTGCTGGTCAAGGCGACCGGCGACCCGCTGGTGTCCCGGGCGTTCGTGGCCTGCATGGCGGCGCTCAACGTCGACAACCGGCGGTTCCGCAAGCTGATCACGCCCGAGCAGCTCAAGGTGGCCGAGCTGGACGACGCGGCGGTGGCCGCCCGGACCAGCCCGACGTTCCTGGTGGACAGCCTCCGCGACCCGGACGGGGCGATCGCGCCGGTGCCGCTGGACGTGCTGTTCCCCTCGGCCCGGTCGATGATCACGCTGGGCCAGTTCGTGGAGAAGAAGGTCGTCGCGGACGTCATCGCCGAGACGCGCGCCCGGGAACGGGAGGCGCTGACCGCGGCCTGGCTGGTCAGTCTCGCGGCGGCGGCGATCCTGCTCGTCGTGGTGCTGCTGAGCATGACGGTGGCGCGTACGGTGGCCCGGCCGCTGAGCCGGCTCACCCGCTCCGCCGAGCGGGTCGCCCGGGTCACCGAGGCCGAGCTGACGCGGGTCGCCGACGACGAGTCCGAGAGCGTCCCCCCGGTACGCCTCGACCCGGTGGAGGTCAGCGCCCGGGACGAGATCGGCGACCTGGCCCGCGCGTTCGACAGGGTGCAGCACACCGCCGCCCGGCTGGTCGAGCGGCAGGTCGCCGGCCGGCGCAACGTGGCGCAGATGTTCGGCCATGTCGGCCGGCGTACGCAGAACCTCGTCGGCCGTCAGATCGCGCTCATCGACCGGCTGGAACGGCAGGAGACCGACCCGGGCCGCCTGGAGCACCTCTACCGGCTGGACCACATCTCCAGCCGGTTGCGCCGCAACGCGGGCAGCCTGGTGGTGCTCTCCGGCGCCACCGGCTCGGACGGCCACGTGGCGCCGGTCCCGCTGGCCGACGTGGTCCGGCTCGCGCTCGGTGAGATCGAGGACTACACCCGCGTCGACGTGGAGGTCGCGCCCGGCGTGGCGGCGGCACCCGCCATCGTCGGCGACCTGGTGCTGACGCTCGCCGAGCTGATGGAGAACGCCACCTCGTTCTCGCCGCCGCACACCCGCGTGGTGGTGACCGGTGAGCTGACCGACGGCGGGGCCCGGCTGGTCGTGGTCGACCACGGCATCGGCCTGACCGAGGACCGGATGGTCGAGGAGAACGCCCGGTTCACCCGGCGGGAACGCCTCGACCTCGCCCCGACCGAGGTGCTCGGCCTGTTCGTGGTCGGCCGGCTGGCCCGCCGGCACGGCTGGAGCGCCCGGCTGAGCCACACCCCCGGTGGTGGCGTCACCGCAGCCCTGGAGATCCCGGCCGCCTCGCTCGTGATCCGCCGCCCCGAGCCGGTCGGCGTCAGCGCCGGCCGGGCCGCTGTGCCCGGCACCCGCGAGCCGGAGCCGCCGGCAGTGGAGGCGCCGGCCGGCTTCGACGTCGAGTTGCTGAGCCGGGCCACCCGCAGCATGTCCAGCGGTGACCCGTGGAACGCCTTCGGCAGCCAGGCCGGCGAGGCAGAACCGGCCGAGGAGCCGGGACAGCCCGCCGGCGGCCCGCCGCCGGTCTGGCCGCCGTCGGCCGTACCGCTTGTCGGCCCGGCCGCGCGTGCCGGGCACGTCGCCCCGCCGACCCCGGTCGTCGGCCCGGCCCCGGCCGCTCCCCCGGCCGCCGGGCCGGCGACCGGCCCGACCCGGACCCCGCAGCCCGCCCGCCCGGCCCTGGCGCCGTCCGCCGGGCCGACGCTCGCACCGCCGCCCACCGGCCCGGCCCTGGTGCCGCCGCCCACCGGCCCGGCGCTTGTGCCGCCGCACCGTCCGGCGCAAACGCCGGCGGCGGGCCCGGCCGCGGCCCCGGCGCTCGCACCGCAGCACCGTCCCGGGCTCGCACCGCAGCACCGGCCGGCACCCGCGCCGCCGCCGGGTGGTGCCCGCCCGCCGGCACCGGCCGGGTCACCGCCGGCCATGCCGGCGCCGACCGGGCCGAACCCGGTCGGCCCGCCCGCCGGCCGGCCCGGCACCCGGTCGCCGATCCGGCAGCGGGTACCCGGCGCGAACCTGCCGGCCGCCCCGCCGGCCGCGCCGGCCGGTCCGGCCACCGGCGGTCCGCTGATCGGCGTGCCGGCGGATCCGTCGAGCGTCCGGGCCCTGGTCGAGGAGTTCGAGGACGGGGTACGGCGGGCCCAGGGCGACGTCGGCGGCACACCTCCGGTGGCGGAACGTCCCCGGCTCAGCCGGCGGGTGCCCGGCGCGAACCTGTCCGTCGCTCCGACGCAGTCCGTGCCCCCCACCAGCTCCGACCCCGGCGATCCCGTCGAGGTCCGCAACCGGATCAGCGAGTTCGAGGCGGGCGTCGCCCGTGCTCTGCGCGAAGTCAGTACCGACCGCCGCTACGAAGAGGACCCATCACGGTGACCAGCCCCTTCCTCCACGAGAACGTCGAACAGAGCACCGCCACCGGCGACCTCAGTCCCGAGGCACGCACCTTCAACTGGCTGCTCGACTCGTTCACCTCCAGCACCGCCGGGGTGATGGAGGCGATCGCGGTCTCCTCGGACGGGCTGCTGATGGCCATGTCCGCGATCAAGGACCGGTCCAACGCGGAACGGCTCGCCGCCGTCGTCTCCGGCATGACCAGCCTCGCCGGGGGTGCCGCCAGCTGGTACGCGCTCGGCGCGCTCAACCGGGTGATCGTCGACATGGCCGAGGGGTACCTGCTCATCAGCGCGATCAGCAGCGGCTCGGTCCTCGGCGTCGTCGCCGACCGCACGGCCAACCTGGGCACCGTGGCGTACGAGATGACGCTGTTCGCCGGCCGGGCCGGCGGCGCGCTGAGTCCCCGCCTGATCGCCGAGCTGAAGAACGCCGTACAGCAATGATCCCGGGGGCCGCCGGCGCGGACCCGGAGCCGGAACCCGGCATCCGGATCCGCCCTTTCCTGAACGCGTCCGCTCCGGCACCGGAGCCGGACGCGGTCGACGGGGAGCCGACCGGCCCACGCCCCTTCGTGCTGACCTCCGGACGGGTGGACGGCGACCCGGCGATCGGCCTGGAGACCCAGGTCACCGCTCACCCGGGCAGCACCTCGTGGGCGGTGACCGCCCGGTTGGCCCCGGAACTCGCGGCGATCGTCGCGATCTGCGCCGAGCCCGTCTCGGTGGCCGAGATCTCCGCCCGGACCCGGATGCACTTCGGGGTGACCCGGGTGCTGGTCGGCGACCTGCGCGCCGCCGGCCATCTCGACGTGCACGTCGCGGACGTCGACGACGCCCTCGATCCCGACATCATCCTGCGAGTGATTGATGGACTTCGTGCGATCTCCTGAATGGCCGGCAGCCGCCACGGGCGGGCCGGCCGCCAACAGCGCGCCGAGCCGCTACGGCGGCCCGGCGCCGCTGATCGGCCGGGCCACACCACCCCCGCCCACCCCGCCGCTGCCGTACCTGCCGCCGGGTGTGCCGCCGGCCGAACCGGCCCCGATCGTCAGCCGGGTGCCGGCGCCCCGGCCGCCGATCCCGGTGAAGATCCTCATCGCCGGCGGCTTCGGGGTCGGCAAGACCACCACAGTCGGCGCGATCTCCGAGATCGCGCCGCTGACCACCGAGGCGGAGATGACCACCGCCGGCATCGGCATCGACGACCCGGGCGGGGTCGCCGGGAAGACCACCACCACCGTGGCCATGGACTTCGGCTGCGTGACGATCGACCGCAGCCTGAAGCTCTACCTCTTCGGTACGCCCGGCCAGGCGCGCTTCGGCTTCATGTGGGACGACCTGGCCCGGGGCGCGCTCGGCGCGCTCGTGGTGGTGGACAGCGCCCGGCTCGACGACTGCTACCCCGCGATCGACTTCTTCGAGCGGTCCGGGCTGCCGTTCGCGGTGGGCGTCAACGCCTTCGACGGCCGGCTGGCCCTGGACCTGCCGTCGATCCGCTGGGCGCTGGCGATCGGTGAGCACGTGCCGCTCGTGCAGTTCGACGCCCGGGACCGCCTCTCGGTACGGGACGCCCTGCTCGTCGTCCTGGACCGCGCGCTGGACCGGGCGACCCGATCCCGGGCAGGCTGAGAACCGGCAGTCGTTTCGATCCGTTGTCTGGCGAAGGGGTGGACGCCATGAGAGGTGATCTGGACGAGACACTGGCCCGGATGGCCCGGCGCGAGGAGGCGCTGCGCCGCCGGGGGCCGATGGCCGGGCAGCCCGCCGGTACGCCCGAGCGGGACGTGCCGGCGGAGATGGCGGAGCCGGCGGACGAGCCGGGCGACGGGCGGGCGGGGCACGGCGCGTACCGGCTGCGCGGCGGCGACGCTCCGGTACGGCGTGACCCGGTCGAGGAGGTCGCCGAGGCGGTCCGCCGGGTGGTGGCCGAGCACCCCGGACTGGCCGTGACGCTCCGCGTGGAGCTGGGCGAGCAGGCGTACCCGCTGCGGGTCTCCTGGTCCGGCACCGCGGTGACGGTGGGCCCGGCGGCGCCGCCCGCGCCGCCACCGGCATGGCCCATGTCGGTGAAGACGGTGCCGGCACCCGGCCACGACCCGCTGGAGTCCGACCCGGCGGCCCGGCTGGCCGAGATGATCCGGCGCGACCCCTCGCTGCTGGACGACCCGGGCCCGCGGTGACCGGGCACCTGATGATCCGGGCGGCTACTGTCGGCGGGTGGCCGAACCCGACCTGACCCTGACCGCGACGCTGCGGCCGGCCGCGCTGGACGCCCGCCGCGGCGTGGTGCGCCTGCACCCCGAGGTGCTCACCGCGCTGGCGCTGCGGCCCGGCGACCCGGTACGCCTGACCGGCCGCCGGGTCACCGCCGGGATCGCGGCCGCCGCCGAGGCGAGCACCAGCGGCGCCCTGTTGCACGCCGACGACCTGCTGCTGGGCAACCTCGGCCTGCGAGCCGGCGGTCAGGTCACGGTGAGCCCGCTACCGGCGACCCCGGCACGCCGGCTCACCCTGTCCGGCCCGCCCGCCGTGGTCGCCGCGGTCCCGCCGGAGATGCTGCGGCTCGCGCTGCTGGGCAAGGTGGTCACCGCCGGGGACGACGTCTCGCTGCTGCCGCAGGACGTGCTCCCGGACGCCGCCGTGCGCGGCCTGATCGAGGCCGCGCGGCGCAGTCTCGCCAGTTCCGTCGGGTACGCCTGGACCAGCACGCTGCTCACCGTCGTGTCGGCCGAACCGGCGGTCGGCGCGCTCGTCACCATGGACACGGTAGTGGGCTGGGAACACGGCCCCGCCACCCGCGGCTCCGGCCCGGCGTCCTCGGCCTCCACCGCACGCGTCTCCGCCCCCGCCACGCCGCCCGGGACGGAACCCGACAGGGACCTGCTCGGCCCGGAGGACGCGCCCGACGTGGACGAGCTGCCCGGCCTGCGCGCCCAGGCCGAGGAGCTGACCGAACTGCTGGACCTGGGCTTCCACCACCGCGAGGTGCTGGGCCGGCTCGGCACCACCGTCTCGCTCGGTGTGCTGGTGGAGGGCCCGGCCGGGTCCGGCAAGTCCGCGCTGGTGCGCGCCGTCGCCGCCAGGGTCGGCGCGGGCGTCCGGCCGCTCTGGGCGCCGGAGCTGGCCGCGCTCACCGACGACGCGGCGGCCGGCCGGCTGCGCGAGGCGGCCTCGGCGGTACGCGCCGGTGGCACCGCCGTGCTGCTTGTCACCGATGTGGAGGCGATCGCCCCGGCCGACGAGCCGGGTCCGCTGGCCACCGTGTTCCGGCAGGTGGTGGCCGAGACGCTGCGGGCCGGCGTGGCTGTGGTGTGCACGACCGGACGCCCCGAGGCGGTGGACCCGGCGCTGCGCGGCCCGGACCTGCTCGCGCTGCGGATCACCGTGCCGCTGCCCGACGCGGCGCTGCGCCGCGAGCAGTTGACGGTGCTGACCCGCGAGGTGCCGCTCGCCGGTGACGTCCGGCTGGACGAGGTGGCCGGCCGTACCCCCGGGTTCGTCGCGGCGGACCTGGCGGCGCTGGTGCGCGAGGCCGGGGTACGCGCGGCGCTGCGCCAGAAGACGGCGGAGACCCCGAGCGTGGCGATGGCCGACTTCACCGCCGCGCTGGAGGTGGTCCGGCCGACCACGATGTCCGCGTCCACGCTGGAGCTGGCGTCGGTGACGCTCGACGACGTGGGCGGGCTACACGAGGTCAAGCAGACGCTCACCGAGTCGGTGCTGTGGCCGCTCACCTATCCGGACACGTTCGCCCGGCTGGGCGTGACGCCGCCACGCGGGGTGCTGCTCTACGGTCCGCCCGGCTGCGGCAAGACCTACCTGGTGACCGCGCTGGCCGGCTCCGGACGGGCGAACGTGCTGTCGGTCAAGGGCGCGGAGCTGCTCTCGAAGTGGGTGGGTGAGAGCGAGCGGGCGGTCCGGGAGCTGTTCCGCCGCGCTCGCCAGGCCGCGCCCACGCTGGTGTTCCTGGACGAGGTGGACGCGCTGGCCCCGGTACGCGGGCAGGCCACCGACGGCGGTACGACCGACCGGGTGGTGGCGGCGCTGCTGACCGAACTGGACGGGGTGGAGGCGCTGCGCAACGTGGTGGTGGTCGGTGCGACCAACCGCCCTGAGCTGGTCGACCCGGCGTTGCTGCGTCCGGGCCGGCTGGAACGGCTGGTCTACGTGCCCCCGCCGGACGGTCCGGCCCGTACGGAGATCCTCCGCGCGTCCGCCCGGGACGTCCCGCTCGCGCCGGACGTGGACCTCGACGCGCTCGGCGCCGAGCTGGACGGCTTCTCCGCCGCCGACTGCGCCGCGCTGATCCGGGAGGCGGCGCTCGCCGCCATGCGGGAGTCGTTGAACGCGAGCACCGTGACCGCCGCGCACGTCGAGGCGGCCCGGGCCCGCGTCCGGCCCTCCCTGGACCCGGTGCAGCTCGCACACCTGGAGTCGTACGCCACCGGCCGGTAGCGACCGGCCGGCTCCCCGGGCGGCCGGTCAGCTCCCAGCGCGAGGGCGCGCGGCCGGTCAGCTCTCGCCGCGGCGGCGCGCGGCCGGGCGGCGGGGCGGCTCCGGGACACGGCGGCGGCGCCCGGGTTCCCCGCGCCCGCGCGCCTGCCGGTCGCGGGAACGCTCCGCCGCCGACCGGACCGGCTGGCCGGCGTACTCGTCGTCGCCGAAGTCGTTGCCCTCGTCGTAGGCGGCGTACTCGTCGTCCGCAGGCCCGGCGTCACCCCGCTCCTCCCGGAGCGCGGTCGCGTGGTCCCTGACCACCCGGGAGTCCTCGATCTCGCCGCGCCAGCCCTCGACCGCGTCCGGGTCGAGCACGGTCCGGGTCATCACGTGCCGGACGAAGTGCCTCAGCTCCAGCCGGACCCGGCGGCCCTGGGCCCGCCACAGGTTGGCGGTGTGCTCGACGAGGCCGCGCGGGTGGTACTCCAGCACGACCAGGATCCGGGTCAGTTCCGGGGCGACCTCGTGGAAGCTGACGGTGCCGTCGACGGAGCCCTTCTCGCCTGTGGACCGCCAGTGGACGAGCCGGTCCGGGACCTGCCGGACGATCGTGGACTGCCAGCTCCGGCGCGACCAGAGCATCCGCGCCGTCCAGGTCATCTTCTCGTCGGCGTCGCAGTCGGCCCGCTCGACCTTCCGCATGAAGCTCGGGAAGTCGCCGAACGTCGTCCACTGGTCGTACGCGACCCGGACCGGCACGCCGACCTCGATCGCCTCGACGATGTTCGTGACCCCTGGCGTACGGCCGCCCTCCCGGCCTCCCCTGCGCACGCCGAACGCCGCCATCAGCTTCTCCCTACCGCCGGCCAGGCCGGCCTGGACCATCGCCTTGACCGGGGAGGCGCCCTCGGCGAGCCGGTGCGCGCCGGTGGCGGCGGCCACCAGGCCCGGATCGCCGTCGCGCTTCGCGTACTCGCTCAGCCGCCCGGTGGCGTCGGTGACCCGGTCGGTGACCACCTGCACGGCCCGTTCACCGAGTGCGGTGGCGAGGTTGCGCAGCTCGCCGCCGATCTGGTCGCGGGCCCGGTCGGCCAGGCTGCTCGTCGCCACGGCTCACCGCCCCCGTTCGGCAGGGGCCGGCACCGGCTCGTCCGGCTGGTCGTCCAGCTCCGGCTCCTCATCGGGCGCGGAACGCTCCTTCCCCGGCGCGGAGCGCTCGGCGGCCGGGCGGGCGGTGCCGGTCCTGCGGCGCAACGCGTCGGCGCCCCCGCGCAGCCGTCCGCCGATGGCGTCGATGCCGTTGCCGGCGGCGGCGGTCGCGGCCGCCCGCCCGGCGGCCACCAGCGGCGGGCCCAGCCCACCGAGGCTGCGCAACTGCGGGCTCGCGGCCATCAGGTCCGCGCCGAGCTGCTTCAGGCCCCCGGGGTGCCGGCTGGCCCGCCCGGCGGCGACCGCCGCGGCGAGCGTCAACGCGGTACGCATCTTCTTCCGGCGACCCAGCAGGTAGCCGAACCCGACGGCGAACGCCACCCGTGCTCCGCTTCTCATCCGCTCTCCTTCGCGCTCCCCGGGAAGTCGCGGGCCCGGAGACGCGGGCTACCCGTCAGCCCGTCGGAGAAACGTCTCCGCACGAGCGCGGGCCGCCCACCGAGGCGGTGCCGGGCGGAAGGACCGGATGCGGGGATTCAGCGGATCGGCAGGGCGGAGTCCAGGGACATCCGAGCGCGGAGTTTCCCGTCTTCCTCGCGCAGTTCCGCGCCGCACTTACGCAGCACCGAGATCGCACCCGCGTTGTCCGGGGTGGTGTCCGCTACCACTGTGTGCATCCCGGCCGCGGCGGCGGCGTGCAGCAACTGGCGCAGCGCGGCGACGCCCAGGCCCCGGCCGCGCGCCGACCGGCCGAGCCACATGCCGGTCTCCACGGTTCCCGGCTCGTCCCGGCGCGTCATCCGCACCATGCCGACCACCTCGCCGCCGGAGACGATCGCGTACATGACCGTGCCGGTGGGGCCGTTCAGTCCGCCGAGGCTGGCGCGGTGGAACTCGCGGAACGCGTCGCGGCGGGCCAGCGACCAGCCCGCCGGGGCGTCCACCGGAGGCATGACGTCCTCCGGTTCCGCCTCAGCCGCCGCTACGGAGAGCAACGGTTCCAGGTTCCGTTCGTCCACTGGCTCCAGCCGTACCGCACCCGTCACGTCGCGAAGTCTGCCGCCCGCTGTCCGAGTCGTCCACCGCTTTGGAGAGGGATTGCCGCTATGGCCGAACGCCTCGTCCGGTCGTACCCCCGGGGTGTTCCCACCTCACGCTGCGTTGTCATCCGACCGGTCGTTCCGGGGTGAGCGTGGTCACGGGCGGGGATCGAACTCGCAGAGCACGGCCGAGGCGTCGTCGGTGCGCTTGTGCCGTCGCAACCGGTCCGGGTGCTCCCGCTCGGCCGCGCGGACCCGGTCGATCAGCCCTTCCGGGCCCTCCCGGGTGAGCACCTCCAGCAGCCCGGCCCAGTCGAGGAGGCCGAACTGGTCGACCACGCAGGACACGCCGTCGCTGAGCAGCGCGGCCCGGCGCAGCGCCCCCGGCCCGCGCAGCGGAAGCGTCCCGGTCAGCGCGTGGTACGCCGCGTCCGGGTCGGTCGCCGCCGCCCAGTAGCCGTGGGTGCGGTTCATCCGGGTCCGCTGCACTGTCGTCGCGCGCCGGAACCGGGTCGCCGGATCGGTCTCGCCGTCGGGCAGCGCGGCGGCGGTACGGCGCAGGTCCGTCACCGCGGCCGCCAGCCGGTCGTCGGTGACCACCTCGATCCCGCGGTCGGTGTCGAGCACCAACGGGCTGTCGCAGAGCACCAGGTAGTCGACCCGGTCGCCGCTTTCCCTCAGCAGGCAGACGGTGGACGACGGGGTGCCGGGATGGTCGAGGTCGCACGCGCCGCCGTGGTCGGCCCGGACCGCGAGGATCGCCGCCGCGAGGCTGCTCACCAGCGTGGCGGCGGGGCGGGCCGCGATCGCCAGGCCGATCCGGGCGGCCAGGTGCCGGACGAACCAGGCGGGACCGTGTACGCAGCCGGTGTCGAAGCCCTCGGGCACCGTGGCCCCGTCGAGGACGCCGACGAGCGGGCCGAACCGGAAGACCACGTCCTCGTTCTCCGCGCGGCCCGGCGCCGGGTCGGAGGCGGAACGCACACGCATCACCGGTGCCTCCCCGGCCGGGCGGGCCGGTCCGCCGCCGATCGCGTACTGCCGGTCTGGTGCCCCCATCGTCGCCCTCCGTCCGTCGTCGCCGGCCGCCTACCCGGACCGCGCCCGGTCATCCGCCGCCGACCCGATCGAGGTAACTGTGCGTCATCGACGCCAGACCTTCGGTAGCGTCGAACGCGACGGGTCGGTGGCGGTGACAGGGGGTACGAGATGTTGGAGCGGCTGCACGAGGGTGGCATCCGGGCGGAGCACGCCTACCTCGCCGGATTCGTCAGCATCGGCCTCTCGGTCACGAGCTGGTTCCTTTCCAAGCACATGGAGCGCGCCGGGGTGGCGCGGGCGGACCGCTGGGGCATCTTCATCGGCGAGTGGGCGCCGACGTTCTTCGCCATCGGCAACGGGCTGCGCACATACGAGAAGTGAGCCCGGTCAGCGTCGCCGGTTACGGGCGCGCGACGACCGCAGCCGGCGCAGCCGGCCGACCAGCACCGGCTCGGCGGCGAGCGCGGCCGGCTGGTCGAGCAGGGCGTTCAGCAGCTGGTAGTAGCGGGTCGCGGAGAGCCCGAACGTGTCCCGGATGGCCTGTTCCTTGGCGCCGGCGTGCTTCCACCACTGCGCCTCGAAGGCGAGGATCCGCTGCTCCCGCTCGGTGAGGCCGGTCGGCGTGGCGACCGCGTCGGTCGCGTCTGCCGCATCCGGCTCGACCGGCGCGGCGGACTCGACGGGCGACGACCCGGGCTCGGCCGGTCGCGCGGACTCCGACGGCGCGTCCGGCTCCGGCGGTGCCGTGGACTCGACGGGAGGAGCGGTGCGCGGCGGCGGAACGGTCCCGCCCGCGTGGCGCGTACCCGCTGCCGGGCCGGACCGGTCGACGGCGGCCCGCTGCGGTGCGTCGGCGGACATGGCGCTCCTCTCCGACGGCGGGTGACCGGCACGCGGAACGCGCCGGCCGGGGGAGCCCCAGCGTAACCAGGGCCGCCCCCGGCCGCATCGGACGCGGGGCCCGCGCCGCCGGCCGGAGCCGGCGGCGCGGACCAGGTCAGGCGATGTCCCGCCGCCGCATCGTCCAGAACGCGGCCACGAGCGCGCCCACCAGCGCCACGCCGAACACCACCGCCGACTGCTGCCAGGTGACCAGGTACGTCGCCGGCTCGCAGGAGCCCTGGGAGAACTGGCAGGTGTCGTAGTCGAACAGCTCCGCCTGCTTCAGGAACCACGACTGGGCGTACGTGGACAGCACGTACCGGTCCCCGAACTGGACCCCGAGCACCGCCACCGCGATCCGGATGCCGATCTCGCTCACCGCGAAGATGCCCACCGCCGCGCCCAGCGCCATCGCCGTGTGCCGGCCGAGCGAGGCCAGCGCGAACCCGACCGCCGCCACGAGCAGCGTCATCCCCAGCGCCCGCAGCCCGTCCAGCCCGATCGACTGCCACACTCCGGAGGTCATCTTCGCGGTGCTGCCGCGCTGGCTGGCGATCAGCCAGAACGCCGCCGTCCACAGGGCGCCGAGCACCACCGTCAGGCCGAACACTGTGGTGAGCAGGGCCGCCAGCTTGGTGCCCAGCACGGTGAGCCGTTTCGGCCGCCAGAGCAGCAGGTTCATCATCCCGCCGGTGTTCCACTCGGCGCCCACGAAGGAGGCGCCGACGATGAAGCCGAACAGCGCCACGGAGGCGGCGAACACGGCGATGAACAGGGGGAACTCGGCCCGGAAGTCGAACTGGTACGGCAGGTACCACTTCGCCTCGAACATGTCGGGCTGCGGCTGGTAGTCCTTGCCGCAGTTCGGGCCGTACCGTTCCTCGGTCTTCTCGCCGCGCGCCTGGGCCGCCTCGCACTCCGCGATGGTGCGCTTCCATTCCGTCAGCGCGGACTGGTAGTCGTTGGTCGCCTTGGCCTCGGCCTCGGCCACCACGACGGGCGAGAGCTTCTCGCTGGAGAAGCTGAACGCGGTCGCGACGGTGGCCAGCCCGAGCACCAGCAGCACGAGCATCAGCCGGGTGACCCGGCGCTTGCCGAGCCGGCGCAGCTCGGTGACGAACAGGCTCATGCGCCCCAACCTCCTGCGGTGCCGGTCTGGTCGACCTTGGCGGACTGATCGACCTGACGGTGCTGGCCGGGAACCGGCGCGGTGGCGGTCAGTTCGAGGAAGACGCTCTCCAGGTCGACAGCGACCGGGGTGAGCTCGCTGACGTAGAGGCCCTGCTCGGCGAGGAGCCGGCTGACGGTGGCCGGCTTGTCCACGCCGGACAGCATCAGGTGGTCCGGCTCGGCGGCCACGCGGACCCCGGCACGGCTGAGCGCGTCGGCGGCCTGCGGCAGGTCGCCGACCGCCTCCAGGCGGACCCGCACGGAGCCCTGGGAATGGGCCGCGAGCACCTCCTCGACCGGCCCGAACGCGACCCGGCGGCCGAGCGAGATGATGGTGACCGAGTCGCAGATGAGCTGGATCTCGCCGAGGATGTGGCTGGAGAGCACCACTGTCATCCCGGCCTCGGACAGCTCCCGCATCAGCCCGCGCATCTCCCGGATGCCGCCCGGGTCGAGGCCGTTGGCCGGCTCGTCGAGGATCAGCAGCTTGGGGTTCTTGAGCAGCGCGGAGGCGACCGCCAGGCGCTGCTTCATGCCGAGCGAGTAGGTCTTGACCCGCTCGCCGGCCCGGTCGCGCAGCCCGACCAGTTCCAGCACCTCGTCGACGCGCTGCTTGGGCAGCTCGCCGGCCTGGGCGAGCAGGCCCAGGGTGTCCCGCGCGGTGAAGTGCGGGAAGAACTGCGGGCTCTCCACGATGGCGCCGACCTGGCCGGCGACCGCAGGCAGCGCGTGCGGCAGCTCCTGGCCGAGAATGGCCATCCGGCCGCCGTTCGGCTTGATCAGGCCGAGCAGCGTACGCAGCGTGGTGGTCTTGCCCGAACCGTTCGGACCGAGGAAGCCGTGCACCTGGCCGGCTTCCACTCGCATGTCGAAGCCGTCGAGCGCGTGGCGTACCCCGCGCTTCCGGCTCCGGTACGTCTTACGGAGACCTTCGATCTCCAGGACAGCCGACACAGCTGACCTCCCCCGATAAGTAGGCGTCAGCGACACCATACGCGGTATGCACGCGATGGCAATACCCGGTATGCAGTGTCGGCGTGTCGGGGGAGGTCAGGCGCAGACGACGTGCACGCCCGCGTCGCGGAACGCCGCCACCACCTCCGGGGACGCGCCCGAGTCGGTCACCAGCGTCTCCACCCGGTCCACCGAGCAGATCCGCGCGAACGCGTGCCCGCCCAGCTTCGAGGAGTCGGCTATCACCACGACCCGCTTGGCCCGGGCCACCATGAGGCTGTTCATGGCCGCCTCGCCCTCGTGGTGCGCGGCGGCGCCGAGCTGCGGGTCGATCGCGTCCACGCCGAGCAGCGCGACGTCGAGCGTGACCTCGCGCAGCAGCGCCCCGCCGAGCGGGCCGACCAGCTCGAACGACTTGGGCCGGACCACGCCGCCGGCCACCACCACCTTCATCCGCGAACGCACCAGCAGCTCGTTGGCGATGTTCAGCGCGTTCGTCACCACTGTGAGCTGGGCGCCCTCGGCGCTGGTGTTGAGATCCGGACGGACCGCCAGCGCCCGGGCCACCTCGGTGCTCGTGGTGCCGCCGTTGAGGCCGACCACTGTGCCCGGCGACACCAGCGCGGCGGCGGCCGCGCCGATCCGCTGCTTCTCGGCCGAGTGCTTCGCGGTCTTGTAGCGCAGCGGCAGGTCGTAGGAGACGCCGTTGGCGACCGCGCCACCCCGGGTCCGTGTGATCATCTGCTGCTGGGCGAGCTGGTCGAAGTCACGCCGGATGGTGGCCTGGGAGACGTCCAGCCGCCCGGCCGCCTCCTCGACGCTGACCCGGCCGCTGTCGGTCAGCATCTCCAGCAGCGCGTTCCAGCGCGCGTAGCGGTCCACCGCGGGGCCCTCCCCAGACTGTGCGTGAACGGTGATCGGTTGCGTGCACACTAGTGCGCGAAACTGGGTCCGCGCAAAACCCTGCGCTGCGCGAACTGGGAGACGGTTGCCACGACCACAGGGTTTCACGCAGAATGACGCGCGAAAGGCGGCCGTATCGCGCCGTATTGCGCAAGGTCTCCCCTGGGGAGGAGTTGTCATGGCGTACGTGCACGCGGAGATCGCGAGCCAGCCCGACTGCTGGCGGGAGGCGGCGCGACTCGCCCCGACCGTCGCGGAGCACCTGCCGCGCCCCGGCGAGCGGGTCGCCGTGGTCGGTTGCGGCACGTCGTGGTTCATGGCGATGGCGTACGCCGGGCTGCGCGAGGCCGCCGGCCAGGGCGAGACCGACGCCTTCCAGGCCAGTGAGTTCCCGGCCGGCCGCCACTACGACCGGCTGATCGCGATCACCCGCTCCGGCACCACCACCGAGGTCCTCGACCTGCTCACCGCGCTGCGCGGGCGGATCCCCACCACGGTCCTGGTCGGCGACCCGGACTCGGCCGCCGTCGCGCTCGCCGACGCCACTGTCGCGCTGCCCTTCGCCGACGAGCGGGCGGTGGTGCAGACCCGCTTCGCCACCACAGCGCTCGCGCTGCTGCGCGCCCACCTCGGCGAGGACCTGGGCCGCCTGGCCGCCGACGCCGAGGTCGCCGTACGCGCCCCGCTGCCGATCGACCCGGCCGGTATCGAGCAGGTCACCTTCCTCGGTCGCGGCTGGACCGTCGGGCTGGCCCAGGAGGCCGCGCTGAAGTGCCGCGAGGCGGCCACGTTCTGGGCCGAGGCGTACCCGGCCATGGACTACCGGCACGGCCCGATCTCGGTGGCCGCGCCCGGCCGGCTGGTCTGGGCGTTGGGCGAGATCCCGGACGGGCTGCCCGAGGACGTGGCCGCCACCGGCGCCGCGTTCGTGCACAGCCGCACGCACGGCTGGCGCACGGTGCTGACGAGCTGGTCGGCGGGGCGCAACCCGGTCGATCCGATGGCCGACCTGATCCTGGCCCAGCGGTTCGCGGTCGCGCTGGCCACCAGCCGCGGCCTCGACCCGGACGCGCCGCGTCACCTGACCCGGTCCGTGGTCCTGGCGTGAGTGCCCGCGACGAGGTCGTCGTCGCGCTGGACGTGGGCGGCACCGGGATGAAGTGCGCCCTGGTCCGGCCGGACGGCACGACAGTGCACACCGAACGGCACGCCACCGGCGCGCAGCGCGGCCCGGAGGCGGTGACCGGCACGATCCTCGACGTGGCCGAAGGGCTCGCCGGCAAGGCCCGCGCCGACGGCCGCACGCCGGTGGCCTGCGGCATCGCCGTACCCGGAGTGGTCGACGAGGCGCGCGGGGTGGCGGTCTGGTCGGCGAACGTGGGCTTCCGGGACGTACCCCTGCGGGAGCTGGCACGCACGCGGCTGGGACTGCCGGCGGCGCTCGGCCACGACGTGCGGGCGGGCGGCCTGGCGGAGGCGCGGCTCGGCGCCGGGCGGGACGCCGGCCACGTGCTGTTCGTCGCGATCGGCACCGGCATCGCCGCCGCCCACGTGGTCGACGGGTCGGCCGCCACCGGCGCGCACGGCGCCGCCGGGGAGATCGGCCACATCCTGGTACGCCCCGGCGGCCCGCGCTGCGGCTGCGGGCGGACCGGCTGCCTGGAGGCGGTGTCGTCGGCCTCGGCGATCGGGCGCCGGTACGCCGAGCTGTCCGGCGCACCCACCACCGCCGCTCAGGTGGCCGACCGGTCCGCGGCCGGGGAACCGCTCGCCGTGGAGGTGTGGCAGGAGGCGGTCGAGGCGCTCGCCGATGGACTCGCCACCGGGCAGGCGCTCTACGATGTGTCGACGGTGGTGCTCGGCGGCGGTCTGGCCCAGGCCGGTCCCCTGCTGTTCGACCCGCTGCGGCGGGCGTTGCGCGAGCGGCTGACGTTCCACCGCGAGCCGCGCCTGGTCGCGGCCGGTCTCGGGGACGAGGCGGGTTGCCTGGGCGCCGCCCTGCTGGCCCTGGACACCCTGGCGAAGGAGAGTCGATGACCCGGCGCGTGACCGGCAAGGTGGTGACCCCGACCGGCGTCGTCCGGCAGGGCTGCGTGGAGATCGCGGACGGGCGGATCACAGCTGTCGCCGAGTACCCGTCGGCGCGCGACGGCCACTGGATCGTGCCGGGCTTCGTGGACATGCACACCCACGGCGGCGGCGGGCACACGTTCACCACCGGTGACGCGGAGTCGGCCCGGCAGGCCGCCGCGTTCCACCTCGGGCACGGCACCACCACGCTGCTGGCGAGCCTGGTCAGTTCCCCGTTCGCGCTGATGCGCGACGCCACCGCCGCGTACCGCCCGCTGGTGGAGTCCGGCGTGCTGGCCGGCGTCCACTTCGAGGGCCCGTACCTGTCCGCCGACCGCTGCGGCGCGCAGAACCCGGAGTTCCTGCGTGACCCGTCGGTCGCCGAGCTGACCGAGCTGATCGAGCTGGGTGGCGGCGCGGTACGCATGGTCACGATCGCCCCCGAGCGCGACGGCGCCACCAAGGCGATCGAGCTGCTGGTGGCGCACGGCGTGGTGGCGGCGGTCGGGCACACCGACGCCACCTGGGAGCAGACCCGGGCGGCGGTGGCGGCCGGCGCGACTGTCGGCACCCACCTGTTCAACGGGATGCGCCCGGTGCACCACCGCGAGCCCGGTCCGGTGGTGGCGCTGCTGGAGGCCCCGAGCGTGGTGTGCGAGCTGGTCGCCGACGGGGTTCACCTGCACGACGGGATGCTCGGCTTCGCCGCCTCGGTGGCCGGTCCGGAGCGGGCCGCGCTGATCACCGACGCGATGGCCGCCGCCGGGATGCCGGACGGCGAGTACGAGCTGGGCGGTCAGGCGGTGACGGTGGCCGACGGCGTGGCCCGGCTCAGCCGTGGCGGCGCGATCGCCGGCAGCACGCTCACCATGGACGCGGCGCTGCGGCACGCGGTCGGCGCGGGCGTGAGCCTGCCGGACGCCTGCCGGATGGTCGCCACCACCCCGGCCCGCGCGATCGGCCTGGGCGACCGGGTGGGCGCGCTGCGCGCGGGGCTGCGCGCCGACCTGGTGGAGCTGGACGACGACCTGAACGTGGTACGGGTGATGCGCGGCGGCGACTGGGTGGAGTGAGCTGCCCGGCCGTCAGACGGTGGGCACCTCGACGCCGAGCACGGCCTGCTCGTCCGGGCGGTGCACCAGCACGTCGGCCAGGTACGACTGCACCGCCCGGCGCATCCCGACGTCCCGTCCGGCCTGCTCGGAGAGCAGCCACTTGTGCTCGATGATCTGGGCGAACAGCTCCTGCGGCTCCAGCTTGTTGCGCAGGTGCGCGGGGACGGCCCGGACCACCGGCTCGAAGACCTCGGTCAGCCAGCGGTGCGCCGCCTGCTGCTCGTCGGTCAGGTCGCTCTCCAGCCGGTAGGCGTCCAGGTCGTTGAGGAGCCTGCGGGCCTGGTTCTCCTCCGCGTCCAGGCCGGTCAGGCGCAGCAGCCGCCGGGTGTGGTAGCCGGCGTCCACCACCTTCGGCCGCACCAGGTAGCGCCCGTTGTCGACAGTGGACATCGCCACCTCGGCCACGTCGAAGCCCAGCTCGTTGAGCCGGCGGATGCGGCGCTCGATGTCGTGCCGGGCGGCGCGCTCGACCTGCTGCTCGTAGGTGATCTCGTGCCAGAGCCGCTCGTAGCGCCGCACGACCTCCTCGCAGACCACCTCCGGGTCGATCGACTCGTGCAGCAGGCCGGCGGCCTGGAGGTCGAGCGCCTCGCCGAAGATGTTGACCCGGGCGATCTCCAGGTCCTCGCCGCGCTGGCCGTTCGACAGCGACGGGTGCAGCGCCCCGGTCTCGGCGTCGACCAGGTAGGCGGCGAACGCGCCCGCGTCGCGCCGGAACAGCGTGTTCGACAGCGAGCAGTCGCCCCAGAAGAAGCCGGTCAGGTGCATCCGCACGATCAGCGCGGCCAGCGCGTCCAGCAGCCGGTTCATCGTCTCCGGGCGCAGCGTGTTGGAGAACAGCGCCCGGTAGGGCAGCGAGAACTGGAGGTGCCGGGTGATCAGCACCGGGTCCAGCGGCTCGCCGTCGTCGGTCTGCCGGTCGGCCACGATCGCGATGGCCTCGACCGACGGGAAGTCGATCCGTTCCAGCGCCCGCAGCAGGTCGTACTCGCGCTCGGCGACCCGCTCGCCGGTCTCCTTCACCGCGTAGACGTACCCGCCGAGCCGGACGAACCGCACGATGTGCCGGGAGATGCCCTGGGGCAGCGCCACCAGGTGCTCGGCAGGCCACTGCTCCAGCGGGGTCGACCAGGGGAGGTCGAGCAGCGCCGGGTCGACGAGGGCCGAGGTGATCCGCACGGCAACCAGTGTGACCGCTGACCCCCGCGCCGCGCTCCCCTTCGTGGCTGGGCACACAGCCGCCGATGCCCGCGCCGCCGCGACGCCGTCGGCGGCCGGTAGCGTGGTCGCGTGCGTCAGACCTCGGGGGTACGCGGTGGCCTGCGGCTGCGGCCGGTCCGGCCGGCCGGGTGGTGGTTCGACGGGCTGCTGCTCGCGGCACTGGTGGCGCTGACCGTCGCGCTCGCCTCCGGTCACCTGTTCGGCCTCGACCGGGCGGTGGCCGACTGGTCCGACGACAACCGTCCGACCGCCGCCCGCTGGGTGGCGATGACGCTGAACCTGCTCGGCCAGGGCACCCCGTTGACGCTGCTCGCGGCCGGGCTGGGCGTGCTGCTGGCGTGGCGGCGGCGCTCGGTACGGCCGCTGCTGCCGCCGGTGGTCGGGTTCGTGCTCACGTTCTTCACGATCGGCCCGCTGAAGGTGTGGACGGCCCGGCCCGCGCCGAGCGCCTCGATCAAGGAGCCGTTCCTGTCGCCGGAGCAGACGCTGCCGCTGTTCCAGCACGACCTGCCGGTGCGTTTCGCGCAGTCGTACCCGTCCGGGCACGTCGCCAACTCGATCGTCTGGTACGGCGTCCTGGCCCTGCTGCTGGCCCCGCTCGTACGCACGCTCGGCCGTACCGTGCCGCCCCGGCTGGTCACAGTGGTCCGGGTGGTGCCCCCGGCAGTTGTCTTCTGCACCACCGTCTACCTGGGCTGGCACTGGCTGACCGACTCGATCGCCGGGCTGCTGCTCGGCCTGCTGCTGGACCGCCTGCTGCACCGGGTGCCCTGGGACGACCTGCCGCTGCCCCGGCGGCTCGGCGACTGGCGGCGCCCGGTCGGCTGGTCCGCGCCGCCGCCCGCCACCGCGGCGACGCGGTGACGGGCGGGCGCGGCGCTCAGCCCACCGTCCGGATCTCCACGATGCTGATCCGGGTCCTGGTGCTGTAGGTGAGCCGGCGGCGGTGGTCGTCGTCGGCGGGCCGCACCGCCACCTGGATCCGGATCTGGGTGCCCTTCGGCAGCTCGACACGTTCGTCGGGCGTGCTCACGACGAACACCCCGCCCGTCGTGTCCGGGTCGACAGACACCCGTTCCTGCCGCAGCAGCGGGGTGTCGGTCTCCCCGTCCCCGGGCCTGGTGTACTCGGCGCGGATCCGAACCAGGTCGTCGCGCCGCAACCCGCGCAGGTCGACTGTCGCCTGGATGCTCACCAGCCCGGTCTCCGGCACGGTCCAGTGGTAAAGCCCGGTCGCCCAGCGGATGGCGTGGAACCGGTCGGTGGTGTCGAGCGTGTCGCCCGCGTGCGCGGTACTGGTGAAGGTGGCGATCACGTCCCGCTTCGCCGGCGTGGACGTCTTCTCCCCGATCATCTTCGCGAAGTCGTCGGCGGTGCCGCGGAACGCGTCCGCGTCGCAGGTGTGCTGGCGGCCGATGATCGCCGAGTCGGTGTACTGCCAGATACGCGGCGTCTGCTCCGGCTTGCCGTACCGGGCCCAGCCCGGGCCGGAGTCCCCGCCGGCCCGCGCGTACGCGGCCTTGAAGTCCTCGGCCACCCGGTACGGGTAGTCGGCGTTCCAGCGCGGGAAGTCGCCCAGGTCGTCGTCGCCGTACTCGCCGCGCGAGGCGTACATCACCGCCACCTTGCCGGTGCGCTCCTCCAACTCGTGGCCCACGTCGACGCCGATGTGCGGGGGCACGTCGTCGGTCGGCCAGCGCTCCAGGTCGATCTGCCAGAAGAACCTGTCGTAGTCGCGCCACCAGGGGGTGTGCTTGTCGGCGTAGTCGATCGCCGTGGTGACCTGGTCGTCGATGGAGACGTCGGAGTGCACCACCACGTACATGCCCAGGAACGGGATTCCCGCGTCCTTCGCGGCGGTGAGCATCACCCCGTAGTACTGGCTGTGGAACGTGCCGTCGCGCGACTGTTCCGTGCCCTTGTAGGTCATGAAGTCGATGCCCGCGGCGCGGGCCTCCCGGATCCGGTCGGTCGTCAACCCCCGGTCGACGTCGTAGTCGCTCGCGTCCCAGCCGAACAGCGTCATGTGCGGTACCTCCCGCGCTCGCGGATCTGACGTTCCCGAAACTGCCGGAGCCGATTCGAGGGCAGCATTGCCCGATCGACGCATGAAAAATCTGGTCATCGTCAATGGATAATCGGTGAGAGGAATTCGAGAGACGTGCGTGCGGATTGCCTCGCTATCCGCACTGACCTGCGTAAACGACTCTACCGAGGTCGCCGGACAGCGGCCACCCGGCGAAGGCGGATTAATTATGCAAATGATTTTCGCCAATTCTCCGAACCGGGCACCCGCCGTTCACCTGAGCGCTCTAGGCTGCGCGGTGTGGAACGGCTGGCACGGCGACTCGGCGTACCCGATGCGGTGGTCATCGGTCTCGGCTCGATGCTCGGCGCGGGCATCTTCGTGGTCTTCGCCCCGGCCGCCGCGGCGGCCGGCGGCCCCGGCCTGCTCGTCGCGCTGGCGCTCGCCGGCTTCATCGCCTACTGCAACGCCACCAGCTCGGCCCGGCTCGCCGCCCGCTACCCCGAGTCCGGCGGCACCTACGTCTACGGCCGGGAACGGCTGCACCCGTTCGCCGGTTTCCTCGCCGGCTGGGGGTTCGTGGTCGGCAAGACGGCGAGCTGCGCGGCCATGGCGCTGACCGTCGGGGCGTACCTGTGGCCCGGGCGGGCGCGGCTCGTCGCGGTCCTCGCGGTGGTGGCGGTGACGGTGGTGAACCTGCGCGGCATCGGCAAGACCGCCGCCGCCACCCGGGTGCTCGTCGCTGTCGTGCTCACGGTGCTCGCCATGGTGGCGGTGACCGGCGCTCCGCAGGTCGCCGCCGACCGGCTCACCGCCCCCGCCGAGATCGGGGCGGGCGGCGTGCTGACCGCCGCCGGCCTGTTGTTCTTCGCCTTCGCCGGCTACGCGCGGATCGCCACGCTGGGCGAGGAGGTACGCGACCCGGAACGCACCATCCCCCGCGCCGTGCCGCTGGCGCTCGGCGCGGTGCTGGCGATCTACCTGACGCTGGCAGTGGTCGCGCTCGGCGTGCTCGGCGCCGACCGGCTGGCCGCCACCGACGCGCCGCTGGTCGAGGTGGTGACCGCCGCCGGGCATCCCGGGCTCGCCTGGCTGGTCCGGGCCGGTGCCGCCGTCGCGGTGACCGGCGTGCTGCTGTCCCTGCTGGCCGGCGTCGGCCGCACCACGCTGGCGATGGCCCGCCACCGGGATCTGCCGGGCGCGCTGGCGGCGGTCCATCCGCGCCACCGGGTGCCGCACCGCGCCGAGTTGGTGGTGGCCGCAGTGGTGATCGCCGTGGTGGCCGTGGGCGACATCAGGGGCGCGATCGGTTTCTCCAGTTGCACGGTGCTGGTCTACTACGCGATCACGAACGCGTCGGCGCTGACGCTCGGCCCCGACCGGGACGGGCGCGTCCCGGTCCGGCTGCTCGCCGCGCTGGGGCTGGTCGGCTGCCTGGTGCTGGCGGTCAACCTGCCGCTGCCGAGCGTGCTCGCCGGGTTCGGCGTGCTCACCCTCGGCGCGCTCGGGTACGCGGTCCGCCGCCGCCGACCGGCCTGACGCATCCGGTCACTCCTGCGGGCGGCGGGCGGCGGGCGGGCCGGTGGGCGCCGGAGGAGGCGCGGGCGTGGTCTCCCGCAGCAGCGCGGTCAGCCCGGCCCGCCGGGCCACCACAGTCAGCCGGTCACCGGCCTGGACCACCATGCGCGGGTCGGCCGCCCAGTCGGCCTTCTGATTGGGCCGGGTGTGCGCGAGCAGACGCACCTCGCCGGGCCGGGCCACCGCGCCCAGCGGACTCCCGTCCAGCGGCGAACCGGCCACCACCGGCACCTCGGTGACCAGCAGCGCGTGCCGGTCCACCGGGATGGTGGCGATGACCGCGCGATCGAGCAGAGCCGCCGCGAACGCCGGTGCGGCCAGATAGGACACGCTGCGCGAGATGCCGATGCCGAACGCCTGCTGGATGCGCTCGGCGAAGTCGCCGTCGAACAGCCGCAGCACCACGCGCAGGTCCGGGTCGAGGGACCGGGCGATCAGCGCGGCCCGCAGGTTCGTCCCGTCGTCGGTGGAGACCACCACGAGCGCCTGGCAGGTGTCCACCGAGGCGGACCGTAGCGTCTCCTCCCGGCCCGCGTCGCCCACGATCAGCGGCACCCCCAGCCGGTGCGCCAGCGCGGCGCCACGCGCGTCCGGGTTCTTGTCGATCGCCACCACCTCGACGCCGAAGTCGTGCAGCTGCGCCATCACCCGGGTGCCGATGTTGCCCAGCCCGACCATCACCACGTGCCCGGAGCGGTCCGGCTGGACCCGGCCGGCGTGCAGCGCGAGCCGGGCGTTGACGATGCCGTCGACCACCGCGGCCGTGATCAGCGGGATCAGCGCCAGCCCGGCCAGGTTGAGCACCACCTGCATCACCTGGGCCGCGACCGGCTTGTTGACGTCCGGATCCTGGCCGGTGAGCGTGGTGACCAGGGTCAGGTATACCGCCTCGCTCCAGCTCACGTCGGCGGCCCGCGCGTTGAGCCAGCCCAGCACCGCGATCACCGCGAGCAGCACCAGCACCGCGATGCCGATCTTGCGGGTGGCGAAGTGGCGGACCGCGCGCAGCAGCACGGCTGCCGGCTGCCGTCGCCGTCGCGCCCGTACCAGCCGCCGCGCGGCCACCTCGGTGCCCGCCGGCCGCCCGGTCGCCTCGGCCAGCACCACGTCGGCCGTCGCCTCGTCGGCGGGCAGCACACGCACCAGGTCCGGATCCGTGGTGACGGCCAGGCCGCAGACCACGTCCTGCGGGCGTACGTCGTCGCGGCGGGCCACGTAGAGCGTGCGCCCGGCGTGCCGGAAGTGGGTCGGCGCCACCTCGCCGAGCGCGGCGGCCACGAAGGCGGGCGCGGCCATCGAGGCGTCGGAGAGCACCGCCGAGTCCGGGAAGAGCTGCCGCAGGCCGTCCGCCAGGTTGGTGTTGAACATCCGCACCACCAGGCGCAGCCGCGACTCGACCTCCTGGGCGCAGAGCGCGGCGTGCATGTTGCCCACGTCGTCCTGGTGCAGCAGGGCCAGCCCGGCCGCGCCGGCCAGCCCGGCGCGGCGGAACGCCGCCTCGTCGAGGCGTTCGGCGGTGACGACCCGCACCCCCGGCACGTCCCGCCCGTCGGGGCCCTCGGACCGGCGGCGGCCCGGCACCACGAGCGTGACCCGCACCCGGCCGTCGGCGTTGTCGGTGGCGAGCAGCGACCGGACCACCCAGTAGGCGAGCGGATCGGAGCCGCAGACCACGTAGTGGGGGCGTTCGTCCCCGTTCATCCGGAGCCGCCAGCCGGTCGCGCGGCGCGCACGGTCACGCAGTGGCTCGGCCATGTCCGGATCGTAGTCAGCCGCTCGCGATGCGCGCAGCCCCGACGATCATGAACGCATGGCGGGTCCGGGTACGGGTAACGCACCGGCATGCAGACGTTCCTGCCGTATCCGGACTTCCTGGGCAGCGCGCGCACGCTGGACCAGAAGCGGCTGGGCAAGCAGCGCGTGGAGGCGATCCAGGTGCTGCGCGGGCTGACCCGGCCCGACTACGGCTGGCGCAACCACCCCGCGGTGAAGATGTGGGCCGGGTACGAGGAGGCGCTGACCCGGTACGGGCTGGACATGTGCGCGGTGTGGTGCGAGCCGGGCCGGGCCGACACCTGCGCCGGCACGCTCGCCACCGACCTCGCCGCCGCCTGCGGCGTGTCGGTGATCCGCACCCAGGACGAGCTGGCCGTCGCCGGTGAGCTGCCGCCCTGGCTGGGCCGCGACGACCTGCACCGCAGCCACCGGTCGTCGCTGCTGCGCAAGGACCCCGTCCACTACGCACCGCTGTTCACCGACGTCTCCCCCGACCTGGAGTACGTCTGGCCGCCCTCGGACCGCCCGCGCCGCTGCCTGCCGTGAAAGGAAGGGCCCCTTGTTAACGCCTCCGGTAGAGGAAGGGCCCCCTGTTAACGCCTCACCCCACGCGCCCACCCGACGCACGCGCCGCACGGATCGCCCGGCGTTAAGAAGGGGCCCCTGCACCTCCGTATGCGTTAAAAGGGGCCCCTTCCTTTCACCTCGGGCAGACTGGGGGACCGCCGACCGAAGGATGCCCCGTGAGTCTGTCGCAAGTGGTAGGTCGCCTCATCGGCGTACGCGAGCACCTGGTGGACCCGGGCGGCGGAGGCGCCGACCGCGTGCCGCGGCCGGTCGCGGCGCTGGTGGTCGGCGGCGGCATCGCGGGCATGTCGGCGGCGGTGGTGCTGGCCGAGCGGGGCGTGGCGGTGACGGTGCTGGAAGCGGCGCCGCACCTCGGCGGGCGGCTCGGCGCCTGGCCGGAGGAGCTGCCCGACGGCGTCCAGCGCAACGAGCACGGCTTCCACGCGTTCTTCCGGCAGTACTGGAACTGGCGGTCGATCCTGCGCCGGGTCGATCCCGCGCTGGGCTTCCTCAAGCCGATCCCGGGCTACCCGATCCTGTCCGAGCGGTGGCCGACCGAGGAGTTCGGCAAGCTGCCGCCCGCGCCGCCGGCGAACCTGCTGGCGCTGCTGCTGCGCAGTCCCAGCCTGCGCCTGGCGGACCTGCGCTCGATGGACCGGGACGCCGCGCTGCCGCTGCTCACCTACGACCCGGTACGCACCTACGAGGACTTCGACGAGCGGACGGCCGACGAGCTGCTCACCTCGCTGCGGCTGCCGGACCGGGCGCGGGCCATGCTGTTCGAGGTCTTCTCGCACTCGTTCTTCAACCACGAGGCGGAGATGTCGGCCGCCGAGATGATCGCCCAGTTCCACTTCTACCTGCTCGGCAATCCGGAAGGGCTGGCCTTCGACTGCCCGGACCGGGACTACGGCACGGCGATCTGGGAGCCGCTGACCCGGTACGTGGGCAAGCACGGCGGCCGGGTGACGACCGGCGCGGCGGCGGCCCGGCTGGACCGTACCCCGGAGGGCTGGCGGGTGACCGGCGCCGACGGTGACGTCTGGGAGGCGCCGCACGTGGTGCTCGCGGTGGACCCGCCCGCGCTCGCCGCGCTTGTCGACGCCTCGCCCGGCCTGGTCGCGGCGGCCCCCGAGCTGGTGGCGCGGATGCCCGCGTTCGGCAGGCCCGGTCCGCCGTACGCGGTGGCGCGCTACTGGATGGACGGGGACGTCCGGGCCGACCGGGCGGTGTTCAGCGGTGTCTCCCGGCAGCCCACGCTGGACTCGGTGACGCTCTACCACCGGCTGGAGGACGAGCCCCGCCGCTGGGCCGAGCGGACCGGCGGCTCGGTGGTGGAGCTGCACGCGTACGCCTGCGAGCCGGACGTGCCGGCCGACGAGCTGGCCGCGCGGATGCTGCGGGAGCTGACCGCGCTCTGGCCGGAGGTCGCCGACCTGCGGGTACGCGAGCTGCGCGCCCGGGTCGAGGCGCAGGCCCCGGCGTTCACGCCGGGTAGCCACGCCTGGCGTCCGGGGGTGGAGACCGACGCGCCCGGCCTCTATCTGGCCGGGGACGGCATCCGCACCGAATTCCCGAGCGCGCTGATGGAACGCTCGGCGGCCACCGGGATCATCGCGGCGAACCACATCCTGCGTGCCGAGGGGGCGGCGGCCGAGCCGGTCCGGTCGATCCGTCCGCGCGGCCTGCTGGCCAGCAGGACTGGCCCGAAACGGTCATAGGCCGACAAGAACGGCTTTACGCTCGACTGATCCGGTGACACGGGAGGTCGGGCGGTGAGCACCCCGACGCGCGAGCCGCGCGACGAGGAACACGGGACACCGCGGGACGAACGGACCGCGGTGGTCACCGCGCTGCGGCTCGGCTGGTCCATGGCGGACGCCTACCACCACGCGCAGACCGCCGACCTGACCGGGGACGGGGACCGGCCGGCGCCCGCGCCGCCGAAGCTGTCGAACCTGACCGAGCTGGCCGGGCGGCACCGGCTCGGCATGTACCTCGACGGCGTGGACGTCGCGCTGACCCAGATCGCGCCGCTGACCCCGGCCGGTCGTACGGTGCCCTGCACCGCCGCCGCCCGGGGTGCCACCGGAGCCGACCGGGAGCCGCTGCTGCGCGCGCTCGACGACCTCAACATCGACGTGCTGCGCTGGACGATGGCGACGAACCACCGGGTGGGCGTGGCGTACCGGCTCGGGCGCTCGCTCGCCGACACCGTGCGGCGCGGCGACGCCGACCAGCTCGCCGGGCGCTTCGGTGGCCGGCACATCCAGATCAGCAGGTGGCTGGACGAGCTGGCGAGCGTACTGCCGCCGTACTCGGCCGCCGTGGTGCGCCGCTCGCTCGCCGCCTGGGCCACCGCTGTCGGCCGCGCCACAGTGGGCGACCCGGCCGAGGCCGGACTCGGCGAGCTGGCCCGCGAGCTGCGCAACCAGGGCGACCTGTGGCAGGACGTGCTGACCGGCGGCCTGCACCCGCGCGACCTGCTCGACGAGGAGAACTGGGCGGTGGTCGCCCGCAACGTCATCATCCGGGACCGGAAGCTGGTCGCGCAGGCGGCCCGGGGCATCTTCTGGCCGGTGCTGGCGCCGCTGCTGGTGGTGCTGCTCGCGGTGGTCGGGGTCAGTGCCGCCGCCGCGGCCGGCTCCCCCACCACCCGGGCGGCGGTGGCGCTCGTCGGCCTCGGCGCCGGGCTCACCGCGATCTGGCGGTCGATCTCCACGCCCACGCTGTCGGTGGCCGCCGAGGTGAACCGCCCGCTGCTGGACAGCGAGCTGGTGGTGCAGATGACCGCCCGGATCGACAGGCCGCTCACCGCCGCCCGGCGCACCGGACGGGCCGGACGGCAGCGGCGGCCCGCCGACGACGGATCGAAATACGTTGGCCACGACTCCCGGATCGATCTACCGTGAGCGCGCAAGGTCAACCACCGTTCCAGGAGCCGTCCATGTCGCTGCGATACGCCACCACGATGACGTCGTGGCTGCTCGGCGACGGTTGCCGGGAACACGGTCCCTGGCCCGGAGGGCACGACTGACGCGTCTTACGCGTCCCCGTCGTCGCCGCCCGGTCCCGTGGACCGGGCGGCTTTTTTCGTCGCCGTACCGCCGATCGTGAAGGGAGAGCCCGGTGGACGCCGTCCTCGTCATAAACGCCGACCTCGGCCCGCTGCACCGGGTCACCGTCAAGCACGCGATCCGGATGCTCTGCCGCCGGGTCGCCGAGATCCACGAGGCCGAGCCGGACCGGGTGATCGGCGTCTTCCCGCTGCCGCGGGTGGTCCGCCTCGTCCGGTACGTGGTGACCCGCTGGCGGTTCAGCGCCGGCCCGGCCTGGTCCCGGGCCGGGGTGCTGGCGCGCGACCGGCGGCGGTGCGCCTACTGCGACGGAGCGGCCAGCACGATCGACCATGTCCTGCCCCGCTCGCGCGGTGGCCGGAACACCTGGGGGAACACCACCGCCGCCTGCTACGCGTGCAACCAGCGCAAGGGTGACCGGACCCCGGCCGAGGCGGGCATGCCGCTGCGGCGGGAGCCGGTGACGCCGAGCTGGGCCGCGCTGGCGCGGTGACGGACGGCCGGCGGGCACAGGGGGCGGTGCCGGGGGTACGCCCCGGCGCCGCGCCCGCCGGTCCCGTTCGCCTGCCCGCCTCGGCGGTCAGCGCGTGGCCGGCGGAGTCCAACCGAAGCGCGGCGGCCGGCGCTCGTTTATCGCCGCCACCCCCTCGCGGGCCTCGCCGCTGTCCCGCACCTGGCCGTGCCACCAGACCAGCCGGTCGGCGGCGGCGCGCCCGTCCACGATCTCCTTGGCGGCGGTCACTGTGAGCCGGGACCGTTCCGCGACGGTGGCGGTCAGCGCCGCCACCCGCCCGGCCAGCTCACCGGCCGGCAGCACCTCGTCCACCAGGCCGATCCGCAGCGCCCGCTCGGCGTTCACCAGCTCGCTGGTGAACAGCAGGTGCTTGGCCGCCGACGGACCGACCAGCGCGGCCAGCCGACGGGTGGTCGGCGCCGGGTAGACCAGGCCGAGCCGCGCCGGGGGTACGCCGAACCGGGCGTCCGCGGCGGCCAGCCGCAGGTCGCACGCGACGGCGAGCTGGCATCCGCCGCCCACGCAGGCGCCCTCGATAGCCGCCACAGTGGGACGGCCGAACGCGGCGAGCCGTTCCTCGGCGGCCACCGCGATGCTGCCGTCACCGGCGGCCAGCAGCTCGTCCAGGTCGCCCAGGTCGGCGCCGGCGCAGAACGTGCCGCCCGCGCCGGTGAGCACCAGCACCCGTACGGCCGGGTCCGCCTCCAGGCCGTCCAGCAGCACCGGGAGCTGCCGCCACATGGCCGGGGTCATCGCGTTGCGCCGGGCCGGGTTGTGGATGACCACTGTCGCCACCGGGCCGTCCAGGGTGACTGTGAGTTCCGCGTCGGACATGGTGCGACCGTAACGGCCGGGGCCCGGCGACCACCCGCGTGGGGTGGCCGCCGGGCCCCGGGATCGGCGATCAGGTCAGGAGACGTTGATCGCGGTGTCGTCGAGCACGAAGGAGGTCTGCAGCGAGACGTCCTCGGTGCCGGTGAACTTCAGCGTGACGGTCTGCCCGGCGTACGCCGCCAGGTTGAACGACTTCTGGCTGTAGCCGGCGGCCTTGTTCAGGTTCGAGTAGGTCGCCAGCGTGGCCAGCACCGAGCCGGACGAGTTGAGCACCTGCACGTTCAGCTTGTCGTACTGGACGCTGGTGGTGCTCTCGGCCGAGTCGATGTGCAGCCAGAACGAGAGGGTGTACGCGGAGCAGCCGCTCGGCAGGCTCACCGACTGCGACAGCGTCTCGGTACGGGTGCTGCCGTACCCGTTCATCCACGCGCTCCAGGTGCCGGTGCGGGCCGGCTGGCTGGTGCCGTGCTGGCCGATCACGCCGGAGGTGGAGCTCCAGACCGTGTTGCCGGACTCGAAGCCCGGGTTGCCGAGCTTCTGCCCGGCACCGGTGCAGCCGCCGCCGACGCTGCTGACGGTCAGCGAGTAGGTGGCGGTCTTCGTGCCCGACGCCGCGCTTCCGGTGACGGTCACCGTGTAGGTGCCGGCCGGGGTGCCGGAGCCGGTGGCGATGGTGAGGGTGGACGAGGCGCCCGAGGTCACCGAGGTGGGGCTGAACGACGCGGTGGCGCCGGTCGGCAGGCCGGACGCGGAGAACGTCACGGTCTGCGCGGTGCCGCTGGTGGTGGACGTGGCGACGGTGGCGGAGACCGATCCACCCGCGGTCACGGACCCGGCGGTCGGCGAGAGCGAGACGGAGTAGTCGTTGCCGGTGGAGCTGCACGGCGCGTCGTTGCCGGCCACGTTCACCGCGGTCCACGCGGCCTGGACGGTCTTGTACTCGGTCGAGCAGTTGCCGTACAGGTCGGTCGCGGCCCGCAGGGTGTACGCGCGGGCGGTGTTGGCCGGGTTGCTGGTGTTCACGTACGAGGTGTTCGAGGTGAAGTACACGTCGAGCGCCCGGTACCAGATCTTCTCCGCCTTGGTGCGGCCGATGCCGGTGACCGCCGGGGCCGAGCCGCAGACCGGCGAGGTGCCGTACGCGGTGGCGCCGGTGCCCTCGGCGAGGTTGAAGAAGAAGTGGTTGCCGACGCCGGAGGAGTAGTGCACGTCCTTGTTCTTCGTGCTGGTGGACCAGCAGGAGTCGGACGAGCCGTCCAGCGACGGGTTGTACATGTAGCGCAGCGGCGTACCGTTGCCGTTGATGTTGATCTTCTCACCGACCTGGTAGTCGCCCGGGTCGCTCGGCGCGGCGGCGTAGAACTCCACCATGTTGCCGAAGATGTCGCTGGTGGACTCGTTGAGGCCACCGGACTCGCCCGAGTAGACCAGCCCGGCCAGCGCCTCGGTGACACCGTGGCTCATCTCGTGCCCGGCCACGTCCAGCGAGACCAGCGGACGGGAGTTGCCCGAACCGTCGCCGTACGTCATCTGGGCACCGTCCCAGAAGGCGTTCACGTAGTTGTTGCCGTAGTGCACCCGGCTCGGCACACCCTGGCCGTTGCCGAAGATGCCGTTGCGGCCGTGCACGTTCTTGAAGTAGTCGAACGTCTTGGCGGCGCCGAAGTGGGCGTCCACGGCGGCCGACTGCCGGTTCGAGGTGGCGCCGGTGCCCCACGCGTTGTCCGCGTCGGTGAACGTGGTGCAGGTGGAGGTCCCGTTGTTCATGTCGCAGGTACGGCCGTTGCCGCGTACCGGGTCGATCATCTGGTACGTGCTGCCGGACAGCGTCGTGTCGATGGTGACCGAGCCGGTGTAGATGCCCTGGCCGGTGCCGGCCACCGTCTCGATCTCGTCGTACGAGCCGATCACCTTGCCGGTGGTGGCGTCGGTGATGACGTGCAGCTTCGACGGCGTCTGCTTGTCCGCCTTCCAGCCGGTCGCGACGGTCTCCCAGGCGAGGCGGCCCTTGCCGCTGCTGGCGTCGACGAACAGCTCCGGCGCGCCGACCGAGGTGACCGAGCCGGAGAACGTCTTGCGGGCGCTGGCCTTCGCCGCGTCCGCGCCGACCTTCGCGGTGGTGCTCAGGGTCAGCGGGGCGGAGAGGCTGACCGACGCGCCGGTCATGCTGCCGTTCGCGGCGGTGTGGATGACGAAGTCACCGCCGTACACCCGGAGACCCTGATAGGTCCGGCTGTAGCGGGTGTGCGCGGCCCCGGACGGGTCGACCTTGGTGCGGACGGCCTGGTAGGCCTCACCGCTGGCGCCCTGGACGGCGCCGGGGTTGGCGCGCAGCAGGCTCGCGGACCGGGCTGCGGCCGAGGTCTCGGGACTGGGTGCGCTTGGCGCTGCCGCTTGCGCAGAGGTGGTGACGCAGGCCAGCACGCTGCTGGTGAGCAGCGCTGCGCTGACGGCGGCGACGGATCTTTTCACGGGCCCTCCTGGAAGGCGGATGTTGTGACGGGGGTTGTCACTGGTGTAGATATAGCGATACATCGAAGAACGTGAAAGAGGCTGGCGAGCTCCCGCCGGAGACACTGACCGAACGGATGAGGAGGAGCGGTGACCCGGAACCGGGTGGTCCCGTCGCGCGTCCGATCCGGTATGAGAGCTGCCCCCGCCGCCGTGGCGGCCGTCGCCGCCCTTCTCGTCCCGCTCGCCGGCTGCGCCCGTGCCGACGAGCCACCGGTGATCACTGACGGCCCCCCGCCGCTGGCCGCCGAGGTGGTGCTGGAGAAGTCCGGCGGCATCGCCGGGGTGACCGACACCGTCCGGGTCGAGCCGCACGGTCAGTGGACGAGGACCGACCGCGCCGGCGCCTCCCGGGAGGGGCGGCTCAGCGACACGGAACTCGCCCGGCTGCGGCAGCTCACCGCCGACCCCCGGCTGGCCGCCGAGGCCGCCGTGACAGTGCCGCCGCCCATGTGCGCCGACGCGTTCACCTACCGGCTCACCATCGGGCCGAACCAGGTCGGCTACGTGGACTGCCCGCCGAAGGCCACGCCGCCGGCCGTCACCGCGCAGGTGGTGGACCTGCTCAACGGCGCCACCGGCTGACCCGGCCCGACCTCAAACCCGTTCCGGCTGTGACATCGGCCTATGGCCGGTCGGCGGACGAGCGGGCCAGCATGGAAGGCATGACTCGCGCACTCATCGCCATGACCAGTCATTCCGAGCTGGGCCGCACCGGCCGCTCGACCGGCTACTACGTCGGCGAGGCCGCCGAGCCGTGGGAGGTGTTCCGGGCCGCCGGGTACGACGTCGACCTGGTGTCGGTGGCCGGCGGGGAGCCGCCCGTCGACGGCCGGGACGAGAACGACAGCACCCAGAACGACTTCCTCGCCACCGCCGGCGTCACCGACACGCCGAAGGCCGCCGACGTCGAACCGGACGGGTACGACGTGATCCTCTTCGCCGGCGGTCACGGCACCATGTGGGACTTCCCGGACGACCCCGACCTGGCCCGCATCGCCCGCTCGATCTACGAGCGCGGCGGCGTGGTGGCCGCCGTCTGCCACGGCCCGTCGGCGCTGGTGAACCTCACCCTCACCGACGGCTCCCGGCTGATCGCCGGCAAGCGGGTGGCCGGGTTCACGAACAGCGAGGAGGCGGCCGTCGGCCTCACCGACGAGGTGCCGTTCCTGCTCGCCGACAAGCTCACCGAGGCCGGCGCGCAGCACGTGCCGGCACCCGACTTCACCGAGCACGTGGTGGTCGACGAGCGTCTGGTGACCGGCCAGAACCCGCAGTCCGCCCGCGCCGTGGCCGACGCCGTGGTGAAGCTGCTCGCCTGAGCGCCGGTCAGATCCGGTAGTCGTCGGGCAGGCCGGTGGCACGCAGCTCGGGCGGCAGGTGGGCGACGTCGTTGAACGCGATGAGCGCCGGCGGGCCGCCCGAGCTGTAACGGATCACGGTCAACCCGCAGTTCTGCTGGTTGAGCCCGATCCACCGCCGGGCCGGCGCCTCCAGCGCGCTCAGCACCAGCCAGGCGACCAGGAAGTTGTGGGTGACGACCAGCTCGCGTACGTCACCCTGCGCGGGGGCGGCGGCGAACCGGGCCACCGCCTCCGCCGTCACGCGCGGCCCGTCCCGCCGCTCCCGCTCGGTGAAGCCGGCCAGGAACGCCACGTACGACTCCGGCAGGCCGGCCGGCTCGGTGTCGTGCGGCATGTGGTCGCCCGCGCGGTCGTCCTCGCGTACCGGAACACCCGGCAGCGACGCCGCGACCAGCCCGGCGGTCTCCGCGGCCCGGCGGGCCGGCCCATGGTGTACGGCGGCAAAGCGCGTGCCGCGCAGCCGCTCACCCAGCAGCGTCGCCTGTCGCCGGCCCCGCTCGGACAGTCCGGTGTCCGCCTCCTCCTCCGGGCGGTCCTGCTCGCCGTGACGGACCAGGTAGAGCAGGCGGCTGGGCATCGGCACCTCCACGGTCGGGGACCGCGAGACTAACCCGGTCGCTCGCCGACGATCCGCCCCGTCGGCTCCCGGCGGAGGGCACCCGGGCGACCTCGGGACGGCCCGATCGTCCGTTCAGCTCCGCCCGAGTCGACTGGTGTGTGTCAGTGCGGGGGCTCGCCGGACCGCAGTCCGTCGACGAGGAGCGCGACCATGCGCCGCCCGTAGTCGGGTTCCTCGTCCGGCATGGGCGCGCACAGTTTCGCAACGGCGTACAGCAGGTCCTGGGCACTGATCCGGGCCCGGACCTCACCGCTGGCTGTCGCGGCCTTGAGCAACGACTCGAGGGCCGGTCCCAGCTTCTGCAGGAGATATCCGGGCAGGCCGTCGAACGCCGGATCGCCGGAGTGCAGGGCCACGGCAAATCCGCGTTTCGTCGCGACGAACGCGGTGAACCGGTCGAGCCACTTCGCGAGGGCTACCCCCGGTTCGTGCGTGGCGGCCAGGGCCGGGGCCGCGTCGGCGCATGCGTCGATCTCCCGCTCGATGACGGCCTTGATCAGGTCCGCGCGCTGCGGGAAGTGCCGGTAGAGCGTGCCGACGCCGACGCCGGCCAGATCGGTGATCTCTTTGGCGGGGGCGTCGACGCCGACGGTGCCGAAGACCGTCTTCGCAGCTTCGAGCAGGGACTCGATGTTGCGGCGCGCGTCGGTGCGCATCCGGCGCGGGGCGCGGTCGCGAACACCGGAATCTGCTCTGTTGTCGGACACAGCTACACCTCCCTTGCTTTTCCGGAAAGCCTTTCCGTATAGTTCAGTTCCGGAAAGACTTTCCACCTAACGACGATACCGCAGGGAGACGCTCATGCAGTACCGCACCCTGGGCCGGACGGGCATCAAGGTCAGCCCGTACGCGCTCGGCACGCTGATGTTCGCCACCGTGATCGGGAATCCCGACCCCGGCGACTCGATCAAGGTCATTCACAAGGCGCTGGACGCGGGGATCAACGTCGTCGACACCGCCGATGCCTACGGCGACTCGGAGGAGATCGTGGGTAGGGCCCTCAAGGGCCGCCGGGACAACGTCGTCCTCGCGACCAAGGTGGGCCTGCCCAGGCTGATCGCGCTGCCCCGGACGCCGGGTGCGGCCACCGACCCCAACCGGCGAGGCGCCTCCCGCCGCTGGATCATGACCGCGGTTGAGGACTCGCTGCGCCGCCTGCAGACCGACCACATCGACCTCTACCAGATCCAGCGCCCGGACCCCGACACCGACATCGAGGAGACGCTCTCGGCGCTCTCCGACCTGATCCGCAGTGGCAAGGTCCGGGCGATCGGATCATCCACGATGCCCGCCTCCGACATCGTCGACGCCCAGTGGGTCGCCGAGCGGCGCGGGCTGGAACGTTTCCACACCGAGCAGCCGCCCTACTCGATCCTCAACCGCGGCATCGAGAGCGAGGTGCTGCCGGCCGCGCAGCGCTACGGGATGGGCACGCTGGTGTGGGGCCCACTCGGGCAGGGAATGCTCACCGGCCGGGTCCGCAAGGGCGAGCAGAACGACCTGCGCCGTGCCCGCTTCTCCAAACACCTCACCGACGAGCGCCGGATCGACATCGTCGAACAACTCATCCCGCTCGCCGACGAGGCAGGCCTGCCGTTGACCCACCTCGCCATGGCATTCGCCATCGCACACCCCGGCGTGACCAGCGCAATCCTCGGCCCGCGCACGATGGAGCACCTCGACGACCTGCTCGCCGGCGTCGACGTCACGCTCACCGACGAGATCCTCGACCGGATCGATGAGATCGTCGCGCCCGGCACCGATGTCACCCGGCTCGACCAGGCCTATCTGCCCCCGGCCCTGCTGAACCCGAACCTGCGCCGCCGGCCGGTCAGCGAGCGTGGCGCCGCCTGATCGTCATGCCCAGTGGTGATGGCTGCTCCAGGTCAGCCGGATCGCCTGCGGGCTCTCATGAGCCCGCCGCTGTCACTGGCCAGATCGCAGCGACTGCCGCCGCGAAATGCCTGATGGAATTGGAGCCCCCGGCCGGGATCGAACCGGCGACATCTCGCTTACAAGGCGAGTGCTCTGGCCAGCTGAGCTACAGGGGCGCGTGCGTAGGGGTCAGCATAGCGACTGAGCCCCGGAAATCCCGCCTCGCAGGGGTCCCGAGCACGGAAAACGTCGGTATCCCGACCGGGATGACGATGGATCATCACCCGGCCGCGCTCCCAGCCGGGGAGATTGATGCCTCGCCGTGCCTCTGTGCCCGTTATGCGTATGCCGTCCGTCCCATCCGTCGCGCCACGTCTTGGCACGATCGCGAAAGCCGTTTACCGTGCAGTGACACGGACGACACTCCGGCCGGCCTCGGCTGCCTGAGCGACGACCCCGTTGGCCGGCGCCTTGGGCGCCGGTCGCTCCTTCACTCGGATCGTCCGGCACGTTCCTGCCGGTGAAAGGAAGCGCTCCATCATGGCTACGGTCACCTACTCGAAGGCGTCCCGGATCTATCCGGGCACCGAGCGCCCCGCCGTCAACCAGCTCGACCTCCAGATCGGTGACGGGGAGTTCCTCGTCCTGGTCGGCCCGTCCGGTTGCGGCAAGTCCACCAGCCTCCGGATGCTCGCCGGCCTGGAGGACGTCGACGACGGCGCGATCTACATCGACGACCGGGACGTCACCCACCTCCCGCCGAAGGCCCGCGACATCGCGATGGTCTTCCAGAACTACGCCCTCTACCCGCACATGACGGTGTACGAGAACATGGCGTTCGCCCTCAAGCTGCGCAAGACCTCGAAGGCGGAGATCGACCGGCGGGTCAAGGAGGCGGCCGGGCTGCTCCAGCTGGAGGAGTTCCTCAGCCGCAAGCCGAAGGCGCTCTCCGGCGGGCAGCGCCAGCGTGTCGCCATGGGCCGCGCGATCGTCCGCGAGCCGCAGGTCTTCCTCATGGACGAGCCGCTGTCGAACCTCGACGCCAAGCTGCGTGTGCAGACCCGTACCCAGATCGCCTCGCTCCAGGCGAAGCTGGGCGTCACCACCGTCTACGTCACCCACGACCAGGTCGAGGCCATGACCATGGGTCACCGGGTGGCGGTCATGCTGGACGGCGTACTCCAGCAGGTGGACACCCCGCGGGCGCTCTACGACACCCCGGCCAACGTCTTCGTCGCCGGCTTCATGGGCTCCCCGGCCATGAACATCAAGACGGTGAAGCTGACCGAACAGGGCGGCGCGTTCGCCGAGATGATCGTGCCGCTGACCCGCGAGCAGGTCCAGGCGGCCAACGCCGAGGGCGGCGACGGCAAGGTCACCGTCGGCTTCCGGCCGGAGGACTGCGACCTCGTCAGCCCGTCCGAGGGCGGCATGCCGGTCGTGGTCGAGTTGGTCGAGGACCTGGGCTCGGACGCGAACATCTACGGCCACGCCGCGCTGGAGGGCCACAACGAGCGGTTCGTGGTCCGTACCGACCGGCGCAGCATGCCGAACATGGGCGACACCGTGTTCGTCAAGCCGCGTACCGGCCGCAGCCACGTCTTCCACGCCGCCACCGGCCAGCGGATCTGACGTACGCGAAAAGGGCGGCCCGCCACGGCGGACCGCCCTTTTCGTTGCTCTCGGTCAGGCCTCGACGGACCGGCGGCGGGCGACCTCGGCGAGCGTGACCGCGGCGGCGACGCTGGCGTTTAGCGACTCCACCTCGGAGACCATCGGGATGCTGACGGTCAGGTCGCAGGTCTCCCCGACCAGGCGGGACAGCCCTCGGCCCTCCGAGCCGACCACCACGACGAGCGGGCCGACGGCGGCCTCCAGGTCGTACAGGTCGGTCTGCCCGTCGGCGTCCAGGCCGACCACGACGAAGCCGGCCTCCTTGCACGCCTTGAGCGACCGGGTCAGGTTGGTGACCTGGGCCACCGGCACGCGCGCGGCCGCGCCGGCGCTGGTCCGCCAGGCGGTCGCGGTGATCCCGGCGGCACGCCGTTCGGGTACGAAGACACCCTGCGCGCCGAACGCGGCGGCCGAGCGGATGACCGCGCCGAGGTTACGCGGGTCGGTGACGCCGTCCAGCGCGACGAGCAGCGGAGCGGCCTGCTCCAGCGCCGCCGCGACCAGGTCGTCGAACGGCTCGTAGGCGAACGGCGGCACCTGGAGGCCGACGCCCTGGTGCAGCACCCCGCCGGTCATCCGGTCCAGCTCGGCGCGGCTGACCTCCAGGATCGCGATGCCCCGGTCGGCGGCGGTGCGGACGATCTCCTTGACCCGGTCGTCCATGTCGATGCCCTGCGCGGTGTAGAGCGCGGTCGCGGGCACCTGGGTGCGCAGCGACTCCAGCACCGGGTTGCGCCCGACCAGCAGCTCGGGGCTGTCCTTCGCCGGGTTGGCCTTACGGCCCGGCGCGACCCGGGGGCCGCCCCGGCCGGCGGGCTTGCCCTTGCCGCCCTTGAGCGGCACACCGGCCCGGCTGCCCTTGCCCCAGGTGGTGTCCTTGGTGCCGGGCTGGCCGATCTTGGGCGCACGCCCCTCCTCGGCGGCGGTGCGGCGCTCCTTGTCCTGCTTCCAGGCGGTGCGCTGGGGCAGCTTCTCGGTGCCCGAGTACGCCTTGTGCCAGGGCCGCTCGTCGGCGGGCAGCGTGCGGCCCCGCCCGGCGAGGGAGTCCTTGTTCTTGCCACCGGTGCCCTTGGGGGCGCCCGCCTTCGGCGTCAGTCGCCGGCCACGGCGCTGCGAGTTGCCGGCCATCAGTCCTGCTCTCCAATAGTCCAACGCGGGCCCTGGGGGGTGTCCTCGACGACCACGCCGGCCTGCTTGAGCTGGTCGCGTACGGCGTCGGCGGCGGCCCAGTCCCTGCGGCCGCGGGCCTGCGCGCGCTGCTCCAGGGCCAGCGCGATCAGGGAGTCCACCACGCCGCGCAGGTCGTCCGCGCGGCCGCCGCCGGTCCAGGCCGGGTCCAGGGGGTCGACGCCGAGGATATCCAGCATCGCCCGGGTGGCGGCGAGCGCCGTGCGGACGGTCACATCGTCCCCGGCGGTGAGCGCGGTGTTGCCGTCACGAACCACCTCGTGCAGCGCCGCCAGCGCCGCCGACGTGTTGAGGTCGTCGTCCATCGCGGCCACGAAGGCGTCCGGCAGGCCGCCGGGCCGGCCCGTGCCGACCCGCTCGGCCGCCCGCTGCACGAAGCCCTCGATCCGCCGGTACGCCACGGCGGCCTCGCGCAACGCGTCCTCGGAGTAGTCGATGCGGGAGCGGTAGTGCGCGGCGACGTAGTAGTAGCGCAGCTCCACCGGACGGACCCCGAGCGAGGCCACGTAGTCGAGGTCGAGCGTGTTGCCGAGCGACTTGCCCATCTTGGTGCCGCCGATGCCGAGCAGGCCGTGGTGCACCCAGTAGCGGGCGAACGGCAGGTCGGCGGCCTGCGACTGGGCGATCTCGTTCTCGTGGTGCGGGAACGTCAGGTCGAGCCCGCCGCCGTGGATGTCGAACTCGGGGCCCAGGTAGCGCCAGCACATGGCCGAGCACTCGATGTGCCAGCCGGGGCGCCCGCGCCCCCACGGCGACGGCCAGTAGGCGTCGGCCGGCTCGCCCGGCTTGGCGCCCTTCCAGAGCGCGAAGTCACGCGGATCCCGCTTGCCCCGGTCGGGGGCGTCGCCGGCGGGCTGCATGTCCGCCGGGGACTGGCCGGACAGCGAGCCGTACGCGGGCCAGGAGGCCACGTCGAAGTAGACGTCGCCGGAGCCGTCGGTGGCCGGGTAGGCGTGGCCGGTCTCGATCAGCCGGACGATCAGCTCGTGCATCTCCGGGATGTGCCCGGTGGCGCGCGGCTCGTACGTCGGCGGGAGCACGTTGAGCGCCCGGTAGGAGGCGGTGAGGATCTGCTCGTTGGCGTACGCGATCGACCAGAACGGCCGGTCCTGCTCCATCGCCTTGGCCAGGACCTTGTCGTCGATGTCGGTCAGGTTGCGGATGAACGTGACCTCGAAGCCCTTGCTGAGCAGCCAGCGGCGCAGCACGTCGTAGTTGACGCCGGAGCGAAGGTGGCCGATGTGGGGCGGGGCCTGGAGCGTGAGACCACACAGGTAGACCCCCACCTTGCCGGCTTCCCGCGGGACGAAGTCCCGCACCGATCGGGTGGCGGTGTCATACAGGCGTAGCGTCACCTCACAAGGGTAGCCGTCCACACATTTCCGGGTTGGCCGGAGCCGGGTCGTACGCTGCGTGCTGTGGACACGGCGGCACGCACGGGAGAGACCGCACAGACCCTGGACCGGGGTCTGCGGCTGCTGCACCTGGTCGCGGACGCGCCGGGCGGGCTGACAGTCACCGAGGCGGCGCACCGGCTGGGCATCGGCCGGGCGGCCGTCTACCGGCTGGTCGGCGCGCTGACCGGCCACGGCATGCTCCGGCGCGACGGCGAGGGCCGGCTGCGCATCGGCGTGGGCGTGCTGCACCTGGCCCGCCGCGCCCAGCCCCTGCTGGCCGAGGGGGCGTTGCCCGCGCTGCGCCGCCTCGCCGAGGGCACCGGGGCGACCGCCCACCTGACGGTGGTCGAGGGCGGCGAGGGGGTCGCGCTGGCGGTGGTCGAGCCGAGCTGGACGTCCTTCCACGTGGCGTACCGGACCGGCACCCGGCACCCGCTGGAGCGGGGCGCGGCGGGCCGGGCGGTGCTGGCCGGGCGGGCCGGCGATCCGGGGCCGGTGAGCACCAGCGGCGAGCTGGAGTCCGGCGCGTACGGAGTGGCCGCCCCGGTGCTCGGCGTGCCGGGTCTGGAGGGCAGCGTGGGGGTGGTGTCGCTGACCCCGCTCGACGTGGCGGACGTCGGCGCCCAGGTCACGGCCGCCGCCGAAGCGGTAGCCGCAGCGCTCTCCTAGGGCCTGTGTCGAAGTCCGTGCGAGGGCTTGAGCTGTTGGGTGAGGATCTTGGCGTGTCGGTGTTCGAGATGTAGCGAGGTCTCCGGTATCTGGTTCAGCGACCAAGCAGAACCCGAACACCGGAGACCTCGTGGACACCCTAGCGGTGACGAGGCGGCACGACCTGACCGACGTACAGTGGGCGGCGCTGGAGCCGTTGCTGCCCGCGGGGCGTAGGCCAGGCCGGCCGTCGACATGGACGAAACGGCAGCTCATCGATGGGATCCGGTGGCGGACACGGGTTGGCGCCCCGTGGCGGGACGTCCCGGACTGCTACGGGTCCTGGGCTGCGGCGTACGCGTTGTTCCGGCGTTGGCAGCGGGATGGGACCTGGGCGAAGATCCTGATCGCCCTGCAGGCCCTGGCTGACGGAGCCGGACGCGTCGTCTGGGACGTGTCGGTGGACTCGACGGTCGCCCGAGCGCATCAGCATGCCGCTGGAGCGCGTAAAAAGGGGATCTGCAGGCCGAGCCGCCGGGCGGGGTCACGGTCGAACCGGACGATCATGCGCTCGGTCGCTCGCGGGGCGGCCTGACCACGAAAGTGCACCTCGCGTGTGAGCAGGGGCAGAAGCCGCTGTCGATCGTGTTGACCGCCGGGCAGCGCGGGGACAGCCCGCAGTTCATCCCGGTGCTCGACGGGATCCGGGTGCCCCGCCTCGGTAGCGGCCGGCCCCGGACCCGCCCGGACCGGGTCCTCGCTGACAAGGCGTACACGTCGAAGGCCAACCGCCGCTACCTGCGCCGACGTGGGATCGCCGCGACGATCCCGTCGAAGGCCGACCAGGACGCGAACCGGCGTAAGAAGGGGTCGAAGGGCGGCCGGCCACCGGCCTTCGACCCACAGCGGTACCAGCAGCGTCACGCCGTGGAGTGCGGCATCAACCGCCTCAAACGCCACCGCGCCGTGGCCACCCGCTTCGACAAACTCGCCGTGCGCTACGCGGCCACCGTGCACGTCGCCGCCATCAACGAATGGCTGTGACCGACTTCGACACAGGCCCTAGCACATCGGCAGGCCGCTCGGGGGTTGTCCACAGGGCGCGAAGGGCGGCACGGCTGCGGCCGTCCACAGGGGTATCGATCTCCACCCGTGCGCCGCCACGCTCGTCCCATGCCACCTCAACCTCATCGACCGCCGGAGCTGGCCTGGCAGGTCTTCCGGGGCTCGGAAGCGATCCGGCGCGGGCTGCTGTCCCGGCACCACCTGCGGGGCGCGTCCTGGATCCGGCTCCGGCAGGACGTGTACGCCGACGCGCGGCTCGACCGCGACCACGCGCTGGCCTGCCGCGCCGCGCTGCTGCGCATGCCGCCGGGCGCGGTGGTCGCCGGCCCTTCGGCGGCCTACCTGCACGGGGTCGAGCACGCCGCCGGCCTCACCGACGACGTGCACGTCCTGCTGCCGGCCACGGTCCGGGCCGACTCCCAGCCGGGTGTCCGGGTGCACCACGCCCCGATGTCGAGCACACGCAGCGGCCTCCTGGTCCCGGTCGGCGGCGCGGCACCCGCGCGAACGAGCCCATTCGTCGGCACGGGGTCGCCCGCCGCATCGAACCCCTTCGCAGAGTCGTCCCCCGGCGCGGTGATGATCCTGGACGGCCCGCCGCCGCGTACCGAGCCGGTCGCCTGTGCCTGGGAGACAGCGGTCTGGGCCGATCCGGTGAAGGCGGTCGGCATCATCGACGGGCTGTTGCGTACCGGTTCGGTCAGCCGCTCGGCACTGGCGGGCGAGGCGGCCCGGAACGCCTGTCGCCCCGGTGGGCGGCGGGCGGCGTGGGTGGTCGGCCTGACCGACGGGCTGGCCCAGTCACCGCCCGAGTCCCACCTGCGGGTACGCCTTGTCCTCGCCGGCCTGCCGCGCCCGGTGGCCCAGCATCCGGTGCGCGTGTCGACCGGCCTGATCCTGCACTCCGATCTGGCCTGGCCGGGGTTCCGGGTCGCCGTCGAGTACGACGGTCAGTGGCGCGCCGACGCGGACCGCACGCACCTCGACCGGAGGCGGCTCAACCAGCTTGTCGAAGCCGGCTGGCTGGTGTTGCACGTGACCGGCAGCCGCCTGCGCAAGGAGTTCCCCGCCCTGGTCCGGGAGATCCGCGCCGCACTGGTGGCCCGGGGATGGCGGCCGTGACGCCCGCCGTCCGGAAGGAAGCCGGAACGCCGAAGTGGCGGCGTCCGGGAACTCCGGACACCGCCACTTCGGGGAAACGGTCGTTACGGTCGGACGTTCGGCTTGACCGGGGTCTTCACCGCGGCGTAGGCGTCGACGATGCCGTAGCCGTAGAAGCCGTTGAAGTTCAGCGAGCCCGCGCAGTACGCGTCGAACTCGGCGTCCCGGCCCTCGTTGGTGTAGGACTGCAGACGCGGCTCCGGGCAGGCGTGCTCGGCCGCCGTCCGGTAGAGGTGCTGCTCGACCAGGTTCGGCGCCATGCCGTAGCCGTTGCGGCCCTCCTTCTTGCCGTGCTTGCTGACGATCAGCGCGGCCACACCCGAGACGTGCGGGGACGCCATCGAGGTGCCCTGCAGGTAGGTGTAGTAGCCACACTCACCCTTGGCGGTGCACTGCTTGAACACCGATTCCTCGAAGCCGGCGACGATGTTGCCGTTCTCGTCGACCGACCCCTCCTCCTGGAGCACCTTCTTCGGGTACGTGGAGAGGATCATGTTGGCGTCGGTGCGGTACGTGTCGGTGCCGAAGCCGTCCCGGAACCAGCCACCCGGCGCCGCCACCGAGATCTGCTCGGTGCCGTAGTTCGAGTAGTCAGACTTCTTGCCGGACGGGCCGACCGCCGACACGCCGATCACGTGCGGGCCCTCGACCGGCAGGTCCCAGCAGGTCGCGTTGTCGATCGGGCGCGGGTACGGGTCGGCGCCGTAGTCCGGGCTGCTCACGTCGGTACGCGGCGCGCCCAGGTCCTCGTGGTTGTTGCCGAGCGAGCCGACCAGCGTGACGCCCTTGCGGTGCGCGAAGTTCAGCGCCCGCTTCATCGCCTCGATGACGGTGCGCTGCTCGGCCTGCGCCTCCGGCGAGTCGGCCGGGTTGGCGGTGCAGTTGTAGAGCCACGGGTCGACGTAGAAGGACATGTTCACCACGTCCAGCCCGGAGCGGCCCGCGTGCACCAGGGCGTTCACCACCGGGTTGAGGAAGAAGTACCCGCTGTCCTGGCCGCCCTTCAGCTCCACAAGGGAGACGTTCGGGGCCACGCCGGACAGGCCGAAGCCGTTGGCTGCGGCGCCGATGGTGCCGGCCACGTGCGTGCCGTGCCCGCCGTCGTCGGTGCCGACCGGGTCGAGGCAGCTCGCCACCTCGCACGGCCCGTCGACCTCGGGGATGTCCGGGGCGAAGTTGCGCGACAGCGCCCAGTTGAAGTTCGGTGCCAGGTCGGGCTGGCTGGCGTCGACGCCGGTGTCCAGGATGCCGACGGTGACCCGGCGGTCGCCCGGCTCGATCTTGCGGGCCTTGTCGGCCCGGATCATGTCCAGACCCCAGAGCTTGTCGTCGAGCGGGTCCATCTTCTTGTTCTTGCCCTTGGCGACCTTGCCCTTCGTCGCCGCGGCGGCCAGCAGGTGCTCCTGCTCGACCCGGTCCAGCTTCGGCTTGCGGCCGATCGCCTTCTCCTCGGCGGCGCCGACCAGCGCGCCGGCCGCGTTGGCCCGGCTGGCGAAGTCCGCCCGGTCGCTGGTGACCTGGAAGAGGCCGACGTCGTCGGTGCGGGCGACGACCTTGCCACCGGCGGCGGCGATCGCGGCGATCGCGGCGTCGGTGGAGACGCCGCTCTCGGCCAGCACGGTGAAGGTCCGGGTGTCCGACGGCGCGGCGCTCGCCGGAATGCTCAGGCCGGTCACCGTGAGTGCCAGCGAGGCCGCAGCCGCGACCGCGCCGACGGTGAAGCGCTTGCTCACCACATCAGATCCTCTCGTTGAGGGACGTGGTGTCATCCCACATCACGGGAGCGCGTTCCGCCAGATCGACGTCCGTTATCGGCGGCAACTAGGCATTCGCGTTCGTCAAGGCGATAAGCACCTCGGACAGGTCGGCGAGCGTGGCCACCTCGGCGTCGGGTTCGAGGCCCCGTGGACGGGGCAGTCCGGCCCGGTTGAGCCAGATCGCACGCAGCCCGGCCCGCTGCGCGGCCACCACGTCGTGCTCCGGCGAGTCACCGACGTGGACGATCCGGGACGCCGGCAGCCCGGACGCCGCCACCACCGCGCCGAAGAACTCAGCGGCGGGCTTCTTGGGCAGACCGCCCTCGTGCGCGTACAGCTCGAACGCGAACTGCCCGTCGAGGCCGCAGCGTTCGGCACGACTGTTGCCGTTCGTGGCGAAGCCCAGCACGTGGTGCGGGCGCAACGCCGCCAGCGCGGGCAGCACGTCCGGGAAGGGGTGGCTCAGCGCGTACCGGCGGGCGAAGAACAACGCCGCGAACTCGTCCAGGTCCGCCTCCAGCCCGGCCCGGGCCAGCGAACGGACCAGCGCGGCCCGCCGGATCTCCTGCACCGGGGCGGCGCTGAGCGCGCCGAAGACCGCACCCCAGTCCTCCTCCAGGTCCGCGAGCGCCACGGCGGCCGCCGCCGGGGTCCGCCGCCGCATCTCCTCGAGTACGGCGACGAGGGCGCCGGTGACCGCCGGGCGCAGGTCGACGAGGGTCTCGTCGGCGTCGAAGACGACGGCGCCGCGTGGCCCGCTCACCGGTCACCGGCCGGCACCGGTTCGGCCGCCGCCGGCGTCGGCACCGGTTGTGGCGCGCCCCGCAGTTCGTCTGCCCGGACCAGGGCGACGCCGCCGAGGATGAGCACGCCGCCGGCCAGCTGGATCAGGCCGGGCAGTTCGTCGAGCACCAGCCAGGCGATCAGCACCGCGAACATCACCTCGGTCAGCCCCACGAAGGAGGACAGCCGCGCTCCGAGCAGCCGGGTGCTGGCGACACCGGCGAGGTACGCGACCACCGCGGCGATGAGCGACAGCCCGGCGACCGGCACCAGCCAGCTCACCCGGTGCCCGCCGAAGGTGACGTCGGCGGTGCCGGCGGTGAGCGGCAGCGCGCCGATGCCGCCGAGCAGGAGCAACGCCAGCGCGCCGACCGCCATGCCACCGCTGGCCATCACCACCGAGGGCAGACGCGCGTCGGTCCGGCCGGCGATGACGAAGTATCCGGCAAGCCCGACGCCCGCACCGAGCCCCCAGAGCACGCCCACCGGGTCGAGTCGCCCGGCACCGGTGAGGTCGAGGACGAGCACCAGTCCACACAGGGCGGTGACGGAGCCGGCCACTGTCAGCAGCCGGGGTCGCTGCCCGTGGGCCAGCCACATCCATCCGACCACGAGCACGATGCCGAGGTATTCCAGCAGGAGCGCCACACCGACCGGGAGGTAGCGGACCGCGTTGAAGAAGCACGCCTGCGCCGTGGCCACGCCGAGCAACCCGAACAGCACCACGCTGAACGCGTTGCGGCGCAGCACCGCCCACCTGCCGCGCAGCGCCAGCACGGCGGGGACGGCGAGCACCAGCGCGGCGATGCCGACCCGGGCGATCACCACAGCTACCGCCGACCACTCCCCGGTGATCAGTGGGCGGGCGAAAGTGCCCGACGTGGCGAACGTGATCGCGGAGAGCAGTGCCAGGCCGAGCCCGACGCTGGACCGTTCACGCATCGGCAACTCCTGGTCATGAGTGAATGGAGGTTATGCTGATGACGCTAGGCGTAGCCTCCGACAGGAGTCAAGTTGCTTTTCGCTCATGACACCGAATGTGCGCTGGTCAGCGCCGCGGCACTGGTGAACACCGCCGACGGCGACCGGGAAGGGCTGCCCGACGTGGCCGCCCTGGACGCCTTCTTCACCACCCACGGGTGGAGCGGCCGGCACGAGCACACCGACGCCGAACTGCGCCAGGTCCGCGCGCTGCGGCCCCGGCTGCGCCGCATCTGGTACGCCGACACCGACGAGGTGGTGGCGATCGTCAACGGACTGCTGCGCGAGTCGCAGGCGCTGCCGCAACTCGTCCGGCACGACGACGAGCCGTACCACCTGCACGCGGTGCCACGGGACGCGCCGCTGGCGACCCGGATGGCGGTCGAGGCCGCGATGGCGATGGCCGACCTGGTCCGGGCGGGCGAACTGAGCCGGCTGCGGCACTGCGACCACCCCGACTGTGACAACGTGCTCGTCGACCTGTCCCGGAACCGGTCCCGCCGGTTCTGCGACGCCGGCTGCGGCAACCGGGCCGCGGTCAGCGCCTACCGGGCCCGCAAGGCCGCCGCGTCCCACTCCTGACGCGTCGCGGGCCAGTCGTCGCGGCGCAGCTCGTACTCCACCTCGCCGTGCTCCGTACCCGGAATCGGGTCGTCGAAGGTCAGGTGGAAGGTACGGACGTAGCGCAGCCCGGCGCGGGCCATCACCGCGCGGGAGCGGTCGTTGATCGTCATCGTCTCGGCCCACACCCGGCGGACGCCCACCGTGTCGAACGCGTGCCGCACCAGCGCCCGCGCGCCCTCGGTCGCAAGCCCGTGTCCCCACGCCGCGCGGCGCAGCCGGTAGCCCAGCTCCGCCTCGGTGCCGTCCTCGGACGGGTCGAGCGCGAACCAGCCGAGGAACTCGCCGCTGAACCGGTCCAGCGCCGCCCAGCGGCCGAGCCCGGGATGCCTGTCGTACCCGGCGAGCACCCGGGGCAGCACCTCGTCCCGGAACGTCCCGGCCGGCGTCGGCGCGCCACCGGTCAGGAAGCGCATGACCTCCGGGTCGGCGTCCAGCGCCACCAGCCGGTCCACGTCGTCCATCGTGAACCGGCGCAGCGTCAGCCGCGCGGTCTCCAGCAACACGTCGCCGTCGTCACGCACGGTCGGATCATGCCGCGCTCACTGTGGCCGGTCGAGGCAATTACCGGCACCGGCTCAGGGGTGGGTCATCCGCAGCAGATCCAGTGCCTCGTCCAACTGGGTCTCGGTGAGCGTGCCCGAGTCGACGTGCCCCCGGGAGATCACCACCTCGCGGATGGACACCTGCTTGGCCAGCGCCTCCTTGGCGATCGAGGCGGCCTCGTCGTAGCCGAGATGGCGGTTGAGCGGGGTGACGATCGACGGCGAGCCCTCCGCGTACGCCAGGCAGACCTCGGCGTCCGCGACCAGGCCGGCCACCAGCCGCTCCGCGAACAGCCGGCTGGACGCGGCGATCAGCTTGATCGACTCAAGCAGGTTGCGGCCCATCACCGGGAGCATCACGTTCAGCTCGAAGTCGCCCTGCGACCCGGCGAACGCCACCGCCGCGTCGTTGCCGACCACCTGGGCGCAGACCTGCCGCATCGCCTCGGCGACCACCGGGTTCACCTTGCCCGGCATGATCGACGATCCCGGCTGGAGGTCCGGGATGCGCAGCTCGCGCAGCCCGGCGCGCGGGCCGGAGCCCATCCAGCGCACGTCGTTGGCGATCTTGTAGAGGCCGACCGCGATGGTACGGAGCTGGCCGGACGTCTCCACCAGCGCGTCCCGGGCGCCCTGCGCCTCGAAGTGGTTGCGCGCCTCGGTCAGCGGCAGCCCTGTCGACTCCCGCAGCTTGCCGATCACCCGGTCGGCGAAGCCCAGCGGCGTGTTGATGCCGGTGCCGACGGCGGTGCCGCCCAGCGGCAGCTCGGCCAGCCGGGGCAGCGCCGACTCCAGCCGCTCCACGCCGTAACGCACCTGCGCGGCGTAACCGCCGAACTCCTGCCCGAGCGTGACCGGCGTGGCGTCCATCAGGTGGGTACGCCCGGCCTTGACCACCGTCTCGAACTCGGCCGCCTTCTCCTCCAGCGCGCCCGCGAGCTGCTTCAGCGAGGGGATCAGATCCTCCACCACGAACTGGGTGGCGGCCAGGTGGATCGAGGTGGGGAACACGTCGTTGCTGGACTGCGACGCGTTGACGTGGTCGTTCGGGTGCACGTCCCGGCCCAGCTCGCGGCTCGCCAGCGTGGCGATCACCTCGTTCGTGTTCATGTTGGACGAGGTGCCGGACCCGGTCTGGAAGACGTCCACCGGGAACTGGTCGTCGTAGCCGCCCTCGGCCACGTGCGCGGCGGCGGTGGCGATCGCCTGCGCCACGTCCGCGTCGATCACGCCCAGCTCACCGTTGACCAGGGCCGCCGCCCCCTTGATCTGCGCCAGGGCCTTGATCTGGGCCGGTTCCAGCCCGCGCCCGGAGATCGGGAAGTTCTGCACCGCGCGCTGGGTCTGCGCCCGCCACAGCGCGTCGGCGGGCACCTCCACCTCGCCCATCGAGTCGCGTTCGATCCGGTAGCCGGTCGCCTCTGGAGTCGTCACGCGTACCATCCTGCCGCGCCACTGGCCGGTGTGCAGGGAAAGTGGCGCGGCCCTCAGCCGAGCTCGGCCAGCAGCCTCTCCGCCTCCCGCTGGTCCGGCGACTCGACCTGGCGGAACAGCGCCAGCGCCCGCCCGGCGTACCGGCGAGCCCGCTCGGCGTCGGTGTGCCTCAGGCAGCGGGCCATGCCGTCGAGCGCACGAGCCTGCTCGTAGCGAGCGCCGAGCCGAGCGGCATCAGAGAGCACCCGTCGGTGCAGGTCCAGCGCGCTGGCGACGTCGCCCTGATCGAGGATCGCCCGGGCCAGCAGGTTCCGGGTGGCACACTGCCCGACCAGATCCCCGGCGTCGGTCATGGCCACGAGCGCTTCCCAGTGCAGCTCGGCGGCCAGTTCCGGCCGGCCTTCCTCGCGCTCCATCGTGCCCAGCTCGTTGAGCAGCTCACCCTCGCCGTAGCGGTTGCCCACCTGGCGCTTGAGCCTTGCACCGGCACCCAGGAGCCGAAGCGCGGGGCCGCGCTCGCCCCTTCGGTGCCGCGCCATCCCGAGGTGGCCGATGGCGTTACCGACCTGCCGCAGATCGCCGGCCTGCCGGGCCACGGCCATCTGATCGCGGCACATCCGCACCGCCTCGTCGTAGCGGCCGATCTCGATAAGCGTGAACGCCAGGTTGTTCAACCAGCTCAAGAACGAGGTCGGGTCCGGCATCCGGCGAGCGGGCACCAGCAGCGACTCGAACACCTTGATGGCCCGCTGGGGCTGTCCGTCGACCCCGTACGCGGTGCCGAGGTTGCCGAGCGCCTTGACCAGGTCGTCCCGGCGGCCGAGCCGCCGGTAGATGCCGACCGCCGCCTCCATCCGCCGGATGGCCTCTGCGAACCTCGCCCGGCGGTAGTCCGCCGAAGCCAGATAGTTGAGCATCGTGGCCACTGCTTCGTCGTCGCCCAGGCGCTCCGCGGCACGCAGACCGATCTGGTGCGTCTCCACCAGATCGTCGAGGTGACCGCCGTAGAAGTTTATCGACCAGCCCACCCGGGCGAGCTGCCAGCTCTGCTGGAGGAAACCCTCCTGCTCGGCCAGCCGGACCAGGGCCGTCATCGCCGGCCGATTCTCCTCCAGCCACGGACGGCCGAGGGCGACGGTGCCGTCCACCAGGTCGGATCGCACCGGCTCGGGCAGTGACGGGCACCCGACCGAATCGATCGCCTTCCCCAACGCCGCGGCGACGTGCAGGTGAAAGTCGAGGAGCCGTGCCGTCACCGCCCTTCGCTCCTCGACGGTCTCGCGTTGCGCGACGAGCATGCGCGCGTACTCCCGGATCAGATCGTGCAGCCGGTAGCGGCCCGGCTCCGCCTCGTCGACGAGGTGCGCGTCGACGAGTTCGTCGAGGGCATCCTGAGCATCCGGCACCGACAGCTCCGTGAGCACCGCCGCCACCCGGTTGTCGGCGGTGACGCCGGGGTGCAGCCCGAGCAGCCGGAAGACCCGCTGCGCGACCGCTGACACCTGCTCGTACGACAGCGCGAAGGCGCGGGCGACCGAGCGCTCCCCCGCGGCCAGCTCGGCCAGCGGATCGGACGCGCCGGCCAGCCGCTGCGCCAGGTCCGCCACCCGCCAGCGCGGCCGGTGCGCGAGCCGGGCCCCGGCCAGCCGCAGGGCGAGCGGAAGGTGACCGCAGCGCCGGGCCACCTCCGCCGCCGCCTCGGGCTCGGCGGCGATCCGCTCCGTGCCGGCCACCCGGGCCAGCAGCTCGACCGCTTCATCGCTGTCGAGTACCGGCAGCGACGACGGCCGGCCCGAGTCCAGGCCGACCAGTCGGCGGCGGCTGGTGATCAGCACCAGGCAGTCCGGGCCGTTCGGCAGCAACGGCGCCACCTGGTCCGCGTCGGCGGCGTTGTCGAGCACCACCACCGCCCGCCGGCCGGCCAGTTCGGACCGCCACACCGCCAGCCGGTCCGCCAGGTCGGCGGGAACCCGCTCGGGCGGCACGCCGAGTTGCCGGAGCAGGGTGGCCACCGCCGCGGTCGTGGCGAGCGGGCTCTGTTCGCTGTGTCCGTGCAGGTCGACGAAGAGCTGCGCGTCGGGGAACCGGTCGGCGACAGCGGTCGCCACCTGTACCGCGAGTGTGGTCTTGCCGCTACCGGCCATGCCGTCGATGAGCTGGACCCGGATTCCGTCCTCGACGATCTCCCGCACCAACCTGGACACTGTCTGCTGCCGCCCGGTGAAGTCGCTGATCGTGCGGGGCAGCGCCCGCACCGGGGCGGTGGGCCGGTTCTCCGGCCCGCCCAGCGCCACGTCACCGGCGAGGATCCGCTGGTGCAGCTCCTGCAACGCCGCGCCGGGTTCGATGCCCAGCTCCTCGGCGTAGATCCGCCGCCCCTCCCGGTAGACGGCGAGCGCGTCCGCGTGGCGGCCGACCGCCGAGAGAGCCAGCATCGACTGCCCGCGCAGGCGCTCCCGCAGCGGGTTGCGCTCGACCGCCTCGGTCAGCTCGTCGATCAGATCGGCGGCCATGCGCAGCCGCAGCTCGATGTCGACGCAGTCCTCCAGCACGCCAAGCCGCTGCTCGTCCAGCGCCCGGGCCCGCTGCCGCACACTGCGGGCGGGGACGCCGGCCAGCGCCGGGCCACGCCACAGCGCCAGCGCGGCCCGGTAGTGCTGGCGGGCCTCGGTCAGCCGGCCGGCGGCGGCATTCCGGCGGGCCGTCTCCACAGTGCTCGCGAACACCTCGGCGTCGAGGTCCCCCGCCTCGACCCGGATGGTGTAGCCGGCCGGATCGGTGACGATGGTCCCGGCCGGCAGTCCGAGCCGCACGAACCGCTGCCGCAGGCGCGACACGCAGCTCTGGAGCTGGGTACGCGCGGTGGCCGGTGGGCGCTCGTCCCAGACGGCGTCGACCAGGTCCTCGACCGGTACCACTCGTCCCGGGCGCAACAACAAGACGGCGAGCACGGTCCGATCCCGTCCCGCGGTGACTGTGGCCTCACCGCCACCGACCCGCAGGGGCCCCAGGATTCCGAACCGCATCCGCGCTCCCACCCGTCACGAGCAACATTCAGCAGAGTAGCCCGATGATCACCGGGTGCTCCGAGCAGGCGATAGCGATTCGATAGCGGTTCGGCAGCGGCCTCACCCAGACTTGCCGCGGGTTGTCGGTTACGGCATCCGACGGGGGCGGTGCGCCTGTCCGGCCACGCGGCCGGGCAGGCGCACCGATGTCGATGCACGACGAACACGCCGAGGGGCGCTCGGGATCTCTCCCGGGCGCCCCTCGGCGTATGTCCGGACTCAGCGCCGCCCGACGGTGAGCACCGGCTTGGTGACCTCGGCGAAGAAGTCGTTGCCCTTGTCGTCGACGACGATGAAGGCGGGGAAGTCCTCCACCTCGATCTTCCAGACCGCCTCCATGCCCAGCTCGGCGTACTCCAGCACCTCGACGTGCTTGATGCAGTCCTGCGCGAGGCGGGCGGCCGGGCCGCCGATCGAGCCGAGATAGAACCCGCCGTGGGCCTGGCAGGAGCGGGTGACCTGGGCGGACCGGTTGCCCTTCGCGAGCATCACCATCGAGCCGCCGGCCGCCTGGAACTTCTCCACGTACGCGTCCATCCGGCCCGCTGTGGTGGGACCGAACGAGCCGGAGGCGTAGCCCTCGGGGGTCTTCGCCGGGCCGGCGTAGTAGACCGCGTGGTCACGCAGGTATTGCGGCATCGGCTCGCCCGCGTCCAGCCGCTCGGCGATCTTCGCGTGCGCGATGTCCCGGGCCACGACGAGCGGGCCGGTCAGGGACAGCCGGGTCTTCACCGGGTACTTCGACAGCTCGGCCCGGATCTCGTCCATCGGCCGGTTCAGGTCGACGCGGACGACCTCCTCGGTCTCCAGCGTCTCGTCGGTCACGTCGGGCAGGTAGCGCGCCGGGTCGGTCTCCAGCCGCTCCAGCCAGACGCCCGACGGGGTGATCTTCGCCACCGCCTGCCGGTCGGCCGAGCAGGACACCGCGATCGCGACCGGGCAGGAGGCGCCGTGCCGGGGCAGCCGCACCACCCGTACGTCGTGGCAGAAGTAGCGCCCGCCGAACTGCGCGCCGATGCCGAAGTTGCGGGTCAGCTCCAGCACCTCGGCCTCCAGCTCCAGGTCACGGAAGCCGTGCGCGCTCATCGAGCCCTGAGTGGGCAGCGCGTCCAGGTATTTCGCGGAGGCGTACTTCGCGGTCTTCAGCGCGTACTCGGCGGAGGTGCCGCCGATGACGATGGCCAGGTGGTAGGGCGGGCAGGCGGCGGTGCCGATGAGCCGCAGCTTCTCCTCCAGGAACTGCATCATCCGCGTCGGGTTCAGCAGCGCCTTGGTCTCCTGGTAGAGGTAGGACTTGTTGGCCGAGCCGCCGCCCTTGGCCATGAACAGGAACTTGTACGCGTCGGGGTGGCCGTCCGGGTCCTCGGCGTACAGCTCGACCTGGGCGGGCAGGTTGCTGCCGGTGTTCCGCTCGTCCCACATGGTCAGCGGGGCGAGCTGCGAGTAACGCAGGTTGAGCCGGGTGTACGCCTGGTAGACGCCGCGCGAGATCGCCTCCGCGTCGGTGCCGTCGGTGAGCACGTGCCGGCCGCGCTTGCCCATCACGATCGCGGTGCCGGTGTCCTGGCACATCGGCAGCACGCCACCGGCCGCGATGTTCGCGTTGCGCAGCAGGTCGAGCGCGACGAAGCGGTCGTTCGGCGAGGCCGCCGGATCGTCGATGATCGACCGGAGCTGGGCCAGGTGCGCCGGGCGCAGGAAGTGGGCGATGTCGTGCATCGCCTCCGCCGTGAGCGCGGTCAGCGCGCCCGGATCCACGGTCAGGAACCGGCGGCCTCCCGGGCCGTTGACGACGTCCACGCCCTCGTCGGTGACCAGGCGGTATTCGGTCTCGTCGGGGCCGGTCGGCAGCAGGGGTGCGTACGAGAATGCGGCGGCACTGCTCATGACCGAAAAGCCTAGGGCAGAGGCGTCGATCGGTGGCACCCGCAGGTGGGTGGTGGGACGACGCTCTCACAGGCAGTCACCCGCCGTCGGCGCAGAGTTCCCGTTTCGGCCCGCAACTGCCCTGGCCGGTCGGCGGGCGCCAGCTGCCGTCCGGGTCCGGCGCGACCGGTGCGCCGTCCTGCTCCGGTCCCGGCACCGCTGCCGTACCGGCGCCCCAGCGAACGTACCCGATCTCCCGTCCCTCGCCGATGATCATGCCGTTCGGGCCGACCGCCAGCGCGTTCGCCGACGTGCGCAGCTCGACCAGCACCCGGCCCCCGCGCGGCTCGACAGCGATCAGCCGGGACGGCTTCTCCTCGGTGATCACCGCCGCGTACGGGGTGAGTGCCGCGCCGCTCTTGCCGCCTGCCGGCCGGGTCCAGCGGGTCCGGTCGGCGGACAGCTCCCGGCCCAGCAGCGAGCCCTTGTCGGCGCTGCGCACCACGGCGTAGCGGTCGTCCACGGCGAGCAGCTTCTCGCCGTCCGCGCCGACCTGGAGCAGGCGTCCGTCGTACCCGTCGAGCACCGCCTCGCGCCCGTCCGGGGCCACCCCGATGAGTACGTTGCGCCCGCCCTGCGGATCCTCCCGCTGCACGCAGCCGGCGTAGTCGGCGGTGCGCAGGTTGAGCCCGGTACGCCGCCACACCTGCTGACCGTTGGCCGGGTCCACAGCGGTGACCGCGTAGTAGCAACCCCCGTCCCGGGAGGTGGCGGCGATCCGGAGCAGCCGGCCGCCGACCACGGCGAGCCGCTCCTCCCGGCCGGGCTGGACGTTCTGCAACACCCGGCCGGTGGCGGTGTCCACCACGTGCACCCGCCCGTCGACCGGGAAGCCGAGCAGCGGTGGGACGGACTCCGGCCCGGCCACCCCGCCGTCGATCCGGTTGGCGCCCAGTCGCCGGGTACCGAGCAGTTCCGGGTTGTCGGCGAGCACGCCGCTGTGCACGCCGGGCAGGAACGCGCTCCACAACGGGACGGTGCCACGCGGCTCCCAGGCACGCAGCGTGCAGTCGGTGGGCTGCACGCAGTACGCGTCCAGCAGCAGGTTCCGGTACGTCCAGACGGCGATCGCGCGGTCGTCGCGGCGGCGGGTCACGCCGCTGACCGGGTCGAGCACCTCGTACCCCTTGTCGAGCAGCCGGCCCACGGCGACGACCGGGTCCCGGTCGCCGCCCGCGACCGCCGACCAGTCGGCCTTGCGTTCCCACAGCCGGCTGCCGTCGGCGAGGTTGCGCGCCTCGATGCGGGTGCGCTGCTCCACGATCACGGTGTCGCCGGCGATGGTGACGCTGCGCGGCGTGCCGCCGACGCGTTGCTGCCAGGCCACATCCGGCTCGGAGATCGGCTTGCTGCGGTCGACCCAGTCCCACAGTGCCGGGAAGGGGTTCCAGACGCCTGTCGCGGCGAGGACGACCACGGTGACGAGCCCGAGCAGCAACCAGCCGCGTACGCCTAGGCCCTTCACACCGCACACGGTAGCGACGATCACCTGTCCCCCGGGCCGCGTGCGGCGCGTGTCGCGGCGCTTCTTGGGTGGGTGAGGTGTTAATAGGGGGCCCTTCCACCTCCGAATGCGTTAACAGGGGGCCCTTCCTTACCCGCGGGCGGCGGAGCGGACGAGCGGCAACGTGCGGTACGGGATCTGCTCGGCCAGCGCGATGATCGTGGACGCGCGCCGGATGCCCTCCGAGGCGACGATCTGGTCGATGACCCGCTGGAGGTCGGCGTTCGACCGGGCGACGATCCGGCAGAGCATGTCGCTGGAGCCGGTGATGGTGTGCGCCTCCAGCACCTCGGGGATGGCGGCCAGGTGCGCGGTGACCTGGTCGTGGCCGTGCCGCTGGCTGATCTCCAGGGTGACGAAGCTGGTCACCCCGAAGCCGATGGCGGCGGGCGTGATGTCCGGCCCGAACCCGGTCACCACGCCCCGGCCGACGAGCTTGTCGAGCCGGGCCTGGACCGTGCCCCGGGCCACGCCGAGTCGGCGGGAGCACTCCAGCACACCGATCCGCGGCTCCTCCGCCAGCAGTTCGATCAAGCGCGCGTCCAGGTCGTCGAGCTGTACATCCTGACCAGTGTTCATGGTGCCCGACGGTACCGAATGCACAACCTGACCAGGAATAACGCTAACTGTTGCCCAACTCACCGTGACCCGTAGATCCTCGCCGGAAGAGCACATCCACGGCGGCCCCCGAGGCCGGCCGGTACGCGAGGGAGGCCACCATGACCCAGGCGATCGACCGACCCCAGTCGACCGAGGAGGTCGACGTCGACGCTCTCGTCGGCGCGGTCGACCACGACATCACCCGCGACCCGTTCCCGGTCAAGGGCATGGACCACGTCCACTTCCTGGTGGGCAACGCCAAGCAGGCGGCGCACTACTACTCCACCGCGTTCGGCATGACCTGCGTGGCGTACCGGGGTCCGGAGCAGGGCTACCGGGACCACGCGCAGTACGTGCTGACCAGCGGTTCGGCCCGCTTCGTGCTGACCGGCGCGGTACGCCCGGACGCCGACGGCGCCGACCACGTGGCGAAGCACAGCGACGGCGTCTGCGACATCGCGCTGGAGGTGCCGGACGTGGACGCCGCGTACGCGCACGCGTTGGCGCAGGGCGCGACCGGCGTGGTCGAGCCGCACGACGTCAGCGACGAGCACGGCACCGTGCGGATGGCCTCCATCGCCGCGTACGGCGACACCCGGCACAGCCTGGTCGACAGGTCCCGCTACACCGGCCCGTTCCTGCCCGGCTTCGTCGCTCGCGGCCCGATCGTGGACCGGCAGCCGATGATCGACGCCGGGCTCCAGCCGAAGCGGTTCTTCCAGGCGGTCGACCACGTGGTCGGCAACGTGGAGCTGGGCCGGATGGACGAGTGGGTCGAGTTCTACAAGCGCGTCATGGGCTTCTCGAACATGGCGGAGTTCATCGGCGACGACATCGCCACCGACTACTCGGCGCTGATGAGCAAGGTGGTCGCCAACGGCACCCGCAAGGTGAAGTTCCCGCTCAACGAGCCGGCCGTGGCCCGCAAGAAGTCGCAGATCGACGAGTACCTGGAGTTCTACCAGGGCCCCGGCGCCCAGCACATCGCGGTGGCCACCAACGACATCCTGGCCAGCGTGGACGCCATGCGCGCGGCGGGTGTCGAGTTCCTGGACACGCCGGATTCGTACTACGAGGACCCGGAGCTGCGCGCCCGTATCGGCAACGTCCGGGTGCCGATCGAGGAGCTGCAGTCCCGCAAGATCCTGGTCGACCGGGACGAGGACGGCTACCTGCTCCAGATCTTCACCAAGCCGGTGCAGGACCGCCCCACCGTCTTCTTCGAGCTGATCGAGCGGCACGGCTCGCTCGGTTTCGGCAAGGGCAACTTCAAGGCCCTGTTCGAGGCCATCGAGCGCGAGCAGGAGAAGCGCGGGAACCTGTAACACTGTCCGCGTGACCCAGCCTCCTCCGAACCCGACGCCGCCGCCCGCCGGACATCCATTCGCGGGCGGCGGCTTCGCGCCGCCCGGCGGACCGGCGGTGCCCGCACAACACGTTCCTCCGGGGTACGCCGGCCCGCCCGGCTACCCGCCCCCCGGGTACGCCCCGGCGCCCGCCCCGCCTCCGGTGGCGCCGAACGGGCAGCCGCTGGCGGGCTTCGGCGACCGGCTGCTGGCCTACCTGATCGACGTCGCCGTCGCCATGGCGGTGACGCTGGTGTTGTTCATGCCGGTCTTCCTCCTGCTCATCTTCTGGATGGTCGACCAGATCGAGCAGGCCGGCCCGAACGGCCCGGACCCGGCCGACATCTGGACGGACGTGTTGCTGCCGCTGCTCGCCGCCGAGTTCGGAATCCTGCTTCTGATGCTCGCCTTCTACTGGGTCTACCACGTCGAGTACGCCCGCCGGACCGGGCAGACGCTCGGCAAGAAGGTGATGAAGCTGCGGATCGTGCCGATGCAGCCGGACGCCCCACTGACCCGGGGCATGCTCGGCAAGCGCTGGCTCGTCGAGTTCGCCGGTGGGATGTTCGTGCCGTTCCTCAGCTACCTCGACGGTTTGTGGCAACTCTGGGACAAGCCCTGGCAGCAGTGCCTACACGACAAGTTCGCCGGAACGGTCGTCGTTAAGGTTGGCCAGTGAGCGCGAGGAGTGAGCCGGGTCTGCGAGCCCCGCAGTCGCGAACAAGGACGGCATCGTGAGTTTGGAACCTGGCTGGTACGTCGACCCCGCCGACACGGAGACCCGCAGGTGGTGGGACGGCGAGGGCTGGATCGGCGCGCCGATTCCGGTCGACGTCACCCCGCCCGAGGGTCCGCCGCCCGCGGAACCCGAGCCCGCGCCGGCCGCCGCCGAGCGCCCGGCCTCCGGGCCCGGCGACCGGCCCGAGGCGACCCCGACGTCCGGCACGCCGGGCGGACCGAGCCCGTGGCCCGGCCAGCCGGGTCAGGCCGGTCCCTGGCCGGGTCAGCCGGGCCAGCCCGGCCAGGTGAACCCGTGGCCGGGCCAGCCCGGGCAGCCGGGACAGGCCGGACCGGGCACGCAGGGGCCGCCGCCGGGCTGGCCGTACCCGCACTGGCCCGGCGCGCAGCCGATCCCGCGCCCGCACGGGCTGCCGCTCGCCTCCTACGGCGCCCGGCTGGTCGCGCGCCTGATCGACCTGGGCATCGTGTTCCTGCTCAACGCCGTGGTGAACGGCTGGTTCGTCTGGCGCTACATCGAGGCCGTCTCCCCGTACCTGCGCGAGTCGGTGCGCCGGGCGCTGAACGGCGACACGTCCACCGACGGGCTGCCCCAGATCGACGACCAGGCCGGCGGGCTCCAGATCGCCATCCTGGTGATCGCCACCGCGCTCTGGTACGCGTACGAGGTGCCGTCGATGGCGGCGCGCGGTCAGACCTTCGGCAAGCGGCTGATGGGCATTCGCGCGCTGCCGGTCGAGGCGGACCAGCCGCTCGGCTTCGGCCGGGCCACCCGGCGCTGGAGCACGCTCGGCCTGCCGACGCTGCTCTGGTACTGCTGCGGGCTGGGCCTGCTGCTCCAGCTCATCGACGCGATCTCGCCACTGTTCGACCATCCGCTGCGCCAGGCCCTGCACGACAAGCGGGCGCAGACGGTGGTGGTCCAACTCCCCCGCAAGCGTGACCCCCGTACCACCCCGCCCGAGAGCGCCGACACCCCGGGAGACACCCCATGACCGACACCGGACGCCAGCAGCCCGCGCTGCGGCTGACCCGCGCCGACCTGGACGCGCTGCCCAACTACGTGCCCGGCCGCAGCCCGGCCGACCTGGCCCGCGAGCTGGGCCTGGCCGAGGCGATCAAGCTGGCCAGCAACGAGGTGCCGTACGGCCCGCTTCCGGGCGTGGTGGAGGCGGTGGCCGAGGCGGTGGCCGGTTCGCACCGCTACCCGGACATGGGCGTGGTGGCGCTGCGCCAGGCGCTCGCCGAGCGGTACGGCGTGGACGCGGACCGGATCGCCACCGGCTGCGGTTCGGTGGCGCTGGCCGAGCACCTGGTGCGCGCCACCTGCCTGCCTGGCGACGAGCTGCTCTACTCGTGGCGCTCCTTCGAGGCGTACCCGATCATCGCGGCGACCAGCGGCGCGACAAGCGTGCGGGTGCCGAACGACGCCGGCCACGGGCACGACCTGGCCGCGATGGCGGCGGCGGTGACCGACCGGACCCGGATGGTGCTGGTCTGCAACCCGAACAACCCCACCGGTACGGCGGTGCGCCGCGCCGAGCTGGACCGCTTCCTCGACGCGGTGCCGGACGACGTGCTCGTGGTGATCGACGAGGCGTACCGGGAGTTCGTCACCGACCCGGAGGTGCCGGACGGCCTGACCTACCTGGACCGGCCGAACGTGGCGGTGCTGCGCACGCTGTCCAAGGCGTGGGGCCTGGCCGGCCTGCGGATCGGCTGGCTGGTCGCGGCGCCCGAGGTGGCCGCCGCCGTGCGCAAGGTGGTCACCCCGTTCTCCACCAGCATGGCCGCCCAGGCCGGCGCGCTCGCCGCGCTCGCACAGGCCGACGAGGTGGAACGGCGCTGCGCGCTGGTCGTGGCCGAGCGGGACCGGGTCACCGAGGCGCTGCGCAAGTTCGTGCCGGACGTGCCGGACAGCCAGGCCAACTTCGTCTGGCTGCCGCTGGGCGAGCGGGCGGTGGAGTTCGGCCGGGCGTGCGAGGCGCGCGGCGTGATCGTCCGCCCGTTCCCCGGTGACGGCGTACGGGTCACCATCGGCACCCCGGCCGAGAACGACGCGTTCCTGGCCGCCGCCGAGGCCGCGCTGGCCTGACCGGGCGCGCCCGGGCCGGTCCGTCAACCCCCTACGGACCGGCCCGGGCGTCTTCGTCCGAAGACCGATCAGACAAGAGAACCCTAGGGGCTTTTGTCCGTTTTGTAACGCTCGACTCGCCGAGTCAGGTCACCGCGAACAGCACCGGCTCGGCCATCAGGAAGTACCCCTGGTCGTCGTCCTCCGCGGTGGCGCTCTCCCGCAGCCGCTCCACCGCGACGTAGCCGTCCACCGCGTACGCCCGCCCCGGCCGCCAGCCGATCCCGTCCCGTCCCAGGTCCAGCACGAAGCTCGACCGGGTCGTGCCGGTGAGCGGGTCGACGGTGACCAGTTCCCGCCGGTCGGTCAGCAGGTGCACCCGTCCCGGCTCGGTCGCGAGCACCCGGGCCGGATGGATGTCCGCCCGGCGCCACAGTTCCTCGCCGGTACGCGCCGAACGCCCGACCACCACGCCGCCGGACGTGTCCACCGCCCGCTCGCCGTCGAGCACCGTGTCCGGGTGGTCCAGGCCGGGCGCGGCGGCCGGTTCGCCCGGGTCGGTGACCAGCCAGCCCCGGCTGCCCGCGCCGTCCGGCCCGGCGGTACGCAGCCCGCGACAACCCGAGTGCCCGTCGCGGCAGCCCACCGGCGTCACGGCGAGTTGTTCCGGCGCGTCCGGCGGACGCCAGCGGGTCCGCACCACGCCGGTCGCCGCGTCCCGCAACTCGACGGCGGCCGGGCCGTCGCAACGGTCCACGCCGACCAGCTCACCGCTCGCTGTCGTACCCACGTCGGACCGGCAGCCCCGGCCCACGTCGACGTGCCAGAGCCGGCGGCCGTCGGCCAGGTCGTACCCGCCGACCCCGCCCGGGCCGGCCGCCACCAGCACGGTCCGCCCGTCCGCGGTGCGCGCCACGTGCAGACCCGCCGGATCCCAGACCGTGGCGGCGAAGGTGCGTCGCGGCTCCGGCACCGACCCCGGCACCGGGCCGTCGGCCCGCCAGGCCACCCGGCCGGTACGCGCGTCCAGCGCCACCAGCCTCCCGTCGGACCAGCGGCTGACGACTGTGGTCTGCTCGGCGAGCACTCCGGCCAGCTTCGCCGGCCAGCGGCGGAAGGACCAGAACGGGGTGACCCGGTGCCGTCCGGTGACCGGCTGGTCCGCGTACACCTGACGGGTGCCCGCGTAGACGCGGAGGCGGCCGTCCACGACCAGCGGCGCCACCGGCAGCCGGGCGAGCACCCCGGCGGTCGGCGCGGGCGCCTCCGGGTAGGGCTTGCGGGCCGGCGTGTCGACCTCAGCGGGTGCCAGCACCCGGACGACCACGGCGACCGACGCCGCGACGGCGAGCACCGCCACCAGCGCCACCACGGCCCGCCGCTTCGCGGCCTTCGCCATCCGTCACCTCCGCCCCGGCACCCTACCGGCCGCGTGCGGGCCGGGTACGGGGAGCGGCCGGGTCGGCTCAGGCGGCCTCGGTGGATTGGGCGGAACCGGCCGCTAGTGCCAGGTCGGCCAGGTCACGCCGGAGCGCGCCCTCGACCGCGCGGGCGGCCAGGCCGCCGAGGATGAGGGCCAGCACCCGCCCGTACGCCCGGGTCGGCACCGCCTCCTGCTCGACGGTGACCTCGGTGCAGCCGCGCCGCCGCCGCTCGACGGTGCGCAGCGTCCAGGTGATCCGGTAGTCGGCGCCGGCGCCGCGCGAGCCGAGCACCAGACGGCTCGGGGCGACCGACTCGATCACCTCGAACTCCTCCGGCTCGGTGCCGCCGTCCGGCCGGACGCGGGTCTCCCGCCACACAGTGCCCGGCCCGAACCCGCCGGCGCCGAGGACCTCGACCGCGTCCACCGCCGAGAGCCAGTCGGCACGGGCCGGGAGGTCGGTGAGCAGCCGCCACAGGTCGGCGTGCTGCGCTTCGATGAATGCGGATACCGTCACCGTCGACATGGCACCTCCCGTGTCGTACACGGTACGGGGCGTGACGGGAAACGGGGAGCCTCGCTGTGACATTTCCACCGCCGGTGCCCCGATCCGGGGCACCGGGGTGTGGCACGGACGGTCAGCCGCGCAACGAGCCGCCCCGCAGCGCGGTGACGAACGCGGCCCAGCCCGGTGGGCTCACCGCCAGCGCCGGGCCGTCCGGGTCCTTCGAGTCGCGTACGCCCACCACGCCGTGCGCGGCGACCACGTTCGTCGCCACCTCGACGCAGAGGCCCTGATCGTTCGAGCGGCTGCTGGTGCGCCAGACGGCACCGGTCAACTCGGTCATGCTCGGTCCTTCCTGTTCGGCTTCCCGGGTACGCCCCGGCCCGGCACCGCGGGCGGCTCCCGGCTCGACCGGGAGCCACCGGCCGGGCGTACGTGATCCGGACCGATCAACGGCGAAGGAAACGGCCCCGGTCGCACATCTGGTGCGACCGGGGCCGTGGCAGGCCGGATGTCAGCGGGCCGGGAGGATCGTCCCGGTGACCTCGCCCAACGCGACTGTGGTGCCGTCCGGGCCGGGCGCGGTGGCGGTGATCGTCACCGTGTCGCCGTCCTCCAGGAACGTCCGCTCGCTGCCGTCGGCGAACTTGACCGGCTCGGACCCGCCCCAGGTCAGCTCCAGGAACGACCCGACCTGACCGCGCTCCGGGCCGGAGACGGTGCCGGAGGCGTAGAGGTCGCCGGTACGCAGCGACGCGCCGTTGACGGTGAGGTGCGCGAGCTGCTGCGCCGGGGTCCAGTACATGCCGGCGAACGGCGGCTCGGCTACCCGCTCGCCGTTCCACTGCACCGACAGCGTCAGGTCCAGCCCGAGGCGCGGGGTGTCGCGCAGGTAGTCCTGCACCGGCGGGTCCTGGTCGGGCGCGGGCACGAACGCGTCGGCCAGCGCCTCCAGCGGCGTCACCCAGGCCGAGACGGAGGTGGCGAACGACTTGCCGAGGAACGGCCCGAGCGGCTGGTACTCCCACGCCTGGATGTCCCGGGCCGACCAGTCGTTGACGAGCACCACGCCGAAGACGTGGTCGTCGAAGTCGGCCACCGGCACCCGCTCGCCGAGGCGGCTCGGCACGCCCACCACGAAGCCCACCTCGGCCTCGATGTCCAGCCGGACCGAGGCACCGGTGGTCGGGCCCTGCGCGCTGGCCCGCTGCCCGGTCGGGCGGATCACCGGCGTGCCGGAGACCACCACCGTGCCCGCCCGGCCGTGGTAGCCGATCGGCACGTGCTTCCAGTTCGGCAGCAGCGGCGGCTGGCCGGGCCGGAAGATCTGCCCGACGTTCGAGGCGTGGTACTCGGAGGAGTAGAAGTCGACGTAGTCGGCCACCTCGAACGGCAGCGCCATCTCGACCTCACGCAGCGGCACCAGCAACGGCTCGACGGCCGCCCGGTGCTCCGGCTCGGTGAGCAGCTCGACGACCCGCTGCCGGACCGCCGTCCACTGCGGGCGGCCGAGCGCCATGAAGGCGTTGAGCGTCGGCCGGCCCAGCGCGCCGCCGGCCAGCACCAGACCGGCGGCCTCCGCGCCGGCCAGGTCCAGCGCGAAGTCACCGATGCGGACGCCGACGCGCGGCTCGCCCTCGCCGTGCCGGAACACGCCGTACGGCAGGTTCGTCACCCCGTACGGCGACCCCGCCGCCCCTGGTACCCAGGTCATGCCAGCACTCCGCTTCGCTCGGTGCGTTCGCTCATGCCTCGAAGCCTCCGTTCACCAGCCCCAGCCGGATCAGATCGGTAAGTGGGTCGGAGATGCTGCACGAGCCGTACCCGACCCAGAGCGGGCGCTCGGCGTCGCGGTGCGCCCGGGCCGGCTCGACCACGCGTACCGGGTCGGTGGCGGCGAGCAGCTCGGCCACGGCGTCCACCTCGGCGCCACCGACGGCGGCGAGCGTCGCGCCCAGCACGTTCACGAAACCGTGGTGGTTGAAGCCGGTCTCCGGGTCGCGGTGCCGGATCGCGTGGTGCAGCCCGGCGGTGAGCTTGAACGGCAGCTTCCGGTCCCGGCAGGCGCAGATCACCGCGGCCAGCTCGACCGGGGTCGGGAACAGCTCGGCGGCGAGCCCGCCGGTGCGGAACTTGGCGGCCACCGGCAGCCCGCCGGCACGCGCCTCGGCGAGCGTGTCGAGCGCGCCCATCAGCCCGAAGGTGAGCGGGATCTCCGCGTACACGGCGGTGGTGTCGAGCCGGCCGGCGAGCGTCATCAGCGCGGACAACCCCGGTTGCGGGTCCTCGCCGCGCTTGGCCACCGGCGCCTCGATCTGCCGGGCGGCCACCCCGTCGGGCGCGAGCGCGTCCAGCGCCTGCGGGAGCTGGTCCAGGCCGGTGTCGCCGACCAGCCCGATCACCAGCCCCTCGGCGGGGTCCACCAGGCCGCGCAGCGACCCGCGCTGGATCTCCGAGGCGGGCAGCAGCAGCGGACCGACCATGTCCGCGTACCAGGCGGTGCGGTGGGTGCGGTGCGCGGTCACCGCGTCGGGCAGCGGGGCGTTGCCGGGCGGGAAGACCGCGGCGTCGTCCACCAGACCGGAGAGGAGGCGGGGCACCTGCGTTGACACGAGACAAGAATGTACGGGACGCTACGAGGAACGGACAACAGCGTCCGATTATCGGACGCCACCGGCCGGAGAACGGGACATATCGGGAGGCGAAATGCCGTACTACCGCAGCGTCGGCGACGTGCCGCGCAAGCGCCACACCCAGTTCCGCCAGCCCGACGGCACGCTCTACGCGGAGGAACTGGTCGGCCAGGAGGGCTTCTCCTCCGACTCGTCGCTGCTCTACCACCGGCACGCCCCGACCGCGATCCTCGCCGCCGAGGAGTACGCCCCGCCCACAGTCACCCGCGTGCCGAACCTGCCGCTCAAGCCGCGCCACCTGCGCACACACAAGCTCGACGGCACCGGCGCGGACCCGGTGCTCGGCCGGCAGTACCTGCTCGCCAACGACGACGTACGCATCGCGTACGTGCTCGCCGACCGCCCGTCGCCGCTGTTCCGCGACGCCACCGGCGACCACTGCCTCTACCTGGAGGCCGGGTCGATGCGGGTCGAGTCGCCGTTCGGCGTGCTGGACGCGGTCGCCGGTGACTACGTCGTCATCCCCACCTCGACCATCCACCGCCTGGTGCCCACCGGCGACGAGCCGACCCGGCTGCTCGCCGTCGAGGCCGCCGGCCACATCGGGCCGCCCAAGCGCTACCTCTCCGTACGCGGGCAGTTCCTGGAGCACGCGCCCTACTGCGAGCGCGACGTCCGAGGACCGGACACCCCGCTGCTCGTCGACGGCGAGGAGGTGGAGGTGCTGGTCAAGCACCGGTCTCGGGCCGCAGGCCCGGGTGGCAGCGGCACAGCCTGGACGCGTCATGTCTATGCGAACCACCCGTTCGACGTGGTCGGCTGGGACGGGCACATGTACCCGTGGGCGTTCTCCATCCACGACTTCGAGCCGATCACCGGGCGGATCCACCAGCCGCCGCCGGTCCACCAGACGTTCCAGGGCCCGAACTTCGTGATCTGCTCGTTCGTGCCGCGCAAGGTGGACTACCACCCGGCCGCCATCCCGGTGCCGTACAACCACCACAACGTCGACTCCGACGAGATGCTGTTCTACACCGGCGGCAACTACGAGGCCCGGCGCGGCTCCGGCATCGAGCAGGGCTCGATCTCGCTGCACCCGTCCGGCTTCACCCACGGCCCCCAGCCGGGCGCGGCCGAGCGGTCGATCGGGGCGGAGTTCTTCGACGAGCTGGCCGTCATGGTGGACACGTTCCGGCCGCTGGACCTCTGCGACGCGGCCGCCGACTGCGAGGACGACGGCTACGCCTGGACCTGGGCGCGCAAGTCCTGACGTACGCGAGAAGGGGCCGCGCCCGGCACGGACGCGGCCCCTTCGCACGCGGTCGTCAGAACGTGGACGCGTCGATGACGAAGCGGTAGCGCACGTCGGAGGCGAGCACCCGCTCGTACGCCTCGTTGATCTTCTCCGCCGGGATGACCTCGATCTCGGCGCCCAGCCCGTGCTCGGCGCAGAAGTCGAGCATCTCCTGGGTCTCCGCGATGCCGCCGATGTTCGATCCGGCGAACGACCGGCGGGCCGGGATCAGCGAGAACGCGTGCACCGACAGCGGATCCTCGGGCGCGCCCACGTTGACCAGCGTCCCGTCCACAGCCAGCAGCCGCAGGTACGCGTCCATGTCGAGGGTCGCGCTCACCGTGTTGATGATCAGGTCGAACGAGCCTGCCAGCTCGGTGAACGTGTCCTCGTCCGCCGTGGCGTAGTAGTGGTCGGCGCCGAGCCGCAGCCCGTCCTCCTGCTTCTTCAGCGACTGCGACAGCACAGTCACCTCGGCGCCCATGGCGTGCGCCAGCTTCACCGCCATGTGGCCGAGGCCGCCCAAGCCGATCACCGCCACCCGGCGACCCGGCCCGGCGTTCCAGTGCCGCAACGGCGAGTACGTGGTGATGCCGGCGCAGAGCAGCGGCGCGGCGGCGTCCAGCTCGATGCCGTCCGGGATGCGCAGCACGAAGTCCTCGGTGACCACGATGGCCTGCGAGTAGCCGCCCTGGGTCGGCTTGCCGTCCCGGCCCACCCCGCCGTACGTGCCGGTGCTGCCCTTCAGACAGTACTGCTCCAGGCCCTTGCGGCAGTTGTCGCACTCCCGGCAGGAGTCGACGAGGCAGCCGACGCCCACCCGGTCGCCGGCGGCGAACTTCGTGACAGCGGAACCGACCTCCCGCACCACGCCCGCGATCTCGTGACCCACCACGATCGGGTAGCGGGTCGGCCCCCACTCGCTGCGCGCGGTGTGGATGTCGGAGTGGCAGATGCCGGAGAACTTGATGTCGATGAGGACGTCGTCCGGTCCGAGATCGCGCCGCTCGATGGTGGTCGGGGCGAGCGGTTCGGTCGCGGACGTCGCCGCGTAGGCGTTGACGGTGAGCACTGGTTCCCGCTTCCTTCAGCCGGTGTTTCCGGTGCTCCTACCCTCTCACCGGCGAGTGAACGCGGTGAGTCCGGCCACCACCGACGCGGTGATCGCCCCGGCGAGCGGCCACGGGCCGCCGACCAGCGCGTACACGAGCAGCAGCAGCACCGCGGCGGCGGCCGCGTAGACCGGCACGGCCAGGCCGCGCGACATCGCCTCGCGCAGGCCGGGCTGCCAGGTGGCCGGGCGCCGCAGCAGCACCGCCACCCCGGCCACCGACAGCACCGCGAGCAGCCGGGACGCGCCCGGCGAGGCCGGGGCCAGGGCGGCGACCAGCACGCTCGCGACCAGGGACGATCCGGCCACCGACAGCATGAGGCGCCGGATGCCGGCGTCCACCGTCCGGGCCGGGTCGGGCCGGGCCACCGGCAGGTCGGCCAGCGCGGTCAGATGCTCCAGCGTCTCGGCGTAGCGGCGTCGTTCCAGCCGGGCCACGCCCACATCCTGCCCCGCCTCGCCCAGCTCCGGGTCCAGCCGCAGCGCCTCCCGGTAGGCCCGCTCGGCCAGGTCGAACAGTTGCAGCCGCACCGCGACCAGGCCCAGCACCAGGTGCGCCTCCGGCTCGTCCTGGGCCAGCTCCACCCCGCGCCAGGCCGCGTCCAGCGCCGCCTGCCCGTTGCGCGACGCGGAGAGGAGGGCGGCGGCACTGCGCTGCGCGTACGCGTCGCCCGGCGCACGCGCCAGGATCTCGTCGGCGGTGGCCGCGGCGGGCTTCCAGCGTTCCAGGTCGAGCAGCGCGAACCCGCGCGCCACGAGCGCCGGCACGACCGCCTCGGGCGGGGCGGCGGGCGACGTGCCGGGTGTCTCAGCGGTGCCGTCCACGGTGGGCGTCTCGACGGCGGGCACGAGCGTCTCGACGGCGGCGAGCGCCTCGGCCGGCCGGCCTGCGGCCAGGTGCATCCGGGCCAGCATGGTCAGCGCGGACAGGTGCCCGGGCTCGGCCGCGAGCAGCGCGGTCAGCTCGCCGATCCCCTCGTCGTAGCGCCCCAGCTCGGCGAGCAGGTGGGCGCGTTGCAGGTAACCGTCGGCGGCGGACTGGTCGGGGGCGGCGTCACTCGGCATCCCGGCGAGCGTATCCGCCCCGACCCACCGCGCGCCGAGGGTGCCCGGCGTCAGGCACTCCGGCAGGACGCGCCCGCCCGGCCGCCGCACGTGCCCAGGCTGCACCACCGGCGCAGCCCGCTCTCGTCCAGGAACAGCCATCCGCACCGCCGGTCCGGGCAGACCCGCACCGTGAACCGCGCCGGATCGGCGAGCAGCTGCGCGCCGCTGAACGCGGCGGCGTGCACCGGCAGCCGGAGCCCGGCCGCCAGGTCGGGCCACCACCTGCCGCGTCCGTCTGCCTCGCGCCGGAAGACGAGCGTACGGGCGGCGGCCTCGGCGGCCCGCGCGACGTTCTCGAAGGCAGGGCCGTCGTCCGGGTCGACCAGGCTGGCGTAGAGCGCGGCGCGGAGCGTACGGGCCTCGTCGAGCACCGCCTCCGCCGCTGCCGGGTCGCGGCGCGCGAGGTGCAGCAGGCGGTTCGTCGAGACCTCGTCCACCAGCCCGACGTGACCGGCCCAGACGGCGAGGGTGCGGTAGCCGCGCAGCCACTCGGCGCCGGGCAGCGGCGGCTCGTGCCCCCACCCGGCGAGGGTGTTGCAGAAGTCCAGGGCCGGGTGGCCGCCCACGCTCCACGGCAGGCTCTCGTCGCCGACCCGGATCTCGTGCATCGGCCGGGTGGTCCGGTCCAGCCGGTCGTCGCCCGCGAGCACCCGGCGCTGCACCTCCCGGAGGCGGGGCCCCGGCTCGACGCCGAAGTCGGCCGCGAGCAGGTCCCGGGTGGCGCGGTAGAGGCGCAACGCGTCGGCCCGCCGGTCGCCCCGGTACAGGGCGGTCATCAGGACCGCCACGAGGTGTTCCCGCGTCGGGTGCTGGGCGGCCAGCGGCATCAGGTCGGCTATCGCGCGCGTGTGCCGGCCCAGCGCGAGCTGCGCCTCGGCCCGTAGTTCCACGGCGACAAGGCGAAGTTCCTCGACCGTGCCGTGCAGCCGGTCCCGCAACTCGTCGTCCGCCGCGTCGGCGAGCAACGGCCCGCGCCAGAGGGCGAGCGCCCGGTCGAGCGACCGCACCCGCCCGGCGGGATCGGCGGTCCGCCCGGCCGCCCGGACCAGGTCGGCGAACTCGTCGACGTCGACCCGGTGCCCGTCCTCCTCCACCGCGTAGCCCTCACCCCGGGTGCTGATCAGAACCCCGTACGGGTTGAGCGAGCCCCGCAGCCGCCCGATGTACGTCTGCACCGCACTCCGGGCCGTGGCCGGCGGCCGGCCGTTCCAGAGCAGGTCGATGAGGCGATCGGTCGGCACCACCCGGCCCACGTCGAGCAGCAGCACCCCGAGCAGGCAACGCTCCTGGCGCCGGCTGCCGACGTCGACCGGCCGGCCGTCGTGGCGGGCCTCGAACGGCCCGAGCAGGCGGAACTCCATACCGAACAGGACGACCCGGTACCGGCCGTGGGTTGTCGCCCGACGGTGATCGCGTGGTGAGGGACCCGGCCGACCGGGTCCGCCCGCGCGACGCCTGCCGCTCGACACGGTGAGCCGGTGGTGAGCGGGCACGGCGATGCTCGCCGCCCGGACCAGCGAGGGATGGAGTGGAACATGCGGTTCAGGATGAGTATCGCGGTGGCGAGCGTCGTGGTGGCGGTGGTCGCGGCCCTACCAGGGTCGGCATCCGCCGCGCCGGAGCGGCATCCCGCCCCGGGTGCCTGGGAGCCGGCACCCCAGGCGCCGTTCGAGATGCCCGCCGGCGCGCGGTGCGAGTTCGCCGTACGGGTCGAGCCGATCGTGGACGAGGTGCGGAAGCTGACGATCGAGACCTACCCGGACGGCGCCCCGAAGCGGGAGTTGTTCACCGGCGCTCTGATCAACCGGGTGACGAACCTGGAGACCGGCGCCACCTCGACGGCGGACGCGAGCGGCACCGCCCTCGTCGTCTACCGCACCGACGGCTCGATGACCTGGTACGTGACCGGGCCGGTGCTGCTCGGCTTCCGGGAGAACGCCGGCACGCTGCCGAAGGGGCTGTGGATCGTCGACGGCCAGTTCCGGGTGGAGTTCTCCCCCACCTACGACAAGACGATCACGATGCTCCACGGCACGACCCACAACGTCTGCACCGACGTCGACTGATCGGGTGACGCGGTGACCGGCGTCCCCGGTCACCGCGTCAGTCGGCCGGCGCCTCGTAGACCAGGGCCACAGCGATTCCGGCCAGCCCCTCCCCGCGCCCGGTGAAGCCCAGCCCGTCGGTGGTGGCGGCGGAGACGGTCACCGGGGCGCCGACCGCCTCGGAGAGCACCCGCTGCGCCTCCTCCCGGCGCGGCCCGATCTTGGGGCGGTTGCCCACCACCTGCACCGACACGTTGCCGATGTGGAAGCCCGCCGCCCGTACCCGGCGCGCGCTCTCGGTCAGCAGCGCCACCCCCGACGCGCCCGCCCACTCCGGCTGGTCCACCCCGAAGTTCGCGCCCAGGTCGCCGAGGCCGGCGGCGGAGAGCAGGGCGTTGCAGGCGGCGTGTGCCGCCACGTCGGCGTCGGAGTGGCCGGCCAGGCCGTCCTGGTCGGGCCAGTGCAGGCCGGCGACCCAGCAGGGTCGTCCGGCAGCGAACGCGTGCACGTCGGTGCCGACGGCCACCCGAGGAACGATCATGACCAGAGGGTACGCGTCGCGCCTTGACGGCGGCCTGGGCTGTGGTTAGCTTTGGTTGTTGTACGCCCCAGTGTCGCCTCTGCCTCGTGCAAGCGCCTGGGGCTCTTTCGTTGCCGTCGGCGCGGCGGGCGATCCCTCGCGATCGTCACGCTTAGCATCCGTTCCGTGACGCATCACCCCCATGCTCGCACGGTGCACCACTGGATCTCGCCCGGCAGGTTCCACCCCTATCTGGCTGCCGCCGGTGGCGACGAAAGCAAAGCCTGCGAGTTGTACGAGTGGAGCGTCGCCCTCACAGGCGCGTCGTTCGAGGCGTTCCACTACGTCGAGGTCGTTACCCGCAACGCGCCTTCCAGAGGTGCCCAAGATCCTCTTCCGGCTCGACAACGTCGATTGGACGGTCGGTGAGGTGAACCGGCTCCGAGCGGCGGGTGAACCACGCGACGCACTCCTCGCCGACATCATCGAGGTCAGCCGGAAGCACGGGTGGACCGAGGGGCGTTATCAGGTGTTCGGACTCACGGCGCCGGGGTCGGCGGGCCATCTGACGCTACCGACGCCGATCCCGCACCACGGCCGAGGCAGAGGTAGCGCTTTCACGCAAGGCCAGCGGCATGTCGTCCGAGACCGCCTCCGCCGGGCTCGATCCACCGCCGACCTGTGAGGCGGTCAGGCGCCGGTGGCAAGCAGGTGTTCGGCCAGGGCCAGGTCGAACGGGCGAGTGATCTTCAGGGCCAGCTCGGAGCCGGGTACGCAGGTCACCGTGCCCCCCTGCTTCTCGACCAGCCCGGCGTCGTCGGTGAGCGCGTCACCAGCCGAACTGTGGGCCGCGATCAGCACCGACCGACGGAAGCCCTGCGGCGTCTGCACCGCCCGCAGCGCTGACCTGTCGACAGTGCCGAGCACCCGCTCGGCCGCGTCGACCTCCTTGATCGTGTCGACCACCGCAAGCACCGGGATCACCGCGTCGTGCCCGTCGCGGACCGCCGCGGCCACCGACTCGACCAGGTGGGGCGGGGTGAGCGCGCGGGCCGCGTCGTGCACCAGGACGATGTCCGGGCCGGCGGGAACTGCTGCGAGGGCCGCCGCCACCGACGCCTGGCGTTCGGCGCCACCGGATACGACTGTCACCGGGGCCACGGGGTCGAGCATCGCGCGTACCGCCTCGACCTCGGTCGCCGGTGCGGCCACCACGATCGTGTGCACCGAGGGCGCGGCGGCGATCCGGCGGACCGCGTGCACCAGTAGCGGCTCACCGGCGAGCAACCGGAGTGCCTTGGGGGCGCCGGGTCCGAGGCGTACGCCGGCACCTGCCGCAGGAACGAGGACCGCGACGTCACCGCGCGGATTGAGCTGCGCGGTCACGTCGCGGTCCTCGGATTCGTTCGCTGCGGGGTGGGTAGAGGCAGAGGCGTGGATCAGGCCTCGGTCAGCACCTTGTCGAGCAGCGTCTCGGCCTCGTCCTTGGTGCTCTTCTCCGCCAGCGCGACCTCGCCGACGAGGATGTCACGAGCCTTGGCGAGCATCCGCTTCTCGCCCGCCGACAGGCCCCGCTCCCGCTCCCGGCGCCACAGGTCGCGGACGACCTCGGCCACCTTCAGCGGGTTACCGGAGGCCAACTTCTCCAGATTCGCCTTGTAACGCCGCGACCAGTTGGTCGGCTCCTCGGTGTGCGGTGCACGGAGCACGTCGAAGACCTTGCCCAGGCCCTCTTCGCCAACCACTTCGCGCACACCCACGATCTCGGCGTTCTCGGCGGGCACCCGGACCGTCAGGTCACCCTGCGCGACCCTCAGGACGAGGTATTCCCTGGGCTCGCCCTTGATGACCCGAGTCTCGATTGCCTCGATGAGTGCGGCCCCGTGGTGGGGGTAAACAACGGTCTCGCCGACACTGAAAACCATAGGTTCGAAACCCCTTTCGCTGTGTCTAGGGTAACACGCTCAGGCACCGATGTCTCACCGCTGTCCTGATCGTTGGCGCAGCTCAGGGGCCCTGTGAGAGGTATTTCTTCAGCTTGACAGGCGGTCAAACCGATGCTTTCGACACGCTCCGTGAGGAACACGTGACAACCCGGTAAGGGCGACGGGAGCGTCCGGATCTAGGGCTATGCGCTCCTTCCATGGTAGCTCCGCAACTCCATCCGCGCCCAGGTGTGGCGTTACGGCGGCCGTTGCGGGACGCTGGTGAGGGACGTGACGTCCGCTCACCGAGACGTTCCTGGGGGTCCGATGGGCGTGCCTGACGCTGACGGCCAGGGGTCGTCGGACGGGCTGCCCGGCCTGCCCCCGGAGTGGGGACGGGTGGTCGTCCCGGACGACGCCTCGGCGCTCGCCGACGAGGCCCGGCAGGTCCGCCGGGAGCTGCGCCGCGCGCGGCGGGGCTCCGGCCGGCGTACGACTCCGGCCCGGCTCGGGCTGCCGGTGCTGATCCTGCTCGTGTCGGTGCTCGTCACGCTCGCCGGGCTGGCCGCCGTCACATGGCCGCGTACCGGCACCCGGTCCGGTGCGCCGACGGTGCTCCCGCGCTCCACCGCCGCGCCGCAGCCGGTCGGCCCGCTGCCCGCGCTGGACCTGGTCGGCGCGGACGACACGCCGGTGCCGCTGCGTAGCCTGCTGCCCGCCGTGATCATCCTGGTCGACGCCTGCGCCTGCGCCGAGCAGGTCGGCACCGCGGCACGCGCCGCCCCGCCCGGCGTCACCGTGGTCACCGTGACCGAGGGCCGCAGTGCCGGGCCCGCGAGCGTCCCGGGAGTACGCCCGCTCGGCGACCCGGCCGGCGGCCTGCGCTCCTACCTGCACCTGTCGCCCCACCCCGGCACCGCCGCCGCGCTGCTCGTGGACCGGCAGGGCACGCTGGTGCGGGTGGTGCCGGAGCTGGGCCCGTTGTCGGCCTACGGCGCCGACCTCGCCCGGCTGGGCGGCTGAGCCACCGGCCCGACCGCGCTCAGTAGAGCGCTTCGAGCCGGGCGTCCAGTTCGGCCCGGCCGCGTACACCGCTGAACCGCACCAGCACCGGTGCGCCCGTGCCGCCCAGCACGGGCAGCTCCAGCCGCCCGCCGCACCGGAGCACCCGCCGCGCGTCGCCGTCCCCGGCGCCGGAGAGCCGGACGGCGACCACACCGTCCCCCGAGCAGCTCACAGTCAGCCGGTAGTCGTCGCCGCGCGAGGGGTTCACCTGCCGTACGACGGGTGGGCCGTCCGGCGTCAGGCTTGACGTCTCCCGCCACACCACGTGCGACATCCTGAGAACGCGCGCGGTGCCGTCCGCCTCCACCCGCATCACCACCGACCGCTCCGGCTCGGTGACCGCCCCACGGCGCACCCCCGGCGGCAGATCGCTTCCCGGGCGGGACGGCCAGACGACGCCGGTCGGCGGGTCGACCATCACAGTGCGGAAGAACGCCTCGGCACTCGCGGCCGGTGCCGCGGTGGCCGGACCGGGCTCCGGTGCCGCCGCCCGCCACCAGGCCGCGCCGGCGGCCAACGCCAGGGCGGTCAGCACGGCCAGCGGTACCCGCCCGTCCCGCTCGTCGGAGGCCATGACGGCAGCGTATCGGCGCGGCCGAGGCGGGGCGAGCCGTCAGCCCACCCGTTCCAGCAACACCGCGTAGAGCGTCAGGCCCGGCCCGAACGCGAGCATCACCACCCAGCGCGGGGACGGCTCCGCGCGCCACAGCCGGTCCAGGATCAGCAGCACCGTCGGGGAGGAGCAGTTGCCGTGTTCGGCGAGCGTGCCCCGGGACGCGTCGAGCCCGTCCGGCGGCAGAGCCAGCTCACGCTCCACCACGTTGAGGATCCGCGGACCGCCCGGGTGCACCGCCCAGCCGTCCACGTCGGAACGTTCGCACCCGTGCCGCGCCAGCAGGTCGTCGATCAGCGTCCGGACATGCCGGGAGAGGACCTGCGGCACCTTCGGCGACAGCCCCATCCGGAAGCCGGTGTCGGTGACGTCCCAGGTCATGTGGTCGGCAGTGGAGGTGTCGGTGACCGAGGTGACCTCGCGCAGCGCGTACCCCCGGCCGCCCGGGACGACCACGGCGGCGACCGCGGCGTCCGAGAACAGCGCGTGGGAGACGATCTGCTGGGTGTCCACCCGGGCGCCCGGCGGCTGGATGTGCAGGCTGGTCAGCTCCGCGCAGAGCAGCAGCGCCGGCCGCCCCCGGGCGGTGACGAAGTCGCTCGCCGCGCCCAGCCCGGGCAGGGCCGCGTAGCAGCCCATGTGCCCGACGAACATGCGCTGGGTGGCGGGAGACATGCCGAGGTCCCGGGCGAGCAGGATGTCCAGCCCCGGGGTGGCGTACCCGGTGCAGGAGCAGACGATGAACAGCCCGATGTCGGCGGCGTCCAGGCCGGCGGCGGTGAGCGCCCGGCCGACCGCCTCCTTGCCCAGCGGCAGCGCCTCCACCTGGTAGCGGCGCATCCGGCGCTCGGTCGGCCACTCCGAGACGTCCTCCAGCAGCGGGTTGACCGCCGCCTGCCGCCGGGTCACGCCGGAGTTCGCGAAGATCCGCTCGGCCAGTGCCCGGGTGTTCCCCTGGAAGTGCCCCGCGAAGAAGCCCGTCCACAGCTCGTCCTGCGCCGCCGCCGGCGGTTGTGCCGTACCCAGACCCGCGATCACCGGTATGCCCACGTCCCCACCCTCGCCCTTCACTCGCACCGACTCTGGTCACCGTGCCGCTTTTCGTCAGCGACTGCGGGGCTCGCAAAACCGGCTCACTCCTCGCGCTCACCAACGAGGGAGCGTGCTGTCGCGGTCCGGGTCGCCGCCCAGCGCGGCGATGCCGAGCCAGTCGGCGCACACGTCGGACGTGGCCGGATGCAGCGAACCGCAGCGGGCGTCCCGGTAGAGCCGCTCCAGCGGATGCCCACGCCGCGTCGCCGAGGTGCCCGCCGCCTCCAGCATGGAGGCCGCGACGTCGGCGGCGTTGGTGCCGGCGAGCAGCTTGGCCCGCCACACCCAGCGGTTCGTCTCGGCGTCGCCGGGCGCCTCGTCGACCCGCCGGGCCGCCTCGGTGACCACCAGTTCGGCGGCGGCGGTGGCCGCGTCGGCCCGGCCCAGACGGGCCCGCACGGCGGGCAGGCCGGCCAGGTTGCGCGCGTTGAGGTGCTCGGCCGCGGCGTCGACGGTGGCCCGGGCCACGCCGACGTAGACCGCCGCGTAGCTCGCCACCAGCCAGTGCGGCATGAGCTGGGCGACGACCAGGGCCAGCCCTTCGACGCCGCCGAGCAGCCGGTCGGCCGGGACCGTCACGTCCAGGTGCACGTCGTGCGAGGAGGTGGCCCGCATGCCGAGCGAGTCCCAGGTGGGCTCGACGGTGATCCCGTCCCCGGCCGGGACCAGGAACTGCGACACCACCGACTGGTCGGCGGCGCTGCGGGCGGCCACCAGGTAGCCGTCCGGGTGGCCGGCCCCGGAGCAGAACGTCTTGCTGCCCTTGATGTGCCAGCCACCCTCGACCGGCTCGTAGACGGTGCTGAGCTGGGACAACCGGGCGCCGGCGCCGCGTTCGCTCATCGCGACCGCGTACCAGGCGCCGTCGGCCGCCGCGCGCAGCAACCGGTCCCGCGCCGCCAGCGCCTCGTCCGGTACGCCGAGCGCCTCGGCCAGTTCCTCGGTGACCGCGCCCAGCGCCCCGGTGACCGAGGCGTGCATGTTGAACACCAGCGCGGTCGCGCCGTTGCCCCGGGCCAGTTCGGTGGCGACAGCTGCGTACTCGGCGAAGCTCGCGCCCGCGCCGCCCAGCTCGGGGGGCACCATCAGGCCGAACAGCCCTGCTTCCCGCAGGTCCGCGAAGTCGTCCACGGGGAACGAGCCGTCCCGGTCGTGCCCGGCCGCGCGGGCGGCCAGTCGCGGCGCCAACCGGCGGGCCGCCTCCAGCGCGTGCACAGTCATGTCGCCCCCTTCTCGCGTCCTTTACCCCGGGCGGCCCCGGCTACCCGCTCCGGCGCCCCCAGCCCTGGTACAGCACCGCCGTCGACCGGGTCGGCACGATGCGCGGTTCGGTCCGGCCCGGACGGTCGCCGCCGCGCATGCGGCGCAGCAGCCACGCGAGCGTCCCGCCCAGCTCCGGGCGGACCCCGCGCACCGTCAGCGACACGCCGTGCCGGGCGCACTCGGCGACCAGTGCGCGGGCGTCGACGAACAGCCGCGGGTCGTGGATGCCGCGCGGCACCGTGGGCAGCCGTTCGCCCAGCTCCACCGCGACCAGCCGGGCCAGCAGCGTGTCGTTGAGCGTGTCCAGCACCAGCAGGCCGCCGGGTCGCAGCAGCCGGCACGCCTCGGCGACCGCCCGCCGCCAGTCCGGTACGTGCTCCAGCACCTCCCCGGCGGAGACCACCGCGGCGCAGCCGTCGGCCAGCGGCACCGCCGTCGCGTCGCCCTGGATCACGGTCACGCCGTGCTTCGCGGCCTGGTCGAGCGCGGAGCGGGTCAGGTCCACCCCGACGTGGTGGTAGCCCTTCCCGGCCAGGTGCGGCGCCAGCAGCCCGGCGCCGCAACCCAGGTCGACGAGCGGATCGTCCGGCGTGGACGCCGGAGGCACGAGTGCCGCGCGCGCCCGCGCCAGCCAGTGCAGCATCGCGAACGCTCCGTCCGGCCGCCACCACTCGCCGGCCAGGTCGTCGTACTGCCGGGGGTCGTTCGGCGGCAGCACCCGGTACGGAGTGGACACCGGGGACGCGTCGGGCATGCGTCGAGCGTGGCACGACTGCCCGGTAACGACCAGACTTCCGGTATGTCGACACGGGTGTCAGGGCTCGTCCGGGCGAGCCATCCGGAGCCGGCGGCGGCGGTCACCGTGGTCGCCGCGCTGCTCGCCGCCGGTGTCGGGCACTCCGCGGCCGGTGTCGTCGCGGTGGGGCTGACGGTGCTGGCCAGTCAGCTCGCGGTCGGGTGGAGCAACGACCTGATCGACGCCGACCGGGACGCCGCGGTGGGGCGTACCGACAAACCGGTGACCACCGGCGCGGTGGCCCGGCCGACGCTGGCCCGCGCCACCGCGGTGGCCGCCCTCGCCGTGCCCCTGCTGGCGCTGGCCGGCGGCCCGGCCGCGGCGGCCTGCGCCACCCTGGGCCTGGTCTCCGCGCTGCTCTACAACCGGCCGCTGAAGTCGACGCCGGTTTCGGTGCTGCCCTACGCGGTCTCGTTCGGCGCGCTGCCCGCGTTCGTGGTGCTCGCGCTGCCCGGCTCGCCGGCGCCCCCGGTCTGGCTGGTGGCCGCCGCCGCGCTGCTCGGCGCCGGCGCGCACTTCGCCAACGTGCTGCCCGACCTGGCCGACGACGCCCGGACCGGGGTGCGCGGGCTGCCGCACCGGATCGGGCCGGTGGGCAGCCGGCTGGCCGCCGCCGGGCTGCTGCTCGCGGCCACCGTCACGCTGGTCCTCGGCCCGCCCGGGCCGCCGTCGTGGACCGGCCTGTCGGCGGTCGCCGCCGCCGTCGCCGTGCCGGCGGCCGGCTGGTACGCGGGACGCTCCGCGCCCGGACGCTCGGCGGCCGCCTTCCGGGCGGTGCTGGTGGTGGCGCTCATCGATGTGGTGCTGCTGGTGACGAGCGGCCGGGTGGTCTGAGCAGGTCCCTCCGAGGTGGTATTGCCGGGTCCGCGTGCGGGCCTCGATCAGCTCCAACTACCCTGGAGCGCGGTCTGCGCGGGTATGGCCACCCCGTGCCCGGTGGTCGACCGGGCGGGGATCGTGACGAGGAGGACCGACGTGACGCGCTCGATCAGGGGTTCCCGGGGGCCGGCCCTGCTGCTGGCCGGCACGGCGGCGGCGGCGAGCCTGCTGCTGTCCGGGTGCGGCGCCGGGCAGATTTCCGAGACCGCCAACAAGATCCCGTCGGTACAGGGCGTCAACGTCCAGACCTCCGACAACCTCTACAAGGTGCGCGGGCTCTACGTGCAGTTCCCGGGCCCCAAGGGCTACGAGGCCGGGTCGAACGCGCCGGTCAACGTGGTGATCTACAACGACAGCGAGAAGCCGGTGACCGTGACGGTCACGACCGACAGCGCGCGGGAGATCGTGCTCACCGGTTCCGGCGCGGGCGAGAGCGGCGCGGCCACCCCGACCGGTTCGCCCACCGAGCCGGTGACCACCTCGCCGACCGCGTCCGACCCGAGCGCCTCGCCGAGCCAGTCGCTGGAGGTGACCGGGTCGCCGTCGGCCAGCCCGTCGCCGAGCGAGAGCGAGTCCGCGCCCGCCGGTCAGCCGGCCCGGATCGAGATCCCGGCGCTCAGCTACGCCCAGCTCAACGCCGGCAACCCGCGGTTCCTCCAGCTCGTCGGCCTGAACGAGAAGCTGCTCGTCGGCCAGCAGGTCAACCTGACCTTCGACTTCGGCGACGGCAAGGTCGTCAAGACCCCGGCCCCGATCGGCATCCCGCTGACGGCGGAGGCCACGCCGTCGAAGATCGTGAACCCGCGTGAGCACGCCGGTGAGGACGGCGGCGCCGAGGGCGGCCACTGACCTCCCCCTCCTTCCGTCGGCACCGCCGCCGTGGCCAGCGCCACGCCGGCGGTGTCGCCGTTTCGGGTGGGCTTTCGTCGTACGGGCCGGTTAGCGTCCGGTGGTGACCTCGCCCCGATCGACCCCCTCCCGTGCCGGCGCCGGCCGCGGTCGCGCCGCCACCCGCGACCCCCGCCCGGCCTACGAGTGCGACGCCTGCGGCCACCAGCCGCCGAAGTGGGTGGGCCGGTGCCCCGAGTGCGGCGAGTGGGGTTCGGTGGTCGAGTGCACGGTCACCGGCCCCATGGTCTCCGGCCGGGTGGTCAGCTCACGGATGCCGGCCGAGCCGGCCCGGCCGATCGCCACGATCAGCGCCGCGCCCGCCCGGGCCCGCCCCACCGGCGTCAGCGAGCTCGACCGGGTGCTCGGCGGCGGGCTGGTTCCCGGCGCTGTGGTGCTGCTCGCCGGTGAGCCCGGCGTGGGCAAGTCGACGCTGCTGCTCGACGTGGCCCAGCAGTGGGCGGCCGGTGCCGGCAGCCCGTCGCTGGTGGTCAGCGGCGAGGAGTCGGTCAGCCAGGTGCGGCTGCGCGCCGAGCGGATGGGCGCCCTGCACGACCAGCTCTACCTGGCCGCCGAGAGCGACCTGTCGGCGGTGCTCGGCCACCTCGACGCGGTCAAGCCGGGGCTGCTGGTGCTCGACTCGGTGCAGACCATCTCGACCACCGGCACCGAGGGCGTGCCGGGCGGCGTCACCCAGGTCCGCGCGGTCACCGCCGCGCTGGTCGCGGTGGCCAAGGAGCGCGGCATCGCCACCGTGCTGGTCGGGCACGTCACCAAGGACGGCCAGGTGGCCGGTCCCCGGGTGCTGGAGCACCTGGTCGACGTGGTGCTGCACTTCGAGGGCGACAAGCACTCCTCGCTGCGCATGGTGCGCGGCGTGAAGAACCGCTTCGGCGCGGCCGACGAGGTGGGCTGCTTCGAGATGCACGAGGGCGGCATCAGCAGCCTGGCCGACCCGTCCGGGCTGTTCCTGACCCGTTACTCCGAGCCGGTGCCGGGCACCTGCGTGACGGTGGCGATGGAGGGGCGCCGGGCGCTGGTGACCGAGGTGCAGGCGCTGATCGGGGCAACTGTCGCCGGCTCGCCCCGGCGCACCGTCTCCGGCCTCGACAGCGCCCGGCTCGCCATGGTCCTCGCGGTTCTCCAGCGCCGCACCGAGCGGCTCACGCTGCACGACCGGGAGGTCTTCGCCGCCACCGTCGGCGGCATCCGGGTGGTGGAGCCGGCGGCCGACCTGGCCGTGGCGCTCGCCGTCGCGTCCGGCGGGCTCAACCTGGCGCTCAACCCGCATCTGGTGGCCATCGGCGAGGTGGGCCTCACCGGCGAGGTCCGCCGCGTCGGCGCGGTCCCCCGCCGGCTGGCCGAGGCCGCCCGGCTCGGCTTCCGGCTGGCCCTCGTGCCGCCCGGCTGCGGGCCGGAGAGCAGCGGCGCCGGGCCGGAGAACATGCGGGTGATCGAGGTCACCGACGTGCGAGCCGCCCTCCAGGCGGCCGCCCGCGCGTCGGCGGAGTGACACGGGTGGGATCCGCCGGGCGTTTCCGGGCAGGCCACGCAGGCCGCACCGACCCGCCCGAGCCGGGCATCGTGACACATCACAGTAACCACGAGAGCACCCACCGCATGGCAGTCCGTAGACTGTGCCCGTGCCGATCGACCGCGATGCCACAAAGCCCGCAACGGCGACGCCGCACGCCCGTACCGGCGCCGTGAGCGGCAACCCCGCTCGTGCCATCAGCGTGAGCGTCAACGGAAGCGTCGGCGGCGGGGCCGGCGCCGATCCGCTGCGCGCCAATCTCGCCCTGATGGCGCCCGGGACCGCCCTGCGCGACGGCCTGGAGCGGATCCTGCGCGGCCGCACCGGCGCGCTGATCGTGCTCGGCTACGACAAGGTGGTCGAGCAGATCTGCACCGGCGGCTTCCCGATGGACGTGGAGTTCTCCGCCACCCGGGTCCGGGAGTTGTGCAAGATGGACGGCGCGGTGGTGCTCTCCAGCGACGGCACCCGGATCGTGCAGGCCGGCGTGCACCTGATGCCCGACCCGTCCATCCCCACCGAGGAGTCCGGCACCCGGCACCGCACCGCCGAGCGGGTGGCCCGGCAGACCGGCTACCCGGTCATCTCGGTCAGCCAGTCGATGCGGATCATCAGCCTCTACGTCAACGGCCAGCGGCACGTGCTGGACGACTCGGCGGCCATCCTGTCCCGTGCCAACCAGGCGCTCGCCACGCTGGAGCGCTACAAGCTGCGGCTGGACGAGGTCTCCGGCACGCTCTCCGCGCTGGAGATCGAGGATCTGGTCACCGTCCGCGACGCGGTGGCGGTGGTGCAGCGGCTGGAGATGGTCCGCCGGATCGCCGACGAGATCGCCGGTTACGTGGTGGAACTGGGCACCGACGGCCGCCTGCTGGCCCTTCAGCTCGACGAGCTGATGGCCGGCGTGGACGCCGACCGCACCCTGGTCATCCGCGACTACCTGCCGACCGGCCGCAAGTCGCGCACGCTCGACGAGGCGCTCGTCGAGCTCGACCTGCTCAGCGCCACCGAACTCATCGACCTCGTGGCGGTGGCGAAGGCGATCGGTTACCCGTCCGCCTCGGACGCGCTCGACGCGGCGGTCAGCCCGCGCGGTTTCCGCCTGCTGGCGAAGGTGCCCCGGCTGCCGGTCGCCGTGGTCGACCGGCTGGTGGTGCACTTCGGCAGCCTCCAGCGGCTGCTCGGCGCGACAGTGGAAGACCTCCAGGCGGTCGAGGGTGTGGGCGACGCCCGCGCCCGTGGCGTCCGCGAGGGCCTGTCCCGGCTCGCCGAGGCGAGCATCCTCGAACGGTACGTCTGACCGACCGCTCAGCCGGTGACGGTCAGCTTCACCGGCTCGCTGATCTTGGTGCCGACCCGGGCGAACAGCTGGTACGCCCCGATCGCGGCGAACTCACCGCTCGCGACCCCGTTGGCGCACCTGTTGTCCCGCCGGCCGTTCCAGCCCAGCTCGTAGGAGCGCTCGAAGTTCGGCGTGAACGACTGCACGTCCGAGCCCTTGCCGGTGCCGCAGGTGTCCGACGACCAGACCTTCTCCGCGCCCGACTTCAGGTACAGCTCCTGGAGATCGGCGCCGACGTCCCGGCTGCACGTACGGTTCGACACGTTCTTGACCTTGAGGCGCAGCGTGACCACAGTGCCCCGCTGGGCGGTGGGCGGCACCGCCACCGGCGTCACCAGCAACTCGGAGTCGGTGCAGGTGCCGTCATCGGAGACCGGCTGGCCGGTGGCGCCGCCGTTGCCGTTGCCACCCCCGTTGTTCACGCCCCCGCCGGTGTTCGCGCCGCCGCTGCTCGCGCCACCGTCGCCGGTGCCGCCGCCGGTGTTCGCGCCGCCGCCGCTGTCGCCGGCCGTCGGTGACGGGCCGCCCGACTGCGGGGTCAGCACCGAACCGGACGGGTCGGGCTGAGCGCCGGCGGAACCGCTCGGGGACGGGTCCGTACCCGGCGCACCGGTGTTGCGGTCCGTGCCGGTGCAGGAATAGAGCAGGACAATCAGGAAGAGCAGCCCTGCTCCGAGCACGACGGCACGACGCCGCCAGTACACGGCAGGGGGCAGGGGGCCGACCGTCAGACGCATGATGCGCCTACCGTAGCCGCGCGGCGCACGGCTCGCCGGTCCGACGCGCCGGGAACCCGCCGCGGCACCCGGACAGCCGTCCACAGTGGAGTGCGACGATCACCGTCAGAGGTAGACCTTGCGCTGGTAGATCGCGTGCGCGCCGGCCACCCGGTCGAGGAAGAGCAGCCCCGCGCAGTGGTCGATCTCGTGCTGGAGCGCACGCGCCTCGAAGCCGTCGGTCACCAGCCGGACCGGCTCGCCGCTGCCCGGAAGCACACCCTCGACCACCAGGCGGCTGGCCCGCTTCACATCGCCGGTCAGGTCCGGCACCGACATGCAGCCCTCCCGGCCGGCCTTCCACCGGGACGCCTCCACCACCCGGGCGTTGCAGAGCACGAACGTGCCGTGCACCGTGACCGCCTTCGGATGCCCCGTCACGTCCACCGCGAACACCTGCGCGCTCACCCCCACCTGCGGCGCCGCCAGGCCCACACAGCCGGGCGAGACGCGCATCGTGGCCACCAGGTCGGCGGCGAGGCGCACCACCTCGGCAGACGTCGGGTCGACCTCCGGGCCGGGTTGGCTCAGCACCGGCTCCGGGGCCGTGACCACCGGGCGTACCGCACCGGAGACGCCGAGCTTCTCCGGGGTCCAGCCGCCCAGGCCCGCGTACTCCGGCCCGGTCACAGCAGATCCGTGTCCGCCGGGCGGAGGCTGACCCCCACGCCCAGATCCGCGGCGACCCGGGTGAGCCGGCCGGCCACCTCGTCCGACACGCCGGGCGGCAACTCGACCTCGGCGACCACCACGTAGAGCGAGCCGGTCAGCCGGGTGCTCAGGTCGGTGACGTTCCCGCCCGCGTCGGTGAGCACCCGGGTCATCGCCGCGACGATGCCCATCCGGTCCGCGCCGTGCACCGCCAGCACGTACGGCTCGCCCGTGGGCTCGCTGCCGCCGTCCGGCGTGACAGCGCGTACGGTGGCCAGCAGGTGACCGTCGGCGGCGAGCGGGGCCAGCGCGGCCTCGACGTCGGCGGCGGCCGGGCCAACGCAGATCAGGGTCATCGCGAAGTGTCCACGCAGCCGGGTCATCGTCGAGTCGGTGAGGTTCGCGCCCAGCCGGGCGAGGACCTCCGCGACGTCGGCCACGATGCCCGGCCGGTCCCGGCCGATGACGGTGATCGCGAGCTCGTTCATTCGGACATTCTGCCCCGTCGTCCATGATCGATCGACACCGGCCACCCGCCCGCCCAACCTGCGGGAAAGGCAGTCGTGACATGATCGGCGGCGCGATGTCCGAGCCCACATTCGCCACCCTGGTCAGCCGGTGGTACGAGCGCAACGCCCGCGACCTGCCCTGGCGCAAGCCCGGCATCGGCGCCTGGGCGATCCTGGTCAGCGAGGTCATGCTCCAGCAGACCCCTGTGGTCCGGGTGGTACCCGCCTTCCAGGCATGGCTGGCCCGCTGGCCCGAGCCGCGCGCGCTCGCCGAGGACACCCCGGCCGAGGCGATCCGGATGTGGGGGCGGCTCGGCTACCCCCGCCGGGCGATCCGCCTGCGTGAGTGCGCGGTGGCAATAGTGGAACGGCACGGCGGCGTGGTGCCCGACCGGCTCGACCAGCTGCTGGCGCTACCTGGTGTCGGCACGTACACGGCCCGCGCGGTCGCCGCGTTCGCGTACGGGCAGCGGCACCCGGTGGTGGACACGAACGTCCGGCGGGTGGTGTGCCGGGCGATCGCCGGAGAACCCGACGCCGGCCCCACCACCCGCCCGGCCGACCTGGTCGCCACCGAGGAGCTGCTGCCGATCGAGCCGGCCGCCGCCGCGCTCGCCAGCGCCGCGTTCATGGAACTCGGCGCCGTCGTCTGCACCGCCCGTACGCCGCGCTGCGCGGTCTGCCCGGTCGAGTCGAGCTGCGCCTGGCGGGCCTCCGGGCAGGCCGCCCCGGCCGGACCGACCCGCCGGCCGCAGCGCTACGCGGGCACCGACCGGCAGGTACGCGGACTGCTGCTCGCGGTGCTGCGGGAGTCCACCGGCCCGGTGCCGCACCGGCGGCTGGACCAGGTCTGGCACGACGACGTGCAGCGGGCCCGGGCCCTGGCCGGCCTGGTCACCGACGGCCTGGTGGAACCGGTTGGCGAGGAGTCGTTCCGCCTGACCGGCGACGGCCCCGCCCTCCCCCTCCCCTGACCGCACCCCACCCCATCCGCCCCACCCCCACCCTCACCGCAAGCGGTGATCAAGGAGTTTGTGTCCCCGAGAAGCCCATCGGGAGACACAAACTCCTTGATCAACCGGGTAAGGGCGGGGCGGGCGGGGTGGGGTGGGTGGGCATGGGAAAGGCGACGGCCCCGGTGGCTTTCGCCTACCGGGGCCGTCGCCCTTCGTGCTCTCGTTATGCGGCGTCGTCCGCGCCGGTGGCGGCGGTGCCGCCGAGGTCCGCCGGGACCGCGTCCGGCACGGCGTCCGGCCGGTCCGCACCCCGGAAGACGAGCTTGGACTTGTCGATGTTCTCCGGGTCGCCCTCGCAGTCCACCACCACGATCTGACCCGGGGTCAGCTCGTTGAACAGGATCCGCTCGGACAGGTTGTCCTCGATGTCGCGCTGGATCGTGCGGCGCAGCGGCCGGGCACCCAGCACCGGGTCGAAGCCCTTCTTCGCGAGGTACTTCTTCGCGTTGTCGGTCAGCTCCAGACCCATGTCCTTGTTGCGCAGCTGGCCCTCGATCCGCTGGATCATGATGTCGACGATCGAGAGGATCTCGTTCTCGCGGAGCTGGTGGAAGACGATGGTGTCGTCGATCCGGTTGAGGAACTCGGGCCGGAAGTGCTGCTTGAGCTCGTCGTTGACCTTCTGCTTCATCCGGTCGTAGTTCGACTCGGAGTCCTCCGACTGCTGGAAGCCCAGCGAGACCGCCTTGGCGACGTCGCGCGTACCGAGGTTGGTGGTCAGGATGATGACCGTGTTCTTGAAGTCCACGATCCGGCCCTGGCCGTCGGTGAGGCGCCCGTCCTCCAGGATCTGGAGGAGCGTGTTGAACACGTCCGGGTGGGCCTTCTCGATCTCGTCGAAGAGGACCACCGAGAACGGCCGGCGACGCACCTTCTCGGTGAGCTGCCCGCCCTCGTCGTAGCCGACGTAACCGGGAGGGGCACCGACGAGCCGGGACACCGTGTACCGGTCGTGGAACTCCGACATGTCGAGCTGGATGAGGGCGTCCTCGCTGCCGAACAGGAACTCGGCGAGCGCCTTGGACAGCTCGGTCTTACCGACGCCGGACGGGCCGGCGAAGATGAACGAGCCGGAGGGGCGCTTCGGGTCCTTCAGGCCGGCCCGGGTACGCCGGATCGCCTTCGAGACCGCCTTGACCGCGTCCTCCTGGCCGATGACGCGCTTGTGCAGCTCGTCCTCCATGCGCAGCAGGCGCGAGGTCTCCTCCTCGGTCAGCTTGTAGACCGGGATGCCGGTCCAGTTGCCGAGCACCTCGGCGATCTGCTCGTCGTCGACCTCGCTGACGACGTCCAGGTCACCGGCCTTCCACTCCTTCTCCCGCTGCGCCTTCTGGCCCAGCAGCTGCTTCTCGGTGTCGCGCAGCTGCGCGGCCCGCTCGAAGTCCTGCGCGTCGATCGCGGACTCCTTGTCGCGGCGCACCTGGGCGATGCGCTCGTCGAAGTCGCGCAGGTCCGGCGGCGCGGTCATCCGGCGGATGCGCATCCGCGCGCCCGCCTCGTCGATCAGGTCGATCGCCTTGTCCGGCAGGAACCGGTCGGAGATGTACCGGTCGGCCAGCGTCGCGGCGGCGACCAGGGCGGCGTCGGTGATGGAGACGCGGTGGTGCGCCTCGTAGCGGTCCCGCAGGCCCTTGAGGATCTCGATGGTGTGGGCCAGCGACGGCTCACCCACCTGGATCGGCTGGAAACGACGCTCCAGAGCGGCGTCCTTCTCCAGGTGCTTGCGGTACTCGTCGAGCGTGGTGGCGCCGATGGTCTGCAGCTCACCACGGGCCAGCATCGGCTTGAGGATGCTGGCGGCGTCGATCGCGCCCTCGGCCGCACCCGCACCGACGAGGGTGTGGATCTCGTCGATGAACAGGATGATGTCGCCCCGGGTGCGGATCTCCTTGAGCACCTTCTTCAGGCGCTCCTCGAAGTCGCCGCGGTAGCGGGAACCGGCGACCAGGGCACCGAGGTCGAGCGTGTAGAGCTGCTTGTCCTTCAGCGTCTCGGGCACCTCGCCCTTGATGATCTTCTGGGACAGGCCCTCCACCACGGCGGTCTTGCCGACGCCGGGCTCACCGATCAGCACCGGGTTGTTCTTGGTGCGGCGGGACAGCACCTGCATGACCCGCTCGATCTCCTTCTCGCGCCCGATGACCGGGTCGAGCTTGCCCTCGCGGGCGGCCTGGGTCAGGTTGCGGCCGAACTGGTCCAGCACGAGGCTGGTCGACGGCGCGGCCTCGCCCGGCGCGGCGCCGGCCGCGGCCGGCTCCTTGCCCTGGTAGCCGGAGAGCAGCTGGATGACCTGCTGGCGCACCCGGTTCAGGTCGGCGCCCAGCTTCACCAGGACCTGGGCGGCGACGCCCTCGCCCTCGCGGATCAGGCCGAGCAGGATGTGCTCGGTGCCGATGTAGTTGTGGCCGAGCTGCAGCGCCTCGCGCAGCGACAGCTCCAGCACCTTCTTGGCCCGCGGCGTGAACGGGATGTGCCCGCTCGGCGCCTGCTGGCCCTGGCCGATGATCTCCTCGACCTGCTGACGCACGCCCTCCAGGGAGATGCCGAGGCTCTCCAGGGCCTTTGCCGCGACACCCTCACCCTCGTGGATCAGGCCCAGCAGGATGTGTTCCGTACCGATGTAGTTGTGGTTGAGCATCCGGGCCTCTTCTTGGGCCAGGACGACAACCCGTCGCGCTCGGTCGGTGAACCGCTCGAACATGCCCTCGTGCTCCTCACGTGCCGTGCGCCTTGATGGTCAGATCTCGGCGGGGCCGGTGCGCGGACGTCCGGGACGGGCGTCCGTGCCTCCTTACTCTATCGCCGCGGACCGCCTCCGCTGAGGTCGTGTGCCCCCGCGAATGACCGTTCCGGCGTCGTTTCTGACAACCGTCCACGCTCAGGAGGTGTTCCGGGACCCCTGCCTGTACGCGCAGAGCGAAATTCGACCGGCGGCCGAACGGCCGGTCGAGGTGGACCCGGTGCGTCGCCGGCGCGTCCGCCGGGTCGTCCACAGCCTGTGGACGCAGTCTCCACCGCCTGTGGACAACCGTCCCCGGCGGAGATTTCTTCCCCGACCGTGGACCGGCCGGCCCGCTCGGGCCGCACCGGCCAGCCGGCGCGGCGCGGCCGAAACGGGACCGCGCGACCGGTCGGGGACGCGGACGCGGAAACAGGACACCAGCGCGCAACAGGACACCGACGCGGAAACGGCGACGCCGGCCCGGAGTGGCACTCCGGTCCGGCGTCGCGTCGCCCGTGACGAGGGTGGGGTCAGTGCCCCGCCTTCGCGTGGTACTCGTCCACAATCTCCTGCGGGATCCGGCCCCGGTCGGAGATGTCCTTGCCGGCCTTCTTGGCCCACTCGCGGATGGCCCGGTTCTGCTCGCGGTCGGCGGTCGCCCCGCCCCGGCCCCGAGCGGCCCGGCCACCCACGACCACACCCCCGCGACCGACCTTCGTTCCGTTCGCGATGTACGGCGCGAATACGTCACGCAATTTACCGGCGTTGGATGCGGAGAGGTCGATCTCGTACTGCACCCCGTCGAGCGCGAACTTGACGGTCTCGTCAGCGTCCCCACCGTCCAGGTCATCGACCAGCTTGTGAATGATCTGCTTGGCCACGTCCTACATTCCTTTCGAGCAGGGTTGTGCTCCTGCAATACCCCGAGCACAATAACCCGTCCGGCGCTTGCTCCGTCAATAGGACCGGGTAACGAGCCGGAGAAGGCTTGCGGAGCGCCTACTCGGGCCGGACCAACGGGAACAGGATCGTTTCCCGAATTCCGAGCCCCGTCAGTGCCATCAGCAGCCTGTCGATTCCCATTCCCATGCCTCCGGACGGCGGCATTCCATACTCCATCGCTCGGAGAAAATCCTCGTCCAGCCGCATGGCCTCGTCGTCTCCGCGCGCCGCGAGCTGCGCCTGGGCCACCAGCCGCTCGCGCTGCACGACCGGGTCGACCAGCTCCGAGTACGCGGTGCCCAGCTCGAATCCGAGCACGTAGAGGTCCCACTTCTCGGCCAGGCCCGGCTCGCTGCGGTGGGCCCGGGTCAGCGGGCTGGTCTCCTCCGGGTAGTCCATCACGAACGTCGGCGCCTGAAGGGACGGCACCACCAGTTCCTCGAACAACTCCTCGGCCAGCTTGCCCGGCCCCCACTTCGGGTCGACCGAGAGACCGACCTTGTCCGCGTACTCGACGAGGCGTGCCCTTTCGGTGCGGACGGTGACCTCCTCACCGAGCGCTTCGGAAAGAACACCGAACAGCGACACCGACCGCCACTGCCCGCCCAGATCGAACTCACGCCCGTCGGCGTGGGTCACCACCGTCGAGCCGGCGACCGCCAGTGCGGCCTGCTGCACGAGATTTCGGGTCAGCTCCGCCATCGTGTGGTAGTCGCCGTACGCCTGGTACGCCTCCAGCATCGCGAACTCGGGCGAGTGCGAAGAGTCGATGCCCTCATTACGGAAGTTGCGGTTGATCTCGAAGACGCGGTCCACGCCGCCGACCACCGCACGCTTGAGAAACAGTTCCGGCGCGATTCGCAGATACAGATCCGTGTCGAGCGCATTGCTGTGGGTCACGAATGGGCGGGCCGCCGCCCCGCCGTGCAGCAGTTGCAGCATCGGGGTCTCGACCTCGATGAAGTCCTGACCGTGCAGGGTGTCGCGCAGGCTGCGTACGGCGGTGGACCGGGTGCGTACCATCTGCCGCGCCTGCGGGCGGACGACCAGGTCCACGTAGCGCTGGCGGACCCGGGACTCCTCGCTGAGCGGCTTGTGCGCCACCGGCAGCGGGCGCAGCGCCTTGGCGGTCACCGCCCACTCCTCGGCGAGGACGGACAGCTCGCCGCGCCGGCTGGTGATCACCTCGCCGGTCACGCCGACGTGGTCACCGAGGTCGACCAGACGCTTCCAGTCCGCCAGCCGCTCGGCACCGACCCGGTCCAGCGAGAGCATCGCCTGGACCTCGGTACCGTCACCGTCGCGCAGCGTCGCGAAGCAGAGCTTGCCGGTGTTGCGAATGAAGATCACCCGGCCGGTGACCGAGACCCGGTCGCCGGTGGCGGTGTCGGTGGGCAGGTCGGCGTAGCGCTCCCGCAGCCGCGCGAGCGTGGTGGTGCGCGGGAAGCCCACGGGGTACGGCTCGACGCCCTCGGCGAGCATCCGGTCCCGCTTCTCCCGGCGGACCTTCATCTGCTCGGGAAGGTCGTCGGCGGGGTCTGTTGGCAGGGCGTTCTGCTCGGTCACGGCACGCTTCCTCAGGCCTTGGGGAACATCGGCGGGGTCAGCACATGAGCGTACTCAAGCGCCCGGGCGGCCGTTACGGGATAACCTGCCCGCCATGACCGACCCCACTGCGGCCCTCTCGTTCGGCGCCGCCGCGGCCGAGTACGACCGGTTCCGTCCCCGCTACCCCGAGGCCGCGTTGCGCTGGGCGCTGGACGGGCTGCACGCCGCCCGGGTGGTGGACCTCGGCGCCGGCACCGGCATCCTCACCCGAGGGCTGCTGGCGCTGAGCGGGCCGGTGGCGCGGGTCGTACCCGTGGAGCCCGATCCGGGGATGCGGGCGCAGCTGGCCGCCGCCACGCCTGGCACGACGGCGCTGGCCGGCAGCGCCGAGGCGGTGCCGCTGCCGGACGGGTCGGCGGACGCGGCGCTGGCCGGGCAGGCCTACCACTGGTTCGACAGGGAGCTGGCGCACGCCGAGGTGGCCCGTGTGCTGCGGCCGGGCGGCACGTTCGCGCCGGTCTGGAACATCCGCGACGAGCGGGTCGACTGGGTCGCGGAGCTGACCCGGATCGCCCACCTCGGCGACAACGCGGGCGACGTGACCCAGCGGTACGCGGACTTCGGCCCCGCCTTCACGGCGGTCGAGGTGGGCGAGTTCGCGCACGCCACCACGCTCACGCCGGACGAGGTGGTGGCGATGCTGCACACCCGCTCGTTCTGGCTGACCGCCGACGCGGACGAGCGGCGGCGGGTGGACGCGGAGCTGGCGGAGCTGTTCGCCACCCACCCCGACCTGGCCGGCCGGGACGCCGTCGAGCTGCCGTACCGCACGATGGTGCTCCGGGCGTGCCGGAGTTGAAGCGGCGGCGTTGAAGCGGCGGCGTTAAGAAGGGGCCCTTCCTCTACCGGAGGCGTTAAGAGGGGGCCCTTCCTTGCACCTCAGACGTTGCGGTCGTAGACCATCCGCAGGCCGATCAGCGTGATCATCGGCTCGTGGTGGGTGATGGTGTGGCACTCGCCGAGCACCAGCGAGGCCAGGCCGCCGGTGGCGATGACCGCCTTCACGCCGCCCAGCTCCTCCGACATGCGCTCGACGATCCGGTCCACCTGGCCCGCGAAGCCGAAGTAGAGCCCGGCCTGAAGGCACTCGACAGTGTTCTTGCCGATCACCGAGCGCGGCCGGGTCGCCTCCACCTTGCGCAACTGGGCGGCGCGGGCGGCCAGCGCGTCGAAGGAGATCTCGATGCCGGGCGCGAACGCGCCGCCGAGGAATTCGCCCCGGCTGCTGACCAGGTCGAAGTTGGTGGTGGTGCCGAAGTCCACGACGATCGACGGCCCGCCGTAGAGCGTGTACGCGGCGAGCGTGTTCACCACCCGGTCCGCGCCCACCTCCTTCGGGTTGTCGATGGCGAGCTGCACGCCGGTCCGCACCCCCGGCTCGACGATCACGCTGGGCAGGTCGGCGTAGTACCTGTCCAGCATGGTGCGCAGCGAGCGCAGCGCGGCCGGCACGGTCGAGCAGGCGGCCACGCCGGTGATCTCCACGGCGTCGCCGGCGAGCAGCCCGCGGAACATCAGGCCCAGCTCGTCCGCGGTGGAGCGGGCGTCGGTCTTGATCCGCCACGAGTGCACCAGCTTGTCGCCGTCGAAGGTCGCCAGCACGGTGTTCGTGTTTCCGATGTCGATGCAGAGCAGCACAGCGGCAGCCTAGACGGCGCGCAGGTCGAGGGCGATGTCCAGGATCGGCGAGGAGTGGGTGAGCGCCCCCACCGAGAGGAAGTCGACGCCCGTCGCGCCGTACTCGGCCGCCATCGGCAGCGTCAGCCCGCCGGTGGCCTCCAGCTCCGCCCGGTCACCCACCGACGCCACCACCTCGCGCAGCTGGGCCGGGGTCATGTTGTCCAGCAGCAGGAACCGCGCGCCCGCCTCGACGGCCTCCACCGCCTCGGCCGGCGTGTCCACCTCGACCTGCACCGGGACGTCGGGGAACGCGTCCCGGACCCGGCGGAACGCGGCGGCGATCCCGCCCGCCGCGAGCTTGTGGTTGTCCTTGATCATGGCGACGTCGTACAGGCCCATCCGCTTGTTCGTGCCGCCACCGGCCCGGACCGCGTACTTCTCCAGCGCCCGCAGGCCCGGCGTGGTCTTGCGGGTGTCGAGCACCGTCGCCTTCGTGCCGGCGAGCGCGTCGGCCCAGGCCCGGGTGTGCGTTGCCACGCCGGACATGCGGGACAGCAGGTTCAGCGCCGTGCGCTCGCCGGTCAGCAGCAGCCGGGTCGGCCCGGTCACGGTCGCCAGCACGTCGCCGCGCGTCACCCGCTGCCCGTCGTGCGCCACAAGCGACACCTCGACCGTACGCCCCGCGCCGGTCACCTCGCCGACCAGCTCGAACACGGCGGCGGCCACCGGCAGTCCGGCCACCACGCCGTCGGCACGCGCCACCAGATCGGCCGTGTCGTGCTGCTCGTCCGGGATGGTGGCCACGCTCGTGACGTCGAGGAAGTCGGGCCCCAGATCCTCGCGCAGCGTGTCGACGATGACGTGCCGGACCCGCTCCGGGTCCAGGCCACCCTCCCGCAGCGCCCGCTCCGTCGGCTCCCTCATGAACTGTGCCTCCTTCGTTCGCGACTGCGGGGCTCGCAAAACCGGCTCACTCCTCGCGCTCACAGGGCCTCCTTCGTTCGCGACTGCGGGGCTCGCAAAACCGGCTCACTCCTCGCGCTCACTGGTCGCCTCCCAGCGCTCGACCACGATGCCGTCCGTCCCCACCTCGGCCACCAGGTGGCCCAGCCACCGCTCGTCGGCCGTCGGGAAGTCCTCGCGCCAGTGGCAGCCCCGCGTCTCCTGGCGCGCGTACGCGGCGGCGACCAGCGTCGACGCCACTGTGAGCAGGTTCGTGGCCTCCCAGTCGGCGGTACGCGGCGAGCCCTGCCCCGCGCCCAGCGCGGTGAGCGTGGCGGCGGTGGCCTCCAGCGTTCGCTCCGACCGGAGCACGCCCGCGCCCCGGGTCATCGCCCGTTGCAGATCCGCCGTGCCGGACGCCGGCACCAGCGGACCCGGCCCGCCCACCCAGGCGCCGGTCTCCGCCGGGCGAGCCTGCTCGGGCAGGCCGGCGGCGATGTCCTCGGCGATCCGGCGGGAGAAGACCAGCCCTTCCAGCAGCGAGTTGCTGGCGAGCCGGTTCGCGCCGTGCACGCCGGTGCAGGCGACCTCGCCGCACGCGTACAGGCCGGGGATGGAGGTACGGCCGCGCAGGTCCGTCCGGACGCCGCCGGAGGCGTAGTGCGCGGCCGGCGCGACCGGGATCAGGTCGGTCGCCGGGTCCACGCCGATGGCCAGACAGGACGCCACGATGGTCGGGAAACGCCGGGCCAGGAAGTCGCCGCCCAGGTGCCGGGCGTCCAGGAACACGTGGTCGGCGCCGGCCGCGAGCAGCACCCGGTGGATGCCCTTGGCGACCACGTCCCGGGGGGCCAGCTCGGCCAGTTCGTGCTGGCCGACCATGAACCGCTTGCCGTCGCCGTCAACCAGGTGGGCGCCCTCGCCGCGCAGCGCCTCGGAGACCAGCGGCTGCTGTGCCAGCCCGGCGCCCGGGCCGCCCGCCGGCACGATCAGCGCGGTCGGGTGGAACTGGACGAACTCCACGTCGGTGACCGCAGCGCCCGCGCGCAACGCCAGCGCCACGCCGTCCCCGGTGGAGACCGCCGGATTGGTGGTGGCGGCGAAGACCTGCCCCATGCCGCCGGTGGCCAGCACCACCGCGCGGCCGAGGATCGCGCCGACGCCGTCCTCGCTGCCCTCGCCGAGCACGTGCAGTGTGATGCCGCAGGCCGGGCCGAGTCCGCCCGGCCCGTCGCCGGGGGCGCGCAGCAGGTCCAGCACCAGCGCGTGCTCGACCAGCCGGATCCACGGGTCGCGGCGCACCGCGTCGTGCAGCGCCCGCTGCACCTCCGCGCCGGTGGCGTCACCGCCCGCGTGCACGATCCGGTCGGCCCGGTGGCCGCCCTCGCGGGTCAGCATCAGCGAGCCGTCCGGGTTGCGGTCGAACTCCGCCCCGATCCGCATCAGCTCACGCAGCCGGGTCGGCCCCTCGGCCACCAGCGCGCGGACCGCCGCCGGGGCGCACAGACCGACGCCGGCGACCTCCGTGTCGTACGCGTGCGCGGCCGGCGTGTCCGCCGGGTCCAGCACGGCGGCGATCCCGCCCTGCGCCCAGCGGGTGGAGCCCTCGTCCATGTCGACCTTGGTAACGACCGTGACGTGCAGGCCCGCCTCGCGCAGGTGCAGCGCGGCGGTCAGCCCGGCCACACCGGAGCCGACCACGATCACGTCTGTGGTCTCCACCCAGCCGGGGGCGGGCGCGGCGAGCAGCCGGGGCAGCGCCGGCAGGCCGACTGTGGGTAGGTCCATGAGCACAGTCAACCCGAAGCGTCCTCGGCTCGGGCGCGGGGGGCGTGACGAGTGCGGTCGGCTACCTCGTCCGGCGCGGCAGGGCGGCCGGTCCGGCGCCCTTGAGCGAGGTGGTCACCGTACGGTCGCTGAGCCACAGGTAACAGCGCACGCCCCGGTCACCGACCGCCCAGCGACCGGCCGCGGGCGGGCGGACCACCACGTCGCTGCGGTAGCGCAGGAACGCGTCGGCGGGCACCCCGGTGTAGCGGGCGATCACGCCGAAGCAGCCGTCGTAGAGGGGAACCCAGTCCTCCGGCTTCTTCGGGTACGGGCGCTCCGGCGCGGCCCACACGCCGACGAACTCGGCGTCGTGCGCGACAGCGCAGTCGACCGGGGTGAGCCGCTGCACCCGGCCCGTCTCCCGGATGGTGCGCTGGCAGCCCAGCCGCAACGGGGACGGCGTCCTGAGCGCGTCGCGCAGGCTGCCCGTCCGAGTCACCACGGTGGCCGCCGCCTCGGTGGTGGTCAGCTCGGTCAGATCGCACCGGTACCAGCGGGAGCCGGCCGTCCAGCCGACACCCGTCGGCAGCGCCACCGCCAGCCGGAGCCGCCCGGCCCGCCAGTCGTCACCCACGTACCCGGCGGCCCGCTTGTCGCAGTCGGCGAACGCGGTACGCAGCTCGGGTGAGGCGAGCGGTGGCGGGGTGGGCCGGTCCGCGGTGAACGCGCCGACGTGCACCGTCTCCACCCGGTGCGGCAGCTCGCAGCCGACCGGCGCGTACGCGGCCAGCCCGACGCTCGCGGTGAAGTCGGCGACCTGGCAGACCCCGGCAGCCGGGGTGAACGGCGCGGGGGCCGCCATCGCGGCCCAGTCGTCGGTGAGGTCGCCGTCCAGCCCGCCGGTGCCGGCGCAACCGGCCAGGGCGGCGCTCGCGACAATCGCGGCGACCAGGGCGCTCATCGCACGGCGCATCGCGGCCTCCCCCAGCCGACGACCGTCGATCCCCGACGGTCCGCTCAGGGTAGCCGAAAATGACCTTCCGGTGACAGACCGCGTTCCCCACTCCGCCACCCTCGTCGATCTTGCACTAGCCGCCCCGGCAGCCGGACAAAAGACGCATCCGAGGGGCCGAAAGTGCAAGATCGACGGGGTGAGAAAGGGCGAGAAAGGGCGAGAACGGCGGGGCGGGTCAGCTCAGGGAGGCGGCGAGGGGGTTGGGGACGGGGGCGCCCGCGGTGCCGGGGGCCGCCGTCGTCGGGTCTGCCGAGAGGTCGACGACCCTGTTGTCGGCGTCGACGTGCACCACCCGGGGGCGGTACGCGCGCGCCTCGGCGTCGTCCATCTGGCCGTACGAGATCAGGATGACCAGGTCGCCGGGGTGCACCAGGTGCGCGGCGGCGCCGTTGATGCCGATCACGCCGCTGCCCCGCCGCCCCGGGATCACGTACGTCTCCAGCCGGGCGCCGTTCGTGATGTCCACGATCGCGACCTGCTCGCCGGGGAGCAGGTCCGCCGCGTCGAGCAGATCCTCGTCCACCGTGACCGAGCCGACGTAGTGCAGGTCGGCCTGGGTCACCGTGGCCCGGTGGATCTTCGACTTGAGCATGGTCCGGAACATCGGGGTGCCTTTCCGCATTCGTGGTGGGGTCAGGGACGCGGCGCGAGGTGGATCGCCGTGTTGTCGATCAGGCGGGTGGCGCCGACCCAGGCCGCGATCAGCAGCCGGGCCGGGCCGTCGACCGGGCCGGGTTCCAGCTGGGTGTCGGTGAGCACCAGATAGTCCAGGCGGGCGTCCGGCGCGTCGAAGGCCCGGTGCGCGGCGGCCAGCACCGCGCCCGCGTCCTCGCCCCGCTCGGCCGCCTCGGCGCCGGCCCGCAACGCGGCGGACAGGCTCAGCGCGGTCCGCCGTTCCTCCGCCGAGAGGTACCGGTTCCGGCTCGACATGGCCAGCCCGTCCGCTTCCCGTACGGTCGGCACGCCGACGATCTCAGTCGGCACGTCGAGGTCGCGGACCATCCGGCGCACCAGGGTGAGCTGCTGATAGTCCTTCTCGCCGAAGAACGCCAGGTCGGGCCGGGTGAGCTGGAGCAGCTTCATGACCACCGTGAGCACGCCGTGGAAGAAGCCGGGACGGCTCAGGCCCTCCAGGTCCTCGCCCAGCGGCCCCGGGTTCAGCCCCACTGTCGGGCGTCCCTCTGGGTACATCTCGGTCGCCGAGGGCGCGAATACCACGTCCACCCCGGCCCGGCGGCAGATCTCCAAGTCGGAGTCGAGCGTGCGCGGGTAGCGGTCGAAGTCCTCGTTCGGGCCGAACTGCAACGGGTTCACGAAGATCGTGACGATGACGTGGCCGGCGCGCTCGCGGGCGGCCCGCAGCAGCGCCTCGTGCCCGGCGTGCAGCGCGCCCATGGTCATGACGACGCCGACGGTGCCGGCCATCGCCTCGCGGGCCGCCGCCAGCTCCTTGCGCGTGTGCAGCACCTCGGCCATCAGGCCGCCACCTCGATTCCGTCGAGCACGTTGCGCAGCGCGGCCGCGTCCGCCGGGCGCAGGCGGCCGACCGCGACGGCGCGGTCCGCCGTCCGTCGTGCCAACGCCAGATACGCGGGTACGGATTCCGGCGCGGTCCGCGCCAGCCGGTCCAGATGCCGGCGTACGGTCCCCGCGTCACCCCGCGACACCGGACCGGTCAGCGCGTCGTCGCCCAGCCGCAGCGCGTTCTCCAGCGCGGCCCGCAGCAGCGGGGCGAGCACCTTCTCCGGCCGCTCCACCCCGGCGTCACGCAGCCGGTCGGCGGACTCGTTGACGAGCGTCACCAGGTGGTTGGCGCCGTGCGCCAGCGCCGCGTGGTAGAGCGGCCGGTCCGCCTCACCCACCCACTCCGGCACACCGCCCAGGTCGGCCACCAGCCGCGCCGCGAACGGACGCAGCTCGGCCGGGGCGGTCACGCCGTAGGAGATGCCCGGCAGGCGGGACAGGTCGTCCGGCGTACCGGTGAAGGTCATCGCCGGGTGCAGCGCGAGCGGCCGGGCGCCCGCCTCGACGACCGGGGCCAGCGCGGCCAGCCCGTGCGCGCCGGAGGTGTGCGCCACCACCTGGCCGGGGCGCAGCGCGCCGCTCGCGACCAGGTCAGCGACCACGTCCGCGAGCGCGTCGTCCGGGACCGCGACGATCAGCAGGTCGGTGGCGGCGCGCGCCACGGCGGACGCCTCGTGGTGCGGGGTCCGGGGCAGCAGCAGCGCCAGCCGGGCCCTTGTCGCGCCCGAGGCGCCGGACGCGGCGACGACCCGGTGGCCGGCGGCGGCGAGGGCCGCGCCCAGCACGGCGCCGACCCGGCCGGCGCCGAGCACGCCGACGGTGAGGGTACGGGGAGAGACGAGCGGGGCAGCGGTGGCCCGAGGGCGCAGCGGTGCGCTCATGGCAGCGATCCAGTCCTCGAAGGGGGTACCGGTCGATGGCAAGTATGCGCCCGGGTGACAGACCGGAAACAAGGAGGTGTGAAAACCTTCACCGGCCGCCGGAACCGGCCGCTGCGGTGGCGGGCAAACCGCCCGTTCGGGTACGTCCCGTAGGGTCGGCCCGGTGACCTCCCCGCTGCGCTGGCGCGACGCGATGGAGCGGGCGCTGTACGGGCCGGACGGCTTCTTCGTCTCCGGCGGCGGGCCCGCCGCGCACTTCCGCACGAGCGTGCACGCCTCGCCCGCGTTCGCCGCCTGCCTGCTGCGGCAACTCGAACTGGTGGACGCGGCGCTGGGCCACCCCGCGCGGCTGGACGTGGTGGACGTGGGTGCGGGCCGGGGCGAACTGCTCCGGGCGCTGCTGGCACAGGCCGCACCCGAGCTGGCCGCCCGGATCAACCCGGTAGCGGTGGAACTGTCGCCCCGCCCGGCCGGCTTGCCGCCGGAGATCGCCTGGCAGGCCGACATCCCGGACGCGATAACCGGCCTGCTCCTGGCGACCGAGTGGCTGGACAACGTCCCCGTGGACGTGGCGGTCCACACCGAGGCAGGCTGGCGTCTCCTCCTGGTGAACCCGAAAACCGGCGAGGAGACGGTGGGCCCGCCCCCGTCCCCCACCGGCACCACCTGGCTGACCCACTGGTGGCCCTCACCGTCCGCCCCGCCTCCCTCCCCGATGATCAAGGAGTTCGTGTCGGCGGAGGGCCCGGATCAGGACACGAACTCCTTGATCACCGGGGTGGGCGAGGGCGGGAGTCGCCGCGAGGGCTGGGGACGGGGGGAGATCGGGGTGGGGCGGGATCTGGCTTGGGCGGGGGCCGTGGGGAAGGTCGCGCGGGGGCTGGCGCTCGCCGTGGACTACGGGCATCTGCGGGACTCGCGTCCGCTGGACGGGACGTTGACCGGGTACCGGGGTGGACGGCAGGTGCCGCCGGTGCCGGACGGATCGTGCGACGTGACGGCGCACGTCGCCATGGACTCGGTCGCCTCCGCCGGTGAGCGGGTCGCGCGGTGCGCGTACTCCCTGGTCTCGCAGCGGGAGGCGCTGCGGGCGCTCGGGGCCGACGGCGGGCGACCGCCGCTGAGCCTGGCCTCCCGCGACCCGGCCGGCTACCTGCGGGCGCTGGCCGCGGCGTCGGCGGCGGCCGAACTGACCGACCCGGCCGGGCTCGGCGGGCACCTGTGGCTGCGGCAGCCGGTCGGCGTCGCGCTCGACGCGGTCGTGGCACGATGACGGGCATGACCACGGACGCCGCCGACCTCCGCGAGCTCACAGTCGGCACCGGCGCGGGCGGTGAGCAGCTCGGCACCGACATGGTGCTCAACATCGGGCCGCAACACCCGTCGACGCACGGCGTGCTGCGGCTCAAGCTGGTGCTCGACGGGGAGCGGGTGGTCGCCGCCGAACCGATCGTCGGCTACATGCACCGGGGGGCGGAGAAGCTTTTCGAGGTACGCGACTACCGGCAGATCATCGTGCTGGCGAACCGGCACGACTGGCTGTCGGCGTTCTCCAACGAACTGGGCGTGGTGCTCGCCGTCGAGCGGCTGATGGGCATGGAGGTGCCGGAGCGCGCCACCTGGCTGCGGATGGCGCTGGCTGAGCTGAACCGGGTGCTCAACCACCTGATGTTCCTCGGCTCGTACCCGCTGGAGATCGGCGCGATCACGCCGATGTTCTACGCGTTCCGGGAACGCGAGACCATCCAGGCCGTGATGGAGGAGGTCTCCGGCGGCCGGATCCACTACATGTTCAACCGGGTCGGCGGCCTGAAGGAGGAGGTGCCGTCCGGCTGGACCGGACGCGCCCGCGCCGCCATCGCCGAGGTACGCCGACGGATGCCCGACCTCGACAACCTGATCCGGCGCAACGAGATCTTCCTGGCCCGTACCGTCGGGGTCGGCGTGCTGTCCGCCGCCGACGCCGCCGCGTTCGGTGCGTCCGGTCCGGTCGCCCGCGCCTCCGGGCTCGACCTCGACCTGCGCCGCGACGAGCCCTACCTGGCCTACGACCAGCTCGATGTGCCGGTGGTGACGAAGACCGCCGGTGACTGTCACGCCCGCTTCGAGGTACTGCTCGACCAGGTGTACGTCTCACTCGACCTCGCCGAGCAGTGCCTGGACCGGGTGGACCGGATCAGCGGGCCGGTGAACACCCGGCTGCCGAAGGTGCTGAAGGCGCCCGAGGGGCACACGTACGCCTGGACCGAGAACCCGCTCGGCATCAACGGCTACTACCTGGTGTCCCGGGGCGAGAAGACGCCGTGGCGGATGAAGCTGCGCACCGCCTCGTACGCGAACGTGCAGGCCCTGTCGTCGCTGCTGCCCGGCTGCCTGGTGCCCGACCTGATCGCCATCCTCGGCTCGATGTTCTTCGTGGTGGGCGACATCGACAAGTAACAGCCGTCCGGGCGCTGTCGGTCGATGCGGGCGGTTCAGCGCCAGCGGTCGGTGGCGTCCCGGTGCGGCCGGCCGTGTCCACCGCGCTCCGGGCTGCGCCACTCCGGTTCCGCCGGCCGCCACTCCGGCTCGGGCCGACGCCACTGCGACTCGGGCTGCGGCGTCTCCGGCTGCCGCCACTCCGGCTCGGCCTGGTGCCGTTCCTCCGGCTGACGCCACTCCGGTTCGGGCTGACGCCACTCGGGGGGCGGCTGCCGCCATTCCGGCTGGCCGCCGCGCCGCGCCGGTGGCCGCCACTCCTCCGGCACCGGCACCCCGCCGGCCGGCAGCGCCGGGTTGCTCTCCGCCGACCAGCGGCCCTCCGGCTCGCCCGGCCCGCTCGCGGCCGGACCGCCGCCGCGTACCGACGCCCACCGGTCCTCGACCCGGTACTCGGTGCCGCCGCCGTCGGCGTGCACAGCCGCCCGTCGTTCTCCGAGCCGGATCTCCCGGCCCGCGCCGTCGTCGCGGACGGCGGCCCACCGGTTGCCGGCACTCATCTCGGACCACTGGTCGCCGTCGCTCGCCCGGCCCGCCGGGGCGCCCGGCCCGCCCGCCGGCCACGCGCCCGCCGCCCGGTCGTCACCCCCGCCGGGCCACTGCCGCTGCTCCTCCGCCGCCGTCCGGCCCTGGTCGCTCGACCAGCCGCCCCCGGCGGTCCGCGCGGACCAGCCCGGTTCCCCGCCGGTGCGCCCGGACCAGCCCTGTTCACCATCGGTACGCGCGGACCAGCCCTGTTCACCGTCGGTGCGCGCGGACCAGCCCTGTTCACCGTCCGCGGTCCGGCCGACGCCCGCCCACGGATGGTCGGCACCTGGGCGTCCGGGGTCGTTCCACGAGTGCCTGTCGTCGCCGGACTCCGCACCCCGACCACGATCATCAGGAGCGGCCCGACGGCCCGGCCGGTCGCCCGGGTCGCGGTGTCCCGCACGCCAGTGATCGGCCGGGTCCGTGCCACGCGACCGGTCCTCGTCCGACCAGCCGCCGGGGAATCCGCCGTACCGGTTTCCGGCCGGCTCACCACCGCCGACGATCGTGTGCCGGGTGGTGACGTGCACCGTCTCGGTGTGGTGGACCACGCCGACCGGACGGGCCGCCGGATCGGAGACCCGCGCCGCGCCGTACACCCCGCTCGCCGGCCGGTCCGGACGTACGGTGGCCCGCGCCGGCTCGGCGTCGTGCCGGCCCGTCCGCACCGGGTCGGGTTCGTGACGGCCGGACCGGGGCTGTTCGGATTCGTAGTAATCCGCCCGGGACGGCTCATCGTCGTAACGGCCGGTCCGGGGCGGCTCGGCGCCCGCCCTGGGTGAGTCGGAGTCGGTTCCGTAGCGGCTCGCGGCGCCCGCCGGCCAGGCCGGTTCGTCGTCGTCCCGGCCGGTCGGCTGCGCCCGTCCCGCGTCGGACCTGCCGGTGACCGGCACCCGTGCCGCACCGCTCGGGCGCTCCTGCACGGCGGCGGATGCGGACGCGGGCACGGCGGCGGACGCGGGCACGGCGACGGACGCGGGCACGGGCGCTGCGGCGGGCGCGGGCGCGGCGGCCAGTCCGGCGGCTGCCGCGTCGAGCCGGTGCCGTACCGCGCCGGCCGCCTCCTCCGCCCGGCGGGCCTGGTCGAGTGCCTGGTTGCCGCGCTGCGCGGCGGCCACGATCTCGGCTCGCAACTCCCGCCGGAGCTGCGCCAGCTCCTCGCGCAGCTCCTCGGTGGCCGCGTCGTCGGAACCGCCCTCCGGCCGCAGCGCCATCGACAAACCGATGAGCACGACGGCGAGGATCGCCAGGACCGCGCCGAACCGGAGCGAGCCGTTGCCGTCGGCGATCAGCAGGATGAGCGCGGCCAGGGGCGCCAGCCCCACACCGACCCAGAACAGGACGGTGAGCACTGTGGGCGTGCTCTTGTCGGTGGGCGCGACCGAGGCGGGCATGGCTGAGCAGATTACCGAGAGTTCCACCCGAGGGGAACGGGTCGGCACGACTCGATGCCCGGGCCGCCGGCCGGCACGCGTGGCACCGGCCGGCGGTGGTGCGTCAGCTCGTGGCCAGCGCGGCGTCGGAGGAGAAGACCAGGCCGACGCTCGCCGAGCCGGTCTTCAGCGCGTTCTTGGTCTGCGGGCCGCCCGCGTCGAGCGAGCTGAACGAGCCGGCCTTGAAGTCGTAGACCTCGACCAGGCCGGCCTGGCACTTCGGCCGCTGCGGGCACTCCGGCGGCCCGGCCAGCACGGTCGCCTGGCCGGAGCACTTGGCGGCCAGCTCGGAGAGCGTCGAGACGCCGTACTTGTCGGCGAACGCCTTGGTGACGGCGAACGCGTTCTGGTCCTGCGCCTGGGACGGCTGGCCGAAGACCAGGCCGTTCTTGTCACCCTGGCTCTTCAGCGCCGCGACCGTCTTGTCCAGCTCCGGCGAGGAGACGGGCTGCGCGTCCTTGCCGTTGTTCTTGGTGTTGAGGAACTCCGCCATGGTGGCGGCGTACTCCGGGACGACCTGGATCTGGCCCTTCTCCAGCGCCGGCTCGTAGAGCTCCCGGTTGCCGATGGTCTGCACCTTGACCTGGTAGCCGGCGGCGGTGAGCGCGATCTTGTAGAGCTCGGCGATGGTCTGGCTCTCGCTGAAGTTGCCCGCGCCGACTGTGATCTGGCCGCCCGGGCCCTTCTCGATCCCGTCGGTCACGCCGTTGGCGGAGGCGAACTCCTGCGCGGCGACCTGGGGCGTCTTGCGGTCGACGTCGACCGCCCGGTTGAGCTGGATCAGCTTCGGGGTGTCGAGCTTCGCGGAGACCTTGTCGAGCGCGGCGACGAGCTGCGGCGTGGCCGCCTTCGCGTTGATCGCGGGAATGACGTTGTCGGTGTTCTGGAGCTTCTTGTCGTCGGTCAGGACGACGAGCTGGTCACCGGCCACCGGAGCACAGCCCGCCCCCGAGGCGCCCTGCTCGGGCGCGTCGGTGCCGGACGAGCCGGCGTCGCCGCAGCCGGTGAGCAGCGCGGCCGCGGTGAGAGCGCCGATCGCCCCGGCGGCCATTCGTGTACGCGCACGCATGAGTGCCCGCCTTCCGTGTCCCGGCGCGACCCGTCGGGCCGGCCGCGTGTCCGACGGGCGACCCGGACGGCCACCCGCGACTCCAGCCAATATCCTCCAGACCCGACCGACAAACTCGGAGCGGTTTTCGTCACCTGATCGTCACCGACGGCTCAACCGCCGGTCGTCGCCGCCGTCGCGCGGCGGTTCGCCCGCCGGCGTACCCGGCGCAGCGGGCGCGGCGTGACCGCCCGCTCCACCAGCGCGAGCACCCCCTCCACGAGCAGCGCCAACCCGGCCACCAGCACCCCGCCCGCGATGATCTGCCCCCCTCCGGCGGCGATGTCGAGCCCGAAACCGGCCCGGATGATCTGGCCCAGCCCGCCGCCGTTGACGAAGGAGGCGAGCGCCGCGGTGGCCACCACCTGCACCGCCGCGGTACGGAAGCCGGCCGCCAGGTAGGGCACCGCGAGCGGCAGCTCCACCCGGCGCAGCACCTGGCCGCCGGACAGGCCCATCCCCCGGGCCGCGTCCCGGGCCTCCGGGTCGGCCTGCCGCACCCCGGTGTACGCGTTCGCCAGCAGCGGCGGAACCGCGAAGACCGCGAGCGCCACCACCACTGCCGGCCGGCCGAAGCCGAGGAACGTCAGCGGGAGGATGGTCAGCAGCGCCAGCGTCGGGATCGCCAGCGTGACGTTGGAGACCAGCAGGACCAGCCCGCCGCCCCGGCCGCTGTGCCCGAGCCAGAGCCCGATCGGCCAGGCCACCAGGCAGCCCAGCAGCACCGCCAGCGCGGACATGCTCAGGTGCTCGCCGAGGCGGTCCAGCACGCCGCCGGGGTTGGTCCAGTTCAGCGGGTCGTTCAGCCAGACCACTGCCTGCTCGACGGGGTTCACCGGGCGGACCTCCCGCGCAGCCAGGGGGTGAGCAGGCGGCCCACGCCCGCCAGCACCAGGTCGAGCACCAGCGCCAGCAGCACGCACAGCACCGTGCCGGTCATGATCTGGGCCTTGTAGAAGTTGTTCTGGAAGCCCGCGAAGATGAGCTGGCCCAGGCCGCCCCGGCCGACCACCACCCCGACCGTGACGAGCGCGACGGTGGACACGGTCGCCAGCCGTACGCCGGTGAGGATGCCCGGCAGCGCCAGCGGCAGCTCGATCCGCAGCAGCCGCCCCCACCTGCCGTACCCCATGCCCTCGGCGGCCTCGCGCACCTCCGGCGGCACCTGGTTCAGCCCGGCCAGCGCGTTGCGCACGATGACCAGCAACGCGTACAGCGCCACGACGGTGAGCACGGTGATCGCGCCGATGCCCAGGTACGGCGCCAGGAACGCGAACAACGCCAGCGACGGGACGGTGTAGAGCACCCCGGTCACCGCCAGGATGGGTGCCGACAGCGACCGGAACCAGTACGCGAGCACCGCCAGCGGCAGCGCCACCAGCGCGGCGATCACCACGGCCCGGCCGGTCAGCCAGGTGTGCTCCCGCAGCGCGGCCAGGATCGTGTCAGAGTTGTCCCGCACGTACTGCCAGGAGAACCACGGATTACCCGGGTCGGCCCGGTAGCTCAGGTGGAGGGACACACGTGGACGGTACCCCGGGGAGCACCGCCGGAGGCGGCGCGGCGTCGATCACGCTGGAGCGCATCCGCAAGCGCTACCCGGACGGCACCGAGGCGGTACGCGAGCTGAGCCTGGAGGTCGCCGCCGGCGAGTTGGTGGTGCTGATCGGCCCGTCCGGCTGCGGCAAGTCGACTGTGCTGCGGATGGTCAACCGGCTGATCGAGCCGACCGGCGGGCGGATCCTGCTCGGCGACGACGACGTCACCCGGGTCGATCCGGTGGCGCTACGCCGCCGCATCGGCTACGTCATCCAGAACGTCGGCCTCTTCCCGCACCAGACCGTCGCCGCGAACGTGGCGACCGTGCCGGGGCTGCTCGGCTGGCCGAAGCAGCGGACCCGGGCCCGGGTCGGCGAACTGCTGGAACTCGTCGGTCTGGACTCGGCTCAGTTCGGCAGGCGGTACCCGCACGAACTGTCCGGCGGGCAGCGGCAGCGCGTCGGCGTGGCCCGGGCGCTCGCCGCCGATCCGGTGGTGCTGCTGATGGACGAGCCGTTCTCGGCGGTGGACCCGATCGTCCGGACCCGCCTGCAGGAGGAGTTCCTGCGGTTGCAGGCCGAGGTACGCAAGACGATCGTGCTGGTCACCCACGACCTCGACGAGGCGGTCCGGCTGGGCGACCGGATCGCGGTGCTCTCCGAGGGCGGCCGGCTGGAGCAGTACGACACGCCCGCCGCGCTGCTCGGCGCGCCCGCCTCGGACTTCGTCCGCGAGTTCGTCGGCGCCGACCGGGGCATCCGGCGGCTCGCTGTCACCCCGGTGACCCGCGCGGTGCTCGACCCGCTCCCGGCCGACGGCGGCGCCGGCCTGCCCACTGTGGCGCTCGGCGACTCGGCGTACGACGCGCTCGGCGCGCTGCTCACCTCCGGCGCCGAGCACGCGGTGGTCACCGAGGAGGGCCGGGCGGTGGGGCTGCTCGCCCGCGCCCGGGTGCTGACGCTGGGCGCTGTGGACTGACCTCAGGCCCGGCCGCCGAGGCTGGCCAGGCCGACGATCCAGCCCGCGAAGAAGCCGTACGTGACACCGGTGCTGGCGGCCTGGAACGCGGCGTACAGCGAGCCGTGCGGGCCGAGGAGCGTGGCGAGCAGGGCACTGAGCCCGGCGGCGAGCGCGTACGCGCCCCAGCCGGAGAGGAACTGACTGCCCGAGGACGTCACCCGGTCGACCTGCGGGCCGGGCAGGAGGTACAGCAGCGCCGCGGCCAGCACGAGGAGCAGGATCGCCCGGAGATTGGTGGCGAACACGCCCTCGTCGGCCTGCCACCGCCAGGACGGCCAGGCGAGCAGCCGGAGGAACCAGCCACCGGCACCGGTCGGGTCGGTGCCGCGCTGCGCCCAGTCCACGTACATCGGGCTGCCACCGACGGCGACGAGCAGGAACGCGGCGAGCATCCCGGTGCCGGCGGCCGTGCCGTACTGGGAGACGGTACGAGGGCGGTTGCTCAGAGCCATGCGGCGGTCAGTTCCCGGCCGGTCCCGCCGGGCAAACCTGCGTAGGCGGGCGGCTGCCGCCGGCCGGCGGGCCGTCATCGACCTCAGTGCTTCATCAGGTAGTCGATGAAGGCGGCGCGCAGCAGCGGCGCGGACTCGTCGTAGCCGTGCCCGGTCAGCTCACGCCAGAGCGCGTTCGCCTCGTCGATGGTCGGGCCGATCGAGTTCGGCGCCCCGTCCAGCGCGGCGGCCTCGTCTGCGTTGGGCAGGTGCCGCAGGACCGACCAGAAGAAGCCCACGTCGCGGCGGTCGCGCGCCAGGTTGAACGCCTGCTCGCGCAGTTCCTCGGTGGAGAGCTTGTCGAGCTCGTCGAAGGTGCGGCCGCCGGGGGCAGGAGTATCGGTCATGCCGCCGAGCCTAACCGGAGAGATCAGTCCCGGCGCGCGGGACGCACGGCCACCGCCGGGTCAGCGATCGTCGGCGTCCCAGCGCCGGGGTTCGCTGTCCCAGCGCTGGGCCTCCCATGCCTCGACCGGGGTGTCGTGCTCGCGTACCGGCAGCACCGACGGCCAGGTGTCGCCCGGCTGGGGCGCCGGGGTCATCGTCCAGCCGCCACTCGACGCGCCGTCCCGGGCCGGGCGGACCGGACCGGGTCCGACCGGCGCCGCCGGGCGCGGCCGGCCGAACGTCTCGACCAGCCGGGTGACGAGCAGGCCGACGCCGAGCACGGCACCACCCAGCGCCCACCGGCTGACCGTCCAGCCGTACGGCACGGTCCAGGCCAGGAACACCACCACCAGGCAGACCGCGAACAGGGTGCCGAAGATGCCGCCTCGGCGTCCGTACGCGCTGGTGCCGGCGAGCATCGCCGTGCCGACCGCCAGCAGGGTCCAGTCCAGCCCGGTGCCGGGCGCGACCTGACCGTCCCCGTTCGCCGCGAGCAGCACGCCGGCGAGCATCGCCAGCACGGTGGACCCGACGAGCGCCAGCGCGGTCACCGTGGCGGCCACCGCGCCGCGCCGCCGGGCCGGGTCGGCGACCGGCCGGAACCGGCCGATCAGCCGGCGTACCGGCTTCATCGCGGCGAACAGGCCACCGAGGACGGCGACCGCGGCGAAGCCGACGAAGAGGTACAGCGCGCTGCGGCGGGGGTCGTAGTCCCCCTGCACGGTGACCGGGCCGGTCCGCCGTTCCAGGTAGACGATCACGCCGGCCGCCCCGGCCAGGCTCGCCGCCCAGCCGGGCACGTGCAGCACCACGACGGCCAGGGCGAGTGCCAGCCCGGCCACCGCCGCCACCCCGAGCGCCGGCAGCAGCGCCTCCCGTACGCCCCGGTCGCCCTGCTCGGCGAAGTGCAGCGCGGAGGCCAGCGCGACCGGGCCGATCGCCAGGTTCACCGCGCCGGCCCGCAGGCTCAGGCCGGCGGCGAGGGTGAACAGGCCGAGCGCGGCCACGTCGACGAGCAGCGTCTTCAGGGCGCCGCCGCGCAGCGCGTCCGAGTCCTCCCGCCAGAGCAGCCAGGCCATCGCGACCAGCGCGGCCAGCAGCACGAACTCCCAGAGCACGTGCACCGCGATCCGGTCCCGGCCGGGTTCGCCGTGTGCCGGGTCGTCGAAGACGTTCTCCAGTACGGCAGCGGGCACCCCGGACGACGTCTCCGGCGGCGCTGTCCGGCCCGCATCGTCGTACGCCATTGGCTCGCGCCTCCCCAGGTGGCCGCGTCCGGCCCACGGGCGGGCGGACCGGTGGCGGCCGTCGCTCTCCGGTCGCCCAGGGACGGTACCGCCGGGCCGGGGTGGGGGGAACCCTCAGAGACGGCCGCGGGGCGTCTCCCGGTCGCCCGGCTCGCGGTCCTCGTCGTCCTCCTGCTCCGGGACGCGGCAGGAGCGTTCCAGCCAGAGCGCGGCAGCGACCAGCGCGAGCGCGGCGATCAGGCCGCCGAGCGCGGCGGGCCGGTCGTTCATGGCCGCGTTCGTGCGCTCGACGAACAGCCAGCCGGTCAGCCCCGCGTAGAAGCCGGCGAAGATGGCGCCGGCCAGCGCGGACGCCTTGGCCAGCACCACGAACCGGGCCACCAGCAGCGGGTTCACCGGCTCCCGGCCGGGCCGCCGCTCGATCCGGCCGCGCGTGTTGACCGCGGCGTAGCCCTCCAGCACGGCCAGCCCGGCCAGCGTGATCACCGGCAGCCAGGGCAGGTCGGAGCCGAGGTCTCCATAGAAGCTGCTGATCAGCAGCCAGGCCACCGCGGCGGCGGCCAGACCGGCCACCACCAGCGTGGAGGCCCGGGTCGGGCCCATCCGGAAGCGGTCGGGCCCCTGCGGGGAGCGCGCGGTGCTCACCGCGCCTCCTCGGCTCGCGACGGCGGGGCCGCACTCCAGCGGGTCATGTTTCCGACTCTAGCGTCAGATCCGGTCGCGGGCTCAGTTCCAGCGCGTCCCCGGCCAGCGGCTCGGCGTTGAGCAGGTCGGTCAGCCAGCCGTGCCCGGGTAGCCGGCCGTGCGGCTCGATGTCGATCCACGGGCGCAGCACGAAGGCGCGCAGGTGGGCCCGGGGGTGCGGCACCGTCAGCTCGGCGTCGTCGCGGAGCACCGGCTCACCGGCGTCGTCCCAGACCGCGATCACGTCCACGTCCAGCGTGCGCGGCCCGTACCGCCGTCGCGGGTCGCGGTCGCGCCCGGCCGCCGCCTCCGCGGCCCGGGCGCGGGCCAGCCAGTCCTCGGGCGCCGCCGCCGGGTCCGCGACCATCACCACCGCGTTCAGGTACGCGGGCTGGTCGGCGTCCCCCCACGGTGGAGTCTCGTAGACGCCGGAGACCAGCAGCACCCGGTCGCCGAGCGCGGCCACGGCGCCACGCAGGTGGCCGAGGCGGTCGCCCAGGTTGCTGCCGATCGACAGCACGGCCCGGGTCACCGGGTACGCCGCATCGTGACGGCGACGTCCCGGAAGGCGTGCGGGATCGGGGCCTCGGGCTTGTGCACGGTCACCGTCGCGGCCTCCACCAGCGGCTCGGCCAGGCAGACCGCGAGCAGCCGGTCGGCGAGTGTCTCGATCAGGTTCACCGGCTCGCCGGTGATGACCGCGACCAGACGTTCGGCCAGCTCGCCGTAGTGCACGGTGTCGGTCACCTCGTCCGAGCCGGCGGCCGGGCCGAGGTCCAGTTCGAGCACCGCGTCGACCACGAACTCCTGGCCCTGCGCGCGCTCGAAGTCGTAGACGCCGTGGCGGCCGTGCGCGCGCAGGCCGGTCAGCTCGATCCGGTCGGTCACCTGTCGCCTCCGCTCAGGCCGGTGGTCGCTGCTGTCCGCGACGCGGTCGCCGGCCGCGCGCCGCTCGCGGTGGCCAGCCGGGGGCTGCCGGTGGCCCGCCAGACGGCGAGCGCGTCGGCGGTGCCGCGGACGTCGTGCACGCGCACCCCCCAGGCGCCGGCCGCGACGGCGAGCACGCTGGTCGCGACGGTCGCGGCCTCCCGCCCGGCGGTGGGCCGGGGTTCGCCCGCCGGGTCGGCGAGCAGCCGGCCCAGGTAGGACTTGCGGCTGGCCCCGAACAGCACCGGGAAGCCCAGCTCGACCAGCTCCGGCAGGCGGGCGCTGAGCGCCCAGTTGTGCGCGGCGGTCTTGGCGAAGCCCAGGCCCGGGTCGACGATGATCCGGTCGGCGGCGACCCCGGCGGCGAGCGCGGCGTCGACGCGCCGGCTCAGCTCGTCCCGGACGTCGGCCACCACGTCGGTGTACGTGGCCAGCTCACGCATCCCCCGGGAGTGCCCCCGCCAGTGCATGAGCACCCAGGGGCAGCCCGCGTCGCGGACCACCCGGGCCATGTCCGGATCGGCGAGGCCGCCGGAGACGTCGTTCACCGCGTACGCGCCGGCGGCGAGAACGGCCTCGGCGACCCGGGCGCGACTGGTGTCGATGCTGACCAGAATCCCGGCGGCGCTCAGCTCGCGGACCACAGGCAGCACCCGGGCGGTCTCCGTCTCCGGGTCGACCCGGTCGGCGCCCGGCCGGGTGGACTCGCCACCCACGTCGATCAGGTCCGCGCCGTCGGAGCGCAGTCGCACCCCGTGTGCGACGGCCGCGTCCAGATCGGCGTATCTGCCGCCGTCGGAGAAGGAGTCGGGCGTGACGTTGAGGACGCCCATCACCACCGGGTTCTCCGCCCGTACCAGATCGGTCACGGCCCGACAGTACCGTTCGCCGCCAGGGCTTCCGGCCACCGGGCGAACGCGGAACGCGGCACCCCTGACGTGCGCATTGGAACAGGTGTACGATCGGTCATCCGGGCATTCGGGGGTCGACTCTTCACGGCTTGTCGCAAAGGTGGCCGGGCCGTACGCTTTGGAATTGCCCAGCATCGAGATGGCGAAGCCTGGAGGGAGGGCCGAAGCGGGAAGAATCCCCCCAAAACTCACCACTCTGCGTGGTGGGTGACGGACGCAGCGTTTACGGCGCTGTCTCTGACGAGCACCATCCCGCCAGGCTTGCCTACTTGCACCAACGCGGCGCCGCCGGCCGCGACCTTGGGGAGGTTTCCAGTGATCGCCATCGAGCTCATGGCAACGGCATCCAGTGCCGTCGACCACGCGCTCCACACCCTGGCGTCGACTCCACTCGCCGAGCCGGCCCCGAAGGGCATCGACACCGACAACGTCGTCACCTTCTTCGCCAGCAAGATCGCGCCGATCCTGCTCGCGGTCCTCGGCGTGATCTTCATCGGCCGGGCCAGCCGGGGTGAGATCTCGAAGGTGCTGACCAGCTCGGCCATCGCCATCATCGGCCTGGCCTTCATCGCCGGGGCGGCAACACTGTTCTTCGTCGGCGACTACCTGATCAACCTGATCTTCGAGTAGGGCGCGGGCGACGATGCGGCTGCGCACCGACGACGACATCTACCGGGCACGCCTCGTCTACCTGGGGCCACCCGGGTACACCCTTCCCGTCCATCTGCCGTACGCCCAGTACGGCCTGTTCATGCTGCTCGTACCCCTCTACATGTTCATCCACTGGTTGTTCACGCTCCAGGTCGAGCTGTTCCCCGCCTGGGAGATCTCGCTGGCGATCGTGACGACCTCGTTCATCTTCCGGTACGTCGACCCGGACCGGCCCGCGCGAATGGTCATCCGGACCGCGCTGACCGACTGGCGACGCACCCGGGAACCGGCCACCGAGCAGCGGGATCCGCGGCTCGTGGCGAGCCGGATCAGGATCCGGGAGGAACTGGCATGACCGGGCGTACGACAACCGTGCAGACGAACGATGCGGGTGAGGCGGTCGCATGAGTCGCTCTTCCACGCCGGGTTCCCCGGCCGGGCGCCCGGCCGGGCCCAGCGGTAACCGTGCGCGATCGTTCGACTACCCACCGGACGAGGATCTGGACGAGGTGGTCCTGGACAGCGCGCTCGTCACCAGCCCCGGGCACGGCCGCGTCGGCGTCTTCCAGCCGCCGCGTCCGATGACACCGCGTGAGCCGGTACGCCCCGACGGCGACATCGACTCGCCCTTCCTCGACCTGTTCGGCGGCGCGCAGCCCCGGCGGCGACCCGCCGCGTCCGCGCCGCCCTCTCCGGTCGAGCCGGTGGTGGCGCCGCCCCGCCGCGGCGTCGGCCGCGAGCCCCTGCCGATCCCGCACCAGCCCGCCGTCCCGATCGAGCCGGCCCCGCGGCCCGAACCGGAACCGCCGGTCCGCGAGCAGGCCCCGGGGGTACGCGCCGTCGGGCGTCCCCGGCCCGCGCCCACGCACGCCGCGCCGCCGCCGGTCGAGCCGTCCCTGCCCGACCCGCCAGCGGTCCTCGCCCCGCCGCCGCCGTCCCGTAGCCGGGTTCCGCAGCAGGCCGGTGACCGGCTGCCCGTGCTCCGCCCTCCGGCCGAGCCGGAGCCGGCGCTACCGCCGCCCCCGCAGATCCCCGCGCCGCCCGTGCCCGTCGCCGCGCCCGCCCCGGCCGAGCACCGGGAACCGGACCTCGCCCCGGCCGGGCCGCTCGCGGCCGGCACGGCGCCCTCGCGTGAGGTGGGCCGCCCGGAGCACCGCGAGGTGACGCCGCCCCGGCAACGCACGCCGGAACGCCGGAACCGGCCGACCAAACCGGCCCGGGTCCGCGCCCCGAAGATCAAGTTCGGCGATCGGGACCCGTCGGTCGAGCTGGCCATCACCGAGATCGCCGGTCACCTCACCTTCACTCCGAACACGGTCACCGCCTGGTACTGGCTGCCCGAGGTGCGGTGGGCGTTCCGGCCGGACGCGGAACGCGAGGCGCTGCTCTCGGCGATCTCCGAGCAGTACGCCGGCCTCGCCGGCTTCCGGCTGCACCTGCGCCGGACCACGAGGCCCTTCCCGGCCGACGAGTGGGCCCGCACCATCGACGCGCACACCGTCGCCCCGCTGCCCGACGTGCCGGGCACCACCGGCTGGGCCGATCACCTGGTCGCCGCCCAGCGGCACCTGATGGCGGTCAACCACGCCGAGGGCCAGACCTACCTCGGTGTCACGTTCGCCCGCCGGTCACTCGGCGACTCGCTCACCGAACGACTGCTGCGTACGTTCGGCCGGGGCACCGCCGACGGCGAGCGGCGCCGGCTGAGCCGTACCGTCGAGCAGTTCGACGAGGTCCTCGGCGCGTTCGGCATGCGCGGGCGGCGGGTCACCGCGCCCGAGCTGGAATGGCTGCTCTACCGGTCGGTGGCGCTGTGCATGGCGCCGCCCGGCGTCCTCTCCCCGATCACGAACGGCCGGTGGGAACGCGGCGATCTGCTGGCCCTCACCGAGCAGGTCGAGCGCTACCGCACCCCGTACGGCTCGACGGTGAAGCTGGTCAACCGGATGACCGGCGAGGAGCGCCACGTCGCGGTGCTCGCGGTCGGCCGGATGGAGCCGCTGGAGATCCCCGAACGGCACGAGCCCTGGCTGCACTTCCACGAGCGGCTGCCGTGGCCGATGGAGTTGTCCACCCGGGTCGACATCCTCGGTCCCAACGACTCCTTCCGGAACCTCGAACACCGGCTCCGGATGATCCGCTCCCAGCAGCTCGACTACGCCGAGCACGGCATCGACGCGCCACCGGAGCTGGAACGGCTGGCCAAGCGCGCGCTGGTGATCGGCGATGAGATGACCACCGGCCTGCCCGTCGACTCGGCCCGGGCACACGGCTGGCACCGCATCGCGGTCGGCGGGCGGACCCGGGAGGAGTGCCTGGAGCGGGCCCGGCGGCTCATCCAGCTCTACTCCCGCGAGCTGCGGATCTCGCTCCAGCACCCGAAGAACCAGGACTGGCTGGCCCGCGAGTTCATCCCCGGCGAACCGATCGCCAACACCGGCTACGTCCGGCGGATGCCCGTCAACCTGCTGGCCGCCGCGCTGCCGCAGGCCGCGTCCACTGTCGGCGACCGGCGCGGCGACCTGATCGGGCGCACCGCCGGCACCTGCCGCCGGCCCGTCTTCCTCGACCTGCACTTCCCGATGGAGGTACGCGAGCGCTCCGGCCTCGCCGTCTTCGTCGCCGAACCCGGCGGTGGCAAGTCGACGCTGCTCGGCGCGCTCGGCTACCTGGCCGCACGCCGTGGCGTACAGGTGACGCTGCTCGACCCGTCCGGTCCGCTGGCCCGGCTGTGCGCCATGCCCGAGCTGGCACCGTACTCCCGGGTGCTCAACCTGACCGGCTCGGAGCAGGGCACGCTCGCGCCGTACGCGCTGATCCCGACGCCGCTGCGCAGCGAGTTCGGCGCCGGCCCGGCGGGCGACCGCGAGTTCGAGATCGCCGTGTCGAACGCCCGCGCCGAGCGCCGGATGCTGGTGCAGGACATCTGCATGATGCTGGTGCCGCCGCAGGTGGCCCGGGAGGCGTCCACCGCCACGCTGTTCCGGCACGCCGTACGCCAGGTGCCCGCCGAGGAGACCTCCACGCTCGACGACGTGGTCACCTGCCTGCAAGGGCTCGACGACGACGCCGGTCGCGAGCTGGCCCACCTGCTGCTCGACACCGCCGAGATGCCGCTGGCCATGCTCTTCTTCGGCCGGCCGCCGGAGGGGCTGCTCGGTGCCGACGCCGCGCTCACCGTCATCACCATGGCCGGCCTGCGGCTCCCCGACCTCAAGATCGAGCGGGAGTACTGGTCGGCCGAGGAGGCCCTCGCGTTGCCGATGCTGCACACCGCGCACCGGCTCGCGGTACGCCGCTGCTACGGCGGGTCGATGTCCTCGCGGAAGCTGGTCGGCCTCGACGAGGCGCACTTCATGGAGGGCTGGCGCTCCGGCCGGTCGTTCCTGGTCCGGCTCGCCCGCGACTCCCGCAAGTGGAACCTGGCCGCGCTGGTCGCCTCGCAGAACCCGAAGGACATCCTCGGCCTCGACGTGCAGAACCTCGTCTCCACCGTCTTCGTCGGCCGGATCGCCGAGGACAGCGAGATCGCCTCCGAGGCGCTACGCCTGCTGCGGGTGCCCGTGGACGACGGGTACGAGGCGACACTCGCCTCCCTCTCCCAGGCCGACAGCGGGTCGGCCAACCGGCTCGGCTTCCGCGAGTTCGTCATGCGCGACGTCGACGGGCGCGTGCAGAAGGTCCGGGTCGACGTGTCGTACGTCGACGGGCTGCTGGAGCACCTGGACACCACCCCCGCCGCGGTCGCCCAGGCCGCCGGGATACTGCCGACCGTCCTGGCTGATCTGGAGGCGTGACATGGCGAGGGCCCGGGCACGGATCACGGCGCTCCTCCTCGCGCTCGGCGTACTCGCCGGGGCCACGATCTCCTGGCCGGTGATCGGGGGTGCCACACCCGCGTACGCCGCCGCGCCGGTCGCCCAGGCGCGCGCCGAGCTGTGCAGCACCAAGGAGTGGCAGGCCGACTTCCGGTCCTGCGTCGGCAAGCTCAAGGCCGTCAGCGAGGACCAGGTCGAGTGCCGCAACGCGCCGGTGCCCGCCGCGCCGGACTCGGGCCTGGCCGGCTGGTTCGCGTCCCGGCCCGACTCGGCGAAGGAGCCCGGCCCGAAGGGCCTCTACAGCGACTACGGCTACGCCGGGTACAGCTACAACACGTACGACATCGACGGCGGCTGCGCCTCCTCGGTGCTGCATCCGGACTACCGGTTCACCACGATGGTCGCCAACGGCGAGTTCATGTTCGCCAACGCGGTGATCGGCGCCTCGAATGCGCTGCGTGAGCGCGCGTGGGATCCGCGCACGATGTGGAGCTGGGCCGACCCGCTTGTGGAACAGGCCACGAAGGCCGTCTACCAGAAGGTGTTCAGCGTCTTCGGCATCATCACCGTCTGCGTGGTGGGCCTCTACCTGCTCTGGCGGTCCCGCCAGTCGGACATGAGCAACGCGATGACCACAGCGGGCTGGGCGCTGCTGGTGATGGTGGCGGTGACCGCGCTGGCCGCCTGGCCGGTCAAGTCCGCGAACATCGCCGACAACACGTTGATCAGCACGCTGGGCGTGGTGCACGACGCGGTCGGCCCCTCCTCCAAGACCGTTCCGCCGGACAAGTGCGCGCTGCCGAACCCGAGCGCCTGTGTCGACAAGCGGCCACCCGCCGTGCGCGCGAGTGACACAGCCACCGAGACGATGCTCTACCGGAACTGGCTGCGCGGTGTGCTCGGCTCGGCGGACAGCGAGACCGCCAAGAAGTACGGCCAAGCGCTCTACGACGCGAAGTCGCTCAACTGGGACGAGGCGGAGTCGATCCGGTCCAACCCGGCCACCCGCGATGTCGTCATCAAGGCCAAGCAGCAGCAGTGGGCCAAGGTCGCCGAGCAGATCAAAACCGAGGATCCGGAGGCGTACGAGTACCTTCAGGGCACTAAAGACATGGACCGGATCGGTGCCGGGTTCATCGCGGTGCTGGCCTCGGTGCTGTTCGCCATGTTCGACCTCACCGCGTCGCTGCTGGTGCTGCTCGGCTTCCTGATCTTCCGCTGGGCGGTGATCGCCGCGCCGATCCTCGGCACTGTCGGCCTGATGCGCCCGGCCAGCGCCGGCCTCCGGCGGCTGGCGAACGCGGTGGTCGCCGCGGTCTTCAACATCGCCATCTTCGGCACCGGGGCGGCCATCTACCTCTTCGCCGTCGACCTGATCATGAATACCGCGACGCTGCCCGGCTGGCTCCAGGTGGTGCTGGTCTGGCTCTGCGGGGTGGTCGGCTGGCTGCTGCTGCGGCCGTACCGCCGGATCACCCAGCTCGGCGGCAAGGACAGCAGCGAGGCGGTCAGTTCGGCCGGGTCCTGGCACCGCCGGTTCTTCCGGGACATGCGGATCGCCGCCCGGCTGGACGTGGCCGAGCCCGGTGGCACCAACGAGCCGGCGATCGGCAAGCGCCGCACCGTCACGGCCGACCAGCGCAGCCTCCGGCCGGAGGCCCGGCACGAGGATCCGGCGCACAGCGCCACGCCCGCCGAGCGGGAACGGCCGGACGGACGGGAACGGCCGGAGGACCCGCCCGCGACCGGGCGGCCGGGCGGCCGTCCCACCGCCACGCCCCGGCCCCGGCGTGCGCCGTCGACCTGGACCGAGCCGGACGTGCCGGAGGAGTCGCCCTCCTACGCCGTCTACCGGCCGGACTCGGCGGGCCGCGGCACCTCCCCGGCCCGGCCGGCGCCCCGTGTCCGCTCCGAGGCCCGGTGAGTCCGGTGCGTCGGGCGCTGGAATTCCTCTTCACCCGGGTCCTCCGATCCCGGATCGGTGTCGCCCTGGTGATCGCCGTACTGGTCTTCGGGGTGATCGGCGCGGCGCGTCTGGTCGCCGGGCCGGGCGACACCGGCCCCGGCCTGGCCAGCCGCCCCTCCCAGCCGATCAGCACAGCCGACCCGGAGGCCGGTGACGACGGCGTGCTGTCCAGCCCGCCGGCCGCTGTCGCACCCAAGGTCCGGATCCGGCCCGCGCCGGCCGACCACCACCGGCAGTACGAGCTGGCCGAGCGTCTGCGGTCGGCGGCCGACCTGGCGGCACCCGGCTGGGCCGGCGGGCCGCTGGAATCGCTCAGCGCGGCGACACCGCCCGGTGACGGCCTGCCGCCACTGGTCCGGGTGGGCACGGCCGCGCCGCTCGACGACGCCCGCTTCCCGGCGCTGGTGCCGTTGCTCGGCAGCGGCCACCTGAGCCTCGACGCCGACGCCTCGGACGTCCGGGTGGCCGGGCTGCTCCGGGCGCTGCTGCTGCGGGTGTTCGCCGCCAGTCCGGCGGGTGCGCTGCTGGCCCGCGCGGTCGACGGCTGTTCCGGTGCGACATTCGCCGGCTACGCGCCGCTGGCCGACGCCGGCCTGCTGCCCCCGCCCGCCACCGACCTCGCCGGGATGCGCGCGGTGCTGGCCGAGGCCGAGCAGTGGATGGCGGCCGGAACGGCCCGGCAGCGCGGGCACGACCGGACGCTGCTGCTGGTGGTCGCCGCGCTGCCGGACGGTACGACCACAGCCGACCTGGACCGGCTCGCCGGACTGGCCGAGGGTGGGCCGCGCGCCGGGCTGCATCTGGTGCTCGCCGGCTGGCCGGACGGCAGCCCGCTGCCGCGTGCCACACCGGTGACGGTGCGCACCGCGTACGCGCTTGTCGGCGACCCGCCCGGTGCCGGCTTCAGCAGTCCCGGCGCCGAGCCGCCGGGCGGGCTGAACTCGCCCGTGTTCCTCGACGAGGACCCGCCCGCCGAGCTGGTCGCCGACGTGTGTGCGCGGCTGGCCCGGCAGATCGAGGACGGCTCGCGTCTGTCCCTGCGTGACCTGCTGCCGGCGGACGGTTTCTGGGCCGCCGGCTCGGCGGACGGGCTGAGCACCACAGTGGGTGACGCCGCCGGGCGTCCGGTCAGCCTGGGCTTCACCGAGCTGACCCCGCACTGGCTGGTCAGCGGCCGGGGCCAGGCGGGCCGGTCGGCGTTCCTGACCGACGCGTTGTTTGGCCTCGCCGCCCGGTACGGCCCGGACGAGCTGGCGCTCTACCTGGCCGACCTGGCCGACGGCGAGTCGTTCGTGGAGTTCCTCCAGACCGAGCGGGACCGTTCCTGGGTGCCGCAGGTGCGCGCCGCCGGGATGGCCGCCGACCGGGAGTACGTGGCCGACCTGCTCGGCGAGCTGGAGGCGGAACTGCGCCGCCGCGAGGAAGCGTCCCGGCGGGCCGGTGGGCAGCGCTACACCGAGCTGCGGCAGCACCAGCCGCTGCCCCGGATCGTCTGCGTGGTCGACAACTTCCCGCTGGCGCTACGCGAGCGGGACCGCCTCGCCGCCGACCTGCTGGCCCGGTTGGACGCGCTCGCCCGCGCCGGCCGGTCGTACGGGATCCACCTGGTGCTGGCCGGCGAGGGTGACCTGGGCATCGGCGGTCCGCGTGACCCGCTGCTCGGGCAGTTCCCGGTGCGGGTGGCGCTGCCCGGCGGCTCGGCGGTGCTGGAACCGGCGAACGACTCGGCGGCCGGGCTGCCGGTGGGCAGCGCGGTGGTGAACACGGCGGGTGGCCTTGGCGGGCCGCGCGGCGCGACCCGGGGGCACGAGCGGATGATCCGCTTCCCGGATCCGTACGAGGACCCCGAGGTCCTCACCGACCTGCGGCGACGGCTCTGGGAGGCGCGGGACGAGGCGGCGACGCCGCCGGTGGTCTTCGCCGGGTACGCCCGCCCGCTGCTGGCGAACGATCCTCGGCACCGGGCCGCGCTCGCCGGCCGCGCCCACGGGCCCGCCGCGTTGCTGGGCCGGGCGGTGGACGTGCGCCGGTCCACGGTGACGGTGCCGCTGGGGCCGGGCGCGGGACGGAACCTGGCCGTCCTGGGGCGGGACGAGGAGGCGGAGCGCCTGCTGGTGACGGCTGTTCGCAGTGCGGCGGCGGCACAGCCGGGCGCGGTCCGGTTCGTGCTGGCGCCGCTGGCGAACGGGTCGGCCGAGCCGGCCGGGGCGCTCGCCGCCGAGCTGGCCGGACGGCACCGGGTGGAGACCGTCGACGCTGCCGGGCTGAGGGACGCCATGGCGTCGGACGAGCCGGGTTACCTGGTGGTGTTCGGGCTGGACGTGCCGGACGCCTCCGAGCTGCCGCCCGACCTGCTTCGGTCGCTGCTGGTGGAGGGCCCGCCGGCCGGCCGGCACCTGCTCGGCTGGTGGCGGGCGCCGGCTCCGCTGGCCGGGCTGCTCGGCCCGGAGGGCGAGGTGGACAAGCTCACCGCCGTGGCGGTCACGGACGTGCCGGGCGGCCGGCTGGAGCAGCTCTTCGACCGCCCGGTGTGGTGGCGGCCCCGGCCGGGCCGCGCGGTGCTCTGGGACGGCCCGGACGAGCAGGGCACGGTTTTCGTGCCGTTCGGCACGACCGGGGCGGCGGCGACCGCGCGGGTCGAGCCGGACCGGCGGCCGACGGACCGCACCGGGGAGGGCACGGCATGAGTGAGACCGGCACGACCGTACCGGGGCCCCGCTCGGGTGGGCCGGCCACGGTGGCGGATCCCGCCGAGTCGGCCTGGGCGGAGTATGTCGCCGCCGCGCGGGCGCTCGACGGCGTACGCCGGGCGGCGGCCACCGCCGCCGGGGAGCAGGCACGGTCGGTGGCTGCGGCCCGCGAGGAGCTGACCGTGGTACGGGAACGGCTGGCGCCGCAGCAGTCCCGGCTGCGTGAGCTGGGCGTACCGGCGTTGTCGCTGGTTCCGACGCCGCCGGAGGTGACCGAGGCGGCCCGGTCGATGGCGGGTGGGCCGTCGGCGGTGCTGGCGGCGCTGCGCGCGGCCGGAGACTGGGCGGACGCGGCGGACGACACGCTGAGCGCGCGTGGCCTGCCCCGGCTGGCGCGGTGGCCGGCCCGTCCCCGTAACCTGCTGGTGTACGGGCCGCTGGCGCTCGTGGTGCCGCTGCTCCAGCTCGTGCTGTACGCGGTCGCCGGCCCGGGCCCGGTGACGGTGCTGGCGCTGCTGGTCGGGCTGCCGCTGCCGGCTGTCGCGTTCATGCTGGGCTGGCTGGCGGTGGGGCGTGTCTTCCGTCCGCGTCCCACCGACCGGGTGGACCGGACGCCCCGCTTCGGCGCCCTGGTCTGTCTGGTGCCGGCGGTGCTCACCGCCGCCGGGCTGCTGCTCGCCATGCTGCCGGACTGACGACGGCCGCGCTCCCGGCGGGAGTACGCGGCCGTCGGTGGCGGTCCGGGGTCAGCGGGCCATGATCAGTGCCATCGCCTCGGCCCGCGACTTGGCGTCGTTCTGCAGGCCGCCGCGCACCGCGGACGTGATGGTCTTCGCGCCCGACTTCTGGATGCCGCGCATCGCCATGCACATGTGCTCGCACTCCAGCACGACGATCACGCCGCGCGGGGCGAGGCTGGACATCAGCAGGTCGGCGATCTGCGAGGTGAGCCGCTCCTGCACCTGGGGCCGGCGGGCGAACACCTCGACCAGCCGGGCCAGCTTGGACAGGCCGGTGATCCGGCCGTCCGGGCCGGGGATGTAGCCGATGTGCGCGCTGCCCCGGAACGGCAGCAGGTGGTGCTCGCAGAGGCTCATCACGTCGATGTCCCGGACGAGCACCAGCTCCTCGTGGTTGGCCTCGAAGGTGGTGCGGAGCACCTGCGCCGGGTCGACCCGCAGGCCGGCGAAGAGCTCGGCGTACGCACGGGCCACCCGGGCCGGCGTCTGCTGGAGACCGTCGCGGTCCGGGTCCTCGCCGACCGCGATGAGGATCTCGCGGACCGCCTTCTCGATCCGGGCGAGGTCGACGCTCTCCTCCACCGGGCCACCGGTGAGCTTGCCGCTGATCAGCCGCGCGGCCACGTAGTCGAGCGCGTCGTCGCCGTCGGGCTCGGTCGCGGAGACGGCCGACTCCCTGTGCGGGGAGCCGGCCGTCGTCGGATCGCTGTTCAGTGCATACCGTCCGAGTTGTTGCTGGAACCACCGATCGAGGCGGCACCGTCGGCGCGGGCCTGAGCGGCCAGCGCCTCCTTCTCGGCCGGCGTGAGCACCGGCGGCTCGGTGGAGGGCTGACGCTTGCCGAAGCCGTGGTACGGCGCCATCGGCGGGCGCTTGACCACGCGCGCGCAGATCCGGGCCATGTCGGCGGTGGAGAGCGTCTCCTTCTCCATCAGCTCGAGGACCATGTTGTCCAGGACGTCCCGGTATTCCACCAGGATCTCCCAGGCCTCGTCGTGGGCCAGCTCGATCAGCGCACGCATCTCGCCGTCGATCTCGGCGGCCACCGCGTCGGAGTAGTCCCGCTCGTGGCCCATGTTGCGGCCGAGGAACGGCTCGTCGCCGCTGGTGCCGTACTTGATCGCACCGAGCTTGGAGCTCATGCCGTACTGCGTGATCATCGCGCGGGCCAGCTGGGTGGCCTTCTCGATGTCGTTGCCGGCGCCGGTGGTCGGCTCGTGGAAGACCAGCTCCTCGGCAGCCCGGCCGCCCAGCGCGTACGCCAGGGTGTCGATCATCTCGGCCCGGGTCTGGGTGTACTTGTCCTCCGTCGGGAGGACAAGCGTGTGGCCCAGCGAGCGACCCCGGGACAGGATGGTCACCTTGTGCACCGGCGCGGCGTGCGGCAGCGCCCAGGCGACAAGCGCGTGCCCACCCTCGTGGTACGCGGTGATCTTCTTCTCCTGGTCGCTCATCACCCGGGTCCGGCGCTGCGGGCCGGCGATCACCCGGTCGATCGACTCCTCCAGGGAGTCGTTCGTGATCGCCCGCTGCTCCTTACGAGCGGTGAGCAGCGCGGCCTCGTTGATCACGTTGGCCAGGTCGGCGCCGCTGAAGCCCGGGGTACGCCGGGCGACCGCGTCGAGGTCGACGTCGGGCGTGAACGGCTTGCCCTTGGCGTGCACCCGCAGGATGGCCTTGCGGCCCTCCATGTCGGGGGCGTCGACCGGGATCTGCCTGTCGAACCGGCCCGGGCGCAGCAACGCCGGGTCGAGGATGTCCGGCCGGTTGGTGGCGGCGATCAGGATGACGCCGCCCTTGGTGTCGAAGCCGTCCATCTCGACCAGGAGCTGGTTGAGCGTCTGCTCCCGCTCGTCGTGACCGCCGCCCATGCCGGCGCCACGGTGCCGGCCGACCGCGTCGATCTCGTCGACGAAGACGATCGCCGGGGCGTTCGACTTCGCCTGCTCGAACAGGTCGCGGACCCGGCTGGCGCCGACACCGACGAACATCTCGACGAAGTCGGAGCCGGAGATGGAGTAGAAGGGCACCCCGGCCTCGCCGGCCACCGCGCGGGCGAGCAGCGTCTTACCGGTTCCGGGCGGGCCGAACAGCAGCACGCCCTTCGGGATCTTGGCGCCCAGGGCCTGGTATTTCGCCGGGTTCTGCAGGAAGTCCTTGATCTCGTGCAGTTCCTCGACGGCCTCCTCGGCCCCGGCCACGTCCGCGAAGGTGGTCTTCGGCGTGTCCTTGGTGATCATCTTCGCCTTGGACTTGCCGAAGTTGAGCACCCGCGAGCCGCCACCCTGCATCTGCGACATGAAGAACAGCAGCAGGAGCACGAGAAGCGCGATGGGAAGCAGGTTGACCAGCAGGCTGACCCAGATGCTGTCCGACGACACCTTGGTGTCGACCGGGCCGGTGATCCGGTCCGCCGCCTCGGCCTCGCGGACCTGGTTCCAGACCTGGCCGCCGACCTCGTACGGGAACTGCGCCTCGATCTTGTCGGTGGTGGTGTCGTCGCCGAACTTGGCCTTGTCCTTCAGGTCGAGCTGGAGCGTCTGCTCCTTGTCCTGGAAGACGACCTTCTCGATGCCGCCCTTGTTGAGCTGGTCGAGCGCGACGGAAGTATCCACCCGGTGGTAGCTGGGACCAGCGGTGAACAGTTGACTGAGCACGACGGCGCCGAGGATGACCAGGATGATCCAGACCACCGGTCGGCGGAAGAAACGCGTACGTTCCATGCTGTAGTCGGGTGCCGAGGCGCCCGCATCCTCCTGATCGACGTCCTGACCGTCTGAATGGTGTCGCCGCCTTGAGCGGCGGCCGGGGCCGCCGTGCGGGCCGGCCCGACCCCCGGGGCACGCAAACTGCCGCACCACGGTCATTCGACGGTACACCGTGCGCGCGAGGAGTGAGCTTGCGAGCCCCGCAGTCGCGCACATTCGGAACCTCGGCGCGCACGTTGAGCGAGCTTGCGAGCCCGGCGCTTACGCGTAGGGCGAACCTGGGTTTGAGCCGGCGTGGCGGGGAGCTCCCACCCGGCCCGCCCACACCGCACGGTCACGCGGTTCGAGGGGCCGGGCGTGGAGGGTGCCTCCACGTCACCGGCCCCTACCGTAGACCGGAAGACTGAGAGCCCGCTGAATGTCAGCTGACGAAGGGCTCGGCAGGGTCAGGCCCGGGCGTACACCTCGGGCTTGAGCACCCCGACGTAGGGCACCTCGCGGTACCGCTCGCCGAAGTCGAGCCCGTAGCCCACGACGAACTCGGTCGGGATGTCGAACCCGACGTACTTGACCGGAACCTGGACCTTGACCGCGTCCGGCTTGCGGAACAGCGCGACCACCTCGACGCTCGCCGCGGAGCGCGACTCCAGGTAGCGCAGCAGCCAGGACAGTGTCAGGCCGGAGTCGACGATGTCCTCGACGACCACCACGTGCCGGCCGGCGATGTCGCGGTCGAGGTCCTTGAGGATGCGGACCACGCCGGACGAGGTGGTGCCCTGGCCGTAGGAGGAGACGGCCATGAACTCCAGCTCGGCGGGCGGGCCCTGGCGGCCCAGCGCGCGGGCGAAGTCGGCCATGAACATGACCGCTCCCTTGAGCACACACACGAGCAGCAGGCCGTCCTCGACGTGGGCGTAGTCCGCCGAGACCTGCTTGGCCAGCTCCGCGGTCTTGTCGCGGATCTGCGCCTCCGAAATGATCACGTGGTCGATGTCGGCGTCGTACCAGGAGCCGTCAGCCATGCTCCTAGCCTGCCGTACGCGCCCGCGCCGCCGTCGGCGGGGCCGCCCCTTTTGGCGCGGTCCCGCCGGGGATTTTCGGCGCGAAGTGACCAAATCACCTCAGCAGGTACGGGAGCGCCAGCGCTGCCCGTCGTCGCTCGGCTTCCAGTCGGCCGAGTCGCGGGTGTCGGCGGTGAACCCGAAGGCGCTGGCGCCAACGAGGAGGAGCAGGAAGAGCAGAAGCAGGAGAACGGTCATGGCGGCGCTCGCTTTCACATGGTTGAGACTGTTTTCGCCGCCGGTGCGCACCGGACACCATTGATTCTGCGGACCACCGACCGAGGCCGACAGTGGCAGGAAAGCCAGTGGGCATCGATTTCCTGCCATCCGGCGGGTTACCCTCGTCACATGCTCCGCACGGTCGCCGTCATCGCCCTGGACCAGGTCGCCGCGTTCGAACTCGGCGTGCTCGCGGAGGTCTTCGGCACCGACCGCACCGCCGACGGCTTCCCCGGCTACCGGTTCGACGTCTGCACCGCCGACGGCAGCGCGGTACGCAGCCGCTCCGGGTTCCTGCTCACCCCCACCGCCGACCTGGGCCCGGTCGAGGACGCCGACCTGGTGGCGGTGCCCGCGCACGCCGACGGCACCCCGGTGCCCGAACCGGTGCTCGCCGCGCTGCGCCGCGCCGCCGACCGGGGCGCCTGGCTGCTCAGCGTCTGCGCCGGCGCGTTCGTCCTCGGCGAGGCGGGCGTGCTCGACGGGCGCGACTGCACCACCCACTGGCGGTACACCGACGAACTCCAGCGGCGCTTCCCGGCCGCCCGGGTCCAGTGCGACTCGCTCTACGTGCAGGACGACCGGCTGCTCACCAGCGCCGGCACCGCCGCCGGCATCGACGCCTGCCTGCATCTCGTACGCCAGGAACACGGCTCGGCGGTGGCGACCCGGCTGGCCCGCCGGATGGTGGTGCCACCGCACCGCGACGGCGGCCAGTCGCAGTACGTCGAGGCGCCCATCCCCAAGGCACCGGAGGCGCCCACCCTGGAACCGGTGCTGGAGTGGCTGATGGGTCACCTCCGGCGGCAGGTGACAGTGGACGAGCTGGCGGCGCGCGCCGGGATGGCCCCGCGTACGTTCGCCCGCCGGTTCCGCGCCGAGACCGGCACCACCCCGCACGACTGGCTGACCAACCAGCGGGTGCTGCTGGCCCGGCACCTGCTGGAGGACACCGCGCTGAGCGTGGAGGGCGTCGCCGAGCAGGCCGGATTCGGCGACGCGGCGGCCCTGCGGCACCACTTCACCCGCCGGGTGGGCACCACCCCGCTGGCCTACCGCACCACCTTCCGAGACCGCCAATCCACCTGACCCACCCCCGTCTCGTGCACCCCCTCCCCGGCGCGCTCACTTCGTCGATCATGAGGTTGACCGCGCTTTCCGCCCATTTTCTCCCCGCCAACCTCATGATCAACGCCCCGGCCGGCACGCCTGGAGCGGTGATCAAGGAGTTTGAGGGGTGGGGAGGGCCGGAACGTGACCCAAACTCCTTGATCAGCGGGGCCGGGGGGTGGGGAGGGTCGGAACGGCGGCGGGCAGGCAGGGGTGAGGGCGGGCGCAGCGCCGGGTACAGCGGGTCAGGGTTGGAGGTGGTCTGCCCGGCGGCGGATCTGGAGGCCGCCGGGCAGGTGCACCGGGCCCTGTCCGTGCCAGGCCGTGACCAGGGCGTCCAGCGCCGCCACGTGACTGTGGGACAGGGCGGCCGGTGTCGCGCCCAGCTCACGGGCCCAGGCGTGCAGCGCCCGGGTGCGGACGGCGGCCGGCAGCCCGGCGAGCCCGGCGACGGACAGGCCGCTCCCCTCGGTCCGGACGTCGGCCAGCGCGGCGGCGGCGAGCGCGTCGAGCGCGGCGTTGTCGGCCGCGAGCAGCCCGGCGGTACGGGCCAGGTTCGCCACCACCCCCGGGCCCAGCGCGTCGACGAGGGCGGGCAGTGCCTCGGCCCGGACCCGGGCCCGGGCGTACGCGGGATCGGCGTTGTGCGGGTCCGCCCACGGGTCGAGTCCGAGCGCGGCGCAGGCGGCCCGCGTGTCGGCACGCGGGACGTCGAGCAACGGGCGCAACAGGGGCACCCCGTCGAGATCGCGCCGTTCCGGCATCCCGGACAGCCCGCGCGGTCCGGCGCCCCGGGCCAGTGCCAGCAGGACGGTCTCGGCCTGGTCGTCGCGGGTGTGCCCGAGCAGCACCCCGGCCGCGTCGTACCGGCGGGCGGCGGTGACCAGCGCCTCGTACCGGGCCTCCCGGGCGGCTGCCTCGGGGCCGCCGGGCCGGCCGTCCACCCGTACCGTGAGCGCCTCGACCGGGTCGAGCCCGGCGGCGCGGGCCCAGCCGGCGACCGCCTCGGCCCGTTCGGCGGACCCGGGTTGCAGGCCATGGTCGACTGTCACCAGGCCAGCCGGGCGCCCGAGCCGGGGGGCCACGAACGCGGTGGCGGCAGCGAGCGCGAGCGAGTCGGCCCCGCCGGAGCAGGCCACCAGCACCGGGCCGCCGCCGGGCAGACGGGTCAGCAACCGGCGTACGGCGAGCCGCACGGCCGCGACGGCGGGAGCGGGCGACGGAGATCGCCGCGACCGAGCGCCGGAATCAGCCGGGCCGGTGCCGTCGGCCGAGCCGGGACCAGCCGAGCCGGCCGGACCAGCCGAAACGACCGGATCAGACGACGGGCGGGGTGGCACCGGCGGGCCCGTGTACGCGGTTCACCCAGGCGTCCGGGTCGCCCAGCTCGTCCAGCCGGGGCAGCGTCAGCGGGGACGAGAAGATCTTGTTGAAGCCCTGCATCCCCACCCGGTCGACCACGCCGTGCACGAACTTGCGGCCCTCGGCGTACTGGCGCATCTTGACCTCGATGCCGAGCAGCCGCCGGATCGCCTTCTCCAGCGGGTTGCCGGACTCGCGACGGCGGTTGAACGCCGCGCGGATCGACTCGACGCTGGGGATGACCTGCGGGCCCACGCCGTCCATCACGAACTCGGCGTGGCCCTCGAGCAACGTCATCAGCGCGGTCAGCCGGTCCAGCACCGCGCGCTGGGCCGGGGTCTGCACGATGTCCAGCACGCTGGCCCGGCTCTCCGGGTCCTTGACCGCGTCGGAGAGCGTGGCCACCCCACGGCGGAGTCGTTCCAGCAGGTGCTCCCCGCCCTGCGAGGCGTCCACGAACGCTTGCACCTCACCGAGGAAGTACGCGCGCATCCACGGCACGGCGGTGAACTGGGTGCGGTGGGTGACCTCGTGCAGGCACACCCAGAGCCGGAAGTCGCGCGAGTCCGCGCCGAGCTTCCGCTCGACCTCGAGGATGTTCGGCGCCACCAGCAGCAGCTGGCCGGGGTCGCCGGCGAAGACCTCGTACTGGCCGAGCACGCGCCCGGAGAGGTACGCCAGCACGGTGCCGGCCTGCACACCTGTCACCCGGGAGCCGATCGCCTCGGTGAGCGCGCCCGGCCGCTTGTCGCCGGAGAGGCGCTCGACCAGCGGGGAGACCACCTCACGCAGCCCGGCGATGTTCGCCGCCGCCCAGTCGCGGCGGTCGACCACGCGTACCGGCGGGTGGGCGACCTGCGCACGCAGGCCGGTGTAGTCGGCGACGTGACCGGCCGCCTCCTCGGTCAGCCGGCGCAGGTCGCCGACCACGTCGGTGGCCTCGGCGTACGACACCCGAGGGCCCGACTTACTCAGCGCCCCCGCGGTCGCGGCGGCCAGATCCCAGTCCACGAACTGCGCCATGAACCCACCGTACCCGCGCCGGAACACCCCCACCCGGGGTCGCGCCGGCCGATCGACGCCCGTCGGTCAGCGGCAGCCGCACCCGGCCAGCGCCGAGCTGATCCGGTCCAGCGCCGCGCGGCTCTCGTCCAGCGAGCCCTGGGTCCGGTCGGTGAGCACGGCGAACGTGAGCAACCGGCCATCGGCGGTGGTCACCGTGCCGGCGATCGCGTTGACGCCGCTCAGCGTGCCGGTCTTGGCCCGCACCACACCCGCCCCGGCGCTCGTGGCCGCCGCCCGGTAGCGCTCGCCGAGCGTGCCCGACCAGCCGCCGACGGGCAGGCCGCCGAAGATCGCGGCGAGTTCGGGGTGACTGCCGTTGCCGGCCATCGTGATCAGGTCGGTGAGCAGCGAAGGGCTGATCCGGTTGGTGCGGGACAGCCCGCTGCCGTCGGCCAGGCTGATCTCACCGGCGGGCAGGCCCAGCTCGCCGAGCACCTGGTCGGTGGCGGCCGCGCCGCCGGCGAACGAGCCGGGCTTGCCCTTGGCGAGCGCCACCTGCCGGGCCATCGCCTCGGCGATCACGTTGTCGCTCTCGCTGATCATGATGTCGACCAGCCGGATCATCGGCAGGGACTCGACAGTGCCCAGCTCGGCGCCGGGAGCCGTACCCGTGGCGCCGGACTCGGCCGGCGCGGTGCCCCGGGCCACCTGGGCCGCGCCGGTCAGGCCGAGAAGCTTGGCGAACTGCCGGCCCGCGGTCAGGTCGGGCTGCGGCACCCGCTCGGCGGCGTGGTTGGTCTGCTCGGCGGTGCGCCGCGCCTCGGCGGGGTTCTTCCGAGCGCCGTCGGTCATCAACGCGGTGATCGCCGCGCCGAAGCCACCGGTGGGGATGTCGGCGTCCCAGCCGGGCTCGAAGACCGGGCCGCTGAACAGCGACGAGTCGACGATCACCTTGGTCGGCGCGGTGCCGCCGAGCGCGTCGCGCACCTGGGCGGCGAGGTCGTCCAGGCGGGCCGCGCCCGGGTAGAAGCCGTCCTTGTTCACGGCGAGCGTGGGGTCACCACCGCCGACCAGGACCACCTCGCCCGGGTTGGCCCCGGCCACCGCGCGGGTCGGGATCCGGTACGCCGGGCCGCGTGCCGCGAGCACCGCCACCCCGGTCGCCAGCTTGGTCACCGAGGCCGGCACGGTGGGGGTGTCCTGGCCCCTGCCGTAGAGCGCCTGGCCGGTGCTCACGTCGGCCACCGAGACGTGCACCCGGTCGCCGAGCGTGGCGGCGCGGACCAGCGGGTCGAGGGCCGCGCGGATGCCGGCCTCGGTGGGCAGCGGGGCGTTGCCGTCCGGCCCGGCCAGCACTGCCGGCGGGGTCGGCTCGGGCGGCGCGGCGACCGCCGTACCCGTGCTGTCGGGGTCGCCCAGCCACCCGGCGACCGGGCCGGGGCGCAGCACCGCGAGCCCGGCCACCGCCAGGGCCAGCACGAGCACGCAGGCCAGCGCCGCGAGCAGCCGCGAGCGGCGTCGTGGCCGGCCCGGCGGCGGACCGGAGGGTACGGGCGGCGCGGCGCCGGACGGCGGAACCGGCGGGCTGACCGGAATCGAGCCCGGGACGCCGGGCCGGCTCACCGGGCCTGCCGGATCGTGCGGCGGGCCGACGCGGGCGGACCCGGCGGCCGGAGCCGGACGATGAGGGATGTTGGCACCCGGGACGGACACCCGCCCGGTGGCCCCGCCGGAACCGGAACCGGCGGACCCGCGCCCGTCAACCCTCTCGGGGCGGTAGTGTGAATCTTCCCTCCCCACGGCCCCCTCCTCCCCGCTCGAAATCGCCTTGGGCGACACTACTTCGGTCCGAACACTATGCGGCGGCCGGAGCCGACGGGGGGCGTTCACCCCGCGCCGGGGGTGAGCCGCTGGTTTCCGTTAGCCAGCGTGGGCAAACGAGGGAGCGTGGAAGATGGATTTCGACGTCACGGTTGAGATCCCCAAGGGTCACCGCAACAAGTACGAGGTAGACCACGCGACCGGCCGTATCCGGCTGGACCGCACCCTCTTCACCTCCACGCAGTACCCGGCCGACTACGGGTTCATCGAGGGCACCCTGGGCGAGGACGGCGACCCGCTGGACGCGCTGGTGCTGGTGCCCGAGCCGACGTTCCCGGGCTGCCTGATCCGCTGCCGCACCATCGGCATGTTCCGGATGACGGACGAGAAGGGCGGCGACGACAAGGTCCTCTGCGTGCCCTACGAGGACCCGCGCCAGGAGCACCTGCGCGACATCCACCACCTGGGCGAGTTCGACCGGCTGGAGATCCAGCACTTCTTCGAGGTCTACAAGGACCTGGAGCCGGGCAAGTCGGTCGAGGGCGCGACCTGGGTCGGCCGGGTCGAGGCCGAGGCGGAGATCGCCAACTCGTACCGGCGGGCCAAGGAGGCCGAGGAGCGCGGCGAGACGCTGCACTGACACCCACGCTTTCGCCGGAGGCCCGGGTCGCGACGCGCGACCCGGGCCTCGGCGTGTCTCAGGTGAGCAGGTCGCGGGCCCGGTCGTAGAGGCCCAGCACCGCGCAGGCCACCGGCACGACCGCGACCACCAGCGCGGTGTCGGTCAGGTCGGCCAGCCGCCCGAGGTACGGGGAGACCGGGCGCCGGGCGTAGGTGGCGCCGGCGGTGACCGCCGTCAGGGCCAGGGCCAGCCCGCCCACAGTCAGCGCCAGCCGGCCACCCGGACCGGCCCGGTCGGCCAGCACCACGCCGAGCAGGGCGAACCCGGTCAGCCCGGCGACTATCGCCGGCACCCGGTGCCGTACCGCCACGAACAGGCGCGAACGCAGCAGCAGCACCCCGCACGCGACTGCCGCCAACAGCAGCCCTGCGGTCCGGCCGACGGAGACCAGCACCGCGACCGCGCCGACCGCGAGCACCGCGTGGCCGAGCAGCATCCCGGTCAGCACCTCTTCCGCGCGGGCCACCGCCGCGTGCACCCGCCCCCGGTCCGGCAGGTCCCGGGTGCCGGCCGGGCTGGGCAGGGTGAGCGGCGGCAGCGGCAGCTTGCCGACCCGGATGGCCAGCAGCGGCAGCCCGCCGAGGGCGAACACCAGCACGGCGAGCAGTACGGCGGCGGTGCCGTCCGGGTGGAGCAGCAACCCGCCGAGCGCGGCTGCCACACCTGCCAGGCCGACAGTCACCCCGGCCACGAAGACGCGGGACCGGCTGGCCACGCCGAGCAGGCCGAGCACCGCCACCAGCAGCAGCGCCACCGAGCCGACGAGCAGTTCGGGGGCGCCCACCCAACGCAGGCCCACGATCGGGCCGACCGGATCGCCGGAGGCGACCGAGAGCGCTCCGGCCACCGCCGCCCAGGGCAGCGCGTACCCGCCGAGGGTGGCGCCGACCGGGCCGTCCCCGTATGCCCGGGACGCGGCGGTTGCGGTGAGCACCAGGATCAGGGCGACCGCCGCGGCGACCGGCCAGCCGTGCTCCCCCGGACCGGCCGCGACCACCGCGACCAGCCCGACGGCCAGGGGTACGGCGGCACCGGCCAGCGCGGCGGCCCGGGTGGCGTGACCCGACCAGGCGGCGCCCCGGCGCCGGGCGCCGTCGACTATCGCCTCGACCACGTCGTCGTACTCCAGTTCGGGCCACTCGGCGCGGGCCGGCACCAGGTGCAGCACCTCGCCGTCGCGGACGCCCTGCGGCAGCAGCGCCTGGGCGGTGGCGAGCACCGCGCCGTCGGTGCGGCGCAGCACCCAGCCGCCGTGCCGTTCCCCGTCGTCGGCCAGCCCCTCGCCGGCGTGCCGGAGCACCTCGGGCAGCAGCTCGGCCAGGGGGACCTGCTCCGGTAGGGCCACGTCGACCCGCCGCCTGGGCGCGCTGATGGTGACCCGGGCGAGCCCGCTTGTCATCGAGGCATCTCCATATCGCGCGGAGGGAGTGGGCTGACGGACGAGAGGACTTTACCTACGATGAGCCAGGCTCGGGTTACCCAGAGCCACGTTCGGGGAGGGTGAGTGTCCACTGTCGTCATCAAGCGGCCGCCACGCCGCCCGGCCCCGGAGATCCCGGTCGGCGAGCTGCCCGTCGAGGCGCCGCCGGAGATCCCCGCCGCCGCCGGTGGGCGCTGGCAGCAGGCGCTGACGGTGCTGCCGATGCTCGGCGGGACGGTGGCCATGGCGATGATGTTCGGCCGCGGCGGTGGCGCCTACTCGTACGTCGTGGGCGGCATGTTCGGCCTCTCCTCGGTGGCGATGCTGGTGACCACCTGGGGCAGCGCCGGGCCGAAGAAGTCCGAGCTGATGGCCGCCCGCCGGGAATACCTGCGCCACCTGGGCACGCTCCGGCGCCGGGTGCGGGAGACCGCCGGCGCCCAGCGGGCCGGGCTGTCCTACCGCCATCCCGAGCCGGGGCGGCTCTGGTCGACTGTCGACAGTCACCGGGTCTGGGAACGCCGGCCCGGCGACCCGGACTTCGCCGTGGTCCGGGTCGGTACGGGGCCGCAGACGCTGGCCACCCCGCTGGTCCCACCGGTCACCCGCCCGCTGGAGGAGCTGGAGCCGATGACGGCCGGGGCGCTGCGGCGCTTCCTGGACGCGTACTCGGTGGTGCCGGACCTGCCGGTGGCGCTGTCGCTGCGCAGTTTCGCCCGGGTCTTCGTGCGCGGGCCGGCCGGCCCGGTACGCGGCGCCGGCTCGCCCGCCGCGCAGGCGCTGGCCCGGGCGGTGCTCACCCAGCTCGCCGTCTTCCACGCGCCGGACGAGCTGCTGATCGCGGTCTGCGCCGGGCCGGAACGCCGGGCCGTCTGGGAGTGGGTGAAGTGGCTGCCGCACGCCCATCATCCGGCGCGTACCGACGCGCTGGGCCCGGTGCGGCTGGTCACCAGCTCCGCCGCCGACCTGGAACGGCTGCTCGACGACGTGCTCGGCGCCCGGTCCCGGTTCAGCCCGCACGGCACGGCCACGGACGGGCCGCACGTCGTGGTGCTGCTCGACGGCGGTGACCTGACCGGCGCGAGCGACCTGGCCGGTGACGGCGGCATCGACGCGGTCACCGTGCTCGACCTGGACACCCCGCCGCCCCGGCTGCTCGACCGGTACGCGCTCCTGCTCGACCTGGTCGACGGCCGCCTGCACTCGCACTCCGCCGAGGGGCACGCCGAGGTGGGTGCCGCCGACGCGCTGGCGCCCGCCGACGCCGAGGCGGTGGCCCGGCGGCTCGCGCCGCTGCGGCTGGCCGGCACGGTACGGGGGCCGGACGCGCTGCCCGGCGCCGAGCTGGGCCTGCCCGAGCTGCTGGGTCTGGGTGACCCGGAGAGCTTCACCGCCGAGCAGGGCTGGGCGCCCCGGGCCGCGCGGGACAGGTTGCGGGTGCCGATCGGGGTGGGCGCCGACGGCGGGGCGATCGACCTCGACCTGAAGGAGTCGGCGCAGGACGGGATGGGCCCGCACGGCCTGCTGATCGGCGCTACCGGCTCGGGCAAGTCGGAGCTGCTGCGCACGCTCGTGCTCGGGCTGGCCGCCACGCACAGCTCGGAGCAGCTCAACTTCGTGCTCGTCGACTTCAAGGGCGGCGCCACGTTCGCGCCGTTCGAGCGGCTGCCGCACACCGCCGCCGTGATCACCAACCTGGCCGACGCGCTGCCGCTTGTGGACCGGATGGTGGACGCGATAAACGGTGAGCTGATGCGCCGGCAGGAGCTGTTGCGCCGGGCGGGCAACTTCGCGAGCGTGCGCGACTACGAGCGGGCCCGGACGGCCGGTTCGCCGCTGGCCCCGCTGCCGTCGCTGCTGCTGATCTGCGACGAGTTCTCCGAGCTGCTGTCCGCCAAGCCCGACTTCATCGACCTGTTCGTGCAGATCGGCCGGCTGGGGCGGTCGCTCGGGGTGCACCTGCTGCTGGCGAGCCAGCGGCTGGAGGAGGGGCGGCTGCGCGGGCTGGACACGCACCTGTCGTACCGGATCGGGTTGCGGACGTTCTCGGCGCTGGAGTCCCGGACGGTGCTGGGCGTGCCGGACGCGCACGAGTTGCCGCGCAGTCCGGGGCACGGTTACCTGCGCTCGGGCACCGACCCGCTGGTCCGGTTCAAGGCCGCGTACGTCTCCGGCGCGGTCCGCCGGCGCGGCGGGGCGGCGGGCGCGTCCGGTGCCGGTGAGGCGCGCGTGCTCACCTTCTCCACCCACCTGGTCCCGGTGCCCGAGCCGCCCGTGCCCGCCGCCCTCCCGGCCGAGGACGACGGCGGCGAGACGCTGCTGGATCTGCTCGTGGACCGGCTGGCCGGGCAGGGCCCGCCGGCGCACCAGGTGTGGCTGCCGCCGCTGGACGCGTCGCCCGCCCTGGACGAGCTGCTCGGCCCGGTCGGCGCCGACCCGGTACGCGGGCTCGCGGTGGCCAATCCGGAGCTGCACGGGGCGCTACAGGTGCCGGTGGCGGTGGTGGACAAGCCGTTCGAGCAGCGGCGCGACCTGCTCTGGCTGGCGCTGGACGGCGCGGCCGGGCACGTCGCGGTGGTCGGCACCACCCGCAGCGGCCGGTCCAGCCTGCTGCGCACGCTGGTCTGCGCGCTCGCGCTCACCCACACCCCGGCCGAGGTGCAGGTCTACTGCCTCGACTTCGGCAGCGGGACGCTCGGCGCGCTGCGCGACCTGCCGCACGTGGGCGGCGTCAGCGGGCGCTCCGACGGCACCGCCGTGCGCCGTACCGTCGGCGAGGTCGCCGGGCTGCTGGCCGAGCGGGAGCGACGGTTCGCCGAGGCCGGTGTGGAGTCGATGGCCGCGTGGCGACGGCGGCGGGCGGCGGGCGCGCCCGACCCGTTCGGGGACGTGTTCCTGGTGGTGGACGGGTGGAACACGCTGCGCGGCGAGTACGAAGACCTGGAACCGCTGGTCACCGAGCTCGCCACCCGGGGCCTGGCGTACGGGGTGCACGTGGTGGCGAGCGCCCTGCGCTGGTCGGACTTCCGCCCGGCGATCCGCGACCTGTTCGGTTCCCGGCTGGAGTTGCGTCTGGGCGACCCGGCCGACTCGGTGGTGGTCAAGCGCGCGTTGGCGGCGACCGTGCCGGAGGAGCGTCCGGGACGCGGCATCACGCCCGGCGGGCTGCACTTCCTCACCGCCGAGCCCCGCGTCGAGGCGCTGGGGGCCGAGACGGCCGACCTGGTCAAGGCGGTGGCCGGCGCGTGGACCGGTCCGCCCGCGCCACGGGTGCGGCTGCTTCCGCCGGTGCTGCCGTACGCCGAGCTGGACCAGAGCGCGACGAGCGGGCTGGCGTTCCCGATCGGCGTGGCCGAGGCGGACCTGTCCCAGGTGGTGCTGGACTTCACCACCGAGCCGAACTTCCTGGTCTTCGGCGACGCCGAGTGCGGCAAGTCGTCGTTCCTGCGCGCGCTCGCCACCTCGATCGTCAACCGGTTCACCCCGGAGCAGGCCCGGGTGATGCTCGTGGACTACCGGCGCAGCCTGATGGGCGTGATCGAGACTCCGCACCTGATCGGGTACGGCACCGCCGCGCCGCACACCGCCGAGCTGATCGAGTCGGCCGCCGGCTACCTCCAGGGGCGGCAGCCGGGGCCGGAGGTGACCCCGGCGCAGTTGCGCAGCCGGTCGTGGTGGAAGGGGCCGGAGCTGTTCGTGCTCGTGGACGACTACGACCTGGTGGCCGGTGGCCCGACGAACCCGTTGCGGGCGCTGGAGGAGCACCTGCCGCACGCACGGGACATCGGGCTGCACCTGGTGCTGGCGCGGCGTACCGGCGGTGCCGGGCGGACCGCGTACGAGCCGATCGTGCAGCGGCTGCGCGAGCTGTCCACGGCCGGGCTGGTGATGTCGGGCGGGCCGGAGGAGGGCACTCTCGTCGGCCAGGTGAAGGCCGGGCCGCTCCCCCCGGGGCGGGCGCGGCTGGTCACCCGCCGGGAGGGGGTGCGCCTGGTGCAGCTGGCGCATCTCCCGCCCGGGTGATCGGGCTCGCCGAGTTGCCCCGTGACGGGCGGGACAACCGGTAATCTCCGTGCAGCATGTGTCTGACGCGACCGAACGGCTGGGGAATGTGACAGGGGATCGGCAGGGACTGCCCGGTGGGCCGCCCCGGCGTCTCGCCGGACGCGCGCTCCTCGCCGCCGCGTCGGCACTGGTCACCGTGGCCGGTCCGCTGGCGCCGCCGGCACACGCCGCGCCCGCCGCCCCGGCCACTGTGGCGCGGCCCTGGGTGGCCCCCGGCGGCCTGCTGCGCACCGACCAGGTACGCGACGAGCAGTGGCAGTTGGAGGAGTTGCGGGCGACGACCGCGTGGCGCACCTCGACCGGGCGCGGCGTGGTGGTCGCGGTGATCGACTCCGGTGTGGACGGCTCCCACCCCGACCTGGTCGGTCAGGTGCTGCCCGGCCTGGATCTGGTGACGCCGGACGGCTCGGACGGCCCGGACCCGGTGGGGCACGGCACCACCGTCGCCGGGCTGATCGCCGGGCGGGCCGACGACGACCGGGGCGTGGTGGGGCTCGCGCCGGATGCCAAGATCCTCCCGGTCCGGGTCCTCGACGCCGAGAACCGCTACGACGACGCGCTGATCATCGCGAAGGCGGTGCGCTGGGCGGTCGACAACGGCGCCCGGGTGGTCAACCTGTCGCTCGGCGGCAGCATCGACAACCCGGCCCTGGCCGCGGCGCTCGACTACGCGTTCGCGCGGGACGTGGTGGTGGTGGCCTGCACCGGCAACCTGGCCACCTCGACGACCACCGAGGTCTGGTATCCGGCCCGGGAACCGGGTGTGCTCGCGGTCACCGGCCTGGAGCGGACCAGCGAGAACCTCTGGTCCGGCTCGATCACCGGGCACGAGACGGTGCTCAGCGCCCCGGCCACCGGGCTCTACGGCGCCCGGCCGGACGGCTACTGGCGGGTGCAGGGGACGAGCTTCGCCGCGCCGCTCGTCGCCGCGACCGCCGCCCTGGTCCGCGCCCGTTATCCGAAGATGTCGGCCGGCGACGTGGTCAACCGGCTGATCACCACAGCCCGGGACCTCGGGCCGACCGGCCGGGACGACCGGTTCGGCTACGGCCTTGTCGATCCGGTGGCCGCGCTGACCGGCGACGTGCCGGGGGTGGGCCACAACCCGCTGGACGACAACGCCTCCCCCGGCGTGGTGGGCTTCGGCCCGGCACCCGGCGAGGGGCGGGACACCCGGGCCGCGGCGGCGGGCCGGGGTGGCGATCCGGTCGGGCGTACGGCGGAGGGCTGGACCGCCCGGCCGGCGGGGCAGACGGAGGTCTGGGCCCCGGAGCGGCTCTGGACCGGCCTGGCCCTGTTCGTCGCGCTCGTCACCGGCACCGCGTTGATGGTGCGGCGGTTCCGGCAGACCCGCCGCTGAACCAGTCTGACCCTGCCCTCAGGTGGGTAGGGGAAGCCCCATGGAGACCACCGGGGCGCCGGTCACGCACCGGTCGTGGCGCGATCGCCGCCTCGACCGCGAGCACTCTCTCGGCCTGCGGCTCACAGTGGCCGCTGTCGCGGCGTTCCTGGTGCTGGTGCCGTTCGCCCTGATCGCGCTGCTGGTGCTCGGCGCCTGGCCGCCCCTGCTGCGGCTGGACGCCTCGATCACCGACGCGTTCCACGGGTACGCGCAGGACCATCCCGTCTGGGTCGACGTGATGACGGTCTGGACGCACGTCTTCGGACCCGGCCCGCTGCGGGTCGCCGCCGTCGCGGTGGTGGTCTGGCTGGTCCGGCGCGGCGCGCCCCGGCTCGCGGTGTGGGTGGTCGTCACCATGGTCACCGGCGGGCTGCTCGGCGCGCTGCTCAAGCTGCTCGTCGGCCGGGACCGGCCGGATCTGCTCGAACCGGTGGCGCGGGCCGCCGGTTACTCGTTCCCGTCCGGGCACGCGCTCAACGCCACGCTGGCCGCCGGCGTGCTGCTGCTGGTGTTCCTGCCGTTCGCACGGGACAGCCGCCGGGGCCGGGTCGCGTTGTGGACGGCCGCCGTGCTGGTCACGGTGGTGACCGGGATCAGCCGGATCGCGCTGGGCGTGCACTGGACCAGCGACGTGGTGGGTGGCTGGGTGCTCGGGGCCGCCGTGGTGGCCGCGACATCGGCCGGCTTCGCCACCTGGCGCAGCGGCACCGGGCGGCGGTCCGCGCGTCCGCTGCGTGAGGGGGTCGAGCCGGAGCTGGCCGACCAGGGGCCGGAGGGCGGGCGGGCGTAGCCGGACCCGCGCCGGGGTACAGGCGATGCCATGTCCGATGTCGTGATCCGAGTCACCCGGCGTGTCCTGCTGCCGCTGGTCCTGCTCTTCGCGCTGATGGTGGGCCTGGGCCTGCTGGTGACCCGGGTGCTGGCCCACACGTGGCCGTTCACAGTGGAGGACACGGTCAACCGTGAGCTGGCCGGCGACCGGACGCCGGGCTGGAACGACGTCTCGCTGGTGTTCAGCACGCTCGCCAGCACCCAGATGATCGTCGTGGTGACGGTGCTGGCGGCCCTGGTGCTGCGGCTGGTGCTGCACCGCTGGCGGGAACCGTTGTTCCTGTGCGCGGCGGTGACCGCACAGGCGCTGATCTTCCTGTTCACCACGATGGTCATCGACCGGAACCGTCCGGCCGTGGCACACATGGACGCCTCCCCGCCCACGTCCAGCTTCCCGTCCGGGCACACGTCGGCGGCCACCGCGCTCTACGTCGGTCTGGCGCTGCTGCTGGCGCTGCGGGCACGCAGCACCCCGGCCAAGGCCACCTGGTGGACGCTGCTGGTGCTGGTGCCGATCGGCGTGGCGCTCACCCGGATGTACCGGGGCATGCACCACCCCAGCGACGTGGTCGCCTCGTTCCTCAACGGCGGCGCCTGCGTGGCGATCATGGCGCGGGCGGTCCTCGACCGCACGCTCACCTGGGGCCGCGCCCATCTGCCGCTGTCCCGCTCCGGTGACGAGGCGACACCGGCGGGAGCACCGGTGGGCGGCTGAGCGCCGCCGGCCAGCTCAGGTGCAGTCGCCGGTGGCGACTCCCCGGGTACGCTCCGCGCCCGCCAGCGCCACCGGTCGCGCCTCGGCCGCGGTCACCGCGAAGCCGGTGTTCGGGTCGTCCGCCGCCGCCGCGAAGATCACGCCGAGCACCAGACCGTTCGAGGAGACCAGCGGGCCGCCGGAGTTGCCGCTGCGCACCAGCGCCCGGATCGTGTAGATCTCCCGGTTGACGTCACCGGCCGAGTAGATGTCCGGTCCGGTGATCCGGTCGACGTCCCGGATCCGGGCCGGGCGGGCGTCGTACGGGCCGTCGAGCGGGAAGCCGAGCACGATCGCGTCCGCGCCGGTGGCGGCCGGCCCGGCGGCGAACCGCAGCGACGGTCCGGGCAGCCCCGGCACGTAGAGCACGGCGAGGTCCCGGTCCGGGTCGTAGACGACGACCTCGCCGTCGTACCGCTCGCCGCGCAACTCCACCGCCACCGAGCGGGTGCCGGCCACCACGTGCGCGTTTGTCATCACCCGGTCGTCGGCGTACACGAAGCCGGAGCCCTCGATGCGGCGCGAGCAGCTCGGCGCGGAGCCGAGCACCTTGACCACCGACCGCCTGCTGTTCTGCACGACCTGGGAGTTGGCCAGCGCCGGGTCGGGCGGTGCGACCTGCCGGGCCGGGGTCCTGCCCAGACCGTTGAACACGTCGGGGAAGCCGTTCGTGTCGACGGTGTCCCGCAGGGCGGTGGACAGGTCCTGGGCGCGGTCGGGCAGCACCCGGTCCACCACGGTGAGCAGTGCGCTGTTCTTGACCGAGGCGGCCAGCCAGGGCACCGACGAGGAACCCAGCGGCACCGCCACCAGCCACGCCACCAGCATGACCGCGACGACCGAGATGAACGCGCCGCCGACGTCGTCGATCTTCCGGCCGGTCCGCCCGGTGATGGCGGCCCGCAGGTTGGAGCCGAGCCAGCCGGCCAGCGCCTGCCCCAGCACGGCGAGCCCGAAGATCGCCACCAGGGAGATCAGCACGCGGGTGCCGCTGGCCTCGAACTGCTGGGCGATCAGCGGCCCGACCTGGAGGCCGAGCAGCGCACCCAGGAAGAAGCCGGAGAACGACAGGGCCCCGATGACGAAACCCTGACGGTATCCGCTGATCGCGAACACGAGCATGAGCAGAAGAAGGACGAGATCCACGGCGGACACGCCCCAAGGGTACGGGCACCCTGCCCGCGGTCGGCTCAGCGCTCGCGGAACGTGACCCGGGGATGCGTACGGGTGATCAGCGCACCGGGCTCTCGTCGGCCGTCTCGGTGCCGGCCGAGGGAGCGGGCGTGGCGTCGACCGGCGGCAGATCCACCACCCGGGAGTGCGGCCAGGGCCGGGACCAGCCGCCCATCTCCAGCAGTCGGTCGATCACGCCCGCGGTGAAGCCCCAGACGAGCATCCCGCGCACCGAGAAGGCCGGGCCGATCCAGCCGCTCGGGTGGCGTACCCGCATGCGGTTGTCCGGGTCGACCAGCTCGGTCACCGGCAGCCGGGCCACGTGTGCGACCTCGGCCGGCTCACGCGGATGCACCGGGTGCGGGTCGTGCCACCAGGCGAGCACCGGGGTGACCACGAAGTCGCTGACCGGGATCCAGAGCCGGGGCAGCTCGGCCAGCACCGTGACGCTGCCCGGGTCGAGGCCGACCTCCTCGTTGGCCTCGCGCAACGCGGTGGCGCGGAGGTCGGCGTCCTCCGGGTCGGCCGCGCCGCCGGGGAACGCCGGCTGCCCGGCGTGGTTGCGCAGCGTCGCGGCGCGCTGGAGGACCAGCACGTCCGGCCCGGCGCCGGGCTCCTCGCCGAGCAGCACCAGCACGGCACTCTCCCGGCCGCCGCTCTCCGGCGTGACGATGCGGGTGAAGTCCTCCGCCCGCGCGGTGCCGAGCCGGCCCAGCAACGGGTCGAACCATCCCGGCGGGCGTCGGGTCATACCCGCACCCCGAGGTGGCGTTCGAGCAGAGCGGCGAGGCGGGCGTCGTCGAGCGCGCCGGTCGCGTCGGTGTGCCGGATCCGCCCGTCGGCGTCGACCAGCACGGTCAGCGGGAACGCGTTGCGTTCCAGCGCGCGCTGGAACGCGTCGCCCTGGTCGAGCAGCATCGGGAAGTCGACGCCGTAGTCCTCGCCGATGGACTGCGCACCACCGCGGCTGTCCCGGCTGTTCACGCCGATCACCTGGAACCGGCCGTCGGCCCGCTCGCTGAGCCGCTGGAAGGCGGGCAGCTCCTTGCGGCAGGGCGGGCACCAGGACGCCCACACGTTGATCACGGCCGGGCCCTTGACGTCGCGCAGATTCACAGGTGTGCCGCCGGTGAAGCAGTTGAGCGTCAGGTCGGGCAGCTGCTCCCCGGCCTTCCCGGCGGGCGCCGGGGACGCGGCGGCGGGCGCGACGGTCAGCGGGGTGCAGTCGGCGAACGGCGAGGGCCGCTGGGCCCGGGTGGCGGGCGCCGGGCGTTCCGGCTGCTCGGCCGTGGCGGTGCAGCCCGCCGCCGCCAGCAGCAGCGGGACGAGCAGGTACGCGAGCCGGCGCATCACGGCACGTCCGCCGCGGCGGCCTGCTGCGGCACCAGGTCGGGGTCGAGGCCGACGGCGACCGCCAGGTCACGGGCCCGGGGGCCCTTCAGCAGCTTGGCCGCGGCGGCCGGCTCGGTCGGCCCGGTGCCGTACGCGGGGCACAGCTTCGCCAGCGTGCACGCGCCGCAGGCGGGCTTGCGGGCGTGGCAGACGCGGCGGCCGTGGAAGATCACCCGGTGCGACAGCATCGTCCAGTCGCGCTTCGGGTAGAGCGCGCCGATCGCGTGCTCGATCTTCACCGGGTCGGTCTCGGTGGTGAGCTGCCACCGCTGCACCAGCCGCTGGAAGTGGGTGTCGACGGTGATGCCGGGGACGCCGAAGGCGTTGCCGAGGATGACGTTCGCGGTCTTGCGGCCGATCCCGGGCAGGGTCACCAGGTCGTCGAGCCGGCCGGGCACCCCGCCGTCGTACCGCTCGCAGAGCGCCCGCCCGAGGTTGATCAGGGAGCTGGTCTTGTTGCGGTAGAACCCGGTGGGCCGGATCAGCTCCTCCAGCTCGGCGCGGTCCGCCGCGGCGTAGTCGGCGGCGGTGCGGTAGCGGGCGAACAGCTTCGGCGTGACCTCGTTGACCTTCTTGTCGGTGCACTGGGCGGACAGGATCGTCGCGACGGCGAGCTCCAGCGCGTTGGAGTGGTCGAGCTCACAGTGCGCGTCGGGGTGCGTCTCGGTCAGCACCCGGCCGATGCGCCGGGCACGGCGCGTACGGCCGAGGTCGGTCTCGGGGGAGCGCGTGGTCACGTCGGCCAGCCTACGTCGCGGGGCCGACGCTCCGGCGGCTCGGCGCGGCCGGCGTGCGCTCAGCCACCCGCCGGTGCGGTGATCTTGCCGGTTCCGTCGAGCTTCGCGCCGGTGTCCGGGAAGTCGGTCCGGTTCAGCTCGCGGACCAGCCCGAGGCCGCGGTTCTGCCGGTCGACCGACGGACGGCCCACGCCGTTCATCACGGTGGAGGTGAACGTGCCGCCGACGAACTTCCCCTCGGCGGTGAGCGACACCTTGAGCACCCCGCCCCAGCCGAGCCGGCCCGAGCTGTTCAGCGACTTCCCGCCGCCGGCGAAGTTGCCCAGGCTGTACGCGATCAGCCGCCCCTTGTAGAACTCCATCCCGCGCAGCACGTGCGGGCCGTGCCCGATGACCAGGTCGGCGCCCGCGTCGATGACGGTCCGGGAGAAGCGGATCGGGTCGCCGCGGTTCTCGCCGAAGAACATCTCGGTACCCGGCTTCACCCGGGTCTTGTCCGCGCCCTCGGCGCCCATGTGCACCTGCACCACGACGATCTGGGCCGACTCCTTCGCCATCTCGATCACCTGCTTGGCGGCGTCGAGGTCGACCAGGCTGTTCGACCAGGGGTACGACGAGAAGCCCACCACGGCGACCTTGACGCCCTTGACGTCCACCACGGTGATCTCGCCCGGGGCGCCGGTGTGCTTGAGCCCGTGCGCCTCAAGCGCCGACTGGGTGTTCTCGTAGCCCTGCCGGCCGTAGTCGTAGCCGTGGTTGTTGGCCTGGTTGAGCAGCTGGAACCCGGCCGAGCGCAGGTGCGCGGCATAGCCGGGCGGCGCGCGGAACTGGTAGCAGTTCTTCGGCTCCGGGCCGCACTTGCCGGCGCCGGTGTCGTCGGTGAGCGGCTCCTCCAGGTTGCCCATCACCAGGTCGCCCTTGAGCGCCGACTTCACGTCGTCGAAGAAGCCCTTGCCGCCGTTGGGCGGCAGCCGGTCCGGCGCGTTCCCCATGATCACGTCACCGGTCGCGGTGAGCGAGATCGACGGCTCGTTCGCGCCGTCCGGCGCCGCCGGCTGGTCGCCGGTCGCGGGCCCGGCCGAGCCGGTCGACCCGCCGCCCTGGCCCGCCTGCCACCTGGGATCGCCGGACCCGCCGGCCTCACCGCCGCAGCCGGCGACGAAGAGGACGGCGACGAGCGCGGCGAACGCGGCGAGGCGCCGGCCGAGCACCGCGCGACGCGGCCCGGGAGCGGCGGCGGGCGTCCCGGCGACGGCGGCACGGAGGGTACGGGGCACAGAACGGGCGGGAGCGTACATCGTCGGCGACGCTACCGTCCCCGGAACGCCGCGACGAGGGCCGATCGGTCGGAAAACCCGGCGTGTCGAATACGCCGAGCCCACGTCAGCCCGCCCGCCGGTCGGACCACGGCACCACGGTCCCGGTGCCACCGGAGCGCACGGCGGCGTGCACGGCCCGGGCCAGCGGCGCGCCCCAGGCCGAGCGAGGGCCGCCGTAAGCCGCCGGATCGCCCTCGGCCGGGCAGAGCACAGTCACCGCGTCGGTGGGGGTGCCGGTGGCCGGCAGTCCCAGTTCCCAGATCGCCTGCGCCTTCGCCTCCGTGGCGGTGGCCACGGCGTTCACCAGTGCGGCCTCGCTCAGCCGCACCGGCACGTACGCGACGATGTTGACGGTACCGACGTGCTGCGCGGGCCGGACCGGGCCGGATGCGGCGTGCGGGGCCGGGCCGGATGCGGCGTGGGCCGGCTCGGGCGCGGCGGCCCACACCGGCGTGCCCAGGCCCACAGTCGCCCAGACCCGGACGCCGCCGTCGGTGCGGCGCACCATCTCGGTCACGTCCACGCCGGTCAGCAGCCCCACACCGGGGCCGTCCAGGCCGAGGCCGTCCGCCAGGTCGGCCAGGTGGGCGGCGGGGTCGTCCCGGTCGTACGACATCGGCACCGTCGCGTTGAGCACCCACCCGCGGACGCCGATCCCCCCGCCCAGCGGCGCGGAGCCGACCGCCAGCAGCGGCCTCTCGGCCCGCCACACCAGCAGCGGGATGTCCCACCCGGTTTCGGACCGGCTGGTCAGGAACGGCTCACACAGCACGCCGGTCACCCTACGATCACAGGTGGGAACGGGTGGCGCCGGGCCGGGCCGAGTGCGGGATCTTAGCTGCTCACCAGGTCCGGTGGGTTACGCCCAACGATCAAGATTCCAGGGGTGCACCTCTGATTCCTACTCATGTGCGCCTAGACTGGCGGCGCGCGAGGGATCAGCGGACGGCGGACCCGGCCGACGGACGGCACGCGCAGGCGGAGGTGCGCGATGGACGAGGTACTGGCCCGCAGCGGGATCTTCCAGGGTGTCGACCCGGAGGCTGCCGAGGCGCTCGCCAAGGAGATGGAGACGATCGAGGTCCGCAAGGGCGAAATCGTCTTCAACGAGGGCGAACCCGGCGACAGTCTCTACATCCTCCTGTCCGGCAAGATCAAGGTTGGTCGCCGCGCGGCGGACGGCCGGCAGAACCTGATCGCCGTGATGGGCCCGTCGGACATGGTCGGCGAGCTGTCGCTGTTCGACCCCGGTCCGCGTACGGCGACGGCCACGGCGGTCACCGACACCCGCCTGGTCCGGCTGCGCAAGCAGGCCCTGCGGCCGTGGCTGAACAACCGGCCCGAGATCGCCGAGCAGCTGCTGCGGGTGCTGGCCCGCCGGCTGCGCCGCACGAACGACTCGCTCGCCGACCTGATCTTCACCGACGTGCCCGGGCGGGTCGCCAAGAACCTGCTCCAGATGGCCGGCCGGTTCGGCACCCGCGACGGCGGCGTGCTGCGCGTGACGCACGACCTCACCCAGGAGGAGATCGCCCAGCTCGTCGGTGCCTCCCGGGAGACCGTCAACAAGGCGCTGGCCGACTTCGCCTCGCGCGGCTGGCTGCGGCTGGACGGCAAGAGCATCATCATCCTCGACCCGGAGCGCCTGGCCCGCCGCGCGCGGGTCTGACCTCCGTACCGGCTTCCCGGCCCGGCCCGCCTCCGCGTGGAGCCGGGCCGCTGCCGTCTCTGCCCGCCGCAGAATCGTTTGGCCCTCCCGGACCGGTGACGCCAGGCTGGGACGATGCCTGATCGCGTCGCCGTCCTCTCCGACATCCACGGTGTGCTGCCCGCCCTGGACGCCGTCCTGGCCGAGCCGGACGTGGCCGCCGCCGAGCTGATCGTCCTCACCGGCGACCTGGCGGCCGGTCCGCAGCCGGTCGAGGTGCTGGACCGGTTGGCTGCGCTCGGTGACCGGGCGTGCTGGGTCGGCGGGAACGCCGACCGCGAGCTGGTGCAGGCGCGGGCCGGCCGGCCGGCCCCCGTCGCCGTGTCGAACTGGGCCGCCGGGCAGCTGCGCGACGACCAGGTGGCCCGGCTGGCCGCGCTGCCGCCGTCCGTCACGGTGCCGGTCACCGGGCTGGGCGAGGTGCTGTTCTGCCACGCGACCCCGCGTGACGACGAGGAGGTAGTGCTCGTCGACTCCCGGCTCGACCGCTGGGCAGAGGTCTTCGCCGGCCTGCCGGCCGAGGTCGGCACGGTGGTCTGCGGGCACACGCACATGCCGTTCACCCGGCTGGTCGACCGCCGCCTGGTGGTCAACCCGGGCAGCGTCGGCATGCCGTACGGGGGCGCCGGCGCCTGGTGGGCGCTGCTCGGCCCGGGCGTGCAGTTACGCCGGACCCGCTTCGACGTGGACGCCGCGTGCGCCGCCGTCGCCGCGGGTTCGGCGTTCCCGGACGCCGAGGCCTGGGCCGACGAGTACGTCCGCTCCCGCCACTCCGACGCCGACGCCCTGGCCGTCTTCGCACCGCGCGACGGCCGCTGACCCGGGTCCCCCGGGATCGACCGTCCTGTCTGGACCGGGACATCGCGATCCGCGACGCTGGGATAGCGTGAGGTGATGGACCGGCGGTATCGGATCCTCCTCGTCTCCAGCAGCGGCGGGGTCCTGCTCGATCTGCTCGCGCTCCGCCCGTGGTGGGAGCGGCACGACCCGGTGTGGGTGGCGGTCCGCGCCCCCGACACCGAGGTGGCGCTGGCCGGGCAACGGGTGCACTGGCAGCCCGAGCTGTCGACGCGCACCCGGTGGCAGGTGCTGCCGGCGGCCTGGCGGGCCCTGCGGCTGCTGCGCCGGGAGCGACCCGACGTGGTGGTCTCGGCCGGCACCGGCGTGGCCGTCGGCGTCTTCCTCGCCGCCCGCCTGCTCAGGGTGCCGTCGCTGTGGCTGGAGACGTTCAACATGACCGGGCCCGCCGGGGCCGCCGCGCGGCTCTGCTCCCGCCTCGCCGCCGCAGTGCTGGTGCAGCGACCCGCCCTGCTGGCGTCCCGGCCCCGCGCGGTCCTCATCGGGGAGCTCTACTAGTCATGGCCCGCCTCCTGGTCACCGTCGGCATGGGCCCGTGGCCGTTCGACCGCCTGATCGAGGCCGTCGCACCGCTCTGTGCCGCGCACGAGGTGTTCGTCCAGACCGGCACGTCGGCGGTGACCCCGCCGTGCCCGCACGCCCCGTTCCTGCCCCTGGACGACCTGCGGAGTCGGCTGGCCGCCGCCGACGTGGTGATCACCCACGCCGGGAACACGGTGCGGCTGGTCCAGCGGCTCGGCCGGGTGCCGGTCGCGGTGGCCCGGGAGGCGGCACGGGGCGAGATGGGCAACGACCACCAGGTCGACTACCTGCGCGCGGAGGAACGCTCGGGCCGGGTGGTGGCGGTGTGGGACGTGGCCGAGCTGCCGGCCGTGGTGGCCGAGCATCCGCAACGGCAACAGCTGCTGCTCGCGGAACGCCCGTTGCCCGGCCCGGTCGACGGCGAACGCCTGGCCGCCACTCTGGACGCGCTCTGCGCCCGGCTGGTCCGATGAGCCGGGCCGACGAGGCGACGCACCGGGCGGGTGTACGGCCCTTCGCCACCCACCCGCTACGCCGGTACGCGTTCGCCTGGGACGCGCTGTCCGGCCGCACCGGCCGGCACCTCGATCTGGGCTGCGGCACCGGAGACTTCCTCGCCGTGCTGCACGAACACGGCACCGTGACCTGCGAGGGCGCCGACCCGCACCCGGGCTACCTCGCCGAGCTGGCGGCCCGCCATCCGGATCTGCCGCTGCACCGGCTCGGGGTCGGCGAGCCGCTGCCGTTCGCCGACCGCCACTTCGACTCGGTGAGCCTGCTCGACGTGCTGGAACACGTGCCCGACGAGACCGCGCTGCTGACCGAGACGCACCGGGTGCTCGCCCCCGACGGGCTGCTGGTGCTCACCGTTCCCCGGCGGCACGTCTTCACCTTCCTCGATCCCGACAACGCCAAGTTCGACTTCCCCCGGCTGCACCGCCGGATCTACTCGTGGCGGTTCGGGTCGCAGGTGTGGCACAGCCGGTTCGCCGACCTCTCCGACAACCTGCGCGGCGACATGTCGGTCGGCCGGGACCGGCACACCAACTACCGCACCGAAGACCTGCTCGGCCTGCTGCGCGCGACCGGTTTCACCCCGACCACTGTGACCGGCGCCAACCTGTTCTGGCGGTGGTTGCAGATCCCGGCGCTGCTCACCGGCGGCCCGGTGCGCCGCCTGCTGGAGCGCGGCATCCACCTCGACGGCCGGCTGTTCCGCTCGGCCAACCTCTTCGTCATCGCCCGGAGACTGCCGTGACCGTCGCCGACACCGCCCGCCTCGCCTGGTTCTTCGGCCGGCTCGCCGTCAAGGAACGGTTCGCGCCCCGGCTGCACGTACGGCCACTGGTCGCCGAGCTGTTCCTCACCGACAACTGCAACCTGCGCTGCACGAGCTGCGGCTGCTGGACCACGAACACCAAGGGTGAACTCTCCACCGACGAGTGGCGCGACGTCCTGCGTCAGCTCGTCGCGCTGCGCATCCACAAGGTCAACTTCACCGGCGGCGAGCCGCTGATCCGGCCGGACGCGCTGACCCTGATGGCGTACGCCCGCGAGGTGGGGGTACGCCACCTGCATCTGAACACCAACGGCATCCGTCTCACCCCGCCCGTGCTGGACGAGGTGCTCGCCGCGGGCGTACGCAGCTTCAACGTCTCCGTCGACGGCCCGACGGCACTTGTGCACGACCGGATCCGCGGGCGGCTCGGCGCGTTCGAGACGACGACCCGGCACCTGCGGAACCTGATCGCCGCCCGGGACCGGCTCGGTCTGAAGGTACGGATGAACTTCACCGTCATGCGGGACAACGTGGACAGCCTGCCCGGCATCGCGGCGCTGGCCCAGGAGCTGGGCGTGACGCTCTATCTCAACCTCGTCACCGACCGGACGTTCCTGTTCCGCACCGACGCGGTCACCGACCAGACCGACGTGGCGGGCGACCGGCTCGACGCGGCGCTGGCCGAGCTGGAGGCGATGGCCCGGGCCGACCGGCGGTGGTTGCCGCGTTACTCGGAGCTGCGTTACCTGCGTGGGCACTTCGACGACCTCGTCCAGCGCGACCTGCCGTGCGCCGAGTCGCAGCTCAAGTTGATGGTGCACTCCCGGGGGGAGATCGGCGGCTGCTGGGCCCACGATCCGACCGCCTCGGTCCGGCAGCGCCCGATCGCCGAGATCGTCGACGGTCCGGAATACCGTGCCGAGCACGCGCGGCTGTTCCGCAAGGAGTGTGTCGGCTGCGGCAGCAACTACAGCCTCAACCTGCGCTGGCGGCCGGGCACCTATCTGGCCGACCGGCAGTGGCTGCGGGGGCGGCGCAGTCTTGCCTGAGCCGATGCGCCCGAGCCAGCCGCTGTACGACGCGCTGGCGTCCGGCTACGAGGAGCACTTCGCGGTGCCGCACCGGCGTGCCTACGACGACCTGGCGTGGGAGCGGGTGCTCGCGTTGGTGCCGCCGGGCGCCCCGGTGGTGGACGCCGGTTGCGGCGTGGGCCGGTGGGCGCGGCGGCTGCTCGACCTCGGCCATCCGGTGACCGGCGTCGAACAGGCGCCGGGGATGGTGGCCGAGCTGCGCCGCCGGCCGCCCGGTTCCGGCTTCACACTGGTCGAGGGCTCGATGACGGAGGTGACGCTGCCGGCTACGGCCGGCGCGGTGCTGGCGATGGGTTCCCTGCAGTACACAGCCGATCCCGAGCGGGCGGTCCGGCACCTGGCCGGGTGGTTGCGTCCGGGCGGGGTACTGGCCGTGCTCGTCGACTCGCTGGTGGGCCTGGTCCTGGAGCTGGTCGGTGCGGGCCGGGACGACGAGGCGGTGGACCGGCTGGCCCGCCGGCGGGGTGTCTGGCGTGCCGAGGGGCACGCCGCCGACCTGCACCTGCTGGACCGGGCCCGGTTGGAGGCCGCGTTCCGCGCCGCCGGCCTGGTCGAGATCCGCAGCGCCGGGCTGCTGGTCAGCGCCGCCGCGCTGGGGCGGGCCGGGCTGGCCGGACGGCTGGACGCCGACCGGGACGCGCTGTTGGAGCTGGAGCGACGGCTGGGCGACGACCCGGTCCTCGCCGACGCCGGCAAGCAGCTCCTGGTGACCGGCCGCCGCGCGCCGGGGTGACCGCCCGTCCCGGTTCAGTCCAGGCAGCGGCGGAGCGCGGCGACGACCCGTTCCGCCTGTTCCACTGTGAGTTCCGAGGACATCGGCAGGGCCAGCGCCTCGGCGTCCAGCCGTTCGGTCACCGGTAGGCGCTCACCGCCGCCGAGTGGGCCACTGTGGATTGCCGCGAAGTAGGGCTTGGTCCGCACGCCGAGTGCGGCCAGCCGCGTCGCCACGCGGTCGCGCCGGGCGAAGCGACCAACCCAGTGCACCCAGCAGTGCCGGTCCCCGGGGCGCACCCGCTGGACCTCCACCGGCAGGGCGGACGCCGCGGCGGCGTAGACCTCGGCCACCTCGCTCCGGCACCGGACCAGCGTGTCCAGCTCCGCGAGCTGGTCGACCGCGACGACGGCGTGCAGCTCGTTCATCAGCTCGGAGCGGGTCCAGCCGGCCGGTGCGGCGAGGACCGCCTCGGCGGCGTCGGTGGGCAGCACCAGCGCACCGCCGGCGCCGCCGGCCGACACCACCTTGGCGAAGCTCATCGAGTACGAGTGCGACAACGCCTGCTGTGCCACCGGCCGCCCCTGGTGCAGGCTGCCGAGGGCGGCGGCGGAGTCGGCCAGCAGGGCCACCCCGGCGGGGTCGCAGACCGCCCGCAGGGCCGGGTAGTCGCACGGGTTGCCGAAGGTGTCGACGCAGAGCACCAGTCGTACGCCGCCCCGCTCGATCGCGGCGGCGACGGCTACCGGGTCGATCGTCCAGGTCGCGGCGTCCACGTCGACGAAGCGCAGTCTGTAGCCGAGTTGGACCAGGATCTCCGCGGTCGCGGGGAAGGTGTAGGACGGCAGCACCGCCACGTCGCCGGGGCGGGCCGGGCCGACGGTGGCGGCCACCATGATCCGCAGGGCGGCGGTCCCCGAGGCGGTGACCAGCACCCGATGGTCGTCGTCGAGTTGCAGCTCCTTGCCGAGGCGTTCGGTCAGCTCGCGCGTCCACCGGTTGCCGTGCTTGACCTCCCCGCTGACGAGCGCCTCCTGCTGGCGGGCGACGACCGTCTCGGGGTGTGCCGGCGGGGGTGGTACGACGACCGGCAGCGGCGGCCGGAACAGGGGTGCCCGGTCGTCGTCGACCTCGGCCACCAGCGTCGCCAGGGCCGGGTGGAGCGGCTCGACCCGGTGGCCGGCGGCGGTCAGCTTGTCGGTGACCACCAGGCCGGAGCTGTCCGGCGCCGGGCGCGGCATGGTCAGCAGCGGCGCCGACGAGCCGCACAGGTCCCGGATCCAGGTGGCGAGGTCGGTCAGCGGCACCGGTTCCCCGCCCACGTTCCATACGCCGGGGTCGATCCCGCGCAGGAGAAGCCGGGCGAGGGTGTCGGCGGGCAGGAAGCTGCGTACGGTGTCCGCGGTGACCGGCAGCGGCAGTCCCTGGCGGGCCCGGCGGACCAGCCGGGTGGCCACCCGGTGCTGGCCCGGGCCGAAGACGTTCGCGAGCCGGAGCACGGTCAGCCGGTCGGGCGGGATCGCGTCCGCGACGAGTCGTTCCTGCGCGAGCTTCGCCATCGCGTACGTCCACCGCCGGGTGGGGTCGGCGTCGGCCATCGCCCGGGCCAGTGGGGCGGCCCGCCACGGCGGGCAGGGTTCCCGGGCGAGGTCGCGCACGCGGGCGCACCAGCTGTCGAGTTCCCCGGCGGACCACGGCAGGTCGGGCGTGGTGTCCTCGGTGAGCGGGCCGGACGCGGCGCCGTAGACCTCGACGGAGGAGGTGAGCACCACCTGGCGTCCGGCCAGGCGGGGCAGGAGCCGGGCGGTGCTGACCGCGTTGTCCAGCGGCAGAGTCCAGGGGTGGCGGGGCCGGGGGTGGCTCGCGCCGAGCAGCACCACGACGATGCCGGGCGGCAGCTCGGGTGGTTCGGCGGTGAGCAGGTCCGCCCTGATCCAGTCGAGGCCGGCGGCGGTGTTCGCCTCGGCGGGTGGGTGACGGTCCACGGTGGTGACTCGCGCGCCGGCGGCCAGCAGCACCTCGGCGGTAGCCGTGCCCAGGAAACCCGCCCCTCCGACGAGCACAAATTCATTCATGTTGTGCCTCCCCGTGATCCAGCACGATATCGCGGATGACGGCCGCGCGGAGGTGTCGGATAGCGGTCCGGGTTCGACGTCGGGGACGACCAAAAAAGTCAGGCTTGACTGTTTGTTTTGGGCGGGGCAGGCTGTCTGCGTGTCGAGCCGAGTTCCACAGCAGGAGCGCAGCCGGGCCACCCAGGCCCGGTTGCTGGAGGCGACCGTCGAGTGCCTGGTGGAGCACGGCTGGTCCGGCACCACGACGACTGTGGTGGCGGCCCACGCCGGCGTCTCCCGGGGCGCCCAGTTGCACCACTACCCCACCAAGGCCGCGCTGGTGACCGCCGCCGTCACGCACCTGACCGAGCGCCGGGCGGCCGAGCTGCGCGCCGAGGCGGCGGTCCTGCCGTCCGGGCCGCAGCGCCTCGACGGAGTGGTGGACCTGCTCGCCGCCTCGTTCACCGGCCCGCTGTTCGCGGCAGCGCTGGAGCTGTGGGTGGCCGCCCGCACCGACGCCGAGCTGCGCGCCGCGCTGGTGCCGCTGGAGGCGCGGATCGGCCGCGAGATGTACCGGCTCACCGTCGAGCTGCTCGGCGTGGACGAGCGCCAGCCGGGGGTGCGCGAGTCGGTGCAGGCCACCCTCGACCTGCTTCGCGGCCTCGGCGTGGCCAACCTGCTCAGCGACGACTCGCCCCGCCGTTCCGCCCTGCTGAGCACCTGGAAACGCCAGCTCGCCGCGCTGCTCACCCCCGAGAGCCGGCGGCACTGATCACCTGACGCCCCACCCCCGCCCGGAGGCACAATGGTCGACCTGACAGCCCTGCTCGCGGACCTGGCCGCCGAGTCCGAACAACTCGACGCGCTCGTCGCGGACCTGCCGCCGGAGGGATGGGAGCGGCCGACACCGGCCCCGGGCTGGACCGTCGCGCACCAGATCGCGCACCTGGCCTGGACCGACCACGTCGCCTACCTGGCGGCCACCGACGAGTCGGCGTTCTTCGCCTCGGTTATGGCCGCGCCGGACCCGTCGCGTCTGGTCGAGGACGGCGCCGAGTCCTTCCTCGCACCGGCGCCCGCGCTGCTGGCCCGCTGGCGTGCCGGCCGGTCGGCGCTCGCCGGGGCGCTCGCCGCCGTCCCGGCCGGGCAGAAGATCCCCTGGTACGGCACCAGCATGTCGCCCACCTCGATGGCGACCGCCCGGCTGATGGAGACGTGGGCGCACGGCGAGGACGTCGCCGACGCGCTGGGTGTCACCCGTACCCCGACCGGGCGCCTGCGCCACATCGCGCACCTCGGTTTCCGTACCCTCGGGCACGGCTTCGCAGCCCACGGCCGCGAGGTGCCCACGGCGCCGGTGCGGGTCGAGCTGACCGCGCCCACGGGCGGCGACGTGTGGGAGTTCGGTCCGGCCGACGCGGCCGACCGGGTGACCGGCCCGGTGCTCGACTTCTGCCTGCTCGTCACCCAGCGCCGGCACCGCGCCGACCTGGCCCTGACTGCCACCGGGCCGGTGGCCGACGAGTGGCTGGACGTGGCCCAGGCGTTCGCCGGCCCGCCCGGCGACAAGCGCGAGCCGGCGGACGGGGTTGCCTCATGAGCGTGCTGAGGATCGGGAACGCGTCGGGCTTCTACGGCGACCGCTTCACCGCCTGGCGGGAGATGATCGACGGCGGCGAGCTGGACGTGCTGACCGGTGACTACCTGGCCGAGCTGACCATGCTCATCCTCGGCCGCGACCGGATGCGTGACCCGTCGCTGGGCTACGCGAAGACGTTCCTGCGCCAGCTGGAGGGCGTGCTCGGCACCGCGCTGGAACGCGGCGTCACGCTCGTCACGAACGCGGGCGGCCTCAACCCGGCGGGGCTGGCCGACGCGATCAAGTCGCTCGGCGACCGGCTCGGCCTCCAGGTCCGGGTCGGGTACGTCGAGGGCGACGCGATCCAGCGGCCGGACGCGCTGACCGCCAACGCCTACCTGGGCGCGTTCGGGATCGCGGCCTGCCTCGACGCGGGCGCGGACGTGGTGGTCACTGGGCGGGTCACCGACGCCTCGCTGGCTGTCGGCCCGGCGATCGCCCGCTTCGGCTGGACCCGCGACGACCTGGACGCGCTGGCCGGCGCCACGGTGGCCGGGCACCTGATCGAGTGCGGGGCGCAGGTCACCGGCGGCAACTTCAGCTTCTTCACCGAGTTGCCGGACGGCGGGCACCGGCCCGGCTTCCCGATCGCCGAGCTGCACCCGGACGGCTCGTCGGTGCTCACCAAGCACGCCGGCACCGGCGGCGCGGTCACCGTCGAGACGGTCACCGCCCAGCTGTTGTACGAGGTGGGCGGGCCGGACTACCTCGGGCCGGACGTGGTGACCCGGCTGGACACGGTACGGCTGGAGCAGGAGGGCCCGGACCGGGTACGCGTCTCCGGGGTACGCGGCACGCCGCCGCCGGACACGCTCAAGGTGGGCGTCAACAACCTCGGCGGCTTCCGCAACTCGATGACGTTCGTGCTGTGCGGGCTGGACATCCCGGCCAAGGCGGCGCTGGTCCGGGGCCAGATCGAGGAGTCGGTCGGCACGGAGGGGCTGGAGTTCACGCTGGCCCGCACCGACCACCCGGACACCGGCGACACGGAGGCGGCGAGCGCGCTGCTGCACGTACACATGCGTGACGGCGACAAGTCGCGGGCCGGGCGGGCGTTCTCGGCGGCGGCGGTGGAGCTGGCGCTGGCCTCCTACCCGGGCTGCACGCTCACCACGCTGCCCGGCGACGCGACGCCGTACGGCGTGTTCACCGCCGACACGATCGCGCAGGACGCGGTCGAGCACGTGGCGGTGCTGCCCTCCGGCGAGCGGGTGCCGATCGCGCCGCCTACGGTGACGAGCGGTTTGCAGGGGGCCCCTATACAACACGAGGCGTTAACAGGGGGCCCTTCCTTGCACGGCACCCGGCGGGGGGCGCTGGGTGAGCTGGTCGGCGCGCGGTCGGGCGACAAGGGCGGCGACGCCAACCTGGGCGTCTGGGCGCGTACCGATGCGACCTGGCCCTGGCTGCGCGACTGGCTGAGTGTGGAACGGCTGGCCGAGCTGCTGCCGGAGACCGCCGCGCTCACCGTCGAGCGGTACGAGCTGGCGAACCTGCGCGCTGTCAACTTCGTGATCCGAGGCCTGCTCGGGCAGGGCGTGGCCGCCTCCACCCGGTTCGACCCCCAGGCCAAGGCCCTCGGGGAGCTGCTGCGCTCCCGGGTGGTCGACCTACCGACGGAGGCACCCGCATGACCATCGTTGACACGCCGGAACGCCGGCAGCTGCGCGAGCTGACCCGCTCGTTCGTCACCCGTGAGGTGCTGCCGCACCTGTCCGACTGGGAGCGGGCCGGCGAGCTGCCCCGGTCGCTGCACGAGACCGCCGCGAAGATCGGCCTGCTCGGCATCGGCTTCCCGGAGTCCGTCGGCGGCAGCGGCGGCGACCTGCTCGACTCGATGGTGGTCACCGAGGAGATCATCCGCTCGGGTGGGTCGTCCGGGCTGGTCGCCGCGTTGTTCACGCACGGGATCGCGCTGCCGCACATGGTCGAGACCCAGGACGAAGGGCTGATCGACAGGTACGTCCGGCCGGCGCTGGCCGGGACGATGATCGGCGCGCTGGCGATCACCGAACCGGACGGCGGCTCGGACGTGGCGGGCATCCGCACCTGCGCGGTCCGCGACGGCGACCACTACGTCGTCAACGGGTCCAAGACGTACATCACCAGCGGGGTCCGCGCCGACTTCGTCACCACTGCTGTCTGCACCGACTTCCCCGGCTCGGGCTCGGTCAGCCTGCTGGTGATCGACAAGGGCACGCCCGGCTTCACGGTGGGCCGGCGGCTGGAGAAGCTGGGCTGGCACTGCTCCGACACCGCTGAGCTGTCCTTCGTCGACGTCCGGGTCCCGGTGACGAACCGGGTCGGCCCGGAGGACACCGGTTTCCTCGCCATCATGCAGCAGTTCGCCAACGAGCGGATCTCGCTCGCCACCCAGGCGTACGCGACCGCGCAGCGCTGCGTGGACCTGACGGTGCGGTGGTGCCGGGACCGCCAGACGTTCGGCCGGCCGCTCGTCGGGCGGCAGGTCGTCCGGCACAGGCTGGCCGAGATGCACTCCCGCACCGAGGCGGCGCGGGCGTACGTGCACGAGGTCGCCGAGCGGGTCGCCGCCGGGCAGCCGGTGGTGACCGAGGTCGCGGTCGCGAAGAACGTGGCGGTGTCCGCGTGCGACTTCGTCGTCGACGCGGCGCTGCAACTGCACGGCGGTTTCGGTTACATGCGTGACGCCGAGGTGGAGCGGCACTACCGCGACGCCCGGCTGCTCGGCATCGGCGGTGGCGCCACCGAGATCATGAACGAGATCATCGCGAAGGGCATGGGCCTGTGAGCACGACAGTTCTGCAGAGCACGATCGACCCGTCCGCGCCCGCCTTCACCGCCAACCGGGAGGCGCTGCTGGAACGCCTCGCCGAACTGGAGGAGGCACTCGACCAGGCCCGGGGCGGTGGCGGCGAGAAGTACGTGACCCGCCATCACGGTCGCGGCAAGCTGCTGCCCCGGGAGCGCATCGAGCTGCTGCTCGACCCGGACAGCCCGTTCCTGGAGCTGTCGTCGGTGGCCGCGTTCGGCACCGACTTCCCGGTCGGCGCCAGCACCGTGACCGGCATCGGCGTGGTCGAGGGCGTCGAGTGCCTCATCGTGGCGAACGACCCGACGGTACGCGGCGGCGCGATCAACCCGTGGTCGCTGGCGAAGACCCGGCGGGCGGGTGAGATCGCGGCGGCCAACCGGCTGCCGATGGTGAACCTGGTCGAGTCGGCCGGCGCGGACCTGCCCACCCAGGCGGAGATCTTCATTCCCGGCGGCCGGGTGTTCCGTGACCTGACCCGGCTGTCGGCGCAGCGGATCCCGACAGTGAGCGTGGTCTTCGGCAACGCCACCGCCGGCGGCGCGTACGTGCCGGGCATGTCGGACTTCACCATCATGATCCGCGACCGCTCGCAGGTCTACCTGGCCGGACCGCCGCTGGTGAAGATGGCCACCGGCGAGGTCACCGACGACGAGTCGCTCGGCGGCGCGGCGATGCACGCCACCACGTCCGGCCTGGCCGACTTTCTCGCCGAGGACGAGCGCGACGGCATCCGGCTGGCCCGGCAGTGCGTCCGCCGGCTCAACTGGCGTAAGCAGGGCCCGGCGCCGCGCAACCCGGATCCGTTGCCGCCCCGGTACGACCCGGAGGAGCTGCTCGGCATCGCCAGCGCCGACCTGAAGGTGCCGTTCGACCCGCGCGACGTGCTGGCCCGGGTGCTCGACGACAGCGCGTTCGACGAGTTCAAGCCCGGCTACGGCACCGCGCTCGTCACCGGCTGGGGTGAGCTGCACGGCTACCCGGTCGGTGTGCTGGCGAACGCCCGGGGCGTGCTGTTCAGCCAGGAGGCGCAGAAGGCGGCCCAGTTCATCCAGCTCGCCAACGCGGCGGACACGCCGCTGATCTTCCTCCAGAACACCACCGGCTACATGGTCGGCACCGAGTACGAGCAGCGCGGCATCATCAAGCACGGCGCCATGATGATCAACGCGGTGTCGAACTCGAAGGTGCCGCACCTGACCGTCAACCTGGGCGCCTCCTACGGCGCCGGCAACTACGGCATGTGCGGCCGGGCGTACGAGCCGCGGTTCCTCTTCACCTGGCCGAACGCGAAGTCGGCGGTGATGGGCCCGGCGCAGCTCGCCGGTGTGCTGTCCATCGTGGCCCGGCAGGCGGCCGCCGCCCGGGGACGCGAGTACGACGAGGACACCGACGCCGCCATGCGGATGATGGTCGAGCAGCAGATTGAGTCGCAGTCCGGGGCGCTGTTCCTGTCCGGGCGGCTCTACGACGACGGCGTGATCGACCCCCGGGACACCCGTACCGTCCTCGGGTTGTGCCTGTCGGCGATCCACAACGGACCGGTGAAGGGCGCCGACGGTTTCGGCGTCTTCCGGATGTAGGGGGCGTACCCAAATTGATCACGAAGCTCTTGGTTGCGAACCGGGGGGAGATCGCCCGCCGGGTCTTCGCCACCTGCCGCGCCCTCGGCGTGGCCACCGTCGCCGTGCACTCCGACGCGGACGCCGACGCGCCGTTCGTGGCCGACGCCGACCAGGCCGTCCGGCTACCAGGCAACACACCGGCCGAGACGTACCTGCGCATCGACGCCATCCTGGACGCGGCCCGGCGCTCCGGCGCTGACGCCGTCCACCCCGGCTACGGCTTCCTGGCCGAGAACGCCGAGTTCGCGGCGGCGGTGACCGACGCGGGCCTGACGTGGGTCGGCCCGTCGGCGAAGGCGATCGCCGCGATGGGCGACAAGATGGCCGCCAAGGCGCTGCTCGCCGACGCGGGCGTGCCGATGCTGCCCACCTGGACCGACCCGGCCGAGGTGACCGCCTTCCCGGTGCTGGTCAAGGCCTCCGCCGGCGGCGGCGGCCGGGGCATGCGGATCGTCCGCGACGCGGCCGGGCTGGCCGAGGCCGTCGCGGGCGCGCGCCGCGAGGCGGCGGCGGCGTTCGGTGACGGCACGGTCTTCATCGAGCGGTACGTGGAACGCGGCCGGCACGTCGAGGTGCAGATCTTCGGCGACGCCCACGGCACCGTCGTGGCCCTCGGGGTACGCGACTGCTCCATCCAGCGCCGCCACCAGAAGATCGTCGAGGAGGCGCCGGGCGTGCTGCCCGACGACGTGCGGGCGGCGCTGCACGAGGCGGCGGTGGCGGCCGGGCGGGCCGTCGACTACGTCGGTGCCGGCACGGTGGAGTTCCTGCTGGCGCCGGACGGTCAGGTGTACTTCCTGGAGATGAACACCCGCCTCCAGGTGGAGCACCCGGTCACCGAGCTGACCACCGGGCTGGACCTGGTCCGGCTGCAACTGCTCGTCGCCGAGGGCGAGCCGCTGCCGGTCACCGCCACACCGCCGGCCGACGGCCACGCCATCGAGGTACGGCTGTGCGCCGAGGACCCGGCCCAGGGTTTCCGTCCGGCCACCGGCACGCTGCACCGGTTCGCGATCCCCGGGGTGGCCGCCGAGTTCGGCCCGGCCCGGGGGCTGCGCCTGGACTCGGGTGTGGTGGACGGCTCGACGGTGAGCGTGCACTACGACTCGATGCTGGCGAAGCTCGTCGCCTGGGCGCCCACCCGCACCGAGGCGGCCCGGGCGCTGGCCGGCGCACTCGCCCGCGCCGAGCTGCACGGCGTGGCCACCAACCGGGACCTGCTGGTCCGCGTGCTGCGCAGCCCGGAGTTCGCCGCCGTGGACCTGGACACCGGCTTCCTGGACCGGCACCCGGAGGTGTTCGAGCCGCTGCTCCCCGCCGAGCAGCTTCCGGTTGCGGCACTCGCGGCGGCGCTCGCCGGGGCCGCCGCGCGCCGGGCGGTCGCGCCGGTGCTGGCCGGTCTGCCCTCGGGCTGGCGCAACGTGCCGTCCTTCCCGCAGGTCACCCGCTTCACCGGCCCGGGTGACGAGGAGATCGAGGTGCACTACCGCCTCGACCGCACCGGCGCCCTCGCCGAGTGGGGAAGGAAGGGCCCCCTCTTAACGGATCCGGTAGAGGAAGGGTCCCCTGTTAACACCGAGCTGCCGGTGGTCGAGCTGGTGGCGGCCGCCCCGGACCGGGTGGTGCTCGACGTCGACGGGGTGCGGCTGGCCTTCCGCGTACACCGGGCGGGGTCGTCGGTCTTCGTGGACGGCCCGGACGGGGCGGCGAGCCTCACCGAGCTGCCCCGCCTGCCCCTGCCCACCGCGGAACTCGCGGCCGGGTCGCTGCTCGCGCCGCTGCCCGGCGCGGTGACCCGGGTGCACGTCGAGGTCGGTCAGCGGGTCGCCGCCGGTGACCTGCTGCTGACGCTGGAAGCGATGAAGCTCGAACATCCCGTGCTCGCCCCCGCCGACGGCGTGGTGACGGAGCTGCCGGTACCGGCCGGCGGCCAGGTCGAGACGGGTGCCGTACTTGCCGTGGTGGACCCCGAGGAGGACCCGCAGTGAACTTCGACCTGACCCCCGAGCAGGACCAGCTCCGCGACGCGGTGCGGGAGCTGGGCCGCAAGTACGGCCACTCCTACTTCGTGTCGAAAGCGAAGGCCGGTGAGCACACCACCGAGCTGTGGCACGAGGCCGGCCGGCTGGGCTACCTGGGCGTCAACATCCCCACCGAGTACGGCGGCGGTGGCGGCGGCATCACCGACCTGACGCTCGTCTGCGAGGAACTGGCGGCGGCGGGCTGCCCGCTGCTGCTGCTCGTGGTCTCCCCCGCCATCGCCGCCACGATCATCCACAGGCACGGCACGGAGGAGCAGCGCAAGAAGCACCTCCCCGGTCTCGCCGACGGCTCCCAGAAGATCGTCTTCGCGATCACCGAGCCGGACGCCGGTTCGAACTTCCACCGTCTCGCCACAGTGGCCCGCCGTGACGGCGACGACTGGCTGCTCAGCGGCCGGAAGATCTACATCTCCGGGGTGGACGAGGCGGGGCACGTGCTCGTGGTCGCCCGCACCGAGGACGCGTCCACCGGCAAGCTCAAGCCGGCCCTGTTCATCGTGCCGACCGACGCGCCCGGTTTCGAGAAGTCCAAGCTGGACATGGAGATCCTGTCGCCGGAGAACCAGTTCATGCTCTTCCTCGACGACGTCCGGCTCCCCGCCGACGCGCTCGTCGGCGAGTCGCTGGACGCCGGCCTCCCGGCGCTGTTCGCCGGGCTCAACCCGGAGCGCATCACGGTGGCCGCGATGGGTGCCGGCACCGGCCGGTACGCGATCGACAAGGCCAGCGACTACACGTCCACCCGCAAGGTGTGGGGCGGGAACTCGATCGGCTCCCACCAGGGCGTGTCGCACCCGCTGGCACACGCGGCCGTCCAGGTCGAGCTGGCCCGGCTGATGATCTACAAGGCGGCCACGCTCTACGACGCGGGCCGCGACCTGGAAGCCGGCATCTCGGGCAACATGGCCAAGTACGCGGCGGGCGAGGCCGCCGCACTCGCCGTCGACACCGCCGTGCAGGCGCTCGGTGGAGCCGGCATGACCACCGAGTACGGCGTGTCGACGCTGCTCGGCGCGGTACGCGCCGGACGGATCGCGCCGGTGAGCCGGGAGATGATCCTCAACTTCGTCGCCCAGCACGTCCTCGGCCAGGACAAGTCCTACTGACCCACCCGTCCGGTGAGTGGAACGTCATGGGTGCCTCCGGCCCGCTTTGACACCCATGACGTTTCTCGCCTCGTCGAGCGCCGGGTGGGCCCGGGGTACGGCGGGTGCCCGATCACCCGCCGTACCCCGGGGGTCCATCAGCGGACGGTCAGCGAGCCGACCGCCGGACGCGGCGTCGCCACCGGCGGCAGCCGCTTCGGCTCGCCCCGCCTCGGCTCGCCGGCCCGGGCCAGCTCGCTCTTCGACGCGTCCGCCCGCTCGGCCGACGCCTCCTCCTGGAACGGCTGCGCGTCACCGACGCAGAGCGTGCCCTTGGCCGGCAGCTTGCCGGTGAGCAGGTAGGCGTCGATCCGGCCGGTCGCGCACGCCGAGGTGCCGTACGCGGTGTGCCCCCAGCTGTCGCTGCTCAGCAGACGGCTGTTCGGCAGCAGCTTCGCCGAGCTGACCGCGCCCTGGTAGTTGGTCGCCGGGTCCCAGTAGTTGCCGACCACCAGCACCGGAGCGGCGGTCACCCGGTTGAACGGCCCGGTCCAGGCGTCCTCGTCCCGCACCGTCCAGGTGTTGCGGGCACAGGGCGAGGTGCCCCAGGCCCACGCCCGACCGAAGTACGGCGCACGCTTGTCCTCCTTCGCCGACAGCGCCGGCCAGGCGTCGGCGTTCTTCGGGTGGTACGCGTCGGTGCAGTCGACGGTCAGGAACGTCTCCAGCCCGTTGTCGTACGGGAAGTCGTACCCCCGCTGCTCCCGGGCCTGCGCGGCGCGGGCGGCGAGCGCCTTGCGGGCCGACGCGGTGGCGGCCTTGCCGGCGGCCGGGTCGGTCAGCGCCAGAAGCTCGACGGTGATCTCGACCACCGACTGCCAGCCGTACGGGTCGTAGAGCGAACCGAGCGTGGCCCCGACGAAGTCGGCGTAGCTGACGGTGAACGAGCCGAAGTCCGGGTCGTCGATCACCACCGGCTTCTTGCGCAGCCGCTTGGCCACCGTGTCGTACACGGCCAGCGGGTTGCCGTGGGCGGCCACCTCGCACTTATCGGCGCCGGCCTTGCCGCACCGGACGAGGATCTCGCGCAGGGCCCGGTAGGCGCCGTCGGCGCTGCGCAGCCGCGTCTCCTGGAGCTGGTTGCGGGCGCTGCCCTGGCCGACCCAGGCGTTCGGGTCGAGCACGCCGTCGACGACGAGCGCGCGGAAGCGGTCCGGGAACATGTTGGCGTAGTACTGGCCCAGCGCGGTGCCGTAGCTGAAGCCGAGGTAGCTGAGCAACTTGTCGCCGACGGCCCGGCGCAGCACGTCCATGTCGCGGGCCACCTCGGCGGTGGACGCCGCGCCGGTCAGCGGCTTGCCGGTGGTGGAGCACGCCTTGCCGACCGCCTTGGACGCGGCGACGTACGCCTTCTCCTCCGCCTTGGTCCACGGGAACGCGACGTTCAGCCCGGCGTACGCCCGGGTCTGGTCCTTCACCGAGCGGAAGCACTTGATGTTGTCGCTGGCCTCGACGCCGCGCGGGTCGACGCCGACGATGTCGAAGCGGTCGAGCAGGTCGTCGCCGAGGAAGTAGGGCGCGGCGAGCGCGATGCCGGTGCCGGAGCCACCCGGGCCGCCCGGGTTGAGGAAGAGGCTGCCGACCTTGTGCTGCTGGTCGCGGGCCTTGACCCGCAGCAGGGCGACCTCGGTGGTGGCGCCCTTCGGGTTGTCGTAGTCCAGCGGCAGCCGGACCGTGGCGCACTCGGCGTAGTCGTAGCAGGCGTACCAGTCGAGCTTCGGCGTCGGCACGCGGTCGACACGGCGTGCCTCGGCGGCGCTGGTCCTGTCGTACGCGGGCGGTTGCGGGGTCGCCGCGGCGGCGGGCGCGACGGCCGGTCCGGCGAGGAGGACGCCGGCGATCCCGGTTGCGGCCAGGGATCGGAATGTACGGGGCATGAGGCTGCCTTCCGTCGGGGAACAAGTGCGTCGAGGAGACCTCGACCCTCGTCACTCTAGGGATCGAGGGACACGCTGGTGGACCCCAAACGGGGATCGATACGACAAACGACCAAAGGATGTAACGATTTTTTCTCGATCGTCGCTACTCGCCGCTCCGAAGTGGAGCGTTGCTGACGGGAAGCCGTCTCATCCCGCCGGTTGACAGGTCGACGTGCTGGGCCATGCTTGTCGGGTGAGATCGTTCCCGAAGCCCGATGCGCGGGTGAAGGCCGTCGTCGCGTCCATGGCGACGGTGGCGGCGGTGGTGGCCCTCGCCGTGTGGCGTCCGCCCGGCATCCTGTCGGTCGTGCTGGCCCTGGCCTGCGTCCTGCTCGCCATGATCGCGGGAGTGACGATCACCGCCGCCCGCCAGCCCGGCGGCACCGGCGTGCCGGCTCCGCAGTCCGAGAGCTGGCCGGTCCCCCACGCCGGCTACGGGGTGGACGCCGACACGCTCGAGGCGATCGACCCGCGCGCGGTACGGAACCTGCGCACCCCGGCGGGTCAGCCGATCGACGCGGACACGCTGGAGACGCTGGACCCACGGGTGGTACGCGGCATGCGGACGCCGGCAGCCGTGGACGCCGACACGCTGGAGACGCTCGACCCGAGGTCGGTGCGGCAGGGCCGGACCGTGAACGGGCTCAGCGACCGGTGAGCGTGGGGCCGGCGAGCGCGTTGACGCCCCGGCCCGCCAGGCAGCGGTAGGTGCGGTCCGCCTCGGCCTCCGGCGGCAGCACCTCCAGGTTCCACCCGCTCGCCGACTTGCCGCCGCTGACCAGCCGGAACGTGTCGGCGTTGCACACCTTGCCGACGGCCGGGTCGGCCGCGACCTTCTCGTGCCGGGCACCGGTGAGCCCCGCCGGCAGGTCACCGGCGGCGTAGGTCTCCCAGGTGTGCTGGCCGTCGCACGGCACCCGGCTCGCCTCGGCGCGGTCGCGGCGCAGCCGTACCGGACCGAAGCACTCCAGCTCGTCCGCGCAGCGCGCCCCGGCGGGCAACCGCACGTCGGCGGACGCGCATCCCGGTGCCGGCGCCGCCCCGGCCACACCGCTTGTTGCCGGCGTCGGCACGGCGGCCGGCGTGTGGCCGGCGGCCACCCAGCCGCCTCCGGCCGAGGCGGCGAGCGCGAGCACCCCGGCGCCGCCGAGGAACCAGCGCCGGGGCCAGCGGCGGCCACGCGAGGCCACCGTCGGGTGGTCGTCGTCCGAGGGCGGTCGCGGGTTCGGCCCACCGCCGCTGTGGAACCGGCCGCCGTCGTACAGGCCGCCGGTCGCCGGGGCGCCGTCCAGCGGCAGCGAGGCGAGCAGGCCACGCAGCTCGACCGCCGAGGGCCGCGCGCCCGGGTCGTTCGACATGCCCAACCGGAGTACGTCGATCAGCTCGCCGGGCACGCCGGGCAGGCCCGGGATCGGCTGCTGGAACATCTCCAGCACGGTGACCAGGCTCGGGTTGCGTTCGGAGTGCCAGCGCGGCGGGCGGCCGTACATCAGCGCGTAGAGCGTGGCGCACAGCGAGTAGACGTCCACGGCGGGCGTGGGCGGGCTGTGGTTAAACGTCTCCGGCGGCGCGTACGCCGGGGTGAGCGCCTCCAGCATGACCGAGGAGTCACGGAACTCGGCGAGCACCGCCAGGCCGAAGTCGGCGAGTACGGCCGAGTTGAACTCGGAGTGCAGGATGTTCGCCGGCTTGACGTCGCGGTGCAGGACGCCCGCCGCGTGCGAGTGCGCCAGCGCGTCGGCGATCTTAACGCCGAGGTCGCGGGTCTCCGCCGGGCCCAGCGGGGAGGTGCGCATCCGCTCGGCGTACGAGCCGTCGCACAGCTCCATGATGAGGTAGGGGTGCTGGTCGACGGTGACCCCGACGTCGAACAGGTCGACCACGTGCGGGTGTGACGACATCCGCCCGGCGGCGCGGGCCTCGCGCAGGAAGCGGGCCTGGTCGCGCTCGCTGTCCAGCGTGCGGTTCTCGATCTTCACCGCGACCTCGCGGCCCACCGAGATCTGGGTGGCCCGGTAGATGGTGGCGTAGCCGCCCCGGGCGAACACCTGCAAGTCGGTCAGACCGGGCACGATGGGCAGCCGTACGGCGCCGGGCGGGGTCTCGGTCACGGCTCGAAAATACCCAACGATCCGGGCCCGTCAGCGCGCCGCGTCGGTGGCCGGCACCGGACCCGGGACGGAGTCGGGCGTGACGGCGGCCCCGCGCCGGGCGTCCCACCACAGGCCGACGGCTGTCGCGACCGCGCCCAGCCCCTCCCACGCGGCGACCGCGAAGAAGCGGTCCGGCGCGACGTCGGAGAGCACCGCGATGGTGAACACGGTGAAGGTGACCAGGCGGAACCACACGGTGAACCGGTAGAACGGCCGCCACTCGGTGGCGACGGCGAGCAGGTAGTAGACCCCCATGTTGAACGAGGCCATCGAGGACGCGGTGAGGAACGTGCCGGTGTAGTCACCCGGAGCGCGCTCGGCCGGCACCTCGAAGCCGAGCAGGCGCAGCTGCGTCTCCGGCCAGATCAGACCGAGCGCGCCGAGCAGCAGCGCGAGGAGTCCGAAGACGGCGATCGTCCAGCCGGCGCCCGAGCGCGGCAGCCTCATCGTTCCTCCCCAGCGTGTCCTGCCGGTGACACGTACGCGCACCGGGAGGCGACAGTCGATCCACGACTGTCGCCGACCCACGCTAACCGGCCACCGGGCCGAACACATCCCCGGAACCGTCAGAACAAGCGGCGATCAGCCGCCGGAGAGGCGCACCCGCAACGCGTCCGCGACCATCCGCTCACTGCGCTGCTCGGTGGCGTACGCGAGGCGTACCGCCTCCTCCGCGCTCGTCAGCGCCTCGGCCCGGCGACCGCAGGCGTCGAGCGCCTCGGCCAGCACCAGCCGCGCCACCACCTGACTGCGCACGTCCTCGGCGGGCGCGGTGATCGACCGCTGGGCCCAGTCGAGCGCCTGCTCGCGCTGGCCGTGGGCGAGCAGCGCGGCGGCGTACCGGGCCATCGTCTGCCGCCGGGAGAACAGCAGCGAGGGCGCGTTCGCCGCACCGGTGGCGACCGGGGCGAGCAGCCCCACGGCGGTGCCCGGATCACCCGCCGCGAGCCGGGCCATGGCGAGCAGCACGCGCGGCGCGACCTGGGCCGGCGCCTGCGGGTTGTGCGGCTCCACCCGGGTCAGCACCGACCGGGCCTCCCGCTCGGCGGTCTCGTGGTCGCCCATGTCCAGCGCCACGAAGCCGCGCAGCGTGCCGGCCATGCCGGTGAGCAGCGGGTGGGTGGTCCGGTCGGCGTATTCGAGCGCGTCGGTGAGCAGGTCGCCGGCGTGCTCCGGCTCGCCCAGCCCGCGCGCCACCACCCCACGCACCACCAGCGCGAAGCCCTGCCCCCAGTCGTCGCCGACCTCGGCGAAGTCCCGGTACGCGCGGCGCGCGGCCCGGTCCGCCTCGGCCAGGTCGCCCAGCTCGGCGGTGGCGTACGCCTCGACCGCGCGCAACGTACCCACCGCCCACGCCTCGCCGACGCGCTCCCCGAACGGCAGGAACACCCGCGCCATCCGGCACGCCTCCCGCAGCCGGCCCGCGAGCAGCCGGGCGAACGCCGTGGTGCCGCGCAGCCAGGCCCGCCCGTACGGGTCCTTCAGCTCGGCGAACAGCCGGGCGGCCCGGCCGAGTACCGCGTCCGTGCCGGCGAAGTCGCCACGGGTGGTGGTCACCCAGGCCAGGTTCTGCAACGACCACGCCTGGCCGCGGGGATCCCGCGCGGCGAGACTGACCTGATAGGACGCGGCCAGCCGGCTGCTGGCCTGCCCGAGCCGGCCGGCGATGAAGTCGGCCATGCCGAGCCGCCGCATCGCCGACGCCCGCAGGGTGGGCAGGCCGGCCTCGGTGGCCACCTGCAACGCCTCCTGCCAGTTGCACTCGGCCCGCTCGGCGTCACCGAGGGTCTGCTGGGCCTGCCCGGCGAGCAGCAGCGCGGCGGTCCGGGTGGCCGGGTCGGCGGTGTTCGCGGCGATCTTCTCGGCGAACGCGAGCGCGTCGGCCGGGCGGCCGATCTGGAGCAGTGCCCGGGCGTGCGTCACCCGGTCGGCCGCCGGCACCCCGTCGCGGGCCAGCTCGGCGGCGCGCTCGGCGTACTCGACGGCCAGCGCCGGCTCCCCCGACCGCAGCGACCGGCGGGCGGCCCGGCCCAGCGCGGCCACGCCCAGCGGGGTGACCGCCCGGGCCGGTGCGTCCGGGCGCAGCTTGACCGCGTCGGCGAGGACTGTGGCCCGCTCCACGTGCTCGGCGACGAAGTCGTCCCGGGCGGCCTCGGTGAAGGTGCCACCCGGAGCGGCACCGGTCCCGTCGACGCTCTCCGGCGCGGCCCAGCGGGCCAGCGCCGCGTGCCGCTCGGCCAGTTCGGCCTTGCTCACCCCGGCGTACGCGGCCTCGCGCATCAGCGGGGTGGCGAAGGCGAACCCGCTGCGGGTGCGGTGCAGCATGCGCCGTTGCAGCAGCTCCTCCACCGCCCGGTCCTCCTCGACGGCGGCCACCGCGGCGGGCCGCCCGTCGCGTCCGACCCGCTGCTCTCGCAGCGCCTCCAGCGCGCCCGCCGGTACGGTGTCGCCCACCACCGCGGCGTCGCGCAGTGCCGAGCGGGCGTTCGGCGGCAGCGCGTCGATACGCGCCGCGAGCACTGCGGCCAGGTCCCGGGAGAGCAGCCGGCTGCCGAGCGAACCGGGTGCGAGCCGCCAGCCGACATCGACGCCCCGGCCGGGCCCGGCGGTGAGCGCTCCGCGCTCCATCAGCAACGTGACCAGCTCGGCCAGGTAGAACGGATTGCCCTGCGCGGTGGCGAGCAGCCGGTCCGTGTCGGCCTGGGGCATGCGGCCACCGGACAGGTAGCTGGTGAGCAGCCGGGAGGCGTCCGCGCCGCGCAGCGGCGGCAGCGCGTGCACCTCGGCGTCCGCGACGCGGGTGAGCGCGCCGGCGGTGCGTACCAGCTCGGGGCGGCCGAGCAGCAGCACCAGCACCGGCCCGCTGAGCCGGTTGAGGGTCAGCGCCAGCGCCTTGAGCGTCTCGGCGGTGGCGTCGTGCAGGTCGTCCACCACGATCACCAGCGGCGCCTCACCGGCGAGCGCGCTGAGCAGGTCCGCGACAGCGGTCGGCACCGCCTCGTCGTCGGGTGGCGGCCCGGCCGCGTTCCACTCGCCGTTCTCCGTGGCGGGCGGGAGTTCGGCGTACCCGAGCAGGGCCAGGAGCTGGTCCACGGCGATCGGCGGCGGGTCGCCGGGCAGCCGGGACAGGCGCTGGCCGAGGCGGCGCAGCCGCTCCTCGACGGCCGCCCGCGTCACCGCCGTGGCCGCGTCACCTGGCAGGCCGACGGCGGCCCGGACCAGGTCGGCCAGCGGCGCCAGCCGGCGGCGTTCGCCGAACGCCGCGCAGCGCACCGACAGCACCCGGGCGCCGGTGTGCGCCGCGTACCGCCCGGCGCCGACGTCGTAGCCGGCGGCGAGGCGTTCCACCTCGGCAGCGAACCGGGACTTGCCGATCCCGGCCTCGGCGGTCATCAGCAGCACCCGGGGCTCGCCCCGGTCGATCACCTCGGCGAGCCGGCCGGCAACCCGGCCGATCTCGGTCTCCCGGCCCACGAACGGCGCCTCGTCGCCGAGGCCGGACCGGGTGCCGGGCGCGTCGAGCAGGCCCAGCAGCTCGTACGCCTCGACCGGCTCCCGCTTGCCCTTGAGCCGCAGCGGGCGCAGCGCCCGCCAGGACGCGACATGCCGGGTGGCGGCGGAGGTACGCGCCCCGGCGTAGACCGCGCCGACGGCGGCGGCGTCGGCCAGCCGGGCGGCGGTGTTCACCGTGTCGCCGATGACCGTGTACTCGATCGCCGCCTGGATGCCCGCGATCACGTCCCCGGTGTTGAGGCCGACACGCAGGCCCAGCGGTGCGCCGCCGCCGCGCTCGTCGTCGAGCACCCGCCGCACCGCGCGCTGCATGGACAGCGCGGCGCGGACCGCCCGCTCGGCGTCGTCCTCGTGCGCGACCGGGGCGCCGAAGACCGCCATGATCCCGTCGCCGGTCAGCTTGTCGACGTGCCCGCCGAACGTCTTCACCGCACCCGCGAGGGCGGCGAGCACCCGGTCGGTGACCGCGCCGACCCGTTCCGGGTCCAGGTCCTCCGACCAGGAGGTGAAGTCGGACAGGTCGCCGAAGAGCACTGTCACCACACGGCGCTCGGCGGCGGGCAGTGTGGCGGCGGCAGGCAGCGCCGCCCCGCAGTTGTGGCAGAACCGCGCCCCGGGCACGGCAACGGTTCCGCACACCGGGCAGGTCACGGCTGCTCCACTCCGAGGTGTTCGAGCTGGGCCCGGACCGACCACTCGGCGGCCCACCACAGCGACCTGTCGACGTCGGCGTAGACCACCGCCACCACCTCGGCCGCGGTGGTGGCGCCCGCGGCGACGGCGGCGCGCACCTGGTCCAGCCGGGCCCGCCGGTGGGCCAGGTAGAAGTCGGCCGCCACCCCGCAGTCGGCGAGCGCCGGGCCGTGGCCCGGCAGCGCCGGGATCTCCCGGTACGCGGAGAGCAGTTCAAGGCTCGACAGGTAGTCGCCGAGGTGCCCGTCCGGGTGGGCGACCACTGTGGTGCCACGGCCGAGGATGGTGTCACCGGTCAGCACGACGCGGTCGCCGTCGTGCGCGGCGAGCAGGCAGACCGAGTCGGCGGTGTGCCCGGGGGTGGGCAGCAGCCGCAGGTCCAGCCCCAGGTCGAGGGTGGTGTCGGCGGTGAGCGGCTCGCCTCCGGCGGTGTGCGCCGGGTCGGCGGCGAGCACCGGCACGCCGTCGAGCAGTTCGCGCAGCCGGGGCGCGCCCTCGGTGTGGTCCGCGTGCCCGTGCGTGATCAGCACGAGCCCGATCGGCCCCTGCGCCGCGATCGCGGCCAGATGACCCTCGTCGGCCGGCCCGGGGTCGACCACGACGGCCGGCGCGTCCGGCCCGGCCCGCAGGACCCACGTGTTCGTCCCGTCGAGCGTCATCGGCCCCGGGTTCGGCGCACGCAGCAACGTCACCCACGCCGGCAGCTCCTCCGCGAGCGCTCCCGCGGCCCCGGCCATCCGCCCACCCATGGCTGCGATCGTACGACTCCGCCCGCCGCTCCCCGCGATCTTGCGGTACCGGCCCGAGCTTTGTCCCCGTCTGGGGCTTCTGCCGGGGCGGCAACCGCAAGATCGCGGGCGGGGGAACGGCCGGGTCACGCGACCTCGACGATGACCTCTACCTCTACCGGGGCGTCGAGGGGCAGCTCGGCCACGCCCACGGCGCTGCGGGCGTGGCGCCCGGCCTCGCCGAACACGGCGCCGAACAGGTCGGAGGCGCCGTTGATCACGCCGGGCTGTCCGGTGAAGCCCGGTGCGCTGGCCACGAAGCCGGTCAGCTTCACGACCTTCACCACGTTCTCCAGCCCGACCAGTGCGTCGATCGCGGCGAGCGCGTTGAGCGCGCACCGCTGCGCCAGGTCCTTCGCCTGCTCGGCCGAGACGCCGTTGCCGACCTTCCCGGTGGCGAGCAGCTTGCCCTCGGCCATCGGCAACTGGCCGGAGACGTAGACGTGCTGCCCGGACTGGACGGCCGGCACGTAGCTGGCCACCGGCGGCACCACCTCGGGCAGTTCGAGGCCGAGTTCGGCGAGCTTCGCGTGGGGTCCGTTGCTCATCCGGGTCAGCCCTTCGGACGCTTCAGGTACGCGACGAGCTGCTCCGGGTTCGGGCCGGGGACCACGGAGACCAGTTCCCAGCCGTCCTCGCCCCAGTTGTCGAGGATCTGCTTGGTCGCGTGGACCAGCAGCGGCACCGTGGCGTATTCCCACTTCTGCATCGGAGGAGGGCTCCCTTGCCTGACTTGGACTTCGGTCAGGCACAGCCTACGGTCCGCCGCCGTCACCAGGACGCGGGACGCGGCTCCGGCGGCAGTGGCGGCTCGCCGCACGGGCCCTCGTGCTCGAAGGGCTGCGGACACCGGCTGCGGTCGGGCAGCAGCAGGTCGCAGAAGACCCGGTGCCTGTTGTTCTGGTCGTCGGCGGTGGAGACGGTGGTCTCGCCCGCGTCCAGCTCCACGAGGAAGCCGAGCGAGGTCGCCACGGTGCCGGCGAGCGCGGTGGCCGCCGCCAGGTCGGATACCCGGACCGGCAGGTGGATGACGTAGCCGGGCTCGTCCTCGTCCCGCCCCTTCCCGCCGGGGCGGGGAAGCGTCCGGACCACCTCGGCGGGAAGGCCGTAGGACCGCTCGTTGAACGGCAGCTCCGCCTCCCCCGGCCGCCCGGCCCAGTCGCCCGGAAACTGGGCTCGGGGACTGTTCTCCGCGTCGCGCATCCGTCGCCTCCGGGCGTCGTACCTGTTCACCAAAACCGCCATTCGGCTCGGAACCGTCCCCGGTCCGGCTCTCCGCGTCTGGACGAACGTAGAGCCTCCACCAACTCCCGGCAACGGGACGCGCACGCCTGGTCACGTCGAGTCACATTTACGACACAAGGCTGGTCGGGAAGGCGATAGCCGGTTTCCGTCCGATGGGGCGTGTACGCGGGGCTGGCAAGCGCCTCGCCGACCGTTACCCTTCCGGCTGGACGCGCGCCGACGCGCGCCCGCACACCTCGACCCGTGCCCGTCGCCTGGGGCGGCGACGGGAGCCGCAACCCGGGGGAGACAGATGACCCAACCACCCGCCGGTGGCGACGCCGGCACGCCCGGCGACCCGAATCCGCAACCGCCGCCTCCCGGCGGCGCGCCGCCGGGATCCCCTCCCACAGCCGGTCCGCCGGCGTACCCGTCCGGCGGCACGCAGCCGCGCAAGCGACCGGCCGCGCTGATCGCTTCGCTGGTGCTGGCCGCCGCCGTCCTGCTCTGCGGCGGTGGGGGCACTGCCGCGTTCCTCGCGCTGCGCGACAGCGAGGACGGCCAGGGCGCGAAGGAGCCGCAGGTCGCGGTGGACGGCTTCCTCAAGGCCGTCTACCAGGAGCGCGACGCCGAGAAGGCGGCCGCGTTCGTCTGCTCGGCGGCCCGCGACGACGAGAGGATCGCCACCAAGGTCGCCGAGGTGCGGGAGTACGTCGCGCAGTACCAGAACCCCCGGTTCCGCTGGGCCACCCCGACAGTCGACAACCAGACCGGCGACCGGGCCACCGTCTCCGCCCGGGTGACCATGACCACCGCCGACGAGAAGGTCGCCGAGCAGGCGCTGCGCTTCACCGTGGTGCGGAAGACGGGTTGGTGGGTCTGCGAGGTCGGCTGATCCCACCGGCCGGACAGAGCTGGTCCCAACGGCTGGTTAGGCTCGACGGGTGGCAGCTAGTGAGCAGCCGGCCGAGTCCGCCGGCAGATGGCCGGCCCGCCTGCACGTGGTGACCGGCAAGGGCGGCACGGGTAAGACGAGCGTGGCCGCCGCGCTGGCCCTCGGCCTGGCCGCCGGGGGCCGGCGCACCCTGCTCGTCGAGGTGGAGGGCCGGCAGGGCATCGCCCAGTTGTTCGGCACCGACCCGCTGCCGTACGAGGAACGGCACCTCGCCGACGCGCCAGGCGGCGGTGAGGTGCGGGCGCTGGCGGTCGACGCCGAGGAGGCGCTCCTCGAATACCTGGACATGTTCTACAAGCTCGGCGCCGCCGGCCGGGCGCTGCGCAAGCTCGGCGCGATCGACTTCGCCACCACCATCGCGCCGGGCCTGCGCGACGTGCTGCTCACCGGCAAGGTCAAGGAGGCGACCACCCGGACCAGCGGGTCGCGCCGGACGTACGACGCGGTGGTGCTGGACGCGCCGCCGACCGGGCGGATCGGCCGCTTCCTCAACGTGACGGCGGAGACCGCCCGGCTGGCCAAGGTCGGCCCGATCAAGACCCAGAGCGACGGTGTCTCCGCGCTGCTCCGGTCGCCGATGACCGCCGTGCACGTGGTCACGCTGCTGGAGGAGATGCCGGTCCAGGAGACGCTCGACGCGGTGGCGGAGCTGACCCAGCTCGGTTTCCCGGTCGGCCGGGTGATCGTCAACGGCGTCCGCCCGCCGGTGCCGGCCGGGCGGGCGGTGACGGCGGCCGAGCTGAAGCGCGGGCTGGCCGCCGCCGGCCTGCCGACCGACGGCCCGACCGTGGCCGGGCTCGTCGAGGAGGCTCGTGACCAGCAGGTACGCCGTGAGCTGGAGGACTCGCTCCGCGGTGACCTGGTGGATCTCGGCCTGCCCCTGGTCGAGTTGCCGCTGCTGCCCGACGGGGTCGACCGGGCCGGGCTGGAGACGCTCGCCGAGGCCCTCGTCCGGGCGGATTGACTCACACCTGCGGCCGGCACGGAGCAGAGTGCCCCTCGGGACCGATACGCTCGATTGGTGCCTTCCGAAGACGCGGCGCCTCCGCTCGACGTCGACCAGATCCTCGCCGACGACGGCGTACGGATCGTGGTCTGCTGCGGGGCGGGCGGAGTGGGCAAGACGACCACCGCCGCGGCGCTGGCGTTGCGGGCCGCCGAGCGGCACGGCCGGCGGACGGTGGTGCTCACCATCGACCCGGCCCGCCGGCTGGCGCAGTCGCTCGGCCTGACCGAGCTGGACAACACACCCCGCCAGGTCAAGGGCATCGACGTCGAGGCCAGCGGCGGCGAACTGCACGCCATGATGCTGGACATGAAGCGCACGTTCGACGACGTGGTGCTTCAGCACACCGACCCGGCGAAGGCGGCGGAGATCTTCGCCAACCCCTTCTACCAGGCCATGAGCTCCACCTTCGCCGGCACGCAGGAATACATGGCGATGGAGAAGCTGGGCCAGTTGCACGCCCGGGGCGAGTGGGACCTGATCGTGGTGGACACGCCGCCGTCGCGGTCCGCGCTCGACTTCCTTGACGCGCCGGCCCGGCTCTCCCGGTTCCTCGACGGCCGGATGCTGCGGCTGCTGCTGGCCCCCGCGCGCAGCGGCGGGCGGAGCATGTTCAGCCTGGTCACGGCGAGCTTCGGGATGTTCTCCAAGGTGGTGCAGAAGGTGATCGGCGCCCAGCTGCTCACCGACCTGTCCGGCTTCGTGGCCGCCCTCGACTCGATGTTCGGCGGGTTCCGGCAGCGCGCCGAACAGACGTACCGGATCCTGCAGGCCCGGGAGACGGCGTTCCTGCTGGTCGCGGCGCCGGAGCCGGACGCGGTCCGGGAGGCCGCCTACTTCGCCGGCCGCCTGCGCGAAGAGCGGATGCCGCTGGCCGGGCTGGTGCTCAACCGGGTGCACCGGCCGGCGGCGGACCTGTCCGCGGCGGAGAGCCTGGCCGCCGCGGAGCGGCTGGCCGGCATGGGCGGGCACGAGGGCGCCGCCGAGGTGTTGCGCGCGCACGCCGCGCTGGCCCAGCAGGCGGTACGCGAGGAGCGGGTGGCGGCCCGGTTCACCGAGGCGTTCCCGGCGGTGCCGGCGGTGTCGGTGACCGCGCAGCCCGCCGACGTGCACGACGTCGACGGGCTGCGGACGATCGGCGAGGCGATCAGCCGGAGCTGACCGGGCCGGTCAGGTGGCCGTGGTGACCAGGACCTTGTCCTTGCCGGCCTTCTCCTTGGCGTTCTTCTTCATGGCCGCCTCGAACATCTTGCGCCAGCTGGTCACCTGCGGGTGACGGCGCAGCAACGCCCGGCGCTCGCGCTCGGTCATGCCACCCCACACGCCGAACTCGATCCGGTTGTCGAGCGCGTCGGCCAGGCACTCGTACCGAACTGGGCAGCTCCGGCAGATCCTCTTCGCCACGTTCTGTTCGGCGCCCTGTACGAACAACGCGTCCGGGTCTCCGTTCTGACACGCCGCCAGTGACGGCCAGTCAGTGATCATGCCCATCTGTACACGTCCCCCCTTGCAGTACCTACCGACTTCGCGCGAGCAGCCCCTCGTGCATCCCCCCGGTCGTTCGCGCCGGCCTCCCCAGGGAGGCACGAACGACACATGGCTGCGGTCGCCGCCACCATCATGCTGTGTAGTCGCCCGATTACGCAACGTTGTCGGCGAAATCCATCATTCCGGACACTCCCGGCTTCCCGGGCTTTCGCCCCGCGACTACCCGGCCCGACTACGTGAAAACGCTGCGCCGCTCCCGGAGTTCGGCGAGACTTCCGCCGGATCTCACGCAACCTCGGACCAGGGCTCGTGCGTTTAGCACAACGAGGCCGGCGCGTGCAGGAAATGGGGAAAGTTCCCCGCGCGCCCGCCGTTCCCTGCTCGCGTACCCTGTCGAGGTGACCTGGATGCGGAAACGTGACCACAACGTGCTGACCAACGCCGCATCGCTGCTGATCTGCGGCCTACTGGCCGGAGTGGTGGTCGCCGCGGCGGCCTTCCCCGTGGCGGCGATGTCCGGACTGGCCGCCAAGGCGGGTGCGGAGACGTTCGAGGCGCTGCCCAAGGAGCTGACAGTCGCCCGCGCCCCGCAGATCACCAAGCTGCTCGCGTCCGACGGCAAGACCGTGCTGGCCACGATGTACGACGAGAACCGCAAGGACGTCAAGTTCGAGGACATCTCGCCGTACATGAGGCAGGCCATCATCGCGGCCGAGGACCACGACTTCTACAAGCACAACGGCGTGGACATCAACGGTGTGGCGCGCGCCTTCGTCAACAACCAGGCCGCCGGCTCCTCCCGGCAGGGCGCGTCAACGCTCACCATGCAGTACGTCCGGCTGGCCATCTCCTACTCGGCCACCCACCCGGCCGACGTCGTCGCCGCGACCGAGGACACCAGCGGCCGCAAGCTGCGCGAGATGAGCCTGGCGCTCCAGGTCGACAAGGAACTCTCCAAGGACGAGATCCTCCGGCGCTACCTGAACATCGCCGCGTTCGGCAACGGCGCGTACGGCATCTGGGCGGCCAGCCAGGTCTACTTCAACAAGCCGCCGAGCAAGCTCGACATCCAGGAGTCGGCGATGCTCGCCGGCATGGTGAAGGCCCCCACCTCGTTCGACCCGACCACCAAGTCGGGCTACCCGGAGGCGGCCGGCCGGCGCGACTACGTCATCCAGAACATGGTGCAGATCGGCGCGATCACCCAGCAGGAGGCCGACGCCGCCAAGAAGATCAAGCTCGTGGTCAAGGGCAAGCGCACCCCGAACGGCTGCACCCAGACCACCACCCGCTCGTGGGGCTTCTTCTGCGACTACCTCTACCGCTGGTGGCTCCAGCAGGAGACGTTCGGCGCCACCTCGTACGACCGTGAGCGGCGGCTCAAGAGCGGCGGCTACACCATCATCTCCACGCTGGACGTCCAGGCCCAGAAGGGCGCCGACAAGGCAGTCCGCAACAAGCTCGGCGAGAGCAGCAAGGCGGCCCGCATGGTGGCCGCCATCGAGCCGGGCACCGGCCGGGTCCGCGCCGTGGCGGTGAACCGGAACTTCAAGCTCGACGACCCGGCCGACCCGCAGAACAAGATCTCCAGCGACCCGAAGAAGGCCAAGAAGAAGATCCGGGGTAACTACCCCAACACGGTGAACCCGCTGGTCACTGGTGGTCCCGGCATCGCCGGCTACCAGGCCGGCTCGACCTTCAAGATCTTCACGCTGGTGGCGGCGCTGGAGAAGGGCTACCCGCTCAGCTACCCCATCAACGCGGGGCCGGTCTTCAAGTCCGACTACCCGGTCGAGTTCAACTCGCCCGCCGCCTGCCCGGGCACCAACAAGTACTGCCCGAAGAACGCCAACCCCGCGATGGCCGGCATGCACAACATGTGGAGCGGCTTCGGCTTCTCGGTCAACACGTTCTTCATCGACCTGCAGCAGCGGGTCGGCGCGGAGAACGTGGTGAAGGCGGCACAGAAGCTCGGCATCTCGTTCCGCTCGTCGAGCGACGCGCAGCTCGCCGCCAACCCGCACCAGTGGGGCGCGTTCAGCCTCGGCGTCTCCCAGACCACGCCGCTGGAGCTGGCGAACGCGTACGCCACGCTGGCCGCCGACGGCAAGTACTGCGAGCCGATCCCGGTGCAGGAGATCCGTGGCCCGGACGGCGACAAGCTGGACGTCGCCAACCCGCGCTGCGAGCAGCGGATCAGCACCGAGGTGGCCCGCGCCGCCGTGGACGCCGCCCGCTGCCCGGTCGGTGACCGCTCCTCCACCACCAAGTGCGGCACCCCCACCGCCGGCAACGTCCGTGGCATCGTCGACGCTCCGGTGGCCGGCAAGTCCGGCACCACCGACTCGGAGAAGACCTCGGCGCTGGTCGCGATGACCAAGCAGTACGCGGTGGCCGGCATCATGGCCGACCCGGACTGGCCGCAGACCACCCAGAAGATGGGTCACGACGTGCCCACCGGCATCAACCCGGCGGTCTACCAGACGCTGCGCGACGCCATGAGGGGCAAGGAGCGGAAGAACTTCACGCCGCCCAGCGGCAAGATCGTCCTGGGCGACCAGCGCTCCATCCCGGGTGTGAAGTGCGAGTCCATCGAGACCGCGAAGTCCCGGCTGAAGGGCGCCGGCTTCGAGCCGGTGGTCTCCAGCAACAAGGTGGCGTCGGAGTGCCCGGCCGGCACCGCGGCCGGCACCAGCCCGGACGGGCGCACCATCAAGGGCGGCGTGGTGATGATCGAGGTCAGCTCCGGCAAGGGCACCACCCCGGAGCAGGGCGGCGGCGCGACGCCGGACCGGCCGGGTGGCCCGGGCGGACCAGGTAACGGCCGACCGGGACGACCCGGGAACTGATTCCAGACAGCAGACAGCGACGGCCACCTCCTACGGGAGGTGGCCGTCGTCCTTTCCGCACTACGGGAGCGCCGGCTCAGAGGCCGAGCTGGCGGCGTACCTCGGCGGCCACCCGGCCACCCTCGGCCCGGCCGGCCACCGCGGCCTGGGCGGCCTTCATGGCCGGGCCCATCTGCGCCTTGCCGGTGAAGCCACCCGCGGCGAGCGCCCCCGAGACCAGCTCGGCCAGCTCCTCGTCGGGGAGCTGCCTGGGCAGGTAGCGCTCCAGCACCTCACCCTCGGCGGTCTCCTTGCCGGCCTGCTCGGCGCGCCCGGCGTCGGCGAACGCCACCGCCGCCTCCCGGCGCTTCTTCGCCTCCTTGGTCAGCACGGCGAGCACCTCGTCGTCGCTGAGCTCGCGCTTTTCCCGGCCGGCGACCTCGGCGTTGCCCACGGCGGCCAGGGCCATCCGCAGCGTGGAGGTGGTCAGCTCGTCGCGCGCCTTGAGAGCGGCGCGCATGTCGGCGGTGAGACGGTCCTTCAGCGTGCTCATGGACGGTGAAACTACCCTGAACGCCATGCGAAAGCGCACACTATTCCGGCTCGCGGCCGGAACCGTCGCCGCCGGTGCGGCCACCCTGGCGTACGCGTCGCTCATCGAGCGCAACATGTTCACCCTCCGCCGGTACGACGTACCGGTCCTCCCGACCGACGCCGAACCGCTGCGGGTACTGCACCTGTCCGACCTGCACATGACGCCCGACCAGCGACGCAAGCAGGACTGGGTGGCCTCGCTGGCCGCGCTCGACCCCGACCTGGTGGTGGTCACCGGCGACAACATGGCGCACCCGGAGTCCGTGCCGGGCGTGCTGCGCGCCCTGCAACCGCTGCTCGACCTGCCCGGCGCGTTCGTCTTCGGCTCCAACGACTACACCGGGCCGGTCTTCAAGAACCCCTTCACCTACTTCCTGCCCGACCGGGAGTACACCGAGGGCGTGCCGCTGCCGTACGAGGAGCTGCGCGACATCCTCACCGGCGCGGGCTGGGCCGACCTGAACAACGCCCGCACCACGCTCAAGGCCGGCGGGCGGGAGATCGAACTCGTCGGCGTCGACGATCCGCACATCGAACGGGACGACTACGACGCCGTGGCCGGCCCGGTCAGCGGCGACGCGGCGCTGTCGATCGCGGTGTCCCACTCCCCCGAGCCCGTGGTGCTGGACCGGATGGCGGCCGACGGCTTCGGCCTGCTGCTCGCCGGACACACCCACGGCGGCCAGGTCTGCGTGCCCGGGTACGGCGCCCTGGTGACCAACTGCGGGCTGCCCCGCTCGATGGCGCGCGGACTGCACCGCTGGCCCGGCTCGGACTCCTGGCTGCACGTCTCCGCCGGCCTCGGCACCCACCCCACCGCCCCGGTTCGCTTCGCCTGCCCCCCGGAGGCCAGCATCCTGACGCTGATCCCCCGCTGACAGTTCCCCCGCCCGCCCCCGCCCCGCCCTTCAGATCTTGGTACGCGCCCGCCCCTCCGGGGGCCGATCCGTACCAAGATCCGCCGGGGGTGCGGGGCGGGGGGTACCGAGTTTGACCGTGGGGGCGGGTGGGCTACTATTTGTCGGCACGCCTCGGGGTGTGGCGCAGCTTGGTAGCGCGCTTCGTTCGGGACGAAGAGGTCGTCGGTTCGAATCCGGCCACCCCGACCAGAGGTAAGTAAAGGTCAAGGCCCCTCCACGGAGGGGCCTTGATTCGTCCTGGCAGATGATCGCTGCTTCGCGACAATCGGGCTGGTCGAAGATCGCGCGGACCAGGGTAGCGATCCACGGCTGCGCCGACATGGCGCCTTGGTCAGCAGATTGCGCAGGTAGTGGTTCGGCACCGCTGCCACGACGCCCCGGGCAGGGCCGCGCCGATAGCGGCGACGAGGGCGGCGTGAGCGTCGGAGATGACCAGGCGGACGCCGTACAGGGTCGCGGGCGGTCAGGCTGCGCAGAAACGCCAGTCGGAAGCGACATCGGGGTCGAGGACCTCGCGCCCGCCGTCGGCGTTGACCCGACCACGATCAGCGCAACGAGCACGACAGGATGAACCGCATCTTCGCTGTGCACGAGCAATAGCGCCGCCGCTGCGAACAGAACGGGTGCAGCGCCACCGACGCACTCACCTGCCCCACCGTCTCATGGCCCAGAGTAGGACTCTCCACCTTGTCCCCCTGGCCCTGGTCAGCTCCATGAGGTGTGGGTCGCCCCTGCTCGCAGAGTCCTGAAACTGAACGCACTGGGAATCCATCGTCGGGTCTAGCCAGGTAAGGGTGACAAACCGGGATTGCGCAAAGGTTTATCCGGGCAAGCGCAACTACCGCTCACCCTTGGAGGCGAGCGGTAGCAGCGCTGCACCAGCTAGCGCATAGCCAGCGGATTAGCAGGGCTTGACCTTATAGACGGGCGTCCAGACGTAGCTGAGGCTACTGGAGTAGGCGCCGGGCGTCGAGTAGATTACACTTCCGGAAGCGTTTATAAATTTGGCAACCGTGCCGCTGGTTTGATTGTTACGCCAGGAGCCGTAACCAGTCCAGGGCATGTTGTACGTTCCGCAGGTGTACCATTGAAGCGTATCGCCCTGGAAGCCGGTGGAACTGTACGCGCAGAACCAGCCGTTGTTCTGGCCATCCAAACACCGATCGGCAAGCGCTACGCTTGTCGGGGCGTTGACGAAGTCCCTCGGGTGGGCCTCACCAGGGACGGCGACCCTGAGAACGCCATTATCGAGCTTGATCTCGTTGAGCGAGATCTGCTTCCCGCCAGTCTTCTGAAGGTACACGTCAACCCGGCCCTGGAGAGCTTCCGCCTGCCGTTCCGAGAGTTTGCCAGCCCGCGCCTGGCTCGCAAAGGAGTTGTCATCGACTCTGCTACTCGACTCGGCATGAGCGGGTGCCATACCGATCGCCGAAACAGTAACCATAACGGCTAGGGCAGTTAAAACACTTCGGACCTGCACGACAGTCTCCCCCGAGTTAGAAATAGACGACAGGCTGTGTAACGAACGGCGATGCCTAAAGCATCCGCATGGATGAATTTCTATCACAGTGGAGTAAATCAAGCAAGGACCTAGCCAGCGCCCCGGCGTTGTTGTTCGACGTCTGGTTTGGTTCTGGTTTGCTGGATGCCGTAGGCGGCGAAGGTATTGGCCCCTGTCCTGACGTGTCGCGGTGCCTTGCTGGACACGTATGCGGAAGCGCAGCAGGAGTTGACGGCCGGAAACATGATCACGAACCTCCGTGACCTGCCCGCCCACCTGGAGCAACCGGCCTCGGCCGGATAGATCGACAGGACTGCCCGAAGCCACCCCGCCACGCGCGGTTGACGGTGCCTCCTGGCAAAGTATGCCTATGCCGCCGATGATCCGATCCCGACTCACCGATTGGACCACCGTCGCGCCCCTGGTCGCCGTGCTCGTGCTCGTGATGACCTGGGGACGGGAGCTGCCCGGCCCGCTCATCTTCGTGGTGGCGGCCCTGCTCGCGGCGGCTGTGCTCGCCGCTGTGCACCACGCCGAGGTGGTCGCGCACAAGGTCGGTGAGCCGTACGGGTCACTCGTGCTCGCGGTGGCTGTCACCGTGATCGAAGTCGGTCTGATCGTCACGCTGATGATCAGCGGCGGCGACAAGACGCAGGCGCTGGCGCGGGACACCGTCTTCGCCGCCGTCATGATCACCTGCAACGGCATCCTCGGCCTGTCGCTGCTGCTCGGCGCGCTGCGGCGAAAGGTCGCGGTGTTCAATCCGGAGGGCACCGGCGGGGCGCTCGCCACAGTGGCGACGCTGGCCACGCTCAGCATGGTGGTGCCGACGTTCACCACCAGCCGGCCGGGGCCGGAGTTCTCCCCCGCGCAGCTCGCCTTCGCGGCGGTCGCCTCGCTGGCGCTCTACCTGCTGTTCGTGATGGTGCAGACCGGTCGGCACCGCGACTACTTCCTCCCGGTGACCCAGGAGGGCAGCATCCTCGCCGAGGACAAGACCGGAGACGGGCACGCCGAGCCGCCGTCCACGCGTACCGCGCTGGCCAGCCTGGCCCTGCTGGTGGTGGCGCTGGTAGCGGTGGTCGGTGACGCGAAGACGATCTCCCCGGCGATCGAGACGGCGGTCAGCGCGGCCAACCTGCCGCAGGCGTTCGTCGGCGTGGTCATCGCGCTGCTGGTGCTGCTGCCGGAGACGCTCGCCGCCGCCCGGGCGGCCCGGCGGGACCGGGTGCAGATCAGCCTCAATCTCGCGCTCGGCTCGGCCATGGCCAGCATCGGCCTGACCATCCCGGCCATCGCGATCGCCTCGATCTGGCTGGACGGGCCGCTGGTGCTGGGCCTGGGCGGCACCCAGATGACGCTGCTGGCGCTGACCGCCGTGACAGCGGTGCTCACCGTCGTGCCGGGCCGGGCGACTGTGCTCCAGGGCGGGGTGCACCTGGTCCTGCTCGCCGCGTTCGTCTTCCTGGCCGCCAGCCCGTAAGCCGGCAGCCGCCAGGCCGTGAACAGGCCAGGCCGTGATCAAGCCCGCCGAAGAGGAGGGTCGACAGAACCGTCAGTCGTGCGTCTCCGTGCGCGCCACCTCGGCGAACGCGGCGGTCAGGTAACCGGCGAACGGCCGTCCGGTGACCGCGAGCAGATCGGCCACGAGCAGCGGCGCGTGCCGGGCGACCGCCGCCGGGTCGGGCGGGCTGTCGTCGTCGCCGGGGTCGTAGACGCCGAGCGCGCCGGCCAGCAGCACCAGCAACACGTGCGGGTCGACGTCGGGCCACCACGGCGCCGCCGACCTGACGCACTGTTCCAGCACCTGCCGTACGTCGTCGCCGTCCAGCCCGTCCGGGTGCCCCTCCTCCAGCAGCAGCCGGACCACGCCGCCCAGCACCAGCCCGGCCCGGTCGGCGGCGGCCAGCCGCTCGACGGCCGGGGCGTACGCCTCGGTGTCGCGGGCCTGCGCGGCGCCCACCGCGTCGGTGGCCGTCTCGGCGATCTCGCGGGCCGGTGCGGGCAGGTGCCGCCAGGTCGTCGTCACCGGGTCAGCATGGCAGAGCACGTGTGCTCGCTCACCTTCCGGCCCGGCGACGGCGGGTGTAAGGAGTAAACGGGTCGCGGTCGTCGTACCCGCCGAACAGAATCCCTGCCATGCTGCGCCGCGCCCTGCCCGCCCGTCCCGAAGCCCGCCGGATCCTGCTCGGCACGCTCTTCTCCGCCGTCGGGCGCGGCCTCACCCTGCCGTTCCTGTTCATCTACCTCACCGACGTACGCGGCCTGACCGACACCCGGGCCGGTCTGGTGATCGGCTGGTTCGGCGCTGTCACGCTGGCGCTCTCGCCGCTGGCCGGCACGTTCATCGACCGGTTCGGTGCACGCCGGGTGGTGCTGCCCTGCCTGGTGATCGAGGCGATCGGCACCGGCTCGCTGGCGCTCGTCGACTCGACCGCGTCGGCGTTCGGCGTGATGACGCTTGTCGCCGTGGGCAGCTCGGCGATCTGGGCCGGGCAGAACACGATCCTGGCGTCGCTGACCGACGACGGCGAGCGGCAACGCGTCTTCGGGCTCAACTTCGCGCTGCTCAACCTCGGTATCGGCACGGGCGGTCTGATCTCCGGCGCGGTGGTCGACGTGGCCCGTCCGTTCACCTTCGAGGTGATCTACCTGCTGGACGCGGTGAGCTACCTGATCCCGGCGCTGATCCTGCTGAGCCTGCCGCGGGTCGGGCGCCGGCCGGCGGTGGCCGCGGATGCGAAGTCCGCCGGCCGGAGCACCGGCGGCTACCTGACGGTGCTGCGGGACCGGCCGTTCCGCCGCCTGGTCCTCTTCGGCCTGGTGCTCACCACCTGCGGGTACGCGCAGATCGAGGTGGGCTTCGCGGCGTACTCGGTCCGGGTGGTGGAGGTGACGCCCCGGGTGGTGGCGTGGGCGCTCGCCGCGAACACCGTCATGATCGTGCTCTCGCAGTTGCTGGTGATCCGGCGGCTGGAGGGACGCAGCCGCACCCGGGCACTCGCCACAGTCGGCGCGGTCTTCGCCGGCGCGTGGCTGGTGCTCGGCGCGGCGGGCGTGGTGGGCGGCGGCAACGCGGTGCTCGCGGCGCTCGGCGTGGTGGCCTGCTCGGCGATCTTCGGGTTCGGCGAGACGATGCTGTCGCCGGTCATGCCGGCGCTCACGAACGCGCTGGCCACGGACGAGTTGCGCGGCCGGTACAACGCCATGAGTTCGATGATCTTCGGGATCAGCGGCGTGGTCGGTCCGGTCACCGCCGGCCCGCTGATCGGTGCGGCCGACGGGCGGGTCTGGGTGGCGGTGGTGGTGGGCGGCTGCCTGGCCGCCTCGCTGCTCGCGCTGTCGCTGCGTCCGCTGCTCACCGCCGCGCAGGACGGCCGTCCGACGGCCGCCGCGACGCCGGAGCCCGAGCCCGCGCGGGCGACCTGACACGAAGCCGGCGGCCTGCGACGAAGCGCGCAGCCTGACACGCGAACGGGCCCCGGAGCGAACGCTCCGGGGCCCGTCGGCGGTGCGGTCGGCCGTCAGCCGGCCGCGACCTCGGTGGTCGTGCGGATCCGGTCCAGCGCCGGCGGGGAGACCGGCGACTTCTCGGTCAGGTACGCGGTGAAGGCGTCCAGGTCGATCTGGCCGGTCACCGCGTTGGTGCCGCCGGTCAGGACGCTGAAGCCGTCGCCGCCACCGGCGAGGAAGTTGTTCACGGTGACCCGGTAGGTGGCGGTGTCCGCCACCGGGGCGCCGTTGATGGTCAGGCTGCCCCGGACCACCCGGGTGCCCGCGCACGGCGTGCCGGCCGGCGCGGTGGTGCCGTTGACGTCCACGACGTAGTTGACGGTCGAGGACGCGTAGAGCACACGCGCCACTGTGAACTGCTGCTCCAGCATGCAGTAGAGCTGCGCGCCGGTCAGGTCGAGCGTCACCAGGTTGTTGGCGAACGGCTGCACGGTGAACGCCTCGGCGTAGGTGACCGGGCCGGCGTCGAGGTCGGCGCGTACGCCACCGGGGTTCATGAACGCGGCGACCGCGTTCTGCTCGGTGTCGGTGGCGGCGAGCTGGGCGTCGGCGATCAGGTTGCCCAGCGGCGACTCACCGGTCTGGTACGTCGGCTTGCCGTTGACGTCGACCCCGGTCTGGTACAGGTTCTCCTGGGTCTTGGTGATCGCGGCGGTGGTCTCGCCGACCACCCGGTCGGCCACCGGGCCGAGCGCGGTCTTGTACCTGTTGATCAGGTCGGTCGAGGGCTGGTCCGGCTTCACGTCCCGGGTGACCACCACGTTGTTCGCGGACGCGCTCACCACGTCGCGGGTACGTGGGTCGATCTTCAGGTCGATCTGGGTGACCAGGCGGCCGAACGAGCTGGCGCTGGTGACCAGCTTGCCGTTGATGTTGCAGTTGTACGCGGCGTGGGTGTGCCCGCTGACGATCACGTCGATGGACGGGTCCATCCGGTTGGCGATGTCGACGATCGGGCCGCTGAACCCGGTGCAGTCGTTGATGCCGCCGCCGTTCTGCACGCCACCCTCGTGCAGCAGCACGACGATGCTCTTGACCCCGAGCAGGCGCAGGATCTTGGCGTACTTGTTGGCGGTGTCGGCCTCGTCGGTGAACCGCAGGCCGGCGACGCCCTGCTGGCTGACGATGTTCGGGGTGCCCTCCAGGGTCATCCCGATGAAACCGATCGGGACACCCTTGACGATCTTGATGCCGAACGGCTGCATCAGCGGCAGGCCGGTGGAGGTCTTGAACGCGTTCGCCGAGAGGTACGTGAACTTGGCGCCACCGAACGGGGTGCCGTCGGCGCAGCCGTCCACCGGGTGGCAGCCGCCGCGCTGCATGCGCAGCAGCTCGGCCGCGCCCTCGTCGAACTCGTGGTTGCCGACGCTCGCGAACTCCAGCCCGGCGAGGTTCATCTCCTCGATGGTGGGCTCGTCGTGGAACGCGGCGGACAGCAGCGGCGAGGCGCCGATCAGGTCACCGGCGGCGACGGTGACGGTGCCCTTGCCCTGCTGCTTCGCGGCGGCGCGCATCGACTTCAGGTGGCTGGCCAGGTATTCCGCACCACCGGCCGGCTGACCGTCGATGGTGCCGCTGGACCCGCTCGGCGGCTCCAGGTTGCCGTGGAAGTCGTTGAGCGCGAGCAACTGGACGTCGACCGGCTTCGGGCGGGCCTCGGCCTGGTCGGGGGTGACGGCGACCGCGGTGAACGCGGTCGCGGCGAGTGCGGCCAGGCCGACGGCGGCCCGGCGTCGCATCCCGGTGACGGACATGGAACTCCTCGTGAGATGCAGGTATGTGGCGTCCGGACGATGGTTCGCCCGGCGACCCTGATCCGTGCCGTGACAGGTGTCGATCGCGGAGAGCGGTACTCGGGGGAACGCCACCCCGCCGGGGTAGCTTCTCATCCACCGGCCGCCAGGTCGAACGGGGCGGCATCAGGAATCGTCGCTGTCTTCGACGGCGGGTGCCGGTCTGCCGGACGAGTCGGACATGACGGTCAGATGAAATTCCGCGCGGCGCACGCTGTCGGCGCCGGCCGTAGTCGAAGGCGCCGGCTCCCAGGGACAGGGAGCCGGCGCCGACGCTCATGTCACGCGGAAATCCTTGCACTGGCAACCGTCTTCGCCCGAATCACCTCCTGCCGGACACCCATTGCCGACCGAACGGTCGTTCATCTCCGACGGCCCGGCATATCGAGCAAACTGTCCGAACTCGACTGACGCCCCGGAGGGCCGGTCCGGCGGTCCGCTGTAGGCGGCGCCGACGAGCCCGCGCAACGCGGACCGGGTCCACCGCCCGGCGACCCCCGGCCGGCCCGCCAGGTAGCCGACGGTGCGCGCGGCGTCCCATCCGTGCGCCTCGCGCAGCCCGCGCGCCAGCAGGCCGAGGTAGACCGGGGCGGGCCGGGTCCAGGGCACCTCCACCGCCCGGTGCGGCGCGGTGAACGTGAGCATCGGCAGGCCCTCGTGGACACCGACGCGCAGCAGCGTCTCGTAGCGGCCCGGCCCGAGCCTCGCCCGGCCGGTCTCGGCCGCCACGCGGATGCCGGCCAGGTCGGCGCCGAGCGGCCGGTACATCTCCTGCGCGGCGATGTCCGCGAACTGCTCGACGGTCACCAGGTAGCCGCGCGCCGCCGCCCGGCCGGGCAGCAGCGGGTCGTAGAACGCCATGCCGCCGGTCCAGGCCCGCGACTCCCCGGCGAAGTAGACGCCGCCGGGGATCAGCACCGGGACCGTCCGGCGCGGTGGCCGGCGGTCCCGGCAGCCGGGGTACGTGCGCAGCCCGCCGGGTGGACACCCGCCACGCAGATACCAGTCGAGCCGTGCGGCGTGCAGATTGGACCCGTACGCGACATACCAGAGCATCGGCGTCAGAACCAGCAGGTGCGCCCGGCGGCGTGGCTGACCTGGACGGTGTGCGTCACGCAGCCGCCGTCGGCGATCAGGTGGAGCAGGAAGGCGGTCGGCTCGGCGACGAAGCCGAGTTCCTCCTCGTCGGTCATGGCCAGGCTCACCTGGATCCAGGTGCTCGGCGCGACGGTCAGCACCGTACCGGCGAACGCGCTGGTCACCTGGCGGTGCAGGTGCCCCGCGGTGACGCGTACGACATGGGGGTGCCGGCCGACCACGGCGGCGAGCCCTTCGGCGTCGGCGAGCCCGACGGCGTCCATGCCGGATACGCCCACCGCGACCGGCGGATGGTGCAGGCACACGACGGCGGGCACGTCGGTACGCCCGGCGAGCACCCCGTCCAGCCAGGCGAGCTGCTCGTCGCCGAGCCGGCCGCCGGTGCCGCCCGGGGTGAGCGAGTCGAGCACCACGAGCGTCGCGTCCGGCAGGTCGACGTGGTAGTGCGCCGAGAAGCCACCGGCCAGGTAGGGGGTGCCGCCGAACGTGTCGAGCAGCGACTCGCGGTCGTCGTGGTTGCCCGTCGCCAGGTGCACCGGCAGCGGGAACGCGCCGACGATCTCGCGCAGCGCGAGGTATTCGTCGGGGCGCCCGTTGGCGGTCAGGTCACCGGTGATCACCACGCAGTCGGGCCGAGGGCGCAGGGCGAGCACCGCGCCGAGCGCCCGGTGCAGCCCGGACGCCGGATCGGCCGCGAGCGGGCCGGTGGCCACATGCGGGTCGCTGAGCTGGGCGATGAGCATCGGCGGCCTCCTCGGGTGCCCGGGCCCTCACGCTATCGCCGCACGCCCTCCTCGCGCAGGCCCGATTCCGCCCACAGGCTGCGTCCACAGCCTGTGGATAGCACATGTGTACGAAGGTCGGCGGCGGTCGCGCTGAGTACCCTTGATCGCGACCCGACCCCCCTCCGAGCAGGAACGACGTGGATCACGAGCGAGTTCTCCGCGACGTCACGGTGCGCCTCCCCACGGCGTCAACCGTCCCGGAGGCGTGCCAGTGGACCGTCGCCGCGCTCGCCCGGCACACGCCGGCGACCGCCACCGTCCTGCTCCGCGTCCACGACCGCCTGCGCTGCGCCGCCGCCACCGGCGCCTGGCAGGTCTTCTCGCACGTACCGGCCACCGCCGACGGCACCCCGCCGGGTCGCCACCGGCCCGAACCGTCGGTGGTGCGGCGGGTCTACGCCTCCGGCATCACCGCCGCCGTGCCCGACGTCAGCGCCGACCCCGACTACCTCGAGGTCCGCCCGGACGTCACCGCCGAGCTCTGCGTGCCGGTACGCGACCCGGACGGCCGTCCGATCGGGGTGCTCGACCTCCAGTGGAGCGAGCCGGTCGTGCTCGCGGAGTGGCGGGAGACCGCCGAGCTGGTGGCCGACCGCCTCGGCGGGCGGATCGCCGCGCTGGGCGGGCCACCGGCCGAGAGCCGCAGCGAGAAGCTGCTCCGGCACGCCGCCGCGTTCACCGCCGCGCCGACCGACTGGGACCTGATGACCGCCGCGCTCGCCGCGGCCCGGGACGTGTCGGCGCTCTCCGCCGCGGTGCTGGTGCTCACCGGCCGGCAGGGCCCGCGCCTCGGTGCGCCCACCGGCACACCTGGCGACTTGGAGGCGAGGATCCGGGCCGAGCTGGACGAGGCCGGACCGGCCGCGCTCGACCGCATGATCGACCGGGCCCACCGGTACGGCTCGGCGTACACGCTGGGCGAGGCGGGCCACCCGCCCACCGAGGAGTACCTGCCGCTGACCCGGGCCGGCGCGCGCACGCTGGTGGCGGTGCCGGTCGGCACACCGGCCGCCGGTGGCGTGCTGCTGGTCGCCGACGAGCAGCGCCTGCGTCCCGACCCGACCACTGTCAACCTGATCGAGCTGCTCGCCGGGCAGGCGTGGACCTGCCTGGACCGGTTGCGTACGCTCGCCCGGCTCCGCGAGCAGGCCAGTTCCGACCCGCTCACCGGGCTGCGGCACACCGGCCCGTTCGGGAAGCGGATCGCCACCGCCACGCCGGGGCGTACCGCGCTGCTGGCGATCGACGTGGACGGGTTCAAGGACGTCAACGACACGTACGGCCACCAGGCCGGCGACCGGCTGCTGGTGGGGCTGGCCCGGGCGCTCGAAGGCGCGCTGCGCCAGGGCGACGAGTTGTACCGGACCGGCGGCGACGAGTTCGTGGCGGTGATCGAGGTGAGCCGCCCGGAGGAGGCGGTCCGGATCGCCGAACGGCTCACCGAGGCGGCCCGCCGTACCGGCCGGACGATCAGCGTCGGCGTGGCCCTGCCCAGACCCGGCGAGTCCCCCGAACGCACCCTGCACCGAGCCGACCAGGCCCTGTACGCGGTCAAGCGCCACGGCCGAGACGGCGTCCACCTCTCCGCCGCCTAACCCCTCCCCGCTCCCGCTCCCGCTCCCGCTCCCGCTCCCGCTCCCGCTCCCGCTCCCGCGATCTTGCACTTCTTGCCCCGGCGAAAGGTGCAAATGCCCCACGTTCGGGGCCGGAAGTGCAAGATCGACGCCAGAAGGAGGGCGGCAGGCGAGCGCGCGGCGCGAGGGCGCGGGGCCGGGTTAGGGGCGGGTCAGGTCCTTGGCCAGGAGTTCGGCTATCTGGGCCGTGTTGAGGGCGGCGCCCTTGCGGAGGTTGTCGCCCGTGACGAAGAGGTCCAGGGCGCGGGGGTCGTCGACCGCGCGGCGGATCCGGCCCACCCACGACGGGTCGGTGCCGACCGCGTCGATCGGCATCGGGAACTCCCCGGCCGCCGGGTCGTCGACCAGGATCACGCCGGGCGCGTTGCGCAGCACCTCACGGGCGCCCTCGGCGGCCACCTCGGTGGCGAAGACCGCGTGCACGGCGACCGAGTGACCGGTCACCACCGGCACCCGTACGCAGGTGGCGGAGACCTTGAGGTCGGGCAGTCCGAGGATCTTGCGCGACTCGTTGCGCAGCTTCATCTCCTCGGAGGACCAGCCGCCGTCGGCCAGCGACCCCGCCCACGGCACGACGTTGAGCGCCAGCGGCGCCGGGAACGGACCCAGCTCGTCGCCCACCGCCTGGCGCACGTCACCGGCGCGGGAACCGAGCACCCGATCCCCGGCGATCTTGCCGAGCTGGAGGTGCAGCGCGTCCACGCCGGCCTGACCCGCCCCGGAGACCGCCTGGTACGACGCGAGCACCAGCTCGCGCAGGCCGTACTCGCGGTGCAGTGGCGCGACCGCCACGATCATCGCCAGCGTGGTGCAGTTGGCGTTGGCGATGATGCCCTTGGGCCGGTTGCGTACCTGCTCGGGGTTGATCTCGGGCACCACGAGCGGCACGTCGCGGTCCATCCGGAACGCGCCGGAGTTGTCCACCACCACAGCGCCGCGCGCGGCGGCGACCGGGGCCCACTGCGCGGAGACCTCGTCCGGTACGTCGAACATCGCCACGTCGACGCCGTCGAGCGCGTCGGCGGTGAGCGCCTGGACGGTCAGCTCCTCGCCCCGGCACTGCACGCGCCGGCCGGCCGACCGCTCCGAGGCGAGCAGCCGGATCTCGCCCCACACGTTGCGCCGGGAGGAGAGGATCTGGCACATCACCGTACCGACGGCACCTGTCGCCCCGACCACGGCGAGGGTGGGCAGCGACGCCACGGCGCGTTACCGCCCGGTGCCGGCGTAGACGACGGCTTCGGTGTCACCACCCAGCTCGAAGGCGTCGTGGATGGCGCGGACCGCCTTGTCCAGGTCGGTGTCCCGGCAGACCACGGAGACCCGGATCTCCGAGGTGGAGATCATCTCGATGTTCACGCCGGCCGCGCCGAGGGCGGCGAAGAAGCCGGCCGCCACACCCGGGTGCGAGCGCATGCCCGCGCCGATCAGCGAGACCTTGCCGACGTGGTCGTCGTACAGCAGGCCCTTGAACTTGACCGTCTCCTGGATCTTGCTGAGCGCGGTCATCGCGGTCGGGCCGTCGGCCTTGGGCAGCGTGAACGAGATGTCCGTGCGGCCGGTGCCCTCGGTGGACACGTTCTGCACGATCATGTCGATGTTGATCTCCGCGCCGGCCACGGTGTCGAAGATCGACGCCGCGGCGCCCGGCTCGTCGGGCACGCCGACGATCGTGATCTTCGCCTCGCTGCGGTCGTGGGCGACCCCGGTGATCAGTGCCTGTTCCACGGGAAGGTCCTCCATCGATCCGGTGACCATCGTGCCGGTGTTGGTCGAGTATGACGAACGGACGTGGATCGGCAAGCCCGCGCGCCGCGCGTACTCGACGCTGCGCAGATGCAGCACCTTCGCGCCGCAGGCCGCCAGTTCCAGCATCTCCTCGTAGGTGATCTGCTTGATGTGCCGGGCGTTCGGCACGATCCGCGGGTCGGCCGAGAAGATGCCGTCCACGTCGGTGTAGATCTCGCAGACGTCCGCCTCCAGCGCGGCGGCGAGCGCGACGGCTGTGGTGTCCGAGCCGCCCCGGCCGAGCGTGGTCACGTCCTTGGTGTCCTGCGAGACGCCCTGGAAGCCGGCCACGATGACCACCGCGCCCTCGTCCAGCGCGCCCTTGAGGCGCCCCGGGGTCACGTCGATGATCCGGGCCCGGCCGTGCACCGAGGTCGTGATCACGCCCGCCTGCGAACCGGTGAACGAGCGGGCCTCGTACCCCAGGTTGTGGATGGCCATGGCGAGCAGCGCCATGGAGATCCGCTCCCCGGCGGTGAGCAGCATGTCCAGCTCGCGGCCCGGCGGCAGCGGGCTGACCTGGTTGGCCAGGTCGAGCAGCTCGTCGGTGGTGTCGCCCATCGCGGACACCACCACCACCACGTCGTCGCCGGCCTTGCGCGCGGCCACGATGCGCTCGGCCACCCGCTTGATCCGCTCGGCGTTGGCGACGGAGGACCCGCCGTACTTCTGCACCACGAGTGCCACGACGTGCACTCCCTCCCAGCGACGACCCTGAGCGTGCCGACGCCGCCGGGTTTCTCGGTCCGGCGGCGCGTGTCAGACCGCCTCAGCCTATCGGGCGGGCCGCGACGCCGGGCCGGGTGATCCCACCATCCGGCCCGGGCGTGGGGCGGCTCACGAGCCGGGGACTACGCGACACGCCAAGCGGTACAGCCGTACGGTGGGCTGACCGCGACCGCCCTCACGACGCAGAATGACCCGGTGCACGCTCATCGACGTGCGGCCCGCCGGCTGACCGGCGTGCTCGCGCTCACCCTGCCGGCATTGCTGGCCGCCTGCGGCGGCGCCCACCCCGAGGCGGCGCCCACCGGCACCGCCGACCCGGTCCCGGTGCAGGTCGACGCCGCCCGCGAGGAACTGGCCGGGCTGGCCGCCGCCGCGCAGGACCGGCACCTCACCGCCACGTACGCGTTCGCGCCCGCCGAGGGCACGCCCCGCACGGTGTCGGTCACCAGCGCGAACGACGGGAGCTGGCGGGTCGACGTGCCCGGCTGGGGGCACGCCGGCACCGTGGACGTCTCGCTGGCCGCCACCTCCGACGGGCTGTTCCAGTGCGCGCTGCCCTCGGCCGGCTGGGCCCGGGCGGCGACCTGCGTCCGCCTCGGCGACGCCGACGACGCGGTGCCGCGCCGGCTCGACCCCCGCGTGCAGCACCCGTTCACCGACTGGCTGGAGGTGCTCACCGACAGGCGTGCGCCGCTCGCGGTCTCCCCCGCCGAGTCGCTGCCCGGCACCGACGGCCCGTGCTACACGGTCGACAGCACCTCGGCGTCGCTGAACGCGCCGCTGGACGTGGGCATCTACTGCTTCCGGGCGGACGGCACCCCGGCGGCGGTACGGGCCGGGTTCGGCACCCTGACGCTGACCGGCGAGCCGGGCGCCGCGCCGGGCACCGTCGAGCTGGCCGGCGCGGTGACCGAGGGCGAGCCGGTGGGCCGGGACGCCCCGAGCCCGGGCACGCCGTGACCCGTCCCGCTCAGCCGCCCCGGGCCGCGCGGAGCAACGCGGCACCGACCTCGGTGTTGCGGTAGAGCACGTGCCGCCCGGCCCGGTGCCGGGTGACGAGACCGGCGGCGTGCAGCGCGGAGAGGTGCTGGGAGACGTTCCCGGCGGACAGCCCGGTGAGCCGGGCGAGGTCCGTGGTGGTCGTCGCCGCGTCGAGCAGGCGCAGCAACGCGGCCCGACCGCCGCCGACCACCCGGGCCAGCGCGTCGCCGGCCGGTTCGGGTCCGCGTTCCCACAGCGTCCCGACCGCCCGCACCGGGTACGCCCCGGCGGGGAGCGAGTCCTCCAGCAGGTTCCACAGCACCCGCCGGTCGGTGAACACGCTCGGGTTCAGCGCCAGGCCCCGCCCGCGCAGGTCGAAGTCCCGCTCGAACGGGTCGTCGCTGACCACGCGGTCACCGAGCCACCGCAGGCTGGGATGGATCCGCTCGAACAGCTGCCCGGCGCCGCCCTCGGCCAGCTGGGCCGCCCGGTACGCGACGTCGGCGTCGAGCAGTGCCCGCATCCGTGGCCAGTCGGCGGCGATCGCCTCGTCGTACCAGACCCGTACCGCCTCGACGAGCTGCGGCAGCAGCCCGGCCGGATCGGCGAGCAACGCCCGCCCGAACGGGTTCAGCGGCCGCCTCGGGGTGGTGGCCAGCAGGTCCCGGACCACCACGTCGGGCGGCGTCGACGCGATCTGGTCGAGCTGGCCGTCCATCTCCGCCCCGAGCCGGGCCGCCGGGGTGAGGAAGTCGGGCAGCCAGCGCCGCGGCCGGGTCAACTCGACGAGCGGACGGACCCGCTCGGCCACCTCCGGGCGGCGCAACGTCGTCCGGGCGCTGTCGATCCACCGCAGGTGCACCGGGTAGCGGGCCGGGTCGGCGAGCGCCCACATGCTCATGACCGTCTCGTTGGCCGGCGACACGCCGAACCGCACGCCGGCGACATCGGCCGGAGTGAACCGCAACTCGGACATGCGCACCCCCGGATTCGGTCCAGCCTAAAAGGCTCGACCGATGCGTGGGGGGCGCGATCTGCTCACCGGCCATGGGGGCACGAGAGAGCATCCGCACCGCCGTCCGCGACGTCGTACCGCCGGCCGGGCTGACCCGCGCCTTGGCCGTGCAGGCCATTGTCTACGCCGTCGGCAACGGCCTGTTCAAGGCCGGCAGCGCGGTGTTCTTCACCCGGGCGCTGGGACTCGGCCCGGCCCAGGTGGGACTCGGCCTGTCGCTCGCCGCCGGGGTGTCCCTGCTCGGCAGCGTCCCGCTCGGCGGGCTCACCGACCGGTACGGCCCGCAGCGGGTGTGGATCGTCTGCCTGCTGCTCGACGCGGCTCTCTTCGCGGCGTACCCGCTCGTCGGCGGCTTCGCCGGGTTCCTCGCCGTGGTGATCGCGCTGGGCGTGGCCGGCACCGCTCTCGGCACCGCCCGCCAGGTCTACTCGATCAATGTGCTGCGGCCGGAGGAACGGGTCACCGCGCTGGCCTACCAGCGCTCCTCCATGAACGTCGGCTTCGGCCTCGGCGCGCTGATCAGCGGCCTGGTGCTGGCCGTCGACACGATCTGGGCGTACCGCGGGATGGTCTGGTTCATCGCCGTGGTCTTCCTGGTGACAGCCGTCTTCGTGCACCGGCTGCCGCGACTGCCGGAGGTGACCCGCCCGGCGGAGCCGACGAGCCGGCTCGCGGTGCTGCGGGACCGGCCGTTCATGACCGTCGCGCTGCTGTCCGGGCTGCTCACCGCGCACCAGACGCTCTACCTGACGGTGCTGCCGCTGTGGATCCTCACCCGTACCGACGCGCCGAAGACGATCATCGCGGCGCTGGTCCTGCTCAACACCGTGCTGATCGTGCTGCTCCAGGTGCGGGCCAGCCGGGGCGCGGACACCGCGCCGGGCGCGGCCCGGGCGTCCCGCCGGGGCGCGCTGCTGATCGCCCTGTTCTGCGTGGTCCTGCCGGTCTCCGGCGTCACCCGGGGCTGGCTCACCGTGGCGGCGCTGGTGGCCGCCGCGATGCTGCTCATCCTGGCGGAGCTGACCGAGGCGGCGGGCGCCTGGGGACTCACCGCCACGCTGCCGCCCACCGACCGGCGCGGCGCGTACGTCGGCGCTTTCGGGCTCGGCTCGCAGGTGCAGTTCCTGGTCGCTCCGGCCGGGCTGACCGCGCTCGGCGTGAGCACCGGCGGCTGGGGCTGGTACCCGGCGGCGACGCTGTTCGTCCTGGTCGGGCTGGTGATCGTGCCGGCGGTGACCCGGGCGGAGCGGACCCCCCGGCTACCGGGCGTGCCGAGGTCCACCGGCTCCGTGACTCTGATCCCATAGTCCGGACCAGCCTTCCCACGACCCGTCCCACCACGTAGGGTGACCTTGTCATGTGGCGCGCGTACCTTCTCCTTGGCTGCCGCGACGAGGCCTGACCGGCCGGCACCTCGTCGCGGAGTCGCTACGCGCCGTCCAGCACATCCGATCTTCTCCTCGGCACCGCCGCGCACCGTCGCCCGGCATCCCGCCGACACCTTTCCGATCTGCTGACGCCACATGTTCCAGGGAGCACTCCGAGATGGCTCAACCTGTCACCGCCACCGATCCGTTCGCCCGCCAGCGCCCCAGCCGGATGCCGGTCCACCGCTACGTCCCGTACGACAGGGAGTTCGGCGTCGACCTGCCGGACCGCTCCTGGCCCACCCGCCGCGTCGAGGCCGCGCCCCGCTGGTGCGCAGTCGACCTCCGCGACGGCAACCAGGCCCTGATCGACCCGATGTCGCCCGAGCGTAAGCGGCGGATGTTCCAGCTCCTGGTGCAGATGGGCTACAAGGAGATCGAGGTCGGCTTCCCGTCGGCGAGCCAGACCGACTACGACTTCGTACGGCAGCTGATCGAGCAGGATCTGATCCCCGAGGACGTCACCATCCAGGTGCTGACGCAGTGCCGGGAGCACCTGATCGAGCGCACCTTCGAGTCCCTGCGCGGCGCCCGCCGGGCCATCGTGCACTTCTACAACTCCACCTCGACGCTGCAGCGCCGGGTGGTCTTCGGGCTGGACCGCGACGGCATCACCGACATCGCCACCCAGGGCGCGCGGCTGTGCCAGAAGTACGCGGAGATCCACACCCCGGACACCGACATCCACTACGAGTACTCGCCGGAGTCGTACACGGGCACCGAGCTGGAGTACGCGCTGGAGGTCTGCTCGGCGGTCATCGACGTGATCGACCCGACTCCGGACCGCAAGCTGATCATCAACCTGCCGGCCACCGTCGAGATGGCGATGCCGAACGTCTACGCCGACTCGATCGAGTGGATGCACCGGCGCCTGCCCCGGCGGGACAGCCTGGTGCTGAGCCTGCACCCGCACAACGACCGGGGCACCGGCGTCGCCGCCGCCGAGCTGGGCCTGCTGGCCGGCGCCGACCGGATCGAGGGCTGCCTGTTCGGCAACGGTGAGCGCACCGGCAACGTCGACCTGGTGACGCTGGGCCTGAACCTGTTCTCCCAGGGCATCGACCCGATGATCGACTTCTCGAACATCGACGAGATCAAGCGCGCCGTCGAGTACTGCAACCAGCTGCCGGTGCACGAGCGCCACCCGTACGCGGGCGACCTGGTCTACACCGCGTTCTCCGGCTCCCACCAGGACGCGATCAACAAGGGCTTCGCCGCGCTGAACGCCGACGCGGCGGCGGCCGGGGTGCCGGTGGACGACTTCACCTGGGCGGTGCCCTACCTGCCGATCGACCCGAAGGACCTGGGCCGCACGTACGAGGCGGTCATCCGGGTCAACTCGCAGTCCGGCAAGGGCGGCGTCGCGTACATCATGAAGACCGAGCACCAGCTCGACCTGCCGCGCCGCCTCCAGATCGAGTTCTCCGGCGTGGTGCAGCACGTCACCGACCACGACGGCGGCGAGGTCGAGCCGGGCGCGATGTGGGACATCTTCGCCCGCAACTACCTGGTCGACCACCAGGTCGACCCGGCCGTGAAGCTGGCCGACTACACGATCGGCACCGTCGACGGCAAGGTCGAGATCGACGCCCGCGTCGGCTTCGGCGGCGAGACCCGCGCGCTCACCGCCGTCGGCAACGGCCCGATCGACGCGTACGTCAACGCGTTGCAGTCCCTGGGCGTGGCGGTACGGGTGCTCGACTACCACGAGCACGCGCTGTCCTCCGGTGGGGACGCGCAGGCCGCCGCGTACGTGGAGTGCGAGGTGGACGGCCGCACGGTGTGGGGCGTCGGAGTGGACGCCAACATCGTCACCGCCTCGATCAAGGCGGTCACGAGCGCGGTGAACCGCACCCGCGCCTGAGGTGCTTGAGGTGTAAGGAAGGGCCCCTTCTTAACGCATGCTGCATAGGAGGGGGCCCTTCTTAACGCCCGCGCCCGAATGGCCCGAGTGTTAACAAGGGGCCCTTCCTCTGCCTGAGGCGTTAAGAAGGGGCCCTTCCTTCCCCCCGCCGGGGGCGGTGGATCAGCACGGCGGCGAGCACCGCGCCGGCGAGCAGCAGCCCCGCGCACCACGCCAACGCCCCCCGGTACGCGCCGGCGAGCGCCCCCTTCTGCTCGTACCCGGTGCCCGAGAGCCCGACCAGCAGCGGCAGCGCGGCCACCGCGAGCAGCCCACCGGCCCGGGAGGCGGCGTTGTTGAAGCCGCTCGCCACCCCGGCGAACCGGTCCGAGACCGCGCCCAGCACCGACGTGGTCAGCGGCGCCACCACGAGCGTGAGCCCGGCGCCGAACAGCGCCACGCCCGGCAGCACGTCCACCCAGTACGACGCACCCGGCCCGACCCGGCGCAGCAGCAGCAGGCCCACAGCGGCGATCACCGGGCCGACGGTGAGCGGCAGCCGGGGGCCGATGCGGGCCGACAGCGCGCCCGCGCGTGGCGAGCCGACGAGCAGCAGCACCGTCATCGGCACTGTGGCCAGGCCGGTGAGAAGCGCCGACCAGCCGACCACGTTCTGCAGGTAGACGGCGAGGAAGAAGGTGAACCCGCCGAGCGCCGCGTACACCACCACCGTGAAGACGTTCAGCACGGAGAACAACCGGCTGGAGAACAGCCCGGTGGGCAGCATCGCGGCGTCCCCGCGCCGCCGCTCGACCAGTACGAAGACCACCACGGCGACCACTCCGAGCACCGCCGAGACCAGCACCGCCGGGGAGTCCAGGCCGCGCGCCGGGGCGTCGATCAGCGCGTACGTGACACCGCCGAGCGCCAGCGCGCCGAGCAGCGCGCCCGCCACGTCGAACCGTCGCCCGCCTCCGGTACGCGACACCTGCTCGTCGCGGCTCTCCGGCACCCAGCGCAGCGCGGCGAGCACCACGCCGACGGCCAGCGGCAGGTTGACGAAGAAGATCCATCGCCAGGAGAGGGTGTCGATGAGCCAGCCGCCGAGCAGCGGACCGAGCGCGGTGGACACTCCGGACAGACCGGACCAGGTGCCGATGGCCCGGCCCCTGTCGTCCGGGTGGAAGCTGGCCTGGAGCACCGACAGCGACCCGGGGGTGAGCAGCGCCCCGCCGGCGCCCTGGAGGAACCGGGCGGCGACGAGCCAGCCGGTGTCCTGCGCCAGCCCGCAGAGCACCGACGCCGCCGCGAACCAGACCACGCCGAGCAGGAAGACCCGCCGCCGCCCGAACCGGTCCCCGAGCGCGCCGCCGAGCAGCACGAACGCGGCGAGCATGAGCAGATAGCCGTTCACGGTCCACTGCAGACCGGCGACCGTGGCGTCCAGCTCGGCGCCGAGGCGCGGCAGCGCGACGTTGACGACAGTGCTGTCCAGGAACACCATGCCGGAGGCGAGGATCGCGGCGAGCAGCGTGCCGCGACCGGCGGCGGTGCCGGTACGCAACGCGGGAGCGGGTGCTGTCACGTCTCACCACTCTGCCCGCCGCCCACCGTCGACGCCACGAATCGCGGAAACCGCCGCCGGGTACTGTGCGGACTCGCCCGGAGCACGCAAGCTGGAGAGGTGTCGTCTGTGCGTACGAGATCAGGAGCCCGAGCCGGACTGGCCGCCGCGCTGAGCGCGGTGCTCGCCCTCGGCGTGGCCGGCTGCGACGTGTCGGTCAGCGAGCCGGAGGCGCCGCCGAGCGCCTCCGGGAACGTGAACAAGCAGCTCGGTGAGCTGACAGTGGCCACCGCCGGGTCGATGAAGGGCTACAGTCGCTCCCGCTTCCCGCACTGGCGGAACACCGGCAAGAACTGCGACGTACGCGACAGCGTGCTGCAACGCGACGGCGAGGGCATCAAGCTGTCCGGCTGCAACGTGGTGGGTGGCCGGTGGGAGAGCGTCTACGACGGTGTGGTCCTGAACGATCCGTCGGGCGTGGACATCGACCACACCGTGCCGCTGGCCGCCGCGTGGCGCTCCGGCGCGGACGAGTGGGACGACTCGAAGCGCGGCGACTTCGCGAACGACCTGACCCGGCCACAGCTCATCGCGGTTTCGGCGCGGTCCAACCGGGCAAAGGGTGACCAGGATCCGTCCCAGTGGAAGCCGCCGAACAGGTCGTCCTGGTGTCAGTACGCGGCGGACTGGGTGACGGTCAAGCACTACTGGAAGCTGACTGTGACAAGCGCCGAGAAGGCCGCTCTCACCGACATGCTGGAGGGCTGCACATGGGCGAGCAAGCCGTGACGGGGCCGGACGCCACACCGACCCCGCAGACGGGTACGGAACCCGCCGGCCCGGCCTCGGCCGGGATGACGGCGGACGGCCGGCAGCCCGAACCCGCCGACGTCTCCGGGGCGGGCATGGCCGCCGACGCGGTGCCTGGTGCGCCGGCCGGCGGCGCGCCGGGCGGACCTGCGGAACGCACCACTGACATCACCCCCGGTCTGGGCGGGGTGATGACCGACGAGGTCGGCGTGGTGACCGGCGAGTTGACGCTGCGCACCGAGCACGCCGACGGCCGGGTGACGCTGCGGGTGCAGTACAAGGACGCCGACGAGTGGTACGCGGTCACCGGCGGGTCAGCGCCGCTGGCCGACCCGGCCGCGCTGGACGCGGTGCACACGATCGCGGTGGGTCTGCTCGACCGCCCCGAGGGCTGAGTCCGGCGGACGCGTCGGCCCTCCGATCGAATGGGCCGACGCGTCCACGCGTCACGGGGTGGGGATGAGTTCGCCGGTCTCGCCCGGTGCCGCCCCGTCGTCCGGCCGGACCAGTTCCGGCTCGACCTCGTGCGGCCGGATCCGGCCGTCGGCGATGTCCTCCGCGTAGTGGCAGGCGACCCGGTGCCCGTCGAGCACCTCGCGCAGCGCGGGCCGCTCCTCGGCGCAGCGGGTGGGCTGGGCCCACGGGCAGCGGGTGTGGAACCGGCAGCCGGCCGGCGGGTTCGCCGGTGACGGGAGGTCGCCGGCGAGCAGGATCCGTTCCCGGCGGTCCTCCACCTGCGGGTCGGGCACCGGCACCGCCGACATGAGCGCCCGGGTGTACGGGTGCATCGGCGCCCGGTAGAGGTCGTCGCTGGACGCCTCCTCGACCAGGCCGCCGAGGTACATCACCCCGACCGTGTCCGCGATGTGCCGGACCACCGCCAGGTCGTGCGCGATGATCAGGTACGTGAGACCGCGCTCCTCCTGCAACTCGTCGAGCAGGTTGAGCACCTGGGCCTGAATCGACACGTCCAGCGCGGAGACCGGCTCGTCGGCGACGATCAGGTCCGGTTCGAGCACGAGCGCGCGGGCGATACCGATGCGCTGGCGCTGGCCGCCGGAGAACTCGTGCGGATACTTGCTCAGCGCCGACGCCGGCAGACCGACAGCGGAGAGCGCCTCGCGGAGCCGCTTGCCGACGGCCGCCTTGTCCTTCGCCAGGCCGTGCGCCTTGAGCCCTTCGACCAGCAGCGACTCCACCGACTGTCGGGGGTCGAGGCTGGACAGCGGATCCTGGAAGATCATCTGGATCCGGCGGCGGATCCGGCGCATCGGCTCGTCCTTGAGTGAGCGGAGGTCCGTACCGTCGAAGACGATCTCGCCGTCGGTCGGCTCGACCAGCCGCAGCAGGCCCCGGCCGAGCGTGGACTTTCCGCAACCCGACTCGCCCACCAGCCCGTACGTCTCGCCCCGGTTGATGGTGAGCGAGACTCCGTCGACGGCGTAGACCTGCCCGATCGTGCGGTCGAACAGGACGCCGCTCTTGATCGGGAAGTGGACCTTGACGTCGCGCAGTTCGACCAGAGGTCCGGTCGACTCGGTCGGCTCGGTCACGGAACCGCCACCTCCTCGGAAACGGGGTTGTTGCAGCGCAGGTCGCCGCCGTTCGCGGTGGGCTCCAGCGGCGGGGTCCCGTCCAGGCAGGCGTCCACCACGTTGTCGCACCGGGGAGCGAACGCGCAGCCCTCGACCCACGGAATGTTGTCGGCCACCGAACCACGGATGGCGTGCAGCCGCTCGCCGCGGGGCGAGTCGAGCCTCGGCACGGAGTTGAGCAGCCCGTGGGTGTACGGGTGCCGCGGCCGGGCGAACAACTCGTGCCGCTCCGCCCGCTCGACGATCTTGCCGCCGTAGAGGACGTTCACCGTGTCGCAGAGGCCGGCCACCACGCCCAGGTCGTGCGTGATCATGATCAGCGCGGTGCCGGTCTCGTCGACCAGCTGCTTGAGCAACGTGAGGATCTGCGCCTGGATCGTCACGTCCAGCGCGGTGGTCGGCTCGTCCGCGATCAGCAGCCGTGGCTTGCAGGCCAGCGCGATGGCGATCAGCGCGCGCTGGCGCATGCCGCCGGAGATCTGGTGCGGGTATTCCTTCAGTCGCCGCATCGGGTCCGGGATGCCGACCGCGTCGAGCAGTTCCCGGGCCTCCTTGAGCGCCACCTTGTGGTCCATGCCACGGTGCCGTTCGAGCACCTCGGCCACCTGGATGCCGATCGGGATCACCGGGTTCAGTGAGGAGAGCGGATCCTGGAAGATCATGCCGATGTCCCGGCCACGCCGGTCCCGCAGGTCCTCCGGCCGCAGCTTCAGCAGGTCGGCGCCGTCGAAGTTGACCTCGCCGGTGACCTTGTTGCCGCGCTTCGGCAGCAGGCCCATGATCGCCAGGCTGGTGACGCTCTTGCCACAGCCGGACTCGCCCACCAGGCCGACCGTCTGCCCCGGCTCCACGCTGAAGCTGACCTCGTCGACGGCGGTGAACGGCCGCTCACCCTTGCGCTGGAACACGACGCTCAGGTCGCGTACGTCGAGCAGGCTCATCGGGTCACTTCCTCACCGTGCCGCACATATGTCCACATCGCCGTCACCGCCGGCTCTTCGGGTCGATCGCCTCGCGCATGCCCTCGCCCAACAGGGTGAAGCCGAGCGCCACCACGATGATCGCGGCGGCCGGGAAGTAGGCCAGCTCGGGCCGGACCTCGAAGTAGCGCTGACCGTCCACACCGAGCATCAGGCCCCACTCCGCGCGGTTGATGTCGGGGTCACCGAGGCCGAGGAAGGACAGCGACGCGGCTTCCAGGATCGCGGTGGAGAGCGTCAGCGTCGCCTGCACGATCACCGCCGTCATCGCGTTCGGCAGCATGTGCCGCAGCACGATCGCCCCACGCTTGACGCCCAGTGCCCGGGCAGCCAGCACGTGGTCGCTCTCCCGCTGGGCGAGCATCGAGCCGCGTAGCAGCCGGGCGAAGATCGGCACGTTGACGATGGCCACCGCGAGGATGACAGTCCATTGGCTGGACCGGCTGGCCAGGGCCACCAGGCTGATCGCCAGCAGCAGGGCGGGCAGGGCCAGCATCACGTCGGTGAAGCGCATGAGGATGTTGTCGACCCAGCCGCCGAACGCGCCGGCGATCGCACCCACCAGCACACCCAGGATCAGCCCGATCAGCGTGGCGAGCACGCCGACGAACAGTGTCTGCCGGCTGCCGTGGATCATCCGGGACAGGAAGTCCCGGCCGAGCGGGTCGGAGCCGAGCGGGAAATCGCTGCTGGCCCCGGGGATGTTGTCGACGGTCAGGTTCTTGGTCAGCTCGTCGAAGCGCTGCGCCGGGTCGTGTGGTGCGAGCAGCGGCGCGAAGATCGCGACGAGCACGAAGAGCGCCACGATCGCCGCGCCGACCATCGCGGTCGGGTTGCGGCGCAGCCGGCGGAGCGCGTCCCGGACCAGGCTCACCCCGCCCTTCTCGGCGGTGGCCTGAGCCAGCTGCTCCAGCCGGGCGCGCTTGCGCTCGCCGAGCCGGTCCAAGCCGCGGGGCAGGCTGCCCTCGGGCTTCTCGGTGACGGCCGACGGGTCCACGCTCTCGCGCGGGGTGCCCACGACGGGCCGGGTGATCGGATCGCTCATCGCACACGCACCCTGGGGTCGATGAAGGCGTAGGAGAGGTCGACCAGGAGGTTGACCAGCACGAATACCAGCGCGGCCAGCAGGATCAGCGCCTGCAGCACCGGGTAGTCGCGGCCGCCGCTGATCGAGTCGTAGATCAGCGTGCCGAGCCCGCCCCAGTTGTAGACCCGCTCGGTGAGCACCGCGCCGGAGAGCAGCGCACCGGTCTGCAGGCCGATGGTGGTGACCACCGGCAGCAGCGCGTTGCGCAGGATGTGCCGGCCCCGGATCGTACGGTGCCGCAGACCCTTCGCCTCGGCGGTGCGGACGAAGTCCTCGTTGAGCACGTCGAGCACGCTGGCCCGGGTGATCCGGACGACGACCGCGAGCGGGATGGTGGCCAGCGTGATCGCCGGCAGGATCAGGTGCCACAGCGCGTCGCCGGCGGCGTCGAACTCCCGGGTGAGCAGGCCGTCCAGCACGAAGAAGCCGGTCACGTCGGTGTTGTCCAACCCGGTGCTGATCCGGCCCGACGGCGGGAACATGTGCATGTTCTGGGTGAACACGTCCTTGAGCAGATAGCCCAGGAAGAAGATCGGGATCGAGATGCCGAGCAGGGTGCCGCCGATGCTCAGGTTGTCGAGCAGCCGGCCGCGGTGGCGGGCGGCGAGGTAGCCGAGCGGCACACCGAGCCCGATCGCGATGATCATGGCGGCGGCGGCCAGCTCGACGGTCGCCGGGAAGGCACGGCCGATCACCTCGGTGACCGGGTCACCGCTCCGGATCGAGTTGCCGAAGTCGCCGGTGATCAACCGCTGCATGAACTTCGCGTACTGCACCAGGACCGGCTGGTCGTAGCCCAGCGCCTTGATCAGCAGCGCGCGGCGCTCCGGCGTGGCCCGCTCACCGAGCAGCGCCTCGACCGGGCCACCGGGCAGATTCCGCAGCCAGACGAAGACCAGAGCGGACAGCCCTATCAGGGTCACCACCAGCTGGAGCAGGCGGCGAACTATGACTCGCAACATCTCTCACACACCAGATTCTCGGTTGAACAGCGGGTCGGCCCGGGCCGGGAGCGAGCGCCCGGCCCGGGCCGATTCCGCGTGGAACGTCAGCGGTGGATGTCGCGTCAGCCGACGCTGACGGTGTTGAACCGCTCGTCGGTCAGCGGGCTGGCGACGAGACCCTTGACGTCCTTGGTGACCACGATGGCCGGCGGGGCGTGCCAGACCGGCACGGCCGGCAGCCACTTGGCGGCGATGTCGCGGTTGACCTGCTCCCAGGCCGCCTTCTTGGCGGTCTCGTCGACCGTGCCGTCGGCCTTGGCGATGGCCTCGAACATGTCGGTCATGCCCGCGGCGCCGAACTCGACCTTCGCGCGGCCGAAGAACGTGCCGACGAAGTTGCCCGGGTCGTTGTAGTCACCGGTCCAGCCGAGCAGGTGCAGGTCGTGCTTGCCGAACTGCTGCACGTCGTCCTTGTAGCCACCGTTCCACGGGCGGGCCACACCGTTGACCGTGATGCCGACGGCCTTCAGGTCGTTGGCGAGCACGGTGAAGATCTCCTGCGGGTTCGGCATGTACGGCCGGGACACGTCGGTCGGGTAGTAGAAGTTGAGCGTCAACTTCTCCGCGCCGGCCTCCTTGAGCAGCTGCTTGGCCTTCTCCGGGTTGTAGTCGTACTTCTGCACGTCCGGCGCGTAGCCGAGCACGCTCTCCGGCATGAACTCGTCGGCGACCTTGGTGCCACCCGGGCCCTTGGTCTGGACGAGCTGCTGACGGTTGAGGGCGTGGGCGATCGCCTGCCGCACCCGCAGGTCCTTCAGCTTCGGGTTCTTCTGGTTGAAGCCGAGGTAGAGGATGTTGAACGCCGGGCGGTCGAGGACCTGGAAGCCCTCGCCGGCCAGCGCCTTGCGGTCGGCCGGGGCCGGGAAGTCGATGCCCTGGACGGTGCCCGCCCGCAGTTCCTGCTTGCGGGTGTTCTCGTCCTTGATGACCTTGATGATCAGCTTGTCGACCTTGGCCTTCTCGCCCCAGTAGTCGGCGTTGCGCTCCAGGGTGATCTCACCCTTGCTCTTGTCCCAGCCCACGAACTTGAACGGGCCGGTACCGACCGGGTGCTCGCTGGCGAACGCGCTGTACTCGAAGGAGTCGCCGTTCTGCTTGACCGTGTCGGCGTCGTACTTCTTCAGCGCGTCAGGGCTGGCGATCGAGAGCGCGGTGAGCGCGAAGGCGCCCGGGAAGGCACCCTTGTACTTGTTCATCGTGACGACGGCGGTGCCCTCGTCCTTCGCCTCGCACTTGTTGTAGATCGGGTCGCCGGTACCCTCGGCCTCGTTCTTGGCGAAGCCGCCGAAGACGTCCGAGTAGTAGATCATCTGCGACTGGGCGGCAGCGCCCTTCATGTTGAACCAGCGGTCGAAGTTGAAGCAGACCGCCGCGGCGTTGAAGTCGGTGCCGTCGTGGAACTTCACTCCCTTGCGGAGCTTGAAGGTCCAGACCTTGCCCTCCGGGTCGTGTTCCCAGCTCTCCGCCAGGGCACCCTGCAGATCGGCGGTGCCGGGCTTGTTCTGCACGAGGGTGTCGTACATCTGGCGGATCGGCCGGAAGGTCTCGCCGTCGTCGTTGAAGATCGGGTCGAAGTTCTTCGGGTCCCCGGCACCGGCGAAGACGAAGGTGCCGCCGCTCTTGGCCTCCCCACCGCCTTCTTCCCGGTCGCTCTTGGCGCAGCCGGACGCACCGACCGCCAGGGCGGCCGCGGCCGCGAGGGCCACGGCCGTTTTCAGCCTGCTCGCCTGCATCTCTCACCTCTGTGTATGCGCATGTGTACACGCCGAGCTGTGACTCAGTCCGTGTGCGGGAGGTTATGGCATGTCACAGAGAAGAGGAACGGGCGAGGGGCAATCGCTATCAAGCCGACACCTTCGCATGGTTTCCTCACCGGACGGTGCGGGGTATCGACCGGCGCTCATCGGCACGGGAGCGGTAGCCCGGTGGTGGGAGGAGACGCCGCCCACCACCAGGCCACGGCATCAGACCGCGCGGCGCCCCTCGAAGGCCCGGCCCAACGTGATCTCGTCGGCGTACTCCAGATCGCCGCCGACCGGCAGTCCACTCGCGAGCCGGGTCACCGCAATCCCCATCGGCTTGACCATCAGCGCCAGGTAGGTGGCGGTCGCCTCGCCCTCGGTGTTCGGGTCGGTGGCGAGGATCAGCTCGCGGACCGTCCCGCTGCCGAGGCGGGTCATCAGCTCACGGATCCGCAGGTTGTCCGGCCCGATGCCCTCCAGCGGATTGATCGCGCCGCCGAGCACGTGGTAGCGCCCGCGGAACTCGCCGGTCCGCTCGATCGCCACCACGTCCTTCGGTTCCTCGACCACGCAGAGCACCTCGTCGGAGCGCCGTGGGTCGCGGCAGATCCGGCACTGCTCCGACTCCGCCACGTTGTAGCAGGTCGTGCAGAACCGGACCAGGTCCTTGACCTTGCGCAGCGCGCCGGCCAGACGGTTGACGTCGGCCGGATCCGCCGACAGCACGTGGAACGCGATCCGCTGGGCACTCTTCGGGCCCACGCCCGGAAGCCGGCCCAGCTCGTCGATCAGATCCTGGATGGCACCCTCGTACATCTGCCGGCTCAGAACCCGGACAGGCCGAGGCCGCCCATGCCGCCCGCGACCGGGCCCATCTTCTTCTCGGTCAGCTCGCGGGCCGCCTCGGCGGCGTTGTGCACCGCGGCGACCACCAGGTCCTCCAGCGTCTCGACGTCCTCCGGGTCGACCGCCTTCGGGTCGATCCTGATCGCCTTCAGCTCACCGGTGCCGGCGACCGTCGCGGTGACCAGGCCGCCGCCGGCGGTGCCGGTCAGCTCCGCCTCGGCCAGCTCGGCCTGGGCCTTGGCGATCTGCTGCTGCATCTTCTGCGCCTGCTTCAGCATCTGCTGCATGTTCGGCTGTCCACCTGGGCGCACGGACCGCTCCTTCTTCCACTCGTCTGCTCGGCCGCGCCCAGCCTAGTCGGGCCACGGCACCGCTGAATCGCGGTCGACGCGCGCTCAGCGCGCGTCCACCTCGTCGATCTTCTCCGCGCCGAACGTCTCGCGCAGCAGCTGCACCGCCTGCTCCTCGCTCGACTGCCGTGCCGTCCGCTCGTCGATCACTTCGTCAAGCGGCTCGTCACCCGGATCGAAACCCTCGTAGGCGGGCGCCGCCACCGCCGCGCCACCGCCCCGCACCGGGCCGTCGAAGTCCGGGTCGTAGGGCGGCTCGCCCGCCCACTCGGCATCGGCCGTCTTCCGCGCCGGCTGCGCCGCGCGCGGTCCCTTGCCGGGACCACCGCCCGCGGCGGCCGCCGCCGCTGCCGCACGCGCCGCCGCGATGGCGCTGTTCTTCGCCCCACCGCCCGCGGATCGCGGCCCACCGGCGGGTGCCGGCACCGTCGCGGGTGCCGCCGGCTCGGGTACGACGACAGGCGCGGTGGCGGTCGCCGTGCCCCCGCCCGGACGGGCCGCCGCCGGCCAGTCCCCCCCGTCGCCGGTGCTCGCCGAGGCGGTGCCGGTGGTCGAGGCCGTGCCGCCGGGGCGGGCCGGCTCCGGCCAGTCGTCCTCGCCGGCATGGTCCACGGCAGGGGTCGCCATCGGCCGGGGCGAGGCATCAGGCGATCCCGCGCCGGCACGACCCGCCGCTCCCCCGGCCTGGCTTCCCGCACCTCGGTTGCCGGTGGCCGGGTCGCCTGTGTCTCGGCTACCGGTGGTGCTGCCCGGGCCGGACACCGGCTGTCCCGGGGCGCCACCGGCCGCATCACGTCCGGCGACGCTGGAGTCCGGGCGACCGGGCGCGGCGTGGACCGAACCCGGGCGGCCCGGGCCGGTGTCGGAGCCGGGACGGTTCGGTCCCGCGTCGGCTACGGCCGAGCGGCCGTCAGCGGTGCCTGCCGCCCCGGAGTCCGGGCGACCGGACGCGGTGTCGGACGCCGGGCGGGTCGGGGCGCTGTCGGACGCGCTGCGGGCCGGTGCGGCGTCGGCCTGCGCGCGACTCGCTCCGGACGGGCGGGACGGGCCACCGAGCGAGGCCGCGCCGCGCTCGCCGGCCACCTCGCAGCGGATCTGCCAGCGCCCGCCCAGCTCCTCGTAGAGCGCGTCGGTCAGCACTGCGGCGTGGTCGGCCATCATCTTCGCCAGCACCGTCGACTTCACGGTCAGCACCAGCGTGTCGCCGTCCAGGTCGCGTACCACCGCGTCACGCATCAGCGCGGCGATCCGCTTGTTGCTCCGGTTGACCTTGCCGACCACCTCGGACCAGACCCGGCGCACGGCGACCGCGTCGAGCGCGCCGGGATTCGCCGCGCCGGGGCGGGGCGGTTCGGGCGTGGCCGGGTCGGGCATCACCGCGGACGGCGGTACCGGGCGTCGGGCAGCGGCCGGACCGGAGGTCGTCGAGCCGGCGGCGGCCGGCGCCGGAAATCCGGCGTCCGTGCCGGGGTGAACTCCGGCGGGCGCTTCGGTCGCCAGGGCGGGACGCGGGCCGGACTCGGCAGCGGCCGCGCCGGAGTCGGCTGTCGCACCGGCCGGGGCGGGACGGGAGCCGGTAGCCCCGGCGGCAGAGGCGGGACGGGAGCCGGGTGCGGTGCTCCGGGCGCCTACCGCAGCCGCGGCGGCGGCCCGTGCGGCGGCGGCCCCGGTCGGGGCACCGGCAGCCGCCGGCGTGCCGGCGGTGTCCGGCTGGATCGCGGCGGCAGCCGCGCCCGGGGCGGGAGCCGCTTGGCGTACCCCAGGGGTCTGGGTGGGGTGCGCGGAGCCGGCGGCGGCCGGCGGCAGCTCGGCGCCCCCGAGCGTCAGCCGGCGCTCCATCCGTTCCAGGCGCTGGAGCAGGCCGCCGGAGGAGTCGTCAGCGCCGGGCAGGAGCATTCGCGCGCAGATCAGCTCCAGCAGCAGCCGGGGCGCCGTGGTGCCGCGCATCTCGACCAGGCCGTTGTGCACGATGTCGGCGCAACGGGACAGCGTCGCCGGGCCGAGGCGCTGCGCCTGGGCGGCCATCCGCTCGATCTGGTCGGCCGGGCCGTCGATGAGGCCCCTGGCGGCGGCGTCCGGCACCTGCTGCAGGACGATCAGGTCGCGGAGGCGTTCCAGCAGGTCGGAGGCGAAGCGACGCGAGTCGTGCCCGGCCTCGGCGACCCGGTCGACGGTGGCGTACGCGGCGGCGCCGTCACCGGCGGCGAGCGCGTCGCACATCTCGTCGATCAGCGCGGCGTCGGTGACCCCGAGCAGCGCGGCGGCCCGGGCGTAGTCGACGCCCTCCGGGCCGGCGCCCGCGATGAGCTGGTCGAGCACGGAGAGGCTGTCGCGCATGCTGCCCCCGCCGGCGCGCACCACCAGCGGGAAGACCGCCGGCTCGACCTTGACGCCCTCCGCCTCGCAGAGCTGCTCCAGATAGGGGCGGACCACCTTCGGCGGGAACAGCCGGAACGGGTAGTGGTGGGTCCGCGACTTGATCGTGCCGAGGACCTTCTCCGGTTCGGTGGTGGCGAAGATGAACTTGACGTATTCCGGGGGCTCCTCGACCAGCTTGAGCAGCGCGTTGAAGCCGGCCGACGAGACCATGTGCGCCTCGTCGATGATGTAGATCTTGAAGCGACTGCGGGCCGGGGCGAAGAACGCCTTCTCGCGTAGCTCACGGGCGTCGTCCACACCACCGTGGCTGGCCGCGTCGATCTCGATCACGTCGATCGAGCCGCCACCGTCGGGAGCCAGCCCGCGGCACGAGTCACACTGCCCGCACGGCTCGGGGGTGGGGCCCTGCTCGCAGTTGAGGGAGCGGGCCAGGATCCGGGCGCTGGAGGTCTTGCCGCAGCCCCGCGGACCGGAGAAGAGGTAGGCGTGGTTGAGCCGCCCGCTGCGCAGCGCCTGCGACAGCGGCTCGGTGACCTGCTCCTGGCCGATCATCTCGGCGAACGTTCGCGGCCGGTACTTGCGGTAAAGGGCCAGTGCCACCCGTCCCGCCTCCTCTCGACCGAGCCATTCTGCGCCGGTCGGCCCCGGGTGACCACCCACCACCCCGTGACCCGACCCGCAGCGACGTTACCCGGCCCGGGAGACAGAAAGGCCTCCCGTGCACCCGGCAGAGCTCGCTTATCCTTGCTGCCTTCCGGCCCTGGGGAGGTTCACGAGGTACCGCCGCACGGGAGGTGACGCCAAGCCTACCCGAAGGGTTGTGGATCTTCCGGGAGGGTGGGGTGGCCCGTCGTCGCGGGACCTGTATCCTGGCTCGCGGAGGATTCGCCTAGAGGCCTAGGGCGCACGCTTGGAAAGCGTGTTGGGTTCACACCCTCACGAGTTCGAATCTCGTATCCTCCGCTCTCTTGAGCAGCACGAACGGAAGGGCCGGCCCCGTCAGGGACCGGCCCTTCCGTTCTGTCTGCGATCGATTTCGTTTCAGCGGATTCCGACGGCGAGCTGCGTGTTGACCTGACGCACCTGACTCGGCAGCGTGAACAGGTCAACCAGCACTCCGACGAACAGGAGGCCACCGGTGAACAGGTAGAGCAGGCCCCGGCCCGTCTTTCCGAGGTAGAACTGGTGAACGCCGAAGACGCCCAGCAGCAGCCAGAACAGGTAGGCGAGGCCCAGCGACTTCTGGCGAACCTGCACGAGTACCGGCTGGGGCGCGGCAGCTCCCTGAGACATATCAGCTCCTAAAGTAGGCATGGTGGCGGGCTCGGGTCGCACCGATGCACACGACGCTAACCGTGAAGATCAACGACAGGGTGGTCCCGCCCTTCCGGAGCTCGTCGGCGCGCCTCAGCTGCCGCCCAACTGGTCCCGTCGCCGCCTCAGGTACGCCGTCTCCGCGCTGTTCCCCGCCGACTCGATCGCCCGGTCGTACGCCACCCGCGCCTCGGTGCCACGGCCGAGCCGGCGCAGCAGCTCGGCGCGCGTGGCGTGGTACGCGTGGTAACCCTCCAGCGGAAGCCCGTCCACCTCGGCCAGCGCCACCTGTGGCCCGTCCAGTTCGGCGACCGCCACCGCCCGGTTGAGCCGTACGACCGGCGACGGGTCGACGCGTACCAGATGGTCGTAGAGCGCGGCGACCTGCGACCAGTCGGTGTCCCGCGCGTCGCGGGCGTCGGTGTGGACGGCGTTTATCGCGGCGAGGATCTGATAGCGGCCCGGCGGCCGGCCGGCGGCGATGCACGCCCTGACCAGGGCGTGCCCCTCGGCGATGAGTGCGCGGTCCCAGGCGCTGCGGTCCTGCTCGGCGAGGACGACGAGTTCGCCTGTCGCGGAGACGCGGGCGGGCCGGCGGGCCTCGGTGAGCAGCATCAACGCCAGGAGGCCGGTGGCCTCGTGGTCGTCGGGCAGCAGCGTACGGACGAGCCGGGCGAGCCGGATCGCCTCGGCGGTCAGGTCGGCGCGCACCGCCTCCTCGCCCGGGTCGGAGGCAAGGTAGCCCTCGTTGAAGATCAGGTAGAGCACGGCGAGCACGCCGGTGACCCGGGCCGGCAGGTCCTCACGCGACGGCACACGGTACCGGATCCCGGCCGCCTTGATCTTCGTCTTGGCCCTGGTGATCCGCCTGCTCATGGCGGCCTCCTGGACCAGATAGGCCCGCGCGATCTCCGGCACTGTCAGCCCGCCGACCAGGCGCAGCGTCAACGCCACCCGCGCCTGGACGGCCAGCGCCGGGTGGCAGCAGGTGAAGATCAGGCGAAGGCGGTCGTCGTCGATGACACCGAGCGGTTCCGGGGCGTCGGCCAGCATCAGCGCCTCCCGGTGCTTGTCCTCCCGCCGGCTCTCGCGCCGGATCCGGTCGACGGCCCTGCGGTACGCGGTGGTGGTGAGCCACGCGCCGGGGTTCGGCGGTACGCCGTCGGCCGACCAGCGCTCGACGGCGGCGGCGAACGCCTCGGCTGTCATCTCCTCCGCGACGTCGAGGTCACCGATGCGCCGGGCGAGCGTGGCGACGACCCGGGCCCACTCCTCGCGGTGGACCCGGGTGAGCGCCTCGCCGACGTCTGTCACGCGCCCAGGAACGGCCGCAGCTCGACCCGCCTGTTGCACCGCTCCGAGGCCAGCGCGGCGAGCGGCAGCGCCACGTCGAAGTCCGGCGCCTCGATGATCCAGAACCCGCCGACGTACTCCTTCGTCTCCAGGTACGGCCCGTCGGTGAGCAGCGGACTCCCGCCCCGCGCATCAACGACGGTGGCCGTCTCCGGCGCCGCGAGCCCACCGGCGAAGACCCAGTGGCCGTCGGCTCGCAACCGCTCGTTGAACTCACCGATCGCGGCCATCTCCGCGTCGGTGGCCGAGCCGGTCGTGTCGTCGAGTACGGAGATCAGGTACTGCGCCATCGGTTCCTCTTTCGCTCTGGTCGGCCGCCGACCGGGCCGCCGTCACCCCGGCTACGAACACCGCCACCCCGATCCGACAGCCTCCGAGGAGGTCGATCACACAATCCTCGTACGTGGCACGTCAAAGCTCTCGTCCTAGTCATGACCGGTTATGCGTTGCATGTATAACCGAAAGTCACTGAGCGGGTTGAATAAGTGAGTGATCGCGGAATCGAGGCCGAGCAGGTGTGCGCGTTGCGGCGCCAACCTGGCTGCCGACAACGACTCGGGACGGTGCGCTCCCTGTCAGCGAGCGGAGCGGGACCGCATCGTCGCTGCTCCCGACGTTCCACCCAGCTTCTGGTCCCATGAACCGCTTCGCCATGCGCTTGCGGATCGGCACCTCGGTCGCGTTGTCCGCGCCTACCGTCACCATCCCTATCACGGGCGACAGCCGCTGCCGCAGGCCACGGTCGCCGGCTGGTTCGGGATTACGCAGGCGCAACTGAGCCGCATCGAGAACGGACCGGCGGTGGTGCACCTCGACCGACTGGCGCACTGGGTCCGCGTGCTGCGGATACCCGCGCATACCTTGTGGTTCCGACTACCGGCCGCGCCAGGCGACACCTCCGTGCCAGCCGATGTCGTGGAGGTGGGTCCTCAACTGATCCGCGCACTCCGGTCCGCAGATCGTCAGGTTGGCGGCAAGAACCTCTACAGCACTGTGCTGGCGCACCTCGCCACCTTCTCCAGGCCGACAGGTCGTCCTCCTGCCATGTCCTCGCAGGTGCTCATGGCGACCGCTGCCCTGCACGAGATGGCCGGTTGGATGGCACACGATTCCGTGACAGCACGACGAGTAGACGGCACTTCCTTGACGCCTTGGCGCTCGCCGTCGACAGCAGAGATGCGCTGCTGGTGGCGCAGGTGCACGGAAGCCTGAGCCACCTCGCCTGCCACGGTGGAAACGCGGGGGCCGCGATCTCACATGCCAGCGACGGGCTCGCGGCCGTCGCCCAAGAGGACGCCGGTGCTCTGATACGCGCCGTCTTCTTGCCTTGCAGGCGCGCGGTCTCGCCGCAGCGGGTCTCACCGCCGACTGCCACGCTTCCCTTCAGCGGGCCGAGTCCGCCTTCGCGGAGGCGGCACCTGCACCCACCGAATGGCTGAGTCCATTCGACCGCACCTCGTTCGATATCGAGTCGGCACGTTGCCTGCTTCGCCTCGGTGACGTCACGGCCGCTCTTCGCATCCTCAACGGCAGCGTCGCCGAGCGGCCGGGCGGCCGGGTGCGGAGTCAGGCGCTCGCCCGGATGCTCCTGGCCACCGCGCTCGTCGGGCAGGCCCGGATCGAGGAGGCGTGCGACCTGACACATCAGACCGTCGATCTCACCCATGGTCTGGGCTCGGCCGTCGTCCTCGACCAGCTCAGACATCTCGCACTGCTTTTGCGGTCGCATGCCGTCCGGTGCCCGGACGTGCCACAGCTTCTGGACCGGCTTCGCGACGCCATCTGGGAGCGGAGATGGGTGGCGCTGCCGCTGCCGACGGGGTGAGGACGGCTGACAATCGTCGGTATGGCCGACGAGCGTCCCCTGTACGAGCGAGATCCGGCAGCCTGGCAGGCCCACCTCGCCGAGGGCAACGCGCGGCAGCCCCGGAAGCGGGTGGGAGCCGACGTACTGCTGCGCAACGGTGACGGCGACGTCCTGTTGGTGGATCCGCGCTACAAGCCGGACTGGGACCTGCCGGGCGGCATGGCGGAGGCGAACGAGCCGCCGCACCTGGCCGCCGAGCGGGAGGTACGCGAGGAGTTGGGTCTCGAACTGCGCGTCGGACCGTTGCTGGTGGTGGACTGGGTGGCACCGCACGGCCCGTGGGACGACAGCCTGATGTTCATCTTCGACGGCGGCGCACTGCCGCCCGCCGAGCCGTTGAAACCGGCTGACGGCGAACTGGCCGACGCTCGATTCGTTGCGCTCGCTGATGCGCAGGCGTTGCTTCGCCCGTACGTTTGGCATCGGCTGCGTCACGCGGTGGCCGCGCTGAGCGACGGACGCCCGAGGTACCTGACCAACGGAATCACCTGAAGCCGTCGTACACATGTTCCATCCACAGCCTGTGGACGCCGAGAGGACCGGATGAGTTACCAGCTCAGCGCCGTGGTCGCCGACGTCGAGTTGCTGCGCGAGCAGACCGCCGACCTGGACCACGCGGTGCTCGCCGCGCTCCGCCAGGACTTCGCGCTGCTGCCTGTCACCCCGCAACTGGTGCAGGAACTGACCGGCGGCCTGCCGGACTACGCCACCGACGAGCCGCACGCCGAGCGTCCGTTCCGTCTGGTGCTCTCGCCGCCACTGGCGGAGGTGCTTGCGCGCTGGTCGAGGAGCGGCCCGGTGGCGTACCTGGAGGCGGAGTTCGCGGGCGGGCTCGGCCACCAGTCGGCGGTGGTCTGGCTGGGTGGCGAGGTGAGCTGGGGTCCGCGATACGACGCCGCGCTGGACCGGCCGCGTACCGAGTGGCCGATCAACACCGCGCTGGCCCGGCTGGGCGCGGAGCCGGGCGCGTGGATCGACCCGTTCGCCGAGCTGGGCCTGCATCTGGAGCGTGACACGGACGGCTGGCTGGCGCACGGCCGCCGCGGACTGTCCGCCGACTACTGGGACGAGCTGGCCGAGGAGTGGGAACTACGCCAATCCGACCAGCACCAGCAACCTCATCGCCCCGGTCCCGTTGGTGACTGGGGGATTGCATGAAACTACGACAATTCGGCTTTATTGCCGCACTGCTTGTTGCCGCGTCCGCAGCCGGCAGCGGCGTTCATCCACAGTGGGCCACCCGCCCGGTCGGCGCGGCCCAGGTGGTCGGCCTGGACGGACTGCGCAACGCCGGGTTCGGCGACACCGAGGCGGACCTGACCCGGCGCGGTGTGCTGCGCGCCGACGAGGCGGCCTGCGGGCCCGCGCTGGTCGGGCACGGTTCGGTCAGCCCGATCTTCGTCGACGACCGGCTCGTCCTGCTCTGGCTCGACGACCCGATGAGCACACCCGAGGGCATCAGCGCCGGCTCCCCGGTGGGCGAGGCCCGCGCCGCGTACCCCGGCGCCGTCGACCTGCCGGCGCCGCCGGGCAGTCACCGCTTCGCCGGGCTGCTCGCCCGCGACGGCGACCGCGCGTACCTGTTCCTGCACGACGGCGTCACCGTCCGGGAGATCATCGCCGGGTACGCGGACTGGGCCCGCCGCCTCTTCGACGAGGGCTACGGCCCCTGCTGACCCGACCCGCCAAAACTCCGGTGTGACCGATACGGCGACTCGACCGGTCTCTTGGAGAGGACGTCGTCGGACACCGGGAGCGAGCTGTGGACCAGAAACTGCATGTGCTCTTCGAGCGGGCACTCGGGGTGGAACCCGCACCCCTGACCGGGGAACTGGCCCGGGAGGCCATGGCCGGGGGCACCGCGCTGCGGCGCAGGCGCCGGCTGGTCACGGGAGGCGCGGCGACCGGTCTCCTCGCGGTCGCCGCCGTCGTGGTCGGGCTGAACCTGACGCCGGCACCGAGGGAACCGGCACCGCCGGTGGTGGCGGCCGGCGCACTGATGCCCTCCGCCGGCTCCACCTGTGAGCGGCAGTGGGGTGACGAGCCGGTCGACATCCGCGTCTTCCTGCGGCGGGAGATCACCGATCGGCAGCGCCTCGACCTGCGTGACGCGCTCCGATCGGATCCGATCGTGCGGAACGTGACGTTCCAGAGCCGGGACGAGGCGTACGCCAGATTCAAGGAGATGTACCGGAACAGCCCGGACCTGGTCGACGCGGTCACACCGGAACAGATGCCCGAGTCCTTCGAGGTCACAGTGACGAAGGCGAGGGACTACTCCCGCCTGGTGGCGAACTTCCACGACCGGGACGGCGTCGATCAGATCCTGGGCGGTCCGTGCCCGGCGCGCTCCGGGTCCGGGGAGGGTGAGTGACCAGCGGGCAGATCGACGTACGCGCGACACCGTCCGTCGAACGCCCGGCCGGTCCGCTGGCCCGGTGGAGCGCCGCCCGCAGGCGTGAGCGCAGCACCCGGGACGACGACTTCAGCGCGTTCGTCGCGGCGACCGCACCCCGGCTGAGACGCATCGCCTACCTCATGTGCCGGGACTGGCACCTCGCCCAGGATCTGACCCAGATCACGTTCACCCGGATGTACGCCTCGTGGACCCGGATCCGGCACACCGCGAACCTCGACGCGTACAGCCGCCGGGTGCTCATGAACGCCGTCTTCGACCAGCGGAACCGGCGCAGCGGCACCGAGGTGGTCTGCGCCGACCTGCCCGAGCGGCCGGAACCGGCGGCGGCGACGGACCTGCACGTCGCGTTGATGACCGCACTGGCGACGCTGCCGATCCGGGACCAGGCGATAGTGGTGCTGCGGCACTGGGAGGACCAGAGCGTCGCCACCGTCGCCAAGATCCTCGGCATCTCCGCGTCGGCGGTGAAGATGCGGGACGCCCGGGCGTTGGGCCGGATCCGCGCATTGCTCGGCGACGACTTCACCGGGAGTTGACCCGGAACGCGGAAAGCCCGGTGCGATCCTCGCGGATCGACCGGGCTTTCTCGCTGTTCACGAGCGGTGGCGGCGGGATTTGAACCCGCGGAGGGCGTAAACCCTCACACGCTTTCGAGGCGTGCTCCTTAGGCCACTCGGACACGCCACCGCCGACGAGGGTACAGGACCGCCGGGTTGGACGCCGAACCGGTATCCCTCGGCCCGGCCTGGCAGGATCTTTGCCATGAGTACGCACATCGGCGCTGAGCCGGGAGAGATCGCCGAGCGGGTCCTGATGCCGGGCGACCCGCTGCGGGCCAAGTGGATCGCGGAGACCTACCTGGAGGGGGCCCGCTGCTACACGACGGTGCGCGGCATGCTGGGCTTCACCGGCCGGTGGAACGGTGTCGACGTGTCCGTCCAGGGTTCCGGCATGGGTATGCCGTCCGCCTCGATCTACGCGCACGAGCTGGTCAACGAGTACGGCGTGAAGTCGCTGATCCGGGTCGGCTCCTGTGGCGCGCTGACCGAGGACCTGCAGCTGCGGGACGTGGTGGCGGCGATCGGGTCGTCGACCGACTCGAACATGAACCGGATGCGCTTCGACGGGCTGATCGACTACGCCCCGGTGGCCGACTTCGGGTTGCTGCGTACCTCGGTCGAGGTGGCCGAGCGGCGCGGCATCAGCATGCGGGTGGGGCCGATCCTGGCGGCGGACGCCTTCTACACGGACCGGCCGGACCTGTACGACCGGCTCGCCGACTACGGCGTGCTGGCGGTGGAGATGGAGTCGGCGGCGCTCTACACGATCGCGGCGCGCTACAAGGCCCGCGCGCTGACCATCCTGACCGTCAGCGACCACATCAAGACCGGCGAGAAGACCACGTCGCAGGAGCGCGAGCAGACGTTCGGCCAGATGGTCGAGATCGCGCTGGACACCATCATCGCCTGACCTGATCGACCCCGGACCGCCCCGTCGCCGCAAGGTGGCGGGGCGGTCGCGCGTTACCGTCGTCACAAAAATAAATACGACCGGTCGTGCTTGTTTCCTCTAGGCTGATCGCATGACCTCCGACGGCCGCGTCGCCCGTGGCGACCGCACCCGCACCGCGGTGCTGGACACCGCGGTGGCGCTGGCGACCGAGGTCGGCCTGCACGGTCTGTCCCTGGCCCAGCTCGCCGACCGGCTGGAGGTGAGCAAGTCCGGTCTCTTCGCGCACTGGCGCTCCAAGGAGGCGCTGCAACTCGCCACAGTCGACCGGGCCGTGGCGCAGTGGCAGGAGATGATCGTCGCCCCCGCCCTGCGGGCACCCCGGGGCGTACGCCGGCTGCACGCGCTGCACGAGGCCCGGATCGAGTTCTACGCCGCCCGGGTGCTGCCCGGCGGCTGCTTCTTCGCCAACACCGAGTTCGAGTACAACGCCCGCCCCGGCCCGGTCCGGGACCGGCTCGCCGACGCGTTGTCCCGGTGGACCGCACTGCTGGAGCGCCTCGTCCAGGAGGCGGTCGACCTCGGCGAGCTCCCCGCCGACCTGGACGTGCCGCTGCTCGCGTACGAGATCGACGCGCTGGGGATCAGCGCGGTGATGCGGTCCCGGCTGCTCGACCCGGACGCCTCCTACCGGCACGCCCGCCAGGGCCTGCTGAACCGGTTGCGGGCGCTCTGCCCGGATCCGGCCCTGCTACCGGAAGGCCAGTCATGAGCCACACCACCGCCGACCTGCCGGTCGCCGAGTTCGGGCACGTCGAGCACGTGCCGGTGCACTTCGACGATCTGGACGCGATGGGCATCCTGCACAACGCGCGCTACGCCGTGCTGCTGGAACGCGCGCTGACGCCCTACTGGGCGGAGCGGGGCGTCGCCTTCCGGGGCGACGTGCACGCGACACCCGACGTGTTCCACGCCGTCCGGGAGTTCACCATCACCTATCGGGCGCCGGTCATCGGCGTCGGCGCGGTGGCTGTGCACTTCTGGCTGGAGCACTTCGGCGCCAGCAGCGCCCGCTACGCCTTCGAGTTCCGCTCGACCGACGGCGCCACAGTGCACGCCACCGGCACCCGGTCGATCGTCCGGCTCGACCCCGCCACGCTGCGCCCGACCGCCTGGACCGAGGTCGCCCAGGGGGTGGCCGCGACGCTGCTGCGCCCCGCGCCGGCAAGCGCCTGAGCCGAGAACTCTCAGCGGAAGAACGCGCGCAGCAACGCCGCGCTCTCGCGTTCCAGCACGCCGCCGTACACCTCGGGGCGGTGCGTGACGCGGCGGTCGCGCAACACGTCCCAGAGCGACCCGACGGCGCCCGTCTTGGGTTCCCAGGCGCCGAACACCACTGTCGAGACGCGGGCCAGCGCGATCGCCCCGGCGCACATGGTGCACGGTTCGAGCGTCACCACGAGCGTGCAGTCGTCCAGCCGCCAGCGGCCCAGCCGCCGCGCGGCCCGGCGCAACGCCAGCACCTCGGCGTGCGCCGTCGGGTCGCCGGTCAGCTCCCGCTCGTTGCGGCCGACCGCCAGTTCGGCGCCGTCGGGGCCGTAGAGCACCGCGCCGACCGGCACGTCGTCGGCGTCGCGGTCGGCCGCCGGGCCGGTCACCGCGATCTCAAGGGCACGGCGCATCCACAGCTCGTGCCGCTGCCGGCGGCCGATCGCGCCCGGGTCGGCGAGCGCCTCGTCCGCGCCGGGACCGGCACGCCCGGCCCGGCCGGGGGTGGGCTGCCCCGGGCGTACGGTCTCCAGCGCCGGATCGGTCGCGTCGGCCGGTTCGGCGGCGCCGGGCGTCAGGGACTCCCCGGGCTCAGACCTCACGCAGCTCCTCGACCTCGTCCACACAGCCCAGTACCTGGCAGATCTCGGATGTCACATCGGCCGGCATGGAGCCCTCGTGCGCGCAGAGCGCCAGCAGCTTCTGCGCCGGGATGCCCAGGTCGGCGAGGAGGTCCGCGTCGCCCACCGGGTCGGCCTCCGGGTCCACAGCGGGTTGTTCGGTCTCGTCGTCGCCGCCGGAGGCGCGCGGCTCGTCGACCTCCTCCAGCCCGGTCACCGAGGTCTTCAGGTCACCGACGAGCAGCGCGCCCAGCCGGGACTCCTCCGCGTACGCCGAGTCCGAGCCGAAGACCCGCAGGTCCTCTCCCTCGTCCAGGCGCAGGAGGACCAGGTACGTGTCGTCGGCCTCGACGAACAGCAGCGACAGGTCGGCGTCCGGCTCGACGTCGCGCAGCCGGTCGGCGACCTCCTCGATGTCGGTGACGCCCCGCAGGCTCACCTCACCGGCGGTCCAGCCGCCGTCGACGCGCGCCACGGCAGCAGCGAAGTACGACACGGTCCCCCCAAATTGGCTCAGCAGCATGCCGACACGTCACGCGATGCACGTTAACCGGTCGGGTCGGCGGGCGAGCGGTCAACGCCCCGGATGAACCGGCCGTTCTGAGAGAGAAAGCTGGTCAGCCGACGACGCGCCGGCGGGTGGCGATGAGTTGGCGCAGCCGCTCGGTGCGGGCCCGCTGCGGCCGCTGGCGCTGCTGTACCGCACGGGCACCGGCCAACTCGGCGAGGAGTTGCAGGCGACGGCGGCTCCGATCGGGGTCGAGCCGCGGCGGTGTGGTCCAGGCCATACCGCGAGGGTGGACCGTCCTCGTGCGTACGTCAAGGTGGCCTTCGCTACGCAGCGAGACCGGCACCGAAGGTCACCAGAGCGGCCAGTCTCCGGTCTGCGCCCACCTGGTCACGACTATCGCCGCGGCGATGCTCCAGCCACCCGCGGTGACGATCGCCACGCCGGTCGCCACCCCCCGGTCGCCGTGACGGACCAGCACCGCGGCGGCCACCCACGCCAGACCGCCGGCCAGCAGCGTCCACCAGGCGTAGCCGGCCACGCCGCCGCCGAACAGCCCGAACAGCAGCAGCCAGGCGAACGCGACGAGCGCGCCGACCGCCACGCCGGTGCCGGTGACCGGGTACGGCTCGCGGTAGCTGGGCCGCATCGACGTGTGCGACGGGAACAGCCCCGAGGGCGTACGCGGTGGCGGGAACGCCCCCGGACCGGTCCCCTCGGGTCCGCCGTGCCATCCGTGCGTCACCGCCGCCCCCTCTCCGGACCATCGGTCCCGCGTTCGGCTTTCGTCCCTACGGTAGTGGTCTGTCAGGATGACCGGATGCGCTCGCCATCGATCGGACGCCGCACGCTGCCGGCGTACCCGGTAGTGCTGCTCGTGGCGGCGCTCGCCGCCGGGTGCGGCACCCCGGCCGGGCGTGCCGACAGGTGGCAGGAGCCGAGCCCGGTGGTGACCGCCGCGCAGCCCGCCGACCCGACGGCGCCGCCGGTCGGCTCCTCGTCCGCCGCGCCGTCGCCGTCGCGCGCCGACGTGAAGCGGGTCTTCCCGGTACGGGCCGGCGACGTCGACTACCACCCGACGCACGGCGGCTACCCGGGCACCGACGTGTTCGCCGACTGCGGGGAACCGGTGGTGGCGGTCACCGACGGCGTGGTGCTGGAGGTGAGCCGCGTCGACCGGTTCGACAGGCGCGGGCCGCTGGGCCCGAACAACGGCGGGCTCTCCGTGTCGCTGCTCGGCGACGACGGCGTGCGCTACTACGGCTCGCACCTGAGCGCGATCACCGTCGGCGTGGACGCCGGGGTGCGGGTGCGTGCCGGGCAGCAGCTCGGCGAGGTGGGCCGTACGGGCAACGCGAACAACGTCTGCCACCTGCACTTCGGGCTCTCCCCGAAGTGCACCGGCGCCGACGACTGGTGGATCCGCCGGGGCGTGGTCTGGCCGGCGCCGTACCTGAACTCCTGGCGCAAGGGCGGCAACCGCTCGCCGGTCGCCGAGATCACCGCCTGGCAGCGCAAGCACGGCTGCCCGGCCGCGCCCGGCCGGCCCACCAGCGGCGGCTGACGATGCGGGGCCACCCGCCGGACGGCGTGAGCGCGTAGGTTCCAGGACATGACTGCCCGGGATCCCCTCGCCGACCTGCGCCGGATCGCGTTCCTGCTGGAACGGGCCAACGAGGCCACATACCGGGTCCGGGCGTTCCGGTCGGCGGCCAAGACGCTCGGCGCGCTGCCCGCCACGGAGGTGGCCGAGCGGGCCCGCACCGGCAAGCTGACCGAGCTGTCCGGCGTCGGTGACGTCACCGCCCGCTGCGTGGCCGAGTCGCTGGCCGGCGAGGAACCGGTCTATCTGCGCCGGCTGATGGCGACCGAGGGCACCGACCTGGACGAGGCGGCGGCGAAGCTGCGGGACGCGCTGCGCGGCGACTGCCACACCCACTCGGACTGGTCCGACGGCGGCTCACCGATCGAGGAGATGGCGCTGGCCGCGGTCGAGCTGGGCCACGAGTACATGGTGCTCACCGACCACTCGCCCCGGCTCACAGTGGCCCGGGGCCTGACCGCCGAGCGGCTGCGCAAGCAGCTCGACCACGTCGCCGCCGTCAACGAGGCGCTGCCGAAGGGCTTCCGCATCCTCACCGGCATCGAGGTGGACATCCTCGCCGACGGCTCGCTCGACCAGGACGAGGAGCTGCTGGCCCGCCTGGACGTGGTGGTCGGCTCGGTGCACAGCGGCCTGAACGACGACCGGGCGAAGATGACCCGCCGGATGCTGACCGCGATCGCGAACCCGCACCTGGACATCCTCGGTCACTGCACCGGCCGGATGGTCTCCTCCCGGCCCGCCGGGGTGACCGGGCCCGGCGACCGGGGGCACCGGGCGCGTACCCGCAAGGAGAGCGACTTCGACGCGGACGCCGTCTTCGCCGCCTGCGCAGAGCACGACGTGGCCGTCGAGATCAACTCCCGGCCGGAGCGGCAGGACCCGCCGAAGCGGCTGATCCGCCTCGCGCTGGAGGCCGGGTGCCGGTTCGCCATCGACACCGACGCGCACGCCCCGGGTCAGCTCGACTGGCAGCGTTTCGGCTGCGAGCGGGCCGCGCTGTGCGGCGTACCGGCGAAGCGGGTGGTGAACACCTGGACCGCCGACCGCCTGGTGAAGTGGACCGCCGGCCGGAGCTGAGGGTCAGCCCCGGGTGGCCGGTTCGGCGGCGGGGACGGCGGGCGCCACCGCCTCCGGGCGACGGCGGCGCCGCCCGAACAGGCCCTGCGCGACAGCCACGCCGACGAGCACCACGAACGCGCCCACAGGCTGGTGCCAGTTCATCCGCTCGCCCAGCACCACCGCGCCGACGAGCACCGCGAACACCGGGACCAGGTATGTCACTGTGGACGCCGTGCTCGCCCCGGCCAGCCGGATGTTGCGCATGTTGATGACGAAGGCGAGGCCGGTGCCGAGCGCGCCGAGCGCCAGCACGCTCGCGACCACGCGCGGGGAGAGGCCGGTCGGCGACGGCGGCGTCCCGGCGAACGGCGCGACCAGCGCGAGCTGCGCGGTAGCCACCAGCAGCTGGGCCGCCGACAGCGACAGCCCGGAGTACGCACTACCCGCGACGAACCTCTTCTGGTAAGGAATGGCCAGCCCGTAACAGGCCGCCGCGCCGAAGCACATGAGCTGGCCGACGAAGTGGGCGCCGCCGACGCCCTCCCAGACGCCGAGCACCACGAGCACACCGGCGAAGCCCAGCCCCAGCCCGACCGCCCGCCGGGTGGTGAGCCGCTCGGTGCGGAACACCAGCACCGCCAGCGGCAGCACGATCAGCGGTGTGGTGGCGTTCCAGATGCCGGCGAGCATCGACTCGACCCGCTGCTCGCCGTAGCCGAACAGCGTGAACGGCACGGCGACGCCGAACGCGGCCACCACGAGCATGTGCGCCCAGACCCGGAGGTCGCGGGGCAGCCGGTCGCGCAGCACGGCCAGCACCACGAGCAGCGTCAGCGCGCCGGTGGCCACCCGGTAGAGGGTGAGGTGCACGGGGTGCAGCTCGGTCACGCCGACCTTGATGAACAGGAAACTGGAACCCCAGATGGCGGCGAGCGCGACGAAGCCGGGCAACCAGGCCCGCACCGGTGCCCGGTCAGGAGTGATCTCGACGTTCACCCCTGACACTCTGCCGCAGGGGTACGACGAAGTCGCGCGGTATTCCGGATGCGCGGTCACGTAGGGTCGCCTCGTGGGACGAATCGATGACCTCGCCAACCGGTACGTGGCCGAGTGGGCCCCGCTGAGCCCGACCGGTGCCACCTACGTCGGCATCGCCGGCTACGACGACCAGCTCGACGACCTGTCGCCCGAGGGCTACGCGGCGCGTGCCGAGCTGGCCCGCCGTACGCTCGGCGAACTCGACGTGACCGAGCCGGAGACCGAGGCGGAGCGGACCGCCCAGGAGGCCATGCAGGAGCGCCTCGGCCTGGAGCTGGCCCGCCACGACGCGGGCGAGACCGGCAGCGAGGTCAACGTGATCTCCAGCGGCCTGCACGAGATCCGGATGGTCTTCGACCTCATGCCGACCGACGGCGAGGAGGCCCGGGCGAACGTGGCCGCCCGGCTCAACCGCTTCGCGTCCACACTGGACGGCTACAAGCGCACGCTGCGCGAGGCCGCCGCCGCGGGCCGGGTCAGCTCACAGGTGCAGCTCGTCGAGGTCGCCAAGCAGTGCGACGTGTGGGTCGACCCGGAGGGCGACAACTTCTTCCACGGGCTGGTCGAGCGGCTCGACGCCGACGGCGCGCTCGGCGCGGAGCTGCGCAAGGGCGCCGCCGCCGCGACCGCCGCCACCGCCGAGTTCGGGCAGTTCCTGCGCACCGAGCTGGCGCCGGCCGGGCGGGAGAAGCAGGCCGCCGGGCGGGAACGCTACGAACTGGCCTCCCAGTACTTCCTCGGCGCGACTGTCGATCTGGACGAGACGTACGCCTGGGGCTTCGCGGAGCTGGCCCGGCTGGAGGCCGAGATGCGGGCGGTGGCCGCGCGCATCGCCGGTCGCGGCGCGTCGATCGACGACGCGGTACGCGTGCTCGACGCCGACCCGGCGCGGACGGTACGCGGCAAGGAGGCGTTCCGGGACTGGATGCAGGCGCTCGCCGACCAGGCGGTCAGCGACCTGAACGGCACCCACTTCGACATCCCCGAGCAGGTACGCCGGATCGAGTGCTGCCTCGCGCCGACGAGCGACGGCGCGATCTACTACACCGGGCCGAGCGAGGACTTCTCCCGGCCGGGGCGGATGTGGTGGGCGGTGCCGCAGGGCATCACCGACTTCTCCACCTGGCGCGAGGTGACCACCGTCTACCACGAGGGCGTGCCGGGTCACCACCTCCAGGTCGCCCAGACGGCCGTCCGGGCCGACCTGCTCAACCGCTGGCAGCGGCTGCTGTGCTGGGTCTCCGGGCACGGCGAGGGCTGGGCGCTCTACTCCGAGCGGCTGATGGACGAGCTGGGCTACCTCGCCGACCCCGGTGACCGGCTCGGCATGCTCGACGGGCAGGCGCTGCGCGCGGCCCGGGTCATCGTGGACATCGGCATGCACCTGGAGCTGGAGATCCCGAAGGACAACCCGTTCGGCTTCCACCCGGGCGAGCGGTGGACGCCGGAGCTGGGCTGGGAGTTCATGCGCGCGCACTGCCGGGTGCCGGACGAGAACCTGCGCTTCGAGCTGAACCGCTACCTGGGCTGGCCCGGTCAGGCGCCGTCGTACAAGGTGGGCGAGCGGATCTGGTTGCAGGCCCGGGAGGACGCGAAGGCGCGCAAGGGCGCCGACTTCGATCTCAAGGAGTTCCACCGCCAGGCACTCGACCTGGGCTCGCTGGGACTGGACCCGCTGCGCAAGGCGCTGGCCCGGCTCTGAGCCGGTGGCGGGCGCCGGCGATGACTATCGCCGGCACCCGTCCGGTCAGGCGCCGAGCGTCAGCCGCAACGTGGGCCGTCCGGTGAGCGTGTCGCTGGTGACGTACGCCAGGTCGATGACCGGGTCGGTGAACGTCACCGGGATGGGCAGCGTGACCGGCAGGCCGTCCGGGAACGGCAGGTCCGGGGTGAGCGTCAGCTTGATGCCGGCGAGCTTGCCGACGAACCGGGTGCAGTAGAACGCGACGTCGTCGCGGACCGTGAGCCGGTCGGTCGCGTACCGCTGGGTGCGGCCGCGCGGGCCGTCGGCGACCAGCAGGAAGTCGTCGGTCACGGCTTCCTTCATGCTGAACTTCAGCACCTTGAGCGCGCCCCGCTCGGTCTGCAGGTCGGTGATCCCCTCGAACCGCAGCCCGGTCATCGTCACCTTGGTGCCGGTGAGCTTCGACGGCGTCTGGGCCACCTTCGGCAGGCTCGGGTCGGCGGCGATCCGCGGCAGCGGCTTGCCCGGTTCCACTTTGCCGGGCTTCGCCGGGTCCACCTTGCCGGGCTTGTCCGGCGCCGGGCAGTCAGCCGATCCGGGCCGGGTCGACGGCTTGCTCGTCGGGGCCGCCGATCCGCTCGCGGTCGGTGTGGGCGAGGGCGTCTCGCTCTTCTTGCTGCTGCCCTTGAACAGGTCACCGATCCCGTCGAAGAAGTCGGTGATGATGTTGCCCTCCCGCGTCGGGCTCGCACTCGGCGACGGGGTGGGCGTCGCCGTGGGCGCGCTCGCGCCGGGCGCCGGCGTGGCGGGCTTCGACGGGCAGGCGCTCGCGGCGGGCTTGTTCGGGGCGGCCTGCACCGCCCTCGGCTGTACGGCCAGGCCTGCGGTGGCGAGGCCGAGCACCACGAGGACGATGCCGAAGGCGCGCGGGTCCGCAGAGCGGCCCGCCCACTCCGGCGGACCGCCGTCGGATCCGGCGGGCTTCCCGTTCACCGACTGCCGAGGGACCGGCCGCTCCCCGCCCGGCCACTCGGCAGTCGGCTGCTCGACGGCCGGTCGTACTCCGGCCGGCACCTCGACTGTCGGCCGCTCGTCCGCGGCTGGTTCGTCCACCGGCTGCGCGTCCACGACGGTGTCGGGCTCGGCGTCGGTTCCGGCGGCGCGCTCGTCGTCGGTCTCGGCGGCGGACTCCTCCGCGCCGGCGGCGGACTCCTCCGTGCCGGGAGCGGCCGGACGGGCCGGCACCCAGGCGAAGGCGAGGGCGCTGCCCACGATGCCGAACAGCAGGCCGAGGAAGAAGCCGCCGAGGTTGAGCCCGATCAGCGAGTAGATGGTGGTGATCGCGGCGACGATCGAGTAGAACAGCCGCTGCGCCGGGCTGAGCCAGAGCAGCACGCCGCAGGTCACCAGGATGGCCGGGATCAGCAGGGCGAGCAGGCCGGTGGCTCCGCTGCTGAAGCTCAGTCCGTTGAGGGTCAACCGGGTGGAGGCGAGCATCTCCACCCCGGCCAGGATGATGAACAGGCCACCCCAGAACGGCCGGCTCCGCTGCCAGCGGCGGAAGGTCCGCCACGCCCGGGCCGCGGTGCCGGTCCGGGTGTGGGACGGGTCGACGGTTGTCACGTACTCCTCCTGGCGGAGCGGGAACGGGAACGGTGGGGCGGGCCCGCGGTGGTCGGCCACCGCGGGCCGTGCTCAGCTCAGAAGCACTCCTTGCCCTTGGCGTCGTCACCCACGTTGACCTTGAGCCGGAGCCCGACCAGGTTGAACGTCGAGGAGGTGGTGTAGCGGGAGACCTGCTTCAGGTCGCGGATGGTCACCCGGTCGGAGTTCTGGCCGAAGGAGCCCCGCTGCGCCGTCGGGTTGAGGTCGCTGGCGTCGCGGCCGATCTGGATGTTCGTGAAGGTCGCGTTGCCCTCGAGCGAGTCCATCGCGATCACGAGGTCCTTGGCCCGGGCCGGGTCCTTGCCGTCACCGGCGTTGATGGTGAGCACCACCGGCAGGCCGGGCAGGTCGGCGCGGACGGACTGGCAGAGCTTGTACAGCTCGGCGCTGCTGATCTCGGCCATCGCGACCGGGTGCGTCGCGCCGGCCTTGCCGTTCTCGCCCTTCTCGCGGACGATGCCGCCGTACTGCTTGAAGCCCTCACCCTCCAGGCGGTCGGCGCCGATCTTGAACGTCTGCCCGGACACGGTGATGTCGGAGGCGATGGCGCCGGTCGACATGCCGAACAGGATGGCACCGGCGGCGGCCGTGGTGGGCACGATCATGGCGGCGAAGCGCCGCCACCGGGTACGACCCTGGTTGTCGAGCCGATTCTGCACGGGTTCCTCCTCGAACGAATGTGCGCGGCGGCCGGTGGGGAACCGGTGGCACGCGCTGGACCCGCCCCTCTGTTACCGACGGGTAACGATCGAGCCTGATCGTGCACCCGATGCGGTGTAGCTCACAACCCCCCGATTACCGGGCGGTAATACGGGGCCAGGAGCGCGAGGTGACCCGGCGTCACGAAACGCCAGCCCAGGCGGGACGTCCGGGGCGGCATCTCGTCTCAAAACCGGCATAGATGACGGTGAAAGCGACGGAAAGTTACCGGACATCCGCCAGTTACAATCGAGTAACAAATGTAAAGTAGCTTCGCCCGCATGGGAGATCTCCACGACGGAGGGGTGGGCCGCTGTGCGGCCCACCCCTCCGTCGTGCTTCCGGCGTACCGGTCAGCGGCGCTCCACGTCGCCGGCGCCCGAACGCTGGGCCGGCACCTCGTCGGACCGCCAGTTCGTCGACGCCGGCGGGATCTCGTCGTCGAGCGGGCCACCCACGGGCTGCTGGTCCACCCGCGTCGCCGTCGGGTCGGAGGTCGGCGGGTCCGCCCGGTGCCGGGCGCTGCCGTCGCTCTTGGGCCGCGTCACCAGCCACACGCCCGCGATGAGGGCGATCAGGCCGAGCACACCGGCGATGATCGGGCCCCAGAGGCTGATCATGCCGATCTTGAAACGGTTGTCCTTCACCGTCTCGACGCTGCGGCTGATCGTGGCGTCGTTGTAGTTGAAGTCCGCGTCCAGCAGCACGGTCGGGGTGCCGGTGTCCGGGCGCAGCTCCTTGTACTGCTGCTCACGCACCTTGATGTAGGCGCCGGTCACCGGGTCGACCCAGAGCGTCCGGGTGTTGCTGTAGACGACCTGCCCACTGGTCGCGCTGGGCGCGAACTTGCCCAGCAGGGTCTTGACGCTGTCCGCCGGGGTGTTCAGCGGCTCGTTCTCGATCCGCTGCACGAAGCGGTACGTCTCGACGCCCTTGATCTTCTCCGTACCGGTGAACCGCGCCGGGTACGTCTTCTTCAGGTCGCGGTCGAACACCTGGTAGTCACGCTTGCCGGTGCCGAACGGGAACTTGTAGATCTGGCCGGAGTAACGCACGTTGCCGACCGGGGCCTGCTCCGCCCCGGACTCGTTGAGCCACTGCTCGTCCCACGGCGCCGCCGCACCCGAGATCCGGTACAGCGCCAGCTCGGTGCTGTACTGGCTGATCACGTCCTGGTTGTCGCTGCGCTTGACCGTCTGGTAGACGTTCCAGATGACCGCGTCGCCCTTCAGCTCCTTGGGCACGCGGTCCTTGGTGTCCTCCGGCTGCGGGATGACCTCGATGCTGGACACGAGATCGGCCTGCGGCACGTCGATGCTTACCGCGCCGTTCTCCGACTTGATCTGTAGGAACTTCGCGCCCTTCGCCTCGGCGACGGACGTCGTTGGTTCCAGGTCATAGGGCAGCTTGGTCACAGCGGGGGCCACGTAGAACGGCAGCCCAGCCGCGAAGACCAGCAACAAGACACCTAGCCCGAAGAGCGCGGCGCCCACGCGAAGCTTCACTCATCCTCCTGTAACCTGCCGCCCTACGGTCTGTCGTCCGGGGCACCCGATCCTTAGCATTGGCGGGAGGTTACTCCCCAGTCACCTGCAAAAGCGACCCCCTGGATGTCCAGATGTCCACAGCCACCACGCCAACAACGCCGGAGCCTGCGGTGACCGGCCGTCTTCCCGCCCTCGACGCGCTGCGAGCGATCGGCGCGGTGGCGGTCGTCGGCCACCACGTCGGCTTCCAGACCGCCGTCACCATGAACACCACGTGGGGCGGCTGGTTGGCGCGCCTGGACGTGGGCGTCGCGATCTTCTTCGTGCTCTCCGGCTTCCTGCTGTTCCGCCCGTGGGCGCTCACCGTCGCGACCGGGCGCCCCCGGCCCCGCACCAAGCGGTACTTCTGGCGCCGCGCGCTGCGGATCCTGCCCGCGTACTGGCTTGCGGTGGTGGTCTGCTTCGTCGTCCTGCCCGGCAACCACCCGGTGTCGGCCGGTGACTGGCTGCGCCATCTCACGCTCACCCAGATCTACGGCCCGGGCCAGCTCCGGCACGGCCTCAGCCAGACCTGGAGCCTCGCCACCGAGGTCGTGTTCTACCTGCTCCTGCCGCTGCTCGCGGTGCTCGCCGTGGGCCGGACCTGGCGTCCCGTCCGCACCGTCCTCCTCGCCTCCTCCGGCGCGCTGCTGACCGTCGCGTGGGTCGCCATGATGGGCGCCGGCTGGCTCGACGGGGCGCTGCACACGATGTGGTTCCCGTCGTACGGCGCCTGGTTCGGCGGCGGCATGGCGCTGGCCGCGGCGCACGTGGCCCTGCGTACCGGCACCGCGCCGGCCGCCTTCCGCCTGCTCGACGACCTCGCCTCGGCGCCGCTCGCCTGCTGGGGGGCGGCGGTCGCGGTGATGGCGATCGCGACGACGCCGATCGCCGGGCCGCGCGACCTGACCAGCCCGACCGCCGTCGAGTTCGGCACCAAGATGGCGCTCTACCTCCTGATCGCCGTCCTCATCACGATCCCGGTGGCGTTCGGCGGGCGGACCCGGGCCAAGGAGGTCTTCAGCAGCGGGTCGGCACGGTGGATGGGCCTCGTGTCGTACGGGCTGTTCCTGTGGCACCCGCTGGTCATCGAGCTGATCTACCTGCTCGACGACCGGCCGCTGTTCACCGGCGGGTTCCTCAGCACCTTCGCCCTGACCATGCTCTTCGGCCTGGTGTACGCCGCGCTCAGCTACTACGGCGTCGAGCGCCCTCTCCAGACGCTCGGCACGCAGCGCCGCCGCCGACCGGCCGGACGCGGGCCGGCACCGGAGACGCCAGCCGTCGCCGCCACCACTCCGGACGTCGCGGCACCGGCCTGACCGTAACTCCTCGATCACTCCAGGTGACCTGACGACGGCCGTCGGCCCAACGCCGCCGGTCGGGGCATTGCCGGGCGGGGAGCCCAGCCCTTAATGTGACGCGCACCGCTAAATTACTTGAGAGTAGGGTTCGCGTGGAGCGTCGCTTCGGCATGCCCGGACACGTGCTGTTCCTCAACTGGCGAGACACTCGCAACCCCGAGGGCGGCGGTTCCGAGGTGTACGTGGAACGGATCGCCGCCGAGCTGGTGTCGCGCGGATTCCGCGCCACCCTGTTCTGCGCGGCGCACCGCGAGGCTCCCGCCGACGAGGTCAACGAGGCGGGCATCCGATTCATCCGGCGCGGCGGCCGGCACACCGTCTACCTGTGGGCGGCGCTCTGCTACCTGGCCGGAGCAGTCGGCCTGGGCCCGCTCGCCGCACGCCGGGGCGGCCGGCCGGACATCCTGGTCGACGTCTGCAACGGCCTGCCGTTCCTCGCGCCCCTCTGGGCCCGGCGCCCGGTGGTCAAGCTGATCCACCACGTGCACCGCGAGCAGTGGCCGGTGGTCCTGCCGAAGTGGGCCGCCCGGTTCGGCTGGTGGGTCGAGTCGTCGCTCGCGGTACGCGTCTACCGGCGGTGCCGGTACGTCACCGTGTCCGAGGCGACCCGGCGTGAACTCGGCACCCTCGGCGTACCGCCGGAGCAGGTCTCGGTGGTCTACAACGGCACGCCGGAGATGCCCCGCACCGACGCCGAGCGCGCCCCGTTCCCGCTGCTCGTGACGCTCAACCGCCTAGTGCCGCACAAGCGGGTGGAGGTGGCGCTGCGCGCGGTCGCGGCGCTCGCCGACGAGCTGCCCCAGCTGCGGCTGGTGGTCGCCGGGCAGGGCTGGTGGGAGTCGCACCTGCGCGAGGTCGCAGCCGAGCTGGACATCACCGACCGGGTCGACTTCCGGGGCTTCGTCACGGAGGAGGAGAAGGCCGCGCTGCTCGCCTCGGCCTGGGTCGCCCTGACGCCGTCGCTGAAGGAGGGCTGGGGGCTGACGATCGTGGAGGCCGGCGCGGCGGGTACGCCGACAGTGGCGTTCCGGGAGGCGGGCGGCGTCGCGGAGGCGGTGGTCGACGGCCGTACCGGCCTGCTGGCCGACGACATCGACGACTACCTGGCCAAGGTGCGCGCGCTGCTGCACGACGACGAGATGCGTCAGGAGATGGGCGCTCAGGCCCGGCGGCACGCGGCGAACTTCACCTGGCCGGTGGCGGGGGAACGCTTCGCGACCCTGCTGGAGACTGCGGACTCGCCCCGCCCGGTCCAGCGGCGGGGCGACCCGTCCTACCTGTTGCCGTAGACCTCGGGGGCGTACGGGTCCTGCTTCCCGGCCCGCTTGGCCGCCTCCGTGGCGTTACGCGCCTCGGTCGCGGCCTCCTCGGCCGTGGCGGTCGCGGCGGCCGAGAGCCCGCCGAGGGCCAGGACCCCGAGCAACGCCGCCACCAGGCCGGACACGACAAGGGTCAAAGCTCTACGCATGCCATTCCTCCAGTGGTGAGACGTGCGAGCGGACGTTACCACGCAGTAGCTCGCCGGCGTAGGGTCGAAAAGGCGGCAGCCATGACCGCCAGAACGGCAGTTCCGCACGCGAGCACGACAAGCCAGCGGCTCGCCCCGGTCCGCTGCGGCGCGCCCGAGGCGGCCGGGTTCCGGTAGAGGCTCAGCGACTCCCCCTCGTACCGGAGGTCGAGGCCGGCCAGCACGGCCGGGTCCACTGTGCTCGGCGTGCCGTGCTGCACCACCACCCAGCCCACCCCGGTGGCCGAGACCGGCCGCCCCTCGGCGAGCACCCGGCGCACCTCGCGCAGGCGCGGATTCTCCCCGGCCACCGCGACGTCGTCGACCACCAGCGTGTCGTCGGTGAGCACGGTTCCGGGCAGGTAGCGGGGCGCCGGGTCCAGCACCACCCGGCCCGGGTTCCACGGATAGGCCCGGTAGGCGGTCAGCGGCAGCGAGAGGACCTCACCCGGGTCGTCGGGCAGGCGCTCGGCGACCGCCCGCCAGTCCGCCGGGTAACGCACCGGACTGATCCGGCCGGCCCCGCCGAACGCCAGGTCCGGCATCGCGGCCACCGGCAGGAGCAGCAGCCCGGCCAGCACGATCCCGCCGACCTCCCGGTCGATCCGGGCCACCAGTCGCTCGGCGCCCAGCGCCGCGCACACCACCAGCACGAGGGCGTACGGCGCGAGGAACTTCTGCCCGTCGCGGAGCAGCCCCGCCCCCGGCACGTGCGCCACCGCCCAGCTCAACGCGCCCTGCCCACCGGGCAGCACGGCGAGGGCGGCCAGCAGGTACCCGCCACCGGCCAGCACACCCAGCCGTACCGCCGCGCCCGCCGGCAGCCGGCGTCGCAACAGGCCGGCGCCCACCACGGCCAGGACCACGAGCACCACTGTCGCCAGCGGAGCCAGCGCGGCGGACCGGCTGGACGGGGTGGCCTGCGCGCTCCAGATGCCGCCGGTGCCCGCGAGCGCCACCAGCGGGCCGGCCCAGTTCTCCGCGCGCGCCGCGAACGCCGCCACGCCGGCCGGATCGGACGTGCCGCCCGCGCCGGTGACCAGGGCCGCCACGATCCACGGAGCGTTCAGCAGCGCGACACCGCCCACCGCAAGCGCCGACCGCCGGAGCCGGCGATCCGCCGCCAGCACCAGCACCGTCGCCAGCGCGATCAGGCCGCCGGTCGGGGTGATCGCGGCGGGCGCGGCGAGCAGCACCACCCGGGCGAGCGCGCCGTCGCGGCCCGCCCGCAGGTTCAGCGCCGCCCGCGCCAGCCAGGGCAGTGCGGCGTACGCCAGCAGCAGCCCCCACTGGCCGATCAGCAGCCGCTCGGCCAGGTACGGCGTCCACGCGTACGCCACGGCGGCGACGAGTCGCACCGCACGCCGCTCGGTCGGCACCAGCCGTCCGGCGCCCACCGCGGCGAACAGGACCGCCCCGGCCAGCGCCACCCGCTGCACCACCCAGCCCGGCACGAGCTGGGTCACCAGCGAGACCAGCGCGTCCATCGGCACCGCCCGGGGCAGGCTCTGCGCCGGGGCCACCAGATCCCAGCTCAGCGGCTGCCGGGGCACGAACACCATGTCGTACCGCAGCGCGTAGCCCGGCGCCGCGAGCGGGGCCAGGATCAACGCGGTGGCGGCGACCGCCACGAGGTACAGCGGAAGCGACTCCCGCCACCGCCGGACCGCGGGGCCGCCGCCCTCGGCGGTACGTCCGGTCATTGCGGCTTCGGCACCGCCTTGCCGATGGTGATGAGGTTGGTGCACAACCTGACCCCGGGGGTGTTCACCGTCAGCTCGACGGCGGACCCGGCGCCCTCCAGCATGAAGAACACGTCGTTCAGCCCGCTCTTCAGCGTGATCTCGCGGGTGGCGTCGCCGAGGTTGAACACCGCTGTCGAGTCGCCGGAGCCGACGTAGCCGAAGTGCACCACGTACGGCCACTCCACCAGGTAGCCGTCCATCGGGATCCGGACGGTCCGGCCGCCCTCGGCCAGGTGCCCGCAGCCCTCCACGGGCCCGGGCGCGACCTTGCGCCCCTCGACCACGACCGGACGGATCCGGCCGTTCTCGTCGAACGTCGACGGCTTCTCGCTCATCGTCACGAACGTCGGCTTGCGCGGCGCCGGCCGGAAGAAGTGGGACTGGAGATTGTCCGGCCAGAAGTACCCGGCCACCACCCGGTCCGGCACGGTGGTGTCGAAGAAGACGGTGCCCGGCGGCGCTGCGGCCAGCTCGGCCTGCGTCGTGGCCAGGTAGTCCCGCCCGTGCTTGGTGCTCCAGTTGTCGCCGAAGCGCGCGGTGCTCCACAGCGTGCCCACGCCGATGGTGGCCAGCAGCACCACCATGGAGACCAGACCGACCGCGAAGGCCCCCGGCTCCCGCAGCACCGTCGGCAGCGGCCACGCGGAGACGTCGTCCTCGTCGCTGTCCTTCATCCCGAGCAGCGCCACCCCGACGCAGATCGCGGCCACCAGCACCACGTCCGCGACGTACCGGGGGACGACGCCGACCAGCGGCCCGAGCGGCCCGCCGAGCCGGGTCACCGCGAACAGCGCCGCGACCAGGCCCAGGTAGCAGGCGAGCAGCAGCCAGGCCCGCCCGGCGGACGGCCGCCGCCGCACGGTGACCACGATCAGCGCCGCGAGCACCGCCCAGGACAGCCACTTCGCGATGTCGTACGGGTCGGACAGCGGCGGCCCGTCACCGGCGTACGTCCAGCGCCACGGCCCGCCGAGCAGGCCCGGCACCACCGTGTCGCCGATCAGGTCGCCGAGGAAGGTGAAGACCTGCCCGACCGAGGTGGGCTCGTCCAGCCCCCGGGCCGGGCGGGTCAGGTAGTACGCCAGGTACGCACCGGACAGCGCGGTGAGCATCAGCCACGCCGGCCAGAACCGCACGACAGTGTTCACGAGGCTGCGCCACGCGCGTCCCTTGGTGAACAGGAACGCGGTCAGCAGGAACAGCAGCGGCACGATCAGCAGCGCCTTGGTGTCGAAGAGCAGGCCGAACACGACCCAGAGCGCGACCAGGACGAGGTGCCGCTTCCGCCCGGTGCGCACGTACCGGACCTGGGCCGCCACCGCCAGGACCAGCGCCAGCTGCGGCGGCAGCACGAGCAGCCCGACCAGCCACAGCGACGACACCTCGAGCGTCAGCGGGCTGAACAGGAACAGGCTCAGCGGGACCAGCAGCCCCCAGCCGGGCCGCAGCAGGTCACGGAGCAGCCGGTACAGGGCGATCCCGACCGCCGCCTGCCCGGCCGCCAGCAGCAGGATCCACGGCCACTCGGCGAAACCGGCCGCCCGGACCATCAGCCACGCGACCGCCAGCCCGGCCGGCATGAGGTGGTTGTTGAAGGTGCCCAGGAGGTAGTCCGGGTCCAGCCGGGTGTCCAGCACCTGCGCGGCGATGACGAACTCGTCCTGCGAGAACCAGCCACGGGCGGCCAGCCCGGCGCGCGACGCGACGGACACGACGATGAGGGCGATCGCGACCGCGCGGACGCGGTCGGCGGCTATCCAGCGACCGATCGGTCCGGGTCCGTCGTCCTCCGCGCCGACGGCTGCCGGACGCGTCTCGGCCGCTGCTTGTGGCATTGACATGGTCGGCAGCCTGCCACACGCTTACCTGCCGTGGGGACGGCCGTTCCGCCGATAACGCCCAGCACCGGCCCCCGGTCGCCGCTGCGGGCCGGTTCCGGATAACGTCGCGCGACACGCGTCATGTGCGGGTACGCGTACGGCCGGCGGAGACAGGAGCCGAAAATGCGGGCGGACGGGACGACAACGCCGCCGACGGGGACGGATGCCCTCGTCCGGGAGACCGGCCGTGCCCGGCAGACGGCACGGCGGTTCCGGCACCTGACGATCTGTCTCGCGCTCACCGCCCTCGCCTTCCAGCAGGCGCCCGGGCAGGTGGTCCCGGACACCAAGGTCGACCTGAACGTCAATCCGGCCGGGTGGCTGCTGCGCTCGCTGCACCTGTGGGATCCCACCGGCACGTTCGGGCAGCTCCAGAACCAGGCGTACGGATATCTCTGGCCGATGGGCCCGTTCTTCCTGCTCGGGACGGAACTGGGTGTCGCGCCGTGGATCGTCCAGCGGCTCTGGTGGGCGCTGCTGTTCTGCGTCGCGTACCTCGGTGTGGTGCGGCTGGCGGGCCGGCTCGGCATCGGCAGCCCCGCCGGCCGGATGGTCGCCGGTGTCGCGTTCGCGTTGTCCCCGCGCATCCTCACCCAGCTCGGCTGGTCGTCGGTGGAGTCCTGGCCCAGCGCCGTCGCGCCGTGGGTGCTCATCCCGCTCGTGGGCCTCGCCCGGGGCGCCCGGCTGCGCCGCGCGGTCGCCGGATCGGCGGTGGCCGTCGCCTGCGCGGGCGGTGTCAACGCCACCGCCGTCGCCGCCGTGGTGCCGCTCGCCCTGCTCTGGCTCGCCACGCTCAAACCGCTGCGCCGCCGCGTCACCGCCCTCGCGGCCTGGTGCGGGGCGGTCGCCCTGGCCACCGCGTGGTGGCTGATCCCGCTGCTGGTGCTCGGCCGCTACAGCCCGCCCTTCCTGGACTACATCGAGACCGCCCGCAACACCACGAGCGTCACCGACGGGGTGACCACGCTGCGCGGCACGTCCTACTGGGTCGCCTACCTGGCCTCCCCGTTCGGCGCGACCATCCCGGCCGGCGCCCGGCTGGCGAACGACACGCTGCTCGTCGTGGCCACCCTGGCGGTCGCCGCGCTCGGGGTGCTCGGCCTGTCCCGGCGCGGAATGCCGCACCGCCGATTCCTCATCACCGGCCTGCTGCTCGGCGTCGCGCTCGTCGGCCTCGGGCACACCGGCGACCTGCCGAACATCCTCGCCGGGCCGCAGCAGCAGTTCCTCGACGGCATCGGCGCCCCGCTGCGCAACGTGCACAAGTTCGACGTGCTGCTCCGCCTGCCGCTGGCGCTCGGCCTGGCCCACCTGGTCAGCCTCGCGGTACGCGCCGCCCGGACCGCCCCCGAGCAACGCCGTGGCCGGGCCACGGCCCGCGCCTGGCTCACCGCCGGCACAGCCATGGTCGCGGTCGCGGGCGTCGCCTCACCGGCGCTCGCCGGTGGCCTCGCCACGCCGGGCGCGGTGAAGGACGTGCCCGGCTACTGGCACGAGGCCACCGACTGGCTGGACGCGAACACCGGCCGTGGGCGGGTGCTCGTCGTCCCCGGCGCGCGCTTCCCCGCGTACGACTGGGGCAGCACCACCGACGAGATCGCCCAGCCGCTGCTGGACAGCCGGTGGGCGGTGCGCAACGCCATCCCGTTCACCCCGCCCGCCACGATCCGGCTGCTGGACGCGATCGAGTCGACGCTCGCCACCGGCGCCGGCTCGGCCGGCCTGGCCGACCTGCTCGCCCGCTCCGGGATCAGCCACGTCCTGTTCCGCGCCGACCTCGACCACGGCCGCTCGGACACGGCCCGCCCGGCGGTCGTCCGGCAGGCGCTGGAACGCTCGCCCGGCCTGAGCCGCGTCGCGTCCTTCGGCCCGGTACGCGGCGGCTCCGACACCCCCGACGAGTTCCGCGACCAGGGCCTGGACGTGCCCGGACGGGCACTTGAGGTGTACCGGGTGGACCGGCCCGTCCAGCCGGTGGTCGCGTACGACCGCGACGACGTGACCACTGTCGTCGGCGGTCCCGAGTCGCTGCTCGACCTGGCCGCCTCGGGCCAGCTCGGCCCCGCGCCCACGGTCCTGGCCGGCGACGCGAAGGCCGGCGAGTCCACCGGGCGGGTCGTGCTGACCGACGGGCTGCGCCGGCGCGACGTGTCGTTCGGCCGGCTGCGCGACAACTCCTCGCAGACACTCACCGCCGACGACACCTTCGCGGTGTCCGCGCCCGCGCACGACTACCTGCCCGACTGGGGGCCGGAGTGGTCGACTGTCGCCCGCTTCGAGGGCATCAGCGGGATCCGCGCCTCGACCGCCCGCTCCCAGATCGACGCCACCGGCGGCACCCGGCCCGAATACCAGCCGTACGCGGCGATGGACGGGAACACCGCCACGTCCTGGCGGTCGGCGCCGCACTCCCGCAGCGACAGGCAGTGGATCGAGGTGAACCTGGCGAACCCGACCCGGGTCACCCGGGTGGAGGTGTGGTTCGACCTGAAGGCCGACGCCCTGCCCACCACGGTCACCGTGACCGCCGGGTACGAGAGCCGCACCGTCGAGCAGTTCGGCGACCACATGGTCTTCGAGCTGCAGGGCGTGCACGCCACCCGCAAGGTCGAGGTCTCCGTCGACGCCGCGTTCGACCTGCGCCCGTTCGGCGACAAGACGGTCGGCATCACCGAGATCAAGATCCCCGGCATCCAGACCAGCCGGACCCTCCAACTGCCCGCCGCACCCGCCACCGACCAGCCGGCCGGCGTCGTCGTGTCGGCGGCCCCGACCACGCCCGCCTGCTTCACCGTCGACGGCCGCCCGCGCTGCTCCACCGACGCGGTCCGCGGCTCGGAGGACGCCTCCACCATCGACCGCACCTTCACCCTGCCGGTTGCCGGGACGTACGACGCGAAGCTGTGGGCGCGGCCGACACCCGGCCCCGAACTGAACGCCGCCCTGGACAAGCTGGTCGCCGAGGCCCAGCCGCTGCGCCTCGCGCCGCAGGTCACCGCATCGTCGACGGCGGTACCCGACCCGGCCGGCCGGCCCGGCGCGGTCCTCGACGGCAACCCGGCCACGAGCTGGTCACCGGCGCTCAACGACGAGGCGCCGATCCTGCGCCTCACCTGGCTCGAACCGCAGGTCATCAGCCGGATCCGGTTCACCGTCGAGGAGGGGACCGCCGCCACCCGGCTCGGCAGCGTACGGGTGGTCGGCAACGACGGGTTCCGCAGCAACCTGCTCACGAACGACGGTGTGCTCACGCTCGACCCGCCGATGCGAACCGACTCGATCACCATCCAGTTCCTGGACAAGCCGTCCGCCACCAGCACCGACCCGTACGGCCTGCGGCTGCCCGAGCCACTGCCCATCGCCGTCGGCGAGGTGACGGTGCTGCCCCTCGGCACCACAGTCGCACCCCGACCGGAGACGCCACTGAAGCTGGCCTGCGGCTCGGGTCCGACGCTTCAGGTCGGCCCGTCCCGGATCACCACGACGCTCACCGGCACGGTCCGTGACCTGCTGGAACTACGCGAGATGCCGGTGACGGCCTGCGGCCGGACCACGCCCAAGCAGCTGGACCTGGGCAGCGGGGAGCACCGCGTCGTCACCACCGCGAGCACGCTCGCCACCGCCACCCGGGTCGCGCTGACGCCGCGGACCGCCACGCCCGTCGCGGCGGCCACCGCCGGCGACATCGAGGTGGGTTCCTGGTCGGCCACCGAGCGGCGGGTACGCGTGGCCGAGCACTCCGGCGACCGGGTGCTCGCGGTCCGGGAGAACACGAACACCGGCTGGCAGGCCACCATCGGCGGGAAGACGCTCACCCCGCTCGTGGTGGACGGCTGGCAGCAGGGCTGGATCCTGCCCGCGGGTGTCTCCGGGGAGGTGGTGCTGCGCTTCACGCCGGACACCCCGTACCGGATGGGCCTGCTGCTCGGCGGCGTCCTGCTGGTGGTGGTGGTCCTGCTCGCGGTGCTGCCTGATCGCCGCCCCGCCGGGGATCGCGCGGTCGCCGCCGTGCCGGCTACCCGGCGCCGGCTCACCCGCTCGCTGCCGCTGCTCGCCGTCGGCGCCGCCGCGCTCGTGCTCCACAGCGGCCTGCTCGGCGGCCTGCTGGTCGCGGCGGGCTTCATGCTCGCCGTACCCGGACCGCGTCGCCTGCCCTGGGGCGGCGACCCCCGGCGGATCAGGCGGCTCGTCCGGGCCGCCGAGACGTGGCTTCCCGGGGCGCTCGTGGTGCTCGCCGGATGGATCTACCTGGAGTCGGCCGACCGGCACACCGACGCGCTGCCGCAGCTCGTGACGGTCGCCGCCCTCGGCGCGCTCTGGCTCTCCACCACCGCCCGGCGGCGGCCCGTACGCCGGATCCGCCCGGCGGCGACCCCGGCCGTGCCGGCACCCCGCGAGCCGGAACACGACGCCGCGCCGGTTCCGGATCGGGAGGCGGACCGCGACGATCGCGCCGAGCCGGACGGGCGACCGGCGCCGGACGCCGCCCCGGTGTCCCGCGTCTCGGAGATCACGTGAGCGACGGGCGGCCGGACCCCGCGCCCGAGCCGGCGGACGGCCGCCGGAGCGGGCTGGGCGCGGCGGGCGTCGCCGTCACCCTCGCCGGTGTCCTGGTGAACGGCCTGGCCTACCTGGTGCCGGTCCTCGCCGCCCGCAAGCTCGACGCGGACGACCTCGGCGCGCTCGCCACCGCCCTCGGGCTGGTCGCCATCGCCGGTGTGCCCGGGCTCGGCCTGCAACTCGCCGTTGCCGTGCACCACGCCCGGCACGGCCCGTCCGACACCCGGCGGCTCACCGTGCTGACCGCCGCCCTGTGCGCGGGCGCGCTGGTGCTGGCGACGCCGGTGCTGGTCGCCGCGCTGGACCTGCCGGTCGTGGTGCCCGCGCTGCTGGCCGTCACCACGGCCTCGGTGGTGCTCTCGTCGCGCTCGCTCGGCGAGCTGCAGGGCGGCCAGCGCTTCCTGCGGCTCGCCACCGCGATCGCGCTGCTCGCCGCCGCCCGCTACGGCGGGGTGATCGTCGGGCTGCTGCTCGGCGCGGGCCTGACCGGCGCGCTCGGCGCCGGGGCGCTCACCGCCGCGCTGGCGCCCCCGGCGCTGGCCTGGCTCACCGGCACGCCCCGGCGTCCCTCTGCCGCCCCGCGCCTGACCGTCGCGCAGGTGACCGCCGGATGCGGGGCGACGCTGGCGATGCTCGTCGTCTCCTACGCCGACCTGCTGCTGGCCCGCCAGCTGTTGCCGCCCTCGGGCTCCGGCGCGTACTCGGTGGGGACTGTCCTGACCAAGGGCGCGCTCTGGGCGCCGCAGGTCGCCGCCGTCCTGGCCCTGCCGCGCCTGGCCCGAGGGGACCGCCGCAGCCGCACCGTCGCGCTCGCGGTGACCGGCGCCTGCGGTCTGGTCCTGGTGGGCGCGTCGGCGATGGCCGGCGGGCTGGCCTTCCGGCTCGTCGGCGGACCCGACTACACGGCGCTGGGCCGGTACGCGCCGCTGTTCGCCGCCGTCGGCGCGCTCTACGCGGTCACGTTCGTGCTGCTCAACGACCGTCTCGCCGGGGGCGTCAGGTGGGCGGCGGCACCGCTGTGGTTGGGCACCGCCGCGCTGGTGACTGTCGCCGCCGCCGTGCGCCCGCGCACCGTCGGCGGCCTGGTCGTCGCGGCCCTCGTCACTGCCGCGGTCACCACGGCGCTGATGGCCGTACCGGCGCGCCGGCGCACGGCCGGACCTCCGCCCGCCGCTGTCCGTGCGACGCTGCCCACCGCGGCGCGACCCCGAAACGGGTGATCGGTGCGACACCGGCGGTCACCCGACACGACCTCCGGGCCGGACACTCCCGGTGGGCCCGAGCGTTGGTTACCGTAGGTGTCTCCCGTGGGGGAAGCGGTCCCCGCGTGTACTTCCGATCGAGGTTGCAGTGACGATGTACGGCGAGAAGATGCCGGCTGCCGACGACCGACCCACCATCAAGGTGGCGGCGGTGAGCTGGCCCGGCGTCGAGATCGAGCCGGTCGCCACACCGCCCGGGGGCGACGCGGCCAAGCCCACACGCTCGCGACGGACCCGGCTGCTGCTGGCCGGGGGGATCGTCGCGGCCGTCCTGGCGGGCGGCGTCGGCCTTGGCGCCTACGCGTACGCCGGTGACGTGCCCCGCGGCACCACGGTGCTCGGCACCGAGCTGGGCGGGCGCAGCCGCGCGGAGGCGGCCCAGACGCTGCGCGCCGAGCTGGAACGCCGGGCCGAGAAGCTCAACGCCCCGCTCGCGGTCACTGTGGGTGAGAACAAGGCCGAACTGAAGCCCTCCGACGTGGGGCTCGCCATCGACGTGGACGCGACAGTGGCAGCGGCGGCCGAGGCCGACGCGCACGCGGTGAGCCGGCTCGTCGGCTCCCGTACGGTCGAGCCGGTGGTCACCGTCGACCAGGCCAAGCTGGGGGCGGCCCTGCGCAAGGTGATGGGCCCGCAGGGGCGTGAGATGACCATGCCGGCGATCATCTGGACCGGCACCACACCGAAGCCGGTCTACCCGAAGCCGGCGCTGACGATCGACACGGACGGGGCCACCGCCGTGGTGAAGGCCGGCTGGCTGGCCGCCGAGCCGGTCACCGTGCCGCTGGTCGAGAAGTGGCCGGCCACCACCCGCGAGGAGGTGGATCGCCTCGTCGCCGAGCTGGCCCGGCCCGCGGTGGCCGCGCCTGTCACGCTCACCACCGACGGCGGCTCGGTCACCATCCCGCCCGCCGCCATCGCCCGGTCGCTGCGCTTCTCCGCCGACGACGCGGGCACGCTCACCCCGAAGGTCGACGTCAAGCGGCTGCGTGCCGCGCTCGGCGACCGGCTCACGAAGCTCGAGGTGGAGCCGAAGGACGCCGGCCTGACCATCAGCGGCGGCAAGCCGAAGGTGGTGCCCAGCAAGGCCGGGCGCCAGGTCGACGCCGCCGCGCTCGGCCCGGCCCTGCTCGCGGTGCTTCCGAAGACCGAGGGCCGTACGGTCACCGCCGAGCTGAAGCCTGCCGCCCCCGAGCTGACCGAGGCGGAACTGGCGAAGCTCGGCATCAAGGAACGGGTGTCGAGCTTCACCACCCAGTTCACCGGCGGTCTCTCCTCGCCGCGCAGCCAGAACATCGTGCGGGCCGCGAAGGACGTGGACGGTGCGCTGGTGAAGCCGGGCGAGACGTTCTCGCTCAACGGGCACACCGGCGAACGCGGCTACGACCAGGGATACAAGGACGCGCCGACGATCGTCGGCGGGAAACTCGTGCCGGGTGTCGGCGGTGGTGTCTCCCAGTTCACCACCACGCTGTTCAACGCCACCTACTACGCCGGGCTGGAGGACGTCGAGCACAAGCCGCACTCGTTCTACTTCAGCCGCTACCCGGCGGTGATCGAGTCGACCATCTACTGGCCGCAGCTCGACTTCAAGTTCCGCAACAACACGCCCTACGGGGTGCTGATCGACACCTCGTACACGTCCAGCTCGATCACCGTCTCGATCTGGAGCACGAAGATCTACGACAGTGTGAAGACCGAGTACGGCCCCCGCCGCGACATCACCCAGCCGAAGACGGTCTACCTGACGCCCGGGCCGACCTGCATCGCCGCCGCCGGCAGTGTCGGGTTCGCCCAGGACGCGTACCGGGTCATCAAGAAGGACGGCAAGGTGGTCAAGCGGGAGAAGTTCAGCTGGCGCTACGACGCCGAGCCCCGCTTCATCTGCGCCCCCAAGCCGGGCGACGACTGATCCGCTCACGCAGAAGGCCCCGCCGGCATGTCGCCGGCGGGGCCTTCTCATGCTTCTCAGGGCCGCGCCGCGGCCAGCCCTTCGCGTACGCCGTCCGCGTCGCGGTCGGTGCCGTAGACGGGCGTGTCCGGCTGCTGCCGCCAGCTCTCGTCGAGAGTGCCCGCGTCGACCGGGTCGAAGCCCAGCTCGTCCACAAGCCCCATGACGATCCGCTTGGCGTCGGCCTCGTCACCGGCCACCGGCAGCGCGATCCGGCCCGCCGTACCCGCCGGCTTGCCCTCGTCCATCAGGTGCGCGGCCTGGATGTTGTTGAACACCTTCACCACCCGCGCGCCCTTGAGGTGGTCGGCGGTCCAGCGGCTGGAGCTGAGGCTGCGGTCCAGCAGCTCGGGGATGTCCCCGTCGCGCTGGGGGTAGTAGTTGTTGGCGTCGACCACCAGCTTGCCGTCGAAAAGCGCCGCCGGGAGCTGCGGCACCGCCTTCAGCGGGATCGCGACGACGACCAGTTCCGCATCCCGCACGGCCTCCTCCACGGAGACGGCCCGGGCGCCGGTCTCGGCGGCGAGGTCGGTCAGGCTCTGTGGGCCGCGGGAGTTGGCCACCGCGACGTCGTGACCGAGTGAACGCAGACGACGGGTGAGGGTGCCCCCGATGTGCCCTGACCCGATGATTCCGATCTCCATGCCCACTCCTGTACCCCGTACGGTCGGACCTCATCACGGCCCCGGCGTACGGCACGTCACGTTTCGCGCCGCCGAGCCGGCGGGCGGGCCGACGTGTGTCGGCGGTCCCGGCTCGACGGTACGAGACGGAGGCGGCCCGGCGTGGTGATTCCGGGGGAGTACGCAATTCAGGGCCACCCTGTGCGGGGTGGCCCTGAATTGAAAGATTGTCCGGCGGTGTCCTACTCTCCCACACCCTCCCGAGTGCAGTACCATCGGCGCTGGAGGGCTTAGCTTCCGGGTTCGGAATGTGACCGG